>CAWHTO010000005.1:0-1620464 GCA_963832295.1 uncultured Alphaproteobacteria bacterium | reverse complement strand
GTTGCAGCCGTCCGAGTTTCTCAAGCCCGCGTTTATCGTATTTACCGCCTGGATGATGGCCGCGAGCCAGGAGGTTGCGGGGCCTCCCGGCAAGACGGTGTCGCTGTTCGTGACCTCCATCGTCGTGGCGCTGCTGGCGTTTCAGCCGGATTTCGGCCAGGCGGCGTTGGTGATTTTCGCCTGGGCCGTGATGTATTTCGTGGCGGGCGCGCCGATGCTGATCCTTGCGGTACTTGTCGCAGCGGTGGGTCTGCTCGGAGTTTTCGCGTATTCGGCGTCGGAGCACTTTCGCCGCCGTATTGACGGGTTCCTGAGCGATGAAGTCGGCGAGAACACCCAACTTGGATATGCCACCGACGCAATCCGCGAGGGCGGTTTGTTCGGCACGGGTCTGGGAGAGGGATCGGTCAAGTGGACGTTGCCCGATGCCCATACGGATTTTATCATTGCCGTCGCAGCCGAGGAATACGGGCTGGTTCTGGTGTTCGTGATCATCGCGCTGTACCTGACCATCACGCTGCGCAGCTATTCGCGCCTGATGCGCGAGCGTGATCCGTTCGCGCGCCTGGCGGGTACGGGCCTTGTGAGCCTTCTGGCGCTACAGGCGTTCGTGAACATGAGCGTCGCGGTGCGGCTGTTGCCTGCCAAGGGCATGACGCTGCCGTTTGTCAGCTACGGCGGATCCAGCCTGATCGCGACAGGGATTGCGGTCGGCATGCTTCTGGTGTTCACCCGCACCCGTCCCCAGGGCGACATCGCCGATCATCTCTTGTCCCGCCAACGGTAGCACCATGTCCAAGCCCCATCTCATCATTGCGGCGGGCGGCACGGGCGGGCACATGTTTCCGGCTCAGGCGCTGTCGGAGGCGATGTTGCGCAAGGGGTGGCACGTGACGCTGAGCACCGACGCCCGCGGGGCGCGCTATGTGGGTGGGTTCAGCCACGCGGTCGAGATCCGGCAGGTGTCTTCGGCCTCCTTCGCGAGGGGCGATGCGGTGGCAAAGCTGGCGGTGCCGTTTCGGATAATCTCGGGCGTGGTCAACGCCACGCTGGCGATGCGACGCGAACGGCCCGACGTTGTCGTGGGTTTCGGCGGCTATCCCACGATCCCTGCAATGGCGGCGGCGCGCCTCACGGGCCAGCCCCGGATGCTGCATGAGCAAAACGGCGTTCTGGGCCGTGTGAACCGGATGTTCGCCAAACACGTGGCCCATGTCGCCTGCGGCACCTGGCCCACGGCAGTCCCTGTGGGGGCCGATGCGATCCACACCGGAAACCCGGTGCGCGCCGCCATTGCGGAGCGCGCAGGCGCACCCTACACGCCGCCCGGCGACTGGCCGATGAGTTTGCTGGTCTTCGGCGGCTCGCAGGGAGCGCGGATCCTGTCGGATGTTGTTCCTGCGGCGATTGCCCTGCTGCCGGAGGCTATCCGCCGTCACCTGCGCATCGCGCAGCAGGCCCGCGAAGAAGATCTGGCACGGGTGCAGGCGGCCTATGAGGTCATCGGCCAGCGTGTCGAGGTCGAGACGTTCCTGCACGAAATGCCCCGCCGCCTGAGCGAAGCGCAACTGGTCATCTGTCGCTCCGGCGCGTCCTCGGTGGCCGACATCAACGTCATCGGTCGCCCCGCGATCTATGTGCCGCTGGCCGCCGCCGTGCGGGATGAGCAGACCGCCAATGCCCGTGGCCCGGTGGAGGCGGGCGCTGCCGTCCTGATGCCCGAACCCCAGTTTACCCCGCAGGCTTTGGCCGATGCGATCACGGATATCCTCACCCAACCCGACGCGGCGACGCAGATGTCCATTGCGGCGCTCAGCGTTGCAGTGCCTGACGCCACGGAGCGTTTGGTGGAGCTTGTCGAAAACCTTGCCAGGAAGGCCTGACCCATGAACGCCGCCGTCACCAAATTGCCAACCCAGCTGGGCTCGATCCATTTCGTCGGAATTGGCGGGATCGGCATGTCGGGCATCGCGGAAGTGCTGTTGAACCATGGCTATGACGTGCAGGGCAGTGACCTGAAGCAATCCCCGATCACGGATCGCCTGGCATCGCTTGGGGCGCGGATATTTATCGGCCAGACGGCAGAGAACCTGACCGGCGCCGAGGTCATCGTCATCTCGTCCGCCATCAAATCCGGCAATCCCGAACTGGACGCGGCGCGGTTGCAGGGCCTGCCGGTGGTGCGCCGGGCCGAGATGCTGGCAGAGCTGATGCGTTTGCGCTCCAATGTCGCGGTCGGTGGCACTCATGGCAAAACGACGACAACCACGATGGTCGCCACGCTGCTGGATCACGGCGGCGTCGACCCCACGGTGATCAACGGCGGCATCATCCACGCCTATGGCTCCAACGCGCGGGTGGGGCAGGGTGATTGGATGGTGGTGGAGGCTGACGAGAGCGATGGCACGTTCAACAGGTTGCCCGCGACGATTGCGATTGTCACAAATATCGACCCGGAGCATATGGAGCACTGGGGCACCATCGAGAATCTGCGCCAGGGCTTTCTTGATTTCGTCTCCAACATCCCGTTCTACGGCCTCGCGGTCTGCTGCACGGATCACCCGGAGGTGCAGGCGTTGGTCGGCAAGATCACCGATCGCCGCGTGGTCACGTTCGGGTTCAACGCCCAAGCCGACGTCCGTGCGATCAATCTGACCTACGCCGGCGGCATCGCGCATTTCGACATCGCGTTGAGCCAGGACGACATGGTGATCGAGGGCTGCACGCTGCCGATGCCCGGTGATCACAATGTCTCCAATGCGCTGGCGGCCGTGGCTGTTGCACGCCATCTGGGCATGAAGGCGGATGAGATCCGCGACGCACTGGAAGGCTTCAAGGGCGTGAACCGCCGCTTCACCAGGGTGGGCGAGGTTGGTGGCATCACCGTGATCGACGACTACGGCCACCATCCGGTAGAAATCGCCGCTGTCCTGAAAGCGGCACGTCACGCGACCGAGGGCCGTGTGATTGCCGTACATCAGCCGCACCGCTACTCGCGCCTGCATTCCCTGTTCGAAGAATTCTGCGCCTGTTTCAACGAGGCTGACGTGGTGGCCATCGGCGATGTCTATGCGGCTGGCGAAGACCCGATCGAGGGTGCGAGCCGAGACGATCTGGTCGCAGGCCTGATCGGCCACGGCCACCGTCACGCGCGCGCGCTGCACAGTGAGGATGATCTGGAACGGCTCGTGCGCGAACAGGCGCGCCCCGGTGACATGGTCGTGTGCCTTGGGGCGGGAACGATCAGCGCCTGGGCCAACGGTTTGCCCAAGCGCTTGGCTGACCTCGACAAAACGGCGCAAGCGGGATGAGCCTCGCCCTGATTCTTGCCTGCCTGTGGGTGCTCGGGTCCGCCATCGTGGCGATGTTGCCCTATCGGATGCAGTTTCCGCCTGGCATCGCGCTGCTGGTCCTATCCGTGCCGCTGGTCGCCTTCGTCGGCTATTCCCACGGCTGGATCTGGGCGGTGATCATCGTCGCCGCCGTGGTATCCATGTTCCGCAACCCGTTGCGGTATTTCTGGCGCAAAGCGCGTAGGAAGGAGGTCTGATGCCGGTTCCATTGATCCTCGCTTGCCTGTGGTCGGCCTCGGCCTGTTTCGCGGGCATGGCGCCCCAGCGGTTCCACTGGCCCGCCGCCTGGGTGCTGATTGCCACGGGTATCCCGCTTCTGGGCTGGGTCACGTACAGCCTTGGTCCGTTCTGGGGCATCGTGTTCCTGATCGCGGGAGCGTCTGTCCTGCGCTGGCCGCTGATCCGTGCGGGCCAATCCATCCACCACGCCTTGACGACTTCGGAGGAGGAAGGCCAGTCATGACGCCAGTTGTATTGACCGGGTTTGCGACCATTGCCGGGCTTTTGGCGGGCCCCTTGACCGCCCGCATGTTGCGTCCCCCCGCAATCCGGATGCTTTTGGGTATCATTGCGCGGGCCTCCGCGTCGCGAGGTCACGCGGAATGAGCCTGCCGCTGCCCCCTGTGCGCGGGCGTCTCACGGCGAACCGGGACCTGGCGGGCCTCACATGGCTGCGGGTGGGCGGCCCGGCGGAGTGGCTGTTTCAGCCCGCAGATGAGGCCGATCTGAGCGATTTTCTGGCGGCGCTGGACCCCGGCATTCCGGTATTTCCCATGGGCGTCGGCTCCAACCTGATCGTGCGCGATGGCGGTATGCCCGGCGTGGTGATCAAACTGGGCCGTCCGTTCATGGATATCAGCGTCGACGGCGAGACCGTCACCGCCGGGGCGGCGGCTCTGGATGCTCGGGTGGCAAAGGCGGCGGCTGATGCGGGGCTGGACCTGACGTTCCTGCGCACCATTCCCGGAAGCATCGGCGGCGCGCTGAAGATGAACGCAGGCTGCTACGGATCATATATGGCCGATCATGTCGTGTCCGCCCGGGTGGCGATGCGCGATGGCACCTCGGTTACGCTGGCGAAAGACGACATCGAGTTTGCCTACCGACAAACCGACCTCCCCGAAGGTGCAACCGTCACCAGCGTCACGCTGCGCGGAACCTGCGACGACACTGCCGCGCTTTATGCGCGGATGGAGGAGGGGTTGGACAAACGCAATCAGAGCCAACCCACAAAGGAGCTGTCCGCCGGATCGACGTTCCGCAACCCGGCCGGGTTCAGCTCGACCGGCAAGGCCGACGACACCCACGATCTGAAAGCATGGAAAGTGATCGACGAGGCAGGCATGCGTGGAGCGTCCCTTGGAGGCGCGCAAATGTCCGAGATGCATTCAAACTTCCTGCTCAACAAAGGTGGCGCAACTGCCGCAGATCTGGAGGGATTGGGAGAAGAAGTCAGGAAAAGGGTATACTTATCTCAGGGCATTGATCTAGAGTGGGAAATTATGCGCGTGGGCATACCTGCGGCTGATAAGCAATCAAAAGACCCCGCATAAAGCGTGGGCACTGACCCGCAGATTGCGGGCAACAATGCAAGGCTCCGTGTTGCACGCGGGGGAAACGATCCGGGCGGCAACGTATCGCCAGGGCAATGTTGAGGACACAAACGGTGGCAGGGTTGAGCAGCCTTCCATCCCGTGTCGTCGTCTTGATGGGCGGACCCTCCACTGAGCGGGAGGTGTCGCTGAGCACCGGACAAGGGTGCGCCGGGGCGCTGCGCGGTGAGGGATTTGACGTCATAGAACTGGACGCGGGCGCCGTTGGTGCCGCGGACAAGCTGTGCGCGCGGCTCAAGGAGATCACCCCCGATGTCGTCTTCAACGCGCTGCATGGTCGCTGGGGCGAAGATGGCTGCGTTCAGGGTCTGCTGGAATGGCTAGCCATTCCCTACAGCCATTCCGGCGTTCTCGCCTCCGCCCTTGCAATGGACAAGGCCCGTGCCAAAGACACCTTCCGTGCCCACGGCCTGCCTGTCGTCGAAAGCGTCATCGTCCCCAAAGCGCGCGCAATGGCAGAGCATGTCATGCCCGCCCCCTACGTGGTCAAGCCGAACAATGAAGGCTCCTCCGTCGGGGTTTATCTGGTCAACGAGGATGCGAACGGCCCGCCGCATCTGTCCGACGACATGCCAGAGGATGTGATGGTCGAGGCGTTTGCGCCCGGGCGTGAACTCACAACAACCGTCCTCGGCGACAGGCCCGGTGATCCCGGCGCTCTCACGGTCACCGATATTCTGACCGATGGCTGGTACGACTACGACGCCAAATACAAGCCCGGAGGCTCTCGCCATGTTGTCCCTGCGGACGTGCCGCAGGAGATTTTCGATGCCTGCATGAGCATGTCCGTGCGCGCCCATGCCGCGCTGGGGTGCAGGGGCGTCAGCCGCACCGATTTCCGGTGGGACGAGTCCCGTGGCCTCGACGGATTGATCATTCTGGAAACAAACACGCAGCCCGGCATGACACCCACATCGCTGACGCCTGAACAGGCCGAGGCGGTGGGCATGTCATTCGGGCAATTGTGCACCTGGTTGGTAAAGGACGCTTCATGCAATCGGTAATGGACCGCAATCCTGCGCGCCGCATCCTCGCGCGCCGAGCCGCGCTTCCACCCACGGGTCTGCATGATCCGGCACCCTCGCGGCTCAGCTACCGGGTGCAGCGCCTGTGGCTGACCCCGATTTTCCGCAAGGCGCTGCACATCGGTGTTCCGCTGCTCATTCTGTTCGCCGCCGTCGCGTGGTATCTGAGCGACGAGTCCCGCATCACCGGGCTGTACGATGCCGCCAGCGAGATCCGCCGCGAAGTCGAGAACCGTCCGGAATTTCGCGTCAACGTCCTTGGCATCGACGGCGCGTCTGAAGACGTCACCGAGCAGGTCCGCGCGGCGCTTGCGCTGGACCTTCCGCTTTCGTCGTTTGATCTGGATCTGGATCAGTTGCGCGGCCGCCTCGAAGCATTGCCCCCCGTGCGCTCCGCGGACCTGCGCCTGCAATCGGGCGGCTATCTGGCTGTGCGTATTGATGAGCGCATCCCCGCGGCCCTTTGGCTGACCCGTGAGGGCCTCAGCATCGTTGACGACGAAGGGACCTTCGTGGCGGGGTTCGGGACCCGCGAGTTGGAGACACCTCTGCCGCTTCTGGCCGGGCGCGGAGCAAACGAAGCCATGCCGGAAGCCTTGGAGTTGATTGATGCCGCCTCCATCCTTGGCGCCCGCATCCACGGCCTTGTGCGTATGGGTGAGCGACGTTGGGATCTGGTGCTGACCAACGGCGCGCGCATCCTGTTGCCCGAGGCCGAACCGCGCACGGCGCTGGACCGCATTCTGGCGCTGCATGATGTCGGCGAGATTCTATCCCGCGACGTGACGGTGGTGGATTTGCGAAATCCTGGCCGCTTGACCGTGCGGCTGACCGACGATGCGATTGATGAGTTGCAGCGGATGCGAGAACAGGCGGAGCAACAGGCGGCACAGGCCCATTTGACAAGGAATGATCGCGGATGAACCTGCTTTATCAAACCCAACGGGCGATGCGTGCCAAGCGTACAGAGGCGATGCGGCGCGGTGTTATTGCGGTGCTCGACATCGGCACTTTCAAGATTGCCTGTCTGGTCTTGCGGTTTGACGCGACGCAGATGGAAGACGAGGGGATTGGCGCCATGGCGGGCCAATCCAGTTTCCGCGTCATCGGGGCTGCCACCACCCGTTCGCGCGGGGTGAAGTTTGGCGAGATTGATACAGTGGCGGAAACCGAGCGCGCGATCCGCACAGCCGTCCAGACCGCCCAGAAGATGGCCAATGCCCGTGTCGATCACGTGATTGTTGCGCTGTCGGGAGCGCGGCCGCGCAGCTATGGGTTGACCGGAGAGGTCGATCTGCAAACCGGAGCGGTGGAAGATCACGACATTGGCCGCGTGCTGGCCGTTTGTGATATGCCCGATATCGGCGCCTCCCGCGAAGTGCTGCATGCACAGCCTGTCAACTTTTCGCTTGATGCGCGCACGGGCCTGTCGGATCCGCGCGGCCATGTCGGCAACAAGCTGTCGTGTGACATGCACCTGCTGACCGTCGACAGCCACGCGATCGAGACCCTGCTGCACTGCGTCAAGCGCTGCGATCTGGAACTGGCCGGCGTGGCCAGCGCGCCCTACGTCGCCGCGATGGCGTCGCTGGTGGAAGACGAGCAGGAGTTGGGCGCCGCCTGTATCGACCTTGGGGCCGGGGCCACAAGCCTGTCGATCTTCATGAAAAAGCACATGATTTTTGCCGATACTGTCCGGATGGGCGGCGCGCATATCACCCGCGATATCTCTCAGGGGTTGCATATCCCGGTGGACAAGGCAGAGCGGATCAAGACCAAGTTCGGTGGCCTGATTGCCACGGGGCTTGATGATCGGGAGATCATCGAACTGGACAGCGATACGGGCGACTGGCACCACGACCGCCGAACTGTATCGCGCGCCGAGTTGATCGGCGTCATGCGCCCCCGGGTTGAAGAGATTCTCGAAGAGGTCCGCGCGCGTCTGGATGCGGCCGGGTTCGAGCATCTGCCCTCTCAGCGGATTGTCTTGACGGGTGGCGGAAGCCGAGATCCCCGGCCTTGATGCGCTGGCGTCGCGCATCCTCGGCAATCAGGTGCGACTGGGTCGCCCGATGCGTGTCGCGGGTCTGCCGCAGACGGCCTATGGTTCTGCCTTTTCGGCCTGCGTCGGCCTCGCATTGTTTGCCGCGTCGCCGCAAGACGAGTGGTGGGACTTCGATCTTCCTGCCGACAGACTGCCTGCACGCTCCGTCCGGCGCGCAGTAAAATGGTTCAAGGACAACTGGTAGGCCCCGCATATAGGGGTTTAACGCTAAATCGCGGGTGCTTTTGACGCAAATAGGCCACATTTCGCCCAGATGCCGGATTTTATGCGTGACGAAGCGGCAGGATGTGTCTAGGCTCCCTGCCAATAAACGAGGTAGATATGGCGGTTCGACGCAAGATCGGGTGCCCGGACAATAGACAGGCGGACAGCAATCATGACACTTAATCTCACGATGAACGACGAACAGCCTGAGCTGAAGCCACGGATTACCGTGTTCGGCGTCGGCGGGGCAGGCGGCAACGCGGTCAACAACATGATCGACCAGCAGCTCGATGGCTGCGAGTTCGTGGTGGCGAACACTGATGCGCAGGCGCTGCAACAATCGCGCGCCCATAGCCGGATCCAGATGGGTCAGCGCGTGACGGAAGGTCTCGGCGCGGGCGCCCGCCCTCAGGTCGGCGCATCCGCCGCCGAGGAAAGCATCGAAGACATCGTGGATCACCTGGCGGGGGCGCATATGGCGTTCATCACCGCAGGAATGGGTGGCGGCACCGGCACGGGAGCCGCCCCGATCATTGCACAGGCGGCCCGCGAATTGGGCGTGCTGACCGTGGGCGTCGTCACCAAGCCGTTCCAGTTTGAAGGCTCCAAGCGGATGCGTCAGGCTGATGAAGGTATTGAGGCGCTGCAAAAGGTCGTCGACACGCTGATCATCATTCCGAACCAGAACCTGTTCCGGCTGGCCAATGAAAAAACCACATTCACCGAAGCCTTCGCGCTGGCAGACGACGTGCTGTATCAGGGCGTCAAAGGCGTGACGGACCTGATGGTGCGTCCGGGCCTGATCAACCTCGACTTTGCGGACGTGCGGTCGGTGATGAACGAAATGGGCAAAGCCATGATGGGCACCGGCGAGGCAGAGGGCGACAATCGCGCGATGCAGGCCGCCGAGAAGGCCATCGCCAACCCGTTGCTGGACGAAATCAGCCTGTCGGGCGCCCGCGGCGTGCTGATCAACATCACCGGCGGCTACGATCTGACGTTGTTCGAACTGGACGAAGCGGCCAACCGTATTCGCGAGGAAGTGGACCCGGAGGCCAATATCATCGTCGGCTCCACCCTGGATACCGAAATGGAAGGCAAGATGCGCGTCAGCGTTGTCGCCACCGGGATCGAAGCCGCCGCGCGAGCCGAAGAAATCCCGTCGCGCCAGTTCTACGCCTCCGCCGCTGTCACAAAATCCACAGTACCGGCTGAGCCCGAATATGTGGAGGAGGCCGTCGCTGCCGAGGCAGCCCCGGAGCCATCTCTGTTCGAGAGCTTCGACGGTGGGGCCGCGAAGGAGGAGTCGGCGGATCTGGTGGCGGAGGATGACGTCCCCGCACCTGCATACCAGCCTGCGCCCGTCGCGGAATTTCCCGCGCCGACGCCGTCTGCAGCCCCTCAGCGGCCAGCAGAAGTCGCACCGGCCTATGTCGCGCCCAAGCCTGTTGCGAGCGGATCGCCCACGCCGGAAGCGCTCGCGCGGTTGCGCGCCGCGATCCAGCGTGACACGCCCCGGACGCATGAGCCTGTTCAGCAACCGCAGGCGACCAATGCCTTCGGTGAACAGCCACAGCAAAAGCGTGGCTTCGGCATCAACTCTCTGATCAATCGCATGACAGGCACGGGCGAAGATGGCCCCGCCCCGGTGGAGCGTCGCCAGCCGCCATCCATGGTCGCCGCACCGGCCCCGATGCCGCCACATCGTGGCCATGACGATGGCGTTGTGGATCCCGATCATGAGCGCATTGAAATTCCAGCGTTTTTGCGCCGACAGGCGAACTAGAACCGGTCACAAATCGAATTAACGGGCTGGCTCCGCGCCAGCCTTTTTTTGTGAGATATCAGGCGCTTATTGAGTTACTCACAACATGTCGGCGATAATCTGCCTAGACCACAAGCCATTGTTGCAACGCGTCACAAACCTTGAGTTGATCGTAGCCGCCGCCGCCGATACCCACATATCCAGCAGAGGTGCGATCTTAACACATGTTAAGACATCACCCTGCGATCCGGCAGATCGCCCTCTCTTAATGGGTGGCGCGGACAGGCACGAGGCGAATGCCGTTTGGGCAATGAGGGCAGGCACACCATGCAGGCGACACTTCGAAAGACAGCGAACTTTACAGGCGTGGGCCTGCACTCGGGTCGCTTGACGCAGGTCAGCATATTGCCGCAAGCGGCAAACGTCGGAATCTGGTTCCGCCGCACGGATCTTGACGATGCCGATATGATCCCCGCCCGCTACGATCTGGTTCCGCAAAGCCGTCTCTGCACCAAGCTGGTGGCCGAAGATGGCACCGATGTCTCGACCGTTGAACACGTGATGGCGGCGCTGATTGGCTCCGGCATCCACAACGCGCTGGTCGAAGTGGACGGGCCGGAACTGCCCATTCTTGATGGCTCCGCCGCGCCGTTTGTGCGGGGCATTCTTGCGGCGGGCATCCAGCGCCAAGCCGCACCGATCCACGCGTTCGAGATCCTCAAGACCGTGCGCGTCGCCGAGGGCGATGCCTGGGCTGAGTTGAGCCCGGCCGAGGGGCTTGAGATGGATTACACCATTGATTTCGCCGACGCGGCCATTGGTCGCCAGCGCCTGCGCGCGAACCTCGCCAATGGCCATTTCGTGCGCGAACTATGCGATAGCCGCACCTTCTGCCGTCAGTCCGATGTGGAGATGATGCACGAAGCGGGCCTTGCCCTTGGCGGCACCTACGACAATGCGGTCGTGGTCGATGGCGAAGAGGTCCTCAGCCCCGGCGGCTTCCGCCACGCAAATGAAGCAGTGCGCCATAAGATGCTGGACGCATTGGGTGATTTGGCGCTTGCAGGGGCACCGATCCTTGGCTGTTACACCGGCTTTCGGGCGGGGCACATGGTCACGAACCAACTCCTGCGGGTGGTGTTTGCGACTCCGGGCGCAGTGCGTTTGGTGCAATGCTCTGAGCGGCAGGCTGCGTCCTTGCCGGGTGTCGGCGTCAAACACGCCGATCTGGCCCGCGTCGCTTGATCGGCGGCTGATGGGACTATCAGGTCACAACGCCGTCACGTTCCAATATCAAACGTGGAACAGGGATTTTGCCCACAAAAGGAATGTGCTAGGGAGTGCAGAACGGCGCCTCTCGACGGGGCGGAGAGCATTGGGTTTGAGGCCATTCGTATGACAATCAACCGCGTCCGTCTTTCTGGTCCAGCACTTTTGCTGACGCTTGCCCTTGCAGGGTGTGGCGGTGGTGGTTTGCTTGGAACCGGTTTGTTCAATGGCAGCGGTGGCGGTTTCTTTGCCGGTCGGAACAACACACTGCCGCTGGAGCAACTCGACGCCGAGACGATCTACCAACAGGCCGAATTCCAGTTGGAGAGTGGACGCGCTGACAACGCAGCGGAATTGTTCATCGAAGTGGAACGCCTGCACCCCTATTCCACGTGGGCCGAGCGCGCGCTTATCATGGCCGCCTTTGCCTACCATCAGGATGGCGATTACGAGGCCGCACGCGTCGCCGCCCAACGCTACCTTGATTTCTATCCCGGCAATGAGGACGCCGCCTACGCGCAGTATCTTCTGGCGCTGTCCTATTACGATCAGATCGATCAGGTCGGCCGCGACCAGGGTGTCACCTATCAGGCGCTGCAAGCGCTGCGCGTGGTGATCGAGCGCTATCCCGACAGCGAATACACCCAAGATGCGATCCTGCGCTTCGACCTTGCATTTGACCATCTGGCTGGCAAGGAAATGGAAGTCGGCCGGTACTACCTGCGCCGCCAGCATTACACCTCTGCTATCAACCGGTTCCGCGTTGTCGTAGAGCAGTTTCAAACCACGACCCACACGCCAGAGGCCTTGCTGCGTCTGGTGGAGGCGTATCTTGCCCTCGGCCTCACGGAAGAGGCGCAAACGGCGGGCGCGATCCTTGGCTACAACTTCCAGTCCTCGCCGTTTTACGACGATGCGTACCGTCAGTTGACCGGGCAGGGATTGTCGATGGAAGCCGCAGGAGAGAACTGGCTGCGTGAGGTTTGGCAACAGACGATCCGCGGGGATTGGCTGTGACGGCCCCGGACTATTGACCAGCCCCCCTTGACCGGACTGCGCGCTTAGGCAACACCCTATCTATGCTGCGACACCTCGAAATCCGCGACATGTTGATTATTGATCGGCTGGAGCTTGCCTTTCAGCCCGGTCTCAACGTGTTGACCGGGGAAACCGGCGCGGGCAAATCAATTCTACTGGACTCGCTGGGATTCGTTCTTGGCTGGCGCGGGCGTGCCGATCTGGTGCGCGCGGGTGCGGAGCAGGGGGAAGTTACGGCGGAATTCGCTCTGCCCGATGGCCACCCGGCTCATGCCGTATTGGAACAAGCGGGCCTGCCTGCGTCAAACGAATTGCTGTTGCGCCGGATCAACACGCCGGAGGGTCGAAAAACTGCCTGGGTCAATGACCGCCGGGTCAGCGGTGAGGTCCTGCGCGCGCTCTCGGATCATCTGGTGGAACTCCACGGCCAGCAGGACGATCGGGGATTGCTCGACCCCAAAAATCATCGCGCGATGCTGGATGAATACGGCGATCTGGACGCCCTGCGCGCCAAAGTGGCAACGGCGTGGACGGCGCAGAGAGCGGCCGACAAGGCGCTCTCGGCGGCGGAGCAGCGGTTGGCTGAGATGCGCGGGGAAGAGGATTTCCTGCGTCATGCCGTGGCGGAATTGGACAAGCTCGCCCCGGAACCCGGCGAAGAGGCGGACCTCGACAAGCGCCGCCGTCAGATGCAGGGCGCGGAAAAGATGCGCGCAGATGTGGCCCAGGCCATTGCGGCCCTCGGCCTGAACGGCGCGGAAGGCGCTATGGGCGACGCGGGCCGCTGGCTCGACGCGGTGATCGATCAGGCGGAAGGGCGGTTGGATCTGCCCCTCGCCGCTTTGGAACGCGCGCTGGTTAATCTGGGCGAGGCGCAGGCCGGTGTCGCGAGTTTTGCGGAACGGCTGGACTTCAACCCGACGGAGTTGGAGATGGTCGAAGAACGTCTCTTCGCTCTGAGAGGCCTGGCACGAAAGCACAACATCCTCGCCGATGACCTGGCCACGTTGGCCGAGGCCCTCACCTCCCGCCTGATCGCGCTGGATGGGGGGGAGGCCGAAATGGCGGGTCTGCGCCGGACGCTCGCGGAGGCCGCCGCCGCGTACACCGATGTCGCAGATGCCCTGACCACCAAACGCGAAACTGCGGCCCGAAGGCTCGACAAGGCCATGGCTGCCGAGCTTGCGCCGCTGAAGATGGAACGCGCCGTGTTCGAGACGCGACGCGAGGAGGCCGCGGCCGGCCCCGATGGCGTCGATACGATCACGTTCACTGTCGCCACCAACCCCGGCGCGCCAGCGGGGGCGCTCAACAGGATCGCATCGGGCGGCGAGCTTTCGCGGTTCCTTCTTGCCCTCAAAGTCTGTCTCACCGCAGATGCCCCCGGCCTGACGATGATCTTTGATGAGATCGACCGGGGCGTTGGAGGCGCGACGGCAGACGCGGTCGGGCGACGGCTCAAGGCGCTGGCGGACGGCGGGCAGGTGCTGGTCGTCACCCATTCTCCGCAAGTGGCATCCCTTGGTTCACATCACTGGCAAGTCTCCAAATCCGTTACCAGCGGCATCACCACCAGCCATGTGGTCGCCTTGTCTGCGCCGGAGCGGATCGACGAGGTCGCGCGCATGGTGGCAGGCGACACGATCACCGAGGCTGCACGGGACGCGGCGCGCGAATTGCTGCGCGGCGGAGCGGCCTGAACGGCCACCTCCTCCGGCAGGAAACAGAGAATTGCAAAAGGCCGGGCTTTTCAAAGCCATGGCATGGGTCTATCCCTGATCTATAGCCCTGTTTACGTGGACCCTTCGTCGCGGCGCCGGTCCAAAAGTCAAAACGTTCAGCTGCGCCAGAAAGCGAGCCTCTCCGGTGGCCATCGACCCGCGCGGCCTACTCCAGCAATACGGACATCGTGCCGCCATTGGCTTGCGCGGGGCGTGGTCATTGCTGCTGGAAAAGGGACCGAGCCAGTTCCAGTTCTGGCTGATCGCCCTGTTCATCGGCGTGTCGGCCGGGTTTGCCGCACTTCTGTTTCGCATGGGCGTCAGTTTCTTGCAGGAAACCCTATACGGTGTCGACGATGTCCGTCTGCTGCACTCGTTCGCCCAGGGGCTGCCCTGGGGATTGATCCTTGCGATTCCGGTGGGTGGAGGTCTGATCGTCGGGCTGATCTTGCATAAGTTTACTCCCGATGGCCGGGTCCGCTCCGTTGCCGATGTGATCGAAGGTGCGGCACTCAGTGAAGGCCGGGTGGAGGGACGCGCTGGCCTTGCCTCTGCCTTGGCCTCGATGATCACATTGGGATCAGGGGGATCCACGGGCCGGGAGGGGCCGGTGGTTCATCTGGCCGCGATAATCTCGTCCAAGATCTCTCGCTGGATCAATGCCGACGGAATCACGGGACGGGACCTGTTGGGATGCGCCGTGGCCGCTGCCGTATCGGCATCGTTCAATGCCCCCATCGCGGGTGCGATTTTCGCACTTGAGGTCGTGCTGCGCCACTTCGCCGTCCACGCCTTCGCGCCGATCGTCATTGCATCGGCCGCCGGCACCGTGATCAGTCGCTGGCAATTCGGCGATGTCACCGAATTTGTGCTCAGTTCCGAGAGTGAACTGCGGTTCTACGTCGAGCTTCCCGCATTCCTGATCCTGGGTCTTCTTTGCGGTCTTGTGGCCGTTTTGTTCATGCGCGGTACGTTTTGGGCAGAGGATTTGGCCACGTCCCTGCAACGCCGCACCAAACTGCCGCGCTACCTGCGCCCGGCTGTGGCAGGGGTGCTTCTGGGAAGCCTCGCGATCTGGTTTCCGCATATCATCGGCGTTGGATACGAGACAACGTCCGCCGCGCTGACAGGCGAATTGTTCCTGTGGGAGGCGATCGTCTTTGCCATCCTCAAGGCCATCGCCGTGGCGATCACTGTCGCCGGGCGCATGGGCGGCGGCGTGTTTTCGCCGTCGCTGATGATTGGCGCGATCACGGGCCTTGCCTTCGGGCTGGTCGCCACCAGCATTTTTCCCGATGTGTCCGGGTCCGAAACGCTCTATGCGTTGGCAGGGATGGGGGCTGTGGCTGCGGCAGTTCTGGGCGCTCCGATTTCGACCACGTTGATCGTGTTCGAACTCACCGGTGACTGGCAGACGGGCCTTGCTGTCATGGTCGCGGTGTCGATGTCTACCGCCGTCTCCAGCAAGCTGGTCCATCGCAGTTTCTTCCTGACCCAGCTGGAGCGGCGCAACATTCACCTTGCGGCCGGACCGCAGGCCTACCTGCTGGCAATGTTCCGTGTGGGCCGCGTGATGCGCCCGATGACCCATGAAAACGCAGCGCCGGAAGATCGGCTGCTGACTTTGATCGAGCAGGGCATCTTCACCGACACCAATGCCACGCTGGAGCGCGCCCTGCCGATATTCGAGCGCACCGGGCTGGATTTCGTGCCCGTGGTGCAGCTGTCGCCCTCGGGCGGGCCGCCCGCATTGGAGGGGGCGCTGTTTCACGTTGATGCGTTGAAGGCCTACAACAAGGCACTGGCCGCGACAGCCGCCGAAGAACATAGTTGAAGAAAAAGGGGTGTTTCCCTGCAATTCCGAGCGTGGCGCGGTAAGGGTGATCCCGTGATGCCACGGATCTTTCCGGCCGTCACCGCGCTGAGCCTTACTTGCTGGTTGGTCAAATCACCAACTTACCGGGCCGAGGGTCCGTAGGCCGCGCTCGGGGCAGACACCACTACGCGCAACTGGCTAGCCGCGCTCTGCCTTGCCGGTGCAGCGGGCGAGCATCGCCTAGGCTAGCGCGATCCGCGCCGCTTTGCCGATCTTGTGCCGGTTGCAACAGCCCCCGGACCCCGGCGATCACCTGAAACAGCGGCAATGTCATCATCACGGAGCGCATTGCCCGCGGCGGCGATCAAGGCCGTAGCAGAGTTCAGTACTATGCTCTCGGTAGCCGACCGGAGCTTCGTCCCGACCGCTAAAGTTTTTCCACCGCCACCCGGTCAGCGTAGAATGCAACATGGCCCGCGATAGCCTCCACATCGCTATTGGGTGCGTCGTAGCTCCAGGCCGCGTCGACCGCATCTCCATCTGGTCCGGAGACGGTGTAATAGGTCGCCGCACCCTTGTGCGGGCAATGCGTTGTCGATGTCGTCTGCTCCAGAAAACTCATGCCGATGTCGGCGCGCGGGAAGTAGATGACGGGCGGATAATCACCCTCCAAAACCTCCAGGGCATCGCCGCTTTCGCCCACGACGGCACCGCTTGCTCGTACCACCCAGGTGCCCGATGCCTTTCGGATCGTGATGTGATCAGCCATGCCCGTTCTCCCCGATAAATCCTCTGAAATCCGTGTGTATCGCGTCAGCCATCCCCTGCACAAGGTGTCTCGCACGCGTGGATCGGTGCGCAGGCCCGGCGCAGCCAGGCGGAGGTGTCGCTATATCCGCCGGCATCCAACAACGGCGCAATTCTGGTGACAACGGCCGAGTGGTAGGCATTGATCCAATCCGTCTCGGCAGGGCTCAGCATCTCGGCCACGATAAGGCGGCGGTCAATGGGTGCAAATGTCAGCGTTTCGAAGGCGAGCATGTCACGCTGCGGGTCCGCGCCTGCAGGTGCCGCGACCACATGGATCAGGTTTTCAATACGAATGCCGAACGCGCCCTCGCGGTAATACCCCGGTTCATTGGACAGGATCATACCGGGCTCAAGCGGGGTTGTGGCCCGTCGAGACAGGCCCTGCGGCCCTTCATGCACGCTCAGGTAAACGCCCACGCCATGCCCGGTGCCATGGTCGTAATCCCGCCCCGTCGCCCATAAGGGCGCGCGCGCCAGAGCGTCCAGATGCACCCCCGCGATACCCTTGGGAAAGCGGGCGCGGTGCACCGCGATCATGCCTTGCAGCACGAGGGTAAAGCACTCCTTTTCCTCGGCCCCCGGCAGGCCAACCGGCAGCGTTCGGGTGATGTCCGTGGTCCCGTCCTGATACTGTGCGCCGCTGTCGATCAGGAACAACTGGCCGGGCCGGAGGGAGGCGTTGGTCTGCTCTGTGACACGGTAGTGCACGATGGCACCGTTGGCACCCGCGCCTGCGATGGTGTCGAACGAGATATCCCGAAGCGCGCCGGTTTCGGCCCGAAACGCCTCAAGCGCCTGTGCGGCATCAATCTCGGTCAGGCCGCCCGCAGGCGCCGTCTCGTCGAACCAATGCAGGAACCGCGCCATGGCGACCCCGTCGCGCAGATGCGCTGCCGTGGTCCCGGCGATCTCTGCTGCGGTTTTGCGCGCCTTGGGCAAAAGGCAGGGATCATCGCCATCCGAGATTTCAATACCAGCGTCCAGCAGGATACGTCGCACGGCCTCGGGCGCGGATTTGAAATCGATCCGAACCGGGCCGCTCAGGCCCGCCAGGGCACCCTCAAACGCCGACCAATCCGAGACCGTCACGCCATCGCCAAGCACCAGGCCGTCAAATTTCGCAGGGTTCGAGAAAACTTCCACCGTGCCATCATCGCGCATGATCGCAAAGGCCTGCACGACGGGCAGATGGGCCAGATCGCCGCCGCGAATGTTAAGAAGCCAGTTGATAGAGTCGGGCAGAGTAAGCACCACTGCGGCCTCTTCAGCCTTCCGCAGCACCTTTGCCACATCAAAGCGCTTGTCAGCTGAAGATACCCCGGCGATCGCCTGCGGATAGCGCACAGCAGCAGCCGACGGGCGTGCGGGCCGATCATTCCATATCTTGTCCACAGCATTATCCACAGGCCGAAGGCTGATCTGGTGCGGGCCCAGGGCCGCCTCCAGCCGCGACACTTCAGCAACCGTGTGCAGCCAAGGGTCAAACCCGATCACACCGCCCCCGGGCAGGGCCTTGATCAGCCAATCTTCCAACTGCTGCTCCGGCCAATTGACCGGCGTAAACACATCCGCGATCTGAGCCTTCACCTGCACCCGGTAGCGCCCGTCCACAAATACCCCCGCCACATCAGACAGCACGGCTGCAAACCCGGCAGAGCCGGTAAACCCGGTCAGCCACGCCAACCGCTCGTCACAGCCTGCCACGTATTCGCCCTGGTGGACGTCGGCACGGGGGACCAGAAATCCGTCCAGCCCATCCCCTGCCATTTGCGCCCGTAACGCCGCAAGCCGAGGCGGCCCGTCCTCAGGCCGCGTGCCAATCGTGAAACTCTGATGCATCCGAAGCCCTCCGACGACCACCGTCCGTCATTTCTGGTCTGATAAAAGTGTAGTCCCGCCGCCGAGCCGATTGAGGCCGTCCCGGTAGACGATGCCACGCTTACCCGGCGCGCTTCATACCCATCACCCGTGCCCGCGCCCGCGGGTCGGTGTCAAACAGAGATGCCAATTGCTCGGTAATCGCGCCTGCCAATTGTTCGGCATCGGTAATCGTCACGGCGCGTTCATAATAGCGGGTCACGTCATGGCCGATGCCGATTGCGAGCAACTCCACTGCACGCCGCCTTTCAACCATCGCGATCACATCTCGCAGGTGCTTTTCCAGATAATTGGCCGGGTTCACCGACAGCGTCGAGTCGTCCACTGGCGCACCATCCGAAATCACCATCAGGATCTTTCGCGCCTCCATGCGGTTCACCATCCGGCGGTGCGCCCATTCCAGCGCCTCGCCATCGATGTTTTCTTTCAGCAGTCCCTCTTTCATCATCAGGCCCAGATTATCGCGAACCCGCCGCCATGGCGCATCGGCGGACTTATAGACGATGTGGCGCAAGTCATTCAGACGTCCCGGTTGCTGAGGTCGGCCTTGCCCAAGCCATTCCTCGCGCGCTTTGCCGCCCTTCCAGGCCCGTGTGGTGAACCCCAAAATCTCCACCTTCACGCCGCAGCGTTCCAGCGTCCGGGCAAGCACATCGGCACAGATCGCCGCGATGGAAATCGGCCGACCACGCATCGACCCGGAGTTATCCAGCAGCAGCGTCACGACGGTGTCGCGAAATTCGGTGTCGCGCTCCACCTTGAACGACAACGGCGTCGTCGGGTTCGCCACGACCCGCGCCAAACGACCCGCGTCCAGAATGCCCTCTTCGCGGTCAAATTCCCACGACCGGTTCTGTTGCGCCTGCAGACGGCGCTGCAACTTGTTGGCGAGCCGTGACACCGCGCCCTTCAGGGGATCGAGTTGCTGATCGAGATAGGCCCGCAGCCGCTCCAGTTCCTGCGCTTCGGCCAGGTCCTCGGCCATTACTTCCTCATCGTTTTCGGTGGAGAAGACCAGATAATCGGGGTCGGCATCGGAAAAGGATGCAGGCGGAGGCGGCTCTTGCGGGGCCTCGCCGTCGGGCATTTCCTGCTCCTCGGCCTCCTCCATCTCGCCGTTGTCATCCATCTCGACCTGCGCCTGAGAGGCGTCTTGCTGGTCTTCCTGGCTCTGCTCGGGAGAGGCTTCCGCCTCCTCATCGTCGTTGTCATCTTCGCCAGTGCTGTCGGGCGCGTCGTCATCGCTGTCCTCGCCCGCGTCATCCTCGGCGTCGTCGTCGATATCGTCCGGGTCGTCGCCCAACTGGTCGCCATACCCCAGATCATCGATCAACTGGCGCGCAAACTTTGCGAATTGGGTCTGGTCGGAGAGCACATCCTTGAGCCCCTCCAGCGTGCCGTCGCAGCGATCCTCAATGAACCCGCGCCACAACTCCATCACGTTGGCGGCCTCCGCCGGCATCTCACGGCCAGTGGCGAGGTGGCGGATCAGGTAGCCTGCGGCCACAGACAGGGGCGCGTCGGCAGCGGCGGTGATCTCTCCGTACCCCTTGCGGCGCGCCTCATTGGCGATTTTGGCGTCGATATTGCCAGCGGTCCCTGGCATGTCGCGCGCGCCCATCGCTTCGCACCGCGCCGCTTCCATTGCATCCATCAGATCCCGCGCCATGGCCCCCTGCGGAGCGTATCGCGAGGCCGTGGTCAGATCATGATACCTGTGGCGCAGTGCCAAAGCATCCGCCGTGCCACGGGCCAGCAACACCTCTTCGCGGGTCATGCGACGCGACACCTGAGGCAAACGCACCGTGTCGCCGGACAGGCCCGGCGGGTCCACAGTGTATGTCACAGCCAGATCTGGATCGTCCGCCATCACCCGCGTCGCTTCGGCCAGGGCCTTCTTGAACGGGTCGGCGGGATTGTCGGTGGGGCTAAACTTGCTCATCCGCGATATTTGGACCGAGCAGGGGGCAAGGGCAAGGGTCGGGCGTTGCGACGTGGCCAGATTTTACAACGGCCCTGCGGCAAACCAGTCGCTCAACGCTGCGACGCAGGCGGGTCGAAGAGCCCGATCCCAGGACCAGTCCGGGACCGCTATGCGCAACGGCGCCATCTGGTCAGTACTTGCCGCATCTTGAGTTACGGCATCTGGTTCTGGTTTGACGCTATCGGCGCGGAATGACCAATCGGTCACATCGCTCGAAATTCCGCCACCTGCGATGCGATCACAGGTTAAATGGCCCTGTAAAAGCACGAGGACGCCAGCGGAGTCGTGCGCGATCGTCTATCATCGGACCCAAGGTGTGCGGCCCACGGATGCGTGTTCTGCGGAAAGCTCGACGCCTCCGGCCTGACGTGGTGCCTTCGTCAGTAGCGCGGATAGATCATGAAACGGGCGGATGATGGCAATTGACCGCGCAAAGGCCGGTATCTCTGGTGGCAAGGTTTGCCTGCGGAGATTTGGAATAAGCAGGTCCGGGACGCTCCGAGCGCTATCAGAGGCCACAAACACTCCCGTCTCACTGCCGCTATCGGACGTCTCCACCAAATCTACGCAGAAAATTCCAATGATCCGAGGCAACACCGGCGTCTTCGACCCTGTCTGCGCCCAAGTGGGGCATTTCTACTTGGTTGCAACACAATGCGACGCCATCGGCTCGCCGGCATGGGGCCAGTCAGGTGGGGAGGCGGCCATTGGTTACCGTCGGGATTATGGCGCGAAAGGATCAGCCGCTGACCACATTTCGGGGCGCTTATCATGTCCCTTGCTGTGCCGCATTCCGAGCCTGCAAACGCCGAATTCGCGGACATGATTATCGCAGGATGGCGCGCCCGGCCACATGGAACGCCTTGCAGAAATCCACCTGGCCGAAGATCACGTCATCAAGGGCATACCGCGTGCTGCGCTGACGGCTTCCACATGCGGCAGATAGTGATCTGTGTCGTTCTGAGCGACCCCGAGCACCACCGAGCGCGACCGAAAAAGTGCACTGCAACCGAGCGTGTCGGTCAGATTTTCGACCTGATCCAGCGGGGCGAACGTACCGGCGAGAGCGTCGGGAGGTCCTGGGCACGGACGCGCGACGGACGCATGCGACCGCGGCAACCAATGCTCGCCTCACCGCACGAACCAATCGGGCTCCGCATTGCCGCCGCACAGGATGACGCAGATGCGCTCATCGGGTGCGGGCACATAGGCGCCGGATGTCAACGCCGCCAGGGCCACGGCGCTGCCGGGTTCTCCGATCAGGCGCGTCGCCTCCCACAAACGCTTTGCGGCTTCAAAAACGGCCTTGTCCGGAACGATGATTGCCTCGTCCACGAATTGACGGATGATTTCGAAGCTGTCGACACCAAGACGCGGCCCACCAAGCGAGCCTGCGGCGATGCCACTGGCGGACACGTCGATTTCGGGGCCTTCTCGCAGGGATCTCTCCAGCGTGTTGGTCCCCTCCGTTTCGACTGAAATCACCCGCGCGCGGTCGCGGAACCACGCGGCCACGCCGCCAATCAAACCGCCGCCGCCGGTGGCGACGATGACGGTGTCGACGGCTTCCATCTGCGCCTCCAGCTCGCGTGCCAAGGTGCCTTGGCCCGTAAGCGTCGGGATCGTGTCATAGGGATGGACGGAGAGCGCGCCGGAAGCCTCGGCATAGGCGGCGTACTCGTCCATGCAGGCCGCGACGGACCCGTCGGTCAGCACCACTTCCCCCCCGAACCCGCGCATACGTCTGAGTTTCTCTTCCTTGGCGATGGCGGACGGGACGTAGATGCGGCTGGAGTGACCGAGAGTTGTGGCCGCATAGGCCACCGCCGCGCCATGATTGCCGCCGGATGCCGCTACGACGCCTTCATCAGGTACCGTACGGGTGAGCAAGTTGAAAAAGGCCCCGCGCACCTTGAACGATCCGGTGATCTGAGTGTGTTCCAGCTTGAGTGTCACCGGGCAGGGCAGCCCAAGTCCACGGGCCTCCGCCAACAGGATCGGAGTGTGCCGGATATAGGGCGCGATGATCGGAGCGGCAGCCGCGATGGCGTCTGGTGTTGGATGTGTCATAGGCGCAACGATGCCGTCGTTAACCCAAAGGGTCAATCGTCGGATACAAGAACGCGGTCATCACCATCGCCAAGAGCGATCAGAAGCGCTGTCATCATCAAGCCTATATTGCCGCCGAGCGCGTAGAACCCCAAAATTGAAAGCCACCCAAACCCGGTCAGAAGGGCGAGTGTTGCCGCCAGCACGCCAGTCACAAATCCGGCAAGAAGTAAGACTACAATATTCATATGAGAAGGGTGCCTCATGCGCGTCAAAAAAGTGTAAAGATTGTCGCGTCATGACGTGAAAGGTCTTTGGCTGCCGCATTGGTCCCGGAGGTCAAAGCCCGGCGCAGGGATCGACGGGGGCAGGCAGCGCAGGTCGCCCTTCGATCCGGCGCGCGATGTCCTGGCTGCGGCGCAGGATGCCGAGCGTGTTGCCGGGTAGACCAGCGGCCCCCAGTACCGCGCCTTCCGCCGCGCCGCGCACCTGGTTTTGCACCGCTCGACCTGCCCGGCATTCCGCCTCGGCACGGCTTTGGGGAATGGTCGGAATGTTCGGCACGCCGGGAACATCGCTTAACGCGATGCCGGGTGCGATCTCCCGGTTGAGTGCGGCGTTGATGTCTGGCCGGCGGATATCGGCGACGACCTCGCCGCGTGAGGGACATGCCAGTCGGGTGCCCTGCGGATCCGGGCTCACGACTGTACAAGCCTCTCCGCCCGATAACGTCACGGTTTGGCCGGGACCATACGTGGGCTGGCACGCGACAAAAACGACGAATGGCAGGACGGCAAGGCATCTCATGACCACAATAGGCCATGAACGTCGCATTGGGTCGAGGGAAAACGAGCGATGCGGACCGGCATGAACCGTGGGCGCGGAGTTGGTATCGGGCAGGCGACTGGGGCATGGCCCACGTGCATGCCATTGCGGGACCGCTCCGCCTCCCGGCAACTGCATGGTTCGTCACGCATCAACTCCGCACAGGGTCCCGCAGCGTCTTGCACGGGATCGGGCGCGGTGAGGGCGAATTCGAGCAGACCTCCAAGTTCTGAGCCGCGCCGCGTCGTCCGTCGCGTCAATTCCTTTGGTTCAGCGCCCGTTTCGGCCGCCAGCGCAGCGACATCGGCGCGGCTGCTGCCATGTCCTCTCCGGCATGGCGCGCATGTCCAAGTTAGGACCCATTGCAAATGCTTCCAAACCAGGCAAGTCGCGCGTTGAGACCTGCAATGGATCACGCCTGCCTGTCACTGGGATCCTGCCTGTCACTGGGATGCGGTGCCGTTTGCTCCGGCGCCGCACCACAAAGATCCACGAGGATTCACGCCAATTTCATGGGGCTAAACTGCCGATGGTCATGACCAGGTAGGCCGCCATGGTTGTGGCGAAAAAGCCAGGGCCGGGCCTGCGGCGGATCAATAGTCCCAGGCAACCTATGACCAGCGGCACCACCATGCGGCCCAGTTGGTAGGCCGTGAACCCCACCCAGTCGAAGGAGCCCGCAATGCCGCGATCGAGCACGATTGCGATGGACGGTCCAAAGTGAAGCCCGCCGAGCAGCACGATGGTCAGCCCGATCCACAACCCCGTGCGCTTTTTGCGGGTGACGGCCAGGGGCGGCGGAGCCTTGGGATCAGCCAAGAGACATCGAAGCGGCGCTTTCAGGCAATTCCTCGTCAAAGCAGCGCTGGTAGAACTCCGCCACTGTCTGACGCTCCAACTCATCGCATTTGTTAAGGAACGACACGCGGAACGCGTAGCCTATATCGCGGAAGATCTCTGCGTTCTGCGACCAGTTGATCACAGTCCGGGGCGACATCACCGTGGACAGCTCTCCGTTCATGAAGGCCGTGCGGGTCAGGTCGGCCACCGTCACCATCTGGTTCATCGTCTTGCGGCCCTTGTCGGTGTTGTAGTGCGGACATTTGGCCAATACGATATTCACCTCGGCGTCGTGCGACAGGTAGTTCAGCGTCGCCACAAGCGACCATCGGTCCATCTGGGCCTGGTTGATCTGTTGCGTACCGTGATAGAGGCCCGTCGTGTCGCCCAGACCAACCGTGTTGGCTGTCGCGAAAAGTCGGAAATGCTTGTTCGGCGTGATGATCTCGTTCTGATCCATAAGGGTCAGTTTGCCATCCGTTTCCAGCACGCGCTGGATCACGAACATCACGTCGGCGCGACCAGCGTCGTATTCGTCGAAGACGATCGCCACAGGATTGCGCAGCGCCCAGGGCAGGATGCCCTCGTGGAATTCCGTCACCTGCTTGCCGTCGCGCAACTTGATCGCGTCCTTGCCGATCAGGTCGATGCGGGAGATGTGGCTGTCGAGGTTCACCCGCACCGTTGGCCAGTTCAGCCGCGCGCCGACCTGCTCGATGTGCGTCGATTTACCTGTGCCGTGATATCCTTGAACCATCACCCGGCGGTTCCAGCCGAAGCCTGCGAGGATCGCCAGGGTCGTGTCGGGGTCGAACTTGTAGGTCGGATCGATCACCGGCACGCGGTCCGAGGGTTCGGCGAATCCCTTGACCTTCATGTCACTGTCGATGCCAAAAACCTCACGCACAGAATACTCGGTGTTGGGGGTTGCATCGATGTTCAAGCTGCCGTCGGCCATGGTGCCCTCAGATTCTTTGGAAATTCGCGTCGCGTCGGGATGCAACATATCTCGGTCCGCTGCAAGGGAAAGGGCGGGAGGTTTGGGGCGTTTTGCCACTGGTAAGCTACCGTATTCAGTGTATCTCTTGCCCTATGACAACGCAGCAGGACCTTGAAGATATGATGGCGCGCATTCAACTGCGCGACCGCGCGGCGTTTTCCTCTCTCTATTCCGCCACCTCGTCGAAACTTTTCGGAGTGATCCTGCGTGTTTTAAAAGACCGCGCAAGTGCGGAGGACGTTTTGCAAGAGGTCTACGTCAAGATCTGGAACAAAGCGGACCGCTACAGCGTGACGGGCCATAGTCCGATGACGTGGCTGATCACTATCGCGCGCAATTCCGCGATTGATCGGTTGCGCGCATCGGGGCCGCGGACGGAAGACATTGACGATGTGGTCAGCCTCTCCGCATCAGGACCCACGCCGGAGCAATCGGTCGTGGCGGCCAGCGAAGCCGCGCGGATCGTCCATTGCCTGGGCGAACTGGAGGCCGACCGCGCCAATGCTGTTCGCGGTGTCTATCTCGACGGTCAGTCCTATCAGGACATGGCCGAGCGGTATTCTGTACCGCTGAATACAATGAAAACATGGCTGCGCCGCAGCCTCGCTAGCCTGAAGGACTGTCTTGCGTCGTGACCGACCGCCCCGCCATATCGCCCGAGTTTGAGGCACAGGCCGCCGAGTATGTGCTGGGGCTGTTGTCGGAGGACGAGCGCATGGCGTTTGAGGCGCAGCTGCGCGCCGAGCCAGCGCTGGGGGCCGAGGTGCGGCGCTGGGAAGGCTACTTTGCCTCCATGGCCGAGATCGACGTGGAAGAGGTTGCCCCGCCCGCCCGCATTCTGCCGGCCGTGCGGGCAGAGCTGTTTGGCGCGGACTCCGTGCCTCAACCGGGCCTGTTGGACCGCATCGCCTTCTGGCGCGGATTGTCCGTGGCCACCACGGCCCTTGCCGCGCTCGCCATGGGCTTTGCCGTCCTTCCAAATTTTCAGCGCGCTGATCCCGGCGAACAGCCCGAAATTGCCCCGACGGGCATCCCTGCCGGCACATTGTTGATGACCCACCTGATCCCTACTGAGGGATCGAGCCTCGGGCTGGCGGTCACGCGGGAGCCGTCGGGCGTATTGCAGGTGCGCCGTGTGGCCGGGTCACTGGCCGATGGCCGTTCACAGGAGTTGTGGGTGATCGCCGGTGACAGCGCGCCGGTGTCGCTTGGTGTGTTGGGGGAGGACGCATTGACGACGCTGACACCCGACGCTGATGCTGCGCAATTGTTCGGTGCGGGTGCTGCGCTGGCGATCACGGATGAGCCGCTTGGCGGATCACCGACCGGCGCACCGACCGGGGAAATCCTTGCACTCGGAACGCTCGTGGCGCTCTAGCAACAAGCGCGGCCCAGGTTGACCGAAAAAGTCAGATTGTTTGAAACTTGCGCGGCTCACAAACCGTTACTTCCTTGCACAGGGCGAAATGGCCCTGTGGCGCGTAGTGTACGGTCCAGCGTTTGTCGGACCACAACGAACAACCGGCGGCTTGGCTAGGGAAGCAGTTCTGTCGGTTGGGTGGAGAGCGACAACAATCGCCCTGCATCATTTGTCCCAACTTCCCGAGACTTGTCGTATCGGTCGGCCCTGCCGCAACTTCGGTGGGGGTGTCCCTCTGAATGACCGATGCGGCAAGGAAAGGTCGGGCTCGTGGTGTGCCCGGCCTTTCATTTTTTCGTCTGATCCGCGTGCGATCCGGATCAGTTCCAGCAGGATACGCGCACTGTCATATCCGCCGCTTCGCGGCTGATGTTCTCACGGTTCATCGCACCTGCTGGCTGGCCCAGGGTTACACTTACGCCGGTGTCCTGCAAAACGCTTATCAGGCGGTCTGCGCGCAGTGCCAGGGTGACCTCGGATGGTAATGTGCGGTCACCGAGCGTACCGGGAAGCACCATGCCGATGACATTTCCCATGACGTCCAGAACCGGACCTCCGGCCTCTGTATCGGTTGTGGCCACGTCGAGACGCTGGATCGTGTCCTCACCGTTCAGGCCGCGCAATTCTGCCAGTGATCCGAAGGAGGTAGAAGCCGCTGACAGCGCGCCGCCGAAGGGATAGCCCGCCACCGCAACGTCAGCGCGCAGCCGCGCAGGCTGGTCCACCAACCGCGCGAACCCCAACGGCGCCAAGGCCTGCGTGGGGCGTAGCACCGCCAGCCCAAGCGCATCATCGCGGTAGGCGATGGTTGACGGATAGATGTTGTCGATGAGGATCTGATCGCATTGGCCGAGCACTTCTGTGGTGGTCAAAACCGTGCCCTGCGCGTCAAGGAAGAAGCCCGTGCGCACCATGTCAGGACGGCGGACGGCGAGGCCCGAGACCATGTCGATCGATCCGTCCAGGCCCTCTGGCACCGATGCCGGATCAAGCGTGCCCTCCACGGCCGCAAAACTGGCCTGCATCATTGGCAAGACCCGTTCGATCTGCGCATCTGCCGCTGGCTCCCAAACCAGCGTGAAGCCCTTGACCGCGCCGTTCACCAGACGCGCCTCGGTATGGCTGCGCAGGGACGCGGATTGGCCTGTCAGCACGAAGCTGTCGGAGTTGCGCTGGCGTTCGCCGTTTAGCGGCACAATGTCGAGCGTTTGCATGATCTCGTAGAGGCCGAACAACGTTGCTCGATCACCGGGCTGCGAAATCAGCAGGACACGCACGCCGCTGTCGTTCACTTCTTCATACTGCGCGAAGGGGAAGTTGTAGCTGTCGAATTGCACCATCGCCATTGGCAGGTCCATCTGCACGCCAACACGCTGATCCAGCACGTTGCGCATACCCATCGTTGTCAGCTCGCCCTGATACTCGCCGATCAACTGCGCGCGTTGGCGCGTGGTCAGGATGCCAGAGGCCTCCATCCCGCGATCGGTCTGATATGACTGCATGGAGCCGCGTGTACCGGGGCCAAAATCTCCGTCGATACGTCCGGTGTAATAGCCGAACCACTGCAGCGCGATCTGCAACTGGTCCCGCTCTTCGCGGGTCAGTTGCGCCTCGGATTGGCGGGCGTCCTGCGGGGTTTCGTCCAGCACGACAACCTCGGCGGGCGCGGGATCAACCGCAAGGGCGACCGCGACGTCCTCAGCGGTGGCGATAGCATCGCCATCAATAACGGCAACCGCTGCCGCGTCATTGCCCTGCAATGTGGCGGCACCGACCGGAAAGAACTGCGTCGCATAAAGATCACCGTCCTCAAGGAAGCTGTCACCTGGAATCAGGCCCTGACCCAGCAATTGCTGCAACACCAGACGGCCTGTGTCCGGCTCATAGGGTCCAAGCGCCACCGCATAAAGTCCGGTGGTGGCGCGAAATCCGTTTACGCTGTCGATCAACTGGCTATAGGCCCGCACCCGCGCTTCGGCCGTAGCAAGATCGCCGTGCGATTCAATCTGAACCCAAACGCGGTCTTGCGCCTGCGCGCCCGCCGTCAGGCCAAAGAACGCAACCACTGTCAGGGTAAGGACCCCTCGCAAAATACGCATCGCCATGATTATCCCAAAATGTCGTGTGTCAAATCCCAGTGCGCGCCGACCCGCGTGGCCGGAACGTTTCGCGAGAAAGTAGCGATGGTTGCGACGGATTGCACCCTGTTTTCCCATGGTTTCCCCAAAGGCGTGGCGCATTGGTCTCAGCCAAAGGCAATGGCCTTTGTTGACCATGGCCTGCGCCCCGTCTAGTCATCCGCCAGACCACATATACCCGGAGCCTTGCATGGCCGATCTTTCCACACCGCGTTCGTTTCAGGAAATCATCCTGCGCCTGCAGGCCTATTGGGCCGAAAGGGGCTGCGCGATCATGCAGCCTTATGACATGGAGGTCGGGGCAGGGACCTTTCATCCGGCCACCACATTGCGATCTTTGGGGCCGAAGCCATGGACCGCAGCCTACGTTCAGCCCTCGCGTCGCCCCACAGACGGGCGTTACGGCGACAGCCCGAACCGCTGGCAGCACTATTACCAGTTCCAGGTCATCATCAAACCGTCGCCGCCGGATCTGCAGGAGATCTATCTGGGCTCGTTGCGCGCCATCGGTATCGACATGGATCTGCACGACATTCGTTTCGTCGAGGATGACTGGGAAAGCCCGACACTCGGTGCCTGGGGTCTGGGGTGGGAGGTTTGGTGCGATGGAATGGAAGTCAGCCAATTCACCTACTTTCAGCAGGTTGGTGGCCATGACTGCCACCCTGTCTCGGGTGAGTTGACCTACGGGTTGGAGCGTCTCGCGATGTATGTGCTTGATTGCGATGACGGCAACAAGATGCCCTTCAATGACCCCGATGCCGCCATTCCGCTGACCTACGGCGACGTTTTCCAAGAGGCCGAAGCGCAATACGCCCGCTGGAACTTTGACGTGGCTGACACTGACGTGCTGCTGAAGCATTTCATCGATGCGGAGGCCGAGTGCGCCAGTATCCTTGACCAGCCAGCCGATGATCCCAAGACCGGCCGGCGCATCGTTATGGCGCAACCCGCCTACGATCAGGCCATTAAGGCATCTCACGTCTTCAACCTGCTGGACGCGCGTGGCGTGATCTCGGTGACCGAGCGTCAAGCCTATATCGGCCGCGTCCGGGCGTTGACCAAGATGTGCGCTGACGCGTATCTGCAGACACGTGCAGGAGGTGCGGCATGACGGCCGGAAAGATCACCGTGCTCGTGATTGTAGTGCTTACAACTATCTTTGGCATCGGCCTGTGGTGGGCGAATACCTACGCCTACTACGTGGCGCTGGACGAGGTGGAGATTAATCTGCAACGCCCCGATGGCTCGTTCATCGCGCTGGATGTAACGGACGCCACAGGCATCGATGCCGAAACCTCTCCGCTGCGCTACCGTGCCTGTTTCACTCATACCGCCAGCGATACGTCTGCGGCGATGTTCTACGATGACCCCACACCGCTTACCACGCCCTCCTGGTTCGACTGCTTCGATGCGGCCGCCATCGGGGCAGCGCTTGAAGCCGGCGAAGCCACCGCCGTCCTCGGTCAGCGCAATGTTGTGCGTGGCGTGGACCGTGTCGTGGCGCTGTTTCCGGACGGGCGCGGCTATGCGTGGAACCAACTCAACGGCACGCTCGAATGAAGACTGACCCTGAAGGACATCCCCCATGCCCGATCTCCTGCTAGAGCTGTTTTCCGAGGAAATCCCGGCCCGCATGCAGGCGCGCGCCGCCGCTGATCTGAAGCAGCTGGTGACAGATGGCTTGGTCGAGGCTGGTCTCACCTATGCGTCCGCCGGAGCTTTCGCCACGCCCCGCCGTCTTGTGCTAACGGTTGAAGGATTGACGGACGCCTCCGCCACCACAACCGAGGAGCGCCGGGGGCCAAAAGTCGGCGCGCCCGAAAAGGCCCTCGAAGGCTTCCTGCGCGGGGCAGGGGTCGCGCGCACCGCACTGGAAGAACGGGAGGAAAAGAAAGGCATATTCTATTACGCCCAGATCACCACCGAGGGCCGTGAAGCCGCCGCCATCATCGCCGATCTGATCCCGCAAGTGATCCGCAATTTCCCATGGCCCAAGTCGATGCGGTGGGGCGAAGGGTCCTTGCGCTGGGTGCGCCCGCTGCATTCCATTCTCTGCACCCTGACACGCGACGACGGCACGCAGACCGTGGCGTTCGATGTTGACGGCATCACGTCCGGCAACACGACGGAGGGCCACCGCTTCATGGCACCGGGTCGGTTCAAAGTGTCGTCCTTCGATGATTATACCGCTAAACTGCGCGCCGCCAAGGTCGTGCTCTCTGCCTCCGACCGTGCTGAGACCATCTGGCACGACGCCACCAACATGGCCTTCGCCGCTGGCCTCGAAGTGGTCGAAGACGCGGGCCTTCTGGCCGAAGTCGCAGGCCTCGTGGAATGGCCGGTCGTCTTGATGGGCAAGATTGCCGAGCAATTCCTCGATCTACCGCCCGAGGTCCTGCAAACCTCGATGCGCGAACATCAAAAGTTCTTCTCCGTCCGCAATCCCGCCACGGCTCGGATCGAGCGGTTCATCACCGTCGCCAACCGAGACACGGCGGATGGCGGCGCGACAATCCTGGCAGGCAATTCCAAAGTCCTCACGGCCCGCCTGTCAGATGGAAAATTCTTCTGGGACAATGACTTGCGCGTGGCGCGCGCAGGTATGGAGGACTGGAAACATTCGCTCGCATCCGTCACGTTCGAGCGCCGCTTGGGCACCCAGGCCGAGCGCATCGACCGCATCGCAGCCCTGGCGCGCGACATCGCGCCGCTGGTCGGTGCTGATGCCGAAGATGCCGAAGCCGCCGCCCGCATCGCCAAGGCGGACCTCTCGTCCGAAATGGTCTACGAGTTCCCCGAACTGCAAGGTACGATGGGCAAATACTACGCTCTGGAAGCCGGTTTCTCGCCGGAGATTGCCGCTGTGGCCGAGGAGCACTACGCGCCACTGGGGCCGACCGACAACGTGCCTGTCGCGACCCTATCTGTTGCCGTGGCGCTGGCCGACAAACTGGATCTGCTGACCGGGTTCTGGGCGATAGACGAGAAGCCGACGGGCTCGAAAGACCCGTTTGCGCTGCGACGTGCTGCGTTGGGGGTTATTCGGATTGTCTTGGAGGGGGGGCTGCAGATTGCCTTGTTGGCCCTGCTCAGTGATGCCGTTGCGGGCCACTATTGGGCGGAGCGAAGCCGCCTTAAGGACGCAGATTTGAGAAAACTAGCGAAGGCCGCCGATCTATTAGAGGTCAGAATGTCGGAGGCTTTCAGGCTTCAGAAAGACGAGCTTTCTCGTCGGTTCAAATTGAACAATGAGAGAGTTTCTGACAGTGACGAAGTCGCCGACAGCGTGGCGAACTTCTGCCTATCTATAGGAACAAACCTCCTCACCTTCTTCCATGACCGCCTCAAGGTCCATCTGCGCTCCGAAAACATCCGCCATGATGTCATCGACGCGGCGCTCGCCAAACCGCCGCTCGATGACCTTACCCTCATCGTCGCCCGTGCCCGCGCGGTGCAGAACTTCCTCGACACGCCGGATGGCGCGAACCTGATCCAGGGATACAAGCGCTCCGCCAACATCCTTGCCCAGGCCGAAGCCAAAGATGGCGTCGAATACCGCTTTGGCGCGGACGTCAAATTCGCCGAAACCGACGAGGAACGTGCGCTTTTCAAAGCCCTCGACGCTGCGAAGACGCAAATCGGACCAGCGATCGCGGATGAGGGGTTTGAGGAGGCGATGGCCGAAATGGCCAAGCTCCGCACCCCGATTGATGCCTTCTTCGAGGCCGTTCAGATCAACGCAGACAACGACATCATCCGCCGTAACCGCCTCAATCTGCTGCACCAGATCACTGAGATCTGTGGGGCTGTTGCGGACCTGAGCAAGATCGAAGGTTAACTTTCGCCGCAGTGCAGCGTGCCGCCTGTTCGCATTTGCAGCGACAGGCGCTAGACTTCTGTGCTAACGTCTCGTGGAAATTGGACTACCCCATGTCCAGAACCATTTGTTAATCTTGTTCACCAAAGGCTGGCCCATGCTCACTACGCCAGATTTCTCGGAAATCACCGCCACGGCCGATATCCGCACGGATCGACACGGCAACCGCGCGAAATGCCTGCAACGTCTTATCCGCCTCGGTCTTCCCGTGCCGCCGACCGTGGCGCTCAGCTTCGATACCGTGCGCTCCATCGCCGACGGCCGTATGCCGGATCTTGAAGCCCTCGTGGGCCTGTTCGGCAACGGTGCCCTCCTCTCTGTTCGCTCGTCTTCTGAAACGCCCGATTGGGGCGGCCCTGGCACAATCCTCAACATCGGGATGAGCGACGCCATCGCGGAGCGGCTTACGGAAACCCATGGAGTAGACGTCGCGGGTGCCGCCTACTGCGGCTTTATCCGGACCTATGCCGTGGATGTGCATCGCCTTGATGCCGACGAATTTGAAGGTTTCGTCACGCCGCGCCTGTCGAAATCCGCCTACGAGGATGAGATGGAGGAGCCATTTCCCCAAGATACCAAGGTCCAATTGGCCGAAGTCCTGCGTTCGATGGCGCGGGCCTGGGAAGGCACCACCGCGCGGCTCCTGCGCCAGGCCCAGGGCGCGCCGCTCGACGCGGGTCTCGGGCTTGTGGTGCAGAAAATGGCTCTCGGCCCGGCGCAAGGCATGTCTGGCGCCGGGGTCGTACAGTTTGTGTCCTCCGACACCGGAGAGCCGCAGATCACCGGACGCTACCTGCCGCGCGGGCAGGGGCGGCAGGCGCTGACCGAAGGGGCGGCGCAATTCATCGAGCGTGACAGCCGTGGCCCATCCCTGGAAGATGCCGCGCCCGATCAGGTGCAGGCACTGCGAGACGCACATGCTCTTGCCCGCACGCGATTGCGCGAGGAAATGCAGATCGAGTTCACGCTGATGGACGGGCAGCTTTCCATCCTCGATGCCGTGCGCACCCCGAGAACTGCGCGCGGGGAGGTTGCCATTGCGGTCGCTCTGGCGGAGGCGGGTGTGATTACCCGCGACGATGCCCTGACACGCATCCCGCCCTTCACCCTCAACAGTCTGTTGCATCGGCAGATCAAACCCGACGCCGCCCGCGATGTATTGACCACGGCGATCCCCGCAGCCCCCGGTGCCGCGACTGGGAAGATCGTGTTCTCGGCCGCCGCGGCGCAATCCGCGGCCTCCCAGGGTGAGCCCTGCATCCTGGTGCGCCGCGAAACGTCTCCCGAGGATATTCGCGGCATGCATGCGGCCCACGCCATCCTGACGGAGCGGGGCGGCATCACCTCCCATGCCGCAGTTATTGCTCGTGGTTTGGGCCTGCCGTGCGTGGCGGGTGCCACCGAATTGCAGATGGACAGCCGCAAGAAAACCCTCACCGTTCCGGGCCGCAAGATTTTTCACGAGGGCGATATCATCACGCTTGACGGATCCGCCGGACAGGTCATCGTGGGTGCTGTGGAGATGATTGAACCCGCCCTCGGCGGTGCGTTTGCGACGCTGATGGATTGGGCCGACGCAGCCCGCGATATCGGCATTCGCGCCAACGCGGACACGCCCGAAGACGCCGCCATGGCACAACGATTTGGTGTGGACGGTATCGGGCTGTGCCGGACCGAACACATGTTCTTCGACGCCAACCGCATGACCGTGATGCGCGAGATGATCTTCGCCGAAAACGCGCAGGATCGTGAGGCCGCACTTGATCGCCTACTGCCAATGCAACGCGCTGACTTTATTGAACTCTTCCAATTGATGAAAAACCAGCCCGTCACCATTCGCCTGTTTGATCCGCCGCTGCATGAGTTCCTGCCTCGTGATCGCGAAGGCATTCGCGCGTTGGCCGAGGCGCTGGACCTGCCCGTCAGTCGCGTCGCGTCCCGGATCGAATCCTTGCAGGAATTCAACCCGATGCTGGGGATGCGGGGTGTGAGACTTGGGATAACCGTCCCTGAAATATACGAAATGCAAGCTCGCGCGATATTCGAGGCGACAGTGATGGCGACCAGGAAGCGCACTCCGATCGTGCCCGAAATCATGATCCCGCTCGTCACGGCCAGGCGTGAGGTAGAACTTGTGAAGGCCTCCATCGAGCGCATCGCGGCTGAGGTGCGCTCGAAGACCGGGTCAAACTTCACCTATCGTCTGGGCGTGATGGTCGAAACCCCTCGTGCCGCGCTGCGGGCGGGGGAAATCGCTGAGCAGACGGACTTTTTGTCTTTCGGAACCAACGATTTGACGCAGATGACCTATGGCCTGTCTCGGGACGATGCGGGCCGGTTCATGTCGACTTACGTGCAACAGGGTGTCTATCCGGAGGATCCGTTTCGCCAACTCGACGTGGACGGAGTGGGCGAATTGATGCACTTGGGGGCAGAACGCGGCCGCGCGGCGAACGCGCACCTCACATTGGCCCTGTGCGGAGAGCACGGTGGCTACCCGGACTCGGTCGATTTCTCGCGCAAGGCGGGTTTCGACTATGTCTCTTGCTCTCCGTTTCGGGTCCCTGTCGCAAAGCTGGCTGCCGCTCAATTAGCGATCAAAGACAAGGTGTTGCCGCTGGACGTTGAAGTATCACTTTAACAAACTGCGCTAGATGTAGTGGTACAATGTCCGCCGTCCGCAAGATTGCTGACGGATTTTGTGATTTTTCCCAAACACGTTAACCACTCGCCAATATCGACCCGCAAGGATCCACGACACGAATGGGTCCGGCGATTTCCCTTGGAAGGGGCAGCTATGACGTTTTGGATTCGGCCTGCGCTTGGCGCGGCGGCAGTGGCTATCTGTGTGTCGGGCGCGGCCTGGGCACAAACCATGTCCGCACTGGATGTAACACTCAGTACCTCCACGTCGTCCAGCGGCCTGTCGGGAGTGCTGGACCAGCTTATGGTTATGGAAAGCGCATCGCTGTCTGGCTTGACTGCCAGTCGCCTGCGTCAGATTGCATCCCCGTTCAGGACGCCGCTAGATGATGATCCTCGCATCATGGACGCGACCGAGCTGGACGCGCTCGACCCGCCCCACGGCAACGCGCAATGGCAATGCCTGACCGAAGCGCTCTATTTTGAAGCGCGTGGGGAGCCGATTGTCGGGCAGTATGCCGTCGCTGAGGTCATCTTGAACCGCCGCGATAACGCGGGCTTCCCGGATACGTTGTGCGGTGTGATTACCCAAGGCACGGGTCGACAGTTCGCCTGCCAGTTCACCTACACCTGCGATGGTCTTCCGGAAGTGATGACAGACGAGGTGGCACTGTTCCGTCTGGGCCATATCGCCCGCATCATGATCGACGGTGCGCCGCGGGATCTGACCATGGGGGCCACGCATTATCATGCTGATTTCGTCTCTCCCAGTTGGTCCCGCGTTTATTTGCAGACTGCGGACATCGGCATTCACCACTTTTACCGCCAGCAGTACTGAAGACGTCGGATTTGGCCTGACGCCCGCCGCAAGCTGGCCCTTGCGAGCGCGCGCGCCCGTGGTAAACGGCCCTCACCATGCACCGGGGGCCGCAATATGACCAACGACACCTCACACGCTTTCAGCCACCCGTCCGAGAGGGCGAAAGCCACCGCCCCGGACGCGCCGCGTGACCGGATCTCCATGACCGACCACATCCGCGAGGTTGAGATAGGTGCGTTCCAGGTGGAGCGTGGAAAGACCCAGAAAATCCGCTTCGATGTTGTGGTTGAAGTTCTGACCCGGGCTGAATCCGCCATCGATGACGTGGATCGCATCCTCAGCTACGACACGATTGTCGAGGCGATTGATGCCTCTCTTGCCGCGGAACGGGTGAACCTGCTGGAAACGCTGGCCGCGCGCATTGCCGACGCGATCCTTGTCCATCCGCTGGCCGCACGCGTGATCATCCGCATCGGCAAGCTGGACCGAGGTCCTTACACGCTTGGGGTTGAAATCATGCGCGAAGCCCCGAAGGGCCGTCGGGCGCAACTCACCGACACGCCGCATCCGATTGTCGTTTTCCTGAGCCAGGAGGCCATTGCGCGGCCTGATTTGACCGCTTTGTTGGACCAACTGGAGCATGCTCAGTCCCCGTTGATCCTCTGCGTGGATACGCCCGCCTTGCCTGCTCCTCAAGCCGCGCACGCCATGCCGCAGCGTCGCATAGCCCTCTTGGCGATCGAGCAATCGGCCTGGGTTCTGGCCGCGCGCGACGACCGCTGCGTTGTGGTGGAAAGCCGGACAGAACTGGACTGGGCCGCGCGGCAGGGCAAAATCAGCGTCTGGGCGCCGTCGAAACTGGTGCTGGACGCGGTTGAAGGACCGGGGCTTGATGTGAACGCGCCTCTGGCGCTGACCCTGTGGTTGGCCGAAGCGTTTGAGGCGCAGGCGGTGTTGTCATTTGGCGCAACAGCCGAGGGTGTTACGCGCGCATTTCCCGCCGATGCGATGCCACTTGACTAGCCCAAGCGGAGCAAGCGCTGGCCATCCACCGTGTCGCCCCTATCCACAAAGCCTGCCTTCGTCATGACACGCTCAGACGCCAGATCATCGCTCGCGACCCGGCCAAAGAACCGGTCTTCACGCAGCACTTTGCGCCCGTGATCCAAGGCCGCACTCAGGAACTCGCTGGCTAACCCCTGGCCCCAGACGTCAGGGGTAAAGTGAAACAGGACCTCCAAACCATTCTCGGCAAAACCGATGCGAAATCCACCCACGCCCACATCATGGCTCGCATGGGCCAGGGTCCATGGGGCGATCCGGTGGCGGTCCCAATCCTGAATGTCCCGGTTCAGATCACCTTCACCCGACGCTCCAAATAGCTTGATGTAAAGGCTCAAAGCCAGCGGGCGCGGCGGGCGTCCTGACAGGCGCGACGTTCGAAATGATGGATCATAAGCCATGTTAACCTTTATTGCAGAGATCCAGAGCCCGCGCGACCAGAATTGACTGTCGGGTCAAGATTTCCAGGAACTTGAAATCACCGGACCGGACCGTTACGCGTCACTATGGCTGAATACTGGCGCGCAATCCCTTCCACCGATCCCGCCCGCCCGGCGCGGGGACGGTCCTTGGCAGGCAGTTGGGCATGGTTTGACACGGTGGAACACCTGTCGCGCGTGGCCCCTGCGAAAGTGGTCGGCCTTGAGGATGTTCCAGCCGACGTGCTGGCCGCCATGACGGCGCCGCGCGCGGCTCTTCACGGTGTGACGCTGGATCAGCCGCGCCTGATGGGCATTCTCAACACAACCCCTGACAGTTTCTCGGACGGGGGAGCGCACAACGACGTGTCCACTGCGCTGGCCCGCGCCGGACAGATGGAAGCGGAGGGCGCTGATATCATCGACATTGGCGGCGAATCGACACGGCCCGGTGCGGACGTGGTGGACGATGCCGACGAAATTGCCCGCACCGCCCCCGTCATCGCGGCCCTGCGCGACAACGGGCGCGCGCTGATCAGCCTCGATACGCGAAAATCCACTGTTGCGCGTGCGGGGATGCAGGCCGGCGTCATATCCTCGAACGATGTGTCAGGCCTGCGCTATGACCCGGCGCTGGCCGATGTTGCCGCACACACGGGAGCGCCCCTGATCCTGATGCACTCCATCGGGACGCCGAAAACCATGCAGGCCCAGGCCGCAGAGGCATACGGTGATGTCTTGCTGGACGTCTACGATGGCCTGGCCGCAGCCATTGAAACGGCCGTCGCAGCGGGTGTGGCGCGATCAAGGATCATCGTGGACCCCGGAGTGGGATTTGGCAAAACTCAGGCGCAGAACCTGGCTCTGATAGCGCGCATCTCCCTTTTTCACTCACTTGGCTGCGCGATCTTGTTGGGCGTCTCGCGCAAGGGCTTTATCGGGACCATTGGGGCGGAGCCGCACGCCGACAGGCGCGGGCCGGGATCGGCGGGTATGGGCCTATGGGCGCTTGGCCAAGGCGTTCCCCTTTTGCGAGTCCATGATATAGGTTTGCACAGACAAGCCATCGCGCTCTGGCGCGCGGCAGGCCAAATGGCAGGCGGGCTGGAATAGGGCACTTTGACATGACGCGTAAACTATTCGGGACGGACGGCGTCCGTGGAACAGCCAACACGTACCCGATGACCGCCGAAATGGCGCTGAAACTTGGGGCGGCTGCGGGCAGGTATTTCCGACGCGATGGCTCGTCCGGGCACCGTGTGGTGATCGGCAAGGACACCCGGCTGTCGGGCTACATGATCGAGAACGCACTGACGGCGGGGTTCACCTCAACCGGTATGAACGTCCTGCTGTTGGGACCCGTTCCAACGCCTGCCGTGGGGCTTCTGACGCCGTCCATGCGTGCGGACGTCGGCGTGATGATCTCGGCCAGTCACAACCCGGCGGAAGACAACGGGATCAAGCTGTTCGGTCCTGACGGCTTCAAGCTGGACGACGCGGCGGAGCTTGCGATCGAGGCGATGGCACTGGACGGCGTGGATCCGGCCCATTCCACCCGGATCGGACGCGCCAAGCGGATCGACGATGGCCGCTTCCGGTATCTGGAGCGGGTCAAATCCACGTTTCCCAGCGAGTTGGAACTTGACGGTCTGAAGGTCGTGATTGATTGCGCCAATGGCGCAGCCTACCGAGCGGCGCCTGAAGTTCTGTGGGAATTGGGCGCGGAAGTGATCCCTTTGGGAGTGGACCCGAACGGCTTGAATATCAATGCGGGCTGCGGCTCCACCAAGCCGGAGGCTGCTGCCGCGAAGATCCGGGAGGTCGGCGCGGACGTGGGCATCTGCCTTGATGGTGATGCGGACCGCGTCATCTTGATCGACGAGAACGGCGATGTCGCCGACGGCGACCAGATCATGGCGCTCTTTGCCAATCGGTGGGCGGCGGAGGGTCGTCTCAACGGCAATACTCTCGCGGCCACCGTGATGAGCAATCTGGGATTGGAGCGTTATCTGGCGGACCGCTCCATCGGGTTGCACCGCACGGCGGTAGGCGACCGTTATGTGGTGGAGGCGATGCGCACCAACGGCTTCAACCTTGGCGGAGAGCAATCGGGCCATATCGTCATGACGGATTACGCCACCACAGGCGATGGCTTGATCGCGGGCCTGCAATTCCTGGCTGAAATGGTGCGCACGGGTCGACCGGCCTCGGCGCTTGCGCGCAGCTTCGAGCGTGTTCCGCAGCTGCTCAAGAACGTGCGTTATGGGACCGGTGCGGCACCTTTGGAGATGCCCGATGTCAAAGCGGCAATCGCGGCGGGCGAGGCCAGGCTGCGTGGTGCGGGGCGGTTGCTGATCCGCAAGATCCGGGACGGAGCCGCTGATCCGCGTCATGGCAGAGGCTGAGGATGAGGCGCTTATGGTCTCGGTCGTGGACGACATCGTGGGCGCGGTTCAGGCAGTGACGTGACCCCCTGCGGCCGTGACCGAATAGCGGCCACGGGACGTCGTCCACGCTTGAAAACGGGGCCTTCCGCTCACTTGCACTTGGCAAGGTGAACGGCTGCGTCAGACCTCAGCCAACGCTTTGACAGGCCTGCCTGCGATGTAGGTCTGGGCGACGGCGCGATCATCACCCATCATGATGGTGGGAAAGAGCGCCTCCCAGATGTCGGATGCAAGATTGCGGCGCTGTGCGATGGCGGGCGTGGACGCAAGGTCCAGCACGCAGAGGTCAGCCTCGAACCCCTCGGACAGGCGTCCGATTCTGGTTTCGACGCGCAGGGCCTCGGCTGATCCGCCCGTGGCGCGCCAGAGTAGGTCAGACGGGTGCAGGGTGTTGCCACGCAATTGCGCTATCTCGTAGGCCGCGGCCATGGTGCGTAGCATGGAAAAGCTGGAGCCACCGCCAGTGTCTGTTGCAAGGCCCACGCGCATCTTTCGCGCCAGACCCATGTCGAACAGTCCTGATCCGATGAAGGTGTTTGATGTCGGGCAATGGACGACGGCGGCGCCCACTTCGGCCAATCGGCCGATCTCTCGCGGTTCCAGATGGATCGCATGGCCATAAACCCCACCCGGACCGACGAGGCCCGCGTGCTCGTATGTATCGAGGTAGTCGCGCGCGGTGTTGGACAGGCTGCGCACCCAGGCGATCTCGTCCACCTGCTCGCTGAGGTGGGTCTGCATCAAGCAGTCCGGGTGCTCTGCCCAGAGGGCGCCAAGCGCGTCAAGTTGGGCGGGCGAGGACGTTGGCGTGAACCGTGGCGTGATCACATACGACAGGCGGTCCTTGCCATGCCACTTCTTGAGCAGCGCGCGACTGTCATCGTAAGCGCTTTGCGCGGTGTCGCGCAGATTGACCGGCGCATTGCGATCCATACAGGTTTTGCCCGCAAGCGCCCGCATCCCCCGGGTCTGCGCCGCCTCGAAGAAAGCATCGACCGAGCCGGGGTGGGTCGTGGCATAACTGCAGACGGTGGTGGTGCCGTTGGTGGTGATCAGATCGAGATATCTATTCGCAATATCAGCGGCATGGACAGGGTCAGCAAAGCGAGCCTCCTCGGGGAACGTATAAGTGTTGAGCCAGTCAATCAGCCGCTTGCCCCAACTCGCGATGATCGCGGTTTGGGGGTAATGTACATGCGCGTCAATGAAACCCGGTACGATCAGATCATCACCGTGATCAATCACTTCCGCCTGGCCGTGCGCGGCGCGCAACCTGGCCCCATCTCCCACCGCAACGATCACACCATCGCGCACCAGACCCCGCCCTGGGTCCAGTGCTGAACCGATCCCAGGCCCATGGCCATTGGATCGCCCTCGAATTGCAAACATTGCCCAAGGATCAGTCGATCTTGCATCTCAAACTCCGAATATCTGGCGCAAGTGATAGCCCTCCGCACGACCCCATGTTAGGTCCAATTCCAGGTGGAAACAGGGGGCTATCGCATGAGCGTTGATGGGGATGAAGTCACTGAGGACGGACGCGACACCTACGCGCTGGATAATTCCCTGCGCGCCAGTCTTCGCGCCGCCGTAGAGGCAAATGACACTGCCGCCATTGACGCACTGATGGAGCCACTGCACCCCGCCGACATTGCCGATCTGCTGGAACAGGTGACGTCTGCCGAGCGTGAGGCATGGTTGACGCAGACGACTGCGGGTATCGATGGCGAAGTGCTGTCCGATCTGGAGGAAGGCCTGCGCGAGGAGGTCCTGTCGCTGCTGCCTGATGACGTGATCGCCATGGCGGTGCGGGAGCTGGATTCCGACGACGTCGTGGACCTGCTGGAGGATCTGGAGCAGGAGCAGCAGGAGGCGCTCCTGGGCGCGCTGTTGCCCGCTGATCGGGCCGCTGTTGAAAACGCGCTCAGCTACCCGGAAGAGACCGCCGGTCGTCTGATGCAGCGAGAGATTGTCGCAGTACCGGAGCATTGGACGGTGGGCGAGACCATCGACCATCTGCGCGCACAGGCGGGCCATCTGCCCGAGGAGTTCTACCATGTCATCCTGACTGACCCGCGCATGAAACCAACGGCTTACGTCACACTCGGGCGACTCTTGGCCACCGTGCGCAAGGTCAAGCTGACGGACATTACCGAAGACAGTTTTCGCCCCGATTCCCGCCACTCAGCGGGAAGAGGAAGTGGCCTACGCATTCAATCAGTATCACCTGATCACCGCGCCCATCGTGGATGATGATGGCCGCCTTGTGGGCGTGATCACCATCGACGACGCGATGATCGTTCTGGACATGGAGGCGGAGGAGGACATCCTGCGCCTTGCCGGGGTAAACGAGGAATCGAGCCTGTCAGATGGCGTGCTTGAAACCACGAAGCAGCGCTTCCCATGGCTGTTCGTGAACTTGATTACCTCGATATTGGCGTCTTTGGTGATCGCTCAGTTTGAGGCAGTGCTGGTGCAGATCGTGGCTCTGGCGGTCCTGATGCCCATCGTGGCGTCCATGGGCGGCAATGCTGGCACCCAGGCCTTGACCGTTGCGGTGCGTGCGATTGCGACCAAGGACCTGACCAGCTCCAACCTGCTGCGCGTCGTGACCCGTGAGGCGGGCGTCGGCCTGATCAATGGCGCGGTCTTTGCGGTGATCATGGGGATCGTGGGGATTGTTTGGTTCGGCACGGCCATGCTTGGCGTCGTGATTGGCGCGGCCATGGTGATCAATCTTCTGGTCGCGGGCCTTGCAGGGATCATGGTGCCGGTCGTGCTTGATCGGATGCGGATTGATCCGGCCCTGGCATCCGGCGCGTTCGTGACGACGGTGACGGACATCGTTGGGTTCTTTGCGTTTCTGGGACTTGCGGCGCTGCTATTGCTGTAGCGTCCCCGGAAATCGGCCAAAGGTGAACAGCGTGGCTGGATCGTGAGGAACGGTCTTAGCCCGGAACCTCAAGCGTGACCGTGCGGCCGGAGCGCACATATTGCAATGTCGTCTCGCCAATGGCGGCGACCCGGCCACCATCCAGGCGATCCCCCACCGTGACCCGCACAAAGCGACCGGACGACAGGCGCACCAGTGCGCGACGCTCTGACGACGTGCCGTTGACGCCGATCAGGTTCACGTTGTGCAGACGGATCGCGTCACGCTCCGTTGCGGCGCGGCTTACGTCAGCGTTGGACGGAATGGATGGGGCGGGGGCCACGGCACTGGCGGCCACGGCACTGCTGACGGCGGCCACAGCCGTAGGTTCTTCAATCTGCGCGCGCTCTGCGCTGGCCATGATCTGGGTGATGTTGGCGGGCCGCGCGCGTGGCACGATAGAGCGGGCGATCGCCAACTCCGTGCCTGCGATGGCTTCCCTGACCGCCGCCTCTACTGCTTCAGTCCCTGCGGCACCATCCGGGAACAAAGAGGCGCGCGCTGCGGTTTCCTGCGGTGAAGCGGGGCGCGACGTGGGCCGCACTTCGGCCAGTTCTGCCTCGGTAAAGCCGTTCAGTACCTGTCGCTCGCGGGTTTCGCTGAGGTCATTGGGGCGTGCACCGGGGCGGAATGTGCCGAGAACGACACGCTCTGCATCGATCACGGGTGTCTCGGAGATGATCTCTCGCGGGCGCGGGCGGGGTAGGAAAGAGGGTCTGCCCAAGATGACGAACGCCCCCTCGGGGGTCAGAACACCCTCCGGAGTGGCAGCGATCAAACCACCAGCGGTTCGGTCGTATTCCGCGCCAAAGGGCGGTGGCGGTGGAAACCTCACCAACACCTCATTGGGATCAGTACCGGCGTCCGGCAGGGCAACCGGGTCAAATGCGCTGATCGCCGGGTCGATGGAGGCGGTGTATATTCGGTCCATCAAGTCGAACGGCCTCAGATCCGGGCGCTCCGGCGAGCGGGCCCAAATCCCATCCTCCGCATAAAGCGCCTCTGCCTCTTCCACACTGGGGTTCAGGCCTTGGGCGATCGGCGGCAAGGGTGGCAGGTCCAGGTCCGCGTCAATGTCGGGTAATTCCTCGTCGACCAAGGGAGTTGCGACGGTTGCTGCGACCTCAAGCGTGCCCTCGGAGCCCGTTTCAAGCGGCACGGCGCCTGCAACGATGTCCGACAGTTCCATGCCGTCGGCGGCAGCTTCATCCAATAGAGACGGATCTCCGGTCTCAATGGTTCCGATCACTGGCGCCGCCACCCCAACGACGGGTGCCTGCAGGCCCGCACTGCTCATTTGCTCCGCCTCGCCCCCAAGCCAGCGCGCCACGGCGCTGTTGGGCAGGAAAACGGCGGACCATATGGCCACCAGAATCAGCAGTAACAGCAAGATTGCGGTCAAGATCAGGCCAGTCTTGAGCGAGCCACCCGTAGTCGCAGGCGCTTTGCGTGCCAACAGGCCCGAGGCGAAGGTTTGATCGTCAGCCACACCGGGTGTGCTGCTCGTCACCGATGCCGCGCGAGTGCCGTCACGGCCCAACCCGAACTGACGGGTATGGCTACTAGCTGCGGCGGCATCTTCGGGTGCCGTCTCGGGCGCATCGGCGGCTTTGGCAGGGGCAAGGTTGTCTGCTGAGCGTCGGGACACATCAGATGCGGGTTCGGACTTTTGGCGCAGTCCGGCCAATCGGCCCAGAAGGCCGCTGCCCGCTGCAGATTGCGCGCTGGCGGTTGGGCCATCGAAGGGGGACGGGCGACGTTCTGCCAAGGCGCCGGTCTTTCCGATTTGTGGTTGCGGATCGATCTCTACCCGCGCGCGGGGCGGTTGGATCTCGGACGCGCCTCTTGGCTTTGATTTGCTGGCCGAGCGAACGCGCTGCAACTGTTCCGCAAGGCGTGGCATCGGTACACTCTCGCCGCCCGGGACCGCTGCCTTCCGTGCTGAGGCCTCAGCCACAACAGATGGGGTCACACCGGGTGCGGCCCGTGACGGTCCGCCGGGCTGGGACAGGCCGAGACGCGATCCGCGCTGGCCAACCAGACTTTCGCGGTCCGTGTCAGGGGCTGACACCCGGCCACGGCTTGCCGTGAACTCGGCATTGGGGTCGGTCGAGGGGATAGGCCCCGCGAGCGAGGGACGTTCCGTTTGCATGCCCGACCCTGACGCAAGAGCGCCTTCGTTCCGAACCACCGGCTTTGCGTCGCCGCTGCGGATGATCCGAGCCCGTTCGCGCGCGGCCCGCGATGCAGGAGACGGCGCGGGGGGCAATTCGTCATCATCGTCGCCCGCATCTCCAACAACCTCGGTTGATAAGTCCTGCGTGTTGGGATGGATTGGTCCGGTCACGGTCGGGTCTTCAATCGGCTGCACAGGCTTTGGGGTAGCGTCAGCGTCAGGCACTTCATTCTTTTCCGGCACAGCAGGAGCGTCCTGCGACAGCGGGATCTCTTGATCAGTTGCCTCAGGCGATACGCCCAGAGCCTCTGCCAGCGCAGCGTTCCTTGAGACTGGCTCTGTCACGGGTTCCGGCGTCTGGTCATGTTCAGGTGTGGCATTTGCGTCCGGATTTTTCTCAACCTCCGCGACGACCGCCTCAGGAGCAGTTTGCGTAGGTGCTTGGGTGTCGGACTGCACTGGCCCGGCGGGCGGCTCTACAATCTCAGCCCCATCAACCACGGGCTCGCTGGCCTCAATCTCAGCAAGTTCCGTATCCGCAACCGAAGGGGACGTATCATCCGCCTTTGGCTCATCATCAACCGGCTCCGGCTCGGACTGTCCGAAGGTGTCAGCCCCAAAAGCAATTCCGTCGGCCGTAAAGCCCATCGCGGCGGCCTCATCTCCTAAATCAAACGTCGGCACGCCGGGGAACTTTTCCATCGGGGGCATGGCCGCGAAGCCCTTGGCAACAAAGCCGTATTGCTTGGCAAACCCACTTGCCTCATCCAGCGTTTCGCGGGCCACGACCGCGATCTTCACGCGGTCCTGTTCCAGCTCCTCCCAGGCGTATTCCAACTCGGTCACTGCGTAGGGCGTCAGGCCTTCCAACCCGTCCTCAATGCGGAACGCGGTCAGTTCATCATCGCCTGTGGGCACGGTCAGAGAGGTATAAAGAATTCTGGTCGTCAGGCAGCACCAGAAGGGTTTCAAAATCGTCCCCCTCCCGCTCCACCGCCTGTGCACGCAGGGCAGCCAGAGGCGTGCCGATGTCCGGTACATCAAACGCCGTCTCGCCGATCATGGCCCAATGACCGGCGTTTTGGCGGTGGGCCAAGGCGATGCCGTCAGACGACAAGAAGAGCGCGATTTTAACAGTCAAGCTAGACCTCGATTATCCGTTTAGGCCGTTGCCAGCCTGCCACAATGACCCCCTCTTAACGCGCTTTTCCCACGGGGAAAACCACTCCCTCGGGGTCATGGCCATGATCGGCAGGTTTCAGTCTAAATCTTTTGCGGGCCTGACAAAAGGGGCAAGCTCCCAGGGATGGCGAAGGGGCGGCACGGATTGTCCCGCACCGCCCCCCTGACCTGGATCGTGGGGTATTGCCCCAAGTTTAACACAAAAAAGGTTAATTTTTCCTGCTATTTGGTCGCCACGGATAGCGCACGGTCCAGATCGTCGATCAGATCCTTCACGTCCTCGAGCCCGATCGAGACGCGCACCACGTTGGCCGCGGCGCCGGCGGCTTCTTGCTGCTCGGGCGTCAATTGGCGGTGTGTGGTGGAGGCGGAGTGGATAACCAGCGACCGCGTATCGCCCAGATTGGCGACATGGCTGAAGATCTCAAGCGAATCGACCAGCTTGATGCAGGCGTCATAGCCGCCTTTCACGGCAAAGGTGAACAGCGCGCCCGCGCCCTTGGGGCAGACGTCCTTGACGCGCCCGAAATACGGAGAGGATTCCAATCCTGCATAGGTCACGAAATCGACGCGGGGATCAGCCTCCAGCCACTTGGCAACAGCCACGGCATTCTCGACATGGCGCTCCATGCGCAGCGACAGTGTCTCAATGCCCATCAACGTGTAATGGGCGCCCTGCGGGTTCATGGTCATTCCCAGATCACGCAGCCCTATGGCGATGCTGTGGAATGTGAAGGCGAGCGGGCCGAAGGTCTCCGAGAACTTGAGGCCGTGATACGCAGGCTCTGGCTGGCTGAGCGACGGGAACTTGTCGCTGGCATTCCAGTCGAATTTGCCCGAATTGACGACACACCCGCCGGTGACTGTGCCGTTGCCGGTCAGGTACTTGGTTGTCGAGTGTACCACCAGTGTCGCGCCATGCTCGATGGGGCGGTGCAGGTAGGGCGTGGCCGAGGTGTTGTCGATGATCAGCGGAATACCCGCGGCGTCCGCAATGTCGGCGATCGCGCGCACGTCCATGATGTAGCCGCCGGGATTGGCAATCGCCTCGCCGAAGACGGCGCGGGTGTCATCGTCAATCGCGCCCTTCACCGCGTCCAGATCGTCGAAATCGACGAATTTGGCGGACCAGCCGAAGCGTTTGATCGTCTGGCTGAATTGCGTGACCGTGCCACCATACAGCCGCGTGGACACAACCACATTGCGGCCGGGTTGCATCAGCGGGAACAGCGCCATGATCTGCGCTGCGTGCCCGGACGAGCAGCAAACGGCCCCCGCGCCACCTTCAAGGGTCGCGATCCGCTCCTGAAGAACGGCAACTGTAGGATTGGTCAGGCGCGAATAGATGTAGCCCACTTCCTGCAGATTGAATAACGCCGCCGCGTGGTCGGCATCTCGGAACACATACCCCGTGGTCTGATAAATCGGCGTTTGCCGAGCTCCCGTCGCCGGATCAGGCCGCGCGCCTGCGTGGATTTGAAGGGTGTCAAAGCCGTAGTTTGGGCCATCTGTCATAGGTGCTCTCCCGCAAAGTTTGCCCGTTTGTAGGCCAGGCGGCCCGTCGCCTGCAATATGGTCGCTCTATCCAAGATCAAGCGTCCTGCAATCCGACCTCGTCAAAGAACGCGCGGTCTCCCTTTCTTCTTGCCCATACAACTCCGGGGTCTGGGGCTGGCCCCAGTCCCGTCCCATTCCCGTGCGTGACGCTTGCGCACTGGACGCGAGCCGCACAACAGGGCAAAACGCATTGCAACGGACCCAAATTCGCGGATCATCTCACATGGCCAGCTATCTCAATCGTGTCTTCACCTGGTGGAACGGCCAAACCCTGGGCACGCAATGGTTCACGGCGCGCAAAGGCCAAAAGGTCGGCGAAGATGGGCAGGGCAACGTGTTCTACCGCAACGCAGACGATAGCAAACGCTGGGTGATCTACAACGGCCTGATCGAGGCGTCTCGTGTGGATGCGGAATGGCACGGCTGGCTGCACCGCACCTGGGACGAACCGCCCACAAAGGTCGCAGTGCCCCATAAAACATGGGAAAAACCTCATCTTCCAAACCTGACCGGATCGACAGAAGCCTATGCTCCGTCCGGGTCTATTCGCCGCGCCGAACCCGCCACACGCACCGATTATGAAGCGTGGAGCCCGGAGTAATCCGCCCGTAAGTGCCTCTTGGAACTTACCCATTGCCTGGACCTGCTTTGGGGCGGTATCGCTAACCCATGGCTGACACCGATTTTTCCAACGCTCAGATTGCCACCGGCGGCAGCGTCCCTGCGGCGGCGGGGTTTCACCATGCGTCCGCAGCGCTTCTCGGAGGATCGTCTGTGGAGCCGGGTCCCGAAGGATGGCCGGACACTATTGTGGCAGAAAGACGGGTCCAGAATACTCCGTCATCTATCGAAGAAATCAGCCTGTCACTGCGCCGTGTCGGCAGCAACGGGAGCGAATGATGCGTTGGAATACTATTATTTTGCTGGCCATTTTGACCACGCCGGTTCACGCGCAGCAGTTTGACGCCGTCGAAGGCGACGGATCGTTCGACAGCTTTCAACTCGACGAGAGCGACACCGATGATACCGGCCTGACCTTGTCGACGGAGAGCGGCCTGATCTCTGATACGGGTTCCGGCGATATCACGCTGAACCTCGGCACCGGGGCCGCTGGCACGTTCGAAAGCTTTCCCGGCGTCACGGGTCCGGTCACGTCGGTCAGTCAACCCGCCACCCAGCAAGGAACGACCGTCCGCCTTCGGGCACTGGACAAGATGCTGGGGCAGCCCACGGATATTGAGCTGTCGATGGGCCAGACGGTCGTCTTCGGGCGCGTCGCGATCCGGGTCATCGAATGCCGATATCCTGCCAGCAATCCCGGCGGTGACGCGTTTGCGCATCTGGAGATTCTGGACCTGAATGGGACGTCGCTTTTCGATGGCTGGATGATTGCGTCAAGCCCGGCGCTGAACGCCTTGGAGCATTCCCGCTACGACGTCTGGGTCTTGGGCTGTTCGGCGTAATCCTTGCTTTCGCCCAGAAATGCAGCGTCCTCGGGCAGGGCGTGGAAATCCCCGGTCAACATCAGCGCGCGCGTCAATTCGGCGCGATAGGCCGCGCGTGGGATTTCGATCGCCCCGAGGCTGGTCAGATGATCGGTGACGAATTGAGTGTCGAACAGCGTGAAGCCTCCGACTTGCAGGCGATGCACCAGATGGGCCAGCGAAAGCTTGGAGGCATTGGTGCGGCGCGAAAACATGCTTTCGCCAAAAAATGCACCCCCGATTGCGATGCCGAATACACCGCCCGCAAGACCCGCATCGTCCCAAACCTCAACCGAGTGGGCCGCGCCCTGCGCGTGCAACGCCATGTAACATTCCCATAGATTCGCGTTGATCCAGGTGGGCTCCCGGTCCGCACATCCATCCACCACCCCTTCGAAATCGCGGTCGATGCGGATATCGAACCCGCCACGGGCAATGCACTTGCGCAACGATTTCGAGACGTGGAAGCCCCGCAGCGGAAAAACGCCACGTTGGTTCGGATCGACCCAGAACACCGACGGATCATCGGCTCCCTGAGACATCGGAAAGATGCCTGCCGCATAGGCGCGTAGCATCAACGCTGGCGTCAGCGCGGGGCGATCAATTGGGAACATGTCGTGAGCCATACCCGATTAGGTAAGCGGATATCTGCCAAAAGCCCATGAAAACTTAGGAAAATCAGTAAAATTGCAATCTTCCGAGTTTGATTAACGCCACATTAAGATAGTCATGGTCTTGATCGCACATGAGATTTCCACGCTGCCGCGAATGGCTCGTGGTGATTTCTACTGCGGTTGCTATACATCAGACCTTGCCCAAAACAACAATCGGTGTTGTGGCAGCCGCGGACACCTTGAAGACCTGTTGGCCGGCCGTTTGGGTGCTCTCGCGGCCTCACCCCGTGCGAACACTCTCGCGACGATCCCATTTGCGCATCCAGCCGGACGGTCCCACGGGCCCCCGGCTGGATGACAATGTCCGGGTTTAGCCACCCATGTTCTGCTCCAGCCATTTCTCAAGCCAGTGGATCGTGTAATCGCCCGATTGCACGTCGGGGGCCTGCAGGAGCTCATGGAACAACGGTACGGTGGTGTCGATCCCATCCACGATCAACTCTCCCAACGCGCGGTTCAGGCGCGCCAGGGCTTCTGGCCGGTCGCGGCCTTGAACGATCAGCTTCGCGATCAGCGAATCGTAGTACGGCGGGATACGATAGCCATCGTAAAGCGCGCTATCCATGCGCACGCCAAGCCCGCCTGGGGCATGGTATTGTGTGATCGTGCCGGGGCAGGGAGAGAAGTTCGGTAGTTTCTCGGCATTGATCCGCACCTCGATGGCGTGACCTTTGACGTGCAGATCCTCCTGCCGAAAACTCATCTCGTAGCCCGCCGCGACACGGATCTGTTCGCGCACAAGGTCCACGCCAAAGATCGCTTCCGTCACTGGATGTTCGACCTGTAGCCGGGTATTCATCTCGATGAAGTAGAACTCTTCATTCTCATACAGGAACTCGATGGTTCCCGCCCCCTCATAGCCCAGTTCGGCCACCGCATTGGCGCAGATCATCCCGATCCGATCGCGCAATTCAGGTGTGATCGAAGGGCCCGGTGCCTCCTCGAATACCTTCTGGTGGCGGCGCTGGAGCGAGCAATCGCGTTCGCCCAAATGCACCGCGCGACCGCGTCCGTCACCAAACACCTGCACTTCGATGTGGCGCGGAGTTCCGAGGTATTTCTCGATATAAACCTCATCGTTGCCAAAGGCGGCCTTGGCTTCCGTCCGGGCGGATTTGAACGCCGTCTCAATCTCATCAGCGGACCGGGCCAGTTTCATGCCGCGCCCGCCACCACCAGCGGTGGCTTTGACAATGACCGGATATCCGAACTCTGCACCGATGGCGCGCGCGGCCTCCACATCCGGCACAGCACCGTCAGAGCCGGGCACGCAGGGAATGCCCAGTGATTTAGCGGTCTCCTTGGCCGTTATCTTGTCGCCCATCATCGAGATATGCGCCGCAGACGGCCCAATGAATTTGATACCGTGGTCCTCCACGGCCTGTACGAAGTTGGCATTTTCCGACAGGAAACCGTAGCCGGGGTGAATGGCTTCAGCCCCCGTAATCTCGCACGCCGACAGGATCGACGACATGGAAAGGTAGCTATCGGTGCCGGGCGGCGGGCCGATACAAATACTCTCGTCGGCCATACGCACATGCATCGCGTCACTGTCAGCGGTGGAGTGGACGGCAACCGTTTCCACCCCCATTTCGCGGGCGGCGCGGACAACGCGCAGGGCAATCTCGCCACGGTTGGCGATCAGGATCTTGCGGAACATGGGCTTGGCCCCCCGGCTTGAAGTGATTTATTCGATGATCATCAGCGGCGCGCCGAACTCGACCGGGCTGCCGTCGCCCACGACGATGCGTTTGACGGTGCCCGCGCGCGGCGCGGGGATCTGGTTCATCGTCTTCATCGCTTCGATAATCAGCAGAGTTTGGCCTTCCTTGACCTTGTCGCCAACACTGACAAACGGCGGAGTACCGGGCTCGGATTGCAAGTAAACTGTGCCAACCATGGGCGAGGTCACAGCACCTTCGGCCTGGGCCGGATCAGCGGCGGCCGCAGGGGTAGCCGCCGGAGCCGGGCTTGCGGCAGGTACGGACGCGGCGGGCGCGGCCTGCGTCATCACCGGAGCGGGCGCGGCGTGTTTTTGTTTGGCGATGCGCACATTGAGCCAGTCACTCTCGGCATATTCGCGTTTCACATGCAGTTCGGTCAGGTCATTTTCCCGAAGAACTTCTGCCAGCGCCTTGATAAAGGCCACATCCTTGTCGTGCGTCTTCTCTGCCATGGGGCTCCTCGCCGTCTGTCATTTGGCCCGCCGTCCGGGCCGGTGTTCGCAGGCTATAGCGCACGCGTGACGCGGGGAAAACCCAGCGTGTGATACCGCATAAGGGCAGCGCCGCAGATGATCGCAGCCTCACCCTTCCCAAGTGTTCAGCAAAAACGCCCGCAGATGCAAGGAATTGACGAGCCTGCGGTGTTCCGAAATTTTACCATTTGATAAATTTTTGAACTCGTGCGAGCGTGAAATCCCGTATTCCATGATTCAAGCGAGGGATCGAACCGCCCATGACCAATTCGCCGTTCACCCCCGGAATTGCGCCATCCCGCCTGGATGCGGCAGCGCTGGCCGAGAATTTCACCGACCTGCACGCACCACTGGATGGTCATGAAGCGCTGGTAGCCGCAGACCGCTGCTACTTTTGCCACGACGCGCCCTGCATCACGGCCTGTCCGACCTCCATCGACATCCCGTTGTTCATCCGCCAGATCGCCACTGGTACGGCGCAGGCGGCGGCGCAGACGATCTTTGATCAGAACATCCTTGGCGGCATGTGTGCCCGCGTTTGCCCCACGGAGACGCTCTGCGAAGAGGCTTGCGTGCGAGAGGCGGCGGAAGGCAAGCCGGTGCTGATCGGCCAATTGCAGCGCTTTGCGACTGACACCGTCATGGCGTCTGGCCTGCACCCTTTCGCCCGCGCCCAGGCGACGGGTAAGCGGGTGGCGGTCGTGGGCGCGGGGCCGGCGGGCCTTGCCTGCGCGCACCGATTGGCGATGCATGGCCACGACGTGGTGATCTATGACGCCCGCGCGAAGGGTGGCGGGCTGAACGAATATGGCATCGCGTCGTACAAAAGCACCGAGAATTTCGCGCAGGCGGAGGTCGACTGGCTGCTGCAAATCGGGGGGATCACTTTGCAGACAGGCCAAGCCCTCGGTCGGGATCTGTCGCTGGAGGGGCTGCGTGCTGAATTCGACGCGGTCTTCCTCGGGATGGGTCTGGGTGGCGTCAATGCTCTGCGCGCGCGCGGAGAGGATCGTGATGGCGTCGGTGACGCCGTTGATTTCATTTCCGACCTGCGCCAGTCCGATGATCTGGGTGTTCTGCCGGTGGGGCGCAACGTGGTGGTCATCGGCGGCGGCATGACGGCGATTGATGCAGCGGTGCAATCCAAACTACTGGGCGCGGAGAATGTCACCTTGGTTTATCGTCGTGACCGCGCCGCGATGCCCGCGTCGCGCTATGAGCAGGATCTGGCGGCCTCCAAAGGCGTGCGGTTCATCTTCAACGCAATGCCGATCGAAGTCCTTGGAAACGGCGCGGCAGCCGCGTTGCGGTGCGAGTATACGCGCGCCGAGGGGCGCAGCCTGACAGGCACTGGCGAAACGTTCGACCTGCCCGCGGATCAAGTTCTCAAGGCCATCGGCCAAACGCTGCATGGCACGCCCGATGCGCTGGCTATCGAGGGCGGGAAGATCGCCGTTACGGGCGCGGGACGAACCTCGGCGGAGGGTGTTTGGGCGGGCGGAGATTGCGCGTCCGGCGGAGAAGATCTGACCGTGACGGCAGTGGCCGAGGGGCGCGATGCGGCCGAGGATATTCACGCAGATCTTGGGATGCGTTAGGTGGCAATCACGCGGATCAACTTCCAGTCCATTCCGGTCGCAGATCAGGACCGGGCGTTGGCGTTCTATACCGGGCATCTGGGCTTTGAGGTCCATACCGATGCGCCATATGGCGACGATTGGCGCTGGATTTTTCTGGCGATCCCGGGCGGTGAGACCCGGCTGCAATTCGCCAAGCCCCAGGATATCCAGATCAATGCCACGCCCGCTTTGTGCCTCCTGTGCGACAGCGTGGACGACGAGGCCAGAAAGCTGGCCACCAACGACGTCGAAATCACCGCTGGACCGGATGACGCCCCATGGGGTGCGCCGACCCGCTGGCTTATGATCAAAGATTCAGAGGGCAACCTGGTGTTGCTTGAAAGCATGAAGGACCCCGGCAATGGCTGACCTGACCTCCAATTTCGTGGGTATTAAATCGCCCAACCCGTTCTGGCTGGCCTCCGCGCCGCCCACCGACAAGGAATACAACGTCGTGCGCGCCTTTAAGGCCGGCTGGGGCGGAGTGGTTTGGAAGACGCTGGGTGAGGATCCCAATGTCGTCAACGTCAATGGCCCTCGCTACGGGGCCGTGTATGGCGCGGACCGGCGGCTGTTGGGGCTCAACAACATCGAGTTAATCACCGACCGACCATTGGATGTAAATCTTCGGGAGATCAAAGCGGTCAAGAAAGCATGGCCCGACCGCGCCATGATCGTCTCGCTGATGGTGCCCTGTGAAGAAGCATCGTGGACCCGGATCCTGCCACTGGTCGAAGAAACGGGTGCGGATGGGATCGAGCTGAACTTCGGCTGCCCCCACGGCATGTCCGAGCGTGGCATGGGCGCTGCCGTCGGGCAGGTGCCCGAATACATCGAAATGGTCGCGCGCTGGTGCAAGGCCAATACACGCATGCCAGTGATCGTGAAACTGACGCCCAACATCACGGATATTCGCAAACCCGCCGAGGCCGCACTTTCGGGAGGGGCGGATGCGGTGTCATTGATCAACACCATCAATTCCATCACTTCCGTCAATCTGGACACATTCAGCCCCGAGCCGTCCATCGACGGCAAAGGCTCACACGGGGGCTATTGCGGACCTGCCGTGAAGCCTATTGCGCTTAGTATGGTGTCGGAGATCGCCCGCCACGAGGCGACGCGCGGCTTGCCAATCAGCGGCATCGGCGGTGTCACCACCTGGCGCGATGCAGCAGAATTCCTGGCGCTTGGCGCAGGCAACGTGCAGGTCTGCACGGCAGCAATGACCTACGGCTTCAAGATCGTGGAAGAAATGAAATCCGGCCTGTCACAGTATCTGGATGAGCAGGGGATCAGCCTTGATGATCTGATCGGCCGCGCGGTGCCGAACGTCACGGACTGGCAGTACCTGAACCTCAACTACGTGGCCAAGGCGCGGATCGATCAGGACGCCTGTATCAAATGCGGACGCTGCTATGCGGCCTGCGAGGACACCTCTCACCAGGCCATATCCATGAGCGAAAACAGAACGTTCGAAGTTATCGACGCGGAATGCGTTGCCTGTAATCTTTGTGTCAATGTCTGCCCGGTTGAGGATTGCATCACTATGGAGCAACTCGAACCGGGTGCCATGGATGAACGCACCGGCCAGCCCGTGTCCCCCGATTACGCCAATTGGACGACGCACCCCAACAACCCCGGTCGCGTGGAAGCAGCGGAATGATTACCGAACTTGACCATGTCAACCTTCGAACCGTGCAGTTGAAGGCGATGGTCGCATGGTATGACGAGGTGCTGCACCTGCGGCCGGGCAACCGGCCTGCGTTTCCGTTCGACGGGGCGTGGCTTTATGCGGGCGACCGGCCTTTGATCCATATTGTCGACGTGGCCGAGGCGCCGCCCGCGGCGACCGACCTGGCGTTGGAGCACGCGGCATTTCGCGCATCGGGGCTGCCCGGTCTGGTGGAACGCTTGCGCGCGGGAAATCACCGGCACCGTCTTGTGCGGGTGCCGGGAATGCCGATCATTCAGGTCAATGTCTGGGATCCTGATGGAAACCACCTGCATATTGATTTCGAGGCCGCTGAGGCGGAAGGTCACGACTTTGAGGTCGAGCCTTTCCAGATGCCGAAAATCACAGCCTGAATGCTGGTGTTAGACGGCCAAGAGGCGCGCAAAGAGCGTGTCCAGAAACGCCTCCGCCTCAGCAATCGGGTCGCGGCCTTCGCCCAGTACCGCACGTACCTGCACGTCGAAATCAGCGTAGTGTTGGGTCAGCGACCAGATCGAGAAGATCAGGTGGTGCGGGTCGGAAGGGGCAATTCGCCCCGCTGTCATCCATGTTCCGATAACGGCGGCCTTTTCATCCACCAAGGTCTTCAATTCACTTGATAACCCATCCAGCATGCGCGGCGCACCCTGTACGATTTCCTGCGCGAACAAACGCGATTCGCGTGGGTAGTCCCGACTCAGCTGTAGCTTGCGGCGTACGTAGGCCAGCAATTCCAAAGTCGGATCGCCGCTCGCATCAAGCGCGCGCAGCGGCGCCAGCCACGCATCCACCAGCCCCTCCAGCAAGGTTGTGTGAATCTCCTCCTTGGAGGCAAAATAATACAGCAGGTTGGGCTTGGACAGTCCCGCCCCTACCGCAATGGCATCCAACGTCGCGCCACGAAACCCCTGGCTGGAAAAAACCTCCAGCGCGGCATCCAACACGAGAGCACGATTCTTCTCCTGAATGCGGGTGCGGGGCTTGGCAAGGGTCACGAATTGCTCTCCGTTGCCCTATAGGTGGGCAAAAGCTGCGCGTATGGGCAGAACAGGTGATTGTAAACGTTGACTGGCACGAGGCATTTGCTAGCCTAGCCTTGACCATTTGGTCAAAAAGAAATTTCGCGGTGACGGTATGGTCGATCAGTTTTGCTCCGTATCGCCGGTTTGAGGGAATGAACCATGGCACTTGACCGCAACACTCCGGTCCCCAATGACCTGAGCGCCTTTTGGATGCCGTTCACGGCGAACCGGCAGTTCAAGAAGCAGCCGCGCATGTTCGTGGGTGCCGACAGGATGCATTACACCACTGCTGACGGGCGCCAGGTTCTGGACGGCACGGCCGGGCTGTGGTGCTGCAACGCGGGCCATAATCAGCCCCGTATCGTGGAAGCGATCCAGAAACAGGCGGCGGAAATGGACTACGCGCCTGCCTTTCAGATAGGCCATCCGAAAGCGTTTGAGTTGGCAAATCGTCTTCGCGACCTTGCCCCGGACCCGTTTGAGCATGTGTTCTACACCAATTCTGGATCTGAGTCGGTAGAGACGGCGCTCAAGATCGCCATCGCCTATCAGCGAGCCATCGGACAGGGGACGCGAACCCGCCTGATCGGGCGCGAGCGCGGTTATCACGGCACGAACTTTGGCGGCATTTCCGTGGGCGGGATCGTGAACAACCGCAAGGTTTTCGGGTCACTGCTGACGGGCGTGGATCATTTGCCTCATACGCACCTGCCCGATCAAAACAGTTTCGCGCGTGGACAACCCGAGCACGGTGCGCATCTGGCGGATGATCTTGAACGGATCGTGGCGCTTCACGGGGCGGAGACGATTGCCGCATGCATCGTGGAGCCGATGGCGGGATCAACCGGCGTGCTCATGCCGCCCAAGGGCTATCTCGAAAAGCTGCGCGCGATCTGCACCAGACACGGGATTATCCTGATTTTTGATGAAGTTATCACCGGGTTCGGACGTCTGGGCAGCAGCTTTGCGGCCGAACACTTCGGCGTCATGCCGGATCTGATCACCACCGCCAAGGGACTCACGAACGGGATCATTCCAATGGGCGCGGTGCTGGCCACCAGGGAGATCCACGAAGCGTTCATGAGCGGGCCGGAGCATCTGATCGAACTGTTCCACGGCTACACCTATTCCGGCAATCCGATGGCGGCGGCGGCGGGTCTGGCCTCGCTTGAGACCTACAAGGAGGACGGGTTGTTCGAGCGCGCGGCGGAGTTGGCCCCCTATTGGGAGGACGGCTTGCATGCCCTCAAGGACTGCCGCCATGTGATCGACATCCGCAACATGGGCCTGATCGGCGCGGTCGAGTTGGAACCGATGCCGGGCGAGCCCACCAAACGCGCGTTCCAGGCGTTCCTCGATTGCTACGACAAGGGCGTGTTGATCCGAACCACAGGCGATATCATCGCCCTGTCCCCGCCGCTGATCATCTCGAAATCCGAGATAGATCAATTGTTTGGCACGCTTCGCGACGTGCTGCAGGCGCTGGAGTGATGGGGCAGGCAACCGCACAAACGCAGATCGGCGATGTCCGTATTCCTGTCACCCGCTTTGACTTTGAGCCGGGTGACCGGAGGGGCCGGCACGCCCACGGCATCGACCATGTTTTCACCACACCGACCGATTGCAATTTGAGCCCTGAAGAGACGGGAGCCGAGACCCGCGAGATCTCTTTCGCCGCAGACACGGCCAACCGCCGGGATAAGGGTCCGGATCAAAACGCAATCAACGGCGGCACAGCGCCAACGACCCTCATCGAGACTGAATTGCAGTAAGGACACCAAATGGCATCCCCAGCCGAGAACATGAAAATCGACGGCGCCCGCCTGTGGGACAGCCTGATGGAGATGGCCAAGATCGGCCCCGGCATCGCGGGCGGCAACAACCGCCAGACGCTGACGGATGAGGACAGCGAAGGGCGGCATCTGTTTGCCGATTGGTGCAAGGCGGCGGGTTGCTCGATGGGCGTCGACACGATGGGCAATATGTTCGCGCGGCGTGAGGGGACAGACCCCGATGCGCTGCCAGTCTACGTGGGCTCTCACCTTGATACGCAGCCAACAGGGGGCAAATATGACGGCGTGCTCGGCGTGCTCGGTGGCCTCGAAATCATCCGCTCTCTCAATGACTTGGGTATCAAGACCAAGCACCCCATCGTGGTCACGAACTGGACCAACGAGGAAGGCACGCGCTACGCCCCCGCCATGCTCGCCAGCGGGGTCTTCGCCGGAAAACACACGCAGGACTGGGCCTACGACAAGGTGGACGCGCAGGGCAAACGCTTCGGGGATGAGCTGGAGCGGATCGGCTGGAAGGGCGATGAGATCGTTGGCGAGCGCAAAATGCACGCCTTCTTCGAGTTGCACATCGAACAGGGCCCGATCCTTGAGGCTGAGGGCAAGGACGTGGGCGTTGTGACCCATGGCCAGGGCCTGCGCTGGATCGAATGCACGGTCACGGGCAAGGAAAGCCACACCGGCTCTACCCCAATGCACATGCGCAAGAACGCTGGCCGCGGCCTCGCGCTGGTGACGGAACTGGTCCACGAAATCGCCATGGCCAACCAACCCAATGCCGTCGGCGCCATCGGTCATATCGACGTCTACCCGAACTCTCGCAACATCATCCCAGGCAAAGTCGTCTTCACCGTCGACATGCGAACGCACATCCTCGACAAGCTGGATGCCATGGTGGCCGAGTTGATGGAGCGCGCCCCAAAGCTCTGCGACGACATCGGCGTCAGCTTCGCCGCCGAGATCGTCGGCCAGTTCAACCCTCCCGCCTTCGATGACAAATGCGTGACAGCAATTCGACAAGCTGCGGAAAGACTTGGGCTTTCGCACATGGATATCGTATCGGGGGCAGGGCACGATGCGTGCTGGATCAATGACGTGGCCCCGACGGCGATGGTGATGTGTCCCTGCGTGGACGGCCTGAGCCACAACGAGGCGGAGGAAATTAGCCCGGAATGGGCGGCGGCCGGTGCGAATGTGTTGTTCCACGCGGTGGTTGAAACTGCGGAGATAGTGACATGAAAATAAAAGTATGGCTGGCTTTGGGGGCGACGTTCGTCCTTGCCGGATGCATCGCACCGACGCCTGTGGGCGAAACCGAAGTGCTGCCGGAAGAAGTGCTGGCACTGGTGGCTCCGGGACAGGACACCAATTCGGTCCGTCTGCAAAATGACGGCTGCTACTGGTATCTGCGCGAGAATGTAGTCGAAAGCGTCTACATCCCACTTCTGACCCGCGACCAGCGGATGATCTGCGCGGTTGCACAATAATCTGAGAAAGGGGCGTCATGGGCAAGGTGATCAAAGGCGGCACGATCGTGACCGCTGACCGTCAGTGGAAGGCGGACGTGCTGATTGAAGGCGAAAAAATAGCGGAGATCGGAGAAAATCTGCGCGGCGATGACGTTATCGATGCCGAAGGTGCCTATGTGATTCCCGGCGGGATCGACCCCCACACCCACCTTGAGATGCCCTTCATGGGCACCACAGCGGCGGAAACGTTCGAGACCGGGACGTTTGCAGCCGCCGCTGGCGGCACCACGATGCTGGTGGATTTCTGCCTGCCCGGCGAAGACGGCTCGCTGCTGAATGCGATCGACGCATGGGACGCCAAATCGCGCGACCGGATCTGCGTCGATATCTCCTACCATATGGCGATCACCGGCTGGAATGAGAGCATTTTCAATGAGATGGCTTCGGTCGTAAACGACCGCGGGATCAACACCTTCAAGCATTTCATGGCCTACAAAGGCGCGCTGATGATCGAGGACGACGAGATGTACGCCTCCTTCAAGCGCTGCGCCGAGTTGGGGGCATTGCCGCTGGTCCATGCCGAAAACGGCGATATCGTTCAGGAATTGCAGCAGAAATACATGGACCTCGGGATTACGGGACCGGAAGGGCACGCCTATTCACGCCCGCCCGAGGTTGAGGGGGAGGCCGCAAACCGAGCGATCATGATCGCCGACGCCGCTGGCACGCCGCTCTATATCGTCCACGTGTCGTGCGAGCAGGCACATGAAGCCATACGTCGGGCGCGCCAGAAAGGGATGCGGGTCTTTGGCGAGCCGTTGATCCAGCACCTGACGCTGGATGAGAGTGAATATTTCAACAAGGATTGGCAGTATGCCGCACGTCGCGTGATGTCGCCGCCGTTCCGGTCCAAGGACCATCAGGACGGGCTCTGGGCGGGTCTGGCGGCAGGATCGTTGCAGGTTGTGGCCACGGATCACGCGGCCTTCACGGACGAGCAAAAGCGCATGGGCGTGGGCAATTTCGGGATGATCCCCAACGGCACCGGCGGCCTTGAGGAGCGGATGGCGATGCTCTGGACACGGGGCGTGGAGACGGGCCGTCTGACGCCGGAAGAATTCGTGGCGGTGACGTCTTCGAACATTGCGAAGATCCTGAACATCTACCCGATGAAGGGTGGCATCAACGCCGGTGGCGACGCCGATGTGGTGGTCTGGGACCCGAAGCTGGGGCGGACGATTGCAACGTCGACGGCAAAATCTATCCTTGATTACAATGTATTTGAGGGGATGGAGGTGTCTGCCTCGCCTCGGTTCACGCTGTCTCGTGGCGATGTGGTTTGGGCCGCAGGGCAAAACTCTCAGCCGGTTCCGGGGCGGGGTAAGTTCGTGAAACGCAAGCCGATGGCGAGCGCGTCGCAGGCGCTGTCTAAGTGGAAATCGCTGAATACGCCGCGCAAGATCGAGCGCGATCCGATGAACATTCCGGCGGGGGTTTGAGTGGGCAGAAAAATGAGTTTGGCTGACGATATCGAAGCTGCCTACCAGAGAAGTGGGAACACATTGGGTTGGCGCTTACTTGCAAGCCCTGCTCATGTTATTGACCATTCTGAAGTCGCGTTCATTGGTATGAATCCGGGCGGTCAACGAGAAGAACGGGATCAACCTCGGTTTGCGCCTAAAAGCGGCAGCGCCTACTCGGATGAAGTCTGGGGAAATGCCCTGCCCGGGCAGTCTAAACTGCAGTTGCAAGTTCAGGTTTTATTCAAAGGCCTCGGTGTTTCAGCGGCTGATGTATTGGCGGGAAACCTCGTGCCATTCCGATCCCCTGATTGGGCTTCACTTAAGGACAAGCCCGGGTCGCTCGACTTTGGCAAGCGGATATGGGCGGAAATCCTCTCCAAATCAAAGCCTAAACTTGTTGTTGCTATGGGTAATTCCACGTTCGAAGCGCTAACAGATGTTCTGGGATGTGGGGCTGTGAGCAAGCACCTGCTTGGTTGGGGAACCGTCAGTGGGCGACGTGCTGAATTTGACGGTCGCGCTCTAGTTGGTCTCCCTCATTTGTCACGATTTGGCGTCATTGAAAGACCGCAATCGCAAGCTGGGTTGTCGTCATTGTTTGGCCCGAGGTGGCCTGCGTGACCGTCATCCAAGCCCAATCTCTCGACCTGACGTTCCAGACCAATGACGGCCCGGTGCAGGCGCTGTCGGACGTTAACCTGCAGATAAACAAGGGGGATTTCGTCTCGTTCATTGGTCCGTCCGGCTGTGGCAAAACCACGTTCCTGCGGGTGATTGCGGCGTTGGAACAGCCCACTGGTGGCACGGTCACCGTGAACGGGATGACGCCCGATGAGGCGCGGAAGGCGCGCGCGTATGGGTATGTGTTTCAGGCCGCTGGTCTGTATCCGTGGCGGACGATCGAGAAGAACATCAAGCTGCCTCTGGAGATCATGGGGTTCAGTCGCGCGGAGCAGGACGCCCGCGTGAAGAACGTCCTGCAACTCGTTGATCTGGAAGGGTTTGGCAAGAAATTTCCCTGGCAGCTCTCAGGCGGGATGCAGCAGCGCGCCTCCATCGCGCGGGCGCTGGCTTTTGACGCCGATATCCTGCTGATGGATGAACCGTTCGGTGCGCTGGATGAGATTGTGCGCGACAAGCTGAACGAGGAATTACTGCGGCTTTGGGCCCGGACCGAGAAGACTATCGGCTTTGTCACACACTCCATTCCCGAGGCGGTGTACCTCTCCACCAGGATCGTCGTCATGTCGCCGCGTCCGGGCCGCATCACGGATGTGATTGAGAGCACTTTGCCGAAAGATCGCCCGCTCGATATCCGCGACACGCCCGAATTCCTCGCTCTTGCGCATCGGGTCCGAGAGGGCCTCCGGGAGGGGCATGCCTATGACGAATGAGAGGTCACACCGCGTGCACAGTCCGTACACACCCCGTACATACACGATTTTTGCACAATGTGATCGCCTGTCGAAGTTTTTGGTGCGTTCATGAGTGAGACGGCCGATGCGACACCCGCGCCGTGCGCCGTTTGCCTGGCGATGCGCCGGGCCGCGATGGCGATCCTCCCGGTTGTTGTCGTCGTCGGCGTTATCGTGGCGATCTGGTACGCGGGCGCAGTGCAGATGAACCGGGCCTGGACGCTGGACACAGCGCAGCGGCAGGGGGTGGAGTTGACCCGGAGCGAGATCTGGGCCGACGCGATGGCGCAGGAGCGCCCGGTCTTGCCCGCCCCCCACCAGGTGGCGCGAGAGCTTTGGGACACGACGGTGGGAGAGGATCTTTTCCGCGAACGCCGCGGAGAGATGCGGCCCAACCCGCGCAACCTGCTGTTCCAAGCCTACCATACGCTGTCGCCCACCTTATCGGGCTTTGTGATCGGCGCATTTTTTGGCGTTTTGCTGGCCGTCGGGATTGTCCACAGCCGGGCCATGGACATGGGTGTGATGCCCTGGGCCATCGCCAGCCAGACCATCCCGATCATCGCGATCGCGCCAATCATCGTCGTCGTCGTCTCCAACCTGCCCGCGCTCAACGCGGCGGTGGACAATGGCTACATCAGCGACGGGATGAAGCTGTTGATCCCGAAAGCGCTGATCGCGTCCTACCTGAGTTTCTTCCCCGTCGCAGTTGGCATGGTGGCGGGGCTGCGATCCCCGCGCGCAATGGATCTGGACCTGATGCAGACCTATTCCGCCAGCCGATGGGCGGTGTTGTGGAAATTGCGACTGCCCGCGTCAGTGCCGTTTCTGTTCGCGTCGCTGAAGGTGGCGATTGCGGCGGCGCTGGTGGGCACGATCGTGGCGGAACTTCCCACGGGCGCGCGGTTTGGACTTGGCGCACGGCTGCTGTCGGGCAGTTACTACGGCCAGACGATCCAGATCTGGTCGGCGCTGTTCATGGCTGCGATCTGTGCGGCGGCGCTGGTGGGTCTGTTGGGCGTCATGGAGCGGATTGTGGTACGACGCATGGGACTTGGCCGATGAGGGTATCTGGGCCTATGGCGGGATTGAGTTGTACTTTGCAAGATGAACGGGGCACGGGGTGAGCGACCTGTTCCAATCGCGGCACGCAACGGTCCCCTGGGGAACGTGGCTTGGCCTGATCGGCGTCGTGCTGGGCGGGATGGCGCTGGACTGGCGTTTGGGCCTGATCCTTGGTGTATGGCTCGGCGCATGGGCGCTGAACCGAGTGCTCGCTCTTGGAGCCGTGCAGGGCGCGCGCATATTGGTGCCGCTGATATTCGGCGTCACGCTGCTGGTGATCTGGGAGTTGGTGGTGCGGCTTTATATGGTCAGCCCCGTCATGTTGCCCGCGCCCTCCGCAGTTGCAGTGGCGTTTGCAGACAATATCCCGACGCTTTGGGCGGATTTCGTCCAGACCATCCTGCGCGGCGCATTCGTGGGCTATGTGATCGGCTGCAGTATCGCGTTTCTGGTGGCGCTGGCGGTGGATCGCTCGCGGTTGCTGCAGGCAGGGCTAATGCCGGTGGCGAGCTTTCTGGCAGCCCTCCCGATTGTGGGAACCGCGCCGATTTTTGTCATGTGGTATGGGTTCGGGCCAGCCTCCAAGATCGCTGTGGTGGTGGCGATGGTGTTCTTTCCGATGCTGGTGAACGCGGTCCAGGGATTGAAGGCTGCGGACGCGATGCAGCGTGATCTGATGCACACCTATGCGGCGGGCTTTTGGCAAAGCCTGTTCAAACTGCGCCTGCCGACGGCCTTGCCGTTCCTGTTCAACGGATTGAAAATCTGCACGACTCTTGCGCTCATCGGGGCAATAGTGGCTGAATTTTTCGGCTCGCCCACTGTCGGCATGGGGTTTCGGATCAAGATCGAGGCAGGACGTTCTGGCTATGGACATGGTCTGGGCAGAGATTACGGTGGCAGCACTGGCGGGCTCTGGCTTCTATGGCCTGATGGCGCTGGCCGAGCGGCGACTGACATTCTGGCACCCGTCGCAACGACGCGGGTGAAACATAACCAACCTGGAGGGAAATCTTATGAAACATCTGACTTACAAGGCAGCCTTGGGGAGCGCCGCGGCGCTTTTGGCATCAGGCAGCATGGCGCTGGCCGAGGGACATGCGGCTGAAGTGAACCTGCAGCTGCAATGGGTCACGCAGAGCCAGTTTGCCGGCTACTATGTTGCGCTGGAGAACGGCTATTACGACGAGGAAGCGCTGACGGTGAACATCATCCCCGGCGGCCCGGACATTGCACCGCCTCAGGTCTTGGCCGGGGGCGGCGCGGATGTGATGCTGAACTGGATGCCATCTGCCTTGGCGGCGCGTGAAAACGGCTTGCCTGTGGTGAACATTGCACAGCCGTTCGTGCGCTCTGGCCTGATGCTGACGTGCTGGGCCGACAGCGGCATTGTGGAGCCCGCGGATCTTGCAGGACGCACCGTCGCGCATTGGTTCTTCGGCAATGAATATCCGTTCCTGTCGTGGATGTCCCAGCTGGGCATCGGCGTGGACGGCGGCGACGACGGGGTGACCCTGCTGCAAGCGGGCTTCAACGTGGACCCACTGCTGCAACGGCAAGCCGACTGCATGTCCACCATGACCTACAACGAGTATTGGCAGATCATCGATGCCGGCGTTGCGGCGGAGGAGCTGGTCACGTTCCGGTACGAGGATTACGGCGTATCGACGCTGGAGGATGGCATCTGGGCGCTTGAGGAGAACCTTGAGGATCCGGAATTCGTGGACCGGATGGCACGCTTTGTGCGCGCGTCGATGCGCGGATGGGCATGGGCGGCTGAGAACCCCGATGACGCGGCGTTGATCGTGCTGGATTATGACGAGACCGGCGCGCAGACCGAAGAACATCAGATCCGCATGATGGGTGAAGTCGCGCTGCTGGTTGCGGGCGGCGATGGCCGTCTGGACGAAGCCGCCTACCAGCGCACCGTCGATACGCTGCTTGCCGGCGGCTCGGATCCGGTGATTTCCGCAGCACCCGAGGGCGCGTTCACTCACGTGGTGACGGATGCGGCACTGGCGCAGTAGGTCACTGCCCGGATGAAAATGACGCGGCCCTGCAAGTCGGGGTCGCGTTTTCATTCAAGCCAAAATTGCGCCGGTTCAAGGGCCTTCGATCTGGATGGTTGAAATGATTTTGATGACACGGTCCCATCGGTCCGCAAGGATCTTGCCGTGTCGGATGGGATCCTCATGATCAGACAGGGCACGATGAAGGAGCAAATACATGTGTATCCGGAGGAATACTGAGTCCACCGTCTGCGCAGCCCGCCGCCAGCGGGCAGACGTCCGGCCAGAGTTCCACCGAAACTGAACCTACGGATCCGGCCAGCGCTCCATCCCCTGAAACTGAGGACAGCACAAAGCCCGTCGCGCCGACCGGCTCGACCGGGCAAGCGGCTGATGCACAGACCGGAGCCGGAACAGGCCCGGCGCGGCAATCCGTGGCAAATTCGGTGACGCAGGCGTCCGCGCCTGCGCAGCCAACACCCGACAACGCGACGAGCGAAGCAGCCGAAGTGGCGGCCTGGATGCAGGCAAGGCGACGCTGGAAGCCACTCTCATCGAGACCTCGATCGCGCGGCTGGCAGACATCGAAGGCGGTGTCGACGTAGACGCGATCGGAATTGTCACTGGCGAAGATCCGACGGGTGATGGGGACAAGGCGATGCCCCCCCCGATACAACCGCCATTCAGGCCAGTGTGCGGTCTGCGGGTACCGCCGGCCTTCCGGCTCAACCGCCACAGGGGCGGGGCCTCGACCAACGCATTCACGGCGCAGCGGATTGGAAAGAAAAACCCGGAGCGACTGCGTCGGGTTTTTCATCCAACGTCTGCTGAAGGGGAAATCCTGCTAGCTGCGAATATCGACAGTTGGATTGGTCGGGCCATCCTCAATATCGCGCAATGACACGGCCATAGGGTCTTTCGAAGGCTGTGTGTCCGCCACCCCGGCCGGGGGAGAGGCATTGGCCATCACGGCAAGCACCGCCGACTCCCGTGGTGGCTCTGGCGGGATCGGCATACGGTCGTTGTCACCCACCTCGTACACATCGAGAGGTTGAAACTTTTCGCGGGCCGTCGTGGACGCAGCCGATGCCGTGTCTGCCGACATGACAGGGCGCGCGGTTTCCGGCTTCAGGCTGATCTGATCCGGCGCGGGGCGCTGGAGGACCGCATTCGATAGTGCCGCAGGGTCCGTGCGGGGTGCTTGGATAGGAAAATCCATACCACATTCCTTACGTGGGTACATTAATGGGGCCATTTTTTAACACTTCGACCGTGCCACACGAACCTTAGTGAAACGTAAACAGCGCAGTGCTCATTCTCAAGAATTCTCCGAGACTTTTCGTATATTCGGTGTCATTGAAAACTCTGTAAAGATCGGAGAGGCCCATGGCACACGACGGGACACGCGACGCAGGCGATCACCTGACCGGCTCTCGGATCCGAGAGCGGCGCTTGGCGCTGGGGGTCAAACAGGGCGCGCTGGCGGAGGCCGTCGGGGTCTCGCCCTCGTACCTCAACCTGATCGAACACAATCATCGCAAGATCGGTGGCAAGCTGCTTTTGGCTCTCGCACGGGCGCTGGACGTTGACGTGGCGGCCCTGACCGAGGGCGTGGACGCAGGCCTGAGCGACCTTCTGGGCGCAGCGACGCGCGCTTTGGGCGATGTTCCGGCGGAAATGGGCCGGGTGGATGAACTGGTCGCCCGGTTTCCCGGATGGACAGCGCTTATTGCCGCGCAGGAGGCGCGGGCGCGGAGCCTTGAGGCGCAGATCGACGGGTTGCGGGATCGTTTGGCCCATGACCCCGCCCTGGCTGAGGCGTTGCACGAGGTGCTGTCTTCGGTGGCCGCGATCCGCTCCACCGCCGATATTCTGGTGCGTGAGCAGGATCTTGAGCCGGAATGGCGCGGCCGGTTTCATCGCAATATGCACGAGGATGCGGAGCGTCTTTCGGAGCGCGCGGCAGGGCTGCTCAAACAATTCGACACGCCCGGCGCGGGCGCGGATGCGGGCGCGCCGGTGGAAACGGTCGAGGCGATGTTCGAGGCGGCCGGTCATGCCTTTGCGGAAGTGGAAGTCGGCGGCGTGGATGCGATCGATGCCGTGCTGGACCGCGCGGCGGGAATGGATGCAAGGCCCGCGAGGACGCTGGGGCGCGCCCGGCTGGAAGCCTATGCCGAGGATGCCGCGCGCTTGCCGATGAAGGTTTTCGCGCCCGCTGCGATGGCCGCGGGCTTCGATCCGGCCGCGCTGGTGGGCCTTGGCGAAGGCGACGTGGCGCTGGTGTTGCGCCGGATGGCGAGCCTGCCCCCGGAACTTGGCGCGCCAGAGCGGGGTCTGGCGATCTGTGATGCATCGGGGGCGCTTCTCCATCGCAGGCGGTTGACCGGGTTCCAGATCCCCCGCGTGGCGGCGGGCTGCCCGCTCTGGCCGCTTTACCGTGCGTTGGGGCGCGTCGGACAGCCGGACATTTCGGTGATCGAGGGGCCGAGGGGCACAAGGGTCAAGGCGTGGTCCGTGGCGCAGCAGGTCGGCGGGGCGGGGTTCGGAGCGGACCGGCGGGTTCATGCGACGATGCTGGTCATGCCGATGTCGACCACGGGCGCCCCGGCGACCACCGGGCCCGAGGCCCCGGACACAGAGGTCATCAAAGCCGGACCGGGGTGCGATACCTGCCTGCGAGACCGCTGCCCGGCGCGGCGGGCGTAAGGGCCAAATGGTTGCAAACCATTGCGCAACACACCCGCAGACTGCAAAGTTGTCCCATCAGGCTTGGGGCGTGCAGGGAGACACGCCCCGGAGGGGAGGGCTGGAGATGACGACACAGGCACGGCCTCTGGGCCGGATCCTGATCATCGAGGACGAGAGCAACATTCTGGAGGCGCTGACGTTCATCCTCAGCCGGGCGGGTTGGGATGTGCGCGGTCACGGCAAGGGTGCAACCGCGATGGAGGAGGTCGAGCGGATCGCCCCCGATATGTTGATCCTCGACGTGATGCTGCCCGGACGCTCCGGGTTTGATATCCTGCGCGATCTGCGTGCGCGTATGGATACGGCAAGATTGCCGGTGTTGATGCTGACAGCCAAGGGCCAGGCCAAGGATCGCGATCATGCGATGGCGCTGGGGGCGAACGGGTTTCTGACCAAGCCGTTCTCCAACGCGGAACTCCTGGAGGTCGTGGAGGCATTGGCCAATGGCCCGGTGCCTCGGGCGGGGGAGAGGACCTGAATGGCGCGTCGCCTTTTTCTGGAACGCCGCACCTACCGGTTGAGCCGCCTGCAGGACGCGGCCCGTTTGGTGCCGATCCTCGGCGTCATCCTGATCTTCGGGCCGATTTTCATCCGCGATGACACCGTGTCGGGCGGGGGGCCGGGCGGCACCCTGGGTGCTGGTCTGATCTATTATTTCGCAGTCTGGATCGGGTTGATCGTGCTGACCGCGGTCATCAGCCGCTCCCTGAGGGTCAGTTCCCCGTCCGAGGGCGGACGCAGTGCGCCAGAGACGCGTCTGTGATGCTCAGTTTCGATGGTCTTGTTGTCATCTGCATCCTCTACGTCGCGGGCCTGTTTGCGATTGCGTTTCTGGCCGAAAAGGCGGCGCGCAACGGTCAGGCGCGGTGGCTGAACTCTCCGCTCACCTACACACTCAGCCTGTCGATCTACGCGACGGCCTGGACGTTTTACGGCGCGGTCGGATCGGCGGCGCGGTCGGGGTTGGAGTATATGACGATCTATCTTGGACCGACGCTGGTTTTCGTCGGCTGGTATTGGATCCTGCGCAAGATCGTGCGGATCGGGCGAGCGCAACGCGTCACATCGATTGCCGACATGATATCGTCGCGCTACGGCAAGTCCGGCGGCCTGGCGGCGCTGGTGACGATATTGGCCGTCGTGGGCGCAACCCCTTACATTTCCCTGCAATTGCAATCGGTCACGCTGTCATTCTCGGTCTTTGCACCGCCTGCCGCGTCCGGCGGGCCGGATACCCAGGCCACGGCCATCTGGCTGGCGGCGGGATTGGCGCTGTTCACGATCATCTTCGGCACGCGCTCGCTGGATCTGAACGAGCGTCACCCCGGCCTCGTCAGCGCCATCGCGCTGGAGGCTATCGTGAAGCTTGCCGCAATCCTCGCCATGGGCGCGTTTGTGGTCTGGGGAGTGGCAGACGGCCCGTCGGACATGCTGGCCCGGATCGAGCAGAGCACTGTCGCAAGGGAGCCATTGAACGGCGCCCGCTGGTTGGGGCTGACCATGCTGGCCGGGGCCGCGATCCTGTGCCTGCCGCGCATGTTCCAGGTGCTGGTGGTCGAGAATTCGGACGAGCGGCATCTGGCCACGGCGGGTTGGGCATTTCCGCTGTACCTGTTGCTGATCTCCGTGTTTGTGTTGCCCATCGCCGTGGTGGGCCTCGGGCTGCCGGGCGCGGGCGACAATCCGGATTTGTTCATCCTCACCGTGCCCTTGTCACTGGGCCAGGACGGGCTGGCATTGCTTGTCTTTCTTGGCGGATTCTCGGCGGCGACGTCGATGGTGATTGTCTCGGCCCTCGCGCTGAGCACCATGGTGTCCAACCATATCGTCATGCCGCTTTGGTTGTTGCTGAACCGCCATGATGACCCGATGACGGGCGATATGCGCCGGGTGGCGCTGATGGCGCGACGGTTTTCGATTGCAGGGGTTCTGCTTCTGGGCCTGCTCTATTACCGCCAGTCCGGCGGGACAGAGGCGTTGGCCTCCATCGGTCTGATCTCCTTTCTTGGCGTGGCGCAGGTGTTGCCCGCGCTGATCGGCGGCATCGCATGGCGTGGGGCAACGCGAACCGGGGCGGCGCTTGGGATCGGTGTCGGGTTCGTGATCTGGGGCTGGCTGTTGCTGTTGCCGAATGTGGCGGAAACAGGCGGCGTGATCTCTCCGATGCTGCACGACGGACCGTTCGGCATCGGCTGGCTGTCGCCCGAAACACCGCTTGGATTGCAGGCCACGGACCCACTTCTGACGGCAATGGTACTGTCGCTGGGGGCCAATACGCTGCTGTTTATCATGGGCTCGCTGTTCAGCTTCCCATCGCCGCTGGAACGCCTGCAAGGCGCGCAATTCGTCAACGTGTTTGACCACTCAACGGCCCTTCTGGGCTGGCGCGGCGCGGTGGGCACGGCGGATGATCTGTTGATCATGGCGCAGCGGATCATGGGTACGGGCCGCGCGGGACGGTTGTTTCAGGAGGCCGCGAGCGCACAGGGCAGGGATGGCAACCTGCCCGAGCCGACGTCAGATTTTCTGGAGAAACTGGAGCGCGAACTGGCAGGTTCCGTCGGGGCGGCCACGGCGCATGCGATGGTCGCCCAGATTACCGGTGCCGCCTCCGTTTCGGTGCGCGACCTGCTGGCCGTGGCCGACGAGACGGCGCAGATCATGGAGTATTCCAGCGCGCTGGAGACCAAGTCGGAAGAACTGGCACAGGCCGCGCGCAGGTTGCGGGAGGCCAACGCCAAGCTGACGGAACTGTCGGTGCAAAAGGACGCGTTTTTGTCTCAGATCAGCCACGAGTTGCGCACGCCGATGACGTCGATCCGGGCATTTTCCGAGATCCTCATGCAGTCCGACCCGGTCGATGACGCTGCGCGCGGACGGTTTTCGCGCATCATTCATGACGAAGCGAACCGCCTGACGCGTCTGCTTGATGACCTGCTGGACCTCAGCGTGCTGGAGAATGGCCGCGTGACGCTCAACATGGGGCAGGTTGTGCTGGCCGATGTCATGGAGCGCGCGATCAATGCGGCGGGCGCGCAGGGGGCGGGGCTGGCGCTGCGGCGCGATGCAAGCGCGGAGGACGTGACCCTGTGGACAGACGCGGACCGTTTGGCGCAGGTGTTCATCAATCTGATATCCAACGCGCAGAAATATTGTGACGCCGAGACGCCGGAACTGACGATCTCCGTCAGCGCCGATGCGCAGGGCATCTTTGTGGATTTCGAGGACAATGGATCCGGCATTCCTTCCCGGCAAGAGGCGCTGATCTTTCGAGAAATTCGCCCGGTTGGACACAGCCAGAGGCGCGCCGGGTGCGGGGCTGGGACTGGCGATCAGCCTGGAGATCATGGGCCGATTGGGCGGCGGGCTGTCGTTCCGCCCCGGACCGGGCGGCGCGCGGTTCCGTGTTGCGCTGCCGCGCGCGGCGTTGCGGGCTGCGTAAGGGATATCTTAACCACTTGTGTGCGATGACTTGGTCTCACGCCGATCCCACTCCCGAGACCTCGCCAGAAGGCAGCGCCCGTTTCATGTCCGCCCCCGACACGAAATCGATCCTGGCCCGCATTGTGGCGGCCCACAAAGGTGCGGGCCCCGGCCACGCGAACCTGTTGACCGGGTTGCAGCAGGGTTTCAGTCGTGCGATCCGGCGCGCCTCTCTGCCGTTCGCGGCCCTCGCCCCTCAAATCGCCGAGGTTGTGGTTTCTCCTGACGCCAGTCTGCGCGACGCTGTCGATGCCCTGCCGGAACATGGGCTTGTGGCGGCGATAGAAGATGAAGACGGTCGCCGCGGGCTTGTCGCGCTGGCCCACCCCTTGGTTGATGCGTTGATCGAAGTGCAAACCACAGGCCATGTGGAAGATACGGACCTGGCCCCGCGCAAGGTCACGCGCATCGACGAAGCCCTCTGCCGCGATTTTCTGGACTTGCTGTTCGGAGCGTTCGCGCAGGAAACGGCACAGACCCCGGGCCGTGACTGGCCCGATCGGGTGCACTATGGCAGCATCGTGATGGACCGAGGGCAACTCAACCTGCTGTTGCCGGAGCAGGGGTATCACCTGCTCAGGACGTCGGTCACTGCCGCCGGACGCAAGACCGGCGATATCGTGATGCTTTTACCGTCTGACGCAGCCCTCGCCCGGCGCCACGCTGCCAAGTCCGGGGCGGACAAGCAGGCCGCTCCCGTGGATTGGAGCGCAGACATGCTACGCGTTCTGGGCGCGGCCCCGATTGTTCTGGACGCGGTCCTGATGCGCGTCGTGATGCCATTGGGAAAGGTCGAGGCACTGGGCGTCGGCGATCTGGTGCCTTTCGATCACGCGGATTTGGGTCGGGTGCAATTGGAAGGGGAGGGCGGGCACGTGTTCGCCAAGGGTGCCCTGGGACAACTGGGCGGAAAACGGGCGTTTCGCCTCACCACCGATGCCGGGGCACGCAAGGCACCGCCGGGGCCCACAGCCGGCGCGACGCCGGCGATGTCATCAGGCGCCGGGCCCGCTGCCAACCCAGCCTCGGTCGGCCTGCCAGAACCGTCTGCGCCCGCGCCACCGGATGCGTTACCTGCCCTGGCTGGCGGTTTCGATCCCGGCGCTCCGATGAGTGGCCTGAACGACGGGGTTCAGATATCGGGTTTTGATCCTGACGCTCCGATGGGCGGGTTCGACCCCGATGCCCCCATAGCATAGCATCCGGCCGAAGAACGCGCGTTGCCTTCCCGGTGCCTCCCGTGCAGGTTTGTCCAGCCACCACGCCCCTGACGGAGACATCGCCCCCATGTCCATCGCATCCTTCCGAGATATCGTTGCCACCGGAAAACCTCTCGCCGGTACATTCATGAAAACTCCGTCCGTCGATATGCTGGACGTGCTGATCCTGTCAGGCCTCGATTTCGTCTGCATCGATGGAGAGCACGCGCCGTTCGATCGCCAAACCCTGAACGCCTGCCTCGCCTTGTCGCGTGCCGCTGATTTTCCGGTCCTGATCCGCGTGGCCTCTGCCGCGCCAGAACATATTGGGGCGGCCCTTGATCTGGGGGCCGTCGGCATCGTGGTGCCCCATGTCACCGACGCAGCGGTGGCCGTTGCCGTGGCCAAGGCGTCGCGGTTCGGACATGGCGGGCGCGGCTACGCGGGATCGACCCGGTGGGCCGGGTTTACGACCAACACGATGTCCGATCTGCTGGACAAAAGTGCATCGGAAACTGTCGTGATCGCTCAGATTGAGGATCCGGAGGCTGTGGACAATGCCGAGGCCATCGCGAGCACACCGGGCATCGACGCGCTGTTTCTGGGCCCGGCGGACCTTTCGGTCGCCTACGGCAGGACCGATACCGATAGCGCAGAATTGCACGCCGCAATGGCCAGTGTGGGACGCGCCGCGAGTGCGCAGGGCAAAGCCTATATGACGTTCGTGCCCAATGCCGCCCGCGCCAGGGACCTGCGAAAATACGGGTTCGGAGCGTTCTTCATCGGATCCGAGCATTCGTGGGTCATGCAGGGCGCGCGTGCGGATATCGCAGGCATCCGCGACATCGATTAGGATCCCTGCGACCCTCCGCGAGGCCAGCCTCAGCGCCAATTCTCATCGCATTTGCCTAAAATTTGCCTCAATTGCGCCGTGTGATCACCCGATTATCACCAAGGATTCGACGCGTCTCCATCCATATTCCGCCGCGCTGGCCCGCGATAAACATCCGCATCACGGCACGAAATGACCGTATTGCGTAATGATAAAGCAAGTTTGGCAAGCCGGGGTCGTACCGCGATCCCGTGAGTAGGAGAAACCACATGATGACATCTCGTTTCATCCCCGCCCTGATCCTTGGCGCAGCCCTTGCAGTATCAGGTTGTGTCAGTACCACTGACGTGTCGCGCGATATCGGCATAGACGCCGTGCCAGTGATCGAAGACCTTGAGGTGCAGGATTGGCAGGTCATTGCCGTCGAAGTGGACGTGCCCTATTCGCTATCCTCGTCGGAGGCCAACACCATCAAGCCGCGCGCAGATATCGTTTGGCGCGAGGATCCCTTCGGCGATCGCCACCAGCAGGTCGATGCCCTGATGACCGCCGCCCTTGAGCCTGCGTTTGCTGGCGTAGATGGCTCTATCCCTGTGATCGTTGCACTTGAAGTGACGCGCTTCCACGCTCAAACCCAGCGTGTCCGCTACTCCAGCCTCCGTTCCGAGCAGGAGATCGAGTTCATCCTGACGGTGCGCCATGCCGAAACCGGTCAATTGCTCTCTGGTCCAACCCCTGTCGATCTGACGTTCGATGCCCTTGGCGGCAACGATGCGGTCGTCGCCGACGCCCAGGGCAACACCCAACGCAATCGCATCACTCAGCGCTTGCGCGCCTGGGTTGCCAGGGAATTTATCGGTCCCGCAGACGCGACGCTTCAAGTCGCCTCCAACTGAGCCTTTCTAAGCCATAAAATACCCGATAGAGGGGGCGCCATGACAGCGCCCTCTTTTCCCGTTCTTCGTCTTAAACCCAAGGCTGACGCCCGCTCCATCCGCCATGGCCATCCCTGGGCCTGGGCGGACGATCTTGTCCTGGACAGGCGATCCAAGGCCGTGCCCGCGGGCGCCTTGGCTGTTCTGGAGGATGCAGAACGGCAGCGCATTGGCATCGGCATCGCGACCGTCAACGCCCGGATAGGCCTGCGCGTTCTGGACCGGGCGCCGGATGCCGTGATCGATGTGGATTGGCTGCGGTCGAAGGTTGCAAGGGCGGTGGCTCTGCGAACGGCGCTCTATGACGCGCCATATTACCGGATGATCCACGCGGAAGGCGACGGTTTGCCCGGCCTGATTGTGGACCGTTTTGGCGATACGCTGGTGATGCAGCCCAACGCCATCTGGCTGGAGGAGCGGTTGCAGGATCTGTCTGCCCTGCTGCTGGAGGCCACCGGCGCGACAACGCTGATCAAGAACGGGACGTCGCGCGCCCGCGCGCTGGAGGACTTGCCCGAGGAGATGCTGACCCTTGCAGGCACAGCGCCCGACGCAGCCCTGCACGTACCGATGAATGGCGCGATCTATCTGGCCGACGTGATGGGCGGGCAGAAAACGGGTCTGTTCTATGACCAGCGCCCGAACCACGCCTTTGCGGCGTCGCTGGCCCGTGGCGCACGGGTGCTGGATGTCTTTTCGCATGTCGGCGGCTACGGTCTGGCCGCGCTGGCAAATGGTGCTGTATCTGCGCTGGCTGTGGATGCGTCCGCCCCGGCTCTGGCCCTGGCCGAGCAGGGCGCGACCGCCATGGGGTGCAGAGACCGCTTCACGACGCGCGCGGGCGATGCCTTTGCGGTGATGGAGGCGTTGTCAGCCGAGGGCGAGACGTTTGATCTTGTCGTTGCCGACCCCCCCGCCTTCGCGCCCGCCAAACCCGCGCTCGACAAGGGCCTGCGTGCCTACGAGCGGGTGGCGCGATTGTCGGCATCGCTTGTGGCCGAGGGCGGAACGCTGATCCTCTGCTCGTGCAGCCATGCCGCCGATCTGACGAAATTCCGAGCGTCCTGCCTGCGGGGAATTGGCCGGGCCGGGCGCGAGGCGCGGATCATCCACACCGGTTTTGCAGGGCCGGATCACCCGGTGCACCCCAGCCTCAGCGAAACCGGCTACCTCAAGGTGCTGGCGTTCCGGCTGTGACGCCTGCGCCCAAGATCGCCGTCATGGATGCCTGCGCGCTTTACCCCACAGTGCTGCGTCAGATCCTTCTGGGGTGCGCGGACCACCAACTTTATTCCCCCATCTGGTCCCAACGCCTGTTGGAGGAATGGGCCCGTGCCGCGGCAAAGAACGGCGGGCCACCGGATGAGATCATCGCCCGATCCGAGGCCGTCGCCGCCAATCTGCGTTTCCCGAACGCCCTGACCGAGCCGGGCGATGAGGCCGCTCTCTGGTTGCCGGACCCTGCCGATATCCATGTCCTATCCACCGCCATCGCAGCAGAAGCGGACGCCATCATCACGCAGAACCTCAGAGATTTTCCGGCGCGAGAGCTGTCTGGCTACGGCGTTACGGCCCTGTCACCCGATGCAGCGCTGATGGCCCTCTGGCTCGAATGGCCAGACCCTGTGACCCAAGTGGTAACCCGCACCCACACCGAGGCCGAACGCCTTTCAGGCCAAACTCTGCCCCTGCGCGCCCTCCTGAAACGCGCCCGTTTGCCACGATTGGGAAAAGCGCTCAGCACCTGACGGACTCCGGTCCGTCAGATCGGATCTATGGCCGGCGCTGGCGACCGTTCCGTTGCAAAAGGAGCGAGAGAGGCAGCAATCAGCGGTGTCACTCTGTCGGCAATTCAGCGCGCCACCGCGCCTCCATCGCCTCGATCGCTGCGATGCGGTCAGCGGTCTTCGGGTGGCTCATCAGCCACGCAGGAGCGCCACCGCCCCTGAGACCGGCCAGATGCTCCAGCTTTTCAAACATCGACTTTTGCGGACTGACACCAAACCCGGCCGAGACCATCAACGCGCTGGCATAGGCGTCCGCCTCAAACTCATCCTGACGGCTTAGCCGTGCCGCCAACAACGTCCCCGCCAAGTTGGCAATCATCGGACCGATGAATGGGATGAACCGGCCCAACACGCCCGCCAACACCGCACGGATCGCGTTCTGGCCCGAGAAATCAATCATCCGCCTGCGGGTGTGTCCCAAGGCCACATGACCCAGTTCATGGGCAATCACGCTGGCGATTTCCTCGGCCGTGACCTCTCCGGCGCGATAGCGGTTGTAGAACCCCCGCGTCAGGAAATCCGCCCGTCAGGCGCGGCCAGACCGTTCACGGCGTCCACTTCATAAAGGTTCACGCGGATCCGCTCCACGTCCAGGATTTTGGCGAACTTGTCGGTGATGGCGATCAGCGGAGCATCGGCCAGCACGGTGGACCGTTCATCCAGATCGCGTTTCATGCGCCAGGACGAGAACAGGTACATGACAAGGCCGTAGCCCACGGCGAGCAGGATGGGGGTCAGTTTCAACATGATGTGTATATGGGGCGTGAAAAGCGGTGCGGCAAGTTCATGCCGTCAGCAACCCGGTGTCGTGGCGCGACAATCGCTCGACCCCATCCGGGCCGACGAGTACCGTGTGGCCCAGGGTCATGGCGAGCCCCGCGTCGCTGTCCATCAGGATCATATGCAGAAAGAAGGCTTGGCCGACGTGCATGATCTCCGGGTTGCCGTCGTAGAACATCGGGAATTCGACCCAGATCGGGTTGTAGGCAATGCCCATGCCGTAGCCGCAGGCTTGCAGGCGCGCGTGGCCGAGGTCGTGCTTGTCAAACACCGCAGAGTGGGCGGCGTAGACCCCGGCCATCGGGCGACCGGGGCGGATCGCCGCCTCGCAGGCCTCCAGCGCCTCCTGGCAGGCGGCGTGCATGTCGCGTTGCCGTTGCGTCGGATCTCCGACGATGATCGTGCGCATGGCGGCCGCATGATAGCGCGCGGCGCTGCCCGACCATTCCAACGTCATCTGATCGCGCGCGTCCAGATGCCTGCGTCCGGCATAGGAGCGACAGAGCAGGGCATTGAAGCTGGAGCCGATGATCGTCTCATTGCCCGCGGGCTCTCCACCCATCGACAGGATCGCGGATTGCATGGCGGCGTGGATATCGCCCTCGAATGCGCCCGCGTGGGTGGTGGCGATGGCGGCATCCAGCGCGGCGTCGGTCATCGCGCTTGCGCGGCGGATCTGGGCGACCTCAGCGGGCGATTTCAGACGCCGCAGAGCTGGCAGGATGTCCGAGGCTTCCACAAGGCCCGGCACTGCGCGATCAACTGCCGTCCCATTGAAGTGCGTCAGGCCCGCCGTCTTCGTCTCCACCCCGATCCGCTGACCCGACAGGCCAAGCGTGCCGAGCAAGCCGCCAGATCAACGGAAGGATCCGCGCCCTGATGTTCGGGCCAGATGTGGATACGGTCGTGGGGGATCACCGAAGTGTTCTGTGCCTGGCGGAGGTCCGGCAACCGCGTCAACAGATCCACCCGGCCGTTCGCATCCAGCACCATCGCCTGGAACATTGCGAAACCAAAGGTGTCGTATCCGGTCAGCCAATAGTGGCTTTCCGGTGCAAACAGCAAAATCGCGTCCAGGTTTTCCGTCCGCAACGCCGCCGTCGCGCGGGCGGTTCGGGTGGCATATTCGTCGGCGGTGAAAAGGGGCGGTGTCATGACGAGGCATCCTTTGGCGGGGCGTCGGTACTGGCGCGGGTCGGCATTCTGGACAGCCGCGCCAGTACCGACGCCCCGCCAATGCGCCCGATCAGATAGCCAGTGTTGTCCCCCAAGACTGCAGCGATCCAGGCGGCGGTCCAGACGGATGCAGCGTTCAGGTCCCCCGCAGCCACGAACGCGCCCGCAGACAGCGTCACCAAAGACGTCGGGATCGGGACCAGCAGGCAAGACAGAAAGGCGCAAACGGCCACGATCCATGTGCCATACGTCGCCACCAGAGAGAGGATCGTGTCGGTCATTGCGCGGTGTCGCGGTAGGTTTGAATGGCCGCTTCGATTTCGGCGATAAGTGTCTCAAGCGGTCTGCCGCGCTCAGCGGCGATGCGGTCGAGCGGTTGTGGCCGCCCATTTCCAGGCTGCTGGCCAATCATCTCAACCATGGCGTCGCGCGGTATGCTCCACGACATCGCGACGTAGCCGGGGCTCATCCAGCCCGCTATGGCTTGGTCGGTGTGGCGCGGGTCAGCCCAGTAAATCGCAGTCCGCGTCATGCGGACCCCGAAGAAAACTGTCAGGGCCAGCGCCAGGACAAAAGCGATACTCAACCACGGAGCACGCATCCAAGCGGCGCGGAGCCGGGCGATCATCGGCCCAGGTCCCGCATGCCACGGTCGAGGCCTTCCAGGGTCATCGGCACCATGCGGCCTTCAAAGATTTCGCCGATCATCTGCGTGGACTGGGTGTAGCGCCAGTGGCTTTCCGGAGTCGGGTTGATCCACATATGGTTGGGCCATTGGGTGCGGGCGCGCTGTAGCCAGACCTGACCGGCCTCCTCATTCCAATGCTCGTTTGCGCCTCCGGGGAAGGCGATCTCATAGGGCGACATCGCGGCGTCACCCACAAAGATACATTTATAATCAGAGCTATAGGTGTTCATCACGTCGAAGGTCGGGATCGTCTCGGACCATCGACGGCGGTTGTCGCGCCAGACGCTCTCGTACAGGCAATTGTGGAAATAGTAGTATTCGAGATGTTTGAACTCCGCCTTGGCGGCGCTGAACAGCTCCTCCACCACCTTCACATGATCGTCCATCGACCCGCCGACATCGAGAAACAGGATCACTTTTACGGCGTTGCGCCGCTCGGGCCGGGTTTTGACGTCAAGCCAGCCCTGTTCGGCCGTGGCGCGGATGGTGCCGTCCAGATCCAGTTCATCAGCCGCCCCGTCGCGCGCCCATTGACGCAGGCGTTTCAGAGCAACCTTGATGTTGCGCGTGCCGAGTTCGACATCTCCGTCCAGGTTCCTGAAGTCCCGCTTGTCCCAGACCTTTGTGGCGCGGCGGTGGCGGGATTCGTGCTGGCCGATCCTCACGCCCTCCGGGTTGTAGCCATAAGCTCCGAATGGCGAGGTTCCTGCCGTGCCGATCCACTTCGACCCGCCCTGGTGGCGGCCCTGTTGTTCTTTCAGCCGCTCGCGCAGCGTCTCCATCAACTTGTCGAAACCGCCCAGCGCCGCGATCTCGGCGCGTTCTTCCGGCGAAAGATGCTTTTCCGCCAGCTTCTCCAACCACTCCGGCGGGATCTCGGTTACCTCCAGCACCTCGGCGGCGCTGATCGCCTCCAAGCCGCCAAACGCCTGCGAGAAGGCCTGATCGAAGCGGTCCAGATGCCGTTCATCCTTCACCATCGCGCTGCGGGCGAGGTAGTAGAACCCATCGACGTCATAGGTCACGAGGCCAGCAGAAACGCCTTCGAGGAATGCAAGATATTCCCTCAGGGACACGGGAATACGCGCGGCGCGGAGGGTTTGGAAGAACGGGAGAAACATGCCCGTACCCTAAAGTGCGGTCCCCAAAGGGGGAACCGGTTTCTGGGACGATACGGGTGGCAATTCAGGTCGGCGCCGGAACCACAAACATGAGCAACGTGCCGACGATGAACCCGATCACTGCGAAGACGGCGCCATATTGGGCCATATCCATGACGTTGCCGCCACGCCGCCATCCCAACAGTACCCCGATCAGGATCCCAAAACCCGCGCCAATAAAATTCAACATGTCTCGCTCCTGTGCCGGGTCTTATCTTCTGGGCGACAGCGCCGCGACTTCCGTCAGGCGCGCGCCCACCGCTGCGCTTGAGCCAAATCCATAACGGCCCCACGCAAGGCTATCAAGGCGCACGCGGCTGGCCTCGGAGGTCTGGCCCGTGTCCTGCAGCGCCTGCGCGCGGATCATCAGCAGTGTCGACAGGAGCGAGGCGTTCTGCGCGTCGGTTGCGGCGGGAAGGGCGCGCCCGGTCAGGCGCAGCGCCTCGTCCGTGCGACCCGCCGACAAAGCGAATGCAGCCAGTTGCATGTCCACATGGGCCGATTGGATGCCTCCGGGAGCCACGCGTTCGAAGACGCTGGACGCCGATTGGAACGCCCGCACGGAGGCTGTGGCATCGCGGCTGAGCGTCAAGCGGCCAAGGGCGAAGTAGCTGAACGCAAGACGCGTATCGGACCAGCGTTGCTGTTGAGCAATGCTGACGGCGCGGTTGGCTGCTGAGATGCGCGCCGCGTCCGATGATCCGGGCCCAAGCGCCTCTTCGATGGAAGAAATCCACGGACGTGGCGTCGCCGACCCGACGCCGCCCGCGACGCCGCCCCCGCGCGGATTGAGGCGCGGCAAGATGTCTGCAAGGGCAGAGCGTGCCTGCGCCCGCGTCATACCTGAGCGCAGCGCGGGGTCGTAATACGCCCGCAGGATCAGCATATCGAACCCGGTCAGAACCGCGTTGAAATTGTCATCATTGAACACTGAATCCGGGAGACGGTAGAGGTCATTCAACGGCCCCAGAGCCTGTGCGATTTCCTCGTGCAGGCAATCGCGGATTTCTTGCGGGGAAACGTCGGACGGGATGAATACGGCCACACGCTCTCGTGTATCCAACGTTGTCCAATCGAGCGTCCCGCCTGATCGCGAGCGCCTGAATTCCGCCCACGAGCTGACCCGTGGCACCACGAAACAGGCAGCTTGCGGGACAGCACGTTGCATGCGGTCGCGCGGCATCGTCTCGATCGTGATCGAGGCCGGGCCGGAGGCGGCGCGACTGATATCGATCCCCGCCTCGTTGCGCAGGCGCGAGATCAACAGGTTCAGGTCAGTGTTCAGCGAAGCAGGCGCGCCAGAGACGACAGCGACCGTCACCGGGCCTTCGAAACGCGAGAGCCGCTCGATCTCCCGACCCGACTCCATCTGAAAACTGAGGTCGAGAAAATCGGCAGCGATCGAGGTGTTGGAACGGGTGGGCGTCATGACGCGCGGCACTCCGAAGGTGTTCATCACGGGCAAAGCGCCTACGTCTGCGGCCCGGCGTTCGGCCACATCCGTCCCGATAGCGGGCGCACAGGCGGCGAGAACGAGGGCGAGTGCGGGAGCGGCAAGAGAGGTTATACGAGACAATGAAGGGCCTTACGCTCTGGAGTATTTCATGAAGTCAGTGGGGTGCGCGATGCGGTCGTACAGGGCGCGGGCGGTCGTATTATTGGTCTGGGTCAACCAATAGACACTGCCGCGTCCCGCGGCGTCCGCATCTGAATAGACCGTTTCGATCAAGGCCCGCGCAATGCCGTTGCCGCGCGCCTCGGGCGCTGTGAACAGGTCTTGCAAGTAAGTTACCGGGGCAGCCTGCCAGCCGTGGGCATGAGAGATCGTGTGGACAAGACCCAACGCCTTGGGCCCATTCCATGCCATCCAGGCGCACATGTCTGTGCGGGTGGGGTCGGTGTAGCGGGAAAACGTGAGATCGAAGACGTCCGACGGACGCTCGGCTCCGTAAAACGCCAGATACGCCTGCCACATCGCGCCCCAATGGGCACGGTCCTGCTCTCCAAGAGGGCGGATGGTGAGGGTGGTCGACACGGAATGGCCCGCCTTCGGAATGGGAGGATTTTCGCACATATAGTGACGCAATTATGGCAGGAATCGGGCAGGCGGGAAGGTAATCGTCATGTGCTTCCGGCGATTGCCCGCCTACCGTTGCTCAAGCGCCATGGCCTGGGACTGGAGCGCGCCATCTGATGCGCGCCGTTGGGGCGTGACGCCCTAGCGCTGACCTCGGGCCATAAACGCCAGCCGCTCAAACAGCGCCACGTCCTGTTCGTTCTTCAAGAGTGCCCCATGAAGCCTGGGCAGGGCGGAGGTCCCGTCGCGGCGCAGGTCCTCGGGACTGAGATCCTCGGCCAACAACAGCTTCAACCAGTCCAGAACCTCGGACGTGGAGGGCTTTTTCTTCAACCCTTGCTGATCGCGGATCTCATAGAACTGGGTCAGGGCGGTGGTCAGAAGGGCGGGTTTGATGCCGGGATAATGCACCTCGACAATCTTCTTCATCACCTCGGCGTCCGGAAACCTGATGTAGTGGAAAAAGCAACGGCGCAGGAAGGCGTCGGGCAGTTCCTTCTCGTTGTTGGATGTGATGATGACGATGGGGCGGACGCGCGCACGCACGGTTTCACCGGTCTCGTAGACGTAGAATTCCATCCGGTCGAGTTCTTGCAGCAGGTCGTTGGGAAACTCGATATCGGCCTTGTCGATCTCGTCGATCAGCAGGACACATTTGTCGTCGCGCGCAAACGCCTCCCACAGCTTGCCGCGGCGGATGTAATTGGCGACGTCGTGAACTTTTTCCTCCCCCAACTGACTGTCCCGCAAGCGTGACACGGCATCGTATTCATACAACCCCTGTTGCGCGCGCGTCGTCGATTTGATGTGCCACTCGATGATCGGCAGCCCCAAGGCGCCCGCCACCTGACGTGCCAGTTCTGTCTTTCCGGTCCCCGGTTCGCCCTTTACCAACAAGGGCCGCTCCAGCGTCACGGCAGCATTGACCGCAACGGTCAGATCCTCCGTCGCGACATAATCGTCCGTGCCGTCAAATCGCATTGGTCTCAGGTCCTTATGGGGAAATCGCTTCAGTCAAATTTTGACTATCTCACACACTATCTAGGTGACAAGCCACCCCGGCGGGTGTAACCCCACGCGCATCGGGCTGCACGACCGGCTGGAGGTACGACATTATGAACGACACCAGCCCCGTAAAGGGGAGCAACATGAAGATAGAGACGTTTTTGCCGAAGGATTATCGTCCCGCCGATGATGAGCCCTTCATGAACGATAAGCAGGTGGAATATTTCCGCGTGAAGCTGCTGACCTGGCGCGAAGATTTGCTGGATGAAAGCCGCTCCACCGTGACCACGCTGCAGGATGGCACACGCAACATTCCTGACGTGGCAGACCGCGCCTCCGAGGAAACCGACCGTGCGCTGGAATTGCGCACCCGTGACCGTCAGCGCAAGCTGATCGCCAAGATCGACCAGGCGCTGCGCCGTGTGGAAGAGGGTGAGTTCGGCTATTGTGACGTCACCGGAGAGCCGATTTCGCTGAAACGTCTTGATGCGCGTCCGATTGCGACGATGAGCCTTGAGGCCCAGGAGCGTCATGAGCGCCGCGAAAAAGTTCACCGCGACGATTAGAACCACCGGGATCGGATTCGCGACGGGGGGCCGCGTGGTTTTGTCAATGTTAAGAGGGCACCCTTCGCGGGTGCCCTTTTTGTTTGGAGGCAGGCCGATGTTGCAAGGCAGGGACATCACCGTGATCGGCGCTGGCATTGGCGGGTTGGCCGTAGCCTTGGCCTGTGCCCGGCGCGGTGCGCGCGTTGTCGTTCTGGAACGTGCGGGCAACGTGGCCGAGGTCGGGGCGGGGCTTCAGAATCTCGCCGAACGGCCATGTGGTGTTGCGCGCCCTGGGGGTGCAGATGACCTCGGTGAAGGGGCAGGCGGCGCGGCTGCGCGATTTCCGTCGCGGTGCGGACGTGTTCTCATTGCCGCTGAAGGGAGAGTTCCACTTCGTTCATCGCGCCGATCTGATCGGCGCGCTGTATGCCGCAGCGCTCGACGCCGGGGTGGAGATTCGCCTCGGCATGGCGGTTGAGGCGGTTGTCGTTGACGGCTCAGGTACTCTGCTCACGGTCAATGGACACGAGGAGGTTCACGGCATAACCCTCGCCGCCGATGGCTTGCACTCGGCCGGACGCGCGGCGCTGAACCCACACACAAGACCGTTTTTCACCGGGCAAGTGGCGTGGCGGGCGACGTTGCCCGGCGGTGATCTGCCGCCCGAAGCCCAGGTATTCATGGGGCCGGGTCGCCACCTCGTACGCTATCCGCTGCGCGGCGGGGTATTGACCAATATCGTCGCCGTCCAGGAACGCGATGCCTGGGCGGAGGAGGGATGGACCACCCAGGACGACCCAAAGAACCTGCGGGTAGCGTTTGCGGATTTTTGCCCTGAGATCAGGGAGATGCTGGCCAAGGTCGAGACCAGCCATCTGTGGGGTCTGTTCCGCCATCCCGTCGCGGGAAACTGGCACGGCGGCGGGCTGGCGCTACTGGGGGACGCGGCGCATCCGACGCTTCCGTTCCTGGCCCAGGGGGCAAATATGGCGCTTGAGGATGCTTGGGTTCTGGCCTCGCTGCTCGACGCTCAGGAAAATGCCGACATGGCCCTCGGACAGTATCAAGCCACCCGCAAGCCGCGCACAGCCCGCATTGTGGAGGCCGCCAACGACAATGCCGTCAACTACCACCTGCGCCCCGGTCCCTACCGATTTGCCGCGCACACAGCCCTGCGCGCAGCCGCGCGCTTTGCGCCCCATGTCATCGGCAACCGCTTCCATTGGCTGCACAACCATGATGTCACGGGTCAGTCGAGTGTGTAATCCGGCAGGCTGTTGAAGGCATCGCGCAACTTCTGGCTCCAACCCGATGAGATCGAGTTGTAAAACGCATCGTCCGCTTCGATCCGGGTCACGCGACCGTGGCGCAGGGTGTCGGTCTCATACATGTGCAGATCCAGCGGCATTCCGACGCTCAGGTTGGCCTGGATGGTCGAATCGAAGCTGAGGAGCAGCAGTTTTACTGCGCCCTCAAAACTCATTTTCCGATCATAGGCACGCAGCAGGATCGGCTTGCCGTACTTGGCTTCACCGATCTGGAAAAACGGTGTGTCATCGCAGGATTCCACAAAATTGCCTTCCGGATAGATCATGAACATGCGCGCCTCGCCGCCTGCGATCTGACCGCCAAGGATCATCGACGCGCCAAACGCGTCGGCGTTCTGACCATTCTGCCCGGACTGATCCGCGATTACCTCACGCAGAGTCTCGCCGATCAGTTTGGCGACCTGGAACATCGACGGGGCCTGCATGATCGACAACGTGCCGCGATCCTCCCCATTGACGCTGCGTTCATTGAGCAGGCTCACCACGGCCTGAGTCGTGGCCAGATTGCCGGCCGTCATGAGGGTGATCGAGCGGTCGCCCGGCACGCCCCACTGAAACATCTTCTTGTAAACGCTGATGTTATCGACACCCGCATTTGTGCGGGTATCGGACATGAAAACCAGTCCACGGTCCAGCTTCATCCCCACGCAGTACGTCATAGCCCAATTTCCCAAATAATCCGACGGCGGCCCATCCATAGGCCGGTGCGGTTAAGGTGGTCCTACTGCTGTGCAACTTCAATGTCGACAGACATCGCCTCGCTGGACGCACCGTAATACAGGCCCGCCACAGGGGCAGCCTCGGCGTAATCCAGCCCGGTTGCCACACGCACATAGCGCGGATCGGGGGAGTAGCCATTGGAGACGTCGAAGCCGACCCAGCCGATGTTGTCCACATAGGCTTCGGCCCAGGCGTGTGTGGCATCCTGATGAATACGGTCCGACATCATCAGGTATCCCGACACATAGCGCGCCGGATAACCCATGGTGCGTGCGGCGGTGATGAAGATATGGGCGTGGTCCTGGCACACGCCGGCGCCCTCGATGACCGCGTCTTCGGCGTTGGTTTCCGCACCAGTGCGCCCGATCTCATAATCCACGGCTTCGATCACTCTGGCCGACAGCGCGTGAAGGCGCGGCAGATCGTCCGGCTCTTCCTCCCGCAAGCCATCGGTCAGGGCCAGCACACGCGGGCCCGCCGTGGTCAGAGCCGTGGAACGCTGGAAGTACCACAGCGGCGCAAAGCCGCCATGGCGCCCGACAACACCCGCGACGTCCTGGGTTTCGACCACGCCTTCGCACACCACCTGCAACTCCTGCGCGCCTCGATCAAACGATACCAGCGAGCAGCTGTTGCGGTTGTGGTCGGTAAACGCTGTCTCCAGCGTCCCGCCATCGACCTGCATGGACCAGTTGGTGATGGCCTGCCCGTTCGACGTCTTGGGCGTAAGGCGCAATTGTTGAAGCCCATATTCCACGGGCGCGTCAAAGCGATAGGTCGTGGTGTGGCGAATGTTGAGTTGCATGGCGTGAATTACCCCAAAAACCGGTAGTCTTGTTCGATCTGCGCGCCAAGATCAGCGATATCGTTCAGGAATTTGGTCAAGAACTCATGCAGGCCTTCTTCGAACACATCTTCGATGGTGCCATGCTTGAGCTGCGCCAGAAGGACATCAATCTTGTCGTGACAGGGATGACGCTGGTCATAGTTCTCGGCCAGATATTCGAGATTTGAGGCGATTTTCTTGACCGTGAAACGCAGGCTGCGCGGCATGCGGGTATCAAAGATCAGGAAATCCGCGATGCCCCTGGGCGTCATCGCCCCGCCCGTCAGCCACCGATACGAGCGGTTGGAGGCCACGGCGCGTAAAATCGATTCCCATTGCACATTGTCGAGGTTCGAACCGACCTGGCTCATCGACGGCAGCAGCACGTAATACTTCACGTCGAGGATCCGCGCAGTGTTGTCGGCGCGTTCAAGAAACGTACCCAATCGGCAAAAATCGAAGATATCCGTGCGCAGCATGGTGCCGTGCATGGCCCCCCGCACCACGGCGGAGTGTTGCCGGACAAGCGCCAGCGTGGCGGGCAGTTTCTTGGTGGACACGGGCTCTGCCAGCAGATCCCTGATCGCCATGTAGGCGTCATTGATCGCCTCCCAGACCTCACGGGTCAGGGCGGTGCGGGTCAGGCGCGCGTTCTGGCGGGCCTGACTGACCGACGACAGGATGGACGACGGGTTGGCCGGATCACGCAACAGGAAATCAATCGCCTTTACCTCCTCCACATCGCCGTGGGTGGCGCGGTAGATCTGATCCACGGCCGCCGTTTGCAGCACCGATTTCCATTCATCGTCGGACCCGTCGGAGCGCGTCAGCGCCATCCGGAAGCCGGTTTCAATCAAGCGCGTCGTGTTTTCCGAGCGCTCAAGAAGGCGGAACAGCCAGAAAAGGCCACCTGCGGTTTTCCCTAGCATGGCTATTCCTCCAGAACCCAGGTGTCTTTGGTGCCGCCGCCCTGGCTTGAGTTCACCACAAGACTGCCTTCCTGCAATGCCACCCGTGTCAGGCCGCCCGGCGTGATGGAAATGCCGTCCGGCGACATCAGCACGAAGGGTCTCAGGTCAACGTGGCGCGGGGCGAGGCCCGCCTCCGTCAGGATCGGGCAGGTCGAAAGTGCCAACGTGGGTTGGGCAATGTAGTTGGAGGGGCGGGCGATCAGCTTGGCGCGGAAAGCTTCGAGTTCCGTTTTGGACGCGGCGGGACCGACCAGCATGCCGTAGCCGCCGGAGCCGTGCACCTCTTTGACGACCAGTTCGGCCAGATGGTCGAGGACGTAGCTCAAGGACTCGGGCTCGGAGCAGCGATGGGTCGGCACGTTCTTCAGGATCGCCTTTTCGCCTGTATAGAACTCAATGATATCAGGCATATAACTATAGAGCGCCTTGTCGTCCGATATCCCCGTACCGGGCGCGTTCGCGATGGTGATCCCGCCCGCACGATAGATATCCATGATGCCGGGGACACCCAACATGCTGTCGGGATTGAAATTGAGCGGATCGAGATAGTCGTCATCCACCCGCCGGTAGAGCACGTCAATCGGCTTGTAGCCTTCGGTCGTGCGCATGTTGATGCGGCCGTTTTGAACGCGCAGATCGTGGCCCTCGACCAGTTCTACACCCATCTGATCGGCGAGAAACGCATGCTCGAAATAGGCAGAATTGTGGATTCCGGGGGTCAGCACGGCCACGGTGCAATCGCCGCCGCACATCCTTGGCGCACAGGCCGCGAGCGAGCGGCGCAGATCAGTCGGATAATTCTGCACCGGCCGCACCTTGATGCGGCTGAACAGATCCGGGAACATCTGCAACATCGTCTCTCGGTTCTCGAGCATGTAGCTGACGCCGGACGGGGTGCGGGCGTTGTCTTCGAGCACAAAGAATTCATCCTCGCCAGTGCGCACCAGATCAGTGCCGACGATGTGGGTATAAACACCGCCGGGAGGTTCCACGCCCATCATCTGGGGCAGGAATGCTTCATTCTTGTCGATCAATTCGCGCGGCACACGGCCGGCGCGCAGAATCTCCTGGCGGTGATAGATATCGTAGAGAAACGCATTGATCGCCCGCACGCGCTGCTCGATGCCGCGGGTCAGGCGGCTCCACTCGCGACCCGAGATAATCCGGGGCACAATGTCAAACGGGATCAGTCGCTCATCGGCCTCGGTCTGGCCGTAGACATTGAACGTGATGCCGGTGCGGCGAAAGAACCCTTCGGCTTCCGCTGACTTGTTGCGCAGATCAGCGATATCCTCGGATTGAAACCACGCATCATAGGGGCCGTAACAGCCGCGCGCCTCTGCGGTGCCCCCCGTCATCTCGTCGAAAAATCGGTTGTGGTCGGTCATGGTTCCTCCTGCATCCTGAGCCTAGCAGATGAAGAATTGAGCGAAAGGGCCAGCCTTTTCGACTATTTGTCAGGAGGTTGCAGGCATTTTGCCTGTTTTTTGGGCGTTACTTCGCGGTGTCCATCCAGATTGTCACGGGCCCGTCGTTGACCAGATGCACGGCCATATCTGCCCCGAAACGACCCGTCTCGACTTCGGGACCCAGGGCGCGAAGAGCGCTTGCAAAATGGGTATAGAGCGCATTGCCCTCGGCCGGCTTGGCAGCGGCGGAAAACCCCGGACGGTTTCCACGCGACGTCTCAGCCGCCAATGTGAATTGGCTGACGACCAGAGCAGAGCCCTGAGCATCAAGCAGGGAGCGGTTCATTTTCCCCGCGTCGTCCTTGAAAATCCGCAGTTTGGCGATCTTGTTTGCCAGCGCATCGACCTGCGCCTTTGTATCGCCCTCCATCGCGCAGATCAGGATAAGCAGGCCCGGTCCACACTGACCAATGACCGCGCCTTCAACCTCGACACGCGCCTGTTTGACGCGTTGGATCAGCGCCCTCACAACTCATCGCGGGTCGGAGGATTCGCGCCCGCACGCGCCACGGTCACGGCAGCGGCTTGCACGCCCAGGGTCATCGCGGCGCGCAAGGTGTCTTCGTCCAGGCCCTGATCAAAAACCGACCGTTCCAACGCGCCCGCGTCCGCCAGCCCGGCGAGCACGCCCGCATTGAATGTGTCGCCCGCGCCCACGGTATCGACGACCTGCACCCGCTGCGAGGCGACGTGCAACTCACCGCCCGCGTGGTGTCCGGTCACGCCGTCCGCGCCTTGGGTCACAAAGACCAGGGACGGGCCTTTTTCGCGCAGCTTCTCAGCCAGAACGGGCAGGGGGCCATCGCCCAACAACCAGCGCAGGTCCTCGTCGGAGGCTTTGACGATGTCGGTGTTGGCAAGGATCGCATCAAGGCGGGCGCGGAACCGATCCTCGTTCGCGACGAAGCTCGGGCGAATATTGGGATCCATCATGACGATGCGGTCCGTCCCGGCGCGCGCCGCCAGGGCGGCGTAGGCGTCGGCGCAAGGCTCAACAGCCAAGGAGATCCCACCAAAGAAACAGGCCTTTGCGGCGTCCGGGATCGTTGGCAGATCCGCTTCGGTCAACATCCGTCCGGCAGTGTTTTCATCGTAGAATGCATAACTTGCCTGACCGTCCGTCAGCGTTACAAACGCCAGCGTTGTGGGGCGATCACTGCGGTGCGCCAATTCATGACCCACACCATTGGCCGTCAGCACGCTGGTCAACCGCTCTCCGAACAGATCCGTCGAGAGGCCCGAGAAGAATTCAACCTGTGTGCCCAACCGCGACAGAGCCACGGCGGTATTGAAGACCGAGCCGCCGGGAAAGGGCGCGAACGCCGCTTCCTGGGCGTCTGTCTGGCGGGGGAGCATGTCGATCAGGGCTTCGCCGGCACATAGGATCATGGAGTGGCCTCATGGAATTGCGGTCAATTGACCCTGTGTTAGCGGTACCATGCCCGCCATGGAAGGCCCAGGCACATACATGACATTTGCAAGGGCGACTTGCCTGACGAGGGGGTCGAGGCCGCACGCAACCCGTCATGGCTCATTGATCCATAACCCCAAGACCGTAAAACACAGCGACAGCCACTACGATAGCGCCCAAAACCGCCAGAGCGATCTTGCCCCAGCTGTAGGGGCGCTCTCCCTGAACCTTGCCGGTTTGCGCATTGACCACAAAGCGAAAGCTCTTGCCGCGGTACTTATACGCCGCAATCCAGATGGGCAGCAGAACGTGTTTGAATGTCACATCATCGACACGGGTGTTGGCCGAAGTGATTTGTTGCGCGTCGCCGCCGATATCTCGGCGAATATCGCGCTTGATCTGCGCGTCCATGATCGAGCGGGCCTCAGCCATGCCTTCCTCAAGGTCAATCGTATACCCTTCCGCACGGAAGCCGGACAGGAATTCCGGCTTATACTCCGCCAGCGCACGCAGATCCCATGGCGATAAGGCATCGGTGTAATATTTGGGCAGCGATTTGGAAGCCAGCACGAGGATGTCGTCAAAGAAACGGTTCACTCGGCCACGCGCGGGCCGCCATTTGATGCGTCGCTCCTGCCGGGGTTTCCCGTCCGAGCCCCGTACCGTGACGTAGTAGGCCGTGCCGCGCATGCCAGTGTAATTGGTGTCGGTCTTGGCGTCGTAGGTCCAATAGGGGACGTAGAATTCCATCCAAAGTGCTGTCTTTGCGGGCATATTCCTTCAATCCGCCGGGCGCGAACCACAGGCCTTTCAACCAATCATCCATGGATTTATGTGCGTCGCGCTCGGTCATCTGGAACGGCAGCACGCCCTTGGGTTTGATGTGGCGATGGGTGCCCGTGTCGGTGACCACGGGCGTGGCGCAGAATGGACATCTCTTTGAGTGAGTGTCGGCATCAAATTGCACCTGCGCGCCGCACGATGGGCACGTCGAGACGCGGGTTACCTCGATCTCCATTCCTTCAGTCCGACCGCGCAGGGCGGCCTCGAAATCATTCTCAACCAGCTCTGCGCCGCCGCCCCATGGACCATCCGCGACCTCAATCGGCGTCACGTTCCCGCAATAATCACAGATCATTTTGCCTTCGTCGGGTGCGTACCGCATGTCTGATCCGCAATTGGAGCAGGGAAAGCGAAACTCATCCACGGGTCGGACGTCTTCTTTGGCTTGGTCAAAATCGTCGGACATGAGAAGGGGCTTCCGAGAGGTAAGTGATCTGCCATTAGTCCCGCGAGATGCTCGGTTTATCAAGCACGGAAAACCGTAGGGGCGTTTTGCGATACTCTCCCGAGGGCCGCCTGAGCGCTAAAGAAACCGATGCAACGCCGTAGGGGCCATGATCCGCAACGCATTATCGCGCAGATGGACATGCCGCCAGATGTGGAAGCATGCATGGGCCCCCACAATCAAGGACAGCGCATAGAACTGGTAGATATGCACCCAACTCACGAAGGCGTGGGCCTGCGGCAGATTCAACGGCGGCGCGATGGGCACTATCCCGCCCGCGTGCATCAAAACGGCAGAGGTCAGGCCAAGACCGAACCCTGTCATTGCCACGCCAAACAGCCCCCAAATCATCGTCTTGTGCAGGATCGGATGGATCGCCCGGGCCGTCCCGGACAGCTTCGGGCCGGGACGCGACGCAAGGCCCCGGCGCAGAAGGCCTCCGGTCCAGATCAGCGCCAGCGACACAAAAACCAGCCCGTTGATCGAATGCAACCGGAACCATCCCGGCCCCATGCGGCGCAGCGCGTCGGGGTCTGCAAACATGAACCAGATGAAGAACGGCGCGATCCCCCAGTGCATCACCTTCAGGAGGGTGCGGCGTGCGGGCAGGAGGTGTTTGAGGCGGATCATCGGTTGGCCCTGTGCGGTGCATACAGAGCCACGATCAGCCGAGCCGGGAAGTTTCACACCACCTCCGGTTGGGTCTGTTTTGCGCCAAGACCCACAGTGACGCCTGCCGGAGCGCGAATTCCGGGGCGTTTGAGCCAGACAGGCGTCGTGGACAACGCAAGATCCGGGAACCGGGCGAACAGGCGGTCGAGGGCAACGACAGCCTCCAGCCGCGCCAGTTGCATACCAAGGCAGACATGGGGACCAAATCCAAAACCCATATGGGCGTTTGGGCGGCGGTCCGGCGCAAGAGTGGCAGGGTTCGACACGCGATCCGGATCGTGGTTTGCGCCGAGAAGGAAGGCCGCGATCGTATCGCCCTTCTTCAGCGGTGCGCCAAGGATGTCGTTATCTTCGGCCACAAACATCGGTTTGGTCATCATGACAGGGGAATAGAAGCGCACAAACTCCTCTATCATAAGGTGTCGAGCTTCAGGGCGGGACTTGAAATGACCCAGCAGCGCGCGGTCTTGCGCCATGCCAACCAGCGCGTTGTTGATCAGATGCACCGTGGTTTCGTGACCCGCCATGAACAGGAGGATCACAGTCGATAGAAGCTCCTGTTCCGACAACCACTCTCCCTCCGCTTCGGCATGCACGAGGGCAGAGATCAAACCCTCTCCCGGTGCCTCGCGGACCTGCGCAAACATCGCGCGGAAATCTCTTTGCACGCCGCCCAACTGAGACAGCGCATACAACATTCGGAACGGGTTGCCGATCTGGCTCAGTGGCGCCATGCGTTGCAACAGACGCGCATGGGAGGTCTCAGGGATACCCAAAAGCGCGCAGATCGTCAGGAACGGCAACGCGCGCGTGTAGTGTGTGGCAATATCGACCGGGCCGCTTGTCGGCAGCTTATCCAGCAATCCATCGGCCAAACCCTCTATCCTTGGGCGCAGTTCGTCAATGGGCGCGCGGGCAAAGGCCTGATCCACCAATCGCCGCAACCGCAAATGCTCCGGATCGTCCTGCGCGATCATCGTGTGCACCAACGGCTTGATCGAACGTGGCATCCACCAAAACCGCTTTGCCAGACTGCGCCCGGTGATCGGTTCCGGGTCGCGGCGAAATACCTCCGGTGATTTCAGCAGTTTGCGCGCCGCCGTGTCCGTCGTCGTCATCCAGATCGCGCCGAGAAACGGCACCTTGACCCGCACCAAGGGCCCTTCCGCCCGCATCTGGGCCAAAAGCTGCGTCGGATCCTCCAGAAATGCAGGGTCTGTCAGGCGAAACGTCATGTGACTGCCTTGATTTCAGGCATGTGCGCAGATGCGATGCGAACCCTGCGGCCAAGTGTCTTTTCCTTTCGGGTCATGCTCGTTAGATAAGGGGTGAGACAATACATTGGAAGCGATATGGCCCGCCCGATCATTGGCATCATCGGCAATCATCACCTGATCAACGACCAGTATGCCACCCATGCCGGCGGCACGATGAACTCAGAGGCGGTGGCCGGAGTCTCGGGCGGCTTGCCGATGATCATCCCCTCCGACCCCCGGTTCGTCAGCGTCGAGGATTTGTTGGCGACCTGCGCGGGCTTCGTGTTTACCGGCGGGCGGCCCAATGTGCATCCCGAGGAATACGGCGAAGCATTCACCGACGCCCACGGCTCCATGGATCGCGCCCGCGATGCGGTGGTGTTGCCGCTGATCCGCGCCTGCGTCGAACGCGGCCAACCGTTCTTGGGCCTGTGCCGCGGCTTCCAGGAAGTGAACGTGGCGATGGGCGGCTCGCTCTACCCCGAGATCCGCGATTTGCCGGGGCGGATGAACCACCGCATGCCACCCGACGGCACCATCGAGGAAAAGTTCAAATTGCGCCACGCCGTGACCTTTACCGACGGCGGGCCGTTTCACCGCCTGATGGGCGTGCAGAAAGTGATGACGAACACTCTCCACGGTCAAGGGATCAAGAAACCCGGTCCCCGCATCGTGGTGGATGGTCATGCGCCCGATGGAACCCCAGAGGCGATTTACGTCAAGGACGCACCCGGTTTTACGCTGTCCGTTCAATGGCATCCCGAGTATCGCGCGGCCGAAGATCCGGTGTCGCGGGTGCTGTTTTCGGCCTTCGGCGAGGCCGCGCGCGCGTGGGCCTCCGGGCAGCGGCCGGTCCCGATGGTGGAGGTGGCCTGAGGTCACGCCACCCCCTCGCCAGTTAGAAATTTCTTGCCTGATTGGCCCAATGTCGGGCACGTTGAGGACACTCTGGCGTGTGCCTGTCTGCGGTATCTTCCAGTTTTCAACGGTGAGCCTGTGCGTGCCACGTCCTGCATTCAAGAAAGGTCATTTCATGTTTTCAAGAATTTCTGTGATGAGCGTTGCCGCGTTCTGCGCCCTCTCCAGTCCTGCACTGGCCGATTGGTCCGCGACCGCGATCTCTCAAGGCCAAACCGGGCCGGGCGCTGTCGGGCAAGTTTTTTGTCAGGCCGGTGGCGTTGGAGGTGCGATTTGGGGAACAGGGACCTATACCTCCGACAGCTCGATCTGTGCCGCCGCGCAGCACTATGGCTGGATCCCTCCGGGCGCGGGCGGTACGGTCAGCTACCGGACGGTTCCGGGTCAGGGCGCCTACGACGCTTCCACGCAAAATGGATTGACATCATATAGTTACGGTGAATGGGGTCTCGGTTTTCAGATCACGGATTTCGTGGCGAACACGGGCGCGCCGCAGCCGCCGCGAGGTCGGTCCATCGGCTGGAGCGACACGCCCGACAGCTTGGGCATCGGCGCATCATCGGGCAGTATTTACACCTATTACTGCCCCGCCAGTACCGCGCCGTCCCGCACGATCTGGGGCACAGATCCCTATACCTCCGACAGTCCGGTTTGTGTTGCGGCGCAACACCGCGGACTGATCACGTCGGCCGGAGGAAATGTGACGGTCATGGTTCTTGGCCCGCAGCAAGGCTACGGCGCTGCCACGCGCAATGGCGTGACGTCGTCCGATTATCCGGCATGGCCCCGTAGCTACACACTTCGATAGCTAATTCAGTAGCTTAAGGTACGATCTTAAAGTTAGACACCGGTGTCCTGAACTATCCATAGAGCGCCAGCATCTCTTTGAGGTCATCCAGCGTATTGGCCTCCGTCAATGGCTTGTCCCTGCGCCAGCGCAAGATGCGTGGGAAGCGCAGGGCGATGCCGGACTTGTGCCGGGGAGAGGCTTGAATGCCCTCAAACGCGATCTCGAACACGTGGTGCGGCGTCACCGCGCGCACCGGGCCGAACCGGTCTGTGGTGTTCTTGCGGACCCACGCGGTGATCTCGCGAAATTCCTTATCCGTAAGGCCGGAGTAGGCCTTGGTGAACGGTACCAGGGCTTCCCCATTCCACACCGCAAAGGTGAAGTCAGTGTACAGCGTCGCGCGTCTGCCGGAGCCTGCCTGCGCATACAGCATCACAGCGTCGATGGTCAGAGGGTCGACCTTCCATTTCCACCAGTCGCCCCTCTTTCGGCCCGATAAATAAGGGGCGGACAGGCGCTTGAGCATCAATCCCTCTGCGCCGATTTCGCGACTGACAGCGCGGGCGTCCGCCAGATCGTCCCATCGCTTTGCCTCCACCCTGGGTGAGAGCCGGAGAGGCAGGTCCCCCGACAGCGCCGCCAGCGCGTCCTCCAGGATAGCGCGCCGATCTTGCAACGGTTTGGGGCGCAGGTCCGCTCCCCGCCATTCCAGCAGATCGTAGGCCATGAGGATGCAAGGCGCGTCCGCCAGCAGCTTCTTTGGTACGGTCTTTCGCCCGATGCGGGGTTGCAACCTGTTGAAGCTGAGCGGGGCCTCGGCGGCCCGGTCGTAGGCCAGGACTTCACCATCAATGACGGTGCCAGACGGCAGGAAATCGATCAATTGCGCCATTTCCGGGAAGCGGTCCGTTATCAGTTCTTCGCCGCGCGACCAGAGGAAATGCGCGCCTTCGCGTAGAATGAGCTGACCGCGAATGCCGTCCCATTTTCGCTCAGCCAACCAGTCGGATACAGGGCCAAGGTCGTCCGGCTCACGGTCCAACTGATAGGCCAGATAGAACGGATAGGGTCGGCTGAGATCGGCTGTCGGATCAGGGGCTTCGATCAGCGACCTCCAGGTGACCGTGTCCGGCGTCCAGTTGCCCATCAAACGATGGGTCAACTCAGCCTCATCAATCTCCGTGGCCTTTGACAGTGCCCGCACCGTCAGTTTTTGGCTCACACCCATGCGCCAACCGCCCGTGATCAATTTGTTGAACACAAAGCGTTCAATCGGCGGCAATCCGTCCCACGCCTCCAGAATGGCGGTCTTGCGGGTCTCCTCGTCTTCAGTGTCCAGCGCGCGCAGGGTGTCAATCCAACCCGTCAGGCTCTTGTCGATACGCGTGGAGTTTTCTGGCAGGACCAGGGCAATGGTCTCCGACAGATCACCGACGACCGGATAGCAGGCCTCAAACAGCCACGGCGGGATGCCCGCGCGTTCCGCCGCCCATTCGCGCAGTTTTGTGGTTGTGATCATGCGCTTGGGTCTGCGGCCCGATAGCAGGGCAATCGTCCAGAGGCGATCGCCTTCGGGCGCGGCTCGGAAATACTCAGCCAGGGCGGCGGTCTTGACGCTGGTCTTCGTGGTTTGATCCAACGCGGTAAAAAGTGCAGCAAACGCCTTCATGAGTGGGATTTAATGAAGGCCCCAAGCTCCGCACAGGCCTGGGTTGCGGCGGGGGCTATGCCTGCCTTGAGGTGCCAGACATGGGGCAGACCCGGCCAGAGATCGAGGGTCACATCATCCATCCGCGCGGCCAACGTGCGGGCGTCATGGCTCAGCGCTTCGCCGTCGGCGGCGTGGATCAGGGTGGGCGGCAGGCCTTTCAGGTCGCCGAACAAAGGGCTGACAGCGGGATCGGCAGGATCCACCCCGGCAAGATAAGCAATCTCAATCTGGCGGGCCCAGGCAGCGGGGATCAAGTATTCACCGGTTGCAGTCGCAAAGCGCGCCTCCAGATCGTCCGAGAGATCGGTGATGGGGGCAATCAGCACCATGGCTTTCGGCAGCGGCAGGCCTGCGTCCCGGGCACGCTGCATGGTCAGGAGCGCAAGATTGCCACCAGCACTATCGCCACCGACAGCCACCGGAACCTCTCCGCTTTCGACCATCGTGCGGTAGGCGTTGAAGATGACGTCGGGGGCGGCGGGGAAGGGATGCTCGGGTGCCAGAGGGTAGCTGAGGCACCTTGCGCGCAGGCCTGCGGCCAAAGCCACGTAGGCTGCCAGGCCTTTGTGGGTATATGGGCTGCCGATGGTGAAGCCGCCGCCGTGAATGTAGAGGAACACTCCCTGGCTATCAGCGTTTTTGGAGGCGATATCCAGGTTTCCAAACGTGTCAGTTTGGGCAATCCACCCCCTTGGCAGACGATTTGATAGCGGCGCTGTCGTCGCGAATATAGCCCGAAGCACCCTTTGTGACGAGACGGCCCAAAGCACTGGTTTTTCCACGAGACGCGCGTACCAGGTAAAGAGACGGTCTATGCCTGTCAAAACGCTCATGCCTCTTCGACCTCCCCATCATCATCGCCACCGAATTCCGTCTCCACAATGCCAGCGCGGTAGCCTTGATCCTGCAACCATCGCGAAAACTGCGCCGTGTAGCCGTGGGTGACGAACACTTGTTCCGCACCGGTCTGTGTGATGGCCCAGTTCAGGCCCTTCCAGTCGGCGTGATCGCTGACCACAAAGCCCCGATCCGCCCCCCGCCTGCGCCGCACACCACGCAGGCGCATCCAACCGGACGCGACCCCGGTCGAGACGGCCCCGAACCGCTTCATCCAGGCGGACCCGAGTGCCGACGGCGGCGCCAGAACGATGGCATCGGGGTGTGATTTGGCGTCAATGCCCTCAACCACCGGGACCGTCTCGGGCAAGGAGATGCCTTGGCCACGCAGCACGACATTCGTGGCTTCAACCGCGCCGTGGGTCAGGATCGGGCCAATCGTCGGATCCAGGAGACGCAGTATGCGTTGTGCCTTTCCAAGGGCATAGACGCCAAGCACCGCGCGTTTGCCATCGGCGACGCAACCCGCCCACCAGGCGTTCAGATCTCGCGCCAACTCCTCTTGCGCGGGCCAATCGTAGATCGGCAACCCGAAGGTGGATTCAGTAATGAAGGTGTCACAGCGGACGGGCTCAAACGGCTCCGACAGGCCGTCGTCGATGGTCTTGTAATCGCCCGAGGCAACCCAGACCTCACCGCCAACTTCGACCCGGATCTGGGCCGAGCCGGGCACATGACCCGCCGGATGGAAGCTGATGTTGGCGTCGCCGATGCGGTGCGTGATCCCGTAAGGCGTTGGTTCCAATTTTATACCGCCAAGGCGATGCCGCATCACCGGTGCGCAGGCGTCAGTAGACATGTAAGCGCCCATGCCCGGGCGCGCGTGATCGGAATGGCCATGGGTGATCAGCGCCCGCGGCACCGGACGCCATGGATCAATATAGGCGTCGGCGGCAGGGCAATAGATGCCGGAGGGCGTGAACTCTAGGACCATGCCGTGAACATAGGGCGTGTGCGCCGTTTGGGCGAGGGGGCCTGGCAGGATTACTCAGGCGGCGGCAGCAGCGTGATCTCGCCCGCAGCCTCAAGATCGCGGATTACCATGACGATATCGGACATGGCGGCCTCCCCTGCTTCCGGCTTGGGCACCCCCTGGCCTTCGGCCTCATCGCGCATCTGCTCAGCCAGGCGTTTGGACATGTTCTCCAGCAGGAATTCAACGCTCAGCGGTGCTGCGGCAAAGCCTGCGGCCATGGCGGTGATCAGGGTCGCGGAATCTGCCGTACGGATGATGATCGAAACATCGACAGGTTCCACGCGCATGGGAATATGGTTGAAAGAGAAGATGGATTTTCGCACCTCGCGCGCGAAGATTTCGTCGCGAATGTTGAGACCGTCCAACACTTTGTCGCGGGCGGTTTGTGGAGTAGAGTTGAGGATCGCGCCGACCCGTTCTGCGGCGGTTTTCTGAAACGCCTGCGGCGGGATCTCTTCAAGAATTTTGGCAATGTGGATGCCGATCCGGTCCACCAGATCAGGCGTGACCGTCTCTGTCAGCGCCACAGTGTGGGCCAGCAATTGTGCGCGATCTTCAGAAATATCACCGAGAAGGCCGGCAGCTTTGCTGACCGACAGTTTGGACAGCAATACCGCGCAAACCTCGGCGCTTTCGCTGTCGATCAGGGGGCGCAACCGTTTCACCGATTGGTTGGACACGCGCGCCCAGGGATCATTGCCGTCGGCGCGATCCGCCGCCGTGCGCAGCGCGCTCAACGCGCCGGGGTCAAGATGCGGTTCCAGCAATTCCAGCGTTTCAGCCAGACCATCGGGGAAACTGAGGGCCAGATTATCAATCCGGTCGGTGAATTCACGAACGACCCGGGCCAGCGTCGGGCGATCCACGGCACCGATTTCCGAGATAATCTGCGCGAGACGGGTCTGGTGGTGCGAGGGCAATCGGTTGACGCCGGGCGACACGCCCTGTCCCAGAAACAGCCGCACGATGATGGCTGCCTTGTGTTGGGCGGACAGCAATTTGGGGGTGATATCTATGATCGCATCTTCACCGCCATCCGACCCCGGCAACGGGGGCAGTCCGGAAGCCACGGTCCGATTCGATATCTCACGTTGCAGTTGCATCACGCGTCCCTTTTTATCTTACACCCAAAGCCAGAGGTAAGCGAAAGGGCTTAACGGCGGGTTATCCAGCGCTCCGGCAAGGCAGTAGATTCTCGCAAACTTTAGCGAAATTGCGGTGGGCTAGCCGTCCGCGCCGAACACCCGCGCAAAGATCGTGTCAACATGTTTGGTGTGGTAGCCGAGGTCGAATTTCTCATTAATCCCCTCCGCGCCAAGTGCCGCTACGACGTCCTTGTCGGCCAGCAGTTCCTCCCGAAAATCCGTTCGGTCTTCCCAGACTTTCAGCGCATTGCGCTGCACCATTGCATAGGCATCTTCGCGCGACACACCTGCCTGCGTCAGAGCCAGAAGCACGCGTTGCGACATCACGAGACCGGGGTATTTGTTCATGTTGTCGAGCATATTTTCAGGGAAGATCAACATCTTGTCTACGACGCCGGTCAACCGGTTCAGTGCGAAGTTCAGCGTGATCGTCGCATCCGGCGCTATCGCACGCTCCACCGAGGAGTGAGAGATATCGCGCTCGTGCCAGAGCGTCACATTCTCCATCGCAGGCACCACCGCCATGCGGACAAGGCGCGCCAGCCCGGTCAGGTTTTCAGTCAGCACCGGGTTCTTCTTGTGCGGCATGGCCGACGATCCCTTTTGCCCGACCGAGAAGAACTCAGCCCCTTCCAGCACTTCGGTGCGCTGCATATGGCGGATTTCAGTGGCGACATTTTCGATGCTTGACGCAATCACGCCCAAGGTGGCGAAGAACATTGCGTGGCGATCGCGCGGAATGACCTGGGTCGAAATCGGCTCTGGCGTCAGGCCCAGTTGAGCGCAGACATGTTCCTCCACCCGCGGGTCGATATTGGCGAAGGTGCCCACAGCCCCGGAGATCGCCCCGGTTGAGATCTCTTCGCGTGCGGTTTTCATGCGGGACAGGTTGCGGTCCATCTCCGCATAGAATCGCGCGAAGGTCAGCCCCATGGTTGTCGGCTCGGCATGGATCCCGTGGGAGCGGCCGACGCGCACAGTCATCTTGTGTTCCATCGCGCGGCGTTTCAGCGCCGTCAGAAGGGTCTCGAGATCCGTGATCAGAATATCGGCTGCGCGCACCAGTTGCACGTTCAGGCACGTGTCCAGAACGTCCGAGGACGTCATACCCTGATGCACGAACCGCGCCTCGTCAGATCCGACGTGATCGGCGAGGTGAGTGAGAAACGCGATCACGTCGTGTTTGGTGACGGCCTCGATCACGTCAATTGCCGCCACATCGAATTCCACGTCCTTTGCCTTCCATACCGCGTCCGCGTTCTCTCGCGGGATCACGCCCAGATCGGCCATCGCGTCGCAGGCGTGGGCCTCAATCTCGTACCAGATGCGGAACTTGGTGGACGGCTCCCAGATCTGAACCATTTCGGGGCGGGAATAGCGGGGGATCATGGGCTTGCCTTTCGCAGAGATCGCTTTGTCTGATATGCAGGGCTGATACGGGGCCGGGGCTGAGGGAGCAACCCGATGGAACGATTGACCGGAGTGATCCGTTCGATGGCCCGCGCTTCGGCGGCCTATGGGCAGGAGGGGAGTGCATCGCATGGTGCGGCGATGACTGCGGAGCCGTCGGTTCGGACACTCACCTACCACAAATGGGGCGGTCCGGCGTTCCATGCGTTGGTCGGAACGCTCTCTGCGTATGGGGCTGCCGTCATGTGCGAACGGCGTGGTGCCTCCCTTGGCAGGACTGCGCCGCAATGATGCGCCTGGCGGAATTTGAGGGGCGCTGGAAGGTCGCGCGCACGATTGAGGACCGTCGCGCAAATCTGACTGGAGAGTTCGAGGGGGAGGCCGTTTGGATCCCCGCCGCAGAGGGCCTGATTCAAGATGAAATGGGCATCCTGACTTACGGTTCCGCTGCTCCGATGCAGGCCACCCGGCGATACCTCTGGCGTGACGACAACGGTGGAATAGAGGTGCTTTTCGACGATGGCAGGCCGTTTCACACAGTTCCCGCGGACGGTGCGGAAGCCCTGCACGATTGCCCGCCTGACACCTATCGCGTCCGCTACACGTTTGATGCGGCTGACGTGTTCTCCACCCGCTGGCATGTCACGGGCCCCCGAAAAGACGTGATCCTGCGGACACGGTTCACCCGACTACGGCGTTTGTGAAATCCGTACCTTGCAATGCACCATCGTGCAAGGGCCGCTGCGGATCTGTCACAACCTCTGAGGAGGCCGACCCGATGACCCGTCTTCGTACCGTTGCCACAAGCTTGGCCCTGATCGCACCAACACTCGCGCACGGGCAGTCGGGGGCACCATGGGGTATCTTCTCAGCCGCAGATGACAGCATCGGGCAGCCTTTGCTGGCATAGCAAGTGGCAGCTGCTATCGACGGAATGGCCGGGAGTGCACCGGCAACCCTACGGGTGATCGCGGATGACCGCTCTTCGGAGTCCAGCCAGGTATCGAAGAATTAAATATTAAAAAACAGAAGTCTGAGCGACAATGTTCATGCGTCACTTCAACTGTCACCTTCGGTAGGTGTCGCCGCCATGATCCGGTCCGCTTTCTTCCGCACAAGCACGGTGCGCAGGTCGTGCATCGCCAGCAGCAGGCGGTCGGTGACATCCTCCAGATCGTCGTCATCCGCGCGGCTCTGCGCCCACTGTGTCGTCAGGTTGAGGTAATCAATCGCGCGGTGGATATCGTCGATATCGCGATCCGCCAGAACCGCGCGACGTTCCTCCATCCAGTCAGTGATAACGGCAGATTCCTCCGTCGTCAGCCGGTGCTCGCCGTGCGGTTTGACGTTGCCGTTGCGGATGTTGACGACGGCAATCTCGTCCATCTCGATCCGGCGCTGGCGGTTCTCGGTCGATATCCTGAACACAGCCGCCCCGTTTTCCCGAATGCGGAAGTAGAATTCGGGGAGGTCGGTCATGAAAGGGCGGTCCTGTCGCAACTGGTCTGAGGCGCGCACATTCCCGACAATCGGCGTGGGGGTCAAGCCGTTGCCCGGTTCAGAGCTTGCGCGCAACCATATAAAGACGGGCAGGCGTGCCGGGCTGGGTCAACTCCTCAATCGGTACGAACCCTGCGTCAGTGATCGCTCGATGATGATCGTCCAGGGTCTGACTGCATACGTACGGCGCTTTTCCGACAGCGCGCATCACAGCGATCATCGGCTTGAAGAACCACTTTTCCCCCAGGCATGGTGTTTTGGTGATCAGCAATCCGCCGGGCTTCAGGAACGACCGGGCCCGTGCCAGCAGCGCGTCCTGGTCCTCGACCAGATGCAGCAGGTTGAACGCGAGGATTGCGTCATAGGGGGCGCCCTCACCAAGGGACGGATCGCCTGTGTGGGCCGCTTTCAGGGTCACATTCCTATGGCCCGCGTTCCACAGGTTCTCTCGCCCGATGTCGATCATCGCGGGTGAGATATCGGTCGCGGTCAGATGAGCCACATGGGGAGCAATTTCCATCGCGGTCGACGCAGTGCCGCAGCCCAATTCCAACACATGGTCCGTTGGCGACAGGTGGCGGATCGTGCGGGCCAGCGTATCGCGATATCCGATCATGTCGGTGATATCGCTCTTGGCGTATTTGGGCGCGGCTTTATCCCAGAAGGCGGCTTGTGATGTCATCGTGGTGTCCTTTCGAAACCGACATTACGATATCGTCTTGCTAAAAGAAATTGCATGATTGCGGATATATGTTATGCGTTTATGCATGAATTGGGCCGCTGTAGCGTTTGACTGGAACCAGACCCGCGCATTTCTCGCGACGGCGCAGGAGGGCAGCCTCTCGGCGGCGGCAAAAGTATTGCGAACGACCCAGCCCACGGTAGGGCGTCAGGTGCGCGCCTTGGAGGACGACCTTGGCGTGACGCTCTTTGAGCGTGCGGGCCGGGGGCTGGTACTGACCCATTCGGGGCAAGCGGTGCTTGAAGAAGTGCGCGCCATGGCGGAGGCTGCGGCGCGGGTTTCCCTGGTGTCGGCGGGCCGCAACGAGGTGATCGCGGGCCGGGTGACGATCAGCGTGTCCGACGTCATGGCGGTCTACGTGATGCCCGCGATTCTGGCGGATCTGAAGGAGCGCGTGCCGGAGATCGAGGTGGAGTTGACCGTCACCAATGCGCTCTCGGATTTGATGCGTCGCGAAGCGGACATCGCCCTACGCTATGTACGGCCCGAGGAGCCTGAACTGGTGGCACGCATGATCCGGCGCAGCGACGGGCAGTTCTTTGCCGCACCCTCCTTTATCCGACGGTATGGCAAGCCGCGCACCGCGGCCGAGGCGCGCGATATGCCGTTTATCGGCATGGGGCCGCCTGACCAGATGGTGGATGAGTTGGCGCGCCGGGGGGTGGTTCTCACGAAAGCAAACTTCGGCTTGTTCTCAAGCTCCGGACCGGCGGCGTGGGAAATGGCGCGGCAGGGATTGGGGATCGGCATGATGCTGACGGACGTGGTGACACGGTTCCCGGAAATGGAGGCGGTGTTGCAAGAAGAGGCGGTCATTCCCGTTGAATTGTGGCTGACCGCGCACAGTGAGTTGCGCGAGAGCCGCAGGATCAGGGTGGTATTTGATTTTCTGGCGGACGCGCTTGCCCGTTAAGCACTTGGCGGGGCGAGCCCTTTGGCGATCCAGCGTTGCGCGATGGCGAACACGACCAGCGGCGGAACCATGGCGATGACCGCGAGGGTCAGGGAGGCCTGCGAGCCGATATTGAGCAGTGAAATGCCGCTGACAACTGTGGCGCGGTCCGGTGCAGAGGGCGACGCGACCATCGGCCAGAGGTATTGGTTCCATCCCAGCACGAAGAAGAACGCCATCAGCGCGGCAAGGATCGGCAGCGACAGCGGCACGATGATGTCGAGGAAAATGCGCATCGGACCGGCACCGTCCAGACGTGCGGCCTCGACGATCTCCGGCGGCAGTTGCCTGAGTTGCTGATTGAGGATCAGCGTGCCGAGACCGGTGGCGGACACCGGCAGGATCAGGCCGGTGTAGGTGTTGAGCAGACCCAGGGCATCGGTGACGAGGATCGTGGGCAGAATGCGCGACTCGATGGGCAGGAAGAGTGGCAGCAGGAGAAGGGGGAACAGAACGCGGGCGAAGGGCACGCGAAAGAAGGTCAGCGCGAAGGCCGCAAGCAGGGACGTGGCGGTCTTGACGATGGCCACGCCGGAGGCGATGACAAGGGACGTGGTCAGAAGTCCGGTCAGGTCGGCGCGGGATGCGGTGGGGGTCGTCAGGACGGAAAGACTGGCGAGTGAGATCCCCTGGATCAGCAGCAGCGCCGGTGGGCCGAGCATGAGCGCGCAGCCGAAGATCAGAATGACGTGGTCAGACAGGCGTGCGCGGGGCATGGGGTGGCCTTTTGTCCGAGAAGGGTTTTGAGCTTTTGGGCGTAGGAGGGCCCGCCCTCCCGCCCCTTTTGGGGGCGCTGCCCCCTGGCCCCCCGGTGGTGTACTTGCCAAGATGAACAAGCAAGGCGGTTGCCGTGTCTAGGTCAGCGATGCGCAGAAGGTCTGGATGCGCGTGCAGGCTTCCTTCAGGTTCTTGTCCGACGTGGCGTAGCTGACGCGGAAGGCGGGGCTTAATCCGAAGGCTCCGCCGAATACCACCGCGACGCCGGTTTCCTCCAGCAGCGCTTTGGCGAAGGTCTCATCCGTGTCGATATGCGTGCCAGCGGCGGAGGTCTTGCCGATGCAGCCGTCGATCGTGGGGTAGACGTAGAACGCGCCCTCGGGTTTGGGGCAGGTTATGCCGTCCGCTTCATTCAGCATCGAGACCACCAGATCGCGCCGGCGCTTGAAGGTCTCGTTATTTGGCGCAAGGAAATCCTGTGGTCCGTTGAGGGCTTCGACGGCGGCCCATTGCGAGATCGAGCAGGGATTTGAGGTGGATTGCGACTGCACCTTGCGCATCGCCTTGATCAGCTCCTCCGGTCCCGCGGCGTAGCCGATGCGCCATCCGGTCATGGCATAGGCTTTGGAGACGCCGTTGCAGGTGAGCGTGCGGTCATACAACGCAGGCTCGACCTGCGCCGGGGTGGCGAATTCGAAATCGTCATAGACCAGATGTTCATACATGTCGTCGGTCATCACCCAGACGTGGGGATGGCGCAGCAGGACATCGGTCAGGGCTTTGAGTTCCGTCGCCGTGTAGCCCGCACCTGTGGGGTTGGAGGGCGAATTGAAAATGAACCACTTGGTTTTCGGCGTGATCGCGGCCTCAAGCTGATTGGCGGTGATCTTGTAGCCGGTTTGCGACGGGCCTTCGACGAACACCGGCTCTCCACCCGCGAGCAGGACCATATCGGGGTAGCTGACCCAGTAGGGCGCGGGAATGATCACTTCATCGCCCGCATTCATCGTGGCGATCAGGGCGTTATAAAGAATCTGCTTGCCGCCGGTGCCGACCGTGACCTGAGCCGTCGTGTAGGTCAGGCCGTTGTCGCGCCTGAACTTGGCGGTGATCGCCTCTTTCAGTTCAACAATGCCATCGACGGCGGTGTACTTGGTCTTGCCTGCGTCAATCGCGGCCTTGGCCGCAGTCTTGATCGTCTCCGGCGTGTCGAAGTCCGGCTCTCCGGCGCCGAGGCCGATGACATCTTTCCCCTGGCGCTTCAATTCCTGCGCCAGATTGGTCACGGCGATGGTGGGGGATGGCTTTACACGGGCAAGCGTGTCGGAAAGGAAGGGCATGGGGTCGCGTCCTTTGGGGGTGATGCCCGCACGATTGGGGCTATATAAACGTTGACGCTTGCATAAGGTGCGCGATGGGCGCGAGCAACCGCAATGGTAAGAAGGATGCATTTGATGGACGATCAGCTACAGGACGATGCCGCCTGGTTCGACGCGGAAACTACAACGTTTGGCGACCGCGTGACGGGCGCGCGCGAGGCGGCGGGGCTGAGCCAGGCGGATCTGGCCAAACGATTGGGTGTCAAGCTGAAGACGATTGCGGCCTGGGAAAATGATCAGGCCGAGCCTCGTGCCAATCGTCTGGGGATGATGGCGGGCATTCTGGGCGTCTCGATGCGCTGGCTGTTGGCGGGCCAGGGCGAGGGGCTGAACGCACCGGCCGTGGAGCCTCTGGATGACGATATCGAGGGCATTCTGTTGGACCTGCGGCAGATGCGGCAGGAGCAGGCCTCGCTCATGGAACGGATGGGGCGCATCGAAAAGCGGCTGCGCATTGCGGTGAGCGCGCCATGAGTGAGACCAGAGAGATCCGGGTGAAGCGGTTGTTCGTTCGCGCCACGCACCGTGGGATCAAGGAGATGGATCTGATCCTGGGCGGTTGGGCAGAGCGGAACCTGAGCGCCGCGGATGACGCGACGCTGGATGCGTTTGAGGTGGTGTTGGCGGAGTCTGACCACGACCTTTACCGATGGGTCTCGGGGCAGGCGGACGCCCCGCCCGAATTGGCGCCGATGGTGCAGGTCATTGAACGCGACATGCGACCGACATTGGGCCGAGGTGCCTGAAAACAAATGATTTTCCGGCCTTAACGGTATATTTCCGTTTTTCCGCGACTCTATGGCGAAAGCAGTGATTGCGGAGCTAAAATCATGAGTATGCATGCGCCCCTTGCCTCCCCAACCCAATCCGGGTTTCTGGTGGGCTATCTGGAATCCCTTGCCATGGTGGAGCGTCTGCATCGATTGCTCCTCGATGTGATCAAGGATGAATTCGAACGCTTGGGGGTGCTGGATATCAATGCCGTTCAAGCCCTGTTGCTGTTCAATATCGGCGACAATGAGGTGACGGCCGGCGAGCTGAAATCGCGCGGTTACTATCAGGGTTCAAACGTCAGCTATAACCTAAAGAAGCTGGTTGATATGGGCTACATGCACCACCAGAGGTGCGAAATTGACCGCCGCTCGGTCCGGGTGCGCCTGACCGACAAGGGCCGTCATGTCCGCGAAACCGTGGATGGACTGTTTGAGCGCCACTCGGAGGGGCTGGAAAAACAAGGTGTCCTGAGTGCGGACGGCGTGGATCGACTGAACCACTCGCTGAAGCGCATCGAGCGGTTCTGGACCGATCAGATCCGGTATATCTATTGACTGTCGAAGTATCGCGGCAAACTGGCGCGACGCAACCGCGCTCTCTTTCCGGATCGTGGCCCGGCTGAGGCTCCATTCAGTCTCCGGATGTATGGCAAGTGGCTCCAACGGCCTTCCGGACCGCCCGATCCCTCACAGTCAATCCCGGCGCTTTTGTGCGCCGATCAGACACGGCACGGTCACGACGCCCGTAAATCGAACGGGCCGCCCGGATGCAGGCGGCCGAAATCCGCAGGTCTAGTTCGTCTCCAAAGGCTCCTGAGGCATGAGATCGGGCAGAGTGTAGCCGGCCTCTGCCAACAGTGGACGGACCTGATTTTCAAGCGAGCGCCTGATGATCGGGCCACGGAAGTGCAGGACCACTATCCCATCTGCGTTGATGAAAAACGTCTCGGGCATGCCCTCAATGCCCCAGTTGCGCGCATTCCGCGTTTCGGCATCGGCTCCGATCAGGTCATAGGGATTGCCCAGTTCCTCCAGAAACGACAGCGCCGCAGATTCGATGTCACGGTAATTGATACCATAAAGCGGCACGCCCGCCTCGGCCAATGCGGTCAAAGTCGGATGCTCGGCGCGGCAAGGCGGGCACCACGAGGCAAAGAAGTTGAGGACGATCAGCTCTCCGTCCTCCAACGAAGAATCGATCAGAGCTTCGTGAGTTAAGAGCGGCGTTCCGGGAAGCTCGGTCAGATCAAGCATCGGTGCCGGCAGGCCTTGCGGGCCGGATCGGAACGATGACCTGTCGCCGCCCCCGCCAAGCGCATCATGGTCGCTGGACAATTGCCAAGTCGCCAAGGCAAGGAAGCCGCCCGAAAGAACGAGCGGCAATACCATTATCCAGTTGAGCTTCATGTCCGCCCTGTTCGGGCTCGTCGGGCTTCCACGACTGCCAATCGCCGCTTCACCCGGCGTGCGCGCACGACAGACACCACAATCAGCGCCAACAGCAGCAGAATTGTTCCGGCATAGGCCGCCAGCACCGGGACGGCATATTGTCCGAGATCAACCATCAGCTCATGCGCTCCTGCGCGATCAGGGCCTTCAGGCGGCGGGCGCGAATCTCTGTCCGGGTGCGGAACAGGACGAGGACCAGAAACAGCAGAAAAAACCCGATAATAGAGGTCCATAGCGGATAAGCGAAGACATCCGCGACGTTTTCTTCCGCGTCCAGACTGAGCGACGCGCCCTGGTGCAGCCCCTGGTTCCAGAACAGGATCGCATAGCGTGAGATGACCGCAAACACCGTACCGACAAGGCACAGGAAAGAGGTAAGATCCGCCGCCGAGTCCGGGTTGTCGACCGCTTCCCACAAGGCGATGTAGCCAAGATAGAACAGGAACAGAATCAGGAAAGACGTGAGCCGCGGATCCCATTCCCACCATGTGCCCCACATCGGTTGCCCCCAGACCGCGCCGGTAAAAAGGCCGATGATCGCAAACGTCATCCCGATGGGTGCCGCAGCCTTGGCGGCCAACGCGCTGACGTGGTGGCGTCGGATCACCCAGATCAGAGAGGCGACCAGCATCATGAACCACACGGATGTTGCCATGATCGCGGCGGGGACATGAATGTAAATGATCTTGACGGATGACCCCTGGCGGAAGTCATCCGGGGTAAAAAAGAAGCCCCAGATCAACCCGCCGATCAGCACAACAGCAGCCACCACCGAGAGCCACGGCAGAACAGCCCCGGAGGTTGTCATGAACCGTCGCGGGTTCGCGTATTCCCAGATCGTGGACATGGGCCAGACCATATGCGTCGTGTCATCCGCTCACAATGCGACGTTCTGGTCCGTCCGGTCAGGGGCGATGCCGGACCCCGCCCTAGCGCAGGTTGACCCGGAGAGCCGCCGCAGCGGCGAACGGCAGAACGGCGAGCGTCCCCAGAGTGATACCAGCCGTCAGGATCAGCGGCGTCGCCGCATCAAGTCCCTGCGCGCCCCGTGTGGCGGTAAGGGCGCCGAACACCAGCGTCGGCACATAAAGCGGCAGGACAAGAAGCGATACCAGCAGCCCGCCACGTTTGATCCCGACCGTCAGCGCCGCACCGAAGGTGCCGATGGCCGACAGCGCGGGCGTGCCCACGGCCAGCGACGCGATCAGCCAGGGATATGCAGGCCCCGGCAGGTTGAGAAGAAGGCCCAGGACCGGGGCCGCAACGACCAGCGGGAGGCCCGTCGTCAGCCAATGTGCGATGGCCTTCAGGGCGGCGACGGCCTCCAATGGCAGCGGGGCGGTGGCCAGAAGATCCAGCGTGCCGTCCTCCCAATCAAGCGCAAATATCCGGTCGAGCGACAGCAAACACGCCAGCAGCGCCCCGAGCCAGAGAACACCGGCGGCTATCTCGGACAACCGGCCGGTCTCGGGGCCGACGCCAAACGGGACGAGGGCCACGAAGATCAGGAAGAAGGCCAGGCTCAGGCCGAAACCGCCACCAGCGCGCAGCGAGAGGCGCAGATCCCGTGTCAGCAATGCGATCATAGGGCGGCGCCGGTGACGGCATCGCCAAATGCATGGTCGCCAAATGCGTCATCTGACGCGATGCCTCTGGATATGAAGGGTTCGATGTCGAACCTGCGCGAGCGTCGCAGCCCCAGGTCGATGTGGGTGGCGATGATGGCCGCGCCGCCGCTGGCCAGATGGGCCGCGATGGCATCGGCAAACCGCGCGGTGTTCTCGGCGTCAAGCGATACGGTGGGCTCGTCCATGGCCCAGATCGGGCGGCCGGTGACCAGCAGACGAGCCAGCGACAGGCGGCGCTTTTGACCGGTGGACAACTCTCCCGCGGCACGGTCGAGGAGGGGGGCGAGGGCGAATGCCGCTATGGCCGGGTCCAGATCGACGGTGCCGAAAACCTCGGCCCAAAACGTCAGGTTCTCCGCGACGGTCAGCTGCGATTTCAAGCCGTCGGCGTGGGCAGCGTAGGCGATGGCGCCGTCCGGGTGCGCAATGGTGCCCGATACCGGAGGTGTCAGCCCCGCCAAGGTGCGCAGCAGCGTGGTTTTGCCCGCACCATTGCGGCCGCGCAGGATCAGAGCCTCGCCTGCGGCAATGGAAAACGTCACGCCGGCAAGGACCTGGGCGGGCCCGCGGGCACAGGCGAGGTTGGTGACAGTCAGGACCATGGCTCATTCGGTAGCGGGTTTGGCGCAGGTGGGGAAGGGCTGCTGCGACGACGCGGTTCGCGGAGGCGGGGCCCGACCGGGTCCTTGAGGCGATTGACGGCACGTCAGCGGCATTGTATGCGATGGCATACCACGCCTCCATAGAGACCATTTGCCCGCTTGTTTAAGCCTCCTATCAGTGGCAAGTGAGACATCAACAAACCAATTTTTGCAGCCCCAAGTCCAGAGCAGGAGCAGCCCATATGCCCATCACCGTTGGCCACGATTCGTCGAAAACCCGAAAGACCCTGACCGTTGGAGACCAGTCGGTCGCCTATTACTCGATCAAGGCCGCAGAAGAGGCCGGACTGGGAGATTTCTCGAAGCTGCCGGCGGCATTGAAGGTGGTGCTGGAAAACATGCTGCGGTTCGAGGACGGCAAGACCGTCTCCGTGGATGACATCAAGGCGTTCAGTGACTGGGCCACCCAAGGCGGCAAGAACCCGCGTGAGATCGCCTATCGCCCGGCGCGCGTGTTGATGCAGGATTTCACCGGCGTTCCAGCGGTGGTGGACCTCGCCGCGATGCGCGACGGGATCAAATCGCTGGGCGGTGATCCGCAAAAGATCAACCCGCTAAACCCTGTGGATTTGGTCATCGACCACTCCGTCATGATCGACGAGTTCGGCAATCCGCGCGCGTTCCAGATGAACGTCGACCGCGAATACGAGCGAAATATGGAGCGGTATACGTTCCTCAAGTGGGGTCAGACCGCATTCAACAATTTCCGTGTTGTGCCGCCCGGCACCGGCATCTGTCACCAGGTGAACCTCGAATACCTCAGCCAGACGGTCTGGACCGACACGGACCAGTCTGGCGAGGAAGTCGCATACCCTGATACGCTCGTGGGCACCGACAGCCACACGACGATGGTGAACGGCGCGGCCGTTCTGGGCTGGGGCGTTGGCGGCATCGAGGCCGAAGCGGCCATGCTGGGTCAGCCGATTTCCATGCTGATCCCCGAAGTTGTCGGCTTTGAGCTGACCGGCGAGATGATGGAAGGCACCACCGGGACCGATCTGGTGCTGAAGGTCGTTGAAATGCTGCGCGCCCATGGCGTCGTCAGCAAGTTCGTGGAATTCTACGGTGCGGGTCTTGATACCCTGCCACTGGCCGATCGCGCGACCATCGCCAATATGGCGCCGGAATATGGCGCGACCTGCGGTTTCTTCCCGATCGACACCGAAACCCTCCGCTACCTGCGCACCACCGGCCGGGACGAGGACCGCATCGCGCTGGTCGAAGCCTACGCCAAGGAAAACGGCTTCTGGCGCGGCAAGGATTACGCGCCAGTCTACACCTCCACCCTGCATCTGGACATGGGCACGATTGTTCCCGCCATCTCCGGCCCGAAGCGGCCACAGGATTACGTTGCCCTGACCGAAGCCGCGCAGACGTTCGGCGAGTATATCAGCGGTCAGCGCCCGGAGTGGACGGCCGACCAGGAGGAAAAAACCGAATGGGCGGCAGAGGGTGGTGCAGTGGCCCCGCGCTCGATCCCCGGCGATATCGGCAAGCACAAACGCGCCAAGGTGGAGGGAGAGGATTACACCATCCACGACGGTACGATTGTCATCGCCTCGATTACGTCATGCACCAACACCTCCAACCCCTACGTGATGATCGGCGCAGGTCTTGTGGCCCGCAAGGCGCGCGCGTTGGGACTGACGCGGAAGCCCTGGGTGAAAACCTCGCTCGCGCCGGGATCACAGGTGGTGTCGGCCTATCTGGAGGCTGCGGATCTTCAGGAGGATCTGGATGCTCTCGGCTTTAATCTCGTGGGCTATGGCTGCACCACCTGCATCGGCAACTCCGGTCCGATTTAGGCGGAACTGTCCGAGGCCGTGAACAATGGCGATATCATCGCCGCTTCCGTCCTGTCGGGCAACCGCAACTTTGAAGGCCGGATTTCGCCCGACGTCCGCGCGAACTATCTGGCCTCGCCGCCGCTGGTCGTGGCCTACGCCATCGCGGGCGACATGAATGTCGACCTGACAAAAGACGCCTTGGGACAGGACAAGGACGGAAATGATGTCTTCCTCAGGGACATCTGGCCCACGACGCAGGAAGTGGCGGAGCTGGTCGAGAAAACCGTGACCCGCAAGGCGTTTCAGGAAAAATATGCCTCCGTCTTCGAGGGCGATGAAAAGTGGCAGGGCGTCAGCGTTCCGCAGCAGGAAACCTACGACTGGCCTGCGACCTCGACCTATATCCAGAACCCGCCGTATTTCCAGGGCATGACCATGGACACCAAGCAGATCGAGAACATTGACGGCGCGAAAGTGCTGGCGATCCTCGGCGATATGATCACGACCGATCACATCTCTCCTGCCGGCTCGTTCAAGGAAACGCATCCCGCCGGGCAATATCTGGTCGAACGTCAGGTCCCGGTGCGGGAGTTCAACTCTTACGGGTCGCGCCGGGGCAACCACGAGGTCATGATGCGCGGCACCTTTGCCAACATCCGCATCAGGAACGAGATCCTTGATGGCGTGGAGGGCGGCTATACGCTGGGGCCCGATGGCAAGCAGACCTCAATCTTTGATGCCGCCATGGCCTACCAGAATGAAGGCACGCCGCTGGTGATCTTCGGTGGCGAGCAATACGGGGCCGGATCCTCCCGCGACTGGGCGGCCAAAGGCACGAGCCTGCTGGGCGTCAGGGCGGTTATTGCCGAAAGCTTTGAGCGTATCCACCGCTCCAACCTGGTGGGCATGGGCGTCATTCCGTTTGAGTTCACCGGTGGCGATACACGCAAGTCCCTGAAACTGAAGGGAGATGAGACAGTCTCGATCCATGGGCTCGACAGCGTTACGCCGCTGGCCGAGGTGCCTTGCACCATCACCTACGGCGACGGCTCCAGCAAGGATATCACCTTGAAGTGCCGCATCGATACCGGCGTTGAGATTGAATACATCGAGAATGGCGGCGTATTGCACTACGTGCTACGCAACCTGGCCCGCGATCGCGTCGCGGCGGAATAGACGCACTGCGCAGACCTAAAAGGGCCTCCGATCCGGCGGCCCTTTTTTGATGTCAGCTCACCGGATTTCGTCAAGCAGCTTGAGCATGTCATAGTCCGTGCGCACCCAATCCTCAAAGCCGATGCCCGTCTGGGCACTGGCCGCGACATAGGCATCGAGGAACCGGTTCAGGACCCGCGCTTTGCCCCAGGGGTTGTGCAGGTAGCGCAACGATAACTGCTGACGCGCTTCGGCCAGGGGGACGGCCTTGAAGACGTGCAGATAGATCACGGAGGCCAGCCCGGTCCGGTCCGAGCCGGATTTGCAGTGGATCACAATCGGCCTGGGCATCTCGCGCAGCGCATCTATCAGGGCGATCAGCGCTTCTTTCTCGGGCAGGAACACCGCGCGCAATCCGATGCCCCGAAACTCCAGCCCAAGGGCCGCGCAGTCTTCGGCCTCGCGACGGCTGAACGCGGACGTCTCCCCCCGAAGCGATATGACGGAGGCAGCGCGCATGGCCTTCAACTCTGCCAATCGGGCCGGGCTGGGGTGGTTGTGACGCCAGACGTCAGCGTCGATCTTGCGAAAGTTTGTCCACAAGACGCGCAAGACCCGATGATCTTCCCACAAGGGGTAGCTGCGGGCTGTGACAGGGGGAGAGGGCGGGATCTGCGTCATACGCGCGGCCCTATCACGCGTGCGCGATGGGGAACAAGCAGGGCTTGTGTGTGGGACCGCGTCGCATAAGCTGCAAGACATGAAAGGCTTTCCCGATCTTCCGCCACTGTGGTTGGCCGCGTTCATGGTCGCCGCATGGGCCATGGCGCGCTATGTGCCGTTGCTGTCCGTGCCATCGGGCGGCCTGCGCGGCATCGGTATATTCGTCGCCGTCACAGGATGTGCTCTTGTGGCGTGGTCCGCGTGGTGGTTCTGGCGCAAAGGCACCACGATAGAGCCGCACCACACGCCGGGCACTTTGATCGTGGAGGGGCCGTACAGGCTGTCGCGCAACCCTATTTATCTGGGATTGCTCCTGATCCTGTCGGGCCAGGTCATCTGGCTGGGCGCGCTGGCTCCGGTCGTGTTGCTGCCTGTGTATTTCATGATCCTGACCACCCGCTTCGCCAAACCAGAGGAGGAAAACCTGGTCAGGACATTCGGCGCTGAGGGGCAGGCCTACCTTGCGGCCACCCGGCGCTGGATCTGAGGGCCACCGACGGGCACGCCGGATTGGGACGACGGATTGGAAATTCCGGGGTCTCTCGAAGGGGTGATTGGAAATCACGCTGACGATGGGTTAGCTGTCTTCCAAGGGGCAACCACGGACAATCAACCTATGGCACGCACGTTCACCATCATCTGCGCATTGACACTTGGGCTGACCGCAGCCCCGGCTCTGGCCGATAGCCCGGTGGTGGTTGAACTGTTCACATCGCAGGGCTGCTCGTCCTGCCCTCCGGCGGATGAGTTGCTGGGCCAGCTGGCGGAGCGTGACGGCGTGATCGCTTTGGCGCTGCATGTGGATTACTGGGATTACATCGGGTGGGCAGATACATTTGCCTCGCCCGCCTTCACCCAGCGCCAGCATGGTTACGGGTATGCGGCAAACTCCACCGTTGTCTACACGCCGCAGATGGTCGTGGGCGGCGTGGATCGTGTCATTGGCAACCGCCCGATGGAGGTCGCGAACATAGTTGCAGCCCACAGCGCTTTGCCCAGTCCGGTCACGATAGAGGCCGACGCCACGGCTGAGGGTTGGCAGGTGCGTGCGACCTGGGCGGGTGAGGCCCCCGCGCCCGAAATGGTGGTGCAGGTCGTGACCTATTCGCCGATCGAAGAGGTGGAGATCACGCGCGGCGAGAACGCGGGCCTGACCATGCAATACTACAACGTCGTGCGCTCGTGGCAGGTCGTCGCAGAATGGTCGGGCGCGGCCCCGTTCGAGGCCCTGATCGCGCCGTCGTCGGATATGCCCCACGTCGTGATTGTTCAGTCCGATGGCTATGGCGAGATCTTCGGCGCGGCGGAACTGGACTAGGCCCTAATCCGGCGCCTTGCGAACGGCCTTCGCGGCGCGCTCCGGTTTCCAGCGGTTGTGAACCCAAAACCATTGCTCGGGTGCTGCACGGATCCGCGCGGCAAGAGTGTCGTTGAGCGTCTGGGTCATCGTATCGGGATCCGAATGGGCAATCGGGGCTTCCACCTCGATCCTGAAATCGATGCCGTTTTCGAGCCGCGTCGAAAAGATCGGCACCAGCAATGCATTGTATTTCAACGCCATTTCCGCCGCAGCCGTCGAGGTGGGGGCAGGATGCCCCATAAAGTCAAAGATCGGCCCGTCGAAAAGATACTGGTCGATGAGGATCGCACCCTGTCGGCCGGCCCGCAGGTGTTTCACGAACCCCGCCAGACCGCGCCTGTCGCGGGTGAAGGCCCCGCCGCCGACATTCCTGATCGTCGCGATGTAATGCGCGTTGAGGTAGTCGTTGTTGAGCGGGCGATAGAGCCCGCCCATCGTGTAGCCACGCCCGTTCAGCGCCGCACGCCCCGCCTGATAATTCCCGAAGTGGCCCGAGATGAACAGGATCGGACGGCCCTCGGCCCGCGCCTGTTCGCATTCCTCCCACCCCGGTCCCTCGGGCTGCCAGCCACGGGCGCGCTTCATCTGGTCGGCGGTGGCATAGTTCTCCATCACCACACGCCCGACGTTATCGGTGACGGCGCGGGTGATCCGCGCGCGCTCTGCCGCAGGCATATCGGGAAAAATCATCGCAAGGTTGTCCGAGGCCTGCCTGGCCCGGCCCGACAACGGACCGACCACGGTCCGGAACAACCACCCCATTGCGGCGACCCGCACCCGGTGCGGCAGGCGCAGGGCGATCCAGATCAAGCCCCGCCACAGACGGTCAATCAGCCAGTCGAAGGGGGCTCGCCCATTGATGGACATCGGGATCAGGCTCCGGGGACGGCTGCGGCAGGGGCACGGGTTTCGCGGTGCCAGACATAGACACCGGCCCCCACGATCACAAGCGCACCGAGGCCGGAATAGGCGTCCGGCACTTCTCCGAACGCCACGGCGCCCCAGATCGTCGAGAAGATCACACCGCAATAGCCAAACGGTGCAACCGCGCCTGCCTCTGCCACCGTGAGCGCGCGGATCAGGCAGAACTGCCCGGCGGCACCAATGATGCCGAGGCCCAGGAAGATTGCCCAATCAGTCGCGGCCGGCGCTTGCCACTCGGGCACGACCAGTGCCGAGGCCGCGACCGTCCCGATCAAGGCTGTGTAAAGAAACGAGGTCAAAATCGGCTCGTCGCGGCCCAGAAACCGCGTCGTCAGCGCATAGGCGGCATAACTGAACCCCGCAAGCAGTGGCATGAACGTCGCCCAGGTCATCACGCCCGCGCCGGGGCGGATGATGATCAGCGCGCCGATGAGGGCCGCGATGATCGCCATGATGCGGCGCGGTCCGAGGGCCTCGCGCAGGATCAGCGCCGCGCCGAGCGTCAGGATCACGGGGTGAATGTTCATGACGGCCGTGGCGGGGGCGATTTCCATGATCGACAGCGACGTGAAAAAGCACCAGGTGGCGGCAAACAGGAAGGCGGATCGCAGCAGTTGCAACCCGATATGGCGGGTGCGGATCAAAGTGCCGAGGCGCGGGGCCAGCAGGATCGCGACCACCAGCATCTGCCCGGAGTACCGCGCCCACACGACCTGTTCGACCGCGAACCGGTCCATCAGCGCCTTTGCCGTCGCATCCATCGCCGAGAACAGAAAGATCGCGGACACCATGAAGACGATGCCCCTGGCGGTTGGGGTGAGGTTGCTCAATCCTCGCTGGTCCCGGCCAGATTGCGCGCGGCTGCGGCCTCCAGTGCGGGGCGCAATTGTTCGAACGGATAGCCGTAGGATTGGCCAATGGTGACGATATCGTCGACCGGCACATGACCGGCCGCCCCAAAGCCCCAGACCACGGTACAGCGGTTGCCGGACGCGCAATAGCCCACCACCGGGCTGTCCGCAGTCGCAAGAGCCGTAGCCTGAATATCCACATTCTCCTGACTCATCGTATGGCCCTGGAACGGGTTGTAAATAAAGCCGATCCCATGCGCCTGAGCGGCCGCCAGCATCGCAGAGGATTGCAGGGCCGGTGGATTTTCCATGTCGGGTCTGTTGCAGATCAGCGTCTTGACCCCCATCGCGGCCAGACTGGCCACATCCGCAGGCTCTATCTGCGGGGTGACGGAATAGGTGGGGGTGATCTGGCGAAGGTCCATGGGACGCGCTCCGGGGGTTAGGGGTTTGGTCGCAAACTGCCCGATCCGCGCGGCAAGGGCTAGGGGGTGGGCAACAGATCGACCCCCATTTGATACGCAAGGCCGAGGATATCGAAGGGCAACCAATTCTCGGTGATCAGGCCCGCGGCATCGAAGTGATAGAAGTCCATCACATCCATCGTCACCTGACGCCCGGTTGCGGGAATGCCCAGGTAAGGCCCGTCATGCTTCGCGTACAGTCGCCCGCCCGTCAGCACAAAAGGCCCGTCGGCAATCCGCACGACATGTCCTTTGGAGGTGCTGCCCTGCACGCCTTGGCGGAACGGGATCTGGTGATGGCGACGAAAGCCGTCAACACCGCGACACATGCCGATACCAGCGGCCGCATAATACATGAAATTCGGATCCCAATGGGCCATCGTCAGCCCGCTGACATCCGATCCCTTGTGGCTCAGAAGCGCGGTGTGCATATCCAGAACCTGCGCCATCGACACAGCGCCGCCCACTGTGTTGACCTCGCCCATGCGCACACCCTGACCGCCGCTGGGACCGGGCCACATGCCGCGCGCACCGGGCATGTCTGGCAGCGGGAACTGGCCTGCCTGATCCATCAGATCGAGCAGATCCGGCAAGATCCAGGCGCGCAGGATCTGGCCCGCGTCATTGAGGTGGTGGACCTCGCACATGCGCAGGTGCACGACACCGCCCGTGGGTTCGATCCCCAGCAAGGGCTGGGTGAATGTGCCCTGCCAATGCCCGAATGAGCCTGTCTGAGGGCTGACACGCGGTCCATCCATGCGCGTGTCGGGATGGTTTTCTCCGGCGATGAAGATCTCGGGCCGCCACTCTGCGTCGGGCAGGGCGCGGCAGAGGTCGGCGTAGAACCGGGCGATCTGCGCCTGTCCCGTGCGGGTGCCGTAGGGGTGCGCGATCTCTGCCACTGCGTCTGCGGCAAACACCTGATCGACCGCGCCGCCGCGCGCCAGACTTGTCAGATGCGCACGGACCCGAGCCTTGTCCTTCACCAAATCCCGCATCTGCGTTCCTGCTATTTTGCAATCCTATGCAAAAACCTTGCGTCATTCCGAAAGCGCTGTCTAGATAGGGCTGACACGGCGCGCGCGAAAGGATCACCCATGGCTCAGATCAGGCTAAAGCATGTCTCCAAGCGGTGGGGCAGTTTCGTCGGGGTCGATGATTTTGATCTCGACATCGCCGATCAGGAGTTTCTGGTGCTGTTGGGGCCGTCGGGCTGTGGCAAGACCACGACGATGCGGATGATCGCGGGTCTGGAAGATCCCAGCGCGGGTGAGATCTGGATCGGCGACCGCGAGGTGACGACGCTGGACCCCAAGGATCGCGACGTCGCGATGGTGTTCCAAAGCTATGGTTTGTATCCGAATATGACCGTGTGGGAGAATATCCGGTTCCCGCTGAAGGTCCGCAAAGTGCCCGAGGCCGAGCACGAAGAGCGTGTCGCCCGGGCCGCCGCGATGGTGGAGTTGGAAGATTTCATGCACCGCAAGCCCGCGGCGCTTTCTGGCGGTCAGCGCCAAAGGGTCGCTCTGGCCCGTGCCATCGTGCGGGAACCACAGGTTTTCCTGATGGATGAGCCGCTGTCCAACCTTGACGCGAAACTGCGGGTCAGCACCCGCGCGCAGATCAAGAACCTCAGCCATGAGCTGAAAGTGACGACGATTTACGTGACCCATGACCAGATCGAGGCGATGACCCTCGCCGACCGTGTCGTGGTCATGAAGGCCGGGATCGTGCAGCAGGTCGGCACGCCCACCGATATCTACGACAACCCGGCCAATACGTTTGTGGCAGGCTTCATCGGCTCGCCCGCGATGAACCTGATGGAGGGAGATGTCGCGAATGGCACCTTCAGGGGCACCAATGTCGAGATCTCTGGCGTCGGCCCTGCGTCGGGCAAGGTCACGCTCGGCTTCCGCGCGGAAGATGCGCAGGTCACCGGCGCCGGCGAGGGGGCGATCAACGCCAAGGTCTATTCGATGGAATTGTTGGGTGACGCGACGATGGTGACGGTGAAAGCGGGCGGCGCGCTGGTCGCGGTGAAGGCCGCCAAGGACTATCGCGCCAGGATCGGCGAACCTGTGGGCATCGCGCTGCCTGAGGATATCACCCATCTTTTCGATGCCCGGACCGGCGCGCGGTTGGGCTGAGAAACGCCCCTCTTGCCGGGTTCATGTCATCTGCCGTGCTGTCGCCGCCCGCAGAGGTCGCGATGCCGGATCCAGTCAATGACGCACGAAAGGATTTGCTGATGAAAGGCTCTCGCCCGGAACAAGCCACGCTGACGCGTGACACCGATATGTCCACGACCAACGCCACTCGCGCCGTGATTGAGGCGATGGTGGACGGTTTGAACGACCACCGCATCACCGACATCGGAGAGTTCTTCGCCGAAGGGTTCCGCTGGATGGGCAACCGGGGCTGCGGCACGAAAGAAGGTTTGCGGGAGTTTCAGGACAATTGGCAAAAGCCGTTCCAGGCCGCGTTCTCGGACAAGGTCTGCGTCGATGAGGCGCGGCTTTACATGGGCGAATGGGCGGCGGCCTTCGGACGTCAGGAGGCAACGCATTCCGGCGTTTTCATGGGGGTTGAGCCGACGGGCAAGCGGATCACCATCCGCTACATGGACTTCTGGAAGGTCGTGGATGGCAAGATCGTGGACAATTACGTGATGGTGGACTTCCCCGATGTGCTGGCGCAGCTTGGTGTCGATGTATTTGCCGGAGAAGGCTGGGAAGCCTTTGATAACGGGACCAAAACGCCACCCGCTCCCTAGGTCAGGAACACGCCCAGAACCACCGTCATCAACCCGATCGTGGACAGCAAAAGCGCGCCCATATTGATCGCCACGATCTTTTGCAGGCGCGCGCGCATGGCGGCGTCATCAAGCCCGGCGCGCTTGGCTGCTATCGCTGCATAGATGCAATAGCCCAGTAGACACAGGCCCATAACGGCCAGAATACTACCGGCGACGACCAACCATTCCATCAGATTTCCTTCAAATGTGCAGCGCGACACTAGTGATCCCCGCAACTTGCGCAAGCCTTGCCGGGGCGATACGCATGCACCAAATCAGACCCGAAAAAACAGATGAGGCCACCGCGCATGGACGATACCCCAAACACCGACGCCCGCCCCGACAGCTACCGCGTCACTGCCGACGAGTTGCGCCAGTTTATTGAGCGTATGGAACGGCTTGACGCCGAAAAAAAGGATCTCGCGGAACAGCAGAAAGAGGTGATGGCCGAGGCGAAAGCCCGCGGTTACGACACTAAGGTGATCCGCAAGGTGATCGCCCTGCGCAAGCGCGAGCCCGATGACATTGCCGAAGAAGAAGCGGTGTTGGAGATGTACAAGGAAGCGCTTGGGATGAGCTGACGCGAGCCCGAACGGGATCATCCCAAACCGGCCACATGCGCCTTGTTCGGGATGATTGCCATCTCAGGCAGGATCGCCTCAGGCCGGGAGCACGCGGACGTAGTGACGCGTCGGCGCGCCGCCCAGGTCCAGCGTTTCGATCTGCGAGAAGCCGCATTTCTCCAGCACCCGCGTCGATCCGGGATTTGCCGGACGCGCCAGCGCGAAGACCTGATCCTGATCCGCCAGATGGCTCCTGGCGATGTCGACCAGAGCCGTGACCAGTTCGGTGGCATACCCGTGCCCCCAGTGATCGGGCGACAGGTGGTACGACAGGTTGAGGCCACGGAAGCCGTCCCGCCGGGTCAGGCCGCACAGGCCAATCGGCCCGGTGTCATCGGATACGACATAGCGGCCGAACCCGTGCCGGTTCCAATGCTCCAGATCCCGGTCGAGGCTGTCGCTGACCTGCGCCGGGCGCGGCGGTGTCGGATCCGGCTTGTGGGCGTTCATCGCCGGGAGCGTCATCAACCTCGTGACGAATCCCTTGTCGCGCGCCGTGATCCGCCGGGCCGAAAGGCGCCCTGCCGCAAACATCTCGGGCACGGGCATCAGGGGGTCAGGAATGTGACGCCGGGGAGGTTAGCCACGACATCCATGTCGGCGTCATAGGAGGCGGATATCGTCTGCATCAACTCCTCCGTCCAGCCGGGCAGGTTCAGGGTTTCTTCCATGGCGCCGTCCTTGGCGTACCGTTCCAGGAACGCGGCAAGGACCCGTCGGCGCTGCGCCTCGGAGGTCGGCGGGTTCTGGGTCAACCACGCGCTCATGCGCTTGAAGCCCTCTTCCTCCATGATCGAGGCCACCAGGTCGTCCACTCCGTCCAGTTTCGCGTCAGGGCCGACACCCGCGATGGCGCGCAGGATCTCGCCCCACAAAAGCGGCGTATCCTCATTGCACCACGCGGTGATGCGGCAATCGGGATGGGCCACCTGCAGGCGACGCAGCGCCTCTGACCAGGCGACGGCATGGGGCTGCATATTCTCGGTAAATTCGCGAAAGTCCGAGAAACGGGACGCCTTGAAAAGCGCGGGTATCAGCGTCGAGGGATCGCGCATGCCGATGAAGAATTCCACCTGCGCGTTCGGGAACAGACCCTTCAGCGACAGGCAAGATCGGACCAGCATTGGCCAGATCTGCGCGTTTTGCACCACAAGGCGGTTGATACAGACGAACCGGGGGTCCGAGATGATCAGCCGCTCCACCTGCGCATCATCGACAATGGCATCCAGAAGCGCATTCTGCACGTCCACGCCTGCGGGCCGCCCCTTCAGCGCCCGCGCCGTGTCCCGGATCACCGCGCGATAACGCCCCGGAGGCGGCACGGCGATACCAGCCTGCGCCAGCCGCAGACGGTTCTTGAGCAGCGAGACGATCAATTGATCGGCATCGGTGCAGGGCGCGCCGAGATGGTAGACAACCTGCATGATCGAAAAAGACCCTTGGCGGAAACTGTTTGGTCTCTCTCCATACCGGGGCGCGGGCAGGGGCGCAAACACCAGTTTGGATCAGGCGCCGACAGTGGCGCGGTCGCACCGATTTCAGGGCCACGCGAGTTCAAGATTGCCTCACCAACCGCATCCGGCAATCAGCGCGGGTCAAGCGGTCCCGTGTCGCACTCGGGCACCGTGTCGAGCGATTGATTCCTCCAATCGCTCCGCCATTGGAGCACCAGTCTTGCCTGCATCGTCCTCAGAACCTGCCATGGCCGCCACTTGCAGCACGGGCGTTTCAGGAACCCGAAAGATGCAAGTGCCGGTACTCTTCATCAGACATACAGAGTTTCCGGAGCGGGGCCGAGGTGGTCTTGAATCGGGGCAGCCATCACCAAAGCCATTGCGCGTGACAACCCGCATCCCCGACGCGGTTCGGCACATGGCGGTCAATCTGGCTCTGAAGAAGGCGGACATGTCACGGACGGGTCCGGCATTGAAGATCAGGCTCAAGTCGTCCGCAACCGGCGCCTGCTCAGCGGCAACGGACAACGTGTATCGGGACAGCGCGGAAAAACGAAAGCCGCATGAAACCCGAGCCCGATACACCTTGGAAACGGTGCAGAATTGTCCGTAAAGATAAAACCGCTTCAATGGGATAACTCTTCGGCAGATAGAAAAGCTGCGTCTGGCTGGTCGCGGTATTTTTCTGCGTTGCATCGTCTCAATGATCGTTGCTATATCCTCGCCAGGCACTCTGAAATGAGGCCAAGAGAAAGTTGCCCCTATAGCTCAGCTGGTAGAGCATCTGATTTGTAATCAGAGGGTCGGGAGTTCGAAGTCTCTCTGGGGGCACCATTGTTTTCTGAAAAACAGTACCTTAAGCGATCATCGCGGTTGACCTGCCCCTCCACGAGTACGCATTCACAGGTTGGCTCTGTTCAGGGTTTGGCCTTTTTTTGACCGCAAGTGATATTCCCCAACGGCTCAGCCCGACGAGGCTGGTGTGGCGGCGGTGGTGATTGTAGTCGGTGCGCCATGCCGCGAATGGATAGCGGGCAGGGTGCTGCGGCCCGAACAGGCGTCCGGGCCGCGGTAGGACCGCCTGACCTGTCGGCAGGCAGGCTACATGTCCATTGCCATGCCTTCGGTCGCCATCTGACCCATCATGCCCATCTGCATGTGATAGGGTAGCATGCACATGAACATCCAGACGCCAGGCCGCAGAACCTCGGCCACAAAGGTGATCTCGTCGCCGGGCAAGAGCAGCGATTTTTCGAACAGGGCCTCGTGTTCCAGCAGGTTCCAATCCGCCCGTCTGGCCCGATAATTCACACCCTGCATCGCGGCCATGCTCATGAACATGAACTCGTGCAGGATCTGGCCGTCATTGCGGACTGTGAACTGGATGCGTTCACCAGGCTGAGCGTCGATCTCCAGATTCGAGAACGTCCATTCCGACATTGTAAGGGTCATTTCACGATCAAAATCGCCGTCATCAGTGATGATCAGACCGGCCATTTGGCCCGCCATCAGACGGTCGGCTTCCTCCTCGTCGGCTTCGCCCATTTCCATCTGGTCGCCGTCCATGTCCATATCCATGGCGGTGCCATCGGCCATGTCCATGTCGCCATCGGCTGGCATGTCTGCGCCCTGCATATCCATGGCTCCGTCGCCGTCCATGTCCATATCCATGGCGGTGCCATCGGCCATGTCCATGTCGCCATCGGCTGGCATGTCTGCGCCCTGCATATCCATGGCTCCGTCGCCGTCCATGTCCATATCCATGGCGGTGCCATCGGCCATGTCCATGTCGCCATCGGCTGGCATGTCTGCGCCCTGCATATCCATGGCTCCGTCGCCGTCCATATCCATATCCATGGCGGTGCCACCGCCCATGTCCATGTCGCCATCGGCTGGCATGTCTGCGCCCTGCATATCCATGGCTCCGTCGCCGTCCATGTCCATATCCATGACGGTGCCATCGGCCATGTCCATATCCATGTCGCCATCGGCTGGCATGTCTGCGCCCTGCATATCCATGGCTCCGTCGCCGTCCATGTCCATATCCATGACGGTGCCATCGGCCATGTCCATGCCGCCCATATCCATGTTGTTCATGGCGGCCTCGATCATCGCCTCATCCTCGGGCGGAACATCGAACACCTCATGTTCGATCTCCTCGTTTTCGCCAAGGACGCCTTCGGGGATGATCCCCTCTTCGCGAAGGCGGGCATAATCGCCCACAGCCGGAGGCATCTGAACAGTCGGCGGTGTCTCGACGACGGTGAAATAGGCAGTCCCTCCCAGAAGGACGAGCCCGAATAGCAGAAATAGTCTCATGATCATTTGGGTTTTCCTTCTTATTCGGCCGGGACCGGCTCGGCCGTGGCGGTGGCATCGTCACCGTCAATGGCCCAGGGGTCGCCCGAAACAATTGCCCCGCGGGTGGAGCTGATTATCGTGTTGGTGACGAAAACGATGAAGCCGAGCCCGATCAGATAAGCGGCAGCGGTCAGCATCATCTGCGGCATCGACCATTGCGGAAGGTCCAGATAATCCACGACCCAACGCGGGAAGTAGTTGAAGCCAAGGTAATACATCAGCGTGACCTTGCTGAAGATACCGATCTGCCAGAACCAGAAATGGGTATTGGCAAGGGCCCGATTGAAAATCCGCCCGGTGAAGTAGGGGTAGAGATAGTAGAACCCCGCCATCGCCATATTGGCCATGAAGCCCACGAACATGGCGTGGAAGTGCGCCGGAACAAAGTATGTGTTGTGGACAAAATCAGCATCCACAGCGATCTGCGCGTTCAGATAGGCCGTCACGCCGCCAAGCATCAGAAAGAAGATCGAGGCAACGATGAACTTGAAAGGTATGGCACGCCGGGCCGAGGCGGGGATCGGATCGGACCAAAGCGTTGCGATCCAGTTGAAGACATGCAGCGTCGACGGAATGAAGATCAACAACGTCAGAATCTGCGTCGTGCGTTGCAATATCCCGCTGACATTTTCGGCTGGCTGGAAATGGTGCGGGTACACCACAAAGCCCAGCACTGTCAGCAGGGCAAAGGCGGTCACGGCGGACCAGTAACTCCAGACCGGGCGACCCAGGAACCGTGGCAACAGCGTATAAAGCGTGGCCACCGCCGGCATAAGCGGCAGATAGACGGCCGGATGCCCATAGAACCAGAACATGAACATGAAGGTCATCACATTGCCACCACGTGCCGGGTCATAGACCGCCGTGATCTGCGCCCAGTCGGTATACATGAAGATACCCACCAGCGCCAGGATCGGGGTCGACCCGATCAGCAGGATCCCTTCGGACAGGGCACCCCACCCCATCAATGGCAGCTTCTTCCAACCTATGCGACGTACGGCCTCGTAGCCGTTCTTGAACAGGACCGCACCGGCGATGAATTCCGAAATCGCCACCAGAACAATCGCAATATATCCCATCCAGATCAGCTCGCCACCGACGCGCAGCGACATTGGCGGATAGAAGGTCCAGGTGAAATCGGGGCGAGAGATGACCAGCAGCACCGCGGCGACGATCAAAAGCCAGTAGCTCCACTGCGCACCACGCGCCCAAAGCAGCCGATCAGTGCCCAGAACCTTGGGCATCATGTAATACATGATCGAGATGACGAACGGGATGATGAAGCCAAAGACCATGAACATGCCGTGCAGGGTCATCAGCGACATATAGGGCCGCGCGTCGAGGATCTGGATGTCGGGCAGAGCCAGTTCGGTCCTGAACAACATCGCCATCAGCCCGCCAAGGCCCAGCATCATGATTGAGGTCAGCATGCCCTTGATGGCGATGTGCCGGTAATCATGTGAAAACAGAAGATCCGAAAGTGTCATCTTGCCGATGACATCTGCGGCCTCCCAATGGGGTGTTCCACCCATCCGTTCTGCATCATGTACGCTTGCCATGGTGCGGTTCCCTTCCTTAGAATTTCGTTTATGTCCGAGCGGGCCCGATCAGGCCTCGGCCTCGGACTCATCGCCTTCAACAACCAGCCAGGCCTTCATCTGCGCGTGTCCCACACCGCAGTAGTTCAGGCATTGGATCAGGTAGCGCCCCGGTTCTTCGGGCGCGCGAATCCAGACGTCACGTTCGACCCCAGGCTCGAACTCGGCCGTGATGCCCGCAGCGGGGATGTTGAAGCCGTGGATGACATCATTGGCGAACAGGCTGAACAGCACGCGTTCACCCGGCTGAACAACAGCCGCATTGCGCGATATTTCATCCTCGCCGTTGATAAAGGCAAACCCCCACTGGAACGCCAGAACCCGAATGCTGCGGTCAAAACTGCCGTTTTCCGTGTCATAGCCGATTTCCAGTACACCCTCTTCTTCCAGCGGTGCCTGATAGGCTTCGTAGATTTCGGCGCTTCGACTGTCGCCATACCAGACCATGACCAAAAGCAGACCGACGAACAGGAATTCCATCGAGTATGGCAATCGCCAGCGCGTAGGCAAGAACAGAGCCGCAAACAGCGCCGCGATGCCAAGGCCCAGTACAGCGAATACGATTATCATCATTGTAGACTGGTATCCGGCCAGTCCAAGTGCGTTTTCCATTCCAGTTACCCCTTGTTGAAACGAACTTTCTTATGCGCGGCTCAGCGCACCCGTGAACGTCGTATCAGATGATCGGGGGGTGAAAAACCGGATCTGCCCCAAGCCCGGTTCGGTGCACTGCACTGCGCAAGAAGACAACAGGCGCAGCGCTGGAGCAGGCGTAGGGTGCGATTGTTTCATCTGTCACGGTCACCAGACCGCAAACGCCGGATCCGGCGCCCATATTCAGGCACACGTCCATCATTGGGCAGCCCGGCAATTGGGCAGGAATTCCACCACCGGTATCGCAAATCGATCCTTCCAGACCGGAAGCGGCGCCCGCTTGACAATCTTGTGAAAGATTGAGCTGAACGCCGGCAGTCGCATCAGAGCCCATAGCCATGGCACTCCGGGCCGATGCGCTTGCGAAGCTCGTCACAACAAGCAGCAGCAAACACGCAATCCGAAGATATCGTCCCATGTGTTCAATGACTGCGTCGATACTATCGTCCCTCACTTTATGCACCGTTCGAACATTTGCGAGTGTCACGAGAATGGAGGCAGGTTATTCTCCGGCTGCGCGTCAAACCGGACTTCAGGATGGCGATTTTCGCCGGGTCATGTGTTGAACGGTCACTCACCATCCGGTAACTTTTGCAGATGGCGGAGACGATTTCCAGCTTTTTGTGATGACGTGTCACGACCGATTTATCGGTCTGCTTCAGGAGCAGCGCGTCGGCACAACGTCTGGTATCGTGATCGTTGCGGAAAATACCGACGATTCCGGCGCGGTATCCTCCTCTGTGGCGCGGCGTCCAGGTATGTCGAGGCAGGGCAAGCCTGCTTGACCGGGATGGCGGAATGGTAAAAAGTATTTGCCGCCAGCGGCCTTGCGGAAACGCTTTGTCAGCCAGCACACCCTTCCGGGCCGTTCAGTCGCCTGTCCCTGTGCCGTCCCAATCGTTTCAAAGACACATCGCCTCAGCCACTCGCCGCCAACGGTGTGGGTGTAGCGCTCGATAGGGGGCCTGTGGACCGGATGTCTTCGTGTCGTCGAGCCGAACGTTGCGCTTTTCGACCCATTTCGGTGTTCGGGTGATGCCATCGGGCCGGAAGTCCTGCCTCATCCAAAACAGGGCAGGCGGGTGCGGCCTGGCCATGTGCTGTAGACTGATTCACGAGAATGGCTTGGCTGCTGTAGCCAAAACACGGTCTGAATGTCGGTGCTGCGGCTTCCGAAGCTTTCCGATGGCCGTGCAAGTCAGGAAAATACCGTCGGTAACAAATTGAATTAAAATGGAAAACTGGCTCCGGCGGTAGGGATCGAACCTACGACCAATTGATTAACAGTCTGAGGAAGCGAGTAAATCATGGTCCATTCTCGCCAATTCGGGGCGTACGAACCCATATAAACAAGGCAAAATACGTCCTATCGGCTCACTCGGCATCACCCGAGTTGTGCCCAGAAACAGTGCTCAGGACGGTATTAATCAATGACCATATTCAAGTTCACAGAGGCGCGCTTGCGTGACCTCCCGCTAGGCTCGGGCATCCACAGGGATACGGACGTCAAAGGCCTACTCTGCATCTGCCACAAGACCACGAAGACCTTCGCTGCGCAGGGTGATGTTCGGCGGAACAAGCGCCACGTCCGCACGGTGCGCGTCAAGATCGGGCGCGCCGATCTGGTCCGTCTGGGCGAGGCCCGAAACGAGGCTAGAAAACTGATGGCCACGATCCAGTCAGGGATCGACCCAACGTCTGGACCGACGGCAAGCGGGATCACGCTGGAACGGGCGCTCGTCGAGCACCTAAAGGAGCGGGACCTCTCGGCGGCCACGGTGCGAAACTACCAGTACCACATTGACAACTACCTTGCGCGTCTTCGGCGTCGGTCCGTGGCTGACATAACGCGCCAGGACTGCCGAGAACTCCTGGAGACGCTGACGAGGCGACACGGCAGGACCACGGGTGGCTCCGTGATGCGGACGGTTAGGGCCCTGGTGAACACGGCGAGGCGACACGACGAGACGATAGCCGGAAACCCCGTCGACGCGATCAGGGTGCCCGCCACGCCCAAGAGGCAGGTGGGCGAGATGGACGTCGCCGAGTTCTGGCGGGTGACGGATGGAATGTCGAGCGTGATGCGGGACCTGCAACGGGCGTTCCTGCTGACCGGCGCCAGACGGACCTCGCTCCTCAGCGTGAGGCGGGCCGACTTCGATCCCGAGCAGGCCGTCCTCACCTTCACCCACATGAAGACGGGCGGGTCGCTCCTGTTCCCGACGGGGCGCTGGCTGACCGCCACGCTCCGCGCACGGATGGCCGAGGACGAGCCACTGGCCTCGCCCTGGCTCTGGCCGTCGCCGGGGTCGGCAAGCGGCAGGATCGCAGAGCCTAAGCGGGGCGGAGTCCCGTCGCCCCACGCCTTACGCCACCACATGCGGACGGGTCTGGTCAAGGTGGGCTGTCCTCTCCTGGAGGGCTCGCTCTTGGTCGGACACGCCCTGCCGGGAATGGCATCGACCTACGTGCACGCCGAGCACCTCGTCGAGAACCCGCGACCCTTCGCGCAGGCCGTCGAGGACCACTTCCTCGGGCTGTCGAAGTGATGGCGGAGGGGCGGCTGCTCGTTGGCATGCGCGCCCGTCCGGCGCTGATAACCTGACATCATCGCCGTCCACCTGGACGCAATCTGATGCAGGAGATGCCGCCATGACCGACAATCGAACCGAAACCCCCTGGATGACGAGCGAGCAGGCCGCAGGCTACCTCTCCGTCTCCAAGGGCACCATGCACAACTGGCGCAGCAAGGGCGCTGGCCCGCGATACCGCACCGTCGGGCGGATCGTCCGATACCACCGTGACGACCTCGACGCCTTCCTGATGGAGGGTGCGGCGTGAGCGGCTGGACTGCGGAGCGACGGCTGGCGCGGATCGCGAAGGTCGCAGGCGTCGAGGTGAACCGCCGGATGGCCCCCGAGGAGAAGGTGCTTCAGGAGCGCGTGGTGACGAGCGTCGATCGGCAGAGAAGCCAGGTCTTCCACCGCGCCCTCGCGTCCGCCTGCAAGAGGCAGGGCTGGCCGCTGGAGCACAGGCTGACCCTCTGGACGCTGGCGACCTACGCCAACGTCTTTCCCGTCAGGCACCTCTACGGCGACGCGCGGTCGGTCATGGGTCCGATCCAGTTCGCCGGACCGGACTTCACGCTGGCCCACTCGGAGCTCAACCTGTTCTGGTCCGATCAAGTGCTGGTCGCTCTGGCGTTGAAGCGATGCGACGCGCCCGGCAGGGATAAGCGGCCCTATCGGCAGGCCGGGGCTGGGCCGTACGACCGCGCCTGATCGTTAAGGGAACCTAAAACCAGCGCGCGTTGCGTGACCTCTAAGTGAGGGGTTACGGGACAAATCTCCACCTGTAGACCGATTCTCATCAAAGCCGCGGGGTCGCCCGTTGGCCAGTGTTGGACGTTGCGCGCGCCCTCGCTGGTCTACGCGTCGCCGGTCTCGTGGCATTGTTTCAAGTAGAGCGAGCCGACCGTCGGGACCAATCGACGGTCGGCTCTTTGAGGACCTATAGGAGAAAAAGCATGTCCTACGATGAAGATACCGCAAATTCGGCAGAGGACGTACCATCGTTCCTGAGTCCCGACCTGCTCACGCCTGCACAGGTTGCGGAGGTGACCGGCCACCCAGTCACAGTCTTGGCACAATACCGCAGCCGTCGGATCAAGGGCCGTGACGCGCTCGGTCCCGACTTCGTCAAGATCGGCCGCGAGGTCTTTTACACCAAGACCGCAGTCTCCGCCTACGTCGCGAAGCGGGGTTGAGCCATGACCACTAAACCAGACGCGACCCAACTGGCACCGCTGCTTGACGCGGGCTATCAGCTCATTCTCCTGCACCACTACGCCCACGCGGACAAACTCAAGGGCAAACGACGCAAGCGCGGCAAGAGTCCCATCCACGGCAACTGGACGAAGAAGCCCTACAAGTCCGCTGACCAAGTCACGCACATGGAGGCGGGCGACAACGTGGGCGTCCGACTGCGGGCGGGCGAGATGGTCCTTGACGTGGACCCACGTGCCTTTCCCGACGGCCAGACGCTCGCATCACCGATCAACCCCTACGTCGAGCTCGTGCTCTGGACCGGGATGGACCCGGACCTCTACCCAACGGTGGTGACAGGCTCGGGAGGGCTGCACGTCTACATGACCAAGCCCGAGGGCGTCTCGACAAGGGACAGCCTGAACGAGCGGTTTCCCGGCGTTGAGTTCAAGTCGCTAGGCAGGCAGGTCGTCGCCACTGGCTCAATCCATCCTGATACGCTGAAGACCTACGTCTGGAAGGCGGGCAATCCTGAACTCGACGCGTTCGGTGCCGATGCGGCGCCCGATGCCCTGGTCGACCTGATCCGAAGACCGACCGGGAGCGCTGCGACGGGCGGCGGGGAGCACGACCAGGAGGAGCTGGCCCAGATGCTGGACCACCTTGAGCCGGAGGACTTCCGCGACCACGAGACGTGGCTTACGCTCATGCAGGCCTGCCACCACGCCACTGCTGGTGATGGACGCGACGAGTTCGTGGAGTGGTGCACCCGTGATCCAGGCTACGCCGACCATGGCACGCTTGTCGGTCTTCGGTGGGACAGCCTCCACGCCGACAACGGCGACGGCAACCGCGTCACCTACAAGACGCTACACAAGATCATGCGGGACGCGGGGCACGGCGACAGCATACCCCAGCCGACGGCACTGCAAGATTTCGGCGAAGACCTTGACCCCGAGGACCTGCCCGACGGCGCGCTGACCGCTCTCGCCGCGAAGGAGCGGAGAGAGGACATGGCCATTGGAGAGACGAACAAGCGTTCACGGCTCAGCGTGCGCCGGATCGACCTCGCATCGGCAAAGGAAAACCTCGTATACGTGAGCGCCGCAGGTGGCGTCGTGGACCTGAAAAGTGGTCGGGCATGGAAGACGGTCGAGCTCGCCGCAGTACACTTTGCTGGCAGCCTAATGACCTTGGAGCAGGAGACGCCCGAAGCCGACCGCGACAACGAGAAGCAAATTGGGGCCGACACGCCCAAGAGACGCGGGCGCCCCCCGAAGCCGAAGGAGGTGCGCGTGGTGAACGTCTGGGTGGGTGACAAGGCGGGCGAACGTAAGACCGTCGACGTCATGACCTGGGCACCCGGTCGCAAGACCATCTGCCCACCACCCGAGGGACGGGGCGGCGCCGTCAACGTATGGAAGACGCCCTTGGTCCCCAAAGCTCCGGCTGACTGGCAGGTCAGGGCAGCAAAGTTCGAGGACCACGTCAGGTGGCTTCTGCCTGACGGTGACGACGCCGACGACTTCTTGGACTGGATCGCCCACATCGTCCAGAAACCTGGCGTCCTGCCGCACACGGCGTGGTTGATGATTACGTCGAAGCGTGGCGTTGGCCGGAACTGGGTCGCCTCTGTCCTCGCCCGCGTCCTGGCTGGCCACGTCGCTCTGGGCGTGGACCTCGGCGACGTCCTGGGCAGTAGCTTCAACGAACGGCTTTCCGAGAAGCTGCTGCTAGTCGTGGACGAGACCAGGGAGGGTTCCGGCTCCGACCGCTATCGCAAGGCCAACAAGCTACAGAAGGTCATCACCGAGGAGCACCGCGAGATCAACCCGAAGTTCGGCCTCAAGTCGGTCCAGTACAACTGCTGCCGGTTCCTGATGTTCTCGAACTTCATGGACGCCCTGCCGATCGACGACCGGGACCGGCGCATCCGCGTGGCCTACAATCCAGAGACCGTTCGGGAACCTTCGTACTACGGGGACCTGTACGAGACCCGGCGCGACCCCGCGTTCATCGCGTCCGTCGCGCGGCTGCTGCAGGAGCGTGACATATCGGCCTTCAATCCAGGGCTACCGGCGCCGATGACTGACGCCAAGAGGTCAGTGGTCGAGTTCCTGGAAAAAGAGGAGCATCGCGAGCTCAAGGCCCTGTTCGAGGCATGGCCCGCAGACCTAATCGGTCTGTCGGACGTCTGGGCCCATCTTGAGGAGACCTGCGACGGGTTCCCCGCGAACCTCAAGTTCGTGATCGACGAGGCCGGGGGTGCCGTGACCTCGCGGCGGTTCAACAAGCGGGGTTCGAGCGGCAACGAGAAGGACACCGTCGTGATCGCCCGAAGAGGTGCGTGGGACGTGCTGCGGGTGAAGCGCGAGAGGCCGGCGGTGATGAAGGAGATCATCGAGGTCGCCAGAACCGAGTGGGCGGCAAGGCCGAGTTCAAGCTGAACGAGCATCGCTTTTTCGGTGACCTACCGATTTCGGTGATCCAACAGCCTTTTCCCCGCCTTCCAAGGGCGGGTTGGGGGCGTCCACTGACTGGAAAAACGCGATAAGGGCGGACAAGCGGACAAGGGCGGACGGGCTTTTGGCATTATACGCGAAATTTAATTCAGTATAATTCTGTCAGTGTGTATTTCTTTTTCCTTGTAAGCTCGAAGGGCTGTCCGCCCTTGTCCGCTTGTCCGCCCTTATTCGGCCGGTCAGGCTCCCCGCTTGGATGGATGGCAGAAGCCGACATTCCCCGCCATGCAACGCTGGTTTCCCGCGCTGGGTGAACGCGACATCGTATCCCAAGAGAGCGAGGACGCCTCGCGCACGTGGCAAGCCACCCCCTGTTCGTCCTGCATGAACCGTGCCCCTCTGATATAGGATCAGGGGGCGCGTGAGGTGGAATGGGAACGGGGTCAAGGGCTTAGCGCGTGACGGGCTTCCCGAGCACAGTAATGGACACAGAGGGAGGGGCACGAATTGAGCCATTTTCAACAGAACAGCGCATCTGCGACGGGTCCTCGGGCCTCGACGGGCATGATGCACCCACACGCCAGCGAGCCTTCGCCCGAGTTCAAGCGCGCCTTCCTCGAACGGCTGGTGGAGGTGGGCAACGTGACGGTAGCGTGTGCGCAGCTCGGCCTGCCAAGGCCGAACGTCTACTACTGGAAGCACCGCGACGACGACTTCCGCCGTGGCTGGGACATCGCCATGGCGATCTTCCAGGACCAGTTGACGCAGGACGTGATGGACACCGCCCGCGAGCTGGGCCTCGGTCGCTGGAAGCAGGCCACCGACGAGGACGACCAGCCCGTGCTGAACGACGACTTCGAGCCCGTCCTGGTTCTGGACGTATCGCACGTCGACGCCCGCATCCTTTCCAAGCTGATCGACAAGCGGGTGCCCAGCGTGGACGGCCCAGCCCAGACCAACCTGCAGGTCAACACGACCGTGAACAACGCTCTGCCTTCAAAGCCCAGACTGGTTCAACCACAGAGGATCAAATCGAGCTCGGTGGTGACTGAGGACGGCTCGGGCGGCCGACACGACGTCGAGGACGCCGAAGTCGTCCAGGGGACACCACAGGAGACCGGGGGACAATCCGATGACTGACGAAGCAGTGCAGGTGACGATTGTGAAGCCGGGCGGCACCGCCACCGTGAAGTTCTCAGACGGTTACGAGACAATGCGGGTGGCGACGGGCTACCTGCATGACCCCAGCGACGGCCTGATCGCCGAGATGCGCATGGCGCGTGACGCGACGCCATGGGCGTCCAGAGGCGTGAGGGACGATGCCGCTTGGTCGGTGGAGGTTCGCGCCGACCTTGACGATGCGACCCGCCAAGACTTGTTGGACTGGATCGCGGGCACCGCGTACTTCGACGCTTGAGGGGTCGAGGTGGTGTTTCGCACTGTACTCGATGCTCGGCCTTTTACCTAAGCCCATGATCCTATGGGGCTCTAAGTCGCGCCTCCCACTGATCGACTGTCAGTCGGGCGGCTCGCTGGCTTCTTTTTGGACGCCTCTGCAGCATCATGCCTGCATCCCGCATCGCCGAATGGAGAGCCGATGACTGCGCGCCAGAAACCCGTCCTGCCGACACTCCGCTATAAGAAAGCTGAGGCGGGCCTTCGGGAACTCTTTGAGGAGGCAGCCGAGGACGCCCACCTCGACCCAGAAGTCAGCATGCGCTCGAACGTGGTCACACTGCTGGCCCACGCTTGGAACGTTAGCGGTACAATCCACTGGCAACGAGGCTGGGTGCGCGAGGCGATGCTGGTCTTGGCAGCAGCAGGTTGCGTCGTCCCGACCGCACAGATCATGCGCTGGTATCGGTCGCGTATCAGCGAGGCACCCGGCACATTTAGGAACGCCGCCCGCGCACCCGTTGAAATACTGGAACAGATGGACCTCGCGCTCCTCGCCGCCGACGGTCGCTAACACCTGAAAAGATTACCTGACGATCTCTCACAACCGTTGCCCCCATTGATCATGACCGGCCTAAAGTGAGCACTCACGCAAAGAGTTGCATTCGAGCAAAGGTTGTTCTTATAATTGAACATTGAGAGGCGCCAATATCAAGCTTGGCGGAAACCTTCCGGTGAATTAGCGCTCAAGCGAGCAATTTCTTCCAGACGTTTCTCACATTCCGCCAATTCAGCGACATCTCTAGAAATTATAATGTCTTCTTTCTTTAGATCGATACAGCGTTTCTCAATCTGAAGGTCGAAAAAATCCTTTCTGTCGATATTAGACAAATACTCCTCAGCATCAGCCCACCTGCCTTCAACAACAGCATGCCTAGCCCTCATCTGCCAAGCATCTGCGGGCCGATTGATAGCATTCGCGATTTCGACCGTCGCGGGTAACAATGAAGCATCGCCACTTTCTAAAAGAACAGCACATTCGAGCAATTGACAGCTGAAGTGATTCACTCTGGTTGCTCTCTTTGCAAGTTCGAGCTGACGCTTTGCCTCAAGTAACTTCATCTCCCTGAGCAATTTTGCCGCCCGGTAGAGCGGAATCTCACCGAAATCGTCTCGTGATGTATTGAGGGATGCCTCAAGCTTGTCGGCTTCACCAAACTGCCTCATGCTACGGAGTGCCCGTATCTTAAGGAGCAGGAGACCAGTTTCTCGTTGCACCTGGCTTTCAGGCAAGCTTTCGATAACATCATGAGCGTCTTTGAATTGTTGGTTTCTCATATACGCTCGAACTAAAAGTCTTACATTTCTCAAGCGGAAGTGCTTCAATGCAAGTGCTTGACGGAGATTTTTTATTGCTTCCTCCATATTTCGCCCGACGTGGAACGCGTAGCTGCCCTTCAAATAATATATTGCAGGCAAAGCATTACCTTCCATGAAACGAATAATATCGTCTGGCAGGATGCCAGCCCTGATCGCGCTGTCCCCGCCCGTAAACAGTATTTGCTCAACGGAGTCGTCTGATACCTTCATGTTCATAGCTAGTTTCGCAATTTTGTAGATCGTTGCAAACTCATCTCGATAATTTCCACGACTGGAATTAGCTCGATCGAATTTGCTTCTAACAATAGAAAGCAGATTGGAACTTGTAAGCAGACCTACCAACTCGTGCGGCACATCACCCGAAGCCTCAATTGTCGCAATCAGGAGTGCGCTTACAAGCTGAGAGTCCATCTCTCCGTTTGCGATATCGGCTTCGATCTTCTCCTTCACGTCCGCCAGCAAAGGTGTACTCAAAGTGCTTAAGTTTCTTCGAGAGTAGGTTGCAACGATATCTGGGCTCGAAAAGAACTCGGAATCCACAGTCGATACCAGCGAAAACTCCGAAAGCTGCCAAATCTCTTCCGCTAGTTCCTTCTTCTGAAGCTCTAAAACTTGAGCAAACATACGAAATGATAACTTCGGAAAAATCCCGAGAAGAGCCAGAATTTGGGCCTGTATGTCATTCAGCAGATCATCGCGAAAAATCGCCTCTAGGGCCTTCTGCTGAAAGGCAACAATCGGCCCCGGGTTGGCTTCCAGAGTATCGGCATTACGCCCTTTGTTGATGAGTAATGCAGCATAGCTGGCGGTAGCAGGATGTCCGCCAATCAGCGCTGCCAAGGCTTCAGCTTTACGAGCATCATAGTATCTAGGATCAATCAACTGATTCAGCAATATCTGCATGTCAGTTGGTGATAGCTCGCCAACTAAAAACTGCGCAACATTTGCCCTTTCGGCAACCTGCTCATCTGGAAGGCGTCTCTCTGAAATGAAAATGACTCTAAGACTTGTGGAACCAGCAGTTATTCTGAAAAACTCATTTAACCATGGCTTCAAATGCCGACCTCGGTCTCTAAGTCCCCATCGCGTCTTAATAATAACTGGTTGATTAAGTTTTGCCCAATGTGAAAACTGACCGGCAATTATCTTTGCTTGCTCAATTGGTGTTAGCAGCTCAAACGCGGCAATCTGCCTTTCAACTTCTTCCTTGCCCATTACCCCATCAAGGTCTTCCTTTAAGGCAAGGTAGAAATCTATTGACTCAGCCATGTCTGGAAGGTCAAAGACAGGTCCAGACGGCCTCATTCTCGAAAACGAGCGATCAACTACGAGTTCTCCAACCGTGCTGCGACCCATACCCATTAGACCAGAAAGAACTATGTGCTGAAGCGGCTTTCCTGATACCGGAACAGCTGTCAAAATAGCCAATTGAATCTCATTGAGAAGACCTTCTCTGCCCACTATGGATCTATTTCGGCGCGCTTGTGATGTTGTGATCGACTTTTGCTGATGAAGGATTGCACGCACAGTGTCTGATACTGTGTAATCTTCTGTCGTCGTCATATGTGCCTTCATCCAATCAGGTAGGGAGCTGTACGTTTCTCCCCCAATTGGACAAACTAGTATGCAAAAATCCTTCCTAGATGCCGCTTGGACTTCTGCCAGCTTGGTCTCAAACTCAACCCATGAGCCTTTGGTGTTAGGTGAGTGGAATAGGACAAATACACTCGTATCTTGAACACCTTCCTTCATTGCATCCAAGAATGCAGCACCGGCTGTTATGCTCTTAATATCATAGAAGGTTCCTGCCGCATCTAGGCGCTCATATACCTTTTGCACGTAGGATTTATCTTGACTTGCATGCGAAAGAAAAATGTTACCTGTCGGCAAAGTCATTCGTGATCCTCACTGAGAGTGCTAGATGAAAAACCTTTGTAAGTTTGGTGGTACTTAGCATTGGATCAGGGGGCAAGCATCGTTTGTAATCTACCCTATGTGAGCCTACTCACCAGCATTTTGCGATCGGGTCTTGCTCGCTGGTCCCCCGCACCGCCCTAACGCGGCATCTATTAGCAATGATGCGACTGTCAGGGCATGGCGTCGTCGCATCTCGGGTGGCGCTCGGTCTCCAACTGCCGGGTGCCACCAACCCCATTCCCGCGCCAGTGAGAGGAGCCGACATGGCAGAAGACCGCAACGAACGGCTGGCCGAGCTGCACGACGAGCGCGCCCGCCTCATCGAAGAACGAGATAAGGCCCGCGCCGAGGCGACGCAGGACATGATCGCGGGAAAGAAACCCGCAGGCACCGCTGCGGCGCTGGCCGAACGCATCGAGATCGTGGACGACGCAATCGCGGAGTTGCAGGACCGATCCGCCGACGCCGCAGCGAGCCAGGACCGCGCCAAGCGGACCCGTCAGGTGCAGGGCGCGATCGACACGGCCAGCGACCGCCGCAAACTGGCCGAAGCCGTGGACAAGGCGCTGACCGACCTGGCGGCCAACTGGTCCGCCTACCGAGAGGCCGTGCGCAACGGCGTGGGCCAAACCGCTGCGGCGGGCGGCGATGTCGGTCCCATCGACCGGGTGCTGACCAACAACCGCGCCAGCGAGGCCCTTATCAAGGCCATGATCGCCGCAGGAGGCAGCGAGCTTTCCCGCGCCCTCGGCATCGATACCCCGATCAAGGTTCGCCACTCGATCAGCCTGACCGACGCCGAGGGCCGTGTCGCTGAGAGCCTGAACCTGGAACTGCTGCGGCTCAGGGCGGCGTCACCGCAGAAGCACCTGGCGGCGCAAGCTGTCAAAGAACTGGAGGCACTGAAATGAGTAAAGAAGGCGAACGCCACGCGGCGGAACTGATCCGCCTGGAGATCAAACGCAAGGAACTGGAAGACGCGCTTGGGCGCCTGGCGCGCGACGATGCCGAGGCCCAGGAGGTCATGGACCTCGCACAGCACGTGCAACGACTGGAACAGGAGGTCGAGTCCGCTCGCGCCGCCGCACAGATGGAAAAGAAGGATGAAGACATGAACGACACGGTTACCAAGCGGGCAGTCCGCAACATGGCGAAGGTCGACGGGCAACTGGATGCCCTGGCCAAGTCGATGCAGGCCGACGGGGAGACCTTCGAGGCCGCGTACGTCCGGGCGCTCGGCAGCGACATGGGCAAGTCGATGCTCCGCACCCGCGAAGAGGCGCACGCCCTCGCGACCGGCGGCGTCACCGAGGCCGATATGGCTGCGGCTCGCGCGGACCTCACCTGATCCGCCGACCCGACGGACACCTACAGAATTGGCCGTGCAGACTGATTGCCTGCGCGGCCTCTTTCGTTCTGGTGTGTCTTGCGAGCCACACCATTATTTGCGGGTGCGGTCCCAAACGTTGGTATGCGCGCCGCCCGCGGTCTGGGACCCTCCTCGCAGGCGAGCGCACCCGCGCCGTCGTATTGCAAGGAGCGAGAGCAATGAGCGAAGTCATCAACAGAGAAGTCACCGAGGATCAGGTCGTGTACACCATGGACGACGGTTCGTCCCATTCCATGCCGCGCGAGTTTTCCGAAAGGCTCGGTGAAGCCGTCTCGTCGGGCATGGCGTTGCTTGAGGCCACCTTCTCTTGAAGATTGGTCAATACCCGCTTGGCAACCTCGCTCGGGGTGTCCCCGAATTTCACCCGCGTGTTCGAGTATGAGAGCATTTCCTCCGAGACACCAAATTCTTCGGCGACGTCCTTCACTATCTCGTCTCGCGACCAGTCGGGCGGCGTGATGAGTTCTTGAACCTTGTCGTCGAGGACCGAGAAAATGTCCTCGAATGTGATCTGCATCCCTCCAAACAGGTCAGCCGACCCGTTGGCCTCTGGGATTTTGTCGAACCCGTCGCGCTGTTCGTTGACACCCTCGTCTAGTAGCGGGCCTTCCACGAGGACAATATGGTAGTGATCGTCTATCGCGTTGTTTTCCAGTGTCTTGGTTTTGAGGTATCGTCCTGTGATGAGCTCAGCAAGGGAAGCCTTCGCGCACAACCCGATGATGTTGCGTGGTAAAGAGTACTGAGATTGGGCGAGCTTGTAGTGGGTCAAGGTGAAGGAGGCCGAGACCTTGTCTTCGCCTTCGACGTGGTCAACTGTTATCGGCGTAACCGACGTGTGTTCGGGAATGTCCGATGGACGCAGTGAGCCGGAGGTTACGGAGCCGCCAAGGTCGCTAGAAAATTCGATCAAGAAGTCGCCGAGTTCCTCCTTTAAGCTGACAAACCTCTGCAACAGGTTGAATAGAACGTGTTGCCTGATCTGCTCAGCTGGGAAAAGGCGGTGCACGCTCTCTACGGAAAGGATGGATTCCCGCAGCTTAGGCGCGATGTGGGAAAGACTTATCCGAGTTCCTAGGTCGCCGGTCTCACGGGACTCTATATGGAAGTCTGTCTCCTCGACTGTCTTACGGTCCCGAGTGCCTGGAAGGCTCACATGAAAGAGCTGGTCGTCGTTTCGAAAGATGGACGATATCGAGACCGCCGAAAAATGGTGAAAGAATTGTACCCGACCGGTGCCTTTGCACTTCCCGATGCCGGGAATGTTCAGGTCGTCCTTGTAGGAGGTGTCCTTGGTCAAGAATGCCTTGAGTTGCTCTGGTCCGAGGCCGCAGCCGTTGTCCTCGCAAGCAATTTCCAGATCGTACTCCGCACCGAGAAGGTCCGCCTTGGTTGCCTTTACCTCGAGTTTGACGTGGAGCGAAATTGGGTCGGTCTCGGTCTCTCGCCGGATTAGGAAGGCGTCGATTGAGTTTGCGAGCAGTTCGTCCACGACCACCAGCGGGTTCTTACTGATGCGTGTGTTTTTCAGGCTTCCGCGAATGTCGAGTGTCACTCCGGTCCCCCCTGTCACTCAAGTATTTGATCTACCTTCTGTATCGTCGGGTGGCCGCTTCAAGTCAATCTCGCCAAGCTGCCCAATTCCATGCAGGTTGTACCCCGCGGCGGCCCCTAAATCCGGCCGATCGACAAATACTGTATCTATACGGTGTTTGAGTAGCTCACACCCGGCCGAAACATCGCCTAAGTGCTTGTTTTTATTGGCTCCGGCGGTAGGGATCGAACCTACGACCAATTGATTAACAGTCAACTGCTCTACCGCTGAGCTACGCCGGAACGGTGCTGCGTCATAGCAAGGCTGTTTTGGGGCGTCCAGAGGGGGAGCCCGGAAATTTTCACTTGGGCGCGAACTTTGCGTTGGCCTCAATGGCGGAATCGCAAAACACGCGGGCATTTGCCTGCAGGTCGATCAGGTGCGCCAGGACGTTGCGAGTGGCGGCGGGCACAAGGGCAGGGGCGACGTCGGTGTAGATATGGCAGGCCAGATCCCGTGCCGTGGACGCGCCGAGACTGTGCATCGCCTCAAGAATTTGCGCCTCTCGGGCGCGGCGGTGGGCGATCAACTCCCTGCAGCGTGCCTGGGGGGCCACCACGGGATCGCCGTGGCCGGGATAGAAGATGCGGTCGGACCGATTGGCCAGCATTGAGACCGACGCCATGAACGCGCCCATATCTCCATCGGGCGGCGACACCAGAGACGTGGACCATCCCATGACCAGATCGCCGCTGAACAACGCACCGTTCCATGCGAAGCTGAGGTGATTTGCCATGTGGCCGGGCGTCTCCAGCACCTCGATGCGGCCCCAGGAACCGACCAGGGCGCAGCCTTCCGTGATCCGCGCGTCAGGGGCAAAGCTGTCGTCCAAGCCCTCGCCGCCGCCGATCGCCCCAGCCTCCGCCAATGCCTGCATCACGGCGCTGCGGCCCCACGCGCTCGGGCCAGCCGCCAGAACCGGCGCGCCCGTGGCCGCTGACAGGGGGCGGGCGAGGGGGGAATGGTCCAGATGCGAATGGGTCACGAGAATCCTTGCGATGCGGGCACCCGGCTCAACCGCGCCAAGGATCGCGTCCATATGCGCCGCGATATCGGGACCGGGGTCGATCACCACCACCTCATCCGTCCCCACCAGATAGGTCTGCGTGCCCGTGAACGTCATCGGGGACGGGTTCGGCGCAGTCACCCGCACAAGACCGTCTTCCAGCGTTTCGCTTTGCATGGTCCCTCCGCTGGTCTTACATGACGCCCATGACACTCGGCGCGATCCTCAAGCAGTTCCTTCCCCGCGGCCTGTACGGCCGGGCGGCGCTGATCCTGATCCTGCCCATTGTCACCATTCAGCTTGTCGTCAGTTCGGTTTTTCTGCAACGCCATTTCGACGGTGTGACGCGGCAGATGACCAATGCGCTGAGCCTTGAACTGGGTTTGATCGTATCGACCTGGGACAGCGACGGGCGCGCCGCCGCCGATGCCCTGGCGCGCGATCTTGAGGTAACGCTGAGCACCGACAACGTGGTCCGCGCGGATGACCGCTATTTCTACGACCTGTCAGGTGTCGTGGTGATCGAAGTGTTGCGGTCCCGGCTCGATGGCGTCCTGGCGGTTGATCTGCGCGACAACGAACGCACGGTTCAGGTGGCGGTCGCGGGGCCCGACGGGACCTCGCGGCAATTGACCGTGACGCGCCGGCGCGCATCGGCGGCCGCCCCGCACCAACTGCTGGTGATCATGCTGACCACGGGTATCCTGATGACGCTGGTGGCCTATGTATTTCTGCGCAACCAGTTGCGTCCGATCCGGCGGCTGGCCTCTGCTGCGGATGCTTTCGGCAAGGGGCGGCGGATGGAATATCATCCCTCTGGTGCTACGGAAGTGCGCCTTGCGGGGCGGGCATTTCTGGATATGCGGGGCCGGATCGAGGAATACCTCGATCAGCGCACGCTGATGCTGTCGGGCGTCAGCCACGACCTTCGCACGCCCCTGACGCGGATGCGGCTGGCGATGGGAATGATGGAGGAAGGGCCGGAGCAGAGGGATCTGGTCCGCGACGTGGACGAGATGGAGGCGCTGCTGAACACCTTCCTCGATTTCGTGCGGGGCGATGCGCTGGACGACCCGCAGCCCACGGATGCGGTCGCCCTTGCCTCCGACGTGGTAGAACGCGCACGGCGCGGAGGGGCCGCAGACCCGGCAGGTGGAACGATCACATTTGCGCCATCCCCAGAGACGGCGGACATCATGCTGCGCCCTGTCGCGGTGCAGCGCGCCTTGGGCAATCTGGTGGGCAACGCCCTGCGATACGGCACCGGAGAGGTGGCCGTCAGTGTCGCGTTGATGCAGCGGTCAGTGCGCTTCACGGTCGAGGACAATGGCCCCGGCATCGCCGCGGATCGGCGGGAGGATGCCCTGCGTCCCTTCATCCGGCTCGATGCGGCACGCAACCAGAACAAGGGCTCTGGCGTCGGGCTCGGCCTCGCCATCGCCCACGATATCGCACGCAGGCATGGCGGGTCTCTGGCGCTAGGAACTTCGGCGGATCTGGGCGGGCTGCGCGTGGATCTGACACTGCCACGGTAGCGCGGGGAATTTGGTAGGCCCGGCAGGACTTGAACCCGCAACCAAAGCGTTATGAGCGCTCTGCTCTAACCAATTGAGCTACAGGCCCCCGGTGGTGCGCCCACGCGTATCAGAGGCAAAAGCCGGTTTGAAGGGGGCAATCTCAAAGTGGGTGCATTGCGGGTGGGTCGATGTTGGCTTATCAGGCAGCCTCGCGCGCTTCTTGCTACCGGAGATCACCTTATGCCCGCCCTCGGTCCCCTTGCTTTGCGATATCTGATCTGGCTGATCGGTCTGCGGATCCTCTACATTCTGGCAGTAAATTTCATCGGAGTGCCAAACGCGCTGGCGACCACGGTGATCCTTGCCTCCGTGCCTGCGGTCGACATCGGCATGCAGGCTGCCCGCCGGGCCACGCGGCGGCTGGATCTGAAGGCCTGGGGAATGATCTGGGGGGTGATGATCAGTGTCTACCTGATCATCAACGTCATCGTGCCGGTCATGGCGGTTCCTGCGTTTCGCATCATGCTGGCCGAAGCGGAGGCCGTGCGCCTGATCGCGATCACCAGCGTCTCGACCGCCGCAATGCTGGCCCTGTTCCTGTTCATCGGTGCGCGAAGCGCGGGGCGCGTGGGCGGGCGGGACGGGCGGGACGGGCACGGTTAAGCCGCCATTTCCGCCATGGCGTGCAGATGGTGCTTCATCCGCTTGCGCTTGGCGTATTCGCCGAAATGCACAAGGAACTGCTCGGGTCCCGACGCGTCCATGACCTCCACCAGACCATCAAGGGCCGCGCGGGCGTGGACATCGTGTTTCCACAGTACGCCAAGGCGGTGATAATGGGCGATGGTCTGCCGCTGCCCTTCGCCCTGCCCATGGGCTTCGATGTTGAAATTCAACCTCTGGTCCAGGGCCTTGACCGGGCTTCCGCGCCAGTAGCCTAGGATCGGCAGCGTGAACTGGTCGATGTTCGAGCGGTTGTAGTCACCTGCCGCGTCGCGCTCGAATTTCAGCGCGATCTCCTGCCAGTCCGTGCCGATGTCCAGCGGATTGCCCCGGGCGTCGCGTTGTCGGAACACAACCATCCCGGCATTGTAATAGGGCAGGCACATCAGCCGCCGTCCGCCGGTCAACTGCACCCTTTCGGACGGCAGATCCATGCCGAAGATCTCGTAATACCGCGCCCAATCGTCCTCCTCGCCGGCGTAGGCCATGTAGTCGGAGACCACCGCGCCGATCTCGGCCGTGCCGAGCATGCGGGCAAAGCTCACGGGTTCGGCCATGACCATATCGCTGTCGAGAAACACCGAGATGTCGCAATCGCGCGGCGCGCCGGCGGCAAGGATCTTGTTGCCCTGTGGATAGGGCTCGGACCAGGGGGCACAGCCCGCATCGGTTCCGGGGATGTCGCGGATCTCGACGCCTGACGCGCTCAGCACATCGCGGGTGAAAGGCAGCAGGCAATCCATGTAGTCCTGACGCACATAGGCAATCGCGCGCTGCGATGCGCTGAGATGACGCCTGAGGCTGGGGGCAAGCAAGCACGCCTGCGCCTCCAGCCTGGTGCCGTCCACGATAAAGAACACATCTGTAGATTTGCGTGACGCCATGCCTGTAGTCCTTGTCCGGTCCCTTCCCGGGCCCTTGTTGCGCGGAGCATAGGCGTAAATCACGCGATTAGTCCAGAAATCCCGCAGGGACCGCGCGCCGTGCCATGGACGAGGTGGATCGGGGCTGGTAACGGGAAGATCTGTGGTCTGAGGGGATTTTGAGCCATGAGTGATCAAGAGCGTGACGCGCTGACCTATGCGGATGCGGGCGTGGATATCGCCGCGGGCAACGCGCTGGTGGACCGGATCAAACCGGCGGCTGCGGCCACATCGCGGCCCGGTGTCATGGCGGGTCTGGGCGGGTTCGGCGCCCTGTTTGACCTCAAGGCTGCGGGCTACTCCGACCCGGTTCTGGTCGCGGCCACCGACGGTGTCGGCACCAAGCTGAAGATCGCGATCGAGACCGGCACCTTCGACACCATCGGCATCGATCTGGTGGCGATGTGCGTCAACGATCTGGTCTGCCAGGGGGCGGAGCCGTTGTTCTTCCTCGATTATTTCGCCACCGGCAAGCTGGACGTGGCGGCCGCCGCGCGCATCGTCGAAGGCATCGCGGCGGGCTGTACCGCCTCGGGATGCGCCCTGATCGGCGGCGAAACCGCAGAAATGCCCGGCCTGTACGCGCCCGGTGATTTCGATCTCGCGGGCTTTTCCGTCGGCGCGATGGAGCGCGGTTGCGCATTGCCCTCGGGCGTGGCGGCGGGCGATGTGCTTCTGGGCCTCTCCTCGGACGGCGTGCACTCCAACGGCTACTCCCTCGTGCGCCGTGTGGTCGAACGCTCCGGCCTGCCGTGGGACGCGCCCGCGCCCTTCGCGCAAACATCCCTGGGCGAGGCGCTGCTGACCCCCACGCGCCTCTACGTCAAACCGGCGCTCTCGGCGATCCGCGCCGGCGGCGTGCATGCGCTGGCGCATATCACCGGCGGCGGCCTGACCGAGAACATTCCGCGTGTCTTGCCCGATGGATTGGGCGTCGAGATCGACCTTGGCACCTGGCCCTTGCTCCCGGTCTTCGGCTGGCTGGCGTCCGAGGGCGTGCTGGACGACGCAGAACTGCTCAGGACGTTCAACGCAGGCCTCGGCATGGTGCTGGTGGTCGCAGAAGAGGCCGTGGAAGGCCTGACATGGACGCTGTCGGAGGCGGGCGAAAGCGTGCACCGGATCGGAACCGTGACCGACGGGCCGGGCGTGCGCTATCACGGCGCGCTGAATTGAGCGGACCTGTGTCGGGTCAGTGCCCAACCTGCCACTGCGACGTGCGCCATGACTAGACGCGTTGCGATCCTGATCTCGGGTGGCGGCTCGAACATGATCGCCCTGGCCAGAAGCATGACCGGCGACCACCCGGCGCGGCCCTGTGCGGTGATCTCGAACGTGCCGGGGGCGGGCGGCCTCGCCAGGGCTGAAACCCTGGGTATTCCAACGAGTTGCGTGAACCACCGCGCCTACGGGACCCGCAGGGAATTCGAGGCGGCGCTGGATGCAACGCTGTCGCGCTTCGCCCCGGACGTGATCTGCCTTGCGGGGTTCATGCGCATCCTGACGCCGGACTTTGTGGCCCAGAGGCAGGGGCAGATGCTGAATATCCACCCCTCCCTGCTGCCGCTCTATCCGGGGCTCAACACCCATGCCCGCGCGATCGGGGCGGGCGATGCGGAGGCCGGATGCACCGTCCACGAGGTCACGCCGGTCCTCGATGATGGGCCGATCCTTGGTCAGGCCCGTGTCCCGGTTCTGCCCGGCGATACGCCCCGGACCCTTGCGGCCCGCATTCTGCCTGCGGAACATCGCCTGTACCCCGCCGTCCTGCGGAAATTTGTGGCCGGCGACAAATCGCCCGTCCTGCTGCCGTGATCGCCTTTCCTTCTGGTCGGGCCTCCATTACACCCGTGGCAACCCTGTTTTCTTGATGAAGAAGCGCTCCCTCGTGCCCCACACAATCACCACTACCGACGCGCTGGCCGACTATTGCGCCCGCGCCGCCAAACACCCCTATGTCACTGTAGATACCGAGTTTTTGCGTGAACGAACCTACTTTGCGCAGCTCTGCCTGGTGCAGGTTGCGATGCCCGGTGCGGATGACGCGGACGCGGTACTGATTGATCCGCTGGCCGATGGGATCTCGCTGGAGCCCTTGTACGACCTGTTCCGCAATCCCGCTGTCGTAAAGGTGTTTCACGCCGCGCGGCAGGATCTGGAGATTTTCTTTGTGGAGGGCGGATTGGTTCCTGCGCCGCTGTTCGACACGCAGGTTGCGGCGATGGTTTGCGGGTTCGGCGATCAGGTCGGCTACGAGACGCTGGTGCGTAAGATCGCCAAGGCGGATCTGGATAAATCCTCTCGGTTCACGGATTGGTCGCGCAGGCCGCTCTCGGACGCGCAAAAGACCTACGCGCTGGCTGACGTTACGCATCTGCGCCAGATCTATGAATACCTCTCCGCCGATCTCGCCCGCACGGGCCGGACCCATTGGCTGGAGGAAGAACTCGCGGCCCTGACCAATGCCGACGCCTATGTGGTGGAGCCGGAGAACGCCTGGAAACGGTTGAAACTACGCTCCAATTCCGGGCGCGTTGTGGCGATTGCCCGCGAGTTGGCCGCCTTCCGGGAGACCTACGCGCAGGATCGCAATGTGCCGCGCAACCGTGTGGTCAAGGACGACGCGCTGCTGGAACTGGCCTCCACCAAACCCAAAACCGTGGCCGATCTGAGCAAATCCCGCCTGTTGCTGCGCGACGCGCGCAAGGGTGCGATTGCCGATGGCCTGATCGCGGCTGTGGCGCGCGGGATGGCGGTGCCAAACAGTGAGGTGCCGAAGGTTGCGGCCGGGCGTGATCGCTCTGCCCTGAACCCGGCGCTGGCAGACCTGTTGCGGGTGCTGTTGAAAGCCAAGGCAGAAGAGGCCGGTGTCGCGACCAAACTCATCGCGTCCTCCAGCGATCTGGACGACATCGCCTCGGGCTACGCGGACGGAAAGTGGTCCGCCGGCTGGCGCAAGGAGGTGTTCGGCGCCGATGCGCAACGGCTGCTGGATGGAGAGATTGCCCTGTCCGCCAAAGGACAGAAGGTTAGGATAGTTAATTCTTAACAATGGCTTAGAGGTCTGCTCAAGCTTGAGCAGCCTAACGGCGTGACACCGAGCGCCGATTGTTGCCCGCGATCACGGTGATGGATCGCACCCCCGCCAGCTCGCCCACCGTCAGCTCTGTCGCGACGGAAATTTGCTGAACACCCGCAATCGCGTTGGCCCGCGGCTGTTCGACCCGGAACTCATAGACAACGCTCGTCTCGGTCCGCTCGACCAGCACAAGTTCGGCGTCGTAAAAACCCTGCACGGGAACGATACCCGTGGCACGAACGATCGCACCCGTCGTCGTCTGCTCCACCGACATCTGAATGAGCTCATTCGCCAGAACGCGCCCGTCGACGACGACAGGGCGACCCGAGGCGTCGGGCTCCACCCGCACGCGCTGTTCTCGATCCCCACCAAACCAGTTGAACGGGTTGATGCGGCTTTCGCAGGCGGCCAGCGTCAGGATCACGGACAGGATTAAGGCGGCTCGCAGCATGGTGGGGCACTCTCTTGCGTATGTGGTGTCTTTGCGTAAACGATCCGGCTCCGCTTGGAAAGTGCACGGGGTCAAGACCTTTACCTTGCAGCGACGCGGCCCTACGTCAGGGAGACAGGGATTGAGACGGTGAGGGACACCAGATGGCTACGGACGCCTTTGAAGAGATCGCGGAGATCTTCGAATTTCTTGATGATTGGGAAGACCGCTACCGCCATGTGATTGAGTTAGGCAAAGCGATGGAGCCGCTGGACGATGCGGTCAAAGTCCCGGCCACCAAGGTGGATGGCTGCGCGTCACAGGTCTGGATGTTGCCCCGGATCAGGGGCGAACAGTTTGATTTTCACGGGGATAGCGACGCCATCATCGTGCGCGGGTTGATTGCGGTGTTGCACGCGCTTTACAGCGGAATTGACGTGGCAGCCGTTGGCGATGTCGATGCGGGCGCGGAATTGAAGCGGTTGGGGCTGGACGAGCACCTGTCCTCGCAACGCTCCAACGGGGTGCGCGCGATGGTGGAGCGGATCCGGTTACTGGCGGCGCAGGCAGCCAGCGCCTGATCCTTCGGCTGGGTGCGGGATTGAGTTGTACTTGGCAAGATGAACGGGGGAGCGGGGTGTACCGGCATCGCGGGTCACGAAAAAGGCCGCCCGCATAAGGGGGCGGCCGTTCTGAGATCGGTGGAGCAGTCTAGCGCTTGGAGATATCGACGTAGTCGCGCGCGGTCTCACCTGTATAGAGTTGACGCGGACGGCCGATTTTCAGTGCCGGGTCGGCGAGTTGCTCTTTCCATTGCGAAATCCAGCCCACGGTGCGTGACAGGGCGAAGATCGGCGTGAACATGGATGTCGGAAAGCCCATCGCCTCCAGGATAATGCCGGAATAGAAATCGACGTTCGGGAACAGCTTCTTGTCGGCGAAGTAGGGGTCGGCGAGGGCTTGTTTCTCCAGTTCCATGGCGACTTGCAGGATCGGGTTGTTGTGAACTCCCAAAAGCTCCAGCACTTCATCCGCGGATTCCTTCATCACCGTCGCGCGGGGATCGAAGTTCTTGTAGACGCGGTGGCCAAAGCCCATCAGGCGGTAGCTGTCGTTCTTGTCCTTGGCGCGCGCGATGAACTCGGGAATCCGGTCAACCGTGCCGATTTCCTTGAGCATCTCCAGGCACGCCTGGTTCGCGCCGCCATGGGCGGGGCCCCAGAGGCAGGCGATGCCGGCGGCGATGCAGGCAAACGGGTTGGCACCCGAGGACGACGCCAGGCGCACCGTGGAGGTCGACGCGTTTTGCTCGTGATCCGCGTGGAGCGTGAAGATGCGGTCCATCGCTTTCTCAAGGATCGGATCGACGACGTATTCCTCAGCCGGAACAGCGAAGCACATGCGCAGGAAGTTCGCGGCATAGCTGAGATCGTTGCGCGGATACACGAACGGCTGCCCGATGGTGTATTTGTACGCCCACGCAGCAATTGTCGGCATTTTGGCGACCAGGCGATGGGAGGCGATCTCACGCTGACGCTCATCCTGGATATCGGTCGAGTCGTGGTAGAACGCGGACATCGCACCGACGACGCCGACCATGACCGCCATCGGGTGCGCGTCACGGCGGAAGCCACGGAAGAAGTTGGCCATCTGTTCGTGCAGCATCGTGTGGTGCGTGATCGTATCCTCAAACGTGTCCAACTCTGCTGTTGTGGGCAGGTAGCCATAGAGGAGGAGATAGCAGACCTCCAGATAGTGACTGTCGGCTGCGAGCTGGTCGATCGGATAGCCCCGGTGCAGCAGCACGCCCTTGTCGCCGTCAATGAACGTGATCGAGCTTTCGCAGGCAGAGGTGGAGGTGAAACCGGGGTCGTGGGTAAACACGCCCGCCTGGCCATATAGCTTACCGATATCAACAACATCGGGACCAGCCGTCGGCGAGTGGATCGGCAGGTCGTAGCTGTGGTTGCCAATGGTGAGAGTGGCGGTTTTCGAATTGGCCATGGTCGTCCCTTCGTGTGTCGTTGAGGACCCGCGAGGTGCGGGTTTTGGGGATCGCCCCGAATTTCTCTGGCGGCCCCCCAGTGGCGTCAATCGCCGAGGGTGGCAGCGGCGTCCAAGCGCGCGAGGCTTTCCTCGCGCCCGAGTACGAGCATCATATCGTAAACGCTGGGGCTGACAGATCGCCCAGAGAGAGCCGCGCGCAGCGGTCCGGCGAGTTTGCCGAATTTCAACCCATGGGCGTCGGCTGTGGCGTTCAGAGCCCCCTCCAGCGTCTCACGGTCCCAGCTAACATTCTGCAACTGCGCAGTCAATTCACCTAGTATACCACGGGATACCGAATCGAGCATGTCGACGGCCTTCCCGTCGTAGTCGAACGGAAGATAATCCAGCACAAACCGAGCCTTATCGAGAACTTCGGGCAGGGATTTCGCCCGATCCTTGAGGCAATACATCGCACGGAGCAGCCCGTCATGCTGCGCTTGCGAAAGGGCCGGCTGATTGGTGATGGTCAAATATTCCGCGATTTGCGCCACCAGATCGGCGTCGTCCGTGGTGGCGATATGCCAGCCCGCGACATTCGCCAGTTTTTTCATGTCGAGCCGTGACGGCGATTTGCCGATGCCATCGAGGTCGAACCATTCCAATGCCTGGACATCGGTGAACAATTCCTCGTCACCATGGCTCCACCCCAACCGGGCCAGATAGTTGCGCATGGCGGACGCAGGGATGCCCATTTCGGCGTATTCCATCACACCCGTCGCACCGTGACGCTTGCTGAGTTTCTTGCCGTCTTCGCCGTGGATCAGCGGGATATGCGCCCACACGGGCTCGGCCCATTCCATCGCCGTATAGATCTGGATCTGACGTGCAGCGTTGTTGAGGTGGTCATCGCCCCGGATCACATGGGTCACTCCCATGTCGTGATCATCCACCACGACTGCGTGCATATAAGTGGGCGATCCGTCGGAGCGCAGCAGGATCATATCATCCAGCGTGCCGTTCTGGATCGTGACATCGCCCTGGACCTGATCGTGGATCACGGTCTGCCCCTCTCGCGGGGCCCTGAGACGGATGACATAGGGCGCATCGGGGTGGTCGGAAGCATCGCGCCATGGGCTGAGAAACAGGGTGGAGCGGCCGTGGGCCCTGGCCGTCTCCCGGAAGGCTGCGATTTCGTCCTGAGTGGAGAAGCACTTGTAGGCGTGACCGGACGCCAGCAATTGCTCGGCCACGTCAGCGTGGCGCGGCGCACGGGCATACTGGCTGATCGCCTCGCCGTCGTAGTCAAGACCCAGCCAGGCCATACCATCGAGGATCGCCTGCGTGGCCTCGGGCGTGGAGCGGGCGCGGTCCGTATCTTCGATCCGCAGCACGAAGTCCCCACCGCGCGCGCGGGCGAAAAGCCAGTTGAACAGGGCCGTGCGCGCTGTGCCGATGTGCATATACCCGGTCGGAGAGGGCGCGATGCGGGTGACGACTTTCTCGGATACTTCGGACATTGCGGGGCAGACCCTTTCAGGCACGTTACCAGAGCACGCGCGCGTTAACCTTTTCGAAACCATGAGATGGCACGTTTGAAGGCGTAGGTATCTTGGAGGGCTCCTCCCGGCAAGTGGGGTGCGCCCGGTTGGGCGGGACTAAGTAGGGACAGACGTGCAGGCAAAGTGGTTGGCAAATCTGAACGCGGTCCAGCAGGGACAGCGCGGCTACCTGATGCCATGGAGCGCCGTGGCGTTGGGCACAGGTATAGGCATCTACTTCTCGCTGCCGTCCGAGCCGGGAGTGGTCGGCTACGGTCTGGCTGTTCTTGCGATGGGTCTGGGCGTTGCAATGTCGCTGTGGCGCAAAGAAGTGTTGGGGCCGCCGGGACTTGCACTGGCGTTGGTGGCGCTTGGCGTCTGCGTTGCCGGAGCAAGGGCGCACCTGGTTGCGGGACCGGTGATCGACTTTCGATACTACGGTGCGATCGAGGGGCGGATTGTCGGTATGGACCGCTCCGCCTCGGACGCGTTGCGGCTGACGCTGGAGGATGTGCGGCTCGACAATGTACGCAATACGCCGCTGCGGGTGCGTGTGTCCCTCCTGGGGGAAGAGGATTATATCGACTACGTTCCCGGCGCGGTGGTCATCACGACCGGGCATCTGTCGCCACCCGGCGGAGCGGCAGAGCCCACGGGCTTCGATTTCCAGCGCCACGCCTGGTTTCAATCGCTGGGTGGCGTGGGCTACACCCGCGCGCCCGTACTGTTGCTGGCATCCCCGGCGGAGGGCGCGGCTCCGCTGTTTTCGCTGCGTATGCGGATGTCGGCTGCGATCCAAACCCGGATCCCGGGCCAGCCGGGTGCGTTTGCGGCGGCAGTCCTGACGGGGGACCGCTCCGGCCTGGGCCAGGACGCGACGCAGGACATGCGCGACGCCAATATCGCGCATTTGCTTGCCATCTCGGGTTTGCACATGGGGCTTCTGACCGGGTTCGTCTACGCTGCCCTGCGGTTTGGTCTCGCGCTGATCCCGGCACTGGCTTTGCGGTACCCGATCCGTAAATGGGCGGCTGTGGCAGCACTGGCAACGGGCGCGTTCTACCTTGCCATGTCGGGCGGCAATGTCGCGACGGAACGCGCGTTTATTCAGGTTGCGGTCATGTTCACTGCCGTTTTGCTGGACCGCCGGGCCATTACCCTTCGATCTGTTGCTATCGCCGCCATCATCGTTTTGCTGCACCGTCCGGAAACCCTGATGTCACCGGGGTTTCAGATGTCATTTGCGGCCACAACGGCCCTCGTCGCGGCCTTTACCGGGTTGCAGGGGGCGGTGTGGATGAAGGCTTGGCCGGGATGGGCCAGGGGTCTCTGGGCTCTGGTGGCTTCGTCGGTCATCGCGGGCGGGGCCACTGCGCCATTTGCGGCCGCACACTTCAACCGGTTGGCGGTCTATGGGCTTCCTGCCAATCTTCTGACCGTGCCCGCCATGGGTTCCGTCGTGATTCCCTTCGCTGTACTGTCCCTCCTCCTCACACCCTTCGGCCTCTCGTGGGTGGCGTTCTGGATCATGGACATCGCGCTGCAATGGATCCTTGGCGTTGCGGACTACGTGGCGAACCTGCCCGGCGCGGTGCGCATGGTTCCAAGCCCGCCTGCCATCGTTTTGACGATGATTGCCGCCAGCGGCATCGCGATGTGCCTGTGGTTTGGCCGTGCGCGATGGGTGATGCTCGCGCCCATGGCGCTGGCCTTCGTCCTTTGGGGCATGGCCGAGCGGCCTGGCCTGCTGATCTCGGATACCGGTGGATTGGTGGGCCAGATCCAGGGCGAAACACGCAGCCTCAGCCGCCCGCGAGGAGACGGGTTCGTCGCGCGCATCTGGCTGGAGAACGACGGCGACCCGGCCACCCAGGCCGATGCGGCCACCCGCCCCGGTTGGAACGAAGCGGACGAAGGCCGTGCTACCCGGATCGGAGATGTCACGCTGTGGCATGGGGCGGGGCGCGCAGCCTCGCGCGTCGTGGAGGCAGCCTGCGCCAGCTACGACATCGTAGTTACAAACCTGCCCCCGGAGGACCCGAGCGCCGCCCTGAATCAGGCTGAGGACACCGCTCTCGCCCGCCTGACCTCGCAGCGGCCAAGCGCGGCCCGAACCAGTGCCGCAGCGCCTTGCCTGCTGCTCACGCCCCGTGTGCTGTCGCGCACCGGCGCTCTGTCCATCACGGTTCAGGACGGGCAACTCCGGATCGACACCGCCCGTATGCACCAGGGCGCGCGCCTCTGGTCGCGGTAATCTGCGCCCGCTCCCCTCGTTCATCTTGCCAAATACAACTCAATCCCGCGAGCGCCGCAAACGCCACCATCGGCCAGGGCCTCCGCCATCGCCAAAATGCGCAATGAACCCGAGAAGCCCATCAAGACCTGTCCCACATGGGGGCATCTTCATAAGCCGCAGGAAACAAAGAATCTCCGGGACGAGGCGCGTCATTGCCCGGATCGCTGCCGCCGGAACCGCTGGCATATTGCCCTGCGGCACACCGTGGCATACACCGGGCACCTATATCGGAAACGCGGTGAATGAGGGAAGCCAGTCATGTCCAATCGTATTGATAAATCCGGCCTGCAGGTTGCGCCCGTTCTGGCCGAGTTCATTGATGCGCAGGCGTTGCCCGGCACCGGTATCGACGCGGCCGACTTCTGGCGCGCGGCCTCTGATCTGTTTCACGATCTCGCCCCCAGGAACGCAGCACTTCTGGCGCGGCGCGAGGATCTGCAACGCCAGATCGACGAGTGGCATATCGCCCACCGCGATGGAGCCCATGATCCCGATGCCTATCACGCATTCCTCCAGGACATCGGCTACATGGTGCCGGAAGGGGATGCGTTCCAGATTGAGACCTCGAAGATTGATCCCGAAATTGCCACGGTTGCAGGGCCGCAACTTGTCGTACCGATTACAAATGCACGCTTCGCACTGAACGCGGCCAACGCGCGGTGGGGCAGCTTGTATGACGCGCTCTATGGCACCGACGCTATGGGCAGCCTGCCCGCACCCGGCGGATATGACCGAGGTCGAGGTGCCCGCGTGGTCGCGCGCGCGCGGGTATTTCTTGATGACACGTTCCCCGTGGAGGGCGCGTCGCATAGCGATGTGCGACGCTATCATGTGGAACAGGGCACGCTACTGGTGGATGACAAACCGCTGGCTGATCCGTCCCAGTTCGCGGGCCACACCGGCCGGGCCAGGGCGCCGGATCGTGTCATGCTGGTGAACCACGGTCTGCACGTGGAATTGGTGTTTGATCGCGGTCACAGGATCGGGTCGCGCGATCAGGCGGGTCTGGCGGACGTGCGGATCGAATCCGCAGTGTCGGCGATCATGGATTGCGAGGACTCCGTCGCCTGCGTCGATGCCGAGGACAAGACGTTGGCCTATTCCAACTGGCTTGGCCTGATGCGCGGGGACCTGTCGGACACCTTTGACAAGGGCGGTGTGTCGCAGACGCGTGTCCTTGCGGGCGACAGGGTGATCACAGCGCCAGATGGCTCTGAGCGCAGCTTGAAAGGGCGCGCGCTGATGCTGGTGCGAAATGTGGGTCATCTGATGACCAACCCCGCCATTCTGCTGCGCGATGGGTCCGAAGTGTTTGAGGGGCTGATGGACGCTATGGTGACGGTTCTGATCGCCATGCACGATCTGGCGCGGGAGGGCGGGAACTCGGTCGCGGGCAGCGTCTATGTCGTGAAGCCCAAGATGCACGGGCCCGATGAGGTGGCGTTCGCGGATGAGATATTCAGCGCCGTGGAAGCGGCTTTGGGACTGGAGCGCTATACCGTCAAGCTGGGGATCATGGACGAGGAACGCCGGACATCCGTGAACCTAAAGGCGTGCATTCGCGCCGCAAAACACCGCGTGGCGTTCATCAATACCGGCTTTCTCGACCGGACCGGGGATGAGATCCACACCTCGATGGAAGCCGGGCCGTTCTCTCGCAAGGATTTCATCAAGCGCAAGGGCTGGATCACGGCCTACGAGAACCAGAACGTCGATATCGGGCTGGAGTGCGGGCTTCGCGGACATGCCCAGATCGGTAAAGGCATGTGGGCCAAACCCGATGAGATGGAAGCGCTGCTGGAGCAAAAGATCGAGCATCCCCGCGCGGGTGCCAATTGCGCCTGGGTGCCATCGCCCACCGCCGCGACCCTGCACGCGATGCATTACCACAAGGTCGACGTGGCCGCCGTGCAGAAGGCGTTGGAAAAAGGCGGCAAGCGCGCGTATGTGACCGCGCTGCTCGATATCCCGCTGGCCGCCTATCGCCGATGGACCCGAAGCCAGGTGATTGCGGAGGTGGAAAACAACGCCCAGGGCATTCTGGGTTATGTCGTGCGCTGGGTGGAGCAGGGCATCGGATGTTCAAGAGTCCCGGATATCAATGATGTCGGCCTGATGGAGGACCGCGCGACCTGCCGGATTTCGGCGCAGCACATTGCCAACTGGCTGCACCACGGGGTGGTGAGTGAAGCCGAGGTGAACGACGTGTTCCGTCGTATGGCCGCCGTCGTGGACCGCCAGAACGAAGGCGACCCGCTTTACCGGCCCATGGCGCCGGGTTTCAATGGACTTGCCTATGCGGCCGCGCTGGATCTTGTGTTGAAAGGGCGGGAGCAGCCTTCGGGCTACACGGAACCTGTCCTGCACGCGCGCAGGCTGGAATGGAAAGCGGTTTAATCCAGCCATGTCATAAGTTAACACTATAACCAACGTTGGCTTCAAATATCGGATAGAATGCTAACAGTTGGGGGCCACGTGACGAAACTGAGACATCCATTGGATGACAAGTATCAACTGGGTGCCAAGGTTGCAGGTATCGGGCTGGGAAGCGTCGACTACGATAGCGATACGATCGTGCTGGATGCCCGTGCGGCGTCTTTGTTCGATCTTGAACCCGACGTGGCGACCTTGCGGGCTGACCTGCACGCCCGTATCCATCCCTCCGATTGGCCCTCCATCAAGCCCGCGATTGCGCGGTTGCTAAGCCCGATGGAGTGGGCGTAGTCGACGTCGAACACCGCGTGATCCACGGCAATGGCGAGACGCTTTGGCTAAATGCCTGAAAACAGGTCAAATTTGTTGAAGATCGAATAGGACGGCGTGTTTTGGCGGCTCGAGTTTCCGGCATCGACATTGATATGAGCGATGGCGGTGGTCTGCCATGGCGCTGGTCGGACGCGACGATCCGCCCAAGTGGTGGAGATCTGAGTGGCCTCGGCGCAATTGGATTTGTGGGACAATTCGGCTCCGCGGGTTGAGCGGGGAGATAATTTCGTCCAGTGTCGCTCGATTGAGCCTGATATTCCGGGCGAGCAGAGGATTTCTACATGGGTATGAAAAATTCCGAAGCGGGCTACGGCTCTTTCACCAAGCTGTTTCACTGGCTGATCGTGATCCTGTTCGCCGCGCAATACACGGGCGGAAACATTATGGTGGCCATCGGGTTCAATTCCAGCTTCGCGGGGATCGGAACCAACGATTATTATAACTGGCATAAGTCTTTGGGTCTTGTGGCCTTGGGGATTGCGGTGTTTCGCATTCTCAACCGCAGGGTCGGGGAACTGCCGCCGTGGGCGCCCACAATCAGCACGTTCGAGCAGAAGTTCATCCATCGGGTGGAACAGGTTTTCTACGCCGCGATGCTGGTGATGCCGATCAGCGGCTGGTTTTACGTGATGTGGGGCCACTACGGCGTGAACCTGTTCGGGATCTGGGAAATGCCGCGCCCATTGCCGCGCGATGATACTTTGCGCGACGTGGCGAAATGGATCCACATCATCTCGGGCTATGTGCTTATGGCCGCCATGGTCGGCCATATCGGGCTGGTACTGCGGCACCAGTTGGTGATGAGGGACGGATTGTTGAAGCGGATGCTGCCGGGACGAGGGGATTGAGGGCGCGGGCGTAGAGAGGTTTGTTGAAGTTGCGACCATTCAGAATTGTCACTGATGCCGCAAAGCAGGAATGTCATCAAATGCGCTTGGCAACGCCTGCCATGGTCGTTCGGAGATATGATACCATTAATTTTCCTGAAACGGCTGAAGGTGCTCTGATTTTTCCGGCAAACATTTGTTCTGGGACCGCCAGCAAGCTCAAAGGTCTCATTCTTTGGCATCGGGCGTTGTGACTGTGTTCGCGGTCCAGATCCTTCGGGGAGGTTGCGCTACTGCAATAGAGGCGGGGTCTTGCGACCAGTTTCAAGAGCACGATCAAATCAATCGGCATGAATACGAGCGTTGGGATAAGATGTTTGAGGCTTCTATTTCAGGAGCGATCATCCAGCGCCTTGCCTGACTTCAACTGCTTGGCCTGCCACTCGCCGCAATGCGGCAACCTGGGTTGTTTTCTGCCTGCGCCTTACGTTTTGAGTATTGTGGCGAGGCCCATAGAACGGCTTAAAATACGTCAGCATTTCTGATGTAAATTCAATATTGCAAGCACCGGCGCCATGCTGATATTGAAGAGACCCCGCCGCATTTCTGCAACGGGGCCGATCTCAACCGACTTACATAGGGGGTGGAGGAGGCGGAGGCATCACGGTGAATAACTGCGCCAGCTCGGTCACATCGCCGGCTTTCTTCCAGCCATCCTGGCCGGCGGTCCAGACCATCGTGTCGCGGGTCAGAGCGCCGGAGCCCGCCTTTTGCCCGAGCGATGCCTTGGAGAACGGACCGGTTGTGGCGCCGTTTTCGGCGATGTGCCAGACGTGCTCCATCGGTAGGGGAGGCGGTGCGGCGTGAGCGGCCTGATGCGGCTGCTGCCCGCCACCCATGTTGTTGGCCATCTGATTGGCCATCGCCATGCCCATGCCCATGCCAAGACCTTCGCCCATGCCACCGCCGCCACCGGGGTTTTCGGCGGCAGCCCGCATCGACTCGGCGGTCTGGAACTGGGTGTATTTGTTCAGGTCGCCCACAACGCCCATGGAGGTGCGTCTGTCCAGAGCCTCTTCTACCGCAGCCGGAAGGGAGATGTTTTCGATATACAGTTCCGGCAGGGTCAGCCCGTAAGAGCTGATGGTCTCCGAGATCCGCTCGGCCACCACGTCGCCCATCTGGCCCGTGTTCGCAGCCATATCGAGGACTGGAATGCCAGAGCCTGCGACGGCCTGGCTGAATTGCTGAACGATGATGTTGCGGATCTGGTTCGTGACCTCGTCAGTGGTAAATTCACCGTCGGTTCCCACAATCTCGGTCATGAACAGACCCGCATCCTTGACCTTGACCGTATAGGTACCGAAGGCACGAATGCGCGTTGGGCCAAAGTCACTGTCGCGGATCATGATGGGGTTTTTCGTGCCCCACTTGAGGTCGGTGAACCGTGCGGTGTTCACGAAATAGATCTCGGATTTGAACGGCGAGGCGAAACCGTGATCCCAATGCTGAAGATTGGTCATGATCGGCATGTTGTTCGTTTCCAGCATATACATGCCGGGGGTGAAAACATCGGCCAACTGGCCCTCGTGGATGAACACGGCGACCTGGCCTTCACGGACCGTCAGCTTTGCGCCGTACTTGATCTCGTTCCCGTAGCGCTCAAACCGGTAGACCATGGTGTCACGGGTATCATCGGTCCATTCGATAACGTCGATGAACTGACCTTTGAGAAAATCCATAATGGCCATTTGGCGGCAACTCCCGTTCTTAAATGTGGCTCGTTTCGCCTACGATATAGGTATGGTGGCGGTCAATCTACAGGGAAGTGGGGGAGGGAAATCCTGGCCGGTTTTCACCGCTGGCGGATGGCTCGGGCAAATCATCTGCGTCACCGAGACGTGGCGATGACGCGATGAGTTGTATTTAGCAAGATGAACGGGGGCCGCGCGTGCAGTGTGATATAGTGCCTGCGCAGCGCGGGGCGGGGTCTGGCCGCGCCCCTCGACGGTGATCTCATGCGCAAAAGCGCGTCGGTGCCGCGTGCAGCTTTAGGACGGGCCTCCGACGAGCTCCCCCGCGATCATCCGCACTGTGGCACGCGCGGCCTCTGGCGTGGTGCCTATATCCAGTCTCTGATCATAGAGGATGCGCAATAGCGCTTCATCCTGGCGGGTCAGCAGCGCGAATTCCTGGTCATCATTGAAAACAGATGGCCGCGCGGTGGGGCTGTCATTGGGCAGGCCAAGGCCCTGAGCGATTTCTTCATGAATGCAACTGCGCCGCAGCAGAGACGGATGCTCGGACCGGATCACTGCAATGGCAGCGGTATAGACGGAACTGCCGGGTTGCGAAAACGCAAAGACGGCGCAAAAGGTGTCGCGGCCCAGATTCTCGATCTGGTTGACCGTCGGCGCGCCGATACCCGGTACAAGGCGGCGCAACAGCGGTCCCGATGCCGACAACTCGTCGGTGTTCATGAACAGGACGTGGAAATTGCCGTTGCCACTGACGCTGATCGGGTGCCCGGTGGAACGTGCAAGGCGCGCGGCATATCCTTGGAGCGTCGCACGGTCGGTTGCTTGCTGGCCCGCCTCGACGGAGGCCCCGAAATACGGTTGCAGGCGCACGGGCGCGGTCCAGCGCCGCAGCGTCGAGGGCGTCTGACGCCGTACAAACCGTCCGTTGACCAAAGTGTATTCATCAAACAACGCGATGTTCTCAAAGTTCTGCGCAAGCTGGTCGGCGGTAAACGGCGTGCCGGACCCGTCGTCGGTGCGCAGACGTCCACGCGACACCAGCCGCGCCTCGGTCGAGCGATAGAACCGGGCAAAGTCGGCGCTTTCACCGGAAGGGACGGCAGGCGCAGCGGGTTCAGGGATCGGATCAGGGACGACCGGGGTCTCGTCGGGCACAGGCACGGTGACGCAGGCCGCAAGGGCCAGCGTCATCAGGAGAGCTGCAAGGCGAGTGGCCCGCGACACGATTTAGGGTGCCGTGGCGCCAGCGGCAGGGGTCCCGGTCGCCGGACGACGCGCCGAAGCTGCCGACAGCGTATCGCGTAATTCGGCCTCCATCTTGGTCATCTCGGCCTCGGCCTCGGCCCGTTTACGCTTGCCTTCGTCGGCAATCTCAAGGCTTTCGTTAATTGTGGCGATCAACTCCGCATTGGCTTGTTTGACGGCTTCGATATCAAAGACACCACGCTCCATCTCCTGGCGGACCATGCGGTTGCTTTCGCGCAAATTCGACGCGTTCTGGGTCAGCAGTTCGTTGGTCAGATCCGTCGCTTCCTTCACGGCTTTCGCGGCCTCGGACGAGCGCTGGATCGTCACCGCTTGCGCCAGTTGGGTTTCCCACAACGGCACCGTATTCACCAGGGTCGAGTTGATTTTCGTCACCAGACTCTTGTCGTTTTCCTGCACCAACCGGATCGAGGGCAGAGACTGCATCGTCACCTGACGGGTCAACTTCAAGTCGTGAACGCGGCGCTCCAGATCGTCGCGCGCGGCACGCATATCGCGGAGTTCCTGCGCCTTTATCACTTGATCATCCTCTGGCGCGGCAGCAACTTCCGCTTCCTTGGCGGGTATCTCTCGGGTGTCGATCTCCACCAACTTGGCTTCACCGGCGGCAATGTAGAGCGCCAGTTCGTGATAGAAATCCAGCGTCTTCTCATAGAGCTTGTCGAGGGACTTGATGTCCTTCATCAGCGTGTGTTCGTGAGCAAGCAGATTGTCGGTGATCTTGTCGATCTGCTCTTGCACGTCCTCATATTTGCTGAGGAAGTTGTGGACCGGCTTGGCGCGCCCAAGCAAACGCTCCCACCACGATTGCTTGCGGTTGGGGTCCAGTTCGTCGACTGAAAAGCCACGGATCGTTCCGACGATTTCGCGCAGACTGTCCCCTGCTGGACCAACATCCTTATTCTTCACACCAGCCAGCATCGCCTGGGAAATCTGTTGCAATTCGGCCTGAGCCGAGGAGCCAAACGACACGATGGAGTTGGTGTCGCCCATGTTGATCTCGGACATGCGAGTGCGGATTTCTGCGGATGTGGGCTCATCCGCGTCCGGAAGCGGCACCATGTCGGCGGCGGGCTCCATCAGGACAACGGCGTTCAGCTCGTTGACCAACGTTTCGACCTCTTTGGCCTCGGTATGTGTCTTGGTTTCCATAACTGTTATCCCTGTCGTTCCAGATATTTTGTTTCGCGGTTCAGGCGGTCCTGCAGGACCTCGATCTCCACGTCGAAATTAGTGCGATCGTCGATCAGAAGCGTTTCCTTGCGGGCGGCGAAATTCTGTTCGAGATCGTCGAGGAAAGCGACGTAGTCCGCGCGGATCTGATCATCGCGGTTCTTGGAGTAAAGGCTGGCGAACTGCATCGTCGCATCGCGCGCGCCCTGAAGATATACGCTCAGATAGCGGCGCGCTGCGTTCAGATCGCGCGGGTCTTCTTCCACCTGCCGAAAGAGCGCGCGGACAGTGGTCTGGAACTGATCGACGCGGGTTTCCAGCGCAGGGTCACGGGCCAATAGGATCGCGTTTTTCTGTTGGGTCAAAAGCGCCTCCGCCTCATCAATCTTACGCGCCACACGGTCATTGGTGAAGGTATCGACACCCTCCATACCCTTGTTGGTCAACGGATCAAGCCCAAAGGAAAACAGGTGCAGGCCAGCAGCCAGCGCGCCAACGACATTGGCGGAGACGATGGTCTGGATGCCAAAATCGGAGCCGCCAAGGATCAGCAGGGCGACGCCGATACCGGTGCCGATCGCGCCAAAGATCTTGCGCGGGATCGCGGGCTTGCGGGCCACTTTGCGCTCATTGTAGGCGTCTTCTGCGCGAACACCATCGCGGGTCAGCCAAGCCCCAAGCAGCAACATCGCGCCGCCAGCCAGGTCCACAGCCATCTCTGTCACGCCGGAGTTGAACAACACCGATGAAATCGTCAGCAGCGGCAACAGGAACAGGATGTTCAGCTTCGCACCGTGACGCAGTGGCGAGCGGCCCCGGAATGGAGCCACCTCCATCTTCTGCGCCGTCACGCTGTCGCGCGGGGTTTCCCCATCTCGCCTGCCCTGTGGGCTGTGCGCGCCACCATACCGCTTTGCCATGTTCAAAGCACTCCGAAGCCGCCGAAAATCGCGCTTGCGATCACCAGCACCAGCACGAAGAAGGACACGCCCTGCAGAAAGGTGGATGACATATGGGCCCCGTTTCTCATACTCAGATTGCGCCTGCCCCCCGTATGGACCACGGATGACGGGCCTTGTCACCTGCAACGATATGCAGATTTTCGTTCGGTTTCCAGCGGCTCAGCGGCGGATTGCTGACTGAATGCCCTGAATATCGGGTAAATCGGCACGAAAGATGCGTCGAACAAGGGGGAAACGGTCATGCGGTGTTCCCCGTTCTTGCCCCGTTGCCGCTTGACGCGCCGGGGGAGCCGGGCGTAATGAGACGGTGTGGAGATTTGTAAACCGGATTGCGGGCCACGTTAAACATACCGCTAAAGAGGTCGAGGCAGTTGCCAGAAGGTTTTCAGTGCAACGCCGTCCCCGACCCGTTACTCGCGTCCCCAAGGGGCCAATGATGGAAGGATGGGGCATGAAAGATGCATCCCAAGACGACAGACGCAACAGCACTTGGTCCAAACGCACGCGCGCCGTGCACGCAGGCACCCGCCGCTCCCAGTATGGAGAACTGTCCGAGGCGATGTTCCTGACCCAGGGCTTTGTCTACGACAGTGCCGAGGCGGCGGAACAGAGGTTCATAAAATCGGGTGAGGATGAGTATATCTACGCCCGCTATGGCAACCCGACTGTGGCGATGTTCGAGGACAGGATTGCGTCGCTTGAAGGTGCGGAGGCGGCCTTTGCCACGGCATCCGGAATGGCGGCGGTCAGCGGCGCTTTGACCTCGATGCTGCGGGCCGGGGATCATGTGGTTTCGGCCAAGGCTTTGTTTGGCTCGTGCCTTTACATCCTGGAAGACGTGCTGACGCGCTTCGGGGTCGAGGTCTCATTCGTCGATGGCACCGATCTGGACGCATGGGCGCAAGCGATGCGGCCCGATACAAAAGCGGTGTTCTTCGAGTCGCTGTCGAACCCGACGCTGGAAGTGATTGATATCGCAGGCGTATCAAAGATTGCGCACGCCCACGGCGCGACGGTGATCTGCGACAACGTCTTTGCCACGCCCACATTCAGCAATGCCATAGACCAAGGCGTTGATGTTGTTGTCTATTCCGCCACCAAACACATCGACGGACAGGGGCGCTGTCTGGGTGGCGTGATCCTTGGAACGGAAGAGTTCATTCGCAAGACGGTGGAGCCATACCTCAAGCACACCGGTGGCGCGATGAGCCCGTTCAACGCCTGGGTGCTCCTGAAATCGCTGGAAACGATGGACCTGCGTGTCCGTGCGCAGGCGGCGTCCGCTCTGGCGATTGCAGAGGCGTTGGTTGGCGCACCCGGTGTTGCCCGTGTGCTGTTTCCGGGGCTGGAGTCCCATCCGCAATATTCCCTGTGCAGTCAGCAGATGGAGATGGCGGGGACCGTCATCGCGATCGAGGTCGTAGGCGGCCAGGAGGGTGCGTTTCGGATGCTCAATGCGCTGGAGGTTGTGACGATTTCCAACAACCTCGGCGATGCGAAATCCATCGTGACCCATCCCGCCACCACGACCCACCAGCGCCTGACCGAGGATCAGCGCGATGCGCTTGGGATCTCTCGCGGGCTGATCCGGCTGTCGGTCGGCCTTGAAGATGCCGATGATCTGATCGCGGACCTTCTGGCCGCCTTCGCGCGCGCATGAACGGGGTTATCATCCGGTCCTACCGCGTGGCAGATGCCATTGGGTTGGCGGCCCTGTACCACCGTGCGGTTCGCGACGGGGCGGCGGCAAAATACAATGACGTGCAGCGCGCAGCCTGGTCGCCAGAGGCGCCGACCGGCGCAGACTGGCGCGCGCGGGTGGAGGAGGCCTGCACCATTGTGGCCGAGCGTGGCGGCGTCCTCCTGGGTTTCATGACGCTGGATATTGAGACTGGCTATCTGGACTTCGCCTATGTCGCCCCGGAAGTCATGGGGCAGGGCGTCGCGTCATCCCTCTATGCGGTGATCGAGGGCCGCGCTCGGGTCAAGGGCCACAGGCGACTGGAAACGGAGGCGAGCCTGCTGGCCGAGCCGTTCTTTCGCCGTCATGGGTGGCGCGTGCTCAGACGACAGGAAGTGGAGCGTCATGGCGTCCGGATCCCCAATGCGGTGATGGAGAAACGCCTTGTGCGGCGGTTCGCGCTCGCATGAAGCGCTTCCTGATCCTGCAATTGCGCCCCGAAGACGCTGCGGCGGAGGAGGAATTCACCGCCTTTATGGACCGTGGCGGGCTGGCTGCGGAGGAGGTCCATCGCGTCCGGCTGGATCAGACGCCAATGCCACCTTTGACGCTGGATGACTATGCGGGGGTGATTGTGGGCGGCGGACCGGGCTGCATCAGTGACGCGTCTGGCGACAAGGATCCGCTGGAGGCGCGGATCGAGGCCGATATCATGGACCTGATGCCAGAAGTGCTATCCCGCGATATGCCGTTCCTTGGGTGTTGCTACGGGATGGGAATTCTTGGCGCGTCCCTCGGCGCTCCGGTTGGAAAAGACCTCTACGGCGAGCCGATTGGCGGTGTGGATTGCGATGTAACCGAAGACGGCGCCCGTGACCCGCTTCTCGCAGATCTCCCTTTGAGGTTCCGCGCCCTCGTCGGCCACAAGGAGGCGGTGGAGGAACTGCCGGTCGGCGCGGTCCATCTGGTGGCCTCAAGCCCCTGTCCGTTCCAGATGATCCGCGCCGGGCGCAACGTCTATGCCACGCAATTCCACCCCGAGGCACGCGGAGAAAACTTTGCCCAACGTATAGAGATCTACTGCGATCGGGGTTATTTCGCGCCGGATCAGGCGGGCGCGCTGACGGCCCGTGTGATGTCGGAGCAGATATCCGTCCCCGAGCGGATCTTGGCGAATTTCGTCACACGGTTTCGCTAAATCACCATTATTTGAGCCGAAATGTTGCCCCTAGCCCCCCTGCGTCAATAAACAAGTCTTGGGGATCGGCCCTCGCGTGCCATATGTTAGGAGATACATTGAAGGAAAGGGTGGCTCATGAATGTTCATGTTAAGACCGCACCGTTGGGACGCGACACCACAGCGCTTTCGACAGATTATCCCGCAGATTTTGCCGTGGACGAGGCGTATCGCGCCACTTTGCCGGATTTGCAGAACGGGCCGGCATCGTTGATCCGCGGCGCGCATCGGCGAATCCAGCATGTGGGGATCTCTAACTTCCGGCTGCCGCTGGCCTATATGACCCGCGGCGGCGAGGCTTTGCGGCTGGAAACCTCGGTCACCGGCACCGTCAGCCTTGAGGCGGATCAGAAGGGCATCAACATGAGCCGCATCATGCGCTCGTTCTATGACCATGCGGAGGCATTTTTTGGCTTCGATGTGATCGACGCGGCGATGGATGATTACAAGTCTGACCTCGGCAGTTTCGATGCGCGCATTCAACTGCGATTGAGCTACCCCATGCAGGTCGAAAGCCTTCGCTCGGGCTTGACCGGCTGGCAGTATTACGATGTGGCCCTTGAAGTGGTGGAGCGCGGCGGTGTGCGTCAGCGCCTCGTACATCTGGACTATGTCTATTCTTCAACCTGCCCCTGCTCGCTTGAACTGGCGGAGCATGCGCGCACCACCCGTGGCCAGTTGGCGACTCCGCATTCACAACGGTCCGTCGCACGGATTTCGGCTGAGATCACGGGCGCAGATGTGCGGATTGAGGATTTGATCGAGATGGCCCGTGCGGGTGTCGTGACAGAGACCCAGGTCATGGTGAAGCGAGAAGACGAGCAGGCGTTTGCGGAATTGAACGCGGCCAATCCGATCTTCGTGGAAGATGCCGCACGGCTCTTTGCGGAACAGTTGGAGGCCTGCGACGGCATCGGTGATTTCCGCGTTATCGCCAGCCATCAGGAAAGCCTGCATAGCCACGATGCCGTCAGTTTGCTGACCCAGGGTGCAACCTTCGACGGTGCCAGCCTCGACCCGAAATTGTTCCCGTCGCTGATCCATTCAGGTTAAAGCTATACCTGAGCTTCGCCCCGCAATGTGTTGCTTACAAATAAAAATCCCGTACGATGCGGAGCGTTCTTCGTTTCATGTGATGCTGACTTAGCGACCGCGACCCTGACCGCCGGGATCGATGATCGGCCCGTTGTCCGCGTCGGTGGTGCCGGTGAAGAAGCCACGGCGACCGCCACGTCCGCCTCCGATCGGATCAACAATCGGTCCGTTATCGGAGTCCGTGATCCCGGTTCCGCCGACAGGTACCACGACGCAGCCCGACACACCCAAGGTGCCGGCACCAAGGCCGGCAAGGCCCGCGCTGCGCAAAACCGTGCGGCGATCAACACGCTTTGTGCTGATCTGATCTGCGGACAAGGATTTGCCTGCCGCCTTCTTGCCTTCGTCGTGATCCATATTAAGCTCTCCCATTCGAAGTAAATGTTTTTGGTCCTGCCGGGCAACTACACCGGCGATGGTTTTCATGTGTCGCGGTCGATAGCGGGTGCGTCGTGATCCGTGGTGGCGGCAGGTCCATCGCTGTCGGATGGCGTATCCACATCAGTTCCGTCGTCAGCGTGTTCAGGCCCCGCTTCAGGCCCCGCGCGTCGCGAAAAGGTTGCTATATCTTTATCGCTGAGCGATTTCGGAGCTGGTTTGGTGGTGTCGTCTGCCACTTCGGCTATCCCCGCCATCAAGTTTTTGTGACTTCCCGATCAAATCTGTGCCATGGCAGTGGCCCAAAAGAGATATCATCACGAAAGCGTAACCGCGTAAGTGTCGAAAATCAATCATTTACTGCCCGTCGGTCGGTCTTCGCCCCCGTCGCGTCCTTGACACCTTGGCCGTGCCGCGCCAACGCTCAACCCCATGTTCGATCTACGCCCTGTGGGCTATGTTCTGGGGCTTTTGGTCCTGACGCTTGGCCTCACGATGGTGATCCCGCTGATGGCGGATGTCTGGGCGGGCAACGGTCACTGGGGTGCATTTGCGGAATCTGCCGTGGTCACTGTGGCGACGGGTGCGCTGCTGACCTTGGCCTGCGCCAATGGTCTTAGTCGCGGGCTGTCGGTCCAGCAGACGTTTTTCCTGACCACTGGCGTCTGGCTGATCCTGCCGATCTTCGGCGCGCTGCCGTTCATGTTGGGCGATTCGCAAGCGCGCCTCGTCGACGCGATATTCGAGGCGATGTCGGGTTTCACAACCACAGGTGCCACAGTATTGACCGATCTCGATAACCTTCCCGTCGGCCTCAACCTGTGGCGCGCATTGATGCAATGGTTCGGCGGTATCGGCATAATTGTTGTGGCGATGGTGTTTCTACCGGAACTGCGTGTCGGTGGTATGCAGATATTTCGCTCAGAAGCCTTTGATACGATGGGTAAAATATTGCCCCGCGCGGGTGAAATTGCCAGCCGTATCTCTGTGATATATCTGGTTTTGACCGTCCTGTGCGGGGTCGCTTACACAACGCTCGGGATGGCACCGTTCGATGCCACCATTCACGCGCTTACGACAATCTCGACCGGCGGGTTTTCAAACTACGATGCGTCCTTCGCGGTGTTTCAGGGGCCGCTGGAGTATGTGGCAGCGGTCTTCATGATCCTCGCCAGCCTTCCCTTTGTCCGCTATATCCAACTGGTGGCGGGTACGGCCAGGCCGTTTCTGTTCGATAGCCAGATCCGCGCCTATCTGGTCACCATAGTCGGCCTGACCGTCGCCTTTACCCTTTATCGAATCGTCGTGAACGGCGACGCGGTCGGGCCTGGCTTTCGGGAGGGGATCTTCAACGTCACCTCGATCATTTCGGGCACAGGATATTCCAGTGTCGACTACCAGCTTTGGGGGCCCGTCGTGCCCGCAGCGTTCTTCTTCATCGGCCTGATCGGGGGCTGCGCGGGATCGACCTCGTGCTCTATCAAAGTGTTCCGCTACCAGCTTCTGTTGGCTTCGATCTCGACCCAGGTGCGGCGTATCTATGCGCCTCACGGCATCTTTGAGCCGCGCTTTGAGGGCCGCCCGGTGGGTGAGGAAGTGATCTCATCGGTCATGGCGTTCTTTGTGCTGTTCTTCGTGACACTCGGCATCACGGCGGTTCTGTTGGGCCTGACCGGGCTGGACGTGGTGACGTCGGTGTCCGGGGCGGCCTCGGCGCTGGGGAATATCGGGCCGGGTCTTGGTGATATCATCGGTCCCGCAGGAAACTTCGCCACGCTCAACGACACCGCAAAGTGGATCCTTTCGGGCGCCATGTTGATCGGACGGTTGGAACTGATGGCGGTGTTCGTGCTGCTGACGGCCGCCTTCTGGAGCGCTTGAGGGGCCGGACGGAACAAGCCCGTCGCGAGTGTCCTGCAAGCTATTCGGGCGCGCGGAGTTAGAGGCGATCTTTCCCGGCGATCGCACGACCTGCCGCAACTGCCGACGACCACGCCCATTGAAAGTTGTACCCGCCAAGCCACCCGGTCACGTCCACGGCCTCGCCGATCGCATAAAGGCCGGGCAGGTAGGTGCTTTCCATCGATTTGGATGACAGCCCTTCCGTCGCGATGCCGCCAAGCGTGACTTCCGCCGTGCGGTAGCCCTCGGACGATGTGGGCGTCACCGACCAGTCCGTCAGCCGGTCACACAGCGCCTTGAGGGCCAAATCCGACTGATCCGCCAGATTGCCGTCCAGATCCCAAACCTCCGCCAGATGTTGCACGAGCTTTTTCGGCAGAAGCTCCGCCAGGACCGTCGTGAGGGCTTTGGCCCCGACGTCTGTCCGGCGCGCGCGCAGCACGTTGAATAAGTCCGTTTCAGGCAGAAGATGTAGGGACAGGGCGTCGCCTTGCACCCAATAGGACGAGATCTGCAGGATCGAGGGGCCCGACAGTCCCCGGTGTGTGAACAGCATGCCTTCATCAAACGAGGTGCCGTTGCACGTCACGCGGGCAGAAACCGAGGTGCCTGACAGGGCCGCAAAACGCGACTTGGCCTCGCCCTCAAACGTCAGTGGCACAAGGGCCGGTCGCGTTTCGGTCATGCGGTGGCCGAATTGTTCCGCAAGCCGGTACGACAGGCCGGTGGCCCCCATCTTCGGGATCGATTTGCCCCCGGTGGCGAGGACCAGATTGCGCGCAATCACAGACCGTGTCTTCCCCTCCCGGGTCAGCCCCACATGGAACACTCCATCGCGATGCGCGATCTCTCCGATCTCGGTGTGAAGCCACAGCTTTGCCTCTCCCAGCTCTGCCACCAGCATTGCGATAATGTCTTTGGCAGACCGATCGCAAAACAACTGTCCCAGCGTCTTCTCATGCCACGCGATCCCGTGCCGCTCCACCAGAGAGAGGAAGTCCCATTGCGTGTAGCGGCTGAGCGCGGACTTCGCGAAATGCTTGTTTTCGCTAATAAAATTATCGGGCTCAGTGTGCATATTGGTGAAATTGCACCGCCCCCCACCAGAGATGCGGATCTTTTCGCCGGGCGCTTTGGCATGGTCCACGACCAGCACGTCGGCGCCCGCGTGGGCCGCGCACATCAGGCCAGCGGCCCCGGCGCCAAGGATCAGGGTCTGGACATGAAGGGTCATGGGGCAGGTCGATGGTGCCCTGCGGCGAGCCAGGCGGTTGCGAACCTCAGATCGCGATGCAGTGCTCGGTCAGAGGCCTGCACGCAATGCACGTAGCGCTCAAGACGCCGGCGCCGTGATCTGGGGTGCGGATGTCGATCCATCGCAGCCGCCTTTTGTCCTCGCTCAAGCCAAATAAGGCGCTGGATCTCAAAGAAGACAACGGGCGCACCCATGCAGCCGTTCGGGATTGTTGCCCACTGGAGATCGCCGCGTTCGCGGACCAGAACCAGGGCTTGGGCTGCCTGACGGTCCATCTCGAATTCCAGTTCGTTGCCAGTCAAGGACGGGGGCGCGGACAGGTGCATCATCTCATGCAGGATCACATAGAATGTAATGACCGTCGCCAGCGCATGCGCCACCCCTGCAAGGTGTTCGTCGCGCCTGAACCATTGCTTGAACAGCGGTTTGTCCGTTTCTGGCAACGTCCGATGCCTGCAGTAGCCGCGAATTGTTGACCACGCCATTTCGCGAAGCTGAAGCCGCTCGGCGTGATCGCTGGCGCCGAATTGTATCCAAACAAGACAGCAACAGATCAGGAGCCAGAACGTTTGCAGCGAATTGTCCATTCGCACGATCGGAAGGTCCAGATCGCGAACAGCTTGCGCATCAAAGGTCCCTGCGTTGCTGCAAAAGAAGTGGAATTCGGGGATCGGCGACACTTCGCGTGCTATCGGCGCAAGCTCCGCCACTCGGTGATTGAGATGGGTTTGGGAAAAGCGCAACAGGTCGGCATAGCTGATCGGTCCTTGGGTCGACGTGCCGAAGGTTGCGCCTGCCTCTGCCGCGTGTTCCGGCCCGAATTGCACACTTGATATTCCAAGATAGAGATCGATAAATCTGTCCGCGTCAGTTCTGGTCATCACCTTCATCCAGCGCGGCTTCCAGATCCTCTTTGGACAGGATCCTTTTTCCACGAACCCAAAGCGCCCGCGCACCGCCACTCAACGCTGCGTAAAGCACATTCGCAGCGACACCAAGCCCGAGAGCTTCGTGATTTTCGACCACAAAGACCAGCACCGACGGCGCGTCAATATTGTCAGCGCCCGCCGTCATATTGGTCAGTTTCAGGCCGTCCAGGTCAGCGCTCTGGCCGATCTGCGGCGCGGAAACGTCAAAAATATCCCGCAACACGGCCTCAGCATCCGTTGGCTCGATTTCAATTTTCACCATGCGCTAGTCTCCAAAGTTGCGGCTGACCTTAAGCTGGTCCCAGGCCCAGACCACCTCCTGCAATGTGTCCTCGTTAGAGCGGTCGCCGCCGTTCATATCAGGGTGCAGGACCTTGATCAGCGCCTTGTAGGCCTTTCGGATCTCGGGTTTGGTGGCGTTGTCCCTGACTTCCAGGATGTCCACGGCGCGACGTTCGGTGGGTGGCAGGCGGCGGCCCTTGCTGCCAGCGCCCCGGCCCGGATTCTGCGTAGCATTCTGGCCAAGCACCTGATGCGGGTCCTCGATCCCGAGCCGAGCCCAGGCCCGTTCCTCCGCCGACTGCTTCAGCGGCTTTGTGGGTCGGTCCCAGACCCGGTCCCGATCCATCTGGGCGTTCATTTCGGCCTCGGTCGTGCCTTCAAAGAAGTTCCACTTGAGGTTGAACTCGCGCACATGGTCGCGGCAGAACCAGTGAAAATCGTCAAGTTTATCAGGGCCTTTGGGCGCGCGATACTGGCCCTGCTCCTCGCAATCGGGTGCTTCGCAGACGCGCTGCGAGGTTTCGATTGCGCCGGACATGCCGCGACGGCCGGTCTTGCGCTTCTTCTTGTCGGACTTGACGCTGAGGTCAAAATTGAATGGATCCTTGTCCGCCATGTCTGCCGCACCTTCTCGAATGGGAAGAAGCAGTTTAGAGTTTTGGGCGGTGAGGGGAAGACCTCAGAGGGGTGAAATGATGACGCGGGCCGAAAAAATCGAGACTGCACTGCGCGGGGCCTTTGCACCAAGGGTGCTGGAGGTTGTGGACGACAGTGAGGCGCATCGCGGCCACGCCGGATTTCAGGACGGCGGCGAGAGTCACTTCAATGTGCTGATCGAGGCGGACGCCTTTGCGGGCCTGTCCCGGATCGCGCAACACCGCGCCGTGCACAGCGCCATCGGCAAGCACCTGATGGCCGAGATCCACGCCCTAGCGCTTACGATCAGAGCCTGAAGGCTCGGGCGTTTCTTCATCTAAATCAAGGGCCTGCCAGAGGTTTGGCACCTCGTCATCGGTGTCATCCGCACGCGCGGGCGTGGCAGGCTCGGGCGGTGGTTCGGGCGCGGGAGACGGCGCGGGTTCTGCATCGACAGGTGCCACCGGAGCGGTCACGCCGGCGTCCTCCACCATCGTCCGCTGAAACACCAAAAGGTTGCGATAAGTGGTCGTCTTGTTGGTGAATCCCGAGCGTTCCTCATGCGGCAGCGTGTCGGCGCGGACGTAGATCCAGCCCTCGGCGGCCAGCTCGTTCATCAGTGTTTCGACCTCATGCGCGAACAGCGCAGGCCCCTTGAGACCCCGCTTCTTTCGGGCGCGTTCAGGGGCGGGGACGACTTTGTATTCGGTACGGGCCATGAGTGCCTCGGGTTGTGATTTTCGGGGGGTTATGGAGGCGCGGAGGGGACCTAGGCAAGGGGTCACACCCCGTACACACCCCGTACACACCCTGTACATACACGATTGGCGCACGAAGAGGGGCGGTTTGGGCAAGGTTGGTGCGTTTAGGGTGAGGGCGGGCCGCGCCAAGGCCCGGTCTAAAATTCCAGCTTGCCTTGCGCCTTGGTATTTTCCTCCCGCGCGGCTTTCCTGAAAGTGTCGTCGCGGCGGGCGGGCAGGCGGACAGCCCGGTCGCGCAACTCCAAAGCATCCTCGACAGAGACGATCTGGATGCGCGGAACGGGATCGAATCCATCCTCGACGTGTTGGCCCGCTGCTGCGGCTTCGGCCACCATGGGTTTGGTGGGAGGCGGCGGCCTCGGTGAACATGAGGTTCATTCGAACCACACCATGTTGCTTGCTCTATCACATTGATGCGTGCAACTATAGCTTGTGACTTTCCGGGACCTACACACAACATGCTGTCAAAAAATTTACCAAAGTTCATCCTCGAAAGTTATGAATGCCATGAATGGAAGCACGCTAGCGCGATATTGACACAGGACTTTCCGAACGAGTGGGCCGACATCTTGGCAGTGCTGTCTTCATTTCGGCTTCGAAAGTCCTGGGTCACAACGCCGGGAGGGAGGAAGTCTAAAGTATCCTCGTACATCGATGAGTTTCTTTACGCGCGAGAATGGGAGGAGAAAAAATTTGAAACGGGGGTCGTTCTTGATGGGAAGCGAATTGATTCGCCTACTCATCAGATCGATTGTTTTAAGAATGGCATTGCGCTTGAAATTGAATGGAATAACAAGGATCCATTCTTTGATCGGGATCTCAATAATTTCCGTCTTTTGTTCGATTTGCGCGCTGTGAGCGTTGGCGTCATCGTAACGCGTGCCGACGAACTTCAAGACATTTTTAAGGAAATTGGGCGAGGGTCATCCTACGGTCAGTCAACTACGCACATGGGCAAACTTCTACCCAAGATCGAGGGAGGCGGCGCAGCTGGATGTCCCCTTCTTGTTTTTGGCATCACCAAGTCACTATTTGAGGAGCATAGCTGATGGCAAACGCATCGAACGATTTCATTCACGACATGCAAGGGCAGAAATTTCAAACGATCCTAGCCGACCCTCCTTGGCAGTTCCAAAACCGCACAGGCAAAATGGCGCCAGAGCACAAGCGGCTTTCACGTTATCCAACGATGAGTTTGGATGACATTTGTGACATGCCGGTTGAAGCCGTCGCCGGAGAACCGGCGCACCTGTATCTTTGGGTGCCAAATGCCTTGTTGCCTGAGGGACTCAAGGTGATGGAGCATTGGGGTTTCAAGTACAAGAGCAACCTCATCTGGTATAAAATTCGCAAAGACGGCGGGCCAGACCGTCGTGGAGTTGGATTTTATTTCAGAAACGTAACCGAGGTTCTGTTGTTTGGGGTTCGCGGCAAGAACGCCAGAACGTTGCAACCCGGACGCTCTCAAGAGAATATCATGAGTACGCAAAAACGCGAACATAGCCGTAAGCCCGATGAGCAATATGATCTTATCGAGCGGTGTAGCTTCGGTAAACGGTTGGAAATATTTGCTCGTGGTCCGCGAAGTGGGTGGACGGTTTGGGGCAATCAATCTGAGAATTATTCACCCACTTGGGACACTTACTCAAATCACTCGCAGTCTGAAGTTGTTCCATTCAAAAAACGAGTGCTTGGGAAATAGGAACGGAATATTCATTGAAAGCTGCGCATCGCGCGCAGCATTTCCGCCGCCGCCCCGTTGCCGGAACGCAGAATCTCGCCAAACGCGGCCTCGGCTGAGTCGTTCCAGTGCCATGTATCGTCGAACGCCTCAATCTGGGCGGCACTCTCGTTGCCTTGCGGGCCTTTGAACAGCACGTTGTAGGAGGCGTTGGAGTTGAAAGGGGGGTCAAGATAGATCAGGTCCACCGAGGCGTCCGAGATACTCTCGCGCAGGACGGCGAGGTTATCGCCGTAGTAAAGATGGTTGGTCATGCTCAATCCCTCGCGCGCGTGGCCCGATTGCCGGGATCGTGGTTGGAGGCAGGGTAAGGCGAGGCTAGGGATGTAGGCAAGAGGGCGTCGCGGTTGGCGGTACGTCTTATTCCGCCGGGTGATCGGTGCCTTTCGCGTGCGCACGTTCGTTCAGACGAACGGAGCAGAGCGAAGCCCAGAAAACTGTTGGATAGCGCGTTGAGGAAGCCCGCGCGGAGTTTAACACGCTCATTATGGGTCGCGAGAGGGTCACGGCGGCGCATGGCTCAGCCGCGCAGCTTCGCCGATTTTATTTATTTGCGCAGCTTCGCCGCGACGATCTGGTTCACCGCCTTGGGGTTGGCCTTGCCGCCGGTGGCCTTCATGACCTGACCCACGAACCAGCCTGCCAGCTTCGGGTTGTCCTGCGCCTTGGCGACCTGATCGGGGTTGGCGGCGATGATGTCGTCCACGGCGGCCTCGATGGCAGTGGTGTCGGTGACCTGTGTGAGGCCTTCGGTCTCGACGATTTCCGAGGGGGCGCGGCCCGTGGTGTAGGTGATCTCGAACACATCCTTGGCGATCTTCCCGGAGATGGTATCGGCTTCGATCAGGGCGATGAGTTCGCTGAGCTGCGCCGGAGTGACAGGGCTGTCGTGGATCTGACGCTCATCTTTCTTGAGGCGGCCAAACAGTTCGTTGATGACCCAGTTGGCGGCGAGTTTGCCGGTTTTCGGGGTCGCGGTGGCCTCAAAATACTGCGCGGCGTCGAGGTCTGCGGTCAGGACGCTGGCGTCGTAGTCGGCGAGGCCGAAGTCGGCCATGAAGCGGCGTTTCTTGGCGTCGGGCAGTTCGGGCAGGGCGGCTGCGATGGCGTCGACATAGGATTGCTCGATCACCAGCGGCAGCAGGTCGGGGTCGGGAAAGTAGCGGTAGTCGTGGGCTTCTTCCTTGGACCGCATGGAGCGGGTTTCGCCCTTGTCGGGATCGTAGAGGCGGGTTTCCTGAGTGATCTCGCCGCCGCCCTCGAGGATGGCGATCTGGCGCCTGGCCTCCACCTCGATGGCGGCCTGGATGAAGCGCATGGAGTTCATGTTCTTGATCTCGCAGCGGGTGCCGAGGTGCGAGAAGTCCTGCGTCTCGGCGTATTTTTCGTACTGGCCCGGCGCGCAGACCGAGACGTTCACATCCGCGCGCATGTTGCCGTTTTGCATGTTGCCGTCGCAGGTGCCCAGATACATCATGATCTGGCGCAGCTTCACCACGTATGCGGCGGCCTCTTCCGGGCTGCGAATGTCGGGTCTGGAGACGATCTCCATCAGCGCCACGCCGGTGCGGTTGAGATCCACAAACGACAGGGCAGGGTCCATGTCGTGGATGGATTTGCCGGCGTCCTGTTCCAGATGGATGCGTTCGATCCGCACAAGCCGCGCGGAGCCGTCGCCGAGTTCCACCAGCACTTCGCCTTCGCCCACGATCGGGTGGTAAAGCTGGCTGATCTGGTAGCCTTGCGGCAGGTCGGGGTAGAAGTAGTTCTTGCGATCGAAGGCGGAGTGCAGGTTGATCGCGGCCCTGAGGCCAAGGCCGGTGCGCACGGCCTGTTCAACGCAGGCCTCGTTGATGACGGGCAACATGCCGGGCATGCCCGCGTCCACGAAGGCGACGTTGGAGTTCGGCTCCGCGCCGAATTTGGTGGAGGCGCCGGAAAACAGCTTGGCGTTGGTGGAAACCTGGGCGTGGACCTCCAGCCCGATCACCAGTTCCCAATCCTGTCTGGCCCCCGCGATCACACGGGGTTTGGGGGTGTCATAGGTCAGGTCAAGCATGGGAGCCTCCGGCAATGGTCGGGGATGGTTTAGGGCAGGGCCGGGTGACGGGCAAGTGGCCAAGGTTTGCGGGAACCGAAGGCGCGCGCGCGTGTTGAATGGACAGAGACCGCATTCACCACACGGGTGCGATTCCGAACCGAAAGAGGAGACACACCATGCCTGATATCAACGCATCGAACATTCTTATCCTGTCCACCAACGGCTTTGAGCAATCCGAACTGGAAGTGCCGTTGAAGAAACTGCGCGAGGCCGGCGCCACCGTGCATGTCGCCAGCCCCGAAGACGGCCAGATCAAGGGCTGGGACGGTGGTGACTGGGGGGGCAGTGTGCCCGTGGACAAGACCCTCGACAAGGTGCTTGTCGCGGATTACGACGCGCTGGTTCTGCCGGGCGGGCAGATCAACCCCGATCTGCTGCGTGTCAACGAGCAGGCGGTGGCGCTGATCCGGGATTTCGTCGATGCCGGAAAGATCGTCGCCGCGATCTGCCATGCGCCGTGGTTGCTGATTGAAGCGGGCGTCGTGGATGGCCGGGAAATGACCTCCTACCCCTCGATCAAGACCGATCTCATCAACGCCGGCGCAAAGTGGGAAGACAGCGAAGTGGCGATTTCAAACGGGATCATCACCAGCCGGAACCCTGACGATCTGGAGGCGTTCGTGGCCAAGATCATCGAAGAGGTCGAGGAAGGCCGCCACCCACGCCAAGCGGCTTGAGCTTACAGGGCAGGGGCCTCGCCGCGACACTCGGCGGGGCCCCGTGCGGTTGAGTGGCCCCGTGCGGTTGAGTGGCATGTCCGCCCGTCGATCCGGGCGGTTACTGGAAGACGAACACGCCGCCGGTCGAACCGGCGGCGGCGTCCTCCGGCACGATTGCGTCGGCATTGCCTGCCGCAGTGATGATCACATCGCAGGTGAGGATAGTGGTCGTGATATCGACAGGTCCGCCATCTGCGGTGTTGTTGCCGCCGCCAGTAGAGATCGTGTCGCCGCCATAGACCGTGACGTCGGCACCGTCCAAGGTGATGCAGTCGTCGCCGCGTCGACCGGAAATCCAGTCGTTGCCGTCAGCGCCGATCACTGTGTCAACGCCTCTGTAGCCATAGGCCAGGCCGTCGAAATGGCTCACGGTGGGCGTGTCGGTGGAGTTGGTGAGGAGATAGAACGCGTGGAGACCTTCGATTCGGTGAAATCGAAGCGGGTGGTCGAAATCCAGAAATGACGTGGTTTCAATATCTGGTGACGTAGCTGAAACCCGGCACCAGCGCAGGTAAGGGAAACAGGCGAGCGGGCAATATGTGGGCGGAAACTGGCCTGTTTTCGGGTGCTTCACCGGGGGTGGACTTGCGCGCGTGCCGACTTGGCAGCACATCGCGGCTTGTCTGTAACAGTGTCAGTTTATTTAAATGCCCATCTTGTCCTTCGCTTCGGCCTTCACAGCGCCGCGCATCGCCTTTGGTCTGGTTCTTGCTTTTGGCCTATCAGGTTGCAATCTGTCCAACTTCTCCTTGTCGGCTGAGGCTGCGGAGGACCCGGTGCCTGACCTGGTCATGCGCTGGGATCACCGGCCCGAGGCCGCCAACTGGACCACGACGGCGTTCGCGGCGCTGGAAACCCATGCCGCCGTTTTGCCGACGATCGTTCCTGCGGACATCGCGCAATGGTGCCCGGCCTACGAGACGGCGTCCGAGACGGATCGGGAAGCGTTCTGGGTTGGATTGATGTCGGCCCTGGCCCGGCACGAGAGCACCTGGAACCCCGAGGCTGTGGGCGGCGGCGGACGCTGGTTCGGTCTGGTGCAGATCAGCCCGGCCACGGCGCGGAGTTATTCGTGCGATGCAACGTCGGGCTCGGCCCTGACCAATGGCGCGGCGAATATTTCCTGCGCGATGCGGATCTGGGCCACGACCGTCGCGCGCGATGGTGTTGTGTCGGCAGGCCGGGGCGGCGTGGCCGCTGACTGGGGACCGATGGTGCAGTCCAGCAAGCGCGAAGAGATGCGGTCGTGGATTTCCCAGCAGCCCTATTGCACGCTCTGAGGGGCGCGTTGGCGTAACGCTGCATTGCCGAAAAGTGGCTGCCCTTGATCATTGGCCTTGTGATCGGGCAGGATGGCGCGGTGTTGCCAGTACCTTGGGGGGATGGCTGCCTATGGGCGTGTTGCGCTTGATCTGCCTGGCGAGTGGCCTTTCGGCTATTGTGGCGTTTGCGCCCGGTTCGGGGCGTGCACAGGTTGAGGCCGCGGGCATTTCTGCGGCAGAGGTCCCGACCGACCTGACGTCTGGCGGCGTCGCTGCGGATGTGGTGGCGGACATGCCGTCTTTGGGGACTGAGGGCGGGCCTGTTCTTGTGCAAGAACCTGAGGAACAGGTCAGCGCGCTTGCACCGGCGCAAAGCCTGCGGCCGGTTCTGCGCGATGCCTGGGCGGTGCCGGAGGCCCGCTGGGACGACCACCCCAATGGCGCGCGCTGGACCTCTGCCGTCCTGGCGGCGCTTCGCGGACCCGGTGCTGCCCTGCTGGAGAGTGAACCGCGTGATATCCGCGCGTGGTGCCCGGGGTATCTGGACGCGTCGCCAGCGCAACGGGCCGCGTTCTGGACCGGATTGATTTCCAGTCTGGCGTGGCATGAAAGCACGTACCGGCCCGGAGCCGTCGGTGGCGGCGGACAGTGGTATGGGCTGGTGCAGATCGCGCCGGGCACGGCGCGCTGGCGCGATTGCGATGTGGGGTCGGGGGAGGCGCTGCTGAACGGCGCGGCCAATCTGCGCTGCGGCATTCGGATCATGGCCATCACGGTGCCGCGTGACGACGTCGTCTCTGAGGGTATGCGGGGCGTGGCCGCCGATTGGGGGCCGTTTCATTCCGCGCGGAAGCTTGAAGATATGCGCAATTGGGTGCGGGACCAGTCCTATTGCGCTCCGCCCCCACGGCAATCGCGTCCGGTGATGCGCCCTGCAGGGTTGGGGGAGGCGGCGCGATTGTCTGCGCCACCGGTGCTTGCGGACGTGTCTCGGGGCAATTTCCGTCCGTTGCCCAGACCCTGACCCCTCTGGCTTTAGGCGGCAGTGGTTGTGTCGCGCACGGCAATGTTGCGTTGCGTGGCTTCACGGATCAGATCCGTCGGGTTCGGCAGACCTTCGGCTGGCAAAACCACCTCGCTGCCATCGTTCAGCATCAGGCTTATGCGTTGCGAAGTGCCGATATTTGCCAGCTTCACGTAGGCGATTTCGGACACCGGGATGACCAGGTCATCGTGACCGCCCAAGACATGCCAGGCGCTGCGCGTCATCTTGATGCCGTAGGTGGGTAAATTCACCACCTGCCACAGACAGACCAGGAGAGCCGGGATCATCAGCAGAAGAACCGAGCCGGGGGAAACTTGCCAAAGAAAGACGGTGAGGGCGCACAGTCCTGCAAAACTGAGGACGCTGAGGCCGGCGCTGCCGGGACGGGCTGCATATGTATATGTATCAGACATACAGTGGGTTTGCTCCCGAAATGTGCCAAGAATGCGGAAGGCTTGGGACGCCCACGGGGCGGGCGTGGCATCTTTTTGCGACGCGGAGCTTGCGGCGGATGGATTGCGCCATGGGCAACGGCAATCCGTCCTGATATGGGATCTATGATGATGCAAACAGCAGTCCCCTTGCGGCCCCGCATACCCGCGCTCGACATCGTGCGAACCCTGGCGCTGATCGCCATGGTGGTGTTTCACTTCGTATTCGATCTTGAGCTATTCGGCTGGGTCCAGCCTGGTACGACAATCGCCGGGTTCTGGCGGGCCTTGGCCGTGGCCACGGCGGGCAGTTTCCTGTTTCTCGCCGGCGTCGGCACGTGGTTGGCCCATGCCAGCGGTATTCGCTGGCGTGCGTTCTGGCGGCGCTTTGCCATCTTGGTGGCCGCTGCAGTTCTTGTGAGCGGCGGCACCTACGTGGCCTTCCCCGATTCCTTCGTGTTCTTCGGCATTCTGCATTCAATCGCGCTGTGCAGCCTGCTGGGTCTGGCGGCCCTGCGACTTCCCATCGTGGTGATCGCGGTGCTGGCCGTGGCGGTATTCTTCGCGCCCGACGTCCTGAAGTCCGAGGCCTTCAATGCGCCGATCTGGTGGTGGACGGGGCTACAGACCGTGGTTCCGAACACCGTGGACTACGAGCCGATCTTTCCATGGTTCGCCCCGTTTCTTGCGGGCATGGCGGTGTCGAAATGGGCCAGCCGGGCGGGCCTCTGGGCGCGGTTCAGCAGGTTGGAGATTTCCCCGGCGGTGCGTCTCTGGAGCATTCCGGGCCGCTACAGCCTGATCGTTTACCTGATCCACCAACCGATCCTGATCGCGATCGTCGGCGGCGTGACGCTGCTGCTGCGCCAGATCCTCTGAGCCGCGAGGGTCGCTGTGCCCTAGCCTGCGTAGCCATCGCGCATCCGGCTCACCATCTCGGCCAGGTCGCGGCTGATCGCGGTGGTTGCCGCCATCCGCGACAGGTGGTCGTGCATCAGCGCCTGACGGTCGGCATCATAGCGCCGCCAGGTCTCGAACGCACCGGACAAGCGGGCGGCGGTCTGGGGATTGACGCTGTCCATCTTCAGCAGCCAATCCGCAACAAAGCGGTAGCCCTCGCCATCCGCGGCGTGAAAGGCGGCGGGGTTGGCGATAAGGCCGCCCACGAGCGACCGGAAGCGGTTGGGGTTTTTCCAGTCAAAGAGCGGGTGCCTGGTCAGGGTTCGGGCGATGCCCAGAGCGTCACCTGCGGGCGCACTGGCGACCGAGATCATGAACCATTTGTCCATCACCAGACGGTCCTCACGCCACTGTGCCTCAAACGCCTGCGCGGCGTCCGTGTCCCCACAGGAGATCAGGACCGCAAGCGCCGCAAGTTGATCCGTCATGTTGGTGGCGCGCTCAAACTGCGCGCGGGCCAGATCAAGGTGGCGCGCGTTACTGAGCAGTCTGAGAGCCGTGTTGCGCAGGGCGCGTTTGCCGGCGCTGACCGCATCAGGCGAATAGTCGTCGCCGGGATACATGGCGGCGTAGAGGCCGGTCAGCGGTTGCAGGTGATAGGTGCCAAGCGCCTCCATCCGGGCATTGCGAACTGTCGCGATCGCCGATGGGTCCGGCACCGCGCCCGCATCGACCAGTGCAGTGGCGAGGTCATCCTCCGACGGAAAGGCCATAACCAGCGCGCGGAAGGCGGGATCAAGCGTCTCGTCGGACATCATGCGGCCCAGGGCCTCCCAGACCATGTCTTGCTTGGAGGATGGCGCGCGCGAGGTCAGCTCCTCGACCAGAATTTCACGCTGCAGACTGCGCCCGGCCTCCCAGCGGTTGAACGGATCGGTGTCATGGGCCAGCAAAATAGCACGATCATGGGTGGTCAGATCCGCATCAAGGATCACTGGTGCAGAGAAACCGCGCAGCAGTGATGGCACGATGCGACCCGGCACCGGGCCGTTTGCGAGGGTCCTGAGGTCGAACGACAGGTCCAGCGCGGGACGATCAAGATCAATGAGCGTGGAGGGCAGCAATTCCGTGCCGTCCTCTGCCAGCAGGCCGATGAGGACGGGTATCTTGGCCGGCTCCTTGACCGGCTGTCCGGGGGTTTGGGGCACCTTTTGGGTCAGGTTCAGGTGCAGCGTATCGCCGTCACGGTGCCAATCGGCACGCACCCGAGGCGTGCCCGCCTGACCATACCAGCGCTTGAACTGGCTGAGGTCCGTTACGGCAACCTCCTCAAAGCAGGCCAGCCAATCCTCGATGGTGCAGGCCTGCCCGTCATGGCGGTCGAAGTACAATTCACACCCCGCGCGGTAGAGGTCGGCCCCCAGATAGGTGCGCAGCATCCCGATGACCTCTGCGCCTTTCTCGTAAACGGTAGCGGTGTAGAAGTTGCTGATCTCGATAAAGGATTCCGGCCGCACGTTATGGGCCAGCGGCCCGGCATCCTCGCGAAACTGGCGCGCGCGCAGCTTGATCACGTCCTCGATCCGTTTCACCGGGGCAGAGCGCATATCGGCGCTGAACTGCTGATCGCGAAACACCGTCAGCCCTTCCTTCAGGCACAGTTGGAACCAATCGCGGCAGGTGATCCGGTTGCCGGTCCAGTTGTGGAAATACTCATGGGCGACGACCGTTTCGATCCACGCGTAATTCTGGTCAGTCGCGGTTTCGGGCGTTGCGAGAACGTAGGAGGAGTTGAAGATGTTCAGCCCCTTGTTCTCCATCGCGCCCATGTTGAAATCATCGACGGCGACGATGTTGAACACGTCCAGATCGTATTCGCGGCCATATTCGGTCTCGTCCCAGCGCATGGACCGTTTCAGCGCATCCATGGCGTAGGCGCATTTGTCCTCGTCGCCTTTGCGCACCCAGATGTTGAGGTCCACGGACCTGCCCGACGCGGTCGTGAAGGTGTCGGAATGGGCCACCAGATCGCCCGCCACCAGTGCGAACAGATATGCCGGTTTGGGCCATGGATCGACCCACCGGGCGCCGGAAGTTTCCGACGTGGCCGGGTTGCCGTTGGACAGCAGCACCGGCAGGGCACTGTCGATGGTCACAGTGAACGGCGCCATCACGTCGGGGCGGTCGGGGTAGTAGGTGATCTTGCGAAAGCCTTCGGCCTCGCATTGGGTGCAATACATGCCGTTCGACATATAGAGCCCTTCGAGCGCGGTATTGGCCTGAGGATTGATCTCGACCTCGACGGAAAGGGTGAAGGTCCCGACGGGGATATCAACGGCGTCGATGCGGATGCCCTCGGCATAGGGCGGCATATCGGGTGCCAGATCGGTATAGGCAACCGGCGTGCCGTCGATGGCGATGTTCGCAACGCCGTGACTGTCGGCCACAAGGGTCAGACCCTCGCCCATCAGGTCAAGATCACGCTCCGGTTCCTGCGCGATCATCGTCAGGGCAGAGCGGACCCGCGTGGCGGTTGGATGCAGATCGAAATGTAGATCCACGTGGTCGATGCGGAACGGATAGGGCGTGTAATCATCCAGATGTACGGCCTGCGGGGCAAGATCGGGCATGGGCATCCTTTGGGGGGGGTATGGATTTGGTCGCAAGCTAGGGCGGTGGTCCGGCGGCTGCAATGGTCGGGCGGCGAATTTACCGCTGCGGGCCTGCGGGTCGCCACGGCAATGGTGCGTCGGGAAACGGCAAGTGCCCTTGCTTGGTTCGGACGCAATCTGCGGGTTGCCGACAACCCTGCGACAACCCTGTGGCGACCCTGACGGCGGTTCGTGGCGCAAGGGCTGATCCGGTCGCGCGGCGTTTGGTGTGGACGTGACGCAGGAGTTGTGTGCGGCGGATGATGTGATCGAGGTCGTCGGCGCCGCAGGGTCTGGGTACCCGTGGTTCTACGCCCGTGATCGTTGCGAGGCGGAGCCGGGAGCGCGGGGTCAATAGGTGCGGATCAGACCCACAAGCTTGCCCTGTACCTTCACCTGATCATCGCGGAAGACGCGCGTCTCATAGGCCGGGTTGGCAGCTTCCAGGGCAATCATCCCGCCCTTGCGGCGGAACCGCTTCAGGGTTGCCTCGCTGTCTTCCACCAAAGCCACGACGATATCGCCATTGTCGGCGCTGGTGCCTTCCTCGATCACCACCACGTCACCATCATTGATGCCCGCGTCGATCATTGAATCGCCTTTGACCTCCAGGGCATAGTGACTTTTTCCGTGACCCAGCATCTGCTCGGGCACCGCCACATGAGAGGCCACTTCGGAAATCGCCTCGATCGGCACACCGGCGGCGATCTTGCCCATCACCGGCACGTCGCGCGCGGCGGCCACAGCCACTGGCATCGCGTTCGCAGGTTTGTCGCTTCGATCGCCTTCGATGACGCGGGGGGAAAACCCCTTTTCCATCGCTTCCGGCATCTTCACGATCTCGATCGCGCGGGCGCGGTGGGCGAGACGGCGGATAAACCCGCGCTCTTCCAGCGCCGTGATCAAACGGTGAATGCCGGATTTGGAGCGCAGATCCAGCGCCTCTTTCATCTCGTCGAACGACGGCGGCACGCCATCTTTCTGCATCCGCTTGGCAATGAACTCCAGCAAATCGCGTTGTTTGCGCGTCAGCATGCCCGTCTCCCTCAGAATTCCGGGGCTGTCGCCCGGTGATTGGACCCAAAGGTGCGCGTTCCCGCACCCGTTCTGGATATGTTCTATCCCTGTTCGGAACAATCTGTCAACGAATCATGAAAACAAACCAGCCAATGGAATAAATTCCACCACGTCGCCATTGCGCGCGCGCGGCGCGTCGACGGGGCGCACCAGCAGGGCGGAGGCTCCGGACAGGACGGTCAGCAGGGAGCTGTCCTGACGATTGTAGGGCGTTATCACCGGCAGGGTATCGCCGGGCGACACCTCGGCCCGCATGTAGTGTTCGCGCGGCCCGTTCATATCCAGATCGACCCCGAGACGGGCCCGCAGACGCGGGCGGGGACCGGAGGGCAGGCCCATCATGGCCTGCAGCATCGGGATCAGGAACAGCTCTCCACAGACCATGGCAGAGACGGGGTTGCCCGGCAGTCCAAGCAGCACCGCGTCGTCCAGGCGCCCAGCCATCAACGGCTTTCCGGGCCGCATCGCGACCTTGTAGAACGCGCGGTCCAACCCACGAGAGGCGGCCACATCGCCCACCAGATCATGATCGCCGACCGACGCCCCCCCCACGGTCACGATCAGATCGGCCCCCGCAGCCAGATCAAAAACCTGCTCCAGGCTCTCGCGTCTGTCGCGCGCAATCGGCAGCAGACGCGCCTGACCGCCGGCCGCCTCGATCCGGGCCTTCAACCCGTAGGTGTTGGACGCGATGATCTGATCGGGGCCGGGGTCCTCGCCCGGTGACACCAACTCATCCCCGGTCGCGATCAGCGCCACCGTCGGTTTGCGCGACACGGTCAGGCGGGCCGCATTCATTGCGGCGGCCAGCGCGACATCGGCGGGTGACAGCCTGCGCGGCGCATCCATCCGGTCGCCCGCGAAAAAATCCGCACCGGACGGGCGCACGTTCATCCCTGAACTGAGGTTGCGACCCAGCGTAATCCGGTCGCCGTCGCGCTCCACATCTTCCTGGATCACCACGCGGTCCGTGCCCTCGGGCAGCGGCGCGCCGGTAAAGATGCGCAGGCACTCGCCGGGGCCGATGCGACCGGACCAATAGTGACCCGCGGGAGCCTCTCCGATGACTTTCAGACGCCGTCCGGGAATGGCTTCGACATCGCGCACGGCATAGCCATCCATGGCGGAGGCGGAAAACGGCGGTTGATCGCGCGAGGCCGTGACGGGCTGCGCGAGGACCCGTCCCCCGGCTTCCGTGAGTGCTACGGTCTCCGTCCCGACGGGTTGAGCAAGATCAAGACAGGCTTTCAGGGCGTCTTCGACGGAGATCATTCCGAGGCCTCGGTGTGCCCCATGGGAGCGGCCTCAAACCGTCCAGATTTGCCACCATCTTTCAGCACCACCCGCAGACCACCGATCTCCATCGTCTTCTCGGCGGCTTTCAGCATGTCGTAGACCGTCAGCGCCGCAACGGATGCGGCGGTCAGAGCCTCCATCTCCACGCCGGTTTGCCCGGTGGTCTTGACGGTCGCCGTGATCCGCACGCCGGGAAGGGCGGCATCGGCCACCAGATCGACGGAGACTTTGGTGATCGGCAGCGGATGACACAGCGGGATCAGGTCGGAACAGCGCTTGGCCCCCATGATGCCGGCAAGCCGCGCAACGCTCAGGACGTCGCCCTTCCGGGCAGTGCCTTGTTGCACCAAATCAAGGGTTTGCGCGGTCATCTTAATGTGCGTCTCGGCCATTGCCACGCGAGAGGTTACAGGTTTGTCCGAGACATCGACCATGTGGGCCTGGCCCGCGTCATTGAAATGCGTCAGGTCTGCCATCAAGCCGGCTCCGTCAGCATCGCACGGGTCGCGGCTTCCACGTCGTTCTGCCGCATCAGGCTTTCGCCGATCAGGAATGACCGTGCGCCGTAACCTGCCATGTCGGCCAGATTGACGGCTGTGAAGAGGCCGGATTCGGAGATCACCATTCGATCTGAGGGCACACGCGCGGCCAGGGTGCGGGTGGTGTCAAGCGACGTCTCGAACGTGTTCAGATTGCGGTTGTTAATTCCCAACAACGGCGACGTCAGAGCCATTGCGCGGTCCAGTTCCGCACCGTCGTGGACTTCGATCAACGCATCCATGCCCCATGCGCGGGCGGCATCTTCCAGCTCAGCCGCCTGACCGTCCGAGACCGACGCCATGATGATCAGAATGCAATCCGCGCCCCAGGCCCGCGCCTCGGCAACCTGATAGGTATCATAAAGGAAATCCTTGCGCAGACAGGGCAGGGATACGGCAGCGCGGGCATTGATCAGAAACTCCGGCGCGCCCTGAAACGACGGGGTGTCGGTCAGAACGCTGAGGCAGGTCGCCCCCCCGGCGGCATAGGCGCGGGCCAGCGCCGGCGGGTCGAAATCGGCGCGGATCAGGCCCTTGGAGGGGCTGGCTTTCTTGATTTCCGCGATCAATCCGTAGCCGTCGGATTGCGCCGTCCAAAGCGCGTTGGCGAACCCTCGCACCGGCGCGGCGGCGCGTGCAGCGTCTTCCACCGCCGCCAGGGGTCGCGCAGCTTTCGCGGCGGCGACTTCCTCCAGCTTGTAGGCTTTGATCTTGTCGAGAATGGTGTTCATGGGCGTTGTCTTAGGTCAGGGGGGCGTGCCTGTCGAGGGAGGCAAGGGCGCGTCGGCATGTTTGCGCAGGGTCAAAGCGGCGGTCCCGGCGATCAGCAGGGCCGTCAGACCGAACAGCTGAAGGGCGATATTGGACAGGTGGACAGGGAGGCCGCGGTGGCCGCCGCGAGGCGGTCGCCACGATGCCGCTTGGTGATCCCGGGCGCGGCGGGCTGGTCAGTGATGACGCTGTCCCGGGCCTCTCCCGAGCGGAAACGCAGATATTCCTCCGGTCGCAGGCGGAGTGTGGATTGCGCGGGTTCACCCGCTTGTGCATCGAATGCGAGAGTGCCGAGGTAGGCGTCGTAGACGGTGCAATCAATACCCGGTTGCTGCCGATTGCAGATGCCGGCTTGCCCCACCTCAACGGAAGACACGCGCGCGTCTGCCTTGCGCCGTCATCGCGCCGTCGTCGACCAAAGCCTGTCCGATGGCCGTTGCACTGAATTGCGCTGAAAAAGCGATGCCTGAGATGACCAGCGGCACCACGCCAATCAGGGCAAAACCCGCGACCGCGATGCGTGCGGCGGTTCGTCTTGCGGCAGTCATCTGGCCGCCGAGGTAATCCGTGCCACGGCCTCCACCGCCGTTTTCGCGGCCCCGCTGTCGAGCGCTTCGCGGGCCACTTCGACCCCGTCGCGCAGTTCCGTCACGCGCCCGGCCACGATCAAGGCGGCGGCGGCGTTCATCAGCACGGCATCGCGGTACGCGCCGGGTTCGCCGTCCAGCAAGGCGCGGAAGGCCTGCGCGTTTTCTTCCGGTGTGCCGCCGAGGATATCGCGGAACGGATGCACGCTTAGCCCTGCGTCTTCGGGATGAACCTCGCGCGAGCGCAGTTTGCCGTCACGCAGCTCAACCACCGCCGTGGTGCCTGAAATCGAAATCTCATCGGTTCCGTCCGAGCCATGGACCAGCCAGGCGGCCTCGGACCCAAGTTCCTTCAGCGTCTCGGCCATCGGGTAGATCAGGTCGATGGCGAAGGCGCCGGTCAACTGCCGTTTGACGCCTGCGGGGTTGGTCAGCGGCCCGAGGATGTTGAAGATCGTCTTGCAGCCCAATTCCTGCCGGATCGGCATGACGTGTTTCACCGCCGGGTGGTGCATCGGGGCCATCATGAAGCCGATGCCGGCCTCCGCGATGGACCTCTCCACCACATCGGCGCCGACCATGACCTCGATCCCCATGGCCCCCAGCACGTCCGCCGCGCCGGATTTGCTGCTGAGGTTTCGGTTGCCGTGCTTGGCCACGGGCACGCCCGCGCCTGCGACGACAAAGGCTGTCGCGGTGGAGATGTTGAGCGTGCCCATCCCGTCGCCGCCCGTTCCCACGATATCCATCGCGCCCTCGGGCGCGGCCACGGGGATGCATTTGTCGCGCATCACCTTCGCAGCGGCGGCGTATTCGGCAACGCTTTCACCGCGCGCGCGGATCGCCATGATCAGGCCACCGATCTGGGCCGGCGTGGCTGCGCCCTCGAACATCAACTCGAACGCCTCTTCGGCCTGGGCGCGCGACAATGGGCCCTCGGAGGCCGAAAAGATGATCGGTTTCATCGCGTCGGAGGGCCTTTTGGCAGTGCCGGGATCGGCGGGGTCGGGGCGGCGGGACGTGTTCATGCAGGGATACTCGTCTTGGTCAGATCAAGGAAGTTTTGCAGCATCGCGTGGCCGTGTTCGGACCGGATGCTTTCGGGGTGGAACTGCACGCCCTCGATCGGCAAGTCGCGGTGGCGCAGGCCCATGATGGTGCCGTCCTCCAGGTCAGCGGTGATCTCAAGGCAGTCGGGCAGGGTGGCACGTTCCACCACCAGCGAATGATAGCGCGTGCCGGACAGCGGCGAAGGCAGGCTCCGGAACACGCCCTTGCCTGCATGGCGGATGGAGCCGGGTTTGCCGTGCACAATCTCATGATGGCGGACGACCTTGCCGCCGAAGGCTTCGCCGATCGTCTGGTGGCCAAGGCACACGCCGAGCAACGGCAGGCCCGCGCCAGCCGCCGCTTCGGTCAGCGCCAGGCAGATCCCCGCCTGCGCCGGATCGCAGGGTCCGGGGCTAAGCACGATACCGCTGGCGCCACTGGCCATGGCCGCCTGCACAGTGATCTTGTCGTTGCGCACAACGCGGATATCTTCGCCCAACTCGCCCAGATAGTGGACGAGATTGTAGGTGAAGCTGTCGTAGTTATCGATCAGAAGAAGCATTCCATCGTGTCCCTTGTGCACGGCCGCGACGCGACCTGTCCAAAAACAGGTGGAGCCGCCGGTCGTCCGCGAGACGTATGGCCCAAAGCGCGCTCCGGCGCTATACATGTTTCAAAGCCAGGGGCGGCGGTCAAGCAGACGCGCGTCATTTGGCGGATGGAACGCGGTGAGAGCAAGGGCCGGGAGCAAATCCTGACCCATGCGAACAGGAGCAGGACGATGAGCGGTCTGAGTGTTGGAATTTTGTCGGGATTGGTCGTGGCGACCGTGGGTGTGGCTGCGGTGTCACTGAGCACGCCCCTGCCGCCGCGTGCGGGCATGGAGATTGTGGGTGACGGCCCTGCCTCTGGCGCGGGTGATCCTGTCGTCGACCCGGTCGCGCGGGAGGAGCCGGATGGCGTTGCGCCAGCCGCCGCTGTCGAAGATGCGACTGACGAGCCCGCACCGGTAGACGCGGCCCCAGTCGAACCTGCCGCCGATCCCGCGCCAGCGCAGGAGGTTCCGGCCGAGAGCGCCGCACCCGCAACGGAAATCCCGCTGCCCGCAGGCACGGAATTCAACCGCCCCCCACCGGAACCGGAAGCGGCTTTGCCCTCGGCCGAGACCGCGCCCGCAGGGTCTGCACCACAAGCGCCGGCTTTGGCCTCCGACGTCACGGCCCCGACATTGGACACCAGCACCGCCGCGCAGCCAGCGGTGGGGGCGGATGCGCCGGCGGCCCTCAGCCTCTCGGCCGATCCCGGTGCAGCCCCTGCGAGTCCCGCGTCGGACCTGGCCCCGGCGTCGGCTGTCGGCCCGGCGGCGTTAAGCCAGCCCGATGCCAGCACCACGCCCGACGTCGATACGACACTGTCGGCGCCGGTTGAAGATGCAGTGGCGGAAGCTGTTTCCCCTGACGTGGTCGGTGACGACCTCGGAGAGGACGTGGCCGAGGCCGAACCGGACGCGGTCATCGCAGTGGTCACCCCCGAGCCGGAAGCGGTGCCGCTGCAAACCCCGAGGTTCCCGAGCATCGGGGACGGGTCGGGCGAGGCGGAGTTGACGCTGCCGCAGACGCCTCAGGCCCCGCCCGACGGTGTCGCGGCGCTGAGATCTCCGGGGTTCCCACGGACGTCGGACCTGCCGCAGGCGATCCCGGGTGCCGAACCCGCAACGGAGGACGTGGTTGAGGCGCCCGCGTCTGAGGAGCAGCCGACGATCGAAGATGGTCCGCTGCCCGCAATACGTGCCTTTGCGGCGGAGTTTGACGCGGACGATACGCGGCCGTTGCTGGCTGTCGTGTTGATTGATGAACCCGACGGACGGATCGATGTCTCCACACTGACCCGGTTCACCTTCCCGGTGGCCTTCGCCATCGACCCGCTGCAACCCGACGCGGCGGCGCGCGCGGCGCAGTACCGGGCAGCAGGATTTGAAGTGGTGATCCTCGGCTCGATGATTGTGGACGGGGCCACGGCGACGGATGTCGAAGTGGCGCTCTCGGCGGCCCAGGAGATCTTGCCGGAGGCCGTGGCGGTACTCGATACGCCCGAAAGCCGCATTCAGGCCGATCGCCCGGTGCTGGACGCCGTGGTGGGTGCGCTGGCCGAGAGCGGCCACGGTCTGGTCGCCTTTCCGCGCGGGCTGAACGCGGCAGAGCAATCTGCGAACCGTCTGGGCGTGCCCGGAGCGACAGTATTCCGGCTTTTGGATGACGAGAACCAGCGCGCCACGGTGATCACGCGGTTTCTCGGACGGGCTGAGTTCAGTGCGGCCCAGGAGGGGGCCGTGATCGTGGTGGGTCATACCCGGCCCGACACGGTGACGGCATTGTTTTCCTGGGCCCTGGGAAGCCGGTCCGAGGGCGTCGCTTTGGCTCCGTTGTCTGCCACGATCGAGAGGGCTGCGGGGCGATAGAGTTTAAGAAAGGAGTGCTTTCGCACAATTTTTTTCAGGAAAAGGGGGCGCGGCCCCCTGGCGTTCTTTTTCAGGGAAAACGAACGCTACCCCCGGAGTTGTATCGGGCAAGATGAACGGGGGAGTGACCTAGCCGTTGCCGCGCGTGAACAGGCTGGCGTCTTCAGCCGCTTTTCGGATGGCGCGGGATTTGTTCACGGTTTCTTCGAACTCTGCGTCCGGGTCACTGTCATAGACCACGCCACCGCCTGCCTGGATGTAGAGTTTTTCGTCCTTGATCACGGCTGTACGCAGCGCGATGCACATGTCCATATCGCCGCCCGACGAGAAGTAGCCGACACCACCACCGTAGACGCCGCGTTTCTCAGGCTCCAGCTCGTCAATGATTTCCATCGCGCGCACTTTCGGGGCACCTGAGACGGTTCCTGCCGGAAGTCCTGCGAGCAGAGCCGAGAGGGCGTCGTGGTCGTCGGATAGCTCGCCCACCACATTGGAGACGATGTGCATGACATGGGAATAGCGCTCGACGATGAATTCTTCCGTTGGGTGGACTGTGCCGATCCTGGAGACTTTGCCAGTATCGTTGCGGCCCAGGTCCAGCAGCATCAGATGCTCTGCCAGCTCTTTCTGGTCCGCCATCAGGTCGGCCTCCAGCGCGTCGTCCTCAGCCGGGGTCTTGCCCCTTGGTCGGGTGCCTGCGATGGGGCGAATGGTGACCTCATTGTCGAACACGCGCACCAGGATTTCCGGCGAGGCGCCGACGACCTGAAAGCCGCCGAAGTTGAAGTAGAACATGAAGGGCGAGGGGTTGGTGCGGCGCAGCGCGCGGTAGAGCGCGAAAGGCGCAGTGGGAAAATCCAGCGTCCAGCGTTGCGACGGGACCACCTGAAAAATATCGCCCGCGCGGATGTAGTCCTTGGCGGTTTCCACGGCATTGAGGTAATCGGCGCGGGTGAAGTTCGAGACCGGTTCGCCGAGCGGTTGCGCGTCGGCCAGTTCCCGCGACGCCGACGCGGGCGCGCGTTCCAGATCGCGCAAGGCGTCGGACACCCGCTCGGCCGCCTGGGCGTAGGCGGCGCGCGCGGACAGGCCGCTCGATTGCCACGCGGGCGAGACGATGGTGACTTCGCCTTTGACACCGTCGAGGACCGCGACCACGGAGGGGCGCATCAGGATGGCGTCGGGCAGGCCGAGGGGATCGGGGTTCACGTCCGGCAGATGTTCGACCAGCCGGATCATGTCGTAACCGAGGTAGCCGAAGAGGCCCGCGGCGGCGGCGGGCAGATCAGCGGGCATGGCGATGGCGCTTTCGGCCAGAAGTGCGCGGATGGTATCGAGTGGGGGCTGATCGCAGGGTTCGAATGTCTCTCGATCATAGCGCGCGGCGCGATTGATCCGCGATTGCTCGCCACGGCATTCCCAGACCAGATCGGGTTTGAGGCCAATTATCGAGTAGCGCCCCCGGACTTCACCGCCTGTCACCGACTCGAGGATGAACGCGTCGCGCCCGGCGTCCGTCAGCTTCAGCATCACCGAGACGGGCGTGTCCAGATCCGCAGCGAGACGCGCGTGCACCAGTTGGTTCTCGCCCCGGTCCCAGGCGGCCGCGAAAGCCGCGAAATCAGAGAGTTGCGCCATTCCGGACCCCGTTACGGGAACGCAGCATGGACGGAGTTGATCACGCCCTGGTTGGTGGAGATCCCGGCATTCAGTTGCAGCGCCTGACCGTAGGCTTCGAAAATATCGGTGGCCATTGATTGAGCGATCGTCTGCTCCAGAAGTGTCAGGATGATCGAGGTATCGGGTGCGTCACGCGCGGCGGAATTGATCGCATCGAGCCGCACGACTACGGCGGCCTGCGCGCCTGGGATCACGACGACATCGCCAACCGCGTCAAGCTGGAATGCCTGTGCCACGGTGGTCGGTGGCAGATCCGGCAGCAGGTCCTGGCGGCGGATCAATCGCTCTGTCGATGTCTCGCCGATGTCTTCAAGGGGAACGCCCTCGGCCATCAGTCCGCTCAGTTCAATCGCGCGCTCTGCAACCGCGTCGCGCAGAGCGGTGGCTTCCCATGCGGCGGCGACATCCTCGGTGATCTCATCGAGCGGCGGCAGGGTTGGCGGCACGATCTCGTCCAGACGCAGGGCAAAGAGCCCGCCATCGCTGAGGTCCAGCAATTCCGGAAAATCCGTTTCGCTTACCGCAACCGCCGCGTCGCGGAAGTTTTCGTAGGCGGCGATGCCGTCTTCGGACGCGACAGTATAGTTGATCGTGTCGATGACCATATCGGTGTCCGCGGCCAGTTCTTCCAGGGTTGCGCCCGAGGCCAGAAGATCATCCACCTCCTCGCGCATGGCGTCGATCCTGCGGCGCGCGGCTTCCGCGGCCAACTCTGCACGGAGGTCTTCGCGGGCGTCCTCGAACGGGACCTCGTTGGCTTGCAGCACGGCGTTGATGCGGAAGAGTGCAGGGCCGAGGTTGGAGGCAACGGGCCCGATGATCTCACTCTGGGTATCGGCGAAGATCGTGGCGCTCGCCGCGGGGGTGAGGTCACCTGCCGAGACCTCGCCCATGTCCACATCGTCCAGCGTCAGGTCGCGCTCTTCGAGCAGCGCGTCGAAATCGGTGTCTCCTGCGGCAATGGCATCGTATGCGGCCTGAGCCTCTTCTTCGGAACCGAATACCAGACGTTCCAACAGGCGCCGTTCAGGTTGGATGTATTCATCGGACCGTGCGTCGTAGAGGTCCCGCAGGGTGTCTTCATCAATCTCCATATCGTCCATGATATCGGACGGAATGACCCAGGCGTAAGTGATGCGGCGCGCTTCAGGTCGCGTAAAACGGTCCGGAAATTCTTCGTAATAGGCGGCAAGCTCTGCCTCAGTCGGTTCCGGCAATCCGCCTTCCAATTCGGTGCGGGTGACGGTGAGGCGGGTGAAATCGCGCGTTTCCCCTTGATAGGCGGCGATGGTTTCGGCAAAAATCGGGGGCGGGGTGAGGCCGCCGATAATGGCAGCTTGCAGCAGGGCGCGGGACACATCCTCGCGCGTGTCCTCCTCGAAATCACGCGGGCCAGCGCCTTGTTGTGCCAGCACGAATTCGTATGTCGCGCGGTCGAAGGTTCCGGTGGTGTCCTGGAATGCCCCGACCTGCGAGATCTGGCTCGCCACTTCGCGGTCGCCCACCGAGATCCCCATCTCATCGGCCTCATTGCTCAGTGCAGCGCGCGCGATCAGGCCTGAGAGGACCTGCTCGTCAATGCCACGCGCCCGGATCATTGCAAACGACACGGCCTGGCCCGACTGGGCAATCTGCGCGTTGATTTCGTTGTTAAGGGCACGGAAGTAATCTTCTGCCGTGATCTCCTGATCACCAACCGAGCCGACTTGCGATGCGCCGCCGCTGAACGACCCGATACCAAAGCCCGCAAGTGCGACGAACAGAAGGCCCATCAAAATCCATACGAAGATGTTGGACACTTTTTTTGAGGCGGATTTGGCCATGGGGCAGGCCCTTTCGACTGGGTCAGTTTCTTTCGACCAACCGATACGCACTCAACCGCCCGGGGGCAAGTCAATCAGGGCGTGACAGCGGCCAGCCGGGTCACAAGATCGCCAAGACCCGCACGGTCCGCGTTTGCGAAGGCAATGCGAAGGGTTGCTTCGGCTTGCCCGGAGCCTCCCTGAGTGCGTCCGGGACCTTGTCGCGGGCCAAACATCGTGCCGGGCAGCACCAGAAGACCCGCCTCCCGCACCAACCGCCGGGCGACCACGTCCGAGGGCACGTCGAAGGGGTGGCGCACATAGGCAAAATAAGCGCCGGAGCCGAGGATCTGCCAGTCGGGCAATTGCCCGAACCCCTGCCGGATCGTGTCGCGCCGAGCGAGGATTTCCAACCGTTCGCCCGCCAGCCAATCGCTGAGGTTTCGCATCCCCCAGAGCGCGCCGATCTGGCCGACCTGCGGCGGACAGATCGCGACGGTGTCGAGGAATTTCTCAACCTCCGTCAAGCGCGCTTCGCTGGCTGCGATGGCTCCGACACGGTGGCCGGTCAGGCGGTAGGCCTTGGAGAAGGAATAGAGGTGAATGAAGGTATCGTCCCAGTCGGGATCGGTGAACAGATCATGGGGGGCGGCATCGCTGGAGTGGAAATCGCGATAGGTTTCATCCACGATCAACGCGAGGCCATGGGTGCGGGCGAGATCGCGGAAAGCGGCCAGCACGGACGGCGCGTATTCGATGCCGGCTGGATTGTTGGGGCTCACTAGGACTATGGCCCTGGTGCGCTCGGTGATGAGCGTCGCCGCGCGGTCGGCGTCCGGCAATAAATCATCGCCACTGGGCAGGTAGACGGCCCGAACGTTCTGCATATCCAGCCACATCTGATGGTTGAAATAGAACGGCAACGGCACGATCACCTCATCGCCTGCCTGCGCGATGGTGGACATGACGGCGGTGAATGCCTGATTGCAGCCCGCGGTGATCGCCAACTGCGCAGGTACTATGCGGCCTGCGTAGATCGCCGATGTCTGCGCCGCCAACTCGGCCCGCAACTCCGCATGACCTAACACCGGTCCGTAAAGATGCGCCGACGCATCGGTCAGGATCGCATCCGCCATCGCCCGCATCAACCCCTCGGGCGGCGGGTCCACGGGGGCGGCCTGGCTCAGGTTCATCAACGGGCGCTCTGGTGCGAAAACGGCACCGTCAATCCAGCGCCGCGCCTCCATCACCGGAGGCGGGAATGTCGCGGAAAAGTTCGGGTTCACAGGCTGCATCGGACATTCCGGTCAGCGGGGAGCGCGCCGCCTCCCTCGTTCATCTTGCCAAATACAACTCAATCCCCAACCAACCACAGGGCGCATCGGTTGGATAGTTTGACGTCGGCAGGACGCAAAAGTCCGTCAGAACGGAATCTCGTCATCCAGGTCAGACCCACCGCCAAATCCGCCGCCACCGCCGCCGGATCCACCGCCCTGACCGCCGCGATCATCACCGCCGAACCCGCCGCCGGAACTGCCACGATCGTCATAGCCGCCACCGCCACCGCCACCGCCATAGTTGCCGCCACTGCCACCACCGCCGTCACCACGTCCGCCGATCATCGTCATCACGCCGTCATAGCCCTGCAACACGATTTCGGTCGAGTAGCGGTCGTTTCCGCTTTGATCCTGCCACTTCCGGGTTTGCAGCTTGCCCTCGATATAGACCGTGGAGCCCTTGCGCAGGTATTGCTCGGCGACCCGCACCAGACCCTCCTGAAAGATCGCGACGGAATGCCATTCCGTGCGCTCCTTGCGCTCGCCCGTGTTCTTGTCCTTCCAGGTCTCGGACGTGGCGATGCGCAGGTTGCACACCTTGCCGCCGTTCTGGAATGACCGCACTTCCGGGTCGCGTCCCAGATTGCCGACGATGATTACTTTGTTGACGGACCCGGCCATCTGACTTCCCCCTGAATATCCACTGCCCCATGCATGTCGCGGCGATTCCACCTGCGCGGGCGTTCACCCGGTTAGACCACCCGATCAAGGTTAAGAAAACCCTAAACCGGGCCCACGGTGAATCGCGCCCTCAGCGTCAGCCGTCTGCACACTGGATAACTGTGCGCCAACACGCTATAGAAGCGCGATTGGAAACGTCCTGTTTTGAGGCTCCCTTGTCGAAGATCCTCTCGCTTCTCGCCATTTTTTGCAGTGCACCGCTTGTGCTGTCGGCTTCGGGGCCGGCTTTTGCTCAGACCGGGCTGGACCGTCTGGATCGTGCGATGGGCGTGCTGGATGGACGTGCGGCGACGCAGTACGAGAACTCCGCGCGGCTGCGCCCGAACCCTCTCGAGTCGCGTATCCTACCGGACTACGAGGGCGGTTATGATGGCCCGTTCCTTGAAGTCGCTCGCTCCGCCGCGCGGCGTCATGGCATTCCGGAAGATCTGTTCCTGCGCCTTGTGCAGCAGGAATCCGGTTGGAACAACGGCGCAGTCAGCAGTGCGGGCGCGCTTGGCCTGGCGCAGCTGATGCCGGAAACGGCCGATATCCTCGGCATCGATCCCATGGATCCAATTGCCAACCTCGATGGCGGGGCGCGCTATCTGGCGCAGCAATACCGCCGCTTCGGCACATGGCGGCTGGCGCTGGCGGCCTACAACGCAGGTCCCGGAGCCGTGGAACTGCACGAAGGCGTGCCGCCTTTCAACGAAACGCAACACTATGTGCGTGTGATCCTTGGCACCCGGAGTTGATCCGCCAGGGTCTTATGCTGACCCGGATAACGAAGACGACGGCCCCGCAGCGCGCCAGATCGACCGGCTGTTGGGCGTTGGAGCCGTCCGGGGTTCTGTCCTATTCTGCCGATAACCTGTGCGTGCGCCTTGCCACCCTGGTGCAAATGCAGGGAGCGCGCGCAGGGTGTCGATTTGACCATCGATCTGATGGAGGAGCGCGGGACACTGGTGTTCACGCGGACGTCAGCCCCCGGCGCCGGGCAAACCATATTTGCCATAACGCCGGGGTCGCGCAATGACGGTTTCGGAGACGCGCTGCGCGACGCGTTTTCCGCCGGACCGTCGCGGGGGTGCCATCCAATGAATTACAAACCAGTGTTCTGGCCGCTCTTTTTCGCCTGGGCGGTGCTTGCCAGCCTGCGGGCCTTCCGGGTGCGCCAGGCGGTCTGGGCATCCAGATAGGCACCAAGCGCTATGGAGTATCAGGCACCTCGGCTCCAAGGGCGATCAGCCGCTGCTTCAACGGACCCGATCGCGGATCACTTGCTTCGAGCGCGTGAATATACGCATGGGTCAGGTTGAAGGCCTCTGCCTCGCCCACAGCGGCGTCGATGTACATCGAAATGACCTCGGCCCAATCGCCCGTTTGCCCGGCCGCGCGCATTGCAGCGTCAAAGCGGTCTTCAGCCATTGGCGGCGTCAACGCGGGCCGCAACCCAGGCGTGGAACAGATGCGTCGGGCCGTCCATCGCCGGAGAAAACCGCCCGCCGTCAAATCCATCTGCCGCGCGACCGCGTTGCATGCCTTCGACGACAAAGATGTCTTCCTCGAACACGCCTTTCCAAAGCTGCGCATTGCGCCTGCGCAGATCCTCGTTGGTGTCGGCTGTGGGGTAGTAGATGTGCACATGCTCACGCGTGCGATTGTGGGCCACGGGCTCCAGTATTATCGCGTAGGCGTGGTCGCGGTGGACGCCGAGCAGCACATTGGGGAAGAGCGATACATATTCAGCGCCTGCATCCCAATGCGCGCTGAGGCCGGAGAAATCCGGGAATGTCGCGCCGTCCTCGCCGGTGAGCCGGCGATAAACATAGGTGCCTTGGCCGCTGAACTTGTCCTGCGCCTCGATATGGTAGTGATCTTCCAGCCGTGAGTAGGTGTTGAGCGAAGGGTGGATCCACGGCAGGTGATAACTCTCGCAGTAGTTTTCGACCGCCAGCTTCCAATTCGTGGCGAGATCCAGCGTGAACGTGCTGTCAAAGCCGCCATGGTGCATGGGTTGGTCGAATTCGGCCCAACGGGCGATCAGTTCTGCATGGACCTCAGCGAACGGGGCGGCATCACCGCTGAGGTTGATGAAGACAATGTCGCGCCAGACATGGGCACGGACCTCTGCCAGGCCAAGCGTTGCACGGTCAATCCCTGCATGCGTGTTCTGGCCCGGTCCGCCCACGTGGGGCGTGGCGACCAGGCGACCATCCTTGGCGTAGCACCAGGAATGGTAGGGGCAGCGGATCGCGCCCTCGATCTTGCGGGGGGTCTGGACGAGGATCATGCCACGATGGCGGCAGATGTTGAAAAAGACCCGCACGGTCATGTCGCCGTCGCGCACCAGAAGCAGTGGCTGTCCGAGGAACTCCATCGGTTTGGCGTCTCCGGCCTCCGGCACCTCCGCGCCCACCGCAAGCGCCGCCCATCCCGCATGCAGGACCGCGGCATTTTCCGCCGCGATGGTATCGGGGTCGGTGTAATGGGCGTTGGGCAATCCACGGGCGCGGTCAATGGGGGCCATTACATCGGCCAGCGCGGAGGCCGGCGGTCGCTTCAGATCATCGGGCATCGTGGCCTCCCTCGCAGATTTTACTCTGTAAGCCTGCGCTTTGGCCGCCGCATCCGTCTTGCCATTTCGCGACATTTGACTTTTCCCCAAAGACATCGGGCCAGCGTCTCAGGGACCGCCAAGCAGATCGGTCACGGGGGCGCCCGGCGGCAAGTCCAGCGCCACGCGCATCGCGGCGCGGCCCCGTGCAAGGCGCGAGGTCACAGTGCCCATCGGCAGCGCCGTCCTGCGCGCGATGTCGGCGTAGCTTAGCCCGTCTATGGCGCGCAGGCGCAGCAAGACCTGCTGATCGTGCGGCAGACCGGCCAGCGCTTCCAACGCCTCGGCACAGGCCAGACGCGCGGCGCCATCCGAGCCACGGGGCGCCGCGATCTCGTCGGCGTCCGCATCGGATGGAGGCGCGAAGGAGCCACGCTGGAACGCACGATGGCGCAGGGTGGCGAAGGCGTAGGCGCGCAGATCTTCGATGGGGGCGGCATCAGATCCGCCATCCAAAGCCATTGCCATCCGCGACCAGACCCGCAGCAGCGTATCCTGGACCAGATCATCGGCGTCATCGCCCGAACGGGCCAGGCGGCGTGCGGATGTGCGCAGGTCCGACAGCAGATTGGCGAAAATGCGGGTGTGAGGAAGTGCGCCGGAAGCGTCGTCTTCGAGCGGCAGTTTCGGGGCGGCGGCGCGCGTATCTGATGGGTGGGGCATGGGGTGTGGACCTTGGACCGGAAGAGGGAGCCGTGAGTGCTTCTGGACGCTGCGCCTGTGCGTGCCGGTCTCGCAAGGCCGGGGCTCTCGGGGTCTGGTTTCTGCCTCATTGCCGCCCATTGCGGGCGGTCCCTTGCCGAGGCTCGATGGCCTCGGCGGGACGTCGCACTCCACTGCCTCGGGTTTGGGCAAGGCACCGCCGATCTGCGCAGGCCGCCCTGCGGTCTTGGATGAAAGCACCCTCCAGACCCCTCTTCCCTAGTAGATGCGCTGCCAATGACGGTGCCGCATCTGACACGGAAACCTAACTGAAGGGATATTTCCCATGCGATCCGAATTCGACAAACCCCGCCTTGCGGCGGTCACTCTGGCCTCGTCTTTCCTGCTCCTGGTCGGAGGCGCGAGCCTCGCCATGGGGCAGGCCGAGAGCATCGACACCGATGGCGACGGCATGGTCAGCTTCACCGAAATGACGGTGCTGATGCCTGCGCTCAGCGAGGAAGAGTTCCTGGCCCTTGACGCAGATGCCGATGGCCTGCTGAGCGCTGATGAGATAGCGGCCGCACAGGAGGCGGGCCTGATCCCGGCCAGCTAAGGCCCATTGATCCCGACCCGTCCCAACCCACCCCACGGGCGATTATCGGGACAGGGCCGGGACAAGGCGCGGGGGCGGGGCAGACGGCCCTCGCGTCTTGATCCAACGCGATGTGGCGGGCGGAACAAGCCTTTTGTACGGGGCGTCCCGGATCGCCGCACCGAACTGCCCTTGGTCTGGATCAGCCGTCCGTGAACGGATCGGCGATGGCGGCGTAGCCCGGTAAGCGCCCTCGGTTCACGCCCCAGATCTGGCTGAGATATGTGCCATTGGCCACGATCACGCTGTCGAGTACCGACGCGTCAGCCGCCTCTGCGGAGGCCTCCGCCAAGGGCTGGATCGTGACGAACGACACCACCGTGTCGCTGCCCTCGACCTCATAGCTGATGAAATAGGCTGCAAGTGGGCCGATCTCCGCAAAGCGGCCCCGGTCCTGGAACACCACCCCTTCTGATCCGAACATCGCGTGCAATTCGGCGCGGGTGGTTTCACCATAAACCAAACCGTCCAGCGGGGCGGCTTGTCCTTCGGCAAATGGCGCACCCAGGGTTACTCCACGCACGGTCTGCGCACAGGCGGGAGAGGCCATGGCCAAACCCGCCGCCACTACCAGCCAGCGGATCAACTCAGAGACCCCGTGCGATGGCGGCCACGCCCGTGCGCGCCAGTGTGACCTCGCCCAGGGGCCGCATCAATACGCAGAAGGCATCGACTTTCTCCGGGGTGCCGGTGATCTCGAACACGAAAGACTCCAGCGTGCTGTCGACCACATTGGCACGGAATATCTCTGCGATGCGCAGCGCCTCCACCCGGTGCTCGCCCCTGGCGACGACCTTGATCAGCGACAATTCGCGGCTCACGAACGGGCCCTCGACAGTGAGGTCCTGAACCTCGTGCACCGGCACCATCCGCTCCAGCTGCATCTTGATCTGGTTGATGATCTGCGGCGTGCCACTGGTGACAATGGTGATCCGAGACCGATGCCCGCCGTGGTCCACCTCGGCCACCGTGAGGCTTTCGATGTTGTAACCGCGCCCCGAGAACAGGCCGATGACGCGCGCCAGCACGCCTGGTTCGTTTTCGACCAGGATGGCAAGGGTATGGGTCTCGATCTCATCGGATAGGTGAGAGCGCAGGTCGTAGGCAGAGTGGCTGCTGGCGCCTTGGTCGATTTTCAGCGGGGACATGGGCGGGTTTCCTATTGCGGGATTTCGATAAGGGGAAAGGCTTCGGCCAATAGCAGGGCGAAGGGCGAGGCATCTGGTGGTGGCGGGGTCCGCGGCATCTCCGCCAGCATCGGATATCGCGCGATACTCGATTGGTCGTACACTGTGGCGGATAGCACAGTAGCGTCTTGCAGTTTGTCTGCCACGTCGGTGATGTCGCCGACACGATCGGGGTCCGGTTGGCCGAAAACCGCAAGAATGAGACCTAACTCAGGATGATCGGCCAGCGTGAAAGACAGAAAACTGCCGCCTGTCGGACGCCCTTGCCACGACTCTGCTAATTCAAATGCGAACCCTTCTGAGCCTGCAACGGCTATTGCCTCGCTCAACGTCGTCTCTCCGACTTGCAGCCCATCAGACGGGGATGGCTGCAAGGGTGTGGTTGCAAAGGCAGACGAGGCGATCACGATTATTTCGCCGGCCGCGGGCATGACGCCAGACGTGCGCTCAAATGGAAGCGGGGACAGCGCGGAATTGACGCCGTCTTGGGTTCGTAAATCCAGCGGTTCACCCAATCGCGCAGGTTTGGAAGTTGCCATGCCATGTATCAAACCCCGGAAGTCCTGAGCCTGCGCAGGCAGGACGAGTATCAAGAGGAAGACAATTGCGCGGATCATGAAATCGGCAAACCGCAGGCGGGCTCGGGCGGGAGTTGCGGGAAATCGGCGTCGAAGCTTTCCAGCTCCACAAACGGGTGTTCGGGCAAGGTGAATGGCGGCTCGCCGTCCTGCAAGCCGTAGCGGTCACCGGGGAAGACGCCGCCGTTCACGACGGTCTCGAACAGCTGCACCTCGTCGAAGCAGTGGAAACCGCCGGTATCCGTTGGGCCAAACGCGCCGGGGGGGTATTCATAGCAGACTTGTGCGCCGAACGTCGGGCCACTGAGGAAATCCTCCGCCCGCAGGTCGCCATCGCGACCTTCCGCGCCGCCGCCCCGGGATTGGCGGCGCTCCACCTCCGCATCGGCATAGACGCCCCATGTGCCGACGATCACCTCGGGCAGGTCGTGAAACCACAAATACGCCGTGCCATCGCCGGACGTGTATTCGATCTGGTTGCCGGAGCCATCGTAGAAATGGACCGTCCGCCCGCAGAGCAGGTCGAACAGGGCGTCGACGTTCGTTTGAGCGTGGGAAACGGTCGCACCGAGGGTCAGTAGCGGAACGACGAGAGCAAGTTTCATTTGAAAACGACCGGAGTTTTTGACGTTGTATCGACTGTCAGCTGAAACAGATCGGGGCGCGCATAATGTCCGCAGCAGTCGAAAAAACGACGGGCCTGCGCAATCATCGCCAAGTCAGCCTCGGCGTGCAAAAGCCCGTATTCACGGCGCATCACGCCTGCCGCAATCCCACCGAATGGATCGCAGATAATGCCATTGCCCGGTCTTCGCCAGTCGTCCTTGGCGGCTGACACGCGATCGCGCCCCGGCAGATCCTCGGGGTAATCCTTGACCTTGACGGGCGTGTCGATGCCGAGCACCCAGCATCCACCCTCTTTTGCGCAATGCTGCATCGTGGCGTTCCAAGCATCTGACGGGTCCGCTGTGGGGGCAACAAATATATCTGGTTTTTGCGCCCAGATTGCGGCTCGGGCCAGAGGCATGTAGTTTTCCCAGCACAGCAGGACCCCCACACGTCCCACGGATGTCTCGACCGCCCTGATCGTACTGGCATCGCCAAATCCCCAAACCATGCGCTCAGCCATTGTGGGCATGGTCTTGCGATGGACGTTGAGGATTTCGCCCGTCGCGTCGATGGTGACAGCCGTGTTGAACAGTGTCCCGCTGTCGTGGGCCGTTGCACGCTCGGTGAGGCCTGCGATGACAACGCATCCGGCTTCCTTCGCGGCGGTCCGGATCGGCGCCAGACCGTCCTTGGTCAGGTCGACCGCGTTCTCAAAGTACCGCGCGTAGGCCGCCGCCAGGAGATCATCATCGCGCCCCGGCGTCAGATCCCACGTGAAGTCAGGGTATCCCGAAAACCAAGCCTCTGGAAATGCCAAAAGCTCTGACCCGGCCTCGGCCGCACGCTCGATGATCTCCACACCCTTTTCGAGAGTGGCTTCAAGATCGTGAATAACCGGGGCTTCCTGCACCGCCGTAAGCTTGGGCATGGTCGTCTCCTATTGCCGAATTTTGTTGCGTTAAACCAACACACCCCCGGAGGCTCCGATTGCGCCCTTGGTGTCGGCCTCACCCAGCAACATCTCGTTGTGGGCCTTGCCGGACGGGATCATCGGGAAGCAGTTTTCGTGCTTTTCCACGAGGCAATCGAAGATGACGGGACCGTCATAGTTGAGCATCTCCATGATCGCGTCGTCCAGATCTTTGGGATCGGAGCATAGAATGCCCTTGGCCCCGAACGCCTCAGCAAGTTTCACGAAATCGGGCAGGGCTTCGGACCACGACTCGGAATAGCGCTCTCCGTGCAGCAGTTCCTGCCACTGGCGAACCATACCGAGACGCTCGTTGTTGAGGATGAACTGCTTGACGGGCAGGCGGTATTGCACGGCTGTTCCCATCTCCTGCATGTTCATCAGCCACGATGCCTCCCCGGCGACGTTGATCACCAGCGCGTCCGGATGCGCGACCTGCACGCCGATGGACGCGGGGTGTCCGTAGCCCATGGTTCCCAGACCGCCAGAGGTCATCCAGCGGTTTGGATCCTCAAACCCCAGAAATTGCGCCGCCCACATCTGGTGCTGGCCCACTTCAGTGGTGATGTAGCGGTTGCGGTCCTTGGTGAGCGCCTCAAGACGTTGCAAGGCATATTGCGGTTTGATTGCCGTCCCGGAGGCCTTGTAATCGAGGCAGCGCACGGCTTTCCACGCCTCGATCTGCGTCCACCATGTCTGCACCGACGTGCGGTCGGCCTTGCGGCCACGGGCTTTCCAGACCTTCAGCACGTCCTCCAGCACATGGGCCACATCGCCGATGATCGGGAAATCGGCGTGGATCACCTTGTTGATGGACGAGGGATCAATATCGATATGTGCCTTGCGCGAGTTGGGCGAGAAATCGGCAATCCGCCCGGTGATGCGGTCATCGAAGCGCGCACCGACGTTGATCATCAGATCGCAGCCGTGCATCGCCAGATTGGCCTCGTAGGTGCCGTGCATGCCCAACATACCGAGCCATTTGTCGCCCGATGCAGGATAACTGCCCAGACCCATCAGTGTGGAGGTGATCGGGAAACCCGTGGCCTCCACCAGTTCGCGCAACAGCGCAGACGCCTTGTCGCCGGAGTTGATCACCCCGCCGCCGGTGTAGAACAGCGGGCGCTCGGCGGTCTCCATCGCCTCCACCAGCGCGGTGATGATGCCGATGTCGCCTTTGACCTTGGGCTGGTAATGGCTGACCTTGGCTTTGGGTTTGGGGGTGTAGGCCCCTGTGGCAAACTGGACGTCCTTGGGGATGTCGACCAGCACCGGGCCGGGGCGACCTGATGTCGCGATGTGGAACGCCTGGTGCATCGTGTCAGCCAGCGCGTCGGTTTCCTTCACCAGCCAGTTCATCTTGGTGCAGGGGCGCGTAATGCCGACGGTATCGGCCTCCTGGAACGCGTCAGAGCCGATCATGAAGGTCGGCACCTGACCGGTGAGGCAGATGATCGGGATGGAGTCCATCAGCGCGTCCGTCAGGCCGGTGACGGCGTTCGTGGCACCGGGGCCGGACGTCACCAGACACACGCCGGGTTTCCCGGTGGATCGCGCGTAGCCTTCGGCCGCGTGAACTGCGCCCTGTTCGTGGCGCACGAGGATGTGGCGGATCGCGTTTTGCTGGAAGATCTCGTCGTAGATCGGAAGGACGGCACCGCCGGGATATCCAAATACCGTGTCGACGCCCTGTTCCTTCAGGACTTCGACGATCATCCGTGCTCCGGTCATTTGCTCTGATGTGCTGACTGACATGGGCGGTATTTTCCTTCTTTTCGTGCGTCATCCTGGTGGTGCGGATCTGTGTGGGTCACATAAAAAAGCCCTCGGGTTTGTTCCGAGGGCGCATGGTTCCAGTTGTGGATGTCGTTACCGACCCATGCGCTGTCTTCCTACAAGTACGAGAATGCCGGACATGCCCCGAGCCTCCTTTGTGCAATGGGCGAGACGATAGGAGTGCCCCAAAGGAGCGTCAACACCGAAAGGCGTGGTTTCGCAAATATAATGTCGTTTGAGCGGGTTGTGGCGCAACTAAACGTTTTCGCCCCTTTGGAAAGGGGCAGAGAATTGGGGCCAAAACCGGAGGCGTCGTGCACCGACCGCCCGCTGGCAAATATCGCCGTCACGTGTCGCGGCGCAACTATTGAATGTCGCGTGCAGTGGCGATTCGACCAAATTCCGCGGATTAATCGGGCGCACAGAAAGTTGCAGACGAATGCAAATGCGCGAGAACGCGACCGTTTTCACAATGCCTATCATTGAGGCACGACGTGCGCATGCGCCTTTGTCTTAGGTATCGTTAGCGCAAACGAATGGGCAGTTAGAGCACGGAAATCTTCAAAACCGGCTGGATTGGTAAGAAAATTTTACAAAAAATGCCCGTTCAGACAAGAAAACCTGTTTTCGGACCGTGTGTGACCCGCTAACAATAACCGCAACCTCCGGGGCCATGACGGGTCTCGGTGGGTAAAAAAAGTCCAAATGGGAGGATAATACCAATGGATCGTCGTTCATTCCTGCGCACGTCCGCAGTTGGCGGAGCCGCAGCGGCTTCCACCACGCTGGCCGCACCACTTTACGCCCAAGGCAACCGCGAACTGACACTTGTCACTTCCGTGCCCGACGGCTTCGCTATTTTCGATGACGCTGTACAGCTTGCCATCGACTACATCGCCGCCATGACCGATGGCCAGCTGACGTTCCAGAAGAACTCTGCCGGCTCGCTTGTGGGGGCATTCGAAGTGTTTGACGCCGTGTCTGCTGGTCAGGCTGACGTTTATCACTCGGCTGAGTACTATTTCCTCAATCAGCACCCTGCGTTCGCGTTCTTCACCTCCGTACCGTTCGGCATGACCGCGCAGGAAAATTCCAACTGGTACTACCGTCGTGGTGGTCAGGAACTGCACGACGATCTGTCTGCATTGTTCGGTCTTAAGCCGCTCATGGTTGGTCAAACCGCCATGCAGCCCGGTGGCTGGTTCAATACAGAGATCAACTCCGCCGACGATCTGCAGGGCCTGCGCTTCCGTATGCCTGGCCAGGGTGGTCAGGTTCTCGGTCGCCTTGGCGCATCGGTTCAGAACATTCCCGGTGGTGAAATCTACCAGGCGTTGTCCTCTGGCCAGATCGATGGGGCCGAATGGATCGGTCCTTACGCGGATGAGCGGATGGGCTTCCAGGAAGTCACCAACATCTACTACGCCGCCGGTTTCCACGAGCCCGGTTCTGCCCTGCACATGGTGTTCAACCAGGAGATCTGGGAATCATTGACTCCAACACAGCAGAAGATCTGTCAGGTTGCCACGGAAGCGGCGCATGCACAGAACACCGCGCTGTCGTTGGCCGAAAACGGTGCCGCACTGGCCCGTCTTGAAGCGGGTGGAGTTCAGGTTCGCCAGTTCCCGGACGACGTCTGGGATGCCTTCGGTCGCGGTGCTGCCGAGGTGCGCGAAGAAAACATGGGCGACGAGATATATGCCAATATCGCCAACAGCTACTTCGCGTCGCTGGAGGAGACCGCCGGTTGGTATGACGTCGCAGACGGTGAATACATGCGTCAGCGCAACCGCGTAAACCGCAGCGGCTGATCGAGGGACCTGCCCCGCCCGAGCGCTTTGGCGGTCGGGCGGGGTATCTCCGTTCTCTGATATTTCGCGCCCGCCCTCCTGGCCGGCGCAAGGGCGCAGGCCGCGCCAAGGGATTGACCATATGATTGATGCCATCGTCTGGGTGCTAACCAATTTCGCACTGGCCCCGTACCACCTGTTTCTCGCCTTGACCAATCCGGGCGCTTGGCTGAATTGGTCGGACAATGAAGCCGTCATGCGGTTCATCTACTACGGTGCGTCGGTCGAGTTTTTCTTTGTGGTATTTACCACATTCCTTGTGATCACCGCGCTCGGCATGGCCTGGAAGCGCGAGATCCTCTGGTTTTGTGTCCGTATGCTGGAAGGGTTCGCCAACGGTGTTGGCCGTTTCGCAGCCTGGGCCGGACTTTTGATGGTGCTGCAACAGGTGATGATCGTTTTCCTGCAACGCATCTTCCGTGTCGCTGAAATCCAACTTGGCCCGCTTGGGATCGCATTCGGTCAGGATCTCAGTTGGTGGGGCGAAGAGTTGAAGCTTTACAACGCCCTGGTCGTGACCCTTTGCGTCAGCTACACTTTTGTTCAGGGTGGCCACGTCCGGGTGGACCTTGTGTATTCCGCCGTGAAATTCCGCACCAAGCGGATGATGGACATGGTATTCAGCCTCGTCTTCATGATGCCCGCGATTGTGCTGACCTACATGTATTCGTGGTTCTTCATGTGGCGCAGCCTCGTGATCCCGAACCCGTCCGCCTCCAGCGAGTTGGACCGCATGTTGATGCAGGCCCGCGTGATGCGCTGGAACGTAGAGACGATCGGACCCAGCCCCAATGGCTTCAACGCCTACTTCATCTTCAAGGTTCTCATTGTCGCGTTCTGCGTCTTGGTCTTCTTGCAGGCAATGTGCTTTTTCTGGCGCTCGTACCTGGAGTGGCTCGAAGGCGAAGAGAGCGAAGGCAAACATCTCGACCGTGACCTGTTGGGTGACGAGGCCGAAGATCTCGAACACGCCATCCATTCGGGCTCGACCTGACGGCAAACCATTCGCCTCCTGGGGCTGTTCATCTGACGTGCGCCGATCAAGCGGGCCGCAATAACGAAGTGCCGCAAGGCGCAGTATAGGGACGACAACACATGCTTTTCGGTTTGGACGGGGTCGAAGTTGGTCTGATTATCGTGTTCCTGACGCTGTTTGCAGGGATCATGACAGGCTTTCCGGTGGCGTTCGCCATCGGTGGCGCCGGGATCATATCTTTCGCGATCATTGCAGCGCTCGACAGTTCGGGGATCCTGATCCATCAGGCGATAGATACGGGTTCCGCTGAATATGGGGCCTTGTTGTCCGAGGGGATCGCGCGCGATGCGATATCCGTGTTCCGATATCCCGACTTGCCGAGGGTGGAAGAGGCGCTGTTCCCCGGTGGCTGGGAACAGGCGATGGACCGCAACCTGTCGTTCATTGTGAACCGCATGAACGAGCGTGTGATTGCGGGCCAGAGCATCGAGACGCTGCTGGCCGTTCTGATGTTCGTGATGATGGGCATCACGCTGGAACGCTCAAAGATCGCCGAGGATTCTGCTGACAACCATGGCGCGGGTCTTTGGCCCGCTGCCCGGGGGTCTGGCCGTATCCATCGTGCTTGTGGGCGCGTTTCTGGCCGCCTCCACGGGTATTGTCGGCGCGACTGTGGTAACGATGGGCTTGCTGGCTCTGCCCACGATGCTGCGCAATAATTATTCGCCTGAATTGGCCACCGGCGTCATCGCCGCGTCCGGCACTTTGGGGCAGATCATTCCACCGTCCATTGTGATCGTCCTGCTCGGTACGCTTGTGGGCGATTTGTATGCCACTGGTCAGGAAACCCGCGCGCAGCTTGTGGGCTGCGGCGATGCGCTGACGTTTCTGGGCGAGCCTGCCGTTCTGTCCGTCGGCACCTTGTTCCAGGCAGCGCTGCTTCCCGGCATCTTCCTCGCCTTCCTTTACGGCGCTTACGCTTTCGGGTTTGCAATGTTCCGACCGTCTGCCGCTCCTCCGGTGACGTCTGAACCCGGCACCGGCGAGGTGATCACACGTTCCGAGGCGATGACATGGTATCTGGCAGCGCCACTGGGCCTGATTGCAGCAGTTGTGATCGCGGGTGCCGTGGGGCTGGTGGGAAGCCAGACCATCTACGTGTCCGATTATGCGGAGCGTGAAAACAGCGCGGCGCTGCGCACGAACGTGTCCGAACAGTGCCAGATCGCGATGATTGATCTGCACGGCCAAAGCGCATGGGACGAGGCCGTGGCCCTGACTGCCGCCCAATCTGCCGCTGGTGTGTCGGACGAGCAGGTCATTTTGACTGACGAAGAACGGGCTGAGGTGCGGACCGACGTTATCGATAACATCGCGCCAATCGGGCTTGGCGTTGCTGTGATCGTTACGCTTCTGGGTCTGGTTTTGGTTCTTGCGCGCGGGGTGTCGCCATCATCGAGCCCGGTTCCGCTGTTGATTGGCGGGTTCGGTCTGGTGTTGATGTGTCTGGCCGATGTGCTGTTCGTGGGACCGCTGACAAGCTCGGGCGACATGTTCGGGATCATGGTGATCCCCACGTTGATTGCGCTCTACGGCGCGCGGATCGCCATGGGGCGGCTGTCCCAGAATGAGCTGTTGCGCGTCGTCTTTCCGCCTCTGGTTTTGATCGTGGCCGTTCTGGGCTCGATCCTTGGTGGCATTACCAACCCAACGCCAGCGGCAGCCCTGGGAGCAGCCGGTGCGATTATGCTGGCGGCCTACCGCAAGCTGAAGGAAGAGAACGGCAAATCGAAGATCATCATCTGGGCCAGCTTCGCCGTGGTGATCATGATCCTGGTCGGCGTGAATTTCGATCTGCGCATCACCCGTGCCGATGTTCCGGTCCAGGACTGGGTCGCTTATATCGTGGCGCAGTTTGCCTACCATTTCGCGTTCTTCGGCCTGCTGTTCGGCTGCTGGGTGCTGTTTCGCACCAGCGTCTTGTCACCTGTGGTGCGAGAGACGGCGAAGGTCACGAGCATGGTTTTCACCATCCTCATCGGCTCGCAACTGTTGAACCTTGTGCTGATCTCCTTTGGCGGCGAGCATTATATCCAGCAGTTCCTGAGGGCGTTCGATAACGAATTGGTCGTGTTCCTGCTGGTGATGCTGATCCTGTTTATCCTCGGTTTCGTGCTGGATTTCCTGGAGATCATTTATATCGTGATCCCGATTGTGGGGCCGGTGATCTATGGCGGCACCCTGGATCCGAAATGGGTGACGATCATGATCGCGGTCAACTTGCAGACGTCGTTCCTGACCCCGCCGTTCGGCTTCGCGCTGTTCTATTTGCGCGGTGTGGCACCGAAGTCCGTGACGACAGGCCACATCTACCGAGGGGTGATCCCGTTTGTGGGCATCCAGGTGCTTGGTCTGGCGATCCTCTGGTTCTTCCCGGGGATCGTGACGATTGTGCCGGACCTGCTGCCGAACTGATCTTCCGGGTCTTGTGACTTGAACAGGGGGGCTTGGCGCCTCCCATTCTGGGTCAGCGCGGAGTGTCGGGCGGCGGCCTCCGGCTCCTGATTTGGCTTGCGCCAAACACGTCACCGGACGTGGCCCGGCGGGGCCGGGCAAGGGGGCGGGTTGAACGCGGCAGGCATGCCGACCCGTCGTGGACTCCGAGAGGCGACGGCAAGAAGAGTTGTATTGGGCAAAATGAATGACGGAGCTGACTGCTAGACGGCCGCAGGCGCGATCAGATCCCAAAGGTTGCCCCAGGGATCGCGCCATTGAGCGACGGTTCCGTAGGGCTCGTGGCGAGGTGGTTCCAGCAAGACACCTCCGGCAGCGGCTATCAGGGCGGCGTCACGCGCAAAGTCATCGGTGTGCAGGAAGAAGCCCACGCGCCCGCCGTTCTGGTTTCCGGTGGCCGCGACTTGTGGCGCACTGCTGGCAACGGCAAGGAGGAGGGCAGGCCCCTGTGATACGCCTTGGCGTACCATGGGCGCGACTGAGGGGGCAACAGTCACCCAGCGTTTGCGGCCTTGATCCTCGTCTGACAAAAGCTGCCATCCCAAACCTTTGACAAAGAACGCGATGCCCTCATCGTAGTCCGGCACCAGCAGAGTCACCAAGGCGAGCCGCATCAATCAGATTTGAGTGTGTCTGGTCCGCGCAGGTCCGGCAGGCTGATCTGCGCCACCTGCTGCGCGATCGGATCCGTCGACAGTGGGTGGGTCCGGGTGGAGTATTCCTCCTCCCGTCCGATGTTCTGCCATTCTCCGCCCGCGAAAACCTCCAGAGCCGGAAAGCTCGCCTTGTAGCCCATCTTGGACGATCCCGGCACCCAATATCCCAGATAGACGTAGGGCAGCCCGGCCTCCAGCGCCAGGGCGACATGATCGAGGATCACATAGGTTCCGAGGCTGTCGCGTTGCAGATCCGGGGCGAAGAAGGAGTAGACGAGGCTCAGCCCGTCATCGAGAATGTCTGTCAGACACACGGCGGCCAGATCATCGGCCCCGTCGCGCCTGTCGCGATACTCGATCACGCGGGTTTTTACCGGCGTTTCTTCAATCATCGCGGCAAATTCGAAGACATCCATATCGGCCATGCCGCCATCGGCGTGGCGAGCGTCTAAATACGTACGGAAGAGGTTGTACTGCTCTTCGGTGGCCCAGGCGGAGCGGGCATTGCGCAGCAAATGCGCATTGCGCTTGCCAATCCGCTTGTGAGATTTCTTGGGTGAAAAATTCGCCACACGGATGCGCGCCGACAGGCAGGCCGAACAATCGGTACAGGAGGGGCGGTAAAGCACATTCTGAGATCGTCGGAACCCTTGCTTGGAGAGCGAGTTGTTCAGCGCCTCGGACCCGTCACCTTGCAGCGCGGTAAACAGCTTCCGCTCACGGCGCCCGTCCAGATAGGGGCACGGCTGTGGCGCCGTCACATAGAATTGCGGCGCAATGGGGAGCGAGTGGCGCATGAAATAAGGTCCAAATGGTCTTTTTGCAGAGTGCAACACCCGCCGTGTGGCTGGCAACTGCTTTCTTCAACAGGGTTAATGATCAAGCCCTTAGGTGGCAGGCTCAGGTGGACCGGTTGATCATCACAGTTCGGACCAACTCATCCGGGATACCACGGTTCAGGGGACGGCCAAGCATCATGGCGATGGACAACAATTGCGGTAAAAAGAAAGATACGCAGAGCAGAAAACTCGCCGTGTGCACTGCCGCCTCGGCCCGGGTCAGCGGCGTGCCACGGTTGCTGCACAACTCGATATTCATCACCCGCATGCCGAACGTGGCCGAACGGGCGCTGATCGTCAGCCAGCGGTATAGGAATGCGACGGCCAAATGCACGGGGACCCACAACACAAAGAATATCCCGGCGCTTGTGACCGACAAGATCACCATGGCCACCAGAACCAGGCCTGCATCGATCAGCCAGGCGAAGGCGCGCTTGGGCACGACACCGTCATAATAGGCGGCGTCGTAAACAGGGTCTGGCAGGTTCGGATTGGTCATGGAAAGAGACATGGGGATGGATCGCTTCGAAGAAAAGGAAAAAAATTTCCCCCGGCGACAGGTCTGCCGCGGGGGGAGGGCGCTAAACGGCGCCTGCGTCACGCTCGTCCTTTGCGGCCTTGGCGCGGTCGTCCATGAACGCGTCAAACTCGGATTTGTCCTTGGCGTCGCGCAGACGGTTGAGAAAGGCCTCGAACGCGCCTTGCTCATCCTGCAGGCGCTTCAGGGTATCGGCCTTGTAGGCGTCGAAGGCTGTGTTGCCGGAACTGCGGAAATTGTGGCGGCCGGCAAGGCTGCGGGATTTGCACGATCCGTTGAACATTCGTTTGCTCCATATCATGTAACCCAGAAGGGCGAGGCCCAGAGGCCAGAAAAAGATGAATCCAAGCACCATGGCTGCGATCCAGGCAACTTTGCCACGCGCGTCGAGCCAGTTCTCCGCCCGGGAAAACCAACCCTGATGCTCGGGGGTGTAGGTGGTGGCGGTTGTGGTTGTCATGTCGGTGTCCTCTCGGTTGCTTAGCGGTTCAATGTAAATGTTAATCACATTAACTCATATGGGGACGGGTGTTGACTGCGCAAGGGTGTAAGTGAATCTTTTTCACATGAACCTCCGGTTGTAGCGTGACACCAAGTATTGCAGTGTTTTACACCAAGTATTGCAGCGAGCGATTTTCCGGTTTGGGCGTTAAAACGATGCCAGCGAACCTCGATAGTGGATCCGTTAAACACCCTCTTAAAAGGGCGCTTAATGGGGCGCGATCACCTTTCCTTGAAATCCTCCTACGTAAACACGCCAGTCCCCGCCTTCACCAGATCGCCTGCGGGCGTGTTCCAGTTCGCGGCCGCGCCAGCCACGGAATGCACTGCCGTCAGCCCGGACACATCGCCGTCACTGGCATAGTCGTGGTAGATATCAAGCGCATAGAGGCTCATGTCAGCACCCGTCGCGTCCAGCAGTTCAAGGGAGCGTGCCGTGTCGAATGTGGGTGTCGCCCCTGCCCCCGCCGTTTCAACCTGCTGCTCGACCCCGTCAAAGAACACCTTGCACTCTGCCGTCCCGTCGCCCCGGTCCTGCGTTACAGAAACGACGAGCACACCGCGCGAGGCGGGCACAGATCCAGCCGACAGGTTGCCCTGGGCGTTGAAGACCGTCGATCCCGTGCCGTCGCGCATCGAGAACCGCATACCGCGCTTTCCGGTCCGCGTGTCGAGCTGCACAGTGAGCGAGAGGCCCGTATAGCTGACGAGGTTCACAAGACCCGATCCCTCCGCGATGTTTGCGTCCAGACGCATGGTCCAGCCCGATGTGGCGGCTGGCCAGTCCGGCCCGGTGAATGACGCATCGCTGGCCGCGTCTTTGATAGCAAAGCCGCCTCCGCCGCCCCCTGTAATTCCCGATGCAACCAGAGTGATCGTCGGAAGCGGCCGGACTGGCAGACCCGGCCCGCCATAGGGGCCTGCATTCGTCGCCAGCACCGGCATGTCGCGGTGGATGTTGTCCTGAATATCCTCGGGGAAGAATGTGCCAAGATCGGTATTGCCGCCAAAGTTGCCGAACCCGATGGTGTCGCCGTCCGAGAACGACCCGGTGTTCGGCGTGATGCGGACCCGCCCGTTCACGACAGTGGCATTTCCGGCAATCTCGCCCTTTTCCGTGGCGGTCAGCGGGAACGGCAGGCCGCCGGTGCTGTCGGGATCGAACCGGAAGCCCGAGACATCGCCCCGGTGGCTGCGCACACTGGTGATTGCCGACAGGCTTTGCAGCAGGCGGGTCGTGGACAGATCGCCCTGACCGGACCAGATCTCCACATAGGAGCCGTCCGTTGCCCATTCGATCCGATCGAACTCCGGCGTCGGCACGCGAACCCGGCCAAGGCCCTGCGAAAATGCCAGCGCATCGAGCGCCGCTTTCCACTCAAGCCCCTCTTTCTCAAGATAGTTGGGGTGTGAAGCGCCGCCATTTGGAGTGGCGTCATTGTCGCCCTGACGGTAGTTGATCCCCTCAAGGGCCAGCGGCGTGAACAGATCCGGCAGGCCTGCGACCAGATCGCGCCATGCCAGACGTGCCTCCTGCTTCTGGCCGTTGCTGTTGGACACATCCTCCGCGACCAGACCGTTGACGAACTGGTGCGGGCCACGCGCGGCGAACATGGTTTTGGTGTAATCCACCATATCCGCGACGGAGAAATCCATGGCGATGGATGAATTGCCGCCGCCGGAGTTGTTCAGATACACATGCGGGTTGGAATAGGCACCACCGTCTGCCTGCACCCCCACGAAGATCGGCGCGATATAGCGACCATAGGCGGAGCGCTGTGCGCCCGGCGCCGCGAACCACGAGGCCGTGACAATGGACGGGTGCAGATCCCCGAACGCGGCCTCCTTGAGGAAGATCTCGTTTTCGCTCCGGCGGCGGTTGTCGGAGTTGTCGGAAATGGACTCCGGGCTGGTTCCGGAAAACGTGCTGTGGGCCACAACCGAGCGCACGTTCGGGGCTTCCACGGCCAGCGCCTGGGACATCTTGACCATGGCGGCGGTCATGCCCGCGTCACCACCCTTGGCGCGGTTGAGGTTCCCTGCGTTTGCCACAAGGGCAGGGTCGCCGTTCTCACCATTGATGCCTGTCAGCCACAGATGCTCCACGAAGTCTTTCGGATCGATGGGCTGGTCTGTCAGGGTGATCGTGCCGTTGACCGGCGCGCCGATCTCAAGCCCGGTGTCGTAGTCGAAATTACGCCCGAGGGTCACGTCGGTGCCGTCGACATCAGCATCGGTGATGTAGATATATTCACGCCCGGAGATGCCTCGGGACGACGGTTGAATGAAGTTGTTGTAGACGACAGGGGCCGTCCAGTCAGCCACGGGCGAGTTCCTGACAATATCAATGGGATCAAAAGGGCCGATCCCGAAGCCAAGGAAGATGTTCCTTGTGATGGTGATCTGATCCATCACCGCGCCTGACTGTGGGCCACCGGAGTTCGGTGTCACATAGATCCCGGATTGAGTGCCGACGGCCTGCGCCTCGGCATGGAGGCTGACATCCAGATAGGCAGGCTCCGGGCGCAGGTCGATGACATTGGCCATGAAAAATGACGGCTCCAGAGACGCATAGTAATTCACCGGGTCCGCGTGCGGATCGTAGCTTCTCCAGTTGGTATTGGACTGGGACGCGCCGGGAAATGTGCCGTTGTTCAGGTTGCCGTCGGTGTTCGAATAATAGTAGCGCCCATCCGTCCCGATCACCGGATCGCCGGTGCTGTAGGTCGTGGAGCTGTTCCAGTTCGGCACCCCGACCGGGATATTCGACGGCGCGGCATAGAGGTTCTCATAGACATACGCCCCGGCGGATTTGATACCGTCTGCGGGCATGTTCAGTATCCGGTTGCGGCGGATATGCACATTCGATCCGGTGATGGAATTGCCGCTGAGTTCCTGCCTGATCGCGGCCCCGATAGTGCCGTCGACCATGTTCTGGAAGCTCACGACGGGACGCGCGCGCAGGGTGCAATATTCGATCAGCACATCGTCTGCGGTTGCGGAGATACTGATGAACCGGTTGGGCGGGCCTCCCGTGTGATTGACCATGGACCAGTCGCAGTTGCGAACCGTGACCCCGTCAAGGGCGACGACCAGTTCCATCGCCTGCCCATCGGTGGCCACCATGGACCAGTCCTCGAACGGCACCGACACGTCATAGCCCGCGCCGATTGTCACGGTCTCGATCCCGTCCATCGTGGTCTGTGTAACACCTGCGGGCCAGGCATCTGTTCCCGCCACCTTTGTCGTGGGCTTGTAGAGGCCGGTCCGGCCATGGCGCGTCAGGGAGGCCAACAGAGCGGCCTTGTAGTCGATCCAGGCGTCCGCTGTCGTTTCGTCGAACTTGTAGATATGCGCGTCTTCGGACTGACCCAGAGACAGGATGCCGTCGCAGGCAAAGAATGTCCCGGTCGAGGAAACCACCGTTCCCGGTGTTGAGGCCAGACGAACGCGCCGGGTGCAGCTCTCGGGCAGGGGGAACATTGTCAGGCTGGCCGTCAGGGTGCCCGAGGCGATGGTGCCCAGGGTGGACCAGTCACGCACCACCGTGCCCGCCGCATCCACCACGGACGCCTCGACAGCCTGACCATCCGGGCCTGTGACCTCGAACGGAACAGACAACAGCAAGGTGCCGCGCGGCTGATCCATGGAAACAGGCTGATCGGTCATGGTGAATTCTGTCAGTGCGAGAGTGCCGCCTGTGGCCGCGGCAATCGCACCGGTTGCGGTGCTGGTCGCGGTGTCCGCGCCAATGCCGTTCGTCTCGATCTGACGCACTGTGATCGTGTCGCCCTCATCTGCGGCCTGCAAGGCGTAGGTTGTGCTGGTAGCGCCGCTGATATCGCCGGTGACGCTGTTGACCCATTGCCACGTCCGCGCCGGGGTCGGGTTGCCCGTCACGGAGGCGGCAGAGGCCGTCAGAACCTCGCCCACTGTCTCGGTGCCGCTGATCGTCGGACCACCAGTAATGACCGGAACCGCGAAATCATCAACCGTGATGCCGTTGGAGTTGGCAGCCACCGCGCCGCCGCCATTGGTGGCAGTCACACCGCACCGCACCGAGGCATTATCATCCGCCGCACCGATGGTGTAGGTCGCAGAGGTGGCACCGCCAATGTCAACAGTATCCCGCTGCCATTGGTAGGTGTAGGTGATCCCGCTGCCCGACCACGTTCCTGTTGTTGTGACGAGTGTGTCTCCAAGGCCGGTATTTCCTGTAACCTCAGGGGCTACGGTATTTGACGGGGCGGCAACGGGAGTGGCCGTGGGCGTCACGGTCTTGCCCGCGCTTTCGGGGCCATTGCCGACGCTGTTCACCGCGCGGACCGTGAGTGTGACCGCGACATCATCGACCAGACCGGACACGTCATGCGTCCCTGTCGTGGTGCGGGCCATGGAGACCCAGGAGCCGCCACCGATCCGGTATTCCAGGTCCGTGATCGCCGCGCCACCGTCATCGGGCAGGGTGATGATGGTGATACGGGCATCGCCTGTCGTGGCAAGATCGGCGACGGACCAGCCACCGGCGCCGAATTGGGCGGGGGCGGTGGCGGGAGCACTCTGGACGACACCGGCATCCAGATCGACCGTGACATCCGCCGCATCGGGTGCCGAATAGACGTAGCGCACGGTCGCGGTCTGCGCCGCAACGACCGGATCAGAGGCGCCGGTAATGGACGCGGCGATCGTCACCGCACCCGGCCCGTCCGTGGTGGCCGTGCCAGCATCGGCGCGGGCAAGGATCTCCGCATGGGTCTCGCCCGCCGTGATCGTCCCGACGCCCGCAACCGACGGCGCCGACGTGAGGGTGATGGTGGCGGCGAAGGAAGCCGCAATCGTCACGGCCCCTATCCTCGACCTCAGCCCGGTCAGGGCGCTGAGACTACGCATCCTGGTGGCTCACCAGCAAGCCAGCAGATTGCGTGCTGATGCGTTTTGCCCAAAGCCTGTTGGCGCCGGGCAGATGGAAGAAGGTGGCGAGGTTCAGGTCCCATTCGCCATCCACGTGCTGAAAGATCACGCCTCCGTCTGATCTGGACGGACGGTTTTCACCCACAGTTGCGCGCAGCTTGACCTCGCCATGCTGGAGCTGCACCAACGCCGACGCAGTGTCTGAGTTCGTAAGCTGAACATACTCCAACGCGGCGACCCGGTTCTTGATCATGGCCCAAGGTATGGGGCAGGGGTGGAGATGTCTTACAAACGGCTTGATGCCGTCCTGTCGATGGCAGCTGAGGTGGCGATCTCGGCTTAGCCGTCCGCGCGTCCACGCCGCTCGAACCGAGGCAACATCGCGGAAAAGTCGCGCCCGCGCCCGTCCTCGTCCTCCACGAACCGACGATACAAAGCCAAAGCCGCCTCCCCCATAGGGGTGTCGGCGTTCACCGCCACCGCCGTGTCCTGCGATAGCCCAAGGTCTTTCAGCATCAACTCTGCCGCAAAACCGGGTTTATAGTCGTTGTCGGCAGGGCTTTGAGGACCGATACCCGGCGCGGGGCAATAGGCATTCATTGTCCAGCTGTAGCCGCTGGAGGTCGAGACGACATCGAACATCGCCTGCCGCGACAGGCCCAGTTTGTCTGCCATCGCGAAGGCCTCGCAGGTGGCGATCATGGTCACGCCAAGGATCATGTTGTTGCAGATCTTGGCAGCTTGCCCATTGCCCGCAGGTCCGCAATGCACGGCCTTCTGGCCCATCACATCGAAAAGCGGTTTGGCGGTGGCGAAGGCGTCGTCCGTACCGCCAACCATGAAGGTCAACGTGCCTGCCGCGGCACCGCCAATTCCGCCCGAAACGGGAGCATCCACAAACCCCACTCCCCTGGCCGCCAAACCCTCCGCCACCTCCCGCGCACTGGCCACATCGACGGTGGAGCAGTCGATCAATACCGCGCCCCTGCTTAGCACTGGCTCCAGATCGGCCACGACGGCGCGCAGGATAGCACCGCTCGGAAGCATCGTGATCACCACATCGGCCCCGGTCACGGCTTCCCCGGCTGAGGCCGCCATCGCAATACCTTCGGGCCGGGCGACGGTGTCATACCCCGCCACCTCGAACCCCGCCCCGATCAGGCCCAACGCCATCGGCGCGCCCATGTTTCCCAGCCCTATGAACGCAATCTTCATGTGCGGTCCTTCCCGTCTAAATCTTCAATTCCCGAGCGCCCAGTGGCATCAACATGCGCGCGACCTCCATCACCGTCACTTCCGCCATGGTTGCGTGTTTCCACGCGGGCCTGCGGTCCTTGTCGATGATTGCGGCACGAATCCCCTCAAGGAAATCTCCGTGCTCCATGGCGCGCGCGGTAAAGCGGTATTCCTGCGCCAGCGCCCGCCCGATGTCCCGGCTGAGCCGTGCACGATGCACCAGTTCAATCGCGCACGCCATCGACAGCGGCGCATTGCGTGCCATCATCGTCAAGGCCTGCTCCGCCACGGCCCCACCATCGGCGCGCAGATCTATCAATACGTCACGCAAGGCCTCGCCGCCGAAGACATGGTCGATCTCGGCGCGCCGCGCCGCAAGCGAGGATGCCCCCGGATCCACCGCTACCCGGTCGACTGCGTCCCAATCGCCCGTCGCGACAAGGTCAGCCTTCAAAGCCTCCCACTCGACCTCGGGTACGAAAAAATCCGCAAACTCCGCATAAATCGCGTCCGCAGCATCCATCCGCGCCGCCGTAGCGCCCAAGTATTCTCCCAACCGTCCCGGCGCACGCGCCAGAAGCAGCGAGCCGCCGACATCCGGCACCAGACCAATGCCGCATTCCGGCATCGCGATTTGAGAGCTTTCGCCTACAATCCGGTGCGATGCGTGGCACCCCACACCAACCCCGCCGCCCATGGTAAAACCTTGCAAAAACGTCACGACAGGCTTCGGGAACCGAAACATCTTGGCATTCATCCGATACTCATCGGCCCAAAAACGGCGCCCATACTCGAAATCACCAGCCATTCCGGTGTCATACATCTCGGCAATATCGCCACCGGCACAAAATGCGCGCGCACCCACCGCGTCAATCAGCACCAAATCCACAGCATCATCGGTTGCCCAGGCATCCAATGCGGACTCAATCGCCAGACACATCCGATAGGTCACAGCGTTCAGGGCATCTGGCCGGGTCAGCGTGATCCGCCCCGCACACCCCTCTACCCTGATGTGAATATCACCGCTCATCCCGGCCATCGCTCCGCTTTTCATCCTGCCAGATTCAACTCAATTCCGCCCCATCCAAGGGCGCAACCCTATCCACGATCCCGCAGCATTTGCCGCGCCACGATCAACCGCATGATCTCGTTGGTACCTTCCAGGATCTGATGCACCCTCAGATCGCGTACGATTTTCTCGATCCCGTAGTCCGCCAGATAGCCATATCCACCATGCAGTTGCAGACATTGATCGGCAATCCGGGACCCAGCCTCGGTGCAGAACTTCTTCGCCATCGCGCAGGCCTTGGTTGCATCCGGCGCTCCGGTGTCGAGCTTCCAGGCCGCCTGACGCAGGAACACACGGGCGGCCTCCAGTTCAATTTCCATATCCGCCAGCCGGAACTGCAACGCCTGAAACTGGTCGATGGTTTTTGCGAATGCCGTCCGCTCTCCCATATACGCCAGCGTCGCGCGCAGGCCTGCCTTCGCCGCCCCCAGAGAGCAGGCCGCGATGTTCAGCCGTCCACCGTCGAGCCCGGCCATAGCATAGCGGAACCCTTTGCCTTCTTCGCCAAGCAACTGGCCCGCAGGCACGGCGCATTCATCCAGTTGTACGGCGCGTGTGGGCTGGGACCGCCAGCCCATCTTGTCTTCCAGCCCGCCGAAGGACAGCCCCGGCGCGCCGTCGTCCACGATCACGGCCGAGATCCCGCGCGGCCCGTCCTCTCCGGTGCGGCACATCACGATGTAGGCGTCCGAGTATCCGCCGCCTGAGATGAACGCCTTGGTTCCCGTCAGAACATACCCCTCGTTGGTCCGCACCGCGCGCGTCTTCAGGGCCGCCGCATCCGAGCCGCTGCCCGGCTCCGTCAAACAGTAGGACAACACCGTCTCCATGGTCAGTGCGCGGGGAAGGTAGGCCGCCTTCATCCCGTCGGAGCCGAACATCTCGATCATTTTCGCGCACATGTTGTGGATCGACAGGAAAGCCGCGACCGAAGCGCAGCTTTCCGACAGCGCTTCGAACACCAGCGTCGCTTCAAGGCGGCTGAGGCCTGATCCGCCATTGGCCTCACCCACGTAGAGCCCCGCAAAGCCCAATTCTCCCAGCTTCGGCCACAAGGCCCTGGGGATCTCGCCGTCGATCTCCCACTGGCGGGCATGAGGCGCTATCTCTGCCTCACCAAATGCGCGCGCCATCTCAAAGACGGCCTGCGCCTCGTCACTCAGCTGAAAGTCCATCGCCGCTTCTCCTTTTCACGTTTGCGTCGTGGATCTCGGCCCACAGTCCAAAGACCTGAACGTCCGTTTAGTGAACGCCGCCCCGATAAATGATGCAAGCGGTCCGCACCGAACGAGCGCGCCGGGCCTCAGAGGTCACTGGTTCCAATTTCTCTACAATCCGTGGGAATACCCATGAATTACCACGGAATTATGTACGAAGCGGACGTCGCAACCAATCTACCCGCACCGGCCTTGAACTCTTTCAACTTCCCCATCGTGGCTAAAAACTGGCGATGCAGTGGGGTTGAAACCGCCGTTTTGAACGGGCCGGGAGCATGTTCGGCTGAGAGGGTGACGATGCAAATAGAGGTGATCCTTCCGTAAGTCCGCTTCCTGCCGGTGCCCTGCTGCTTTTCGCTGGTCCAGGCGATCAAAAGGTGCAGAGCGGCGATCAATGCGATCACAAGACCGGCCATTCGGGACATGCTACGACTCCCTGTTTGCCTAGAGGTCGGTGTGGAACTCTTGCACCAGATGCTCCACAACGCTGCGCATGGCGGCGTCCACCGACCCGCCTGCCGCGCGGGTGCCAGTGTACACCGCCCTTTGCCGATCGGCGCTGGTCTCGACGGCCAGAACGCGCAGGCGTTGGATCTCGTCCACACAACCCAGCGCCCCGGCGTCTTCCTCGACCAGGCCTATCAACTCCTCCGCCAACTCGACCATCGGCACGACCTCACCCCGGCCAAAGTCGATCAAACCCTCCGATACGCCATAGCGCTGCGCCCGCCAGCGGTTCTCGTTTATCAGGAACCGGTCGTAGACCCGCCAGCGTTGGTTCCGTTCCCGCAACCGCATCAGCATCCGTGTCAGGCATTGGATCAGAGCCGACAGCGTCAATTGGTCTTCCATCCGGGGCGACACATCGCAGATCCGCGTCTCCAGCGTCGGGAAATTCGCAGAGGGCCGCAGATCCCACCAGATTTTGGAGCTGTCTTCGATCACCTCCAAGCCCACCAGCAGGTCGACGGATCGCTGGAATTCTCCGAACGACGCAAATTCCGGTGGCAACCCGGTGCGCGGCAGGTTGTCAAACACTGTCAACCGGTACGAGGCCAATCCGGTATCACGCCCCTGCCAGAACGGAGACGACGCCGAGAACGCCAGAAGATGCGGCAGGAAATACGTCATCTGGCCCATGATATCGACCCGTTCGCTTTTTATCGGCAGGCCCACATGGCAATGCGCTCCGCAGATCAGCATGCGTTCCACAACGCCGCCCAGGTCACGGGCCAACTGCTTGTAGCGGTCGCGGTCGGTCCGGGGTTGGTCCTTCCAATCGGCAAACGGATGGCAGGACGCGGCAATCGGCGCGAGGCCGAACTGCCCGGCACAGTCCGCCACAGTACTGCGCAACCGCCGCAAATCCTCTCGCGCATGTGCGATCGTGGGGCAGATGCCCGTGCCAACTTCTATCTGGCAACGCAGAAATTCAGGGCTGACCTGCCCTTCGAGTTTGGCAGAGCAGGCCTCCATCAACTCTGCCGGGGCGTCGACCAGATCGTAGCTTTCGCAATCGACAAGAAGGTACTCCTCCTCAATCCCGAGAGTGAAATGGTCCTTGTCAAACCGATAAGCCATCGCCCGTCCTCCCTGCGTTGCCAAGGGTGGCCGGGGCAGGGGACCTTGGCAAGGGGCGGCGGGGCCAGGGCCAGACCGGGCCGCGCGTTTTGGATCCGTCAGGTGACGGTGATCGAGGCGACCATGTCGGGATGGATGATGCAGAAATACTCGAAAGTGCCGGTTTCTGTCATGCGGATTTCGGAGCTTTGCCCCCGGTTCAGAAAGCCGGTATCGAAAGTGCCGTCACGCGCGGTCGCGGTGTGCGGCGCGCCGTCATTATTGGTGAAGACGACGTAATCGCCCGCGCCAATCTCAAGATTGGCAGGAGTGTAGAGAAAGTTCTGAATTGCCACCGGCACGCGCAGATGGCTCGCGGCCGAGGCGTTGCGGATCAGCGCCGGTGCGGCAAATAGGCCAAGGCTTGCGCCAAGAAGCTGGCGGCGGTTCGGATGGATCATGTCGGTCTCCCAAAATCTGTTCGCATTGACTTCCATGATGATGTTATCGGTGCCTTGGTCCAATCACACGCCCGTGTGTGGGCGATTTTCCGCGCGCCTTGTCGGCCAAGATTGATTGCAACCACCTATCCCGGCTCGACCCGCAGGGGCCGGACTTCCCTGCGTGGAGGTGTATCCGTATCTGCGACCGGTGACTGCCGTAACAGACAAAACTGGCCAAACGGCCCCTATCGGTAAGGCTTTCCTGCCCAAAAGAACGTCAGGGGTAGGGTTTCCCGCCATCGCGGTGGATGTCGGGCAGGGTTACCTTCATCTCAACCAAACCGGAGACATCCCACGAGGATACGTTCGGTTCTGACCATTAAAACCCTTTGGGCGGTCGGTTTTGGCGCGGCCGCCAACGCGACAGAAAACAGGCTCGACCTCGTCGCCGTCAACTTCGACCTGAACACCCGGATTCAGGGGGCGACCTGCCGTGAGACCATCTGCGGTTCAGCTTCTGCTGTCGGAGTTGGGTCCCCGCGCCATTTGCTGTGACGGCCCTCCGTTCAGGGCGATCGCCTCCTTGGAACCACTCTCCAAGGAGGCCGGCCTGCCGCCATCTTCATCCTTTACAACACAGGGGCAACGCTCGGAATTTACTCCATGACCGGAATGGTGAATTCGCCACCTTCCTTGATGCCCGAGGGCCAGCGCGAGGTAACGGTCTTCGTCTTGGTGTAGAAGCGGAACGCGTCGGGTCCGTGCTGGTTGAGGTCGCCGAAAGACGATTTTTTCCAGCCGCCGAACGTGTGGTAGGCCAGAGGCACAGGGATCGGCACGTTGATGCCCACCATTCCCACGTTGACGCGGCTGGCGAAATCGCGCGCCGCGTCGCCATCGCGGGTGAAGATTGCGGTGCCGTTGCCGTATTCATTGTCCATCGTCAGCTTCAGCGCTTCCTCGTAGGAGCCGGCGCGCACGGTGGATAGAACCGGCCCGAAGATTTCCTGCTTGTAGATGTCCATGTCCGGGGTCACGCGATCAAAGAGGTGCGGGCCAACGAAAAAGCCGTCCTCATAACCCTGAAGACTGAAATCCCGCCCATCGACGACCAGGTCCGCGCCCTGGTCGATGCCGGTCTGCACCAGTCGCAGGATGTTTTCCCTGGCCATCGGGGTTACGACCGGGCCGAAATCGACATCATCGCCGGAAGTGTAGGGACCGACTTTCAACGCCTCGATCTTCGGAACCAGCTTTTCGATCAACCGATCCGCCGTCTCTTCCCCCACCGGCACGGCGACCGAGATCGCCATGCAGCGCTCGCCTGCCGCACCAAAGCCTGCACCAACCAGCGCGTCTGCGGCCTGATCCATATCCGCGTCGGGCATGATGATCATGTGGTTCTTGGCGCCGCCAAAGCACTGGACGCGCTTTCCGTTGGAACAGCCGCGCCCATAAATGTATTCCGCAATCGGGGTGGAGCCGACAAAGCCGATGGCCGCAATCGTCTCGTTGTCCAGGATCGCATCGACGCTTTCCTTGTCGCCGTTGATCACCTGCAAAACCCCATCGGGCAGGCCGGCTTCCTGCATCAGTTCGGCCAGCATCATCGGGACCGAGGGATCGCGCTCCGACGGCTTCAGGATAAACGCGTTGCCGCACACAAGGGCCGGGGCCATTTTCCACAAGGGGATCATCGCCGGGAAGTTGAAGGGCGTGATGCCGGCGGCCACGCCAACGGGTTGGCGCATTGAATACATATCGATGCCGGGGCCTGCGGCATCGGTGAACTCACCTTTCAGCATGTGCGGCGCGCCGATGCAGGTCTCCACGACCTCAAGGCCGCGCTGCACGTCGCCCTTGGCGTCGGGGATGGTCTTGCCATGCTCACGGCTGAGGGCTTCCGCCAGCTTGTCCATATCGCGGTGCAGCAGGGCCACAAAAGCCATCATGACGCGTGCGCGGCGCTGTGGGCTCGTTGCGGCCCATTTGACCTGTGCCTTTGCCGCGTCCGCCACTGCCGCGTCCAGCTCTGCCTTGGAGGCCAGCGCTACCTGCGCCTGCACCTCGCCTGTCGCGGGGTTCCATACGTCCTGCGAGCGCCCGGACCCTGCAACGTGTTTGCCGTTAATCCAATGTCCGATCTGTTGCATCTCAGACGTCCTCCCGTGAGTGTTCGATTTAGCGGCACGGTAGCGAGACGGCGCGCCAGTGAAAAGCAGGCAATCGCCACGAGGACAGAACTTACAAACCTTGACACGCGGGCGTCACTGCGGTGACGCTTGAATCGCAATGCAAAGTCAGGGAGGCCAGCCATGCTCGTTCAACAGATCCTCAGGGACAAGTCCGCCGAAGGCGTGATCACGATTGCCCCCGGCGCGACCGTAGGGGACGCGGCCAAGGTGTTGTCGGGCAAGCGGATCGGCGCAGTGGTCGTGTCGAGCGACGGCACTGATGTGGCGGGCATCCTGTCCGAGCGCGATATCGTGCGCGCCATCGGGTCCATCGGTCCGGGGTGCCTGACCGATAAGGTCGAAAGCCTGATGACGTCCAAGATAATCTCGGCCACCCGCGATGAAACGGTGGATTCCGTTCTGGTAAAGATGACCGAAGGACGGTTCCGGCATATGCCCGTGATGGAGGGCGCGGCGATGATCGGGCTGATTTCCATCGGCGACGTGGTCAAGGCGCAGCTGGCTGAGCTGTCGATGGAGAAAGCGGCGCTTGAGGGTATGATCAAGGGCTTCTGACCGCCGCATTGTGGCGCTGACCCTTCGACCCGGTTGCAACCGCGCCCTCAATCGTGTTTGCGTCACCTGCGGACGACAACGATGACGCCGCTGCGCGCTCGGACGACAACGGAGGTGCCCATGCGCACTGGTCTATATCCAGGGACATTTGACCCGATTACCTTGGGGCATGTCGATATTATCAAGCGGGCCTGCAGATTGGTCGACAAGCTGGTGATCGGCGTGGCGATCAATCGCGACAAGGGTCCATTGTTCGATCTGGAAGAACGCGTGGCGATGGTCGAGGCAGAGTGCGCCGAGATGACCGCGCGCTTCGGCACCGAGATCGTGGTGTATCCCTTTGAAAATCTGCTGATCGATTGCGCCCGCGATGTGGGGGCCGGGACGATCATTCGCGGCCTGCGCGCTGTGGCCGATTTCGAGTACGAGTTTCAGATGGTTGGCATGAACCGCAAGCTCGACGACACGATTAACACCGTGTTCTTGATGGCCGAGGCCGAGCATCAGGCAATTGCCAGCAAACTGGTCAAAGAAATCGCACGGTTGAACGGCGACGTTTCGCCTTTCGTGACGCCGCTGGTGAATACCGCCCTACTTGAGAAATTCCCTCGCTAGGGCCACCTGAGTATCTATCGAAAACTTGAGGAGAGCCAAAATGGCCGAAATCAAAGATCCCGAGAATACCATCCTGATGGAGCTGAAAGACGGCACTGTCACTATTGAGTTGCTGGCTGATGTGGCGCCTGAGCACACTGCGCGGATGAAAGAGCTGGCGCGTGCGGGCGCCTATGACGGCGTGGTGTTTCACCGCGTGATCGACGGCTTCATGGCGCAAACCGGCGACGTGCAGCATGGCAAGAAGGGCGGCAACATCCGCGCGGCGGGCACCGGCGGGTCCGACAAGCCGGATCTCCCGGCCGAGTTTTCCAAACTGCCGCATTCGCGCGGGTCTTTGGGGGCTGCGCGTTCCAGCAACCCGAATTCGGCCAACAGCCAGTTCTTTATCAACTTCAAGGACAATGACTTCCTGAACGGGCAGTACACGGTCTATGGCCGCGTGACATCCGGGATGGAGCACGTGGACGCGATCACCAAGGGCGAGCCGCCCGCAGACCCGGATGTGATGATTTCGGTCAAGGTGGCAGCGGATGCGTAAGGGCCTTTATGTCAGATCCTTTCTTCGGTCCCTGCTGCTAAGTGCGCCTCTTGGCGCGACGCTTCTTGCAGGTGCCCCGGTCGGAGCGAACGCTACGGGGCTGGAGATCGACGTGGCAGGTGAGGCCGAAGGCACGATCATCATCGACTTGTTCGAAGATGTTGCGCCGCTGCATGTGGAGCGGATCGTGACCCTGGTTGAGGAGGGCGCCTATGACGATGTCGTCTTTCACCGCGTGATTGACGGGTTCATGGCGCAAACAGGCGATGTTGAGTTCGGCAATATGGGTCAGGATATGCGCTACGCCGGGCGAGGTGGATCAACCTATGACGACCTGCCCGCCGAATTCTCGGACCTCGATTTCGGACGCGGCACGTTGGGCATGGCCCGCTCCCAGCGCCCGGATTTCGGCCAACAGCCAGTTCTTCATCGTGTTCGAGCCTGCGCCGCATCTGAACGGCCAGTACACGGTGATTGGTCAGGTGGTCGAGGGCATGGACGTGGTCGACATGATCCGCCGGGGCAGTGGCCGAAATGGCGCTGTCACCGGAGAGCCGGATCGAATGGTAGCACTGCGGGTGCTGGACTACGACCCGGTGGCGCCTGTGCCTGAGCCGGAAGAGGCTGCTGAGACGCAATAAGTTGCGGGCATTGGCTCTGGCGGGCGTACCTTCGCGGGTGCGCCCGTTTTCCGTGGGGCGCGACGCCGCAATGGACGCATATTTTCGCAACAAGGATGAGGGGCGCTTGAATATCCCGGCTGGCTCGCATAGCTGCGCGATCATGGCCCGAGCTCCTCTCATGCAACTCTCCGACATCGCGCTGACTTTTGGCGGCGACCCGGTGTTTTCCTCCCTCGATCTGGTGGTTCAGGCGGGCGACCGATTGGCGCTTGTCGGGCGCAACGGCTCAGGCAAATCGACGTTGATGAAAGTCATGGCGGGTCTGGTCGAGGCGGACGGCGGCAGTCGCGTGTTGCCGCCGGGCGTGAGCGTTGGCTATCTGGAGCAGGACCCCGACTTTGCGGGTTATGAAACCCTTCGCGACTTTGCGCTGGCAAATCTCGACCTGTCGGAAGAATGGCGGGTGGAGGCGGCGGCCGAGGGCCTGAAGCTGCAATTGGATGCCCGCGTTGAAGCGGCCTCTGGCGGGGAAAGGCGGCGTGCGGCTCTGGCGCGGCTATTGGCGGAAGCGCCCGACCTGATGTTGCTGGACGAACCGACCAACCACCTTGATATTCAGGCGATCGAGTGGCTGGAGGCGGAACTGACGTCCACAAGGGCGGGGTTCATCCTGATCAGCCACGACCGGGCGTTCCTGAACGCGCTGGCGCGTGGCACGTTGTGGCTGGATCGCGGCGTTGTGCGCCGCCAGGACGGCGGGTTTGCGGGCTTCGAGGAATGGCGCGATACGGTCTGGGCGGAGGAAGACTCGGCCCGCCACAAGCTGGACCGCAAGATCAAGGCGGAGGCCCGTTGGGCGGTTGAGGGCATCTCCGCGCGGCGAAAGCGCAATCAGGGCCGGGTGCGCGCATTGGGTGAATTGCGGGCGGAGCGGTCGTCCATGGTCCGGCGACAGGGACCGGCGGCGATGGCCCTGGAGGCTGGTCAGGCGTCCGGCAAGCGCGTCATAGAAGCTCGTGGGATATCAAAAAGTTACAATGGTGAATTGATCCTTGCTCCGTTTGATATCCGCGTGTTGCGCGGGGATCGTGTGGCTTTCGTCGGCCCGAATGGAGCGGGTAAAACAACGCTGTTGAAGATGCTGACCGGAGAGCTTGCGCCCGATGAAGGCGACGTGGTGCTTGGCACCGGAATTGAGATGGCGGTGTTTGATCAGACGCGCTCTGCACTGGACCCTGACGCGACACTCTGGGACAGCCTGACCAACGATCCGACCCTGGGCGTCTCGGGTCGATCTGACCAGATTCTGGTCCGCGGGATGCCGCGTCATGTGGTTGGATACCTCAAGGATTTCCTGTTCGACGAAGCGCAGGCGCGCGCGCCGATCCGCTCTCTGTCGGGGGGTGAAAAGGCGCGGCTCCTGCTGGCGCGGATCATGGCGAAAGAGAGCAATCTGCTGGTCCTCGACGAGCCGACCAATGATCTGGATGTGGAGACGCTGGATCTTCTGCAAGATGTGTTGGGTGAGTATCCGGGGACGGTGCTTCTGGTCTCGCACGACCGCGACTTTCTGGACCGGGTCGCGTCTGCCACGGTTGCCCTTGAGGGTGCCGGGCGTGCTGTCGTCTATGCCGGCGGCTGGACCGATATGCTGGCGCAGCGCGGGCAGGCGGATGGGTCCGAGGCCTTGAAGGGACCGTCAAAGAAGGCGAAGTCCATCGCGCAACCTGTTGATAATGCGCCTAAAGCTGCATTGTCATTCACGGAGAAACACCGGCTGGAGGAACTGCCGAACGTCATGTCCCGGCTGGAGGCAGAGATTTCCAGGCTGTCTGATTTGCTGTCGGACCCGGCGATTTACACAACCCAGGCCGTCAAGGCGCAGAAGGCGTCGGATGCATTGGCAAAGCGACAAACGATGTTGGAAGCGGCCGAGTTGGAGTGGTTGACGCTGGAAGAGAAGGCCGGTTAGCGGGCTCCCTCCGCGTCTCAGGAACCGACCGGTCCGGATGCGCCTAAGGTATTGATCACGAACAGATACCGGCGATGGGCGCGTCGTCCCAAGGCAGGCGGATCGGCGTGGTATCCACGCGGTCGCGCAGGGGCGTAACGGGCATGGCCTGGCCGATCAGTGCCTCAAGCCGCCCGGTGCGTGCGCCGCCTGGATCGGTGGCGCGGCAGCAGACGTATTCCTCGACCAGCGAGGCCTGTTGCTCATAGGCGTAGCTGAGGAACGGGCGCGGATCGTCGTTGGAAAAAAGGTAAGGATCCTCGATAGTTGCGTGCTCCGCGACGGCGCGGAAAGGGTGGTAGCCGGTCAGGTCGCGGTTCTGCCACTGCCAGATATGGGTCATCTCATGGGCAAAAAACATCGAGGCGACGAGACCACGGGTGCCATCGGGGAACCGGGTGTAGTCGTCGATCACCAGATCTTCGCGCAGATGCAGGGTGTTGAACACTACGATGCCGCCGGTTCTGGAGGAGATCGTGGCCGTTGTCGGCGGTGGTATAATCCTTTCCCGACAGGTGGTTGGCGGGCGTGTGGGGTATGTCTGGGTGATCAGTCCGACGAAGGGGTTTGCGGCAATCCGCACGCGGGAGGCATCGAAGGTGGGGCCCTGCAACTCGGCCATATAGGCGGCTTCCGCGTCCGTCAGCGGACGTCCGCAGGCGGCGAGAACGAGGGTGACAAAGGCGAGGAGGAGGGTCCGCATGGAGTGAGTTTGGCGGGGAAGACGGCGGGGCACAAGGCGTACACAGGCTGTACACACCCCGTACACCGAAATTCAGACCACACGCGGCCCCGCTTGAAGGGGCCGAGCCGCGCGCGACGGGCTACTTGCCCTTCTTGGCGTTGCCGATATCCAGCGGCTTGCCCGCGTTGGAATTTGCCGTGGCCAAAACCTTCGGCTGCTCTTTCTTCGGCTTCTTGGCCTCTTTATTTCCGCGAGATTTTTCCTTGGACATGTGAGTGCTCCGATGCGTGGGGTGCCGTGCGGCGGGATGCCACACAGGACCGATGCGTAAGACGGGCGATCAGGGTTGCCTCGTGTGCGAGGGCGATGAGGTCCGGTGAGGGAGCGGGGTATGACCCGCTTGCAGCCATAGTAGCAGGATGGGGAGGGGGTGTGTAGATGAGTTGCGATGGAGTAGGGCGGGATTTATCCCGCCGTTTTTGCGATGACGTGCGACGCTGATGGGGAGGGGTATGTCTGGTTGAGATAAAGTGCCAACCCGAGAGGGTGGGAGCGCCGACCCGCGGGCAGGCGCTGCGGTTAAGCGTAAAGTGAGATTTCCATGCTTTCATAGCTTACCATTGCAGGGACTCAAGCATACCTACATAATAGATCGAGCCGAGGACTTCGGCTGTGCAGCAAGGAGGCTGGATAAATGGGAAGCAAAGGTCAACACGTAGTTCCCAATGGCGGAAAATGGAGCGTTCGAAGGGCAGGGTCCGATCGAGCTACTTCCAATCACTCCACGCAAGGCGAGGCAATTCGCGAGGCGCGAAAAATAGCAAAGAACCAAGGGGCTGAGCTTTATATTCATGGCCGCGATGGGCGGATTAGGGAGCGGGACTCCTATGGCCGCGATCCTGCCCTATCCAAGGGGTAGTCTTGGCTGACTTGTCATACGGAAAATGCGTTTTCATTAATTGTCCATTTGATGAGGATTTTGAGCCAATCCTGCAATCTATCATGTTTGCTGTTGTGTATCTCGGAATGACGCCCCGTCTTGCTTCCGAAAGTAACGACGGCGGTGAGAATCGTTTGCAAAAAATCCAAGGATTAATTGAGAGTTCGAGGTATTCAATTCATGACCTCAGCCGTTGCCAAGCCAAGAGAAAAGGTGAGCATTTTCGGTTGAATATGCCATTTGAGCTTGGCATCGATTATGGCTGCCGTCAGTTCATGGATGGAAGGTCAGATAAGCGATTTCTAATCCTTGAAGAACAGAGATATCGTTTTCAGGCAGCCATATCAGACATTTCCGGAAGTGACATACAATCGTATGGGAGTGACCCGCAAAAATCTCCGCAGAATGCTCAAAAACAGGTAAGAAACTGGCTTGTCTCGGAAGCCAGTGTTGAAACAGTTGCAGCAAGACGGATTTGGGCGCGCTACGGCGACTTCCAAGAATGGTACTGGGAGAAAAAGCTTAGCGAAGGTGCAGACGATCGAGAAATTCTTGAGTATCCAACCAGCGAAGTCCTGCAGGAAATGTTCAAATGGAAAGAACTTGGGGAACCTCTCTGAACGCGCTAAGTATCCCCCCCAATCACCCCACCTGCAGATCAAACACTTCGCCGTCGGTCGTTTCGCACACGCCGATCGCGTTGATATTCACGCCGGTGTAGCGGAATTCGCAGCGCATGGACCTTCCACCATCTGACGTCAGGATCGCGGTGCCAAAGCCGGCTTCGGTTTCGGCCAGCAGGTCTGCGGTGCCGCTCAGGACGGAGCCTCCGGCGTAGGAACGCAGCAGCTCCAAACCTTGATTTGCGCCTTCACGCACCGCGACCCAGCGGCCTGAAAAGGTCTCGAACCGGGTCTCGATCGTCATCTCGCCATTGTTGCGCAGGCGGCCTGCGGTGATCTCGCCCGAGCCGGTGAGGCCGGTGGTCCGGCTCATGATGAGGGCTTCGGGGCCGCCGCCACAGGCGGAAAGCGCGAGGGCGGCGACGGCAGCGAGGGCCGCTTGATTCAACTTTCTAAACATCCAATTCCTCCACAAACTTCGCGTTGTCCTGGATATACTGAAACCGCAACTCCGGCTTCTTGCCCATCAACCGTTCGACCAGATCGCCTGTTTCACCCGGCGCATCCTCGTCTATGCTCACCCGTATCAGTTTGCGCGAGGCGGGGTCCATGGTGGTTTCCTTGAGGTCCTTGGCGTCCATTTCGCCCAGGCCCTTGAAGCGCGAGACGTCGATCTTGCCCCGGCCACCTACGCCTTTGGCCAGCCATTCATCGCGCTCGGCCTCGTCCAGGCAATAGACGCGGTGCGCGCCCTGGGTGAGCCTGAACAGCGGCGGGCAGGCCAGATACAGGTGGCCCGCGTCGATCATCGGCCGCATCTGGGAGAAGAAGAACGTCATCAGCAGGGCCGCGATATGGGCGCCGTCGACATCCGCGTCGGTCATGATGATGACCTTCTCGTAGCGCAGATCCTCGATGTTGAACCTGGTGCCCATGCCGACGCCAAGGGCCTGGGACAGATCGGAAATCTCCGCGTTGGAGGTGATCTTGCCGGACGCCGCCCCCAGCACGTTGAGGATCTTGCCACGCAGCGGCAGCAGGGCCTGGGTCTTGCGGTTGCGGGCCATCTTGGCGGAGCCGCCGGCCGAGTCGCCCTCCACAATGAACAATTCGGTGCCGTCGCGCGTTGAATTCGAGCAATCCACCAGCTTGCCGGGAAGGCGGAGTTTCTTGGTGGCGGATTTGCGTTGTGTTTCCTTCTCGGCTCTCCTGCGCAGCCTCTCTTCGCTGCGCAGGACGAGGAAATCCAGAATCGCCCCCGCCTCCTTGGTGTTTTGCCCCAGCCAGTTGTCGAAGTGATCGCGCACCGCCCCTTCGACCAGCCGCTGAGCCTCCGTCGTGGCAAGACGGTCCTTGGTCTGGCCGACGAATTCGGGCTCGGATATGAAGCAGGATACCAGCGCGCAGGCCCCGCCCATCAGGTCATCCCGGGTGATGTTGGCGGCCTTCTTGTTGGAGGCCAGTTCGCCATACGCGCGGATGCCTTTGAGGATCGCGGCCCAGAAGCCCGCCACATGCGTTCCGCCTTCGGGCGTCGGGACGGTGTTGCAGTACGATTGCAGGAAGCCGTCGCGCGTGGGGGTCCAGTTGATCGCCCATTCGACAGAGCCTGGAACCTTGAAGCGGGGCATGAACTCAACTTTGCCCGCGAAGGGAGTGTCGGCGTAGACGGGCGCATTGCCGAGGGTTTCGCCAAGGTAGTCGGCGAGGCCACCGGGGAAGTGGAACGTGGCTTCCGACGGGGTCTCACCGTCGTCGATGGCGCATTTCCAGCGGATTTCGACGCCGGAGAAGAGGTAGGCCTTGGAGCGGACGGTCTTGATCAGGCGCGCGGGCTTGAAGCGGTGGGCGCCGAAGATCTGCTCGTCGGCATGGAACGTGACGGAGGTGCCGCGGCGGTTCGGCGTTGACCCGAGGGATTGGACCGGGCCACGGGGAATGCCACGGGAGAATTCCTGCGCAAACAGCTCGCGGTTGCGGGCCACTTCGATTCGGACGTGATCGGACAGCGCATTGACCACGGAGATACCCACGCCGTGCAGCCCGCCCGAGGTCTGGTAGGCCTTGCCGGAGAACTTGCCGCCTGCGTGAAGCGTGCAGAGGATGACTTCAAGGGCGCTCTTGTCCGGGAACTTCGGATGCGGATCCACAGGGATGCCGCGCCCGTTGTCGGTGATGGTGACGGAGTAGTCGGCGTTCAGCGAAACCTCGATGCGGTTGGCGTGGCCTGCAACGGCCTCGTCCATGGAGTTGTCCAGCACCTCGGACACCAGATGGTGCAGCGCCCGTTCATCGGTGCCGCCGATGTACATGCCGGGGCGTTTGCGGACCGGTTCCAGCCCTTCGAGCACCTCGATGGAGGAGGCGTCGTAGGTGGTGGTGTCGCCGCTTCCGGAAAGAAGGTCGTCTGCCATGATACTGCTCTATGTTGTGGGCAATTTTCTCAATAATGGCAGGTTTGGGGGGCAGGGGAAAGGGCGCGCGCGCTCTGGGCAGGCGCTTGGCGTCGCCGATGCCCCCTCGGACCGGCGTGACGTCCCGGATCGGTCAGGGCACCGTCAAGGAGGAGCCGTCTCTCACCTTGCCGTAGATTGCTCCGAGCAGACACGGATCCGGGCGAGGACGCGGCGCAAGCCCGCTGGGTCACGAAACACCGCAAGATCATCGGGAACCGGCCAGGCCCTGCGTTGCAGCCTGCGAAGACCGGGGAACCGGACAGAAAATTCGTGATTTTGGGAAAGTGAACGCCTCACCCGTTGGCCGATCGAAATCCACAAAGATCTCAGCGGATCAGCCGGTGGGGGTTTCCGTCGCGCCCGCAACGGTCATGTAATAGGGATCCGAGCCCTCGAAGCCGAAGTAGTAGTCCAGCATCCCGTCATCCGCCAGATTGCGCTGATACGCAATGGAGGCGATGGCCACCAGTTCGACCATTTCTTCGGCCGTAATCGTCCCGTTCTCCAGCGCCTGGATGCCATTTTCCAGCTCTGTCAGGACGTCATAGTTCATCATTTCATTGGCGAGATCATACACTACGGCGGCGTCCTCTTCGGTGATGTAGCCAGTCTCCAGAATGGGAGAGAAGTGGTTGGCCGTGAATTGCACCCATTCGTCGCCCAATGTCCGGGTGCGCAACTCGCTGTCCATGCGCGACGACAGGTTATCCGTGACATCCGTCAGGACCGCCGCCGTCGCCATCGCCATTCCGACCGCTGCCGCAGAAAGCACCGTCCAATCGACGGTAATCACGCCGCGTTCATCATCGGCAAATTGGCTAAGGGTCACAAATAAGGTCACTGGTTGGTCCGCCGTGGGTCAGGAAGTATCTTTTTGCGCCATGATCACGGCATCAATGTGGCGCATTGCACGCGATCTGAGAACAATCGCGGAACGATTGCGCAACAATCCCGGCTCCGGTTCTCGCGCACGATCATCAGTCCGACCATCATCCTCACCACACTCACAACGGCCCCGCCGCCGAGTATGGCACCTCCGGGTCGGCCCGTGGCCGGACCCGGAGGTGCTGGCCCGAAGCGCGCCCGCACTGAGGCGCGGCGCCGATCGCCGCGCGGGCGATCCGCCCCTGTTTGGGGGGCGCTGTTCGTGCTGATCCTGACGGCACAGATGGGCGTATTCCGCGGCGGGTTCCTTCGTTCGCTTGCGATGGCCGTTGGCACTGCTTCCGTTACCATCACCGAGGCCATCACCGTGGTCACGGCGCGCAGGAGTATCCGATCGGGCTTTCAAGGCAGGTGCCCCGTGCGCAACCGATCGCGGAGTTGGCCCCTCGCGCGCCGGTCACGAACTGGCCCTGCGGGAAATCCGACGCTTGCTCCGGCCAGGCCGCGCGCTTATGGCCCGTCCATGACCTTCCCCGATCACATCCGCGCGACCCTGAAGCTGGGCCTGCCGCTTATCGGCGGGCAATTGGCGCAGGTCTTCATCGGCGTGACCGACACCATCATGATGGGCTGGTACGGGGTGGAGGAGCTGGCCGCCGTCGCCATCGGCGCGTCATACTTTCACCTGATCCTGATCCTCGGCATGGGGTTCGGGCTGGCGGTGATGCCGATGGTGGCGCAGGCTTCGGCCCGCGACGACGACCTCCAGGTTCGCCGCGTGACCCGCATGGGACTGTGGATCGCGCTGGGGTTTGCGGCCGTGGTGATGCCGGTGTTCTGGTTCTCGGAGGCGATCTTGCTGGCCGCACGACAGACCCCTCAGATCGCGGCGGACGCCCGGACATATTTGCGGATCGGCGGCTGGGCGATCTGGCCCGGCGTGCTGCTGGTTGTCCTGCGCTCGCACCTCAGCGCGTTGGAGCGGCCGAATATCGTGCTCTGGGCCTGGCTTGGCGGCGTGGTGTTGAATGCTGTCGTGAACTGGGTGCTGATCTTCGGCAACCTCGGTGCGCCCGAATTGGGGATCGCGGGCGCGGCCTATGCCTCTGTCGGAACGCATCTGCTGATCCTCGCGGTGCTGACGCTCTATGCCACCCGCGCGCCGGGCCTGCGCGAGTACGCGCTCCTGCACCGGTTCTGGCGCCCCGACCCCGAGGCATTGCTCCAGGTTTTCCGCCTCGGCTGGCCCATCGCCATCACGCTGCTGCTGGAGGCGGGACTGTTCATGGCCACGATGATCATGATGGGCTGGATCGGCACGCTGCAACTGGCCGCCCACGGCATCGCGCTGCAAGTCATCTCCGTCACCTTCATGATCCACATCGGGCTCAGCAGCGCCGCCACCGTGCGTGCGGGGCGCGCATGGAGCCGCAACGATCCGCACGGATTGCGCCAGGCGGCCCTTGCGGCGCTGACCCTTTCGGCCATCGCCGTCGCCGCCACGATCGTCGTGTTGATCGCACTGGCCGAACCGCTGATCGGCCTGTTCGTGGATCCAGACGACCCACTGCGCCCCGAGATCATCACCATCGGCGTGAGCCTCCTGATGGTGGCCTGCATCTTCCAGCTGGTCGATGCGGCGCAGGTCATGGCGCTGGGCCTGCTGCGCGGCGTGCAGGATACGTCGGTGCCGATGATCTACGCCTTCATCAGCTACTGGATCGTGGGCGTGCCGCTGGCCTATGCGCTGGGCCTGCCACTGGGCTTCGATGGCGAAGGCATCTGGGCCGGCCTTGCGGTGGGCCTCGCGGGCGCGGGCGCGATCTTCCTCATCCGGTTCTGGCGCATCGCCGCGCGGCTCGACCGCATCAGCACGGCATAAGCCCTCCCAGACTCCCAGCCCCCCCCAGACCCCCAGACCGGCCTTTCCCTGTCGTCCCGCCTTCATCTTGCCAGGTACAACTCCGGGGTACGGGCCCTTTTTCCCCGGAAAAAGACGCCCAGGGGGCTGGCCCCTCTCTGCTGCAGAAAGCCCCGCTACGTCGCCTCTGCCAATCCCCCCAAGACCCGCGCCCAGGAGCGGATGCCCTTGTGGAAACTCTCCACGTCATACTTCTCATTGGGCGAATGCAGCGCGTCGTCGTCCCTGGCGAAGCCTGCCAGGACCGCATCCATACCGAGGATGTCCTTGAAATGCCCCGCCACAGGGATCGAGCCTCCGCAACCGATATAGGCCGCCTCAAACGGCCATTCGTCGCTCAGGGCCTGCTTTGTCACCGCAAAGGCGGGGTGACTGGTGTCCATCCGGCTCGCCCGCGACCCGCTGTAAGTCCTGAAGCTGACTGTGCAGTCGGGCGGCATCTGCACCAGCACCCAGTCGCGGAATGCCGTCTCCAGCCGTTGCGGGATCTGGCCCGACACCAGCCGGAAGCTGATCTTGGCGTGCGCCTGGCTCGGCAGCACCGTCTTGAAGCCCGCACCCGTGTAGCCACCCCAGATGCCATTCACCTCCGCAGTGGGGCGTGACCAGATCATCTCCAGCCCGGTGCGGCCCGTCTCGCCCGCGGGATGGCTCAGGTCCACGGGGCCCAGGAAGGCCTCCGGCGAAAAGCCGAGTGCGTTCCACGCCGCCGCTGTCTCGTCGTCCAGATCCGCCACACCGTCGTAGAAGCCCGGTATCGTGACACGCCCGTCGGCGTCGTGCAGGCCCGCAAGCACGCGGCTGAGGACCCGGATCGGATTGATCGCGATGCCGCCGTACATGCCGGAGTGCAGATCGACCTTCGGGCCCGTCACCGTGATTTCCTGCTGCAACATGCCGCGCAGCTGCGTGACGATGGCAGGCGTCGTGTCGGCAAACAGCCCGGTGTCGCAGATCAGGGCGACCTCGGCTGTCAGTTCCGCCGCATTGGCCTCCATGAACGGCACCAGCGACGGGGATCCGCTTTCTTCCTCGCCTTCCAGAAAGATCGTGACCTTCGCGGGCAGCTTGCCCGTCACGGCCTTCCACGCCCGGCATGCCTCGATGAAGGTCATCAACTGGCCCTTGTCGTCGGATGCGCCGCGGGCGCGGATCACCCTTGCCCCATTCTGCACCTCGATCGCCGGATCGAAGGGATCGCGGTTCCAAAGCTCCAGCGGGTCCACGGGCTGTACGTCATAATGGCCGTAGAACAGGACATGCGGGCCGGCATCATCGCCGTGGGCGACAACCATCGGATGGCCGGTCGTCTCTCGCACGGACGCCTCAAATCCCAGCCCGGTCAGATCAGCAGCAAGCACCTCCGCCGCGCGCGCCACGTCGGCGTCATAGGCCGGATCAGTGGAGATCGACGGAATGCGCAGCAGCGCCATCAGACGTTCGATTGATTGGTCGAGGTCGGCGTCGACACGGGCGAGAACTTGTTCGAGGGACATCGGCGGGCTCCTGTGGGTCGCATGGTAGTCGGCCCATCCTGGAACGCGGGGCCGGGCGGTGCAACGCGGATCGCGGACCCGGATCCTCCCCATAATGTGAAAAGGAATGAGTTTCCTTGCAAAACCGTTGCGGTTTAGCCTCGGACCGCAATGGGACACAGAACCAACAGGGACACCACATCATGACCAATCGACTCCTCATATCCGCCGCGATCCTCGCACTGTCCGGCACCGCCGCATACGCCGACGGCGACGCCTGCACCTTTGACGCAGACACCGCCGATTTCACCCAAGCGCAGATTGATGCGTTATATGAGTGTGTCCGTGACGAGCTTCCGGCAGCCTACGGGGCAGGCGACAACGAGGTCGCGGCGCAGTACCGCGATTGGGAGGCGGCGGCGACAGGCCCCGCAGCCCCCGGCTTTCACGGCGGACGCTTCCTGAACACCTTCGTGAATGAGGTCGGATACGCCGAGTACATCCGCTACGAGGACGACGATGAGGCATTCGAGATGCCCGTCGGCACCGTCATCGCCAAGGAAAGCTACACGTTGCGCGACGGCGCCCCGCGCATCGGACCGCTGTTCATCATGACGCGGGCGGCCACCGCAGACTTCGCGGAAACTGACGGCTGGGTCTATTCCGCGGTTCAGCCAAACGGCAACCCGATGGGGATCTCGCAGTCGTTCTGCCACGATTGCCACGGCGGATTCGCCTTTTCCGACAGCCTCGGATATCCCGCATTCGACGTGCGTCTGGGCGAGTAGGCCCTGTCGTATCGGATTTTCAACCCCGCGACCGGGGTCCAATTTGCAGGGTCGCACCGCTACTTGACCCAGATCAAAGCGCTGCTCGCGGCAAAATGTAGCTTGGCACACGTGGCGTGCGCGCCCTATGTCAGGCACAGGGCGGGAATCCGTTGCGCCCGAAGCCATCAATCTGACGGGGCGTCCGGGCCTCGAAAGGGAGACCGCCAGTGAACTACGACCACGCGCTTGATGCCGCTATCGGCAAACTGCATGAGGAAGGCCGCTACCGGACCTTCATTGATATCGAGCGCAAGCGCGGCCAGTTTCCCCATGCGGTCTGGACCAGACCCGATGGCTCCGAGGCAGAGATCACCGTGTGGTGCGGCAACGATTACCTCGGCATGGGTCAGCACCCGGTTGTGCTGGCAGCGATGCACGAGGCGCTGGAGGCCACCGGCGCAGGCTCTGGCGGGACACGCAACATCTCCGGCACCACGGTCTATCACAAGGCGCTGGAGGCAGAGTTGCGGGATCTGCATGGCAAGGACGCCGCGCTGGTCTTCACCAGTGCCTACATCGCCAATGATGCGACGCTCAGCACCCTGCCGAAGCTGTTTCCCGGCCTGATCATCTATTCCGATGCCCTGAACCACGCCTCCATGATCGAGGGCGTGCGCCGCAACGGCGGCCAGAAGCGCGTCTTCCGCCACAACGATGTGGCCCATCTGCGGGAACTGCTCGCGGCAGACGATCCGGATACGCCGAAACTGATCGCGTTTGAGTTCGATCTATTCCATGGACGGCGATTTTGGTCCGATTGCCGAGATCTGCGACCTTGCCGATGAATTCGGCGCGCTGACCTACATTGACGAGGTCCACGCCGTCGGCATGTACGGCGCGCGCGGAGCCGGCGTGGCGGAGCGCGACGGGTTGATGGACCGCCTCGACATCATCAACGGCACGCTTGGCAAGGCTTACGGCGTTCATGGCGGATACATTGCGGCGTCGGCGAAGATGTGTGACGCGGTGCGCAGCTACGCGCCCGGTTTCATCTTCACGACCTCGATTCCGCCCGCCGTGGCCGCAGGGGCTGCCGCCTCCGTCCGGTATCTCAAGGACCACCCGGAGTTGCGCACATTGCATCAGGACCGGGCGCGCGCCCTGAAACTGCGCCTCAAGGGGCTTGGCCTTCCGATCATCGACCACGGCAGCCACATCGTGCCCGTCATGGTCGGCGATCCGATCCACACCAAGGCCATTTCCGACGCGCTTCTGGTCGATTTCGGCATCTACGCGCAGCCGATCAATTATCCCACCGTGCCCAAGGGGACGGAGCGGCTGCGCTTCACGCCCTCGCCGGTGCACGACATGGGGATGATCGACGGGCTGGTCGGCGCGATGGACGGATTGTGGTCGCACTGCGCGCTGAACCGCGCAGAACTGGCGGGGTGACGCGCTGACCCGCGCAGAACTGGCGGGGTGACGCGCTGAACCGCGCAGAGTTGGCAGGGTGACGCGCTGACCCGCGCCGGGATCGTTAACGTGCCGAACTTTTTGGCCAATGGCGCCGCAATAGGCAGAGTGGCAACACCCGTGAAACAGGTGTTCAAATTCTCCACCCGCGCCGATTTGGCGCAAATTGACGGCAGTCCGTTAAAATTGCTGCAAAATCATGGGCGCAAATACGCCGACCGTTGGCGTTGATTCAGGTCTTGGGGTGCAGCCGCGGCGCGGGGCATGCTACTGAGACTAAAGTCGACGGAGGCCCTTTGGGAATCATCCGTTATGGGGTAACATGTAGGGACAACAGGGCTCACCACCACTAGGCATGGTGGAAGAGCCCATAGAATTGGGGCAGGCCAATGGTCCAGGACAACGGCCATCAATGGGACAATGACGGTCAGGATCACGCCGCTGCGTTTGATCCGTCTGCTGTCGCTGCGCCGTCCGATCCCGCCTCCTTCGAAGGGTATGACCTTCTGGAAGTGCCATTGGGTGATTTGTTGCGGGGTGAGCGTGCGACCCTGGGCAAAAGCCTGCTGGATGTGGAACGTGAACTTCGCATCCGTGCCACCTACATCGCGGCAATCGAAAACGGCGATGTCGGCGCGTTTCAGTCGCAGGGCTTCATCGCGGGCTACGTGCGGTCCTACGCCCGCTACATGGGCATTGATCCCGAGTGGACGTTCCGCCGCTTCTGTGACGAAACCGGCTTTCGCGGTATTCACGGCGGCAACCAGAAAAGCAGTGTGGCCGAGCGCATCGTCTCCGACATTCCGCGTCTGATGGACCCGAATGAGGTCATGTCGTCCTCGCGGATCTCCTTCGCCCCCAAACGCGACAGCATCTTCAATCATGTGGAGCCGGGCGCATTGGGCTCCATTGCCGTGCTCTGCGTCATTGCCCTGGGTGTGGGGTATGGCGCCTGGGCGATCCTCAACGACATTCAGCGTCTGAACATTGCTCCGATTGATGAGGCGCCGTCCGCGCCGCTGGCGCAGTTGGACCCCTTGTCGGGCAACAGCGGATTTGACGCGCCAGACAGTTTCGACATCGCCATGCCCGCTCCGGAAACCGGAGAGCGGCTTTACCGCCCGCAGGCGCTGGAAGCCCCGGTGCTGACGCCCCGTGATTCCGCGCTGGGGACGATCAATCCCGATGAGGTCGGCATCCTGGGCGATGTTGCCAGCCTTGCTCCCGCCATCGCAGAGCCGCAGGTTCCGGAGGTCAACACCGTGCAGGTCACAGCCGGTCCACCGGATCAGGTCACGATCTTCGCCACCCGGCCCACATGGCTGCGGGTCTATACGGCCAATGGCTCCACGATCTACGAGGCGACGCTGAACGCGGGCGACAGCTATGTCATCCCGGACGGCGAAACGACGCCGCTCCTGCGCACGGGCAACGCAGGCTCGACCTATTTCGCGGTCAATGGCGTGGCGTTTGGCCCCGCTGGTGCCGGAGCCTCCATCGCCCGCGACGTGGAGTTGACGGCGCAGGCCATCACCGGAACCTATGACGCGGCAGATACGGAGGCCGATCCCGATCTCAGCGACTCGCTTCTGGCGTCTCTGACCATCGACCCTGCCGCCATTCCTTCGGCTCCGGTTGTGGTGCCGCAACAACCCGTGACGCAGGCCTATAATCCGACCGATCCTGTGGCCCCGGCAGGGTCCGACCTGTTCCCCGATCTCGCGCCGGAGATTGCCGCCGCGATCATCGCCAGCAACGCGTTGCCTGTTGTGGTGCTGGTGCCGGAGCCTTCGACCGAGCGTCCGACCCAGCGGCCCTGAACATGGGTCCGGTCTATACGATCCCTCAGCGGCCTGCCGCATTGTCCAGCCCGTCACGCATGCCTATCTTGGGCCCGAGTAGACGATAAAAGGCCTGCACCCGATGTCCCACAATCCGATCCGCCCATGGCGCAATATCGACCGGCGCGTGAGCCGTCAGATCATGGTCGGCAACGTGCCCGTGGGGGGTGACGCGCCGATTTCCGTGCAGACCATGACCAATACGCTGACCACGGATGCCCCGGCCACGATCAAACAGGTGATCGCGGCGTATGAGGCGGGCGCGGATATTGTCCGCGTGTCGGTGCCCGATGCCGAGAGCGCCCGCGCGATGCACGAGATCTGCCGCGAAAGCCCGGTGCCGATCGTGGCTGACATTCATTTCCACTACAAACGCGGGATCGAAGCGGCAGAAGCGGGGGCGGCCTGCCTGCGCATCAATCCCGGCAATATCGGCGATGCGTCCCGCGTCAGGGAGGTGGTGCGCGCGGCGCGCGATCACAACTGCTCGATCCGGATCGGTGTGAATGCAGGCTCGCTGGAGCGGCACTTGCTGGAAAAATACGGCGAGCCATGCCCGGACGCCATGGTCGAATCCGGTATGGCCCATATCAAGCTATTGGAAGATAACGACTTTCACGACTTCAAGATCTCCATGAAAGCCTCCGACATCTTCATGACCGCCGCCGCCTACACGCAGTTGGCGGACCAGACTGACGCGCCGTTTCACATGGGCATCACGGAGGCCGGGGGGTTCGTGGGCGGCACGGTGAAATCCGCCATCGGGTTGGGCAACCTGCTGTGGGCGGGCCTCGGCGATACCATGCGCGTCTCCCTCAGCGCGGACCCGGTTGAGGAGGTGAAGATCGGGTTCGAGATCCTCAAATCCCTCGGGCTGCGCCACCGTGGCGTCAACATCATCTCCTGTCCGTCCTGCGCGCGACAGGGCTTTGACGTGATCAAAACCGTGGAAACGCTGGAGCGGCGGCTGGAGCATATCAAGACCCCGATGAGCCTGTCGATCATTGGCTGTGTGGTGAATGGTCCCGGCGAGGCGCTGATGACCGACCTGGGCTTTACCGGTGGCGGCGCTGGCAGTGGCATGGTGTATCTGGCGGGCAGGCAGAGCCACAAGTTGTCGAACGACCAGATGGTCGATCATATCGTCGAACAGGTGGAAAAACGCGCCGCAGTAATGGATGCAGAGGCGCGCGCTGCGGAACAGGCAGCGGAGTGAGGCGTTGGTCAGGTCTGACCAGATGGACACCGGATCGGGGGCGTGGCCCCTGGTGACGGACACCCAGATATCCAACGAGGAGAATCAAAGATGAAAACCGCAAAAAACTATCTCGATGAGGCCAACACCATTGTCCCCAAGATGGACACCAAAGATGCGATCGCCAAGCATGCCTCCGGGACTGCGACGTTCATTGATGTGCGCGACAGTGCCTCCATCGCAGAGTCGGGCACGATCAAGGGCGCGCACCGGGTGCCGCGCGGCATGTTTGAATTCACTGCCGATCCGGCGGTCGAGGCGCTCTATAATCCGATCTTCAAGAAGGACGCCGAGATCTGCCTGGTGTGCGGAGCAGGCGGGCAGGCCGCGCTTGCGGGTAAAACCCTGAAGGACATGGGATATACCAACGTCACCAATGTTGGCGGATTTCCGGCATGGAAAGAGGCGGGCGGCCCGACGGAGGCCTAGGCCTTCGGTCACAAATGGCGGTGGCTGCGGCCAGCGTCGGATTGAGTTGTATTTGGCAAGATGAAGGAGCCATCCCTTGAGGGCAGGTGCGCGGACCGATAGCGTGTCCCGGACTGATGTTTAGGGGGTTGCTCGATGGCACGTCTTGCTGATTTGCGGCGCAACGAAGACGGAATCGCGACAGCGCTTGGCATCCTGACCCAGGCCTTCGGGCCTCGGGTCGAAACCGGCCAGGCGTTGCGCGAGCAGCATGGTCATACGACCACATGGCTGCGCAACCAGCCTCCCGATGCGGTGATCTGTCCGCGCTCGACGCAGGAGGTGCAGGAGATCGTGCGCGTTTGCGCCACCCATCGCGTGCCGATCATTCCGTTTGGGACCGGCACCTCGCTTGAGGGGCATGTGAACGCACCTGCCGGTGGAATTTCACTCGATTTCAATGAGATGAACGCCATAGTTGACGTGCATGCGGAGGACATGGATGTCGTCATTCAGCCCGGCGTGACGCGCAAGGCGCTGAACCGGGATCTCCGTGCGACGGGGCTGTTTTTCCCGATTGATCCCGGTGCAGATGCCTCTCTTGGTGGTATGGCGGCCACCAACGCCAGCGGCACCTGCGCGGTGCGCTACGGCACCATGAAGGACAATGTGATCGCGCTGAAGGCGGTTCTGCCGTCGGGTGAAGTCGTCCGGACCGCGGCGCGGGCGCGCAAGACCTCGGCAGGATACGATCTGACGCGGCTGATCGTCGGATCCGAAGGCACGCTTGGCCTGATCACCGAGTTGACGCTGAAGCTGCATGGCATTCCGGAGGCGACGTCTGCGGCCACCTGCTCGTTTCCCAGTGTCGAGGCCGCGTGCAACGCCACCATCGCGGCGTTCCAGTACGGGTTGCCACTGGCGCGGATCGAACTGCTTGACGCACTCTATGTCAAAGCCATCAACGCCTACTCCAGTCTGTCGCTGCCGGACGTGCCGATGCTGCTGCTGGAATTCCACGGATCCGAGACCGGCGTGACGGAACAGGCCGAGATGTTTGGCGAGATCGCGGCGGACGCGGGGGGCACCAACTTTGTCTTCACCACCAGGGAGGAAGACCGGACCAAACTGTGGCAGGCCCGCCACGACGCCTATTGGGCCGCGTTGCAACAGCGCCCCGGCGCCAAGGGCATTTCGACCGATGTCTGCGTTCCGATCAGTCGCCTTGCGGAATGTGTCACGGCGGCACAGGCGAAACTGGACGAGATGGAACTGATGGGACCGATCCTTGGCCATGTGGGCGACGGCAATTTCCATATCATCCTGCTGATCGACGCCGATAATTCCGACGAGGTGGCCAGGGCCGAAAATTTCGTGGGCTGGCTCAACGATCTGGCGATCTCCATGGGTGGTACCTGTACCGGAGAGCACGGGATCGGGCAGGGCAAGGCCAGGTATCTGGAGCGCGAGCTTGGGCCGGGTGCCATGGCGATGATGGCTGCCATCAAGCGCGGCGTCGACCCCGACAATATTTTCAACCCCGGAAAGATGGCGTTGCCCAATGACTGATCACAGACCACAGAATTTTGGCGTGCCGTCCGCGCACTCAGAGCCGCACCTGTCGGGCCGCTCCGGCTGGCTGCGCGCCGCCGTGATGGGCGCCAATGACGGGATCCTGTCGACCGCCTCGCTGATTGCGGGGGTGGCGGCGGGGGGGGCGGATAAGCCCGCCATTCTGCTGGCGGGATTTGCGGGGATGGTGGCCGGCGCGCTGAGTATGGCGGCGGGAGAATATGTTTCGGTCTCAAGCCAGGCAGATGTGGAACGCGCCGATGTGCAGCGCGAACGTCAGGAGCTGGTCGACAACCCCGATGGCGAACTGAATGAACTGGCGGCGATCTACCGTGAACGGGGGCTGAGCGCGGCCCTGGCGCAGCAGGTGGCCGAGGAGTTGACCGCGACGGACGCGCTTGCCGCGCATCTGCGCGACGAGATCGGGCTGACGGACCTGTCGCCGCCCCGCCCGGTTCAGGCGGCCTTGGTTTCGGCGATGACCTTCGCGGCGGGTGCGGCCGTACCGCTTGGCGTGGCGGCAGCGGTGCCACTGTCGGGTGTGGCGCTTTGGGTGGCGGCGGCGACACTTGTGGGCCTCGGCTCGCTTGGGGGACTGGGTGCGCGGGCGGGCGGTGCCCCGCTGCAACGCGCGGCTGTTCGGGTCATGGTCTGGGGCGCGCTGGCGATGGCCGCGACGAGTGCGATCGGTGCATTGGTTGGCCAGGCACTGTGATGTGTTCGTGACACGCATGGGCCGACCTGGTCGGTGCAAGTCGGCTTAATCACCACGAACCCTCTTTATCACCACGAACCCTCTTTCCGTTAACGTTTTCTCAACTTCGATAGCACCATGTGTTCGAGGTTAATCCGCCCGACGTCCGTCAAGGAAACGGTCATGTCTTCGATGCACGCGCGCATGTGATGATGAAAAGGATGCCCGAGGCGATGCCGCACACCCTGTCACGCCGTCAGAAACGATATTGTTTTCTTGCCTTTGACTGCGCCCTGGTTCCGGTCTCTTTGACGCTGGCGTTTGCTGTGCGGTTCAGTGACGGCATCCCGCACGCACATGTGGAGACGGCAATACCGCTGACGATCATCATGACGATGTTCGCGCCGGTGGTCATGATTGTCTTTCGACTGCCCTGGATCAAGCTTACGGCGCTCGATGTCTCGGCGCTTTTGCGCATCGCAGTGCGGGCGCGGCTTGGTTCTGTCACCAACCCCGCCCGTGTCGCCGGCGTCATGGCCGAGGATACAGTGGACATCGTGCTCCACGCGGCCGCCTACAAACATGTGCCGCTGGTGGAGGACAATGAGCTGGAAGGCGCGCGCAACAACATCATCGGCACGCAAACCGTGGCGCAGGCGGCGCTGGCGGCCGGGGTTGAGCGCTTCATTCTCGTCTCTACCGACAAGGCGGTGCGGCCGAGCAATATCATGGGGGCCACAAAGCGGATGGCCGAACTGGTGGTGCAGGATCTGGCCTCGCGGGCGGATGCCACGCGGTTTTCGATGGTGCGTTTCGGCAATGTCCTTGGCTCCTCGGGCTCGGTCCTGCCGCTGTTCCAGGACCAGATCCGCAGTGGCGGCCCGGTGACGGTGACGCACCCCGACGTCACGCGCTACTTCATGACCATTCCCGAAGCCGCGCGTCTGGTTCTGCTGGCTGGCGCCTATTCCACCGGGGGCGACGTGTTCGTGCTCGATATGGGGCAACCGAAGAAGATCATCGACATCGCCCGGCGGATGATCGAGATGTCGGGCGCGAAGCTGCGCAAAAGCGGCGACGAGGACGGGATCGAGATCACGATCACCGGGCTGCGACCCGGCGAAAAGCTCTATGAAGAGCTGCTGATCGACGCCGCCTCGATGATCGGCACGCCGCATTCCAAGATCCTGCGCGCCGAGGAGGGTCATCTGAGCCAGATTGAAGTGGCCGCTATGCTGCGCGAGACGCGCGGCGCGATCGAGGGCGGCGATCCACACCGCTTTCGTGCCACGGTCAAGGGGTACGTGCAGGAGTACCACCTTCCCGCAGTCGACGCGGTGGAACGCGCTTAATCGCCTGGCAGATGCAGGTCCGGCGTCTTGGCGTCCTGCCAGATCTGGAACAGCGCAGCGTCGCCCACGCGCAGGTCCGATGGCAGGCCGATCAGCGCCCTCGGGGCGCAGGTGGCCATGGCGATACACTCCGCGCGCGGCAGATCGGTTGACCGCGCCATCACCTCCACCGCGTGTGCCAGCGTCAGGTCAGCGCCGGCCAGCGTGCCGTCGTCAAGCGTCAGCCGGTTGTGTGCGCGCGCAATCCTGCGCCCGCCAAGCGTGAACCCCGTGTCCGTGGTGCCGGCGACGGCCATGGCGTCGCTCACCAGATAGGCGCCTCGCATATGGTGACCGGCCAGGCGCAGCATGTCGGGATGCACGTGAATGCCGTCCGCGATCAGACCGAATGTGCCGTGCTCCAGAGCCGCCAGCGCCAGACCCGGCGCGCGGTGATCAAGGCCCGACATGGCGTTGAACAGATGCGTTGCCGTGCGCGCGCCCGCCTTGACGGCCGCGCGCGCCGTGGCGGCGTCGCAATTGCTATGGCCCAGAGCCACGATGATACCCGCATCGGTGAGGCGGGTGATGGTCGCGGGCGGGACCAGATCAGGGGCCACGGTGATCTTCAGGATGCCGACGCGGGATCTGAGCGCGACGTAAGCGGCAAGATCCGCATCGGTCAATGGCCGCATCATGGCCGGATCATGGGCGCCGGGCCGGGTGATATGCGGCCCCTCAAGATGCAGGCCCAGAAGGCCGGTCAGCCCTGCGTCAGACCCCTCCTCGATCAGCGCGCCAAGCCGCGCGATCTCCTCGCTGCTGTCACTGATCAACGTCGGTAGAATTTGCGGAACACCGTCGCGCAGGTGGGCATCGGCGATGGTCCGCAGGTCCGCCACGCTCCGGCAGTCGCCCAACATCAACCCGCCGCCACCGTTGACCTGAAGGTCACACATCGGAACAGAGACGATTGCGCCTCCAAGATCTGTTGCGTGACCCCGCGGGCCATTGCCGGTCGGCACGATCGCCTCGATCAGCCCGTCGCGCACCACGATATCGCGCCACGCCATGCCGTCCGTGCCCAACAGGGCGGCGTTTGTGAACGTCCTGCTCATGGAAGCGCCCGCGCCATGGCCAGCGCGCCCTCCAGCGCTGTGCCATCCGGCGTGCGCACCCCCGCCCGCAGGCTCGCATCCAACCTGTCGATCATCGCGACCCCCAAGCCACCGGCCAAAACCCACGGCGCGCCGTCCGGGTGGCGCAGGCGTTTCAGGGCGCGTTTCAACTCGGTCCCGATGCGCGCTTCCAGATCGCGGGACAACGGCGACTTTTGCTGCAATATCAACGGCGTAAGCGCGGCGAAATCGCTGGCGCTGGCGTTGCGGGCGAACAGGACCGGATGCATGCCGCAGGCGGCGGTGAGGGTCTCGATCAGCGGGTCGCCCCGGCGCTCCGACCCAGCGTCTTCCTCGATTTCCATCATCTCGGACAGGGCGCATCGCCCAAGCCACGCAGCGCTTCCCGCATCGCTCAACTGCAACCCCCAGCCGCCATGATGGGTCAGCCCGCGCGCATCGCGGCGGATGAAGAACGACCCGGTGCCGAGGTTGACCAGCGTGCCATGACCACCGTCGAACGCGCCTTCGAGCGCCGTCACACTGTCGTCCACGACCTGTGCCAGAAATGGCAGTTCCATAGCGAATGCATCCGCAATACCGGGCAGGCGGCAACCTGCAAGGCCCGCCACGATACGGGCGTGTTGCAGCGCCTCTGGCGGCAGGGTTAACGCCGTTAACGCCTCCGCCAGTGTCGCCACGATCGCGGCCTTCGCGGCTTCCGGATCGCTCACCACATTGGCCGGACCGCCCGTCGCGCCCGCCTCCCGCCCGTCGGCGAGAACCACCACCCGGCAGCCTGTGCCGCCGCCGTCGATGCCGATGTCGATGCGCTTGCCCATGGCCTAGAATGCCACCGCCTGGCCCGTGCGCGCGCTCTCCTGCGCCGCCAGGCCCATACGGACCGCCGCGGCCCCGTCGCCAAGCGTGACCGCCGGAGCCGTGCCATTGCGCACGACATCAAGAAACCGCACATGCTGATAATAGGTGGAGCCGTGATGATCGCCCGCCGTCAGCAGCATCTTGTCCACGGGCGTCGCATGCACGACCTGACCGGTGGTCGGCATCCGGGGGCTGACGATGACCTTTGGCATCGGAGGGGGGCCCAGATCCCTGTTCCAGAACCGCGTGGGGCCGGGGACTTTCGCCTCGATCTTGCCGCCTGGGCCCACGGCGCTGATCTCCTCCTGATACTCGCTTCCCTCTGCGAACATGCACAATTCCAGCATCGCGCGCGCGCCACGGGCGAAGTCGACGATGACATAGCCGTTGTCCCAGATGTCGGGCGTTTCGCCGTTGTAGGATTCGTTGACGTGGTTAACCGATTGCCCGGCGCTCGCCATGACCCGCAGGGGCTCATCGTTCAGGATCAGGCGCATGAGGTCGAAGAAGTGGCAGCATTTCTCCACCAGGGTCCCGCCGGAGTTGCGGTTGAACCGGTTCCAGTCGCCGACCTTTTCCAGAAACGGAAAGCGATGCTCGCGGATCGTCAGCATCCTGATGCCGCCTGTGGCCGCCTCCGCCATCTCGTGGAACTTCGCGACAGGCGGCATGTACCGGTACTCCATCGCGACCCAGATCGGCGCGCCGTAGCTCTTTAGCGCCGCGATCTTCGCGGCATCGTCCGGGTCAGTATAGAGCGGTTTTTCGCACAGGATTGGCAGTGGCGCGGAGAGCGACCCCGCAATCTGCGTCAATTGATCGGCGTGGCAGAAGTTCGGCGATACGATCACCAGCGCGTCCAGATCCTGGCGTGCCAACAGTGCCTCGATGCTGGCGCAACGTGTCGCATCGGGGGCCAGCGCCAGCGCCTTCGCGGCCATTGCGTCGTCGGGCTCAAAAATTGCCGCGACGGCGGTTTCCGGCAACAGCGCGATGTTGCGGATATGCTCCTGGCCCATCATGCCAGCGCCGATCAAGCCGTATCTTGTCATCTCTGTCGTCCTTTTGACGGCCGCAGGGGGCCGGAAATTATCGCAAAACCTACGGCACGCGCGAATAATACTGCGCCACCGCGGGGTCAAACCAGGTCCAGGACGCCTCACACGGGCTGCCGTGCTGATCAAAGGCGCGACGCTCGATGAAGGCCGTCCGGGTGCCGGGGGCGAGGCCCAGATCGGGCGGCGTCCAGTCCGGCAGATCGCTGGCGCTGATCACATCTTCGGCGTGGCTGATGTGCAGGCCAAGCCGGTCGGCATAGGTGCGGTAGAGCAACTCGGAGATCGTGCGTGGTGTCAGACCGTTGTCGTCATGCCACCTCAGGTCAAGCCAGATTTCCTCTACCGCCACCGGAATATCCGCCAGCATCCGCAGGCGGCGCATCCGGATCGCCACCTCAAAACTGCGCCCGATATCGGGCAGATCGTCGGGTTTTTTCACCTTCGCCATATCCAGAAGCCGCGCCGTGGGCAGGCCGCCGCCGACACCTTTCAGCTCCAGCCGGAACAGCGCGTAGGTGCCGATGTTGGACCCGCCGCCAAGCACGTAATTGCCCGATCCCTGACGCCGCTCGATCAGCTTGCGGTCTGCCAGAACCTGCAAGGATTTGCGCAGAGTGGCGACGGCGACGTTGTGGCTCCGGGCCATCGCGCGCTCGGGCGGCAGTTTCTCTCCGGCAGGTAGGCGACCGCCTCCGATGTCGATCGTCAGCGCCTCGGCGATGCGCAAATACGTCGGAAGCGCGCCATTGCCTGCCGTGTCTGCCATCGACGCCTCCCCGCGCATTTGCCGAAATTGATATACCATTGATATACCCCTCCCGGATTGCTACGCCTTGATCGAATGGAGATCAAGGGAGGGTGCGCGCATGACGGTGGTTCCGGTCACATCGGCAGATTTGGACGCGGCGGAGGTGAGCTGGTTCGCCGCGCTCTGCTCGGACGATTATGAGTATCTCGGCGTGCCGGACGGGCGCCTGCGGTCGTCATGGGCGCATTGCTCAAGCCTGGTGCAGGAGGCCGAGGCGCAGGGCTTCCGCAACATCCTGTGTCCGTCGTCCTATCAGGTCGGCCAGGACACCCTGACATTTGTGGCGGGATGCGCGCCGATCACCAGCAAAATCAATCTGTTGGCCGCCGTGCGCTGTGGCGAGATGCAGCCGATCATGCTGGCCCGTACGCTGGCGACGCTCGATCACATGCTGGAAGGTCGTTTAACGGTAAACATTATTTCCAGCGACTTTCCCGGTCAGAAGGAAGACAGCGGATATCGCTACCAGCGCTCCCGCGAGGTGGTGGAGATATTGAAGCAGGCCTGGACAGGGGATGAGATCAACTACAGCGGCGAAGTCTATGACTTCAAAGGATTAACCACGGATCCTGTTCGCCCCTATCAGACCGGGGGGCCGCTGCTGTACTTTGGCGGCTACTCGCCCGCCGCGCTGGAGTTATGTGGCCAGCATTGTGACGTCTACCTGATGTGGCCCGAGCCCGCGGAGGCCTTGGCAGGCCGCATGAAGGACGTCAATCAAATCGCTGAAAAATATGGAAGAACACTCGATTACGGGCTCCGTGTTCACATGATCGTTCGCGACACCGAGGCTGAGGCCCGCGACTATGCGGAGCATCTGACCTCCAGGCTCGATGATGAATACGGCCAGTTGATCCGGGAACGCGCGCTCGACAGCGGCTCGCTTGGGGTTTCCCATCAGGCCAGGGCACGGGAGCTATCCGACAAGTTCGGTTACATCGAGCCGAATCTCTGGACCGGTATTGGCCGGGCACGCTCTGGCTGCGGGGCGGCGTTGGTGGGCTCTGCCGATCAGGTCCTGACCCGGATCGAAGAGTACAAGAAGATGGGTATCCGTGCCTTCATCTTTTCGGGCTACCCGCATATGGACGAATGCAGGCACTTCGGCCGTTTGGTCATGCCGGAGTTGAAAACATGTTCATTGCCAGAGGTTTATGGTCGCGTGCCCGTCGGGACGCCAGCCACACCGCTGGGTGCAGGAGAAAGACGATGATGGAAAAAGTGAACGTCGGCGGGGTCGATCTGTCCCGCATTGTCTACGGCATGTGGCGGCTGGGTGACGACGCGGATACCTCCGTGGCGCAGGTTCAGGCGAAGATCGAGGCCTGCCTCGCACAGGGCATCACCACGATGGATCAGGCCGATATTTACGGGGGCTACCAGGCCGAAGCACTCCTCGGTGCGGCCCTTGAAGCGGCACCCGCGTTGCGCGACCGGATCGAGATTGTGACGAAATGCGATATCGTGGCCCCCATCGGGGCGCAGTCCGGCGCCCGCGTGAAACATTACGATACGAGCGCGGAATATATCTCAGCGGCGGTCGATAACTCTTTGAAATTGATGAATATTGATGTGATTGACTTGCTGTTGATCCATCGCCCGGATCCTCTGATGGATCACCTTGAGACGGGGAAATGCCTCGATGCGCTGGTCGCATCAGGCAAGGTCCGCGCCGTGGGCACCTCCAACTTCCGGCCCTGGGATTGGGACCTCTTGCAATCGGCGATGAGCACGCCGCTGGCGACAAATCAGATCGAGGTCTCGGTCCTGCATCACCTGCCGTTCACCAACGGCGATGTGGCGTTTCACCAACAGCGCGCGCAGCCGATCATGGCGTGGTCGCCGTTGTCGGGAGGGGCGCTCTTCGGAGACGAGGGCCGGTCCGTGCGCGCTGTGCTGTCGCGCATCGGCGAAGAATACGGCGTCGGCGCGGATGCCGTCGCGGTGGCGTGGCTGCTGCATCACCCGGCGCGGATCCTTCCGGTGATGGGAACCAATAATCTGAACCGGATCAAAGGTTTGTCGGGCGCACTTCAGGTCAATCTCGACCGGCAGGACTGGTATGAAATCTACACCGCCGCGCTTGGTCACGAGGTGGCGTAACGCCGCGACGGCCCGTCTGCGGGACAAAGCCATTGAGGGGTCTGGCTACAGCTTCGCCAGATGGCTCGCGCATCCGGTCAGCGCCGCGTAATCGTCGCTGACCACGCAGACGCCGAACTGCGCCATGAAGTCCGAGAACCGGCCCTTGGAGCGGAAGGCGTCGACAAATCCGAACTGCTGCAGATGCGGTGCGAAGGCGCGCGCGACGCCGCCCACCAGATACACACCGCCAAACGGCAGATGCGTCAGCACCAGGTTGCCGGCAACCTCGCCCATGACCCGCACGAACAGCGCACCGGTGTCGCAGGCCAAGGCCTCGCCCGTGCCGATCCGCTCCAGAATGCCGGCTGCATCGACGGTTTCGCCGTGCAGCGCCGCGTGCAGATGGCTTACGCCGCGCCCCGACAGGACCTCTTCGACGGATGGATATCCACCCTTGTCCTTCAGCCTGTCCAGCAAGGGGTGCAGCGCGGCGATGGAGGTCGGCAGGCTCACGTGGCCCGCCTCCGACGGCGGCACGAAGCGGCCTGCGGCGGTGTCGAACACCGGGCAGGCGTTGAAGCCCGTGCCAAGGCCGATAACCAGCTTTGCGGCCATTTCCGCCACCTCGGGTTGCGGCAGCACGACCGCAAGATCGGCGTCCGAAATGTACCCGATGGCATGACCCTGAGCCTGCAAATCGTTCAGCACCGCCACCCGTTCCGCCGTCAGGGCCTCTGCCAGGACCGCCTTGTCGATGCGCCAGTCAAGGTTGGTCAGCGTGCCGACGCCGTCATGCACGGGGCCCGCCATAGCGACGCAAACGCCGGTGATGAAGGTCGTGTTGATGTCAGGCGCTTCGAGGTAGGCCGCGATCACGGCGCCGATACCGTCGTACTCCGCATTCTTGAACCGGCGCACGGTGTCCAAACGCACGGACGCGCCCCGGGCCAGGGCCACGCGGGTATTCGTACCGCCAATATCTGCGACCAGGGAATGGGCAGCAGGAACCATCATTCAATCCTTCAACGCGGCGGAAATATGCCACCAGTCTGCCGGCGGGTGGCGCTATCGCCACCAATCGGCAAGTGCGTGATAGGACGCTTTGGGCGTCCGTGCCAAGGTGTCAAAATCCACATGCACGAGGCCAAAGCGTTTCTCGTACCCCAGCGCCCATTCGTAATTGTCCATCAGCGACCACACGTAGTAGCCCGCAACCGGAGCGCCGTCTGCGATGGCCTCGCGCACGGCGGCCAGGTGCGAGGACAGATAGTCAATGCGGTCCTGGTCGGGCGCGGCGGCCGATGCCATGCCGTTTTCGGTGACGAAGATCGGCAGATCGCCGGTGTACTCGCGTGCGCACCGGGTCAGGAAATCGCGCAACCCGTCCGGGTAGATCTCCCATCCCATGTCGGTCAGCGGGCCCTGGGCCGTGGCCTCTGCATAGGCGGGCCAGGGGGCGTCCACGGATCTGATCCGCTTGCGGGTGTAGTAATTGACCCCCACCCAGTCGAGAGGGCTCTGGATGGTCGCGAAATCATCCTGCCATCCGCGCGGCAAATGGGCCTCCAGCCCCTCCAGCACATCGACGGGGTATGCGCCCTTGAACAAACCGCCAAGGAAAAAGCGGTTGTAGATCGCGTCATAGCGCGCGCTCGCGGCCAGATCCTCATGGCTGTCGGAGGCGGGGGTGGGCCATTCGAAATTGCACACCGCGCCCAGGTTGCCCACGCCCATGCCCTTCATCACCTGCGTGGCGCGCCCATGCGACACAAGCACATGATGCATCGCGCGCGCGGTGGCGCGGATATCGCGCAGGCCCGGCGCATGGTGGCCCTCGAAATGCGACAGCCAGCTGACGCACCAGGGCTCGTTGATCGGGGCGGCGGACCAGATCCGGTCGCCGATCCGGCCGATGACGGTCTCGGTATAATCGGCGAACCAGTTCGGCATGTCGGCATTGCGCCATCCGCCCCTGTCGGCCAGCGGCTGCGGCAATTCCCAGTGATAGAGCGTCAGGGCAGGGGAGATGCCCCGCTCCAGCAGCCCGTCCACAAGCCGGTCGTAAAAGTCCAGGCCGTCCTCGTTCACCGTCCCGTCACCATCGGGCATCACCCGTGCCCAGGAGGTGCTGAACCGGTAGACATCCGCCCCAAGCCCGGCAATCAGGTCCAGATCCTCGTCGATCCGGTTATAGTGGTCGCAGGCCACCGCGCCGTCCTCGAACCGGATGACATTGCCCGGTGTGGCGGCGAAACTGTCCCAATGGGTCCCGCCTGCGCCGCCAAAGCGGTGGCCTTCGATCTGATAGGCGGAGGTGGCGACGCCGAAGCGGAAGCCATCGGGGAAATCTGCGCGCTTGAAGTCCATGGGCAACCCTTTCACGTGGGAGCAGGCCCGGTCGACCGGCCCAGAATCAGATCGGTTTCCCACGATTCCTGAATCGGAGGTTGGTCGGGCGTTTCAATCAGGCTCAGCAGGATCTCGGCACAGCGCTCTCCCGCGACCCGGATCGACGATCTGGTAGAGGTGAACGCCGGCCCGTCCGGCGCATCCGTGCCGTCGTTGTCGAGGTAGCTGAGCACATCGTCGTGGCAGATGATCGAGATATCGCGGCCGGTGCGCAGGCCCCGTTCCCCGGCGGCACGGCGGACTCCGATGGCGGGAATGATCGAGGACACCACAAAGGCCGTGGGGCTGTCATCCGCGTCCAGCAGCGCGCAGGCGGTGCGGTAACCGTATTGCTCGGTCATGATGTCCGAGTGCATCCAGATCGGGTTCGTCGCCACCCCGCGCGCCGCCATCGCCTCTTCGAATCCGCGCCGCCTGCGCCGGGCGAAATCCATGGTTTCCTGCCCGTTCAGCAGCGCGATCCTGCGATGCCCGAGGTCCAGCAGCAGGTCCGTGGCGCGGCGAAACGCGCGGGCGTTGGCGACATCGAGCCAACTGTAGGCGTCCGGGTTTGCGGTTCGGCCATGCACCAGAAATGGCAAGCCCAACTCCTGCAGCACTTCGATCCGGGGATCATCAAGCTCGGGCCCCTGCAACAGAAACGCATCGACAGAGGCGTTGGCCGCCATCTGCCGGAAAGCGGCCTCTTCGCCCTCGGCAGAGACCATCGACAGCAGCATGTCGTACCCCTCACGGGCATAGACCACGCCGGCGCCGGCAATGAAGTCGGCAAAGATCGGGTTCACCAGTTCCTTGCGGCCGGACAGGGACAGAACGTGGCCAATCGCCATGGCGCGTCCGGTGGCCAGCCGTCGGGCGCGGGAATTGGGCGTGTAGTTGGCGGCGGCAGCGGCGGCGCGCACGCGCAGGCGGGTGGCGTCCCGAACCTCGGGGTAGCCGTTCAACGCCCGGCTGACGGTGGTTTGGCTGAGCCCGAGATGTTCGGACAATTCCTTGAGGTTCATTGTGGCGCGATCTTTCAAAGCGCTTGGAATTCCCCTCAGGCTAGTCAGGATGCGCTCCGATTGTCAAAGGGTTAGTTCGCAACTGTCTCGTTCGGATTGCCGGGAATCCCGCCCCCATTGGCTGCATCAAAGATACATTGACTCACGTCGAGACATCGGCGAACGTGTGCAAGATCCAAAGCGCTTTGAAAAATCAGGCGTTGCGGGTGACAAAAATGAAGCTACGATATCGTGAGTTGTTTGCAGACACCCGCGACGCGCTTTCACCGGCGCGCGATGGGCTCAAGCTTGATGACGAGAAAGCTGCACGCGGGGCGCGCAGCAAATGACTGGGAGGTCACCATGAAGAAGATGTATCTCGCCAGTGCAGCTGCACTGGCATTTTCCGCTGGCGGCGCTCTGGCTGATGGACACGTCAACCACGTGTTTCCAATCGGCGAAGGCGCTTACAACTGGGACAGCTATACCGCGTTTGCGGATGCCTTTGATCTCAGCGGTCAGGAGCTGACGATCACCGGGCCCTGGACCGGCGCCGACGCAGAGCTTGTGAACTCGGTCATCGATTATTTCGAATCCGCCACTGGCGCGACGGTGCAATATTCCGGCTCCGACAACTTCGAGCAGGACATCGTGATCGCCACGCAGGCGGGGTCCGCCCCAAACATCGCCGTGTTCCCTCAGCCCGGCCTGATGGCGGATCTGGCCTCCCGAGGCGCTCTGACGCCGCTGGCAGATGGCACCGCCGACTGGATCCGCGCGAATTACGCGGCGGGCGAATCGTGGGTGACGCTTGGCACTGCTGCGGGCGCTGATGGCGACGAGGGGCTTTACGGCTTCTTCTACAAGGTCGATGTGAAATCGCTGGTCTGGTATTCGCCGGAGGCCTTCGACGAGGCGGGCTATGATATCCCCACCACGATGGAAGAGCTGCTCGCGCTGTCCGACCAGATCGTCGCCGATGGCGAAACACCGTGGTGCATCGGTCTGGGATCGGGTGGGGCCACGGGATGGCCCGCAACGGACTGGGTCGAAGACATCATGCTGCGCACCCAATCGCCAGACGTCTATGACGCCTGGGTGTCGAACGAGATGCCGTTCGACGCCCCCGAGGTCGTGAACGCGATCGAGACGTTTGGCATGTTCGCGCGCAACGGTGACTACGTGAACGGCGGGGTCGAGGCGGTGTCCGCGACCGACTTCCGTGAAAGCCCGCTTGGCCTCTTCACCTTCCCTGCAGAGTGCTACATGCATCGTCAGGCGTCGTTCATTCCGACGTTTTTCCCCGAAGACGCGGACAGCGATTTCTTCTACTTCCCGGCGTTCGAGGCTGAGGATCTGGGATCTCCGGTTCTGGGCGCGGGGACCCTGTTTGGCATCACATCCGACAGTGAAGCCGCACAGGCCTTCATCGCCTTCCTTCAGACGGAGATCTCCCACGAGGTCTGGATGGCGCAATCGGGCTTCCTGACGCCACACAACGGCGTGAATTCGGACCTGTTCGCGTCGCAGACCCTGCGTCAGATGAACGACATCCTGCTGGACGCCACGACCTTCCGGTTTGACGCATCCGACCTGATGCCGTCCGAGATCGGGCAGGGGATCTTCTGGTCCGGCATGGTTGACTATGTGGGCGGCGAAGACGCGGCCTCGGTGGCGGGACGTATTCAGGACCGTTGGGCTGAAATCCAGTAAGTCACTGACCTGACAAGACCGTCCGGCCCTCACTGCGGGCCGGACATGACCCCGGGCGCGCGCAAGGCCCGGTCTGGCAAGGCAACCGCACTTGGGCCATAGAAATCTGGGGGGAGGGCGCAGCGATGTCACCAATTCTACAAGGCATCATCACGATCATTGTCGGCGTCGGCGGCTGCGTGGGGTATTTCTACTTCGCCAACCTGTTCCTCGACAAGGTGCTGTTTCCGGCGCGCGGGCCGAAGGCGGGCCGCAACATCAACCGCGCCAACCAGATCCGCCCGTGGCTGTTCCTGTTTCCCGCGATCTTCGCGTTGGGCCTCTATCTGGTCTACCCGGTGGTCGGGTCGTTCGTCCGCTCCATGTATGACCGCGCAGGTACCGATTTCGTGGGCGGCGGCAACTATGTGCGCCTGTTCAACAACCCCGATTTCCGGCAGGCGTTCTTCAACAACATCCTCTGGGCTCTGGTGGTGCCTGCGGTCACCACCTTCATGGGTCTGCTGATCGCGCAGCTCACCGATCGCCTGCGGTGGGGCAATATCGCCAAGTCGATCATCTTCATGCCGATGGCGATTTCGTTTGTGGGCGCGTCCCTGATCTGGAAATTCGTCTACGCCCAGGACCCGGACCTCGGCATCATCAACGCCATTCGCGCCGGCTTTGGCGGCGACCCGCTGGACCCGCTGCAAATCCCGTTCTGGAACAACTTTCTGCTCATGGTGATCCTGATCTGGATCCAGACCGGCTTTTCCATGGTGATCCTCTCCGCCGCCCTGCGCGGTGTGCCGGAGGAAACCATCGAGGCCGCGATCATCGACGGCGCGAACCCGTTCCAGGTGTTCTTCAAGATCAAGGTGCCGCAGATCATCGGCACGATTGTGGTGGTCTGGACCACGATCACCATCCTCGTGCTGAAGGTGTTCGACATCGTCTACACGATGACCGGCGGCAATTACGGCACCGAGATTCTGCCGTCGTTCATGATGGACTTCATGTTCCGCGATGACGGGCAGGCGACGGCGGTGGCCTTCGTCATCATGCTGGTGGTTTTGCCGGTGATGATCTGGAACATTGTTCAGGCCCGCAAGGAGATGAGATAATGGCCCGCGACTTTAGGAGCAAGAACCATGGATAACATTGCAGGGGAAAGATCAGGCCTCTCCATTGTCACCAACGTGGCCGTGTTCGTCATTGTTCTGTTGTGGCTGATCCCGACCGTGGGCCTGTTCGTGTCGTCGTTCCGGGATCGTGATCAGATTTCCGTCTCGGGGTGGTGGGAGGCGCCGTTCTCGGTTGAATTGACCTACCGCACCCGCGCCGATGACACGCCATCGCGCGACGGCGACCTCTATGTCGTCGAAGGCAATATATTCGAGACCGGTGAGGTGCAGGATCAGTTCACCTCCGGCGCCAACGCGATTGCGGCTTTCGGCCTGCGCGGGCAGGAACCGGGCGCCTTTCCGGCTGGCGAGGCGGCGGACAACCGCGATGGTGGAACGGTCGTCGTCAACCGCGACGGCTCCTACGTCTATACCTCCACCGAGCCGATTGATGACCGCGGCCCACGGCTGTATTTCCTGGCCAACACTCCGCCGGATTTCACCCTGGACAATTATGCTCAGGTCCTGACCGGTCTGGATGAGGAGGAACGCGCCCAGGAAATCGCCACAGGCGCGTCCTTCGGGGATCTGCTGTTTGAAGAGGCGGGGATTTTCCGCAACTTCATCAACACCCTGACCGTGACCATCCCGGCCACGATCATCCCGATCCTGATCGCGGCCTTCGCGGCCTACGCGCTGGCGTGGATGGACTTTCCGGGGCGCGGCTTTCTGATTGCGACCGTCGTGGGCCTGCTGGTCGTGCCGCTGCAACTGGCGCTGGTGCCGCTTCTGAACCTGCACAACCAGATCGGCATCGGGCAATCGTTTCTCGGGATCTGGCTGGCGCACACCGGCTTTGGTCTGCCGCTCGCGATATACCTGTTGCGCAACTATATGGTCGGCCTGCCGCGCGATATCATCGAAAGCGCCAAGGTCGACGGCGCCACGGATTTCCAGATTTTCACCAAGATCATCCTACCGCTCAGCTTCCCCGCTCTGGCCAGCTTCGCGATCTTCCAGTTCCTGTGGACATGGAACGATCTGCTGGTGGCCAAGGTGTTTCTTCCCTCCGCCGGCGATGCGCAGGTGATGACCGTCAAGATTGCCGATGATCTTTTGGGCAGTCGTGGTGGAGATTGGGGCATTCTGGCGACGGCAGCGTTCGTATCCATCGCGATCCCTTTGGTCGTGTTCTTCTCCATGCAACGCTACCTGGTGCGCGGCCTGCTGGCCGGCTCAGTGAAATAACCACGGAATATCGCCATGAACCTGATGCAGGATTTGCCCCGGACCGACGTGATCGCCCCCGATGCCGACTGGTGGCGCGGCGCGGTGATTTACCAGATCTATCCGCGCAGCTTTCAGGACAGCAACGGTGACGGGATCGGAGACCTTGCGGGCATCATTCACCGTCTCGACCACATTGCCGAGCTTGGCGTCGATGCGATCTGGATCAGTCCGTTCTTCCGCTCTCCGATGCTGGATTTCGGCTATGACGTCTCCGATTACCGTGATGTGGACCCGATGTTCGGCACGCTCGGTGATTTCGACGCCCTGATTGATCGCGCCCATACGCTGGGGCTGAAGGTGCTGATCGACCTCGTGCTCTCCCACACCTCCAACCAGCACGCCTGGTTTCAGGAAAGTCAGGGCAGCCGCGACAATCCGAAAGCGGATTGGTATGTCTGGGCGGATGCAAAGCCCGATGGCTCGCCTCCGAACAACTGGCTCTCGATCTTCGGCGGATCCGCCTGGGAATGGTCCGGCGACCGGATGCAGTATTTCATGCACAATTTCCTGAAAGAGCAGCCCGACCTGAACATGCACAACACGGATGTCCAGGACGAGATCCTCAGCGTGGCGCGCTTCTGGCTCGATCGCGGCGTCGATGGCTTCCGGCTCGATACGATCAACTTCTACTTCCACGACCCGAAACTGCGCGACAATCCGGCGCTCGCGCCCGAAGCGCGCAACGCCACCATCGCGCCCGAGGTGAACCCCTATAACTGGCAGGATCACCTCTATGACAAGAACCAGCCCGAAAACCTCGATTTCCTGCGCCGCCTGCGCGCGGTGATGGATGAGTACCCCGCGACAACAGCCGTGGGAGAGGTCGGGGATGGCCAGTACGGGTTGCAAATTCAGGCGCAATACACCTCCGGCAACGACAAGGTGCACATGTGCTATTCGTTCGAGTTCCTGTCCGGCGTGCTGCCCGATGCGCCGCGCGTTGCGAAGGTGTTGCAGGATTATGAGGAAGGCGTCTCGGACGGATGGGCCTGTTGGGCGTTTTCCAACCACGATGTCGTGCGCCACGCCTCGCGCTGGAACCTCGGCGAAGAGGCGCGCCGCCTGTATGCCGGATTGCTCCTGTGTCTGCGCGGGTCCATCTGCCTCTATCAGGGCGAAGAGCTTGGCCTGACAGAGGCCTATGTCTCCTACGAGGATTTGCAGGACCCCTACGGCATCCGCTTCTGGCCCAAGTTCAAGGGCCGCGATGGCTGCCGCACGCCGATGCCGTGGATCGGCGACAACCAGAACGGTGGGTTCTCGGACGTGAAGCCCTGGCTGCCCATGGCGATGGAGCATCTGCACCGCGCCGTCGGCAATCAGATCGGCGACGAGGACAGCACGCTGATCTTCTACCGCCGGATGATCGCGTTCCGGCAGGCCTATCCGGCCCTGGTCAAGGGCAGGCTGGAGGATCTGAGCGTCGCGGGCGAAGTGCTCAGCTTTCACCGCGCGCACGGCGACCAGCGCCTGTTCTGCGCCTTCAACCTCAGCAACGCGGCGCAACCCGTTTCGCTGCCGGATGGCCAATGGATGCAGGACCGCGGCGCGCCGTTCACCACAGGTCAATCGGACAGGGACGGGCAGGTCACACTCTTGCCCTATCAAGCATATTTTGCGGTGGAAGAGACCGCATAGAGCCCGGACACGGGCTAAGGAGAGGGATAGAGAATGGCGAACCTGAAACTGACGGATGTCGAAAAAACCTATGGCGGCACCGTTCAAGTGCTGCGCGATATCAATCTGGAAATCGAACAGGGCGAGCTGATCGTCTTCGTCGGCCCCTCCGGCTGCGGCAAGTCAACGTTGTTGCGAATGATTGCGGGGTTGGAAAAGATCACCGGAGGAGAGCTGGAGATTGACGGCCAGGTCGTCAACGACGTGCCCCCGTCCGAGCGCGGCATCGCGATGGTGTTCCAGTCCTACGCGCTCTATCCGCACATGACGGTGCGCGACAACATGGCATTCGCGTTGAAAATCGCGGGCGATGACAAGGCCACGATTGATCGCAAGGTGAACGCGGCGGCTGAAAAGCTGCAACTGGAAAACTTCCTTGATCGCTTGCCCAAGGCGCTTTCTGGCGGTCAACGCCAGCGCGTCGCCATTGGCCGCTCTATCGTCAGGGATCCGAAGGTGTACCTGTTCGATGAGCCGCTGTCGAACCTCGACGCCTCGCTCCGCGTCGCCACAAGGATCCAGATCGCGCAACTCAAGGAGGAAATGCCCGACAGCACGATGATCTACGTCACCCACGATCAGGTGGAGGCAATGACGCTGGCCTCGCGCATCGTTGTGCTTGCCGGTGGAGGCGTGGCGCAGGTGGGTGCGCCGCTGGACCTCTACCAGCGGCCAAATTCCACCTTCGTCGCGAAATTCATCGGCTCGCCGGCAATGAACCTTCTGGGCGGCAAGATTGTCGGCACCGGCGCCGTCACGACCCTCCAGATGCACCAGGGCGGCGGTACGATCACCTCCGACTATCCCTCCACCGACGCCGAAATGGGCGCAGAGGTGGAGGTCGGCATCCGGCCCGAGGATATGGTGGAAACCGACGCCTCCGATTTCGCGTTCCAGGCCAGGGTGGAGATCACCGAAGCCCTTGGCGAAGTCACGCTGCTCTACTTCGTGCCTGCTCAACCCGATCATGAGCCGGTTATCGGCAAACTTGCCGGCATCCACAAAGACCTGCGCGGAACCTCGGTGAAGCTGACCGCAGAGCCGGACAAAGTGCATGTGTTCCGTGACGGCGTCAGCCTGCTTTACCGCGACGAGGCCGTGTTCCTGCCCGGCGTGCAGCCGCATTGATGCCACACGACAGATCCCGCGTTAATCTGATGTGAACTCCTGCATGACAAAAGCCATCCCGAATCTCGGGGTGCCTCATGTCTGTCTATATATCGGAATACAATGTCTATTCAGCCAACGGGGGCGACTTCGCAGAGATCGTGGCACCCGCCGGCACCGATGTGTCCGGCTATACGTTCTATGCCTATGAACCTGACGGCACGATCAGATCCGGGCCCTATAGTCTCGGCTCTCCCGTGGCGAGCGAAAACGGCGTCGACGTCTACGTCATCGACCAACACAACGACGGAATGGAAATCTCGACGACAAGCGGTCTCGCGCTGGTGGACGACACCGGCAACGTGACGCAGTTTCTGTCGCAAAAAGGCACCTCGATCGATGCCAGGGAAGGTCCCGCCCACGGTCAGACATCGACGCAGACCGTGCAGTATCAGCAGGGCAAAAGCGTCCAGTCCGACGATGGCGGTAAAACCTATTATCGACAGTCGTCTGCAAATCGAGGAAGCGCACCGTGTTTCGCGGCCGGAACCCGCATCGCCACACCGCACGGCCCCCGCGCCGTGGAGGATCTGGCGGTGGGCGATCTGGTCCTGACCCTGTCCGGCGCCGTGCGTCCGGTCGCCTGGGCCTGCTTCGCGCGGGCCGATGCGGCCAGCTTCGCGCGCCACGGGCATCCCGTCTCGATCCGCGCGGGATCCCTCGGTCCGGGTCGCCCGGCCCGTGATCTTATCGTGTCGCCTCAACATCGGATCCTCGTGGGGGAGGGGGACCAGCTGACACAGATGTTTCGGCAGGCGCGTCTGGTCCCGGCCAAGGCGCTGACGGATCTTCCCGGCATCCGGTACATGTTCGGAAAAACGTCAATCGTGTGGCACCACTTTGCCTGTCACGGCCACCAGATCGTGCTCGCCAATGGCTGCGCGGCCGAAAGCCTCTACCCCGGCTCGATGGTGCTGGCGGGCCTCCCGCGTGCGGGCCAGGCCGTGCTGTCGCGGCTGCTGGCCGACACGCCGCACCACGCGGCCGGGGCTCTGCTTCCGTTTGCCCGGCCATGTCTGACGGTGGGTGACGCGCGGCGTCGGATCGAATCGCGGACATCGGCCTGCGTCTGACCCCGGTCCGGCTCTGCCGCCGCGGATCTCCGGACAAATTGATCTACCATTGATCCACGCGGTCCGGCCCTGTCGCACCCCGTCGCCATCACAACTTTTCCACTGGTAATGTTAGCGCTAACATGATATAATGGGTGTAAACAACCGGAGCAGCGCCATGTCACTCGACCCCCGCATTCAAACCATCACCGACCGTATCGTCGACCGCTCCCGCGCCACCCGTGAGCCTTATATGGAGCGGATGCGCAAGCTTGCCGACGACGGCCCGCGCCGCGCGCATCTGACCTGTGGCAATCAGGCCCACGCCTACGCCGCGATGGCCGGCGACAAGGACGCCCTCGTCGCCGCGCGCGCGCCCAATCTCGGGATCGTGACGGCCTACAACGATATGCTGTCGGCGCATCAGCCGTTTGAGACCTTTCCGGCCCGGATCAAGGCCGCCGCGCGCGCCGCCGGTGCCACAGCGCAGGTCGCGGGCGGAGTTCCCGCAATGTGTGACGGGGTCACGCAGGGGCAGGTGGGCATGGAACTGTCGCTGTTTTCGCGCGATGTGATCGCTCTGGCCGCCGGTGTGGCGCTGTCGCACAACACCTTCGACGCGGCGCTTTACCTGGGCGTCTGCGACAAGATCGTCCCCGGCCTCGTCATCGCGGCGGCCACCTTCGGCTATCTCCCGGCGGTTTTCGTGCCCGCGGGTCCGATGGTCTCGGGCCTGCCCAACGACGAAAAGGCCCGTGTGCGTCAGGAATTTGCCGAGGGCAAAGTCGGCCGTGACAAGCTGATGCAGGCGGAAATGGCCTCCTACCACGGGCCGGGCACCTGCACCTTCTACGGCACGGCGAATTCGAACCAGATGTTGATGGAATTCATGGGGTTACACCTGCCCGGCGCGTCGTTCGTCAATCCCGGAACGCCGCTGCGCGATGCGCTCACAACCGCCGCGACCGAACGTGCGGCGCAGATCACCGGCCTTGGAAACCAGTTCACCCCGGCCTGCGATATCCTCAATGAGAAGGCGTTTGTGAACGGCATCGTCGGCCTGATGGCCACGGGCGGCTCCACCAACCTGGTCATTCACGTGGTTGCGATGGCGCGGGCGGCTGGCATCATCATCGAATGCAGCGATTTCAATGATGTCTCCGACGTGACCCCGCAACTGGCCAAGGTCTATCCCAACGGCCTCGCGGACGTGAACCACTTCCACGCGGCGGGTGGCCTGCAGTACCTGATCGGCCAGTTGCTCGATGCGGGTCTCATGCACGAAGACGTCAAGACCATCGCGGGCGACGGGCTGGACCTCTACCGCTCCGAGCCGCTGCTCAAGGACGGCACGATCACCTACCGCGATGGCCCGACAGAGCCGCTGAACGACAAGATCGTGCGCCCCTGCGCCGATCCGTTCCAGCCCACCGGCGGCCTGCGCGAACTCAGCGGCAACCTTGGCACTGGCGTCATGAAGGTCTCTGCCGTCGCGCCAGAGCATCATATCGTTGAGGCTCCGGCCGCCATCTTCCACACCCAGGACGCGGTGAAACAAGCGTTCAAAAACAACGAGCTGAACCGCGACGTTGTCGTCGTCGTGCGCTTCCAGGGCCCCAAATCCAACGGCATGCCAGAGCTTCACGCGCTCACGCCGGTGCTGGCCGTCCTGCAAGATCGCGGCCACAAGGTCGCCCTCGTCACCGATGGACGCATGTCGGGCGCTTCCGGCAAGGTGCCCGCCGCGATCCACGTCGCGCCCGAGGCGCTGGATGGCGGCATGATCGGCCAGCTTCAGGACGGCGACCTGATCCGTGTGGATGCCAGGGCCGGCACCCTCGATGTGCTCACCGAAGGCGTCGCCTCGCGCGCCCATGCCACCCCCGACCTTACCGCGAATTCCCATGGCGTCGGCCGCGAATTGTTCGAGATCTTCCGACAAACCGCAGGTCCCGCTACCGCAGGCGCCGGTGTTGTGGTTTAAAGCCTCCACCCCCCGCTCGATGGCGCCGCGTTCATCTTGCCCGATACAACTCCCCGCGGAGCGTCCCGCACCCTGCCAGACGCGCCGTCCGATCCAGATCAGGACACCGACATGACACCAGCCGCCCAATCCGTTGCCGCCAAACGTATCGCCGCCCTGGCCCCGATCATCCCGGTCCTCGTCGTCGATGATGCCGCCCAGGCGCAGCCGCTGGCCGCAGCGCTGGTCGCGGGCGGTCTTCCGGCGCTGGAAGTCACCCTGCGCACCCCCGCCGCGCTGGAGGTCATCGCCGAGATGGCCAGGGTGCAGGGCGGCGTCGTGGGGGCGGGCACGCTCCTCACCACCCAGGACGTGGAGAATGCCAAAGCCGCGGGCGCCGTGTTTGGCGTCTCTCCGGGTGCGACGCAATACCTGATCGACGCCTGCTCCGCCAATGAGCTGCCGCTTCTTCCGGGTGCCGCCACCGCCTCCGAGGTCATGTTCCTGTTCGAGCAGGGCTTTGATTTGCTGAAGTTTTTCCCCGCAGAGACCAACGGCGGCGCGCCCGCACTCAAGGCCATCGGCGGCCCGATCCCTCAGGTCAAATTCTGCCCCACCGGCGGCGTGACCCTGGCCAATGCGCCGGGATACCTCGCGCTGCCCAATGTGGTCTGCGCCGGAGGCTCGTGGGTTGCACCAAAATCCGCCGTGGACGCGGGCGACTGGGACCAGATCACCCAATTGGCACGGGACGCGGCTGCACTTCGCTGATCCAAACCGCGTTCGTCAGCAGGTTTCAGCCGGGGCAGATGGCCTCACGCGTACGTGAGGTGACGCTGCTGAAAATCTTCCTATGTGTCCTTGTGGAACCGATGCGGCGCTTCCGTGCTTCCGTGTTGAGTAACCGTAACGACATGACCAAAAAGGATTCTCCCCATGAAGACAGCAGTTTTCGCAGGCACGATTGCAGCCCTTCTCATCCCCGCCACCGCGTTCGCCGGTGGATATGTGGCACCGGCCGCTCCGGCCACTGTCGCGCCGGTGCCGATCGCACCCGCAGGCTATGACTGGACCGGCGCTTACGGCGGTATCCAGCTGGAGTATGGCGACGTCGATGCCAATACCACAGCAGGTGCCGACGCAGCCGAGGGCGATGGCGCGCTCTATGGCCTCTTCGGTGGCTACCGCTATGACCTTGGCAACGTCGTTGTCGGCGCCGAACTGGACCTGAACCTCGCCGATATCGACCTGACCGCCCCCGGTGGTGCGGACGCCGGTACGCTCAACTCCGTTCACCGTCTGGGTGCGGAAGTCGGCTATGACGCCGGCCCGCTGCTCGTATACGGCACCGCCGGTGTCGCGCAGGCCTCCGCCACCATCGGCGGCGTGGAATATGACGACAACGGCTACTTCTTTGGCGCCGGCGTCGATTACCTCGTAAGCGACCAGATCGTTCTGGGTGCCGAAGTGCTCCAGCACGAGTTCGACGAATTCGACAACTCCGGCCTCGACGTGTCGGCCACCACCTTTGGTGTCAGCGCCGCCTTCCGGTTCTGAGGCACCACGCCCGTCCCCGTCATCCGGGGGCGGGCACCTCCACCACCCGCCTTGCCGCAAAGGCAAAAAGCCGCTCCAACGCCTCGGCAAACGCGTCATCGGGCAAGGTCAGCGCCACGCGGATGTGACCCGCCGCCGAAGCTCCGAAACTTTCCCCCGGCATCACCGCCACCTGCTCTTCGTCCAGCAATGCCTCTCCGAACGCCCGGCCCGACAGCCCGGTGGCCCGGATATCCAGCATCACATACATCGCGCCCGCAGGCGGGATCGCGGTGATCGCCTGTTGCTGCGCCAACCGCCTGAGCACCAGATCGCGACGGCGCCGGAACGGAGCTGCAACCCGCGCCTCGTCACCGCGCGCAAGGGCAAACAGCCCGGCATCCTGAATGAACCCCGGCACGCCATAAGTGGTGTGGGTGGCCAGATTGACCATATGCGCCACAGCCTCCGCAGGCCCCGCCACCCAGCCAAGCCGGGACCCGGTCATCGCGTGACTTTTCGACAGTGACCCCACGGTCAGCGTGCGCCCGAACATGCCGGGAAGGCCCGCAAACGGGCGGTGCACGCCATCCCAGACCTGCGTGTCGTAAACCTCATCCGAGATCACCCACAGATCCCGCGCCTCCGCCACCCGCGCGATCGCCTCCAGCGTCGCATCGCCGTAAACCGTGCCGGTGGGATTGTTGGGGGAGTTGATCAGCAGGCTCCGGGCCTCGGGCGCGGCCATCAGATCGGCCTCTCGCGGCTGGAACCGATCCTCGGGGCGGGCGGGCACCGGGCAGGGGATCGCACCGACACTGCGGATCGTACCGGGATAGGTCGCATAATAGGGATCAATCATCAGGGCGGTATCGCCCGCGTCGCAGGCCAGATTGTGAGCCGCAAAAAGCGCCGACTGCCCGCCCGGCGTGATCAGCACGTTCTCCGGCCCATGGGCCACACCGCTGGCCGCCTGCAACCGTGCCGCCACGGCCTTGCGTAACGCCGCGATCCCCGGAACGCTGGCATAGCCGGTATGGCCGCCGCGCGCCGAGGCCGCCATCGCCTCCAGAATCGCAGGATCGGTGCGAACATCATGCTCGCCGATGTTAAGCTCAAGGATCGGCACACCTGCCGCCTTCATCGCGCTGGCCTTGTAGAACAGGCCCCAACCATCGTCGCCGCCACCCGTTAACCCGGTGATCCGCTGTGAAAAGTCTGGCATCGCTGAAGGCTCCGGCAAAAGGCTGTCTTCGCGCACAAGGCCATGCACCGCCCCCCTTCGCAACCCCCGATCACGACATCGCGGCCCCGGATGCCGGCCGCTATCCCCGCCGGACCTGCCGCCCCTGTGCCGCCGCTTGCGACCGCAGCGGAAGGCGTGGTATCCCTGCGCCATGTTGACCAACCCGCCCCGTATCTGCACCCGCATTCCCCGCTAAGTCCCTTGCGGTGCGGCCAGTCGTGGTTTTCTTCATAGTCCCAACCTGCTAGGCCAATTCCGCTAGACTCGGGCCACGCCCGATTGCCGCCTGTTGAAAGCCGATCCTATGGTTAAAATCCGCCTCAAGAACTCCAGGTCCCGCCGTGTGGAGGATTTGGACCCGATCATTCCCGGCAAGGTCTCCATGTATCTGTGCGGGCCGACGGTCTATGACCGCGCCCATATTGGCAACGCGCGCTCGGCGGTGGTGTTTGATCAGCTGTTTCGCCTGCTGCGCTACGTCTACGGTGAGGATAACGTGACCTTCGTGCGCAATTTCACCGACGTTGATGACAAGATCAACGCCCGCGCCGCGCAGGAGGGGCGAGAGATCGCCGACCTGACCGCCGAGACCGCGCAATGGTATCTCGATGACACCCGCGCGCTTGGCGTGCTGGACCCGACAGTGATGCCGCGTGCCACCGCGTATATTCCTGAAATGGTTACGTTTATTGAGGATCTGGTGGCGCGCGATTTCGCCTATGCCAAAGACGGCCACGTCCTGTTCCGGGTCCGCAAACTGCCCGAATACGGCAGCCTCTCAGGCCGCTCCGTCGATGACATGATCGCAGGCGCGCGAGTGGAAATCGCGCCCTACAAAGAGGACCCGATGGACTTTGTCCTCTGGAAGCCCTCCACCGATGACGTCCCCGGCTGGCCATCACCTTGGGGCAGGGGCCGCCCCGGCTGGCACATCGAATGCTCCGCCATGAGCCACGCCATCCTGGGTGAGGAATTCGACATCCACGGCGGCGGCTCGGACCTGCTGTTTCCCCATCATGAGAATGAGATGGCCCAATCCCACGCCGCAGGCCACGCCTTCGCGCGCATCTGGATGCACAACGAGATGTTGCAGGTCGAAGGCAAGAAAATGTCCAAAAGCCTTGGCAATTTCTTCACCGTGCGCGAGTTGCTCGATCAGGGGATACCGGGAGAGGTGATCCGGTTTGTGATGCTGTCCACGCACTACGGCAAGCCGATGGACTGGACCGAGAAGAAGGTGGCGGAGGCTACGAGGACTCTGCGGAAGTGGTATGCGCAGGCTGACCGAGGATTGGATAATTCTGAGCCTTACATCGGCGTCGTAAATGCTCTTGCCGACGATCTTAATACTGCGAATGCGATAGCGGAAATGCACCAGCTTTCGCTTGCAGACGCAGTGCCCGATCTTCGGGCTTCTCTCCGGCTACTGGGTTTGATGGAAAATAGCATACCGGACTGGGCTGAACCTGATGGAACGGACCTTTCAATGTATGTCGCTGAGATGAACCGTCTCCGCCCTAGGGCGATGCAGAGTAAGGACTTCTCCGCCGTTGATGCCCTGAAATCCGCGCTCACCGCCGCAGGCGTCGAGGTGCGGATGTCAAATGACGGCGTTGATCTCGTCGCGGGTCCGGATTTTGACGCCTCCAAACTGGAGGGCCTGTGATGCTCTACCCAACACAGACCAGCCCCCGGCCGCGGGTGGGGGTAAAGCCCCCGCCCATGGGGGCGGTCGGGGGCTGGTCGGGCCGCAAGCGGCCCAACCAAGACAGAGGATCAACTCGTACCAATGGGTCTCTGAAACGTGGCCAGACCACGGCAGAAATGGTTAATAATTCGTTAATCGAAAAGACGAAGAGAAGCGTTTTCAACAGCTTGTCGGCTTGCTCAACCTTGAGCAGCCCGCGAAAGGCCTGCCCATGACCCGCGAGCGCCTGTATCTCTACGACACCACCCTGCGGGACGGTCAGCAGACCCAGGGCGTGCAATTTTCCACCCCGGAGAAGATCCGCATCGCCGGTGCCCTCGATGCCCTCGGCCTCGATTATATCGAAGGCGGCTGGCCCGGCGCCAACCCGACGGATTCCGCCTTTTTTGACGACGCCCCCGCCACCAAAGCCAGGATGACCGCGTTCGGGATGACGAAGCGATCGGGCCGGTCCGCCGAAAACGACGACGTCCTCGCCGCCGTCCTGAATGCCGGTACCAAGACCGTCTGCCTTGTCGGAAAATCCCACGACTTCCACGTCTCAGAGGCCCTCAACATCCCGCTGCCCGAGAACGTCGAGAATATCCGCGCCTCCATCGCCCACCTCTGCGCCCGGACCCGCGAAGCGCTGTTCGACGCCGAGCACTTCTTCGACGGCTTCAAATCCAACCCCGCCTACGCGCTGGAGTGCGCCCACGCGGCATACGATGCAGGCGCCCGCTGGGTCGTGCTGTGCGACACCAACGGCGGTACGCTGCCCTCGGAAATCGCCGCGATCACCGCAAAAGTCATCGCGTCGGGCATCCCCGGCACACACCTCGGCATCCACACCCACAACGATACGGAGACGGCTGTCGCGGGCAGCCTCGCCGCCGTCACCGCAGGCGTGCGGCAGATCCAGGGCACGCTCAACGGTCTGGGGGAGCGCTGCGGCAACGCGAACCTGACGACACTGATCCCGACGCTGTTGCTGAAGGAGCCATTCCGCAGCCTCTACAGCACTGGAGTTCCCGTGGAAAACCTCGGCGGCCTCACCCGCGTCAGCCGCATGCTCGACGATATCCTGAACCGTGTCCCGCATCGCCAGGCGCCGTATGTGGGTGCGTCGGCCTTCGCCCACAAGGCAGGCCTGCATGCCTCCGCCATCGTGAAAAACCCCACCACCTATGAGCATATCGAGCCATCCATCGTCGGCAATGCCCGCATCATTCCGATGTCCAACCAGGCGGGCCAGTCCAACCTTCGCAAACGCCTCGCGGATGCCGGGCTGGAGGTTGAAAAGGACCACCCCGCGCTGGCGCAGATCCTGGATCAGATCAAGGAACGCGAGGATCAGGGATACAGCTACGATACAGCGCAAGGCTCCTTCGACCTGCTCGCGCGCCGGGCGCTGGGGCTGCTGCCGAACTACTTTGAAGTCAAACGCTACAAGGTCACGATCGAGAGGCGCAAAAACAAGTACAACCAGATGGTCAGCCTGTCCGAGGCGATGGTGGTCGTGAAGATCGGTGATGAGAAAAAGTTGTCGGTCTCCGAGTCGATGGACGAGAATGGCAATGACCATGGCCCCGTCAACGCGCTGGCCAAGGCGCTGGCAAAGGACCTTGGGCCGTATCAAAGCCTGATAGAAGATATCCGTCTGGTGGATTTCAAGGTCCGCATCACCCAAGGCGGCACAGAGGCGGTCACGCGCGTCATTATTGACAGCGAAGACAGCACCGGGCGGCGCTGGTCCACTGTCGGCGTCTCGGCCAACATCGTGGATGCCAGTTTTGAAGCACTCCTTGATGCCGTGCTGTGGAAGCTGGTCCATGAAGGGGCGAGGCCATGAAATGGTTGATGTCGTTACCCTTTGCGCTTTTGCCGGTCGGCGCTGTCGCACAGGAGACGGATATGATCTGTATCTCCGTCGGAGATGCCGCCACCTATACAGTCATCGTGGTCTACGGGCGCGACGGCTCCATGGTGACGATGCGGATCCCGCCGGATGGCGTGGATCAGCTGTCGGAAACACTGGTGATCCGGCAATCGGCGGACATGTTCGACGTGATGGAGCAGGTCTTGTCACCCGGCCTCGACGCCCTGCCGCCGCCACCTGCCGCTGAGGCTTGCAGAGACGATACGATTGGAGCCGTTGCGATTTCCCTGGTTTCGGGCGATCAACTGCGCCGCTACGATGCGCCCTGCGCGACCGCTGAAGTCCTGGCTCTCAACCAAGCGTTGATCGCAGCCACGGGCGACCCGTTGGGCGAAGCAGTCAACAACTGGACCACGCCGGTCATCCCGGCGCAGCGCGATATGTGCAGGGGAATGGAATGAGGGGCCTCGAATGAGCGATTGGGACAGCGAGAGCTTTTTCAAGATCCACGCCGACACGCCGCGAGAGGGCCCCGGTGAGACCGCAGACGTGGCCTGGGCCGCCGCCGTCGCGGGCGTCGCGCCGGACGCGTGGGTTCTGGATGCGGCGAGCGGACCGGGTGGCGATCTGGGCGCATTGTTGCGCGCCGCGCCCGAGGGGCACGTGACGGCGATCGACAAGAAGGGTCACTTTATCGGATCGGTGCGCGCGCGCTGGGGCCATGACAAGCGTGTCACCTTATCGGTCGGAGATTTCATAGATATAACATACACTTATGATTTTATCTGGTGCGCAGGCGCAGTATATTTTGTGGGTATCCAGACGGCGCTGACCGCATGGGCGCCGCATTTGTCGGAAGGTGGCGCCGTGGCGTTCTCGGAGCCGTGCCTGTTCACTGACGCGCCCTCAGACGGGGCCGTGGCGTTTTGGAATGGCTACGACCGGTTGACCAATGCGGACGGCATCGCGGCGCAGGTGCGTGCGGCGGGATTCGAGACGGTAGAGACCCGCAAAGTCTCTGACATCGGGTGGGAAACCTATTATCGCGGCATCGAGGACCGGATCAAGGCTCTGCGCCCCGGAGCCGATACACGGATGCAAACCGCAATCGCGCGCGAGGAACAGGAGATCGCAGATTGGCGGGCGCACAAGACCGAAACGGGGTATCTGCTCTCGGTCGTGCGCCCGGTACGATGAGCGTCCAAGCCTGCGCAGACCTGGTCGCGCGCGGTGATCCACGCCGGTTCCGGGCCGCAATGGCCGCTCCCCTGTCAGCGCGGGACGTGCTGCTGCCGCTTTATGCGTTCAACATCGAAGTCTCGCGCGCGCCGTGGGTGACGCAGGAGCCGATGATCGCCGAGATGCGCCTGCAATGGTGGCGCGATGCGCTGGACGAGGTGGCAGAGGGTCGTGGGCGCAGGCACGAGGTCGTCGACGCGCTGCGGTTTCTGGACGCCGATATGACCGGGGCGCTGGATCTGCTGGTCGCTGCGAGGCGGTGGGACATTTACAACGATCCGTTCGAGGATGCGGCGGCCCTGGAGCAATATCTGACGCGCACCTCCGGCACGTTGATCGATGTGGGTATCCGCGCTCTGGGCGGGACGCCGGATGCGGGGACCGCCGCCATCGGCTACGCCGCCGGCCTTGCGCGGTATCTGGCGGCGGTCGCGCACCTTGAAGCCCGGGGCAGGGTGCCGCTCCTTGATGGCCGCGCGGCGGCCCTGTCGTCGCAGGCGTCCGCTGCGCTGTCGCGCTGGCCTTCGGCGGTGACCATCGCGATGCCCGCGCGCGCGGCCTTGTTCGAAGTGGCGGGGGCGAAGGCGATCCTCAGGCGTGTTGTGGCCGATCCGATGGCTGTGGCGGACGGGCGGCTGGATCTGCCGCCGGCGCGGGAGAAACTCAGCCTGATGCGGGCGGCATTCCTGGGGCGGATCTGAGCCGGTCAATCGCGCCCGATCGGGAGCAGTCCAGAATGCCGGTCGACCCGATCGCAGGCTGGCTGCCTTGGAATGGGGCTATAACGCCCGGGTCCGAGGCCGCATCACAAGCCAGATCAGCGCGGTCCCTGCCAGAACCAGAAACGGTGCCATCGCGAGGTTCACGGCGGTCCAGCCCTGCGCGACATCCTCACCGCCCGAATACATCAGGATGCCGGAGCTGAGCGAGGCAAGTGTCACACACCCGAAGACCACGAAGTCGTTCATCCCCTGCACCACGCCACGCTCCTCGGGGGCATGGGCGGAGGTGAGCATCGCGGTCGCTCCGATAAAGCCGAAATTCCAGCCGAGGCCCAGAAGGACAAGCGCGCCGAAAAACTGGAACAGTTCCACCCCCGTCAACGCCACGACAGCCGCGCAGGCCAGCAAAAACAGGCCTGTCGCCACGATCCGGACAGAGCCAAACCGCGCAATCAAATGGCCGGTGAAAAACGACGGCGCGAACATTGCGATGACATGGGCCGAGACGACATCCGCCGCGTGTCCGGTGGTAAACCCACTGCCGACAACGGCCAGTGGCGTCGATGTCATCATCAGGTTCATCAGCGCGTAGGTGACGGCGGAGCAGATCATGGCCACGACGATCTTGGGATCACGCAGCAAAACGGCCCGGCTGCGGCCCTGAGGGGCGTCGGCGCTGGTGGCTTCGGGCTTGGGCAACCTGAGTTGCGTGAACAAAACCGCGCCCGAAAGGTTGATTGCGATGATAAAACTATAGGTGCCAAGGAACGGAATCACGGTCGCATCTAAAGACGCCTTGACCAGTTGAGGTCCGATCAGCGCCGACATCAGCCCACCTGCCATCACGTAGGAAATGGCTTTCGGCTTGAACGCATCCGACGCGGTATCCGTGGCGGCGAAGCGGAAAAAACCCTGCGCCGACATGTAGATACCGCTGAAGTAGGATCCCACAAGGAAGACCGCGAAACTGTCGATCCACAGCCCGTAAGCTGCGATGGCGGCCCCGATGCCTCCGCCCGCAGCGCCGATGTAAAACCCGGCCGCGCGTCCATGTTTCTGCATCAGTGGGGACAGCCATGGCGCGGTGGTCATGGAGCCGAAAACGATCAGTGAAATCGGGATCGTGGCCAGCGCGGGCGAGGGCGCAATCATCAATCCTGCAAGGCCCGCGACCACAAACAACATCGGCATCTGCGCGCCCAGAAAGGCCTGCGCCAGGACCAGGACCACGACGTTGCATCGTGCGGCAGCGTCGGTGTGAGGGACGGATGTGGCAGTGCTGTCGATCATGGACTCAGCGGTAAAGGGTTTGGGCAGGGCCGTCCAGACGGGAGACTGCGGGGGGTGTCGTTCATCCGCGCGGCGCTCCTCGGCGCGGTCTCAAGACTATAGGTTGCGTGACAAATCAATTGAAACTTTCCGCGACGTCCTCTCGTGGCTTCGTGTGGCGTCGTATGCCCGCAAGACCGGGTCATTGGCGTGAAGACCAAAAACCAACGAAAACCAGAGAGGATTGAACAAATGCATAGATCAAGACGCGTTGCGGCACTTTGTGTTGCAGCCATGATGGCACTACCGGTGTCGGCCGCGACAATCAGTGGCAGTACCACTGGCGTCGCCGGGGCTGACGTGAACATAGGGTTCGGTGAAGTGATGATCGCGCCGGGAGAATTGGTGACCAACCAGTTCGAGGGTTTGGGCGTCGTCATGACCCCGGGCCTGCGACAGTTCACCAACAATCCACGTCGCGGAAATTTCAGCTCGCCTTACCTGGGCAACTTTGAATTTGCGCAAGGGGGTGGCATCACCAATTTCGACCCGTTCTCGTTCCTGTTCACTTCGGTTGTCACCGATGCATCCTTTGCGATGTCGAACAATCAGGGCGCACTGACCCGGTTCACGGCCTTGTTGGATGGGGTGATTGTTGACTCCTTCACGGCAAATGTCGCCATGGCAGGTTCGACTATCCTGAACAACTTCTATGGGTTCAACGGTATTCGGTTCAACGAGATCTCCGTTGATGTGCTTGGAAACTCCGGCCGAACGGCGGGCATCGATACGCTCGCATTCAACGTCGCAGCGGTGCCGCTTCCGGCGTCCTTGCCGCTGCTTTTTGCAGGACTTGGTGGTTTGGCAATGCTGCGGCGTCGCCAGAGGCACGCTCAGGCCTGAGCATTCGAGACCAGCCAGCCCCGGCCCGCAGGAGACTTCGGGCCGGCAGGCGACGGGCACAAGCAGCGTTTGATTTGCCCTGAACACAGGGGAGAGCCTACACAGAATTTGACTTGAGACTGTGGGCGCCTTGTTTGCACAAAGCCCCGGTCGAAGAAGAGGTATCGCGGTGCGGATCGAGACGGATGAAGATGTGACCAAAGGCTTTGCGCAATTGCGCCGAATGGAGCCGAAATTCCGGGTGATAGCGGGCCCCTTGCCGCTGCGGCGCAGGCCGGACGGATTTGGTGCGCTGTTGAATGCGATCGTGGGCCAGCAGGTCTCTACCGCGTCCGCAGCCGCGATATGGGGACGGCTGGCAACGGCGGGTCTCTGCGAGGAGCGGGCCGTGGCCACGGCCACCGAGGCGGAGTTGCGCGGCTGCGGCCTGTCGCGTCCGAAAGTGCGCTATGCGCAGGCGCTGGCGACCGCGCGCCTGGATTACGCGGCGTTGCGCGCTGCGCCCGTGGATGAGGTATTGGCCACCCTGATCGCCGTTCCCGGCATCGGCCGCTGGACCGCAGAGATCTATGCCAAATTCGCGCTCGGCCACGCGGATATCTTCGCCGCTGGCGACCTGGCACTGCAGGAAGGCGCGCGACTGCTGTTCGATCTGCCCGCGCGCCCCGTAGAAAAGGACATGCGCGCCATGGCCGAAGCATGGAGCCCGGTGCGAGCCATTGCCGCGCGCGCGCTCTGGGCATATTACCGGGAACGGACGAAACGACAGGGCGCACTTTGAGCCCCAAGCGGGAAAGCGCGATATGAGCAATGTGTTGGACTACGGGACGAAATCGTCTCATTCAGGCGATGTAACTTCCATGGTGGTGTTTTTGCACGGCTATGGCGCCGATGGCAAAGACCTGCTTGGTTTGGGTGATCCGCTGGCCGAACATCTGCCCAACACCGTTTTTGTTGCTCCGGACGCCCCCGAACGCTCGGCAATGAACCCCGCTGGATTCCAGTGGTTTCCGGTGCCGTGGATCGACGGCTCCACGGAGGCGGCGTCCGCCGAGGGTCTGGACCGCTCCGCCACCGACCTGAACGCCTTTCTCGATCACGTCATGGCTGACTATGATCTGGAGGCCCGGCAAGTCGCCCTTGTGGGGTTCAGCCAAGGCACGATGATGGCGCTGCAAGTGGCGCCGCGACGCCCCGAGGAATTCGCCTGTGTCGTGGGTTTTTCGGGCCGGCTGCTGAATCCGGAGGCTCTGGAGGAAGAGGTCCTCGTGCGCCCGCCTGTCCTGCTGTTGCACGGGGATGCTGACGACGTTGTGCCACCCGAACTCGATGCCACGCGCCGCAGAAGGGCTGGAGGCCGCTGGCTGGCAGGAAATCTACGCACATGTGATGAAAGGCACCGGTCACGGCATCGCACCGGACGGATTGTCAGTGGCATTGGCGTTTCTGCGCGACAAGCTACCGGAATAAACCACGCTGCGCTGTCCCGGACCAGTTCAGGGTCGGCGTCCAAAGATCCCTACATGCGGTGCCTTCGGTTTTACTTGCCCCTTTGAAAACCCAAGATATAGTGCCGTTAACGGAGCAGGGACTCCTCTGCTCCGGTGCCTGATGTGAGGCACGCGGTAGGGATGACTTTGCGATGCACGCCAGCGACCAGATCGAATTCAGAACCACCTTCGTGCGGGAGCCGGGCGCGTTGCGTCATAATCCGGCGCTGGTGCTGAACGCGGACTACCGGCCCCTCAGCTACTATCCGCTGTCGCTCTGGCCCTGGCAGGAGGCGGTGAAGGCGGTCTGGCTTGACCGGGTGCAGATCGTGTCAGAGTACGACGACTACGCGCATTCGCCGTCGATGTCGGTGCGCATTCCGTCCGTGGTGGTGCTGCGCGACTACGTGAAGCCGCAAAAGCGCGTGGCCTTCACGCGGTTCAACCTGTTTCTGCGCGATGGGTTTTCGTGCCAGTATTGCGGGACGAAGGGCGATCTGACGTTCGACCATGTCGTGCCGCGCGCACGCGGGGGGGTGACGTCGTGGGAAAACGTGGTGGCGGCCTGCTCCAGGTGCAATTTGCACAAAGGATCCAAGATGTTGCGGCAATCTGGATTAAACCTGCGCCGCGCACCGCGCCAGCCTGAAGCGGAAGAATTGCGCAATCGCGGGCGGCAGTTTCCACCCAATCACCTGCATGAGAGTTGGGTGGATTTCCTGTATTGGGATTCTGAATTGGAAGCCTAGGCCGGCTCGCCCGATCCAGGGGCCTCCGCCCGACGCCTCCCGCGAACACGGGCAAGCGTCAGGACATCCCCATCAGGATCAAGGGTCTGACACTCCGCATCCGCGGCGGTTCGAGGCCGACAGCAACACGGCGAAGATCCCTTGTGCTGTGCTCGTTCTGGCCGTCGCGGCGCGATGAGTCACCCAAGATCGGCGAACATATGCTGGACCCGCGCTCCCCGCCCCCGGCCGTTGCCTTTTCAGAGTTGCAGGTGCGGCGGGACACGGTCCCGATCCACTCCGAGATGCCGGGGTTGATCGACGCGCAGCCGGGGCTGGTCTGTTCATCGTAGATCGACATACTCTTGTTGAGGTCGCAAACCGTCGCGGTCGCAGCGTGATGACCCTCCGCACTCAGGTGAAGTCCGCTATGGCCGGGGCCGGGATCCGAAGCCAATCGCAGATCGTGCGGCTTGTCATGGAAATCACGTCTATCTAGGGTCACGAAACCGGCCAGTTCAAAAGGTGTCCTGTCGATGTCTGATCCGTTCTTCCATCCCCCCTCGGGCACCGATCTTCCGCGCTACGCCGGGGTGCCTTCGTTCATGCGGCTGCCGTATCTGGCCGCGGATCATCCGCGTCGCGGCACAGTCGACATCGGGCTATTCGGGATGCCGTGGGATGGTGCAACGTCGAACCGGCCCGGCGCACGCCATGGGCCAAGGGCCTTGCGGGACGCCTCCACCATGATCCGGGAGCGTAACCGCGCAACTGAGCAACTGCCGTTTCAGGTCGCGAACATTGCCGATCTGGGCGATGTGGCGATGTCTCCGGTGGATCAGGACGAGGCATTGGCCGCCGCGCAAACCTTCGTGGCGGGCATGTTGGCGCAAGACATCCGGCCATTCATGGTCGGCGGCGATCATCTGTGTACCCTGACGGTCCTGCGGGAATTGCGAAAGGCGCGGGGGGAGGCGTTTGGACTGGTTCTCCTCGACAGTCATACCGACCTTTACCCACCCTACTTCGGCGGTAAGGTTCTGACCCACGGCAATCCGTTCCGCCAGGCGATTGAAGAAGGCTGCATTGATCCCCAACGGTGTGTCATGGCGGGAATGCGGGGCACCTCCTACAACACCGAAGACTTCGATTATGGCGAGGAAAAAGGTGTCCGGATCATGGCGATTGAAGAATGTATGGAGCGGGGATGGCCAGCCGTGATGCAGATTGCCCGCGAAGTGGTGGGTAACGCGCCCACCTATATCTCCTTCGACATTGATTTCGTGGACCCTGCCTATGCGCCCGGCACAGGCACGCCAGAAATTGGCGGGCCCACGTCGTTTGAGGCCGTCCAATGTGTGCGGGCGCTGCGCGGTCTTGACGTGATCGGCGCGGATCTGGTGGAGGTCTCGCCGCCCTTCGACAACGGCGGGATCACCGCGTGGTTGGGGGCCTCGGTGATGTTCGAACTGCTCTGTGCCATGCAGAATTGATCCCCGAGCCGCCGTTCCCCCCAAACCTGCTCGGGATCGACTGTTCCGCAGCCGGACAGTGTTAGCTGACGCCATTAATCTGGCAATCCGCCCCGATCTGAGACATTTTCGATAAACCAGCGCGGGGCGCGTTGTTCCTCCGTGCAGATTTGTTAGACTCTCGTCACAGTTGTCAGATAGAAGGGCGCTGTTAGCGCTAACGCACTTCGTGAAGGAGCCTCCATGGTCAGCCGCGTCATTCCAGTCGACCCCTTTGATTTGGTCATTTTCGGCGGCACCGGCGATCTGGCACGGCGCAAGATCTTGCCTGCATTGTACCGTCGCTTCCGTGACGGGCAGATGCCAGAAGACGCGCGCATAATCGGGGCTGCGCGCACGGATCAGGATGGCGCGGCCTATGTGGATTGGGTCCGTGACGCCTTCAACGATTTTCTTACCAAGGAGGAGCGCGCGGATGAGGCGGTGGAGGCGTTCCTGGAGCGGCTTGACTACCTGCCGATTGACGCCACGGGTGACGACGGCTGGTCTGAGCTGAAGGACAAAATGCGCGATGGCGTGACGCAGGCGTTCTACTTTTCCGTCGGTCCCAGCCTTTTCGGGTCGTTGGCGGAACGCCTGCACAAGCACAAGATCGCCCGCAAGGGCGCGCGGATCGTGGTGGAGAAACCGTTCGGCCGTGACCTGGAATCCGCCAGGGAATTGAACGCGACGCTGGCCGAACATTTCGATGAGTCGCAGATCTACCGGATTGATCACTACCTGGGCAAGGAAACGGTCCAGAACCTGATGGCGATCCGCTTTGGCAACGTGCTGTTTGAGCCGCTTTGGAATGCGCAGTATGTGGATCACGTGCAGATCACCGTGTCCGAGGAGGTCGGCGTTGGCGGGCGCGGCGGCTATTACGACAAATCCGGCGCGATGCGCGATATGGTGCAAAACCACCTGATGCAATTGTTGTGTCTGACGGCGATGGAGCCACCCAACAAGTTCGAGCCGGACGCGGTGCGTGACGAAAAGCTGAAGGTCATCCGTGCGCTGGATCCGGTGCCTTCTTCCGATATTGTGAGGGGCCAGTACGCGAAGAGCAAAAAGGCTCCGTCCTATCTGGAGGATGTTGAGGATCCGACCTCGCGCACGGAATCGTATGTCGCGATGAAGTTGCACATCGCCAACTGGCGCTGGCACGGCACGCCGTTCTACCTGCGCACTGGCAAGTGCCTGAAAGCACGCAAGTCCGAGATCGTTGTCCACTTCAAGGAAACACCGCATTCGATCTTCGAGGCTGACGCCGGTACAAGGGCCAATGTACTCTCAATTCGATTGCAGCCCGACGAAGGCATCAAGTTGCGTGTGACGATCAAGGAACCAGGGCCGGGTGGTATGCGTCTTGTGGATGTGCCGCTCGACATGACTTTTGCCGAAGCTCTCGGACCGGACGTGGGCCATGTACCGGACGCCTACGAGCGGCTGATAATGGACGTGATCCGTGGCAACCAGACACTGTTCATGCGCGGCGATGAGGTGGAACATGCCTGGGCCTGGACAGATCCGATCATAGAGGCGTGGCAGGAGCGCGGCGATAAGCCCGTCACCTATGATCAGGGCAGTTCCGGCCCGGAGGAGGCGCTGATGCTGCTGCACCGCGATGGTCGCCGTTGGAGGGAGCTTACCTGATGGAATTTATCGAATATCCTGACCGCGAGATCATGATGCTCGACCTCGCGGACACCCTGACCGGGGAGTTGGCGGCAGCGCTGCGCGCCAACGACCGCGCCACATTATGCGTGCCGGGTGGCACCACTCCGGGTCCGATCTTCGATGTGCTGAGTGAACAGTCGCTGGACTGGGATCGCGTGTCCGTTGTTTTGAACGATGAGCGCTGGGTCAACGAGGACAGCCCCAGGTCGAACACTGCCTTGCTGCGACAAAGATTATTGACGTCAAAGGCTTCTGCCGCGAAGTTAATCCCTTTGTTCAAGGTCGAACTATCTGCCGAAGATGCTATGGAGGATCTGTCACGCGGCTTGTCCGAGCATTTGCCGATCTCTGTCCTGCTGCTCGGCATGGGAACGGATATGCATACGGCCAGTCTGTTCCCCGGTGCCGACAATCTGGATGCGGCTCTGGCCCCTGACGCACCGCTCCTGATGCCGATGCGCGCGCAGGGCGCGGGGGAGCCCCGGATCACGTTGACGGTTCCCGTTCTCAACGGCGCGATGAGCAAACATGTCGTCATCACCGGCACGGAAAAGCGCGACGCGCTGGAACGTGCGAGAAATCTGCCGCCGGAGCAGGCTCCGATCCGGGCCGTTCTGTCCGGTGCAACAGTTCATTGGGCGGAGTAAGCGCTATGGGTGAGATCTGGAAAGAATTGCGCGCACACAATCAGGCAAAGTCAGGCCGCAGCATCTTGGATCTGTTCGATAATCCGGATCGGGTGACGGCGTTCTCGGTCATGGCCGATGGGCTCTATTTTGATTTTTCCAAGACCCAGATCGACTCCGGAGCGCTGTCACTTCTGATAGAGCTTGCCCGGGCCAAAGGTGTGGAAGCGCGACGCGACGCAATGTTTGGCGGTGAGAAGATCAACGAGACCGAAGGCCGCGCTGTTCTGCATACGGCGCTGCGGGCCAGGCAGGGTCCGATCATCGTTGATGGCGAAGATGTCATGCCGGAGGTCCTCAGAACGCGTGAGCGGTGCTTTGATTTCGCACGTTCGGTGCGCGATGGCAGCCTCGTCGGGCAGGGTGGCCGCTATACGGACGTGGTGAATATCGGCATCGGCGGCTCGGATCTTGGCCCTGCGATGGCAACATTGGCGTTGGCCCCGTACCATGACGGCCCGCGCCTGCACTACGTGTCCAACGTCGATGGGGCCGACGTGAACGACGTCCTGCAAGATCTTGATCCTGCAACGACAATGGTCATCGTTGCCTCCAAGACATTCACCACGATCGAGACGATGACAAACGCGCGCACAGTGCGGGACTGGATGGCGAGCACCGTCACCGACCCGTCCGAGCAGTTCGTGGCGCTCAGCTCCGCTGGTGAGAAAGCGGCGGAGTTCGGGATCCCTCCAAGTCGCACGTTTGGATTCGAGGATTGGGTCGGCGGGCGCTATTCGCTGTGGGGGCCGATTGGACTGGGCCTGATGATCGCGATCGGACAAAGCAATTTCCGGTCTTTTCTGGACGGTGCACGCGCCATGGATACCCATTTCCAGGAGGCTGACCTGGCCGATAACCTGCCCGTGCTGCTGGCGCTGGTCGGCATGTGGCACAATCAGGTTCAGGGCCATGCGACCCGTGCGGTGCTGCCTTACGATCAGCGCCTCTCGCGCCTGCCGGCGTACCTGCAACAGCTTGAAATGGAAAGCAATGGCAAGTCCGTGGCCATGGACGGCACGGCGCTGGACCTGAATTCCGGTCCCGTGGTCTGGGGCGAGCCCGGCACCAACGGCCAGCATGCGTTCTACCAGTTGATCCACCAGGGAACCCGCGTTGTGCCGTGTGAATTTCTGGTCGCCGCAAGAGGCCACGAGCCGGATTTGACCCATCATCACCGTCTTCTGGTCGCAAATTGTCTCGCGCAGTCCGAGGCGCTGATGCGGGGCCGCTCGCTGGAGGCCGCGCGGGCGCTGATGGCCGCCAAGGGGCTGGAGGGGGCGGAGTTGGAGCGGCAGGCCGCGCATCGGGTGTTCCCCGGCAATCGCCCCTCGACGACGCTGCTTTACGATCTGCTGACGCCTCACGTCTTGGGCCAGATTATCGCGCTTTATGAGCACCGGGTGTTCGTCGAGGGCGTGATCCTCGGCATCAATTCGTTCGATCAGTGGGGCGTGGAACTGGGCAAGGAACTGGCCGTCGCCCTGGAGCCGGTTTTGACCGGAGACGACGCGGGCGAGGGCAAGGATGGCTCCACTCTGAGGCTGGTCGAATTGGTCCGGGCGGCAGGTGCTCAAGGTTGAGCAGCACCTTAAGTAACTGATAACACACGTTAAAATAGTTAACGGTGCCGCGCCTGCTGCTTTCCGTCAGGTATCGGTGCTCGCGCCATCCTCGGCGATGAAGGCCGCGCGGCCCGCCTCGGGGATCGGATAGCGGCCCGGCGCGTCCCGATTGAGCAGCACCACGATGGCCCCGCCACTGGCGGTGCGTTCGGGCGCGGTATCGCTGATGCGCCAGACCGCAAACTCCATCGTGAACGACGTGGTCCGAAAAGCAGACACTCGGCCGGTTACGACGTAATCTTCCCCCAGCCCCATCTCTGCCTCATAAGTGCAATGCACCTGCTTGAGAACCAGCCGAGGCCCCGTGCGGCTGTAGTCCGTCACGCGGCGCGCCTTCAGGAACGGCAGGCGGAAGCTTTCGAACCAGCGCAGATAGGCGGTGTGGTTGACGTGACCGATGGCGTCCAGCTCTCCGAAGCGCACACGATCCGCAAGGCCAAAGGACCACGGCGCGGGGATGCCATGGGTGCGCAACTCTGGCGCTGTCAGTTCGCTGTGATACGGGATCGCGGGCATCATGGTCCTCCGGGCAGTCATGGTTTATTCCCCAGGTTGCCCCGCATTCGCAAGGGGTTGAGCAAGAAAGGACGCCCCCCATGGCCCGCATCGTCTTTGACCTCGACGGCACGCTGATCGACAGCGCGCCGGATATTGCCGTTGCCGCCAATGCGACCCTGGCGGAGGTTGGCGTGCGGCCACTGAGCCTGAAGGAGACGCGCGGATTTGTGGGCGCGGGGGCGGTGGCCTTCGTGGAGCGCATGGCGCGGGCGCGGGATTTGGGCGATGCCGATGCGTTGTTATCCCGCTTCATGCATCATTACGAGCGCGCGGTGGGCCAGACCGTGATCTATCCGGGTGTGGAGACGGCGCTGGCGGCGCTGACGGCGCGTGGCCACCGTCTGGGCTTGTGCACCAACAAACCGCAGAACCCGACGCTGGCCGTGCTGGCGCATCTGGGCTGGGAGGACATGTTCGGCGTGGTGTTTACAGGCGACAGCCTGGCCGTGCGCAAACCAGACCCCGCGCCGCTGTTGGGCGCGTTGGAGGGGCTGGGGGGCGGTGCCGCCATCTATGTGGGCGACAGTGAGGTGGATGCGGAGACGGCGGAACGCGCGGGTGTGGCGTTTGTGCTGTTCACGCAGGGGTATCGCAAGGCTCAGGTGGAGGAGTTGGTGCACGCCGCCCGCTTTGACGATTGGTCGGAGATGCCGGGTTTGATTGCAGGCTTGGTCGATAGCCAGGTCGGCGGGAGGATCTGAGGCTTGGACATCGCGCTCCGGGCTTTGGGATCCGTCGCGGCGGCGGCGATTGCGATCATCTGAGCGGTGGCCTGGGTGGTGGACGGGCCGAACGGCGGGACAAGTCCCGCCCTACGGATCGCTCGACGCGGTCGCGCAAACCGCGCTCAGGTAGCCCGAAGGGCGGTAGCGCAAAAAAGAATCTCCCTGGAAGGGTATTGCGACGTCGCGGTGACGTGAGGCTGCGGCTGGATGGTGGACGGGTCGAACGGCGGGACAAGTCCCGCCCTACGGATCGCTCGACGCGGTCGCGCAATCTGCGCTCAAGTAGCCCGAAGGGCGGTAGCGCAAAAAAAAGAATCTCCCGAAGGGCAGTAGCGCAAACCGCGCTCAAGTAGCCCGAAGGGCGGTAGCGCAAAATAAGAAACTCCTGGAGCGGGTAACGGGAATCGAACCCGTAACTGAAGCTTGGGAAGCTTTCGTGATACCTTTTCACCATACCCGCTCGGGCAGGCTTGAGATAGGCGAGCGGGCGGATGACGTCAATGGGGCGTCAATGGTCCGCGCTACCCCCGCCGTCGCCTGCGCCCGCCAGCGCCCGGTGCGCCGCCCTGGCCGAAGTGGACATCGGGGAGCGTGACGATTTTTGACAGTTCCGGAAACGGGTCGGTGGCGTGGGGGATGGCGTTGGCGTTGACGAAATGCTCCTGGAATTTCGGCTCCACCGCCGTCTCGATCTTGTGGATCTGGCCCACGACGTCCTCGATCCGGGTTCGGGCGCTGCGATTGCACAAAGCGATCCGCGCGCCGTGGCCTGCGGCGTTGCCTGCGGACTGGACCTTGTCGAGCGGCACATCGGGGATCATGCCGAGAACCATGGCGTGTTTGGGGCTGATGTGAGCGCCGAAGGCACCTGCCAGCACCACGCGGTCCACTTTGTCCACGCCGCGATGGTCCATCAGCAGGCGCGCGCCCGCGTAGAGCGCGGATTTTGCCAGCTGGATGGCGCGGATATCGCCCTGGGTGACGGTGATGCGCGGGCCGCCCGCGTCCGTCGCGTCGTGGATCAGGTAGGCGTGGGTGCGCCCCGTGGGTTCACAGCGCGGCGTGCCCGTGGCCTCGGCGCTTCCGATCAGGCCGGAGGCGTCGAGCAGGGCCGCGATGCGCATTTCGGCCACCGCCTCGATGATGCCAGAGCCGCAGATGCCGGTGATCCGGGTGTCGGCCGGGAAGGCCGGATCGTCGGACCAGATGTCGGAGCCGATGACGCGAAAGCGCGGCTCCTTGGTGTCGGGGTTGATTTCGATCCGCTCGATGGCTCCGGGCGCGGCGCGCTGGCCCGCGCTGATCTGGGCGCCCTCGAACGCCGGTCCGGTGGGCGAGGAACAGGCGAGAACGCCGTTGGTGTCGCCCAGAAGGATCTCGGCGTTGGTGCCGACGTCCACGATCAACGCGAGATCCTGGGAGGTGTTGGGTTCCTCCGCCAGCGCCACGGCGGCGGCATCGGCGCCGACATGGCCCGCGATGCAGGGCAGGATGTAGAGCTGCGCGGTGGGGGCGATGTTGGTCAGCCCGATCTCTGCCGCGCCCATGGTCAGGCTGCCGGAGGTGGCGAGCGCGAAGGGGGCCTGGCCAAGTTCCACCGGGTCGATGCCCAGAAGCAGGTGGTGCATGACCGGATTGCAGACCACGACCGTCTCGAAGATCAGCGCGGGGTCGATGGATGCCTCAGCGGCGATGTCCGTGGCCAGCGTGTTGAGCGCCTCCTGCACGGCGCGGGTCATTTCGGCGTCGCCGCCCGGGTTCATCATCACATAGCTGACCCGGCTCATCAGGTCTTCGCCAAAGCGGATCTGCGGGTTCATCAGGCCGGAGGACGCAAGGACCTGGCCATTGCTCAGGTCACACAGATGCGCGGCGATCGTGGTGGATCCGAGATCGACGGCGAGGCCATAGAGCCCGCCTTCGTGGAAACCGGGCCAGACGCCGAGGATCTCTGCCGTGTCCGATCCGGCGGGCGTGTGCACCGCGACGGAGATCTGCCACTGCCCCTTGCGAAGCGCGGGCTGCAGGGCTTTGAGCACGGGCAGACGCGCGGTCACCGGGCCGATGTCCCACTGGGATTTCAGGGCATCCGCGACCCGTTCCAGGTCGCCGGAGGGCGAATGCATGTCCGGCTCCACCACGTCGATCATCACCAGCCGGGTGGCGGGGTCCATCACGATAGGTTTGGTGGAGGCGGCCTTGCGCACAACCTGTTTGTGCACCTGGCTTTCGGGCGGGACATCGACCACGATGTCGCCTTCGATCCTGGCCTGACAGCCCAGACGGCGGCCCTTCTTCAACCCCCGGACGCGGTCATAGCGCGCCTCGACCTCGTTCCATTCACTCAACGCACCGTCGCGCACGGTGACGCCATGCTTGGGGAAATCACCGTAGGACGGCACGATCTGGCATTTGGAACAGATGCCCCGCCCGCCGCAGACGCTGTCAAGGTCCACGCCCAACTGCCGCGCGGCAGTCAGGATCGGCGTGCCCACGGCAAAGTGGCCGCGCTTGCCGGAGGGAGTGAAGATCACGAGGGGGGGCTGAGTGCTCATCTGATTGTATCCGTTGGGCGAGGGCTTTGGGGCGGCGTGCGGGCGGTCACAGAAGCCACATCCCGAACCACCAGATGGAAAGAGGGATCGGCGCAATGGCCACCGCAACGGTCAGGATCGTTATCCAGGGCCGGAACAGGCGGCTGAGCCCGGCTGCCATCAGGATGCCGCCACCGCCGCCGACGATGGCGTTGCCGGGCAGGTTGATCAAAATCGCCAGCGCCGGATAGCGCATCGGTCCGAGCGAAGGGCGGAGGCGACGCGGCAACATAGCCGCAAGCGCAGTGTGTTTCCCGGATGCAGGCAACGCCGCCATCCGATCCACAAAATCCGCTGCCCGGAGCAGGTACAGGTCGCGAAGGCTGCGGGACAGGGCCGCCTCCGGAACCACACGGCCCACAAAAAAGGCGATGACCAGTCCCAGCAATGTCGCCAGATAGACTTCCGGAGCGATTGACGGGCCACGCAGGATCAACAGCGCCAATCCGATTTCGACCCCCGGCACAAACGGGATCGCGATCAAGACCCCGTAAAGCACCAGGGCCAGCACCATCAGAGCGATTTGGGCGCGACCGGCCGCTTCGGGCGGCATGACGCTGATAAGATCGGTCGAAAACCGGATGAGGTATTGCGCTGCAATGGCCACAGCGCCGATGACCAGCAGTTTCACCGCCATGCGCATGATCCATGGACCCGTCCAAAGCACCGGGCGTCGCTGGCCCGGTGGCCGGGGATCGTCCAATCGCATGCTCCATATTACTCAGCGAAATCCTAACACCGATATGGGTCGAACAGCAATGATGCCCGCGTCTACCCGCGGCCCCGGCGACGGCCACCTTCGCGACCGCGCCGGGGGGCCGAGTCCGGATCCTTGTTGAACGTGATCCAGTCGCCGCCACCATCGTCGTGGTTGAGCAGGAAGTTGGCGGCACGAATGGCCTCCATCTCCTTGCCCGGACGCGGCAGGGTGGAGCCCATGCCGAAAATCTTCACGAATGCCTCATCGTCCATGTCGTCGGGCAGGATGATGCCGGACGCCAGCACCTGCGCGCGTTTCTCGGCGATCTTCAGCGGCCCGACCGGCAACGCCACCGGGTTCATGATCGCAGAGGTCATGCCGGCGCTGAACGCCATGGGCAGGAAGGCGTTGTTGATGCCATGCCGGTTGGGCAGCCCGAAGGAGATATTGGAGGCACCGCAGGTTGTGTTCACGCCAAGCTCTTCGCGGAGGCGGCGCACGAGCGTGAAGACCTGATGGCCTGCCGTGGCCATCGCGCCAATGGGCATGACCAGAGGGTCCACGACGATATCATGGGCGGGGATGCCGAAATCAGCGGCACGCTCCACGATTTTTTTGGCGACGGCGAAGCGCACGTCGGGATCTTCGGAAATTCCGGTATCGTCGTTGGAGATCGCGACCACGGGCACTTTGTATTTAGCGACCAGCGGCAGAACCATCTCCATCCGCTCTTCCTCGCCGGTGACCGAGTTCAGCAGCGGGCGGCCTTCCGCCGCCGCGAGGCCCTGCTCCAGCGCGCCGGGAACCGAGCTGTCGATGCACAGCGGGCAATCGGTGACGGCCTGCACCACTTCAATCAGCCGCTTCATCAGCGGCGGCTCGACGAAGTTGTTGTCGGCGTAGCGCTTGTCCTCGGCCATCTTGCCCGAGAACACCGCGCCCGAGTTGATATCGAGAACCGTCGCCCCGCAGGCGACCTGCGCGATAGCATCGGCCTCCACGCGGGAGAAATCGCCGTCCTCCAGTTCCTGATTCAGGATCTTGCGGCCTGTGGGGTTGATCCGCTCTCCGATGACACAGAACGGCTCATCAAAGCCGATGACGGTGGTTTTGGTTTTCGACTCGATAACGGTGCGGGTCATAAATGGTCCTTAAACGGGGGTAACAGGGGCGGTGGAGGTGCCGCCGTGTTCAATAGCCCAGGTGGCATTTGTCTTGATGCCGCCGAGGGGGAAGAAATGGATGCTTTCGATCAGGCTGTCGGGATTGGCGGCCTTGTAGATTGCCAGATCTGACAGGATGTCCGCCGGTTCAAACGGAAGCAGCAGCTTGGTGACATCCTTGGCGCGCTTTTGCAGGACCGAGAGGGACGCGCCGACGCCGCAGGTGATGGCGAACTTGATCAGCGTTTGCAGTTTGGCCGGACCGGCGATGCCCAGATGGATCGGCAAGGTGATGCCTTCGGCCTTCAAACGCTCTGCCCAGGCGATCACCGGGGCCGCTTCAAACGCGAATTGCGTGGCCATGGCCATGCGCGCATCGGTGCGCTCATTGAACGCCTGCTTCCAGCGCAGTGCCTCCATCACGCCTTTGTCGCCGGTCACGTCGATATCCCGGTTCCCCTCCGGGTGGCCCGCGACATGCAGGTGAGTGAAGCCGGCTTTGTCAAAGAGGCCAGTGTCCAGCAGGTCCATGGAGGAGGAGTAGATGCCCGCCGCCCTGGGGATGCCGCCGGCCAGGATCAGACCCTGCCTTACGTCGGCCTCGCCCTGATAGCGTGCGATCCAGTCGGTGAGTGTTGCCGCGTCGGGGATCGAGCGGGCCGCGAAATGGGGCATCGGCTCGAAGCCTTCGGCGCGGATGCGGGCGGCGGTGGCGACCATTTCGGCAATCGGCGTGCCGTCGATATGGGCGATGTAGACGCGGGTGTCGGGCGCGAGCAATTCGCGGAAATCCCCGACCTTTTCGGCGGTGCGCGGCATGACCTCGATCGAGTAGCCGTGCAGCAGTGCCGAGAGGTCGGCGCCCGAGGGCGCAGGGGCAGGTCGGCGGAAGCTGAGAAGTGACATGAGCGTCTCCCGGAAGGTCATGTGAGGAATGGGATCTTAGGCCTGTTTGGAGGGGTCGTGACCCTCCGCGTCAATGAAGGTCTTGAGCCGTGCATTGTCGTAGGCGGCATCAAGGGCTGCTGCCTCGGCGCTGGCGACCTCGGCGATGTCACCGGTCGTCTCGCCAACAACCACGCGCCGCCATTCGGCCAGATAAGCATCTTCGTCCTTGGCGCCGATCTTCATCGCGGCCCGGTCGATGGCCTGTTCAAACCGCTCGGGCAGCGGCGCCTTGGCCGCAGCACGGCCCTTGCCGACGATCACTTGCGCGGGGATATCGCGCCAGAAGACGTGAGTGATGGCGGGCATGGTACGGTCCTGTCCTGCGGGCGTCCGAGTCGGCCCGGTTGGGGGCACCTTAGAGGCATGACCCTGACGTGCCGGTTCTGTTTTCGACATCGTGCGCGGCCAAAACGACGCCCGCGATCCGATGGGGGCGATGATTGCCACGGTGCGGGGCGCGAGGCCAGCCGTCCCCGGACCCAAACCGCTCATCTTTAACATGAGGCGTTTCGATACCATCTGTTGTTCGCGCGGCGCGGATTTGCTAGGGTCGGGCCATCAGGTATCCAGAAAGGCTCCGCTCCCATGTCGCATGAGCGCACTGGCGGGATTGGCCCGTTCCCCAGACCGGTCGCGGCGGTTTCTCCTGCGGGCGATCCCGATGCGACCGTCGCAGCGGACCGCCACCCAACCGGCACTCCGGCCAGGGGTCCGGTGCATGGCCCCGATCCGGATGATCTATATGCCGCGTTGGATCTTGGCACGAATTCGTGCCGGATGCTGATTGCGCAGCCCAAGGGCAGCCAGTTGCATGTGGTGGATTCGTTTTCCAAGTCGGTGCAGCTGGGGCAGGGGCTGGAGGCGTCCGGCCGGATGAGCCGTGCGTCGATGGCGCGGGCCATCGGTGCGTTGAAGATTTGCCAGAAGAAGCTGAGCAAGCACCGGGTGGAGCGTGCCCGGCTGGTCGCAACCGAGGCCTGTCGCAGGGCCACCAACGGGGACGAGTTCATCGCGCTGGTGAAACGCGAGACGGGGCTTGAGCTGGAGATCATCAAGCCGGAGGAGGAGGCGCAGCTGGCCGTCGTGAGTTGCGCGCCGCTAGTGTCGACGAGGACGGAGCAATTGCTGGTGGTCGATATCGGCGGCGGCTCCACCGAGTTGGTGTGGATTGACCTCAGCCGGGTCCCGAAGCTGGAGCGCCCCAAGGCGATCATGCGGCTGCATCAGGGGTTTGACTACGACGACAGCATATTCCCGCGCGCCAAGGTGGTCGACTGGATCTCCATCCCGCTGGGCGTGGCGACGCTGAAAGACCTCTATAGCGACGTCGCCGACGACGGCGCTCGCTTTGCCCTGATGTCGTGGTACTTCGAGGAGCAATTGGCGACGTTTTCTCCGTATACCGACGCCGCGGATCAGACGCTGGAGGGGTTCCAGATCATCGGGACCAGCGGCACTGTCACCACCGTCGCGGCCTCGCATCTGGGGTTGCGGCGCTATGATCGCAACAAGGTGGACGGGTTGCGGATGACGTCGAGCCAGATCGATACCGTGATCAACGGCTATCTGGCGCTTGGCCCGGATGGGCGCAGGCGCGACCCGAGGATCGGACGCGACCGGCAGACGCTGATCATGTCGGGCGCCGCGATCTTGCAGGCGCTTCTGCGGGCGTGGCCCACGGACCGGCTGAGTGTGGCGGATCGGGGCCTTCGGGAGGGGCTTTTGTATGCGCAGATGAGCCGGGATGGCGTGCTGGAGGACGGGCCCTACTGAGCAGGGGTTTGCGCTCTGCTCCTGCCCGTCTCGGGCAGTCCGGATCGCCGGTGGCAAATTTTCCAGGGAAAATTTGCGGCGCCTGGTGGTTCTGGTGCGGGACTTGCCAAGGGTGGCACGGCGTGGCACGGGCGGGATGAGTTGTATTTGGCAAGATGAACGAGGGGTGCTGCGGCCTTTTTGGGGAGCGGCAGATCGAGGCGATGGCAAAAAACACCAGCGGGCGCGGGCAGCGCGATTTGAAGGTCAAGGTGAAGACCGCGCGCGGGCGCAAGCTGAGCTCGACCCGGTGGTTGGAGCGGCAGCTGAACGATCCCTATGTGGCGCAGGCCAGACGCGATGGGTATCGCGGGCGCGCCGCCTACAAGATCATTGATCTTGACGACAAGTACCGCTTTCTCGTGCCCGGCGCGCGGGTTGTGGATCTGGGATGTGCGCCCGGTGGCTGGTGTCAGGTCGCTGTCAAGCGGGTGAATGCGTTGGGCGAGAAGAGTGGCAAGGCCGTGGGTCGGATCATCGGCCTTGATCTGCAGGAGATGGAGCCGATTGCGGGGTGCGAGTTGCATCTGCTCGACTTCATGGAGGACGACGCGGATCTGAAGGTGAAGGCCTGGCTCGGCGGGCCTGCCGATGTGGTGATGAGCGATATGGCGGCCAGCGCGTCGGGCCACAAGCAGACCGATCACAACCGAATCATGGCGCTGTGCGAAGCGGCGGCGGAGTTGGCGTTCGACGTGTTGGAGCCCGGTGGCACCTTCGTCGCCAAGGTGTTGGCGGGGGGCGCGGAGGGCTCGTTGCAGGCGCTCCTGAAGCAGCGCTTTGACAAGGTCGCCAACGTGAAGCCGGGGGCGTCACGGGCTGACAGCTCGGAGAAATTCGTGGTGGCGACGGGATTTCGGGGCCGCCCGGACGCCTCGGATGAGGCGTGAGCTACCAGATTTAGCCCTTGCCCCGATGCACGACCCATGGGATAGCGCGGTGCCAACCGATCCCGCTGTTGAGGAGTTCCCTGATGGAGATTCGCGAGGCTCTTACGTTTGATGATGTGCTGCTGGTGCCCGGCAGATCCTCGGTCCTGCCCGCAGACGCGGATACGCGCACCTTTGTGACCAGATCCATCGCCCTGAACATCCCATTGCTCAGTTCCGCCATGGACACCGTGACCGAGGCGCGCATGGCGATCGCCATGGCGCAGGCCGGTGGCATGGGCGTGATCCATCGCAATCTGGATGTGGATGCGCAGGCGCGCGAAGTCCGTCGGGTGAAGCGGTTTGAAAGCGGGATCGTCTATAGCCCCGTCACGCTGACACCCGATCAGACGCTTGCCGATGCGAAAGCGTTGATGGAGCGCTACGGGTTTTCCGGCTTTCCGGTCGTCGACGAGCAGCGCCGGGTTCTGGGCATCGTCACCAACCGCGATATGCGGTTTGCGCAGGCAGATGACACGCCGGTGCGGCTGATGATGACGACCCGGGACCTGGCCGTGTTGCGAGAGCCCGCGGACCGCGACGAGGCGATTTCGCTGATGCGCGCGCGGCGGATCGAGAAGTTGCTGGTGACCGATGGCAACGGCGTGTTGACCGGGCTTTTGACCCTGAAGGACACCGAACAGGCAGTGCTGAACCCGCAGGCCTGCAAGGACCCGCTCGGGCGGCTGCGGGTGGCTGCCGCCACCACGGTGGGCGACGCGGGGTTCGAGCGGTCTCAGGCGCTGATCGACGCGGGTTGTGATTTGATCGTTATCGACACGGCACATGGCCATTCCGAAGGCGTGGCCAAGGCGGTCGAGCGGGTCAAGGCGCTCAGCAATGAAGTGCAGGTCGTCGCGGGGAACGTTGCGACGGCAGAGGCGACGCGCGCGCTGATTGGCGCGGGCGCGGATGCGGTTAAGGTGGGTATCGGGCCGGGCTCGATCTGCACGACGCGCATCGTGGCGGGTGTGGGCGTGCCGCAGCTGACCGCGATATCCGATTGCGCGGAGGGGGCTGCCGCCTCCGGCACGCCGATCATCGCCGACGGCGGCATCAAGTTCTCGGGCGATTTTGCCAAGGCAATCGCGGCGGGTGCCCATTGCGCGATGGTCGGCTCGATGATCGCGGGCACGGACGAGAGCCCCGGCGAGGTGATCCTGTATCAGGGGCGGTCGTACAAAAGCTTTCGGGGCATGGGTTCGCTCGGTGCCATGGCGCGCGGCTCGGCGGATCGGTATTTTCAGAAGGACGCGGCCAGCGATAAACTTGTGCCCGAAGGGATCGAGGGGCAGGTGGCGTACAAGGGCTCCGCCAGCACTGTCGTGCACCAGATGATCGGCGGGTTGCGCGCTGCGATGGGCTACACCGGATGCGGCACTGTGGACGAGATGCGCAGGAATTGCAGCTTCGTCCGGATCACCGGATCAGGCCTGAAGGAGAGCCATGTGCATGATGTTCAGATCACCCGAGAAAGCCCGAATTATCGCGCTGGATAAGTGGGTTATGAGGTGTTATTCAAGTGATGGTTTAACGTGACCCCCGGCGCGCGAATAGCTGCGGCCATCGAGGTTGTGGACCAGTGGCTGGCGGGCGAACCGGTGGAAAAGGCGTTGACCCGTTGGGCGCGCGGATCGCGGTATGCCGGATCCGGGGACCGTGCGGCGGTGCGCGATCATGTCTACGACGTATTGCGGCAAAAGGGCTCCTGCGCGCTGGCTGGCGGCGGTGAATCGGGCCGCGCACTGCTGATTGGTTTGGTGCGGCGGCAGGGGCTTTCCATGGAGGCGCTGTTCTCTGGCACGGGTCACGCGCCGGACCCTCTCGGTGACGCCGAGGCGGGGGTCCCGATGCCGCACTATGACCCCTTGGCTGACATTCCGGACTGGATTGTTCCGTTGCTCACCGCCCGCGCGCCTGATGATCCCGGGGGTCTGGCCGCCGCCTTCGCTGACCGCGCGCCGCTTTGGCTGCGGGTGAACCTGCGGCGGACGACGCGGGGCGCGGTGGCGGAGATGCTGACCAGCGATGGCATGGAGGTACGGCCCCACTCCGATGTTCCCACTGCACTGGATGTCACGACGGCACCCCGGCGTCTGCGCCAGTCCCGCGCCTATCTGGACGGGCTGGTTGAACCTCAGGATCTGTCGGTTCAGGCTGCGATTGCTGCGATCACCTGGCCAGATAGAGGCGTGGTGCTCGATTATTGCGCCGGCGGCGGTGGCAAGGCTTTGGCGATAGCGGACCGGTGTGCGGCAGAGGTCGTGGCCCATGACGCGTTTCCGCGCCGGATGGCCGATCTTGCTGTCCGGGCGGAACGAGCGGGCGTGACTATTGCGCGGGTCGAAACCGGTGACCTGCCGGAGCGCGCTCCGTTCGATGTTGTGGTCGCGGATGTACCATGTTCCGGATCTGGCACGTGGCGCAGAGATCCGGAGGCGAAGTGGCGCCTCGACGTCCGGACCCTTGAGGATATGGTAACTGACCAGGCACAAATTCTGGATGAGGCAGCTGCGCTCGTGGCAGCAAACGGGCGGTTGATCTACATGACATGCTCCCTGTTTCGGTCAGAGAACGAGGCGCAGATCGAGGCGTTTCTTGCGCGTCATGACGGGTGGGTTTGCACGCGCTCGCGCATGGACACGCCACTGACAGCGTCTGACGGATTTTTCAGTGCGGAGCTGTGCCGGGCAACACCTTGAGCGAATGGTGGCATTTCTTGCAGTCTTAAGGTTAATTTAACCTATTTACTGGATCACGGATGACATGGAGCACAGTGATTTGAGCGCTTCAACAGGGCAATAAGGGGCTAGGCGTAGCGTGAGTGACGAAGCCATCGACCAAGAAAATCAGGGTGCTCGTGGGATACGGCCGTTCACGCAACCCGTTGTTTTGCTGGTTCTGGGCATTGTTGCCGGGATTGCGACACTGCTGGCACCCGGACCCGACCTTCGTTTCGGCCTGATGGCCGCCACCGGCGGGTGTCTGGCGGCCGCTGCCCTGGTCGCGCTGCGGGATCTTTGGCGCATCATGCGTGTGCACACGACGTTTCGATCCGCGTTTTCGCTGATCCAGAACGACCCGGCGCCGTGTTTTTGCACTGATGTCGATGGAGCAATTGTGTTGCAAAATGCAGCCGCAGAACGGCGCTTTGGAGAACGTATCGGCGCGCCTATGGGGCGCGCTATCGCCAGTGTATTGCCCAATGCGGCGGCTGTCGTGTTTCGTCAGGAAACTGCCATCGGGCGGCGCGCGTCGTCGCACGAGGTTGTGGTGACGCCGCGCGGAACCGTCCGGTTGGCGGCGCACCGGTTGAATGGTGGTGTGCTGTGGCGTCTGGATGATCTGGCGGATTCCAACTCTCGTCACGGCGAATGGATCGGGCTGCCAATGATGGTGGTCAGCCACAATGATACCGTCTTGTCGATGAATTCCGCGATGCGTGAAGTTCTGGGTCGCCGCGCCACGACACTGGAAGATGTATTTCCGGATCAACCGCTTGTGGCAGGGCGCAGATCCAGCCTGTCGGGAACCGATGGCAAGATCGAGGTGATCCCGATCGTGGTGCCCGCCAAGGATGGACGCAGGGAGGTTTACGCCGTTCCCGGCCTGTCGGAACCGCCTGCCGCCTCGGTGGCGGCGCGGGCGTTCGAGTCGCTTCCTGTCGCGTTGTTGCATATCGGGGCAGAGGGGGAGGTTCTGGCCTCCAATCACCACGCCCAGAAACTTCTGGGCATCGAGCCGGGCGTCACCGGCCCGATGTCGCGATTCGTCGAAAACCTCGGACGCCCGGTCAGCGATTGGGTCGCCGATACGCTCGCGGAACGGGTGCCGAACCGCTCGGAAGTGGCCCGCGCGAAACAACGCACGGATGAGACGTTCCTGCAGATTTCCCTGAGCCGGATCGTTGATGGCACGGGGCCGTCGCTGCTGGCCGTCTTGCACGACGCGACAGAACTGAAGACGTTGGAGCTGCAATTTGTCCAGAGCCAGAAAATGCAGGCAATCGGGGAACTTGCCGGCGGAGTGGCCCACGATTTCAACAACCTTCTGACCGCAATTACCGGCCATTGTGATCTGCTCCTGTTGCGCCATGATCAGGGCGATCAGGACTATGCCGATCTGGTGCAAATCAACCAGAACGCCAACCGCGCGGCAAGCCTTGTGGGGCAATTGCTGGCGTTCTCGCGCAAGCAGACGCTGGATCCCGAGGTTCTGGATCTGCGCGACTCCATCGGAGAATTGACGCATCTCCTCAACCGATTGGTGGGGGAAAGGATCACGCTGACACTGTCGAACGATCCCGGTCTTGCGCTCATTCGCGCCGACCGCCGACAACTCGACCAGGTGATCATGAACCTCGTCGTGAACGCCCGCGATGCCATGGTCGATGGCGGCGAAGTCCGGGTCGAAACGCGGATGGTGCATCTGTCGGAGCCGATGACCCGCGATCAGGCCCTTGTTCCGCCCGGCGATTACGTCACGATCCGTGTGCGCGATCATGGCCACGGCATTCCGCCAGACAAAGTGAATCGCATATTTGAGCCGTTCTTCACGACGAAACGCACCGGGGAGGGCACCGGGCTAGGTCTCTCCATGGCCTATGGCATCATCAAGCAGACCGGTGGCTATATTTTCGTCGATAGTGTTGTCGGGGCGGGTACAACCTTCACCATCTATATTCCGGCCCATGTGAATGCCGTTGTGGTACCGGCACAAGACGGCATCGAGGGTTCAACCAGCGAGATCAACGCTGACCTTTCCGACGACCACCCTGCCGTTGTCATGTTGGTCGAAGACGAAGCCCCGGTGCGCGCCTTTGCGTCCCGCGCCCTGCGCCTGCGCGGCTATACCGTGATTGAGGCGGGCAGCGCTGAAGAAGCGCTGGAGACACTGTCGGACAGCAGTCTGTCGATCGACCTGTTCGTGACAGATGTGATCATGCCGGGCATGGACGGGCCGTCCTGGGTGCGCGAAGCATTGAAGGAGCGGCCCGCAACGAAAGTGGTGTTCGTGTCAGGCTATGCGGAAGATGCGTTTGAGGAAGGATCCGTCGGCGTGCCCGGATCGGTATTCCTGCCCAAACCGTTTTCGCTCTCTGAATTGACAGATACGGTGCGCCAACAACTTCACTAGGTGCCGTGCAAACCATCCCAGAGCGCGAATTCCTCGGGCGCCTCAGACCGCAGGCGGCGATCCATATCAGCGCTTAATGCAGCATCCGAAGGCGGTGAGACATTGGCGTGGACAACTTCAAGCTTCCGGTTCACGCGACCTTCCAGGAACGCGATCGCGCGATCCAACCGGTCGTGGCGGAACAGGTGATCGACACCGAGACTGCCATCTTCCTCCGACACAAACCGTGATTGTCGCCCGACCGCCGCAAAGTCGGGCGGGCTGTCCTCCAGCCAGGCCGCGACGAACTCATCAAAACTGACCTTGGCAGTGGAATTGGCTGTGCCGCGGATAGCGTCGCGGGAGCGGTAGCGATACCAGCTGGAAAGCCAGCCGATGGGCTCTCGTACGACGGCCATTACCTCCAGTTTGCGCTGCCCGCGTTGCTCGAAAAAGTTTTGCAGCTGATTGCGATAGCGCCGCACCGTGCAATGTTTTTGCTGGGGCGGGTTGAGAATCGCCGTATCGGCGTAGGGGAGCAGCGCCTGTTCCAAGGCCGTCGTACCGGTCTTGGGCACCGCCAGGAGAACCAGTCTGGCCTTCCAAAACACCATCATCGCGTTATTCCCTCATTTTTCCGCATTGTCGTAACGGATTGTTAACTCGTGCTTGTCCATTATCACAGAGACGAAGAATTAACTTGAATTGTTCTTGTTTTGTTTGCTAGGCAGATCAGGAACAAGAGGTGAACAGCAGACGTGCCGGAACGGGGTCCACCCGCCAAACCGGCCCCCATTGCCGCGACACACTGCGGCATGACATAAGGATAGAAAATCCATGGCAACGGCGAACCTTCTCGACATGACTGATCGTAAATCGGCTGACAAGCAAAAGGCCCTCGATTCCGCGCTGGCGCAGATCGAACGCCAATTCGGCAAGGGCTCCATCATGAAGCTCGGCGGTGAAAATGTCCTCAGGGACATCGAATCCACTTCAACTGGCTCTATCGGGCTTGATATCGCACTGGGAATTGGCGGTCTGCCGAAGGGCCGAGTGATCGAGATCTACGGCCCGGAATCGTCGGGCAAGACCACGCTGACGCTGCACGCCATCGCGGAGGAGCAGAAAAAGGGTGGAGTTTGCGCATTTGTCGACGCGGAGCATGCGCTGGACCCGCAATACGCCAAGAAACTGGGCGTCAACCTTGATGAGCTGCTGATCTCCCAGCCCGATACCGGTGAGCAGGCTTTGGAGATCGTGGATACGCTGGTTCGGTCCGGCGCGGTCAGCATGGTTGTTGTGGACTCGGTCGCCGCGCTGACGCCGAAGTCAGAGCTTGAGGGCGATATGGGCGACAGCTCTGTCGGCGTTCACGCACGCCTGATGTCGCAGGCGATGCGGAAACTCACCGGGTCGATCAACCGCTCTGGCTGTATGGTGATCTTCATCAACCAGATCCGGATGAAGATCGGCGTCATGTTTGGCTCACCGGAGACAACGACAGGCGGCAACGCTCTGAAGTTCTACTCCTCTGTACGTCTCGACATTCGCCGCATCGGTGCAATCAAGGACCGCGATGAGGTTGTCGGCAACGCCACCCGCGTCAAGGTCGTGAAGAACAAGGTCGCACCGCCGTTCAAGCAGGTGGAATTTGACATCATGTACGGCGAGGGGATCTCCAAGAACGGAGAGTTGATCGACATGGGCGTGAAGGCCGGGATCGTTGAGAAATCCGGAAGCTGGTTCTCTTACGGGGACGAACGCATCGGGCAGGGGCGCGAAAACGCCAAGCAATTTATGCGCGATAACCCCGAGATCGCATATCAGATCGAGGATAAAATCCGTGCGGCTCACGGCCTTGATTTCGGTGACACCGGTGGCGACCAACCCATCCTCGACGAGGATTGACGAACAGAGATCACCTGCGGGCGCCCCAAAAGTGAACGCCCGGATTGAGTGTCTTGCCCCAGAACGGGCAACAGGGGCGGCCATAATCGGGTCGCCCTTTTCGTGTTCGAACGGCGGCAAGCCGTGGACAGGGCGGCGGGGCGCGGGTACATCATGCGCCGCACACTCACCCACGGGACGCACGCGCCGATGACCAGCCTGAATGATATCCGCTCCACCTTCCTTGAATACTTTGGCGGACAGGGGCACCGGATCGTACCGTCCAGCCCGCTGGTGCCGCGCAACGACCCGACGTTGATGTTCGTGAATTCCGGCATGGTGCAGTTCAAGAACCTGTTTACCGGGGTGGAAAAGCGCGACTATGTGCGGGCGACCAGCGGTCAGAAATGCGTCCGCGCGGGTGGCAAGCACAACGATCTGGACAATGTGGGTTACACGGCGCGCCACCACACCTTCTTTGAAATGCTCGGCAACTTCAGCTTCGGCGATTACTTCAAGGAAGACGCGATCCGCTACGCATGGGAGTTGATCACCGTAGATTTCGGGATCGACAAGACGCGGCTGTGCGTCACCGTCTACCATACCGATGATGAGGCGTTCGAGATCTGGAAGAAGGTTGGTGTCCCGGAAAATCGGATCATCCGCATCGCCACCAATGACAACTTCTGGCAGATGGGCCCGACTGGCCCTTGCGGCCCCTGCACCGAGATTTTCTACGACCATGGCGATCATATCCCTGGTGGGCCTCCCGGCTCTGCGGACGAGGACGGGGATCGGTTCATCGAGATCTGGAACATCGTTTTCATGCAGAATGAGCAGTTCGCGGACGGCTCCATGGTGCCGCTGGAGATGCAGAGCATTGATACCGGCATGGGGTTGGAGCGGATCGGGGCGCTGTTGCAGGGCAGCCACGACAATTACGACACCGATACGATGCGGGCGTTGATGGAGGCATCCGCCAACGCGTCACACAGTGATATCGACGGGCCGCAGAACGTCCACCACCGGGTGATCGCGGACCATTTGCGCTCGACGAGCTTCCTGATTGCGGACGGGGTGATGCCGTCCAACGACGGGCGCGGCTATGTGCTGCGCCGGATCATGCGGCGCGCGATGCGGCATGCGCATCTGCTCGGCGCGAAAGACCCGTTGATGTATCGGCTCGTCCCTTCGCTCGTGAGCCAGATGGGGCAGGCGTATCCGGAGCTTGGACAGGCGCAGGCAATGATTTCCGAGACCCTGAAGCTGGAGGAAGAACGGTTCCGTCAGACGCTGGATCGCGGTTTGAAGCTGCTGGATGAAGAGGTGGCAGGCCTTCCCGAAGGCGGCAATCTGCCCGGCGAGGCGGCATTCAAGCTCTATGACACCTACGGGTTCCCGCTCGATCTGACCCAGGACGCACTGCGAGAACAGGGCCGCGCGGTGGACACGGACGGGTTCGACAGCGCCATGGCGGAACAAAAGGCCAAGGCGCGCGCGGCGTGGTCCGGCTCGGGTGATGCGGCGGATGCGAGCATCTGGTTCGATGTCGCCGACAAGCACGGGATCACGGAATTCCTCGGCTACGATACGGAAGAGGCCGAAGGTGAAGTTTTGGCCGTCGTCATGGATGGGGCGGCAGCCGACAGGGCCGAGGTGGGCCAGGCCGTCACGATCGTGGTGAACCAGACACCGTTCTACGCGGAATCGGGCGGGCAGGTTGGTGATACCGGCGTGATCAGGACGGACACCGGAACCGTGACCGTGACCGACACGCGCCGGGTCGCAGAAGTGGTCCTGCACATCGGGGAGGTCACTGATGGTGCGGTGAAGCCAGGGCAGGGCGCGGAATTGCAGGTGGATCACGCGCGCCGCACGACGATCCGCGCCAACCACTCTGCCACGCACTTGCTGCATGAGGCGCTCAGGCGCGCTTTGGGCGATCACGTGGCACAGCGCGGATCGTTGAATGCACCGGATCGGTTGCGGTTCGATTTCAGCCATCAGAAGGCCCTGAGCCATGATGAGCTGGTCAGGGTCGAGGCGGAGGTGAACGAGTTCATCCGTCAGAACTCCCCTGTTGATACGCGGATCATGACACCCGATGATGCGCGCGGGATTGGCGCGCAGGCGCTGTTCGGCGAGAAGTACGGCGAGGAGGTGCGTGTCGTGTCAATGGGGAGCCTGGACGGATCCGGCAAGGGGACGTCTGGCACCACCTATTCGCTGGAATTGTGTGGCGGTACGCATGTGCGGCGCACCGGCGACATCGGCGTATTCGTGATCCTTGGCGACAGTGCCTCCAGCGCGGGCGTGCGCCGGATCGAAGCGCTGACCGGTCCTGCCGCGTTTGAGTATCTGAGCGCGCAGGATCAGCGGATGGGGGCCCTGGCACTGGAGATGAACGCACAACCCGGTGACGTGATGGAACGGGTTCGCGCCCTGAAAGACGACCGCAGGAAGCTGGAAACCGAAGTGGCTCAACTGCGTCGGGAACTGGCGATGTCGGGTGGAGCAAGCGCACCCGAGGCGGAGCTGGTCAACGGGATCACCTTCCACGCCCAGGCGCTTTCGGGCGTGACGGGCAAGGATTTGGCGGGGATCGTGGATGAGCACAAGGCGCGTCTTGGGTCCGGCGCGGTTCTGCTGATTGCCGATACCGGCGGCAAGGCGGCGGTGGCCGCGGGCGTCACCGATGATCTGACCGACAAGGTCAGTGCCGTTGATCTGGTGCGCGCGGCCGTGGTGGAGCTTGGCGGAAAGGGCGGCGGCGGGCGTGCGGATTTTGCCCAGGGCGGCGGGGCGGATGCCTCTGGTGCCGATGCGGCGATCACGGCGGCGAAGGCCGTCCTGCAAGGAGTGTGAGACATGCCTGAAGCCTATTGGATCGCGAATGTGACAGTCACCGACGACGCGGAATATGCCAAATACGCCACGCTGGCGACGGAGGCGATCACCGCCCATGGCGGGCGCTATCTGGCCCGCGGCGGCACGGCGATCCAGAAGGAGGGGCGCGCCCACCCCCGGAACGTGGTGGCGATTTTTCCGTCGCTGGAGGCCGCGAACGCTTGCTACACATCCGCGACCTATCAGCGGGCGCTGACCCATGCCCTGGTTGCAGCAGAGCGCAATCTGGTTCTGGTCGAAGCTGTCGAGTGACCTTGACGTGCGCCACGCCGTTCTAGGTTGCAGGGCTCTGGCAGGGTGAGGGCGTTATGACAGCGGCAATCTATTGGGTCAGGCGCGATCTGCGGCTGTCGGACAACCCGGCCCTGGTGGCGGCCTGCGCAAGCGGCGCGGTGATCCCGGTGTTTATCTGCGATGAGGTGGTGGAGGCGCAGGGAGCTGCACCGAAGTGGCGGTTGGGCCTTGGGGTTGAGGCGTTTTCAGAGGCCCTGGAGGAGGTTGGATCAAGATTGATCCTGCGCCGCGGCACCGCGCTTGACACCCTGCGGGCGGTCATTGCGGAGACCGGGGCGGGGGCGGTCCATTGGAACCGGCTTTACGATCCGATCAATCGCAGGCGCGACGAGGTGGTGAAGACGGGGCTGAAATCCGACGGTGTGGACGCGCAAAGCCACAATGGGCATGTGCTGTTTGAGCCATGGACGGTAGAGACGAAGACCGGCGGCTACTACAAGGTTTACACGCCGTTCTGGAAGACGGTCCGCGATCGCGATCCCGGTGAGGCGCTGGCTTCCTCGAGGATCGCAGCACCGGAGACCTGGCCGGCGTCCGATGACATTTCCGACTGGCAGCTTGGCCATGCGATGAACCGGGGCGCTGATGTCGTGGCGGCGCATCTGAACGTGGGAGAGAAGGCCGCCCGGGGCCGCCTTGGCGCATTCATTGCCGATGGTATCGACGACTACGCCAATGCGCGCGACAATCTGGCGAAGAACGGCACGTCGCTCTTGTCGGAAAACCTCACCTACGGCGAGATCTCCGCACGGGTCTGCTGGCACGCCGGCTGGCGCGCCATGGCTGACGGCAAGCCGGGGGCGGAGACATTCCTGAAGGAGATTGTCTGGCGCGACTTCGCCTATCATCTGGTGTATCACACGCCCCACATCACCACCCGGAACTGGCGCGAGGAATGGGATGCGTTTCCCTGGAATACCGACGCACACCGTGCAGAGGTGAACGCCTGGAAACAGGGTCGCACGGGCATGGCCGTGGTCGATGCCGCGATGCGCGAGATGTATGTGACAGGACGCATGCACAACCGCGCGCGGATGTTGGTGGCAAGCTACCTGACCAAGCATCTGATGACCGATTGGCAGATCGGCAGGGATTGGTTTGAGCAATGTCTGGTCGATTGGGATCCGGCCAGCAATGCGATGGGGTGGCAATGGTCAGCGGGGTCCGGCCCGGATGCGACACCGTATTTTCGGGTGTTCAACCCTGAAACGCAGGCGGAAAAGTTCGACAGGCAGGGTGCGTACCGGACGCGCTGGCTGGCAGAGATCACCTCCGCGCCGCCGGAGACAGCGCTGTCCTACTACGACGCGATCCCGCGGGCCTGGACCCTTTCGCCGGATGACGACTACCCGGCAGAGCCGATCGTATCGGCCAGGGATGGCCGCACACGCGCGCTCGACGCCTATTCCAATCGCGGATTCTGACGACAACGTGCTTCAAAAAAGGTATCACATCCGCGCGGCAGGCCTTGCCGATTGCGGATACGCCTTACATGTTTGCGGCAGGGAGAAGTGAATAAAATGACCGCACTGACGACACTTGAGGGGCAAAGTAACCTTCCCCGGTATTTCAGGCCCGTGTTCGAAAAAGCCAAAGGGCTGCAACACGGGCGGATTGACTTCCGCCTGCCCGATGGGCGGTTGTTTCGGGTCGAAGGCCCCAATCCCGGCCCGGTGGGAGAGCTGGAGATCCACAACGTCGATATCTTTGCGCGCCTGATCCGCGAGGGCGATCTGGGGTTCTGCGACGCCTATCTTGATGAATGGTGGTCCACGCCCGATCTGCAGGCATTCCTCGATGTGGTGCATGCCGATAACGACGAAGTCTACGACGGGTTTCTTGGCCTCGGCATCATCCGCGCCTACGAGAACCTGCGGTTCTGGATGCTCCGCAACACCAAGAAGCAGGCGCGAAAGAACATCTCTGCCCATTATGATCTGGGCAACGATTTCTACAGGCTCTGGCTCGATAACACGATGACCTATTCCAGCGCGCTGTTCGCCACCGGACAGGAGAGCCTGGAGGCAGCGCAAACCGCCAAATACGCCTCTCTGGTGGATCAGATGGGGGCACAGCGCGGGGATCACCTGCTGGAGATCGGCTGCGGCTGGGGCGGGTTCGCGGAATACGCGGCGCGCGAGCGCGGCATCCGTGTAACGGGCCTTACCATCAGTCAGGAACAGCATGATTACGCCGTGAAACGCATCGCGGATGCGGGCCTCAGTGAAATGGTGGAGATCAAGTTGCAGGATTACCGTGACGAACAGGGCACATATGACGGCATCGCCTCGATCGAGATGTTCGAGGCCGTTGGCGAGAAATACTGGCCCACGTATTTCGACACCCTGCGCGCCTGCCTGAAGCCTGGCAAGCAGGCCACGCTGCAAGTGATCACCGTGCAGGACAGGCGCTGGGAGGTATACCGAAAAGGCGTTGATTTCATTCAGAAATACATCTTTCCGGGGGGTATTCTTCCGGCTCCAAAAGTGCTCAGACAGGCGGTTCAGAATGCTGGTCTGGAGGTCGCGCATTCCATTGAATTCGGTGAGAGTTATTCCCAAACCTGTCGCAGGTGGCACGACACATTCAACGCCAAATGGGACCAGATCGCCGCCATGGGCTTCGACGACCGGTTCCGCAGAATGTGGAATTTCTACCTGACCTCTTGCGCTGCGACGTTCCATTTCGGAAATTGCGACGTAACGCAGATCACGTTGCGCAGGCCCTCCTAGGACCTGATGCACGGCAAAGGGACAGGACATCGCACATGCCCACGGGCTCCAAACTGGCGGGCGGTGCGATTTTCTTCGCGATTGCCTATATGGCCGCGCTCCAGGCCAAGTTGACCTTCACGGAAGGCACGCAGGCCACCTATTTCGCCTGGGTGATTGGCGGGATTGGCCTCTGGCAGGGCTGGATGGTGATGGGCAACCGCGCCGGCGGCGGCATGCGGCTGGCGATTGCCAACGGCACCCGGACCTCTTTGCAGATTGCGTTTTTTGGCCTTCTGTTCTTTGCGCTGCGCACGATGTTCATACGCTCGACCGATCTGCGCTATGACGATCCGGGCGAGGCTGTCACGGCCACGATGGAGCTGTTTCTGGAATACGGCCAACAGTCGCTGACGTATGGTGTGTGGGGGACGTTGATGGTTGGCGGAGTATTGGGCGGCATGGCGGTTGAGATCGCGTCGAAGATGTGGCGCTAGACCATGACACCGATCTTTCTGTTCGGCACGCTGTGTCATCAACCGCTTCTGGATGCTGTCGCGGGGACGGAAGTTCGAATGGAACCGGCCACCCTGCACGGGTACAGGGTTGCGTGGGTGGCGGGCGAAAGCTGGCCGATGCTGGAAGAGATGGAAGGCGCGCGGACTGAGGGCGCGCTGATCATGCCGGAGCCGAGATCGCTGCGTCGTCTCGATTTTTACGAGGCCTGTTTCGCCTACGAGCGTCGCGCGGTGAAAGTGGTCCGGGAAGGGGTCGGGACTGACGCAGAGGCGTGGTTTCCGCCTGTGCAGACCGGAACTCCGGGGGCCGACTGGTCCCTGTCCGATTGGGTACGGCAGTGGGGCGAGTTGCAGGTGGAGGCCGCACGGGAGGTCATGCGCCAGATCGACAGTGACGCGCCCGAAGAAGTGGGCCGCCGCTTTGGGATCATTCGCGCCCGCGCTGAGGCCTTCGTGCGTGCGGGCCACTGGCGCAGGCCTGCGCTGGTCGGCCATGGCCTCGATCGTTCGGACGTAACAGACCACGGCACGCGCCATGTTCACGACGGGTTTTTCAATACCGAAGACCACCACCTCAGCCACACCCGCTTTGACGGGGCAACGCAGGGTCCGCTCCACCGCTCGGTTTTCCGGGTGGCCGATGCTGTCACGGTGCTGCCGTATGATCCGGTGCGCGACCGGATCTTGCTGGTCGAACAGTTCCGGGCCGGGCCCTATGCCCATGGCGATGCCGCGCCCTGGCTGCTGGAGCCTATCGCAGGCATCCTCGACGCTGGCGAAAGTGCCGAGGCGTCGGTGCGGCGCGAAGCGCGCGAAGAGGCGAACCTGGACCTCGGCGCGTTGCATTTCGTGGCACGCTATTACCCCTCGCCCGGCGGCGTGGCGCAGGTGCTGTTCTCCTACCTCGGGATTGCCGATCTGCCCGACAGCGCGGCGGGTCTGGGCGGCCATGCGGACGAGGGGGAGGACATCCGCAGTCATCTCGTGCCGTACGATCAGGCCTGCCGGATGCTGGCCGATGGCGACATGGCCGATGCACCGCTGATCCTGACGATGCAATACCTGATGATGCACCGCGACAGGTTGCGCGCGGCCGTCGGGCCGGGTTGAGTTCGCCGTCCCACGCGCCTATCCATTCAGCATCAAATAAAAGGCGCCTGACCCATGACGATCCACTCCGACCTCGCCTCTGCCATCGGCAATACACCCTTGATCCGCCTGCGCGCCGCGTCTGAGGCGACGGGGTGCGACATCCTCGGCAAGGCGGAGTTCCTGAACCCCGGCCAGTCGGTCAAGGATCGTGCGGCCTTGTATATCATCCGCGATGCGGTGGCGCGTGGCGATCTGCGCCCCGGAGGCACGATCGTGGAGGGCACGGCGGGCAATACCGGCATCGGTCTGGCGCTGGTCGGTGCCTCGCTGGGATTCAGGACCGTCATCGTGATTCCGGAGACGCAGAGCCAGGAAAAGAAGGACATGATCCGCATTGCGGGCGCGGAGCTGATCCAGGTGCCGGCAGTGCCGTACGCGAACCCCAACAACTACGTCAAATACTCCGGTCGTCTGGCAGAGCGTCTGGCGCAGAGCGATCCAAACGGGGCGATCTGGGCCAACCAGTTTGATAACGTCGCCAATCGCGAGGCTCATGTGGCGACAACGGGTCCGGAGATCTGGGAGCAGACGGGTGGCGAAGTGAATGGGTTCACCTGCGCCGTAGGCTCTGGCGGGACGCTGGCGGGCGTGGGTCAGGCGCTTCAGCCAAAGGGGGTGAAGATTGCTTTGGCGGATCCTGAAGGCTCTGGTTTGTACAAGCTCTATACCGGGCAGGAGGCGGGCGGAAATTCCATCACCGAGGGCATCGGGCAGGGGCGCATCACCGCCAATCTTGAGGGGTTCACGCCGGATATCTGCTACAAGATCCCCGATGCCGAGGCGCTGCCGATCGTCTTTGATCTTCTGGCGCAGGAAGGCCTCTGCCTTGGCGGCTCGTCCGGGATCAACATCGCGGGCGCGATCCGGCTGGCGCGCGACATGGGGCCGGGCCATACCATCGTGACGATCCTGTGCGACTACGGCACGCGCTATCAGTCGAAACTCTTCAACCCTGAATTCCTGCGCGAAAAGGGCCTTCCGGTGCCTGCATGGATGGATGGGCCGGGCCGTGAGGTACCGGCTGTGTTCCAGGAATGACGCAAGCCATGTTCCGGCTGCTGGCGGCGATCTCGGTCGCCATCTGTGTGCTGATCGCAGTGCCAGTGCAGACCCACGCACAGGCGCTGCCACCTGCTGCAGCGAACGAGATCAACTACGACGATTGGAACCGGCTTGCCGTTCTGGCGGAGCAGGTGTTGGAGCGGGGCACGGCGTCGACCGCGCTGATCGGCTCTCGGCGGGTGGATTTGGTGCGCTGGCGTACGCGGTTCCTTGCGGCCGAGACGCGAAACACGTCGCAGATCGCTGCTATCCAAAGCCAGATCGACGCCCTTGGGCCGATTCCTGCCGATGGCGCGGCGGAAGCCCCTGTCATTGCCGACAGGCGCGCATCGCTCACCGCCGCCCTGATCGACGCGCAAGCCCCCCAGCAACGTGCGACTGAGGCGTTCAACCGCGCCAATGCTCTGATCTCGCAGATCGACAGCCTACTGCTGGCGCGTCAGACCGAGGAGTTGCTGGAGGCCGAACCAACACCGCTGAACCCCGTCACATGGGCCACGACCGCGACGGCGCTGGTGGAGCTATATCGTTCGCAATATGCACAAACCGGCGCGCGTCTGACAGATCCCGAGAACCTCGCCCGGATGCGCAACAATGCACCGGCGCTACTGGCGATGATCCTGATCGGGTTCGTGTTTGTTGCGCGCGGGCGGAAGTTGGTGGCGCGTCTTGGCGACCGCTTCCTTGATGCCGACACGCGCAGGGGCCGGATCGCGATGGGGTTCGTGGCATCCCTGTTCCAACTGGCCCTGCCGGTGGTGGGCATAGTCCTGATGGTGACGGCGGCAGAGTATTCGGGCGCGTTGACGCAGACCGCGCAGAAGCTGGCCGAAGCGATTCTCGTGCTGATCGTGGTGGCCTATGCGGCGCTTTGGCTTGCGGGACGGTTGTTTCCCAAGCATGAGGAACGCACTGCACTGTTTGACTTTGCGATGGAAAGCCGCACCCCGGCGCGCCGTTTGATCCTGTGGATCGGTGTGTTCACCGGGCTTGTGAACATGGCTGAAGTCGTCGCCGCGCTTGAGTTGATGCCGCCGTCCACGCGCGGTGTTCTGGTGCTGCCGTTCCATTTGGGACTGGCGTGGACGTTCTGGCGGTTCGCCCGGTTGCTGCGCCGGGCCCACCACGCAGTGCCAGACGGCGAGGCGGCCAACTTCGGCCTGCGCCTGGCGTCCATCGGTGGTCGTGCGCTGGTGATTGTGGCGGCGGTCGGCAGTACGCTGTCGGCGGTTGGGTATCTGAACGCAGCCGAAGCGCTGATGCGCCCGACCTCGACCACGCTTTTCATCCTTGGGGTGCTTCTGGCGCTGCAACCCGTCATTCGCGACCTCTACTCCGTAATCTTTCGCGTACCCTTCGAGGCGGCGAAGGCGGCGTTGATACCGGTGCTTGTGGATTTCGTTCTGGTGCTCGTCGCCATGCCGATCGCGGCGATCGCCTGGGGTGTTCCGCCGGAGCGGTTGGGAGAGTTCTACGCCCGTATCCTGCAAGGCTTCACCGTCGGCGACACCCGCATCACGCCGGGCATCGTGCTGGCGGTCATTCTGGTTTTCGCGGCCGGTTTGTTGTTGACCCGGATCCTGCAAGGTGCGCTGAAAACCACCGTCTTGCCGCGCACCAGAATGGACGTGGGCGCGCGCAATGCCGTGACTTCCGGCGTGGGCTATGTGGGTATCGCGCTGGCCTCCGTGATTGCAGTCACCAGCGCGGGCATTGACCTGACGGCGCTTGGTTTTGTCGTCGGCGCATTGTCCGTGGGCATCGGCTTTGGCCTGCAAAACGTGGTGTCCAACTTCGTGTCCGGCATCATCCTGCTGATCGAGCGTCCGATCAGCGAAGGCGACTGGATCGAGGTCGCGGGCAACATGGGGTTCGTCAAGAATATCTCCGTGCGCTCCACCACCATTGAAACCTTTGACAAGACCGACGTGATCGTTCCGAACGCCGATTTCATCTCCGGTACCGTCACGAACTGGACGCGCGGAAACACGGTGGGCCGGATCCTGATCAACGTGGGTGTCGCCTACGGCAGTGACACCCGCAGAGTATCCGAGATTCTGCAAGAGATCGCCGAGGGCCACCCCGATGTGGCAACTATCCCGCCGCCGGGGGTGGATTTCATGGGGTTTGGTGCGGACAGCCTTGATTTCCGGGTGCGCTGCATCCTGCGCGACATCCTCCTGATGCAACTGACCAAGACGGAAATTCACCACCAGATCGCCGAGCGTTTTCAGGCCGAAGGGATCGAGATCCCGTTTGCACAACGCGATATCTGGCTGCGAAATCCCGAAGCGCTGTCTGCCTCGCCCCCCCAGCCCAAGGACGATTGAATGCTGACCGAGCCTCTGTTCCTCGAAGATACCTACCGGAAGTCGGCGCCCGCCAAAGTTACTGCCCTGACGGAGGAGGGCGGGATCGTGCTGGACCGTTCGATTTTCTACGCCCGCGGTGGTGGGCAGCCGGGCGATAGTGGCACGCTGGACTGGTCCCGGCCGACCGGCGAAACCGGGCGCATTCCCATCGCCACGGCCGTGAGGGGCGAGGACGGCGCTATTGTGCTGATCCCGGCAGAGCCCTGCGCTTTGCCGCCTGTGGGAACGCAGGTTGGGCAACGCCTCGACTGGGACCGGCGTCTGGGTCACATGCGCATCCATACTGCGCTGCATTTGCTGTCGGTCGTGATCCCCTTGCCGGTAACGGGCGGGGCCGTGGGCGCGGACAAGGGGCGGCTCGATTTCATGATGCCCTACGCGCCCGAGGACAAGGCCGTGCTTGGGGGGCAGTTGAACGCTCTCATCACCCGCGACCTGACGGTGAGTACGGAATGGATCACCGAGACAGAGCTGGACGCGAACCCCGGTCTGGTCAAAACACTCTCGGTTCAGCCGCCACGGGGATCAGGCCGGATCCGCCTTGTGCGGATTGGCGATGGGCCATCGAGCGTTGATCTGCAACCCTGCGGCGGAACTCATGTGGCGCGCACCTCGGAGATCGGAAAGATCTCCATCGTGAAGGTGGAAAATAAGGGCAAACAAAGCCGCCGCGTGACGATTGAATTGGTTCCGTGATCCTCCTCCGGTCGATCTGCACGCAGAATGGCGCGAACGCGATACAGGCTGGTGTCACCGCGACGATCGCTCCCGGCATGTCGGTGTCGCTGTTCCCATCTGCCTTTGAGGCCGTTTTTGCGATGTCGGCGCGACATCTGGGACAACTGGCTTTGGTCCTCGGCGCGCCGCCCTCTGGGCACCCGGAGGAACCAGTCTTGACCGCGCGGCCCGCTTCACAGGCCGCACCTCGCCGCGACCAAATTTCTAGTCAAGCCCCCCTTGCAAAGCTGACCGATTAGCCGCTACACGCTCCCTCACGGACAGGTGGCCGAGTGGTCGAAGGCGCACGCCTGGAAAGTGTGTAGGCGGGAGACCGTCTCCAGGGTTCGAATCCCTGTCTGTCCGCCACATTCAGATACAGAATCCGTTCAAGAGCCCCGATTGGGGCCCTTTTTCTTTTTGTTTCAAAGGGCGTTGGCAGGGCCATCCGCCCTTCGGAGACTGGGCGCTTGACGCAGAATGGGTCTCTGAATGGCCTGCGTCTCTATTCGAGCGCCCTTCGACGACCATGGGACGGCGCAAAACATCCTCGAAATTCCAATGGGTTGTCTGTTTCATGGAGTCGTCCCGTTCGCGAGATAATCCGGTGGCGGAGAGCGATACGACGGCGCAGGACGGGTGGGAGGACGGCTCCGTGGCGTTCGATCCCGAAGTCATGCGGCAGCATTCGAAGCGAGCCAGGATCCTGCCGGAAGTCTCTGATGACAAACACACTTCGTGCCCATAGCCTGGCGCAATGTCGAACGGGCCCTGGACGAATGAAGAGAACGACCTGATCGTCGCGGACTACTTCGCGATGCTGGCCGACGACATCTCCGCGCGCCGCTACAGCAAGGCGGAGCATCGCCGCGCGCTCCTGCCACTACTGAACGACCGGACCGAGGGGTCCGTCGAGTTCAAGCACCAGAATATCAGCGCGGTGCTGAAGGGGCTCGGCGAGGACTGGATCCCCGGCTACAAGCCCGCGTTCAACTTCCAGATGACCTTGGTGGATGCCGTTGCCCGATGGCTGGCGCTGAACCCGGCCTGGCTCGGGCGCCAACCGGGGCTGCAACCCGCCGCGGGCCTGCGCGAGGCGGCGCAAATCTGGATCGGGCCGCCGCCGACGCTGTCGAACCAGCCGCCTCCGCAGGAGCTGGGGCAGATGTTGCATGTCGCTAAAAGGTTTGACGTGGCGGGTCGGGATGAACGCAACCGCGCCCTCGGACGTGCGGGAGAAGAGCGCGTCGTTGCACACGAACGGTCCGCGTTGAAAGTGGCCGGTCGAGACGATCTGGCGCGCAAGGTGCGGTGGGTTTCCGAAGAGGATGGCGACGGTGCCGGGTACGACATTGCCAGCTTCACGCCCGACGGACAGGAGCGTTTGATCGAGGTGAAAACGACAAACGGCTGGGAACGAACGCCCTTTTACATTTCCCGCAATGAACTGGCGGTCGCCGACGAGCGCCGGTCGGAATGGTGCTTGTTCCGCCTCTGGAACTTCTCGCGTGAGCCGGAAGCGTTTGAGTTGCGCCCGCCGCTAGATGCCCATGTCTCGTTGACCGCGATGGCCTTTCAGGCGAGCTTTCATTAGAATCGAACTGAATCCGCGCTGTTCTTGCTCTGGCCAAGCCTCTCCGGCGAGAAAGCACAGATCGTACAGGCTGACCGCCGACGCCTCGCGCCCGCAGGTCAGCCGCTTGAGCACCTCCGGTGCGAGGTATGCCAGTCGCAACTGGCGGCTGACGTGCCGTTTTGCCAGTCCAACGGCCTCGGGCAGTTCCTGGATCGTGCTGAACTCACCGGCGTCCATGCGCCGCCGCCAGCCCATGCCCGGCCTATGGCGCGCAGGACATGCGGGTCCTGCGTCTGGTCCTCGCTCGGCAGATAGTCGGCGGGCGGCAGAATTTTTGGCCGACCGTTCTTCTTGCGGACCTTCAACGGGATCAGCACGCGGATTGTGTCATCAGCGAGAACACCGTCATTTCATGGACAGGCTCAGATCCCAACCAGACACCTGCCGGGTGGAGGTGACCATGGCGACCAGTATCCCAGTCCACCTCCTGCGCGGCCAAGGAGGCGGCTGGCATCTCGGTCACGGTTTGCCGCGCCCTGTAGAAGACGCCGGACTTCAGCAACGGCTCGCTGGACCATGCCCAGTCGATGAACCCCTCCTTGCCAACCACGATCATCGCCCGCTTGTCGGTGATTGTCATCCATTTCAGGATCGCCGCCGTGAGCGACACGGCATAGCGGTCGGCCAAATCAGTCATCACATCGATATCGATGATGCGTCCCTTGATCTGCTCACGGAAATCGTCGAGCGGCATCAACAGGTAGGAGGCGAAGGTATTGGCCTCGGCCTCGATCCTGTTCCGGCCCTCATCCCAGTCGGCCATGTTGCGGTTGCTACATTCGAGGCCGTTCGGATTGGTCTGCCGATGCAGCAGGTAGTGGCCCAGTTCATGGGCCAACGTGAAGTTCCGCCGCCCCGGCGAACGGATGGTCTCATTGTAAATGATACCCCACTCACCGGCACCGTTGGGGTGCGGCATCAGCATGCCTTCTACGCCTTTGGACAGGTCCAGCCCGCCGACCATAGTGATTGGCGCGTCCGGAAACACCTGTCGCGAAAAATCCTGGGCAAGCGTTGCCACATCAATGGGAAACCGCGGCAGTCCATGCGTCCCTTGGACTGCTGATAAAATCTGGGTCAGGCGGATCGCCCAGCCTTTTGGCGTCGTCGGTAGGCTCAATCCTTCTTTCCCCACATGTCGATCATCTGATTGATCTTCGCCTGATCGTTGGGGGCGAGCTTGCTGAATTTGCGGAAGAAGGCTTCCTTCAGAACCGCGTCTCCGGGCTCCTCGCTTTCATCCAGCAGATAGTCGGTGGTGACCTCGAGGGCCTGAGCGATCCGCGTCAGTTTCTCTCCCGACGGCTTTCGTGCGTCGCGGTTTTCCAACTCCCAAATGTAGCTCTTGCTCGAGTTGGTCAGTTTCGCGAGCTTGTCGAGGGAGTATCCCTTTTCCTGGCGGTGGCGCTTGATCTTGGCGCCGAGGGACGTGGTCATCGTTTCATCCTTGTTTTTCTTGGTTGCAGGAAGCTTGTTCGGTAGGCCGAACAAAAACGTGCTGCGCAAGTAGACATGGCGTTTTGTTCGATGGGTATCGAACAGTATCGTATCTCTTTGCGCCGATTCCCTCCTCCTCCTGGCCAGAAAGGACTCCCATGACTGCCATCGCCGCCTTCCTCCGCAAAATCCCCGTCACCCGACTGCAAGACTATTTCACTGCTGCCGGGTTCACGTCCCTTCCGCCGGTCGACTGGACCAAGCCCGGGTCGGAGGTCGTCGAGCCCCTGATCAAGGCTGTCGACGACATGAACAATGACGAAAAACAGCGTGTCGTTCTCGATGCAGGCCGGGTCGCTGCCCTCGCGGATGAGCCGGGACAGAACGCCTTGCAGAACGTGGTTCTCAACCGCGCTGTTTGGAGGATGGCAGGTTGTCCTGTTCATCGATGATCTGTCCCGACAGGACGCCTGTCTGTTTCAGCACGGCGCGCAGGGCTTCGGGCAATTCCGCGTCCGTGAATTGCTGGCTGCGCGCGTCGACGATTTCGCGTGCGCGCAGAAACAGCGCTCGTCCACCATGGCGGGATAGGCGCCTTCTGCACGGATCCACATCTCGCGCGGGTTCACCACCCGGCGCTGCTTCAGCTTGAAGGACATCTTGTTGTAAACGTTGTTGCCGATGTATTTTTCGTTGGTCAGGACCTGGTGAACGGATGCCCGGGACCAGGCCCGCTCAAGATCCGTCAGATGCCCCTCGACATTCAGGGTTTCCGCAATCTCACGCTCCGAGCGGCCAGGGCCGGATGATCTTTCCGCTGCTGAGCGTGAGAGAAAACCTTGAGGTGGGTTTTCATGCCTGCCCAAGGCTGACCGCCATGTGCCGGACCGGATATTCGAGTTGTTTCCAGTGCTCAAGGATATGGAGAACCGTCGCGGCGGGGACCTGTCCGGAGGTCATCAACAACAGCTCGCATTCGGCCGCGCGCTGGTCACGAAACCCTCGCTCCTGCTGATGGATGAACCCACCGAAGGCATCCAGCCCAACATCATCACGCTGATCGGAGATGTGATCAGGCAGCTCCGCTCCGAGGGCGGGAGGGCGCTGGTTCTTGTTGAGCAGTACTTTGATTTTGCGTATGATTTGGCCGACAGGTTCTATGTGCTCAATCGGGGGCAGGCCGTGTTCGAGAGCCGCAAGACAGACACCACGCGCGACGCGGTCCAGACGGCGTTCAGCCTGATGGCCTGAGCCGATTGCGCCACCTCTGCGGGCGCTCTACACAGGCATCATACATCGCCGGGAGCCCCCATGACCAACATCGCCCTTGTCGCTCACGACCTGAAGAAGGACGCGCTTGTCGCCTGGGCAAAGGCCCATGAGCCTCGATTGACGGTCCACAGGCTCTTTGCGACCGGCACCACGGGCGGGCGATTGCAGAACGAGACCTCCCTCAACGTCACCGCGCTCAAATCCGGTCCGTTGGGCGGCGACGCGCAACTGGGCGCGATGATCGCCGAGGGCAAGTTGGATGCGCTGGTCTTTTTTATTGATCCGCTCTCGGCCATGCCCCATGACGTTGATGTCAAGTCTTTGATCCGGTTGGCTATTTTGTATGATACCTTGCTGGCGGTGAATGAGGCGACGGCGACGGGCATCATCCAGTCTTTGGATATGGATTAGCTGTCACATCTCCGTCACCCAATTGCCCTAAAGCTGCGGGCACGTTGAAGGTTTCATCCCGAGCCTCTCCGAAATGGGGTTTTGCGAGCGGGTGATCTGCGTGTAGGCTCCCTTCAGCGCTAGACCTTGGGAGGGGTAAGTTAAGCGCCATCCAAGGAACAAAACAAGGCGCGTCGGGGCCGAATCCCGTGCGCACAAACAGCGTCATTTGCGGGCCCGAAAGTGGTCCGCGTGATTTAGGGAGAGACGAATGACCTTCAAAACAACCGCAAGCATCGGCCTTGCCGTCAGTCTGATGGCTGGCATGGCCAGCGCGCAGACAGAGATCGAATGGTGGCACGCAATGGGCGGCCAGTTGGGCGAAACCGTGAATCAGATGGCGGAGAATTTTAACGCCAGCCAAAGCGATTACGTCATCACTCCCGTCTTCAAAGGCTCGTACGAGGAGACACTGACGGCTACCATCGCGGCGTTCCGCGCCGGCGAGCAGCCCAACATCGTGCAGGTGTTCGACGCGGGTGCTGCCACCGTTATCGGCGCCACTGGGGCGACCATCCCGGTTGAAACACTGCTTGCCGACAACGGCATCGCATTTGACATCGAAGATTACATCTCCGGCGTGCGCAACTTCTACGCCGACGCCGATGGCACCATGATCGGCATGCCGTTCAACTCCTCCACGCCGATCTTGTACTATAACGCGGATGCGCTTGCCGAGGCCGGTGTCGAAGCGCCAACGACCTGGGAAGAATTCGCTGAAACCACCGGTCCGGCGCTGCGGGATGCGGGTTACATTCCGCTGGCTCAATCGCACCTGCCATGGATCTTCACCGAGAACTTCTTCTCGCGTCACAACCTGCAGTTCGCCACCAATGACAACGGCTACACCGGCACCGACACCCAGATTCTGGTGAACAATCCCGCTATCCGCGCGCACTTCCAGGCGCTTTCGGATTGGCAGGATGCGGGGCTGTTCGCTTGGTATGGCGCTGGCTGGTCCGACAACCAGGACCCGTTTGAAGCGGGCGAGGTCGCCATGTGGCTCGGGTCGTCGGGCTCGTTCGGCGGTATTCAGGATCGCGTCGATTTCGAATTCTCCGCAACCATGCTGCCCTATTGGGAATCCGTGACGACAGAGCCCACGCAGACCTTCATTGGCGGCGCCGCCCTGTTCGCAATGTCGGGCTTTGACGCGGAAGAGAACCAGGCGACAGCGGCGTTCTTTGACTATCTCGCGTCCGCTGAAAACCAGGTCTTCTGGCACGTCGCGACCGGCTACGTGCCGATCACGACCGAGGCCTACCAACTGGCCGGTGAGCAGGGTCACTACGAGGAATTCCCAGCAGCAGAAGTTGGCATCCAACAGCTGCAACTGCCATCGGGTGAATGGACACGCGGTTACCGCATGGGCTTCTACGTCCAGATCCGTGACGTCATGAACCGTGAGTACGGTCGCATCCTGACTGGTGAGACGTCGGTGGAGGACGCCTTTAACATCATCGAGTTGGAGGCCAACGATCTGCTGGCCCGTTTCGCGCAGACACAGGGCTGACCGCCTGACGTGACGCCGTGAATGGCCGGGCAACGCTCCCGGCCATTCGCCAACCATAAGACCATTTCCGAGGAGAAGACACACGTGAAACGCGCCGCATTCGGGCATATAGGCTTTCCGATCCTGCTGCTGATCCCGCAACTCGCGATCATCGCGATCTTCTTCTACTGGCCCGCAGGCTACGCGGTGCAATCCTCGTTCTACCTGCAGGACCCGTTCGGATTCTCGTCCACCTATGTGGGCATGGACAATTACACGCGCCTGGCCAGTTCATCGAACTACCTCGACGCCGCTTGGTTCACGCTGCTGTTCACTATCCTCGTGACCTTCTTCGCACTGGCCATCGCCCTTCTGCTGGCCGTCAAGGCCGACAAGGTCATCCGCGGCGCAAAAACCTACCGCACGCTTTTGATGTGGGTTTACGCCATCGCGCCCCCCGTGGCGGGCCTTATGGGCGTAATGCTGTTCGACCAGTCGCGCGGCAACCTCACCCAACTGCTGGGTATGATGGGGATCGAGTTTCGCCTCGGCGTGAATTACTGGGATACGGCAGTTGCGATGATATCGGTATCGATCTGGAAACAGATCCCGGTCAATTTCATCTTCTTCCTGTCCGGACTTCAGGCGATCCCGCGCTCCGTGCGTGAAGCCGCGATGATCGACAACGCCTCTGGTACGCGCCGCTTCTGGGACATTACGTTTCCGCTTCTGGCGCCCACGGGCTTTTTCCTGCTGATCATCAATATCACCTATTCGCTGTTCGATACCTTCGGCATTGTCGACACCATCGTGAAGTCGGAGCCGGGCAATAACCCGATGACGCTGGTTTACCGCGTGTTCGTGGACGGCTTCAGGGGCGGCGATCTGGGCGGATCATCGGCGCAATCGGTGGTCCTGATGGTTCTCGTCCTCATACTTACCATCGTGCAGTTCCGATTCCTGGAACGCCGAATCCACTATACGTGAGGGGGCAAGCATATGGCTGATATCACAACCACTGGCGTCCAAAGCGCCGCAAAAACCCCTTCGCGCCCCAAGAAGCGCATCAAGTGGGAAACGGTCGGCGACCATGCCATCCTGATCGCGGGCGCGCTGCTGATGCTGGTGCCGGTGTACATGGTTCTTGCGTCGTCCACTCAGGAAGACATTCTGATCCACCGTGAAGGCTTACAGTTCTTCTTCGGCTCTGATGGGGCGGCGAATTACAACGCCGCGCTGTTTGAATACGGCGGTTTCACCAATGAGGTGAATGGCGTGACGATGCTGGTGAATTCCCTGATCCTTGGCATCGGCTTTGCCATCGGCAAGATCGTCGTCGGCATGATGGCTGCCTACGCCATCGTCTACTTCCGCCTGAAATTTGCGACGCTGGCGTTCTGGATGATCTTCACGACGCTTTTGCTGCCGCTTGAGGTACGCATTTTGCCATCCTATGAAGTGATCTCGTGGATGGGTCTCGGCAACACTTACACCGGGTTGATCGTGCCACTGATCGCGTCGGCAACGGCGACGTTCTTCTTCCGGCAGTATTTCCGCTCGATCCCTGAAGAGTTGATCGAGGCCGCGCGCATCGACGGGGCAGGACCGGTGAAGTTCTTCATCGACATCCTCGTGCCGCTATCCAAAACCATGATCGCCGCGATGTTCATCATCATGTTCGTTTTCGGATGGAACCAATACCTCTGGCCCACCCTGATCACCACCGACGAGACGATGTTCACCCTGGTCCGCGGCATCCGGCAGATCATGCAGGCCTATGCCGACGGCTCCTCGACACCCGAATACGGCGAGGCGGCGGCGCTGGCGATCATCGCCATGACCCCGCCGGTTTTGATTGTGGTGTTTTTCCAGAACTGGTTCGTGAAGGGCCTGACCGAGTCCGATAAATAGGCCGCGTGGCCCAAGAGGAATAGATAAGAATGGCACAAGTCACACTGAACGCGGTCCGCAAGGTCTATCCCAACGGCGCGGAAGCGTTGGAGCCGTCCAGCTTCAGCATCCCCGACGGCGAATTGACCGTCCTTGTCGGTCCTTCGGGCTGCGGAAAGTCCACGCTTTTGCGGATGGTCGCGGGGTTGGAGGAGATCACCGAAGGTGAATTGTCCATCGGCGACCGCATCGTCAATGACGTGGACCCGGCCCACCGGAACATCGCGATGGTATTCCAGAATTACGCGCTCTATCCGCATATGTCGGTGGCGCAGAACATGGGCTACGGGTTGAAAAACCGCGGCATGTCGAAGGCTGAGATTGCGGCCAAGGTCCGCGACGCAGCGGACATGCTGAACCTCAATGAGTTCCTGGAGCGGCGCCCGTCACAGCTGTCGGGCGGGCAACGCCAGCGCGTAGCCATGGGCCGCGCGATCGTGCGCGAGCCGGACCTGTTCCTGTTCGACGAGCCGCTGTCCAATCTGGACGCCAAGCTCCGCAACCAGATGCGGATCGAGATCCGCGCGCTGCAACGCCGCCTCGGCACCACGGCGATGTATGTGACCCACGATCAGGTTGAAGCCATGACCATGGCGGACCGGATCATCGTCTTGAATGCGGGCGTGATCGAGCAGATCGGCACGCCGAACGAGATCTACGAGCATCCCGCCTCCACCTTTGTCGCCAGCTTCATGGGCGCGCCGCCGATGAACCTGTTGCACGGCAACGCACGTGGCGGGACGGTGACGCTGGACGGTGGGCCGGATGTTCCGCACGCCCGCGCGGACGGTCATGATGGTCCGTTGCAGGTCGGGATTCGGCCCGAGGATACCTGGCCCGATCCCACCGGAGATCTGGCGTTCGATGTGGATATCATCGAGGAATTGGGCGCGCAGCGGTTGTTGCACGGCCATGTGGCGGGACAGGCGTTCTCGGTCGCGATCCCCAAGGATATGGAGGCCAGGACAGGCCCGATGAAGCTGTCGGTCAAGCCCGGCGCTGTGCATCTGTTTGATGCAGACACGGGCCGCCGATTGTGAGCCAGCTGACGCGCATGGCGGGTTTTTTCCCACTCCGCCGCCTCTGCCACCGACGGCAGGCTGCCGTCACAGCGGCTGGCTTGTATTTCACCGCTTGATCCGCGTTACTCTGCCAACAGAGCGTGCTTGATGGCCACAACGTCCGGCGCACCGATGGCCGGTCCCAGACGCAGGATCAGAGCATGTCCTGTCGTGACGCTCAACGGCACAGGGCGCACAAGGCTTCCGGCATCCAGCGCGTCGCGCACCAGAAAGCTATGACCCATCGCAATACCTGCACCCGCTTTCGCCTCTGCCAATGCCATTGAATACAGCGAATAACGTGGCCCGTCCTCGATGTTCGGGAGGGACACGCCACAGGCCTGCGCCCATATTCTCCAATCGCGCGCCCAACTGGCATCGTGGAGCAAATTGAAGCGCGCGAGGTCGGATGCTGTCGTGATCTGTGCCGCGACGGCCGGAGCGCAGACCGGGAAGACGGTATCCTCCGCCAGGACCACACCCCCGTCGCGAGGGCCGATAAACACAGACATGTCGTAGAGGTCGCGCAGCATGTTTGGCGGCTGCTCCAACGCATGCACAGAGACCTGCCGTGACCCCAGCACCGCACGCAGGCGGCTCAGGCGCGGAGTGAGCCACAGTTGCGCAATCGCGGGCAGGGCGGCAATAGTCACGGGCAGTGCGCCAGCGCTCTGGCGCAAATCGGCCACCGCGCGGCCGAGTGCATCGAAGGCATCGGTGAACCCCGCCTGCACCCGTGCGCCATTGTCCGTCAAAGTCACGCCGCGCGATTGGCGAATAAACAAGTCGGCGCCCGCCCAGTGCTCCAATGCGCGAATGTGTTGTGACACGGCGGCGGGGGTCACGCCCAACTCCTCTGCCGCCGCACGAAAGCCACCGCAGCGGGCAGCCGCTTCAAACGCGCGAAGCGTGTTGAGGGGTGGCAATCTGGGTCGGGGTGGGGCGACGGTCATTAGGCTTAGTTTCCCTGACATAGAGATTAAGATTATCTCGTTTGCGGCCCGCCCGTCCAGTCGCCATGATGGGTACATGATCTCCGTCAGCAAAAGGCCCGCGTCTCATGCCCCTGTCCCACCGTCCCTGGGTGCCCGCAGCATCTGAAAAGCTTGTCGGGCGCATTGCCGCGACGACCGCCGCCGCCTCCAGCGCCGATATCGCCGCGCGGCTTGTGGCCCTTGGGGCCGAGAACCGCCGTATTCATGAGGATGCCTGCTTCAACCTCAATCCGGCCACGAACGTGATGAACCCGGCCGCCGAGGCGCTATTGGCCAACGGGATGGGAACGCGTCCATCCCTCGGCTATCCAGGCGACAAGTACGAAATGGGTCTTGAAGCGGTCGAGGAGGCGGAGGTGATCGCGGCGGAGCTTGCGGCCGAGATCTTCCAGGCCGGCTTTGCTGAGATCCGCGTCGCCTCGGGCGCGATGGCGAACCTCTACGCCTTCATGGCAACCTGCAAGCCAGGCGACACGGTTCTGGTGCCGCCCGCGTCCATTGGTGGACATGTGACGCACCACACGGCGGGGTGCGCGGGGCTGTTCGGGCTGCGGGTCGTCGAAATGCCGATAGACGCCAATTGTTATACCATTGATCTACCCGGGCTGATGGATCTGGCTATGCGTGAGCGGCCTGCTCTGATCACGCTTGGCGGGTCATTGAACCTTCTGCCGCATCCGGTGGCACAGGTCCGTGAAATCGCTGACAGCGTCGGCGCAAAGCTGTTGATGGATGCGGCCCATCAATGCGGGTTGTTCGCTGGCCGCGCATGGCCCGATCCATTGGTTAATGGCGCGCATCTTATGACGATGAGCACTTATAAATCGCTCGGCGGACCGGCGGGTGGGTTGATCGTAACCAACGATGCAGAGATCGCCGAACGGCTTGATGTCATCGCCTATCCCGGCATGACCGCCAACTTCGATGCCTCAAAATCCGCCGCCCTTGCACGGACGCTGCTGGACTGGCGGGAGCATGGGCAGGCCTATGCGGCACAGATGGTGGATGTCGCGGGACTGCTGGCCAGTGCGTTGAAATCCAACGGTATTCCGGTTTTCGAGACGATCCACGGGGCGACGAGATCGCATCAGTTGGCGGTTCCTGCGTATGAATTTGGGGGCGGGCAGGTGGCCTCCAGGCACCTTTATCGTGCGGGTCTGATCGCTTGCGGTATCGGAATTCCAGGCCCCGAGATCCCCGGCGACATGAATGCAATCCGCTTTGGAACGCCCGAATTGGTCCGTTGGGGTTTTGGCCAGGATCGCAGCGATATAGCGGCCCTTGGGACTTTGATCGCGCGGGCCCTGCGCAGTGACGCCCCCGAAGGTCTGGCAGCGGAAACAGCAGTGTTTCGGAGCAAGTTCAAGACCTTGCATTACGTGACGTGAGGTTTCTCACGATTGCAAACCGTTCGAAATTGCCGTGATCTGCCTTCAGGTTGCTTTCATATACCGGTCCGACTTGCTCAGGTATTGTATCGGCCGCGCGCGCTGATCTGGTTTTATGGTAAGGCCCGTACCTTGAGGCTCAATTGGAGAAATTCCTCCGGGCGGTGTCAGAGGCAAGTGTCGTCGCTGCAGTCGCCAAAACGCAGCCACGCGATCTGCTTTCGAGTTCAGATCTATACTCCGACCTGTTCGACCCTTCTGTCCGGATGGACCCTGGCTCGGGTATAACGATCACTCTTGTGACGCATGTCTTGATCGAAGTACGGCCCGAGAATGCCGTTGCCCATACTGAAAACGCCGCTGCTGATCTCCCTGAGATTGAGACGTTGATCATTCATTTCGACACGGTCCTGGCCAGCGTCCCAACAGCGTCCCGCATGCCTTTCAGGGCTCGTGATGCGTTCAACTACGTCGACGAGGCCTACGGCTTTGATGTTATTGGGATCCAGGGGCTTTCCCCGGAATCGGAAGCCGGGTTGCATCGGATCGGCGCAGAAGGCGGATCTGTCCCTGTTCGATGGCCGGTCTGCCGGGGTCGATGCCGCGACGGAGGCTGCGATGGTCGACGTGCTCCATGACCTCTCCACATGACCTCATACCTCGATCATGGTCGTCCGGCAAACCTGTGCCGAGTGACAGATAGGCCTGTGGCCAGGGCGTTCGATTGGCTGACGCTGGAGGAAACCTACCGTGGCCGCCTTGGCACCGTACAGATCGAGGGACTTGCCCTAATAGGCACATAGATGTCGGGTTTCGTGGACCCGCTTTTGCTACAAGCGGCCTAGAACACCGCTCCGGGCGCCTTGGGCGCTGCACTGTTTGGCTTTGCAGCGCGCGCAGGGGGCTTTGGGGGATCGAATGGATGATACGTCGCTCGGGCCTGTCCGAGGATGCCGGGATTGCTGCGATCTCGTAATGAGCGGGAACCAAGGACAATTGAACATCACCGACATTTGGCCATAGCATCAGCGGCTTGTTGCAAACATCGAATTGGGCAATGTTCCCGGAAATCGGATAGATCCCAATGGAGACGACGATGGACGCGGTGCATCGGACGTTCCGCAGTCTCGCGGATGGGATCATCGCAGTGATGACTTGGGTCGTGGTCAGTATCGGTGCGGACGGGCCCGACTTGCGGGTGAGCGCCAAGCGGTTCCGCAGGATTGAGCCACCATGCAACCGCAATCACGACATACCCCGATTGCTGTTCCCGCTGGCGCGGGCCCTGTTAACATGATCTGGACGGCACAGGGGATCACGTGCTTCATTGCCCGGACCCAGAATAGGCCGTGAAATGACCTCTCGCTTGAGGCGGAACTGCTTTGCGCCACCACATTTTTGAGCCCGCATGACCAGATTTTGTGCCCTCACAATCGTCCGTTTTTCCGGCTTTTTGGCGGAGGATCACGGTCATGCCATGTCAGCCGCCGTTCAGCCGGCATGACGAACGGCCGCTTCATTGCCGTTGTGGGTCCGTCTGGAGCGGGCAAGGACAGTATCATGGACGGGATCTGCGCGGTGCGTCCCGATTTGACGCGCGTGCGCCGCATCATAACCCGCGCCCCGGATGCAGGTGGGGAAGCGTTTGAGGCGGTCTCCGACGCTGAATTCACCTCTCGCGCCGCGCGGGGAGAGTTCGCGTTGCATTGGTCGGCCCACGGGTTTTCCTACGGTATTCCGACATCTGTACATGAGGTTTTGACCGGCGGGTGCGATGTCCTGGCCAACCTGTCGCGCGCGATGGTCGGGGCCGCAGCCCTTGAGTTTGACAAGCTGCTAGTCCTGCATGTCACTGCATCGAACGAGATTCTGTCGCAGCGCCTTGCGGCGCGCGGGAGGGAGGCGGGGCCCGACATCTCCCGCCGTCTGGTCCGGAAGGTGCCTGCGTTCCCGACCAATTTGAGGGTGCATGAGATCGATAATTCCGGCACACTTGAGGCCAGCATCACGGCGGCACTGGCTGTGATTTACCCCGAAAGATCGTAGCGATGGATCAAATGAAATGCGCCATCGGCATCTTCACCCATCAGCGCCAGGGTGTTGACCACAAAGGGGGCCGGAAGGGTCGGCGCGAAATGGGCGGCAAGGACTGCGCGGACATTCTCGGCGTGGGGGGTACGGCCCGTCAGCGTCATGTGAAAGCGGAACTCGTCCATCACATGCGGGTAGCCCCAGGCTTGCAGCAGCGCCTCCTGGGCGACCGAGAGACCCGGTTTTCGGCGCCGCGCCAGCTCTGCCTGCGACGGTGGCGCGCGGAAACGGTCCAGATCGCGCACGCAGGCCGCAGCCAGATCGGACAAGGCCCCCGACGGCGCGGTCGGGACAAGTGCCACGAAACCGCCCATGCGGCGGACGCTCAGCGACGCAATCACCACCGGAGCGCGTGTGGCGCAGAAGGCGCGGGCGGCGGTGTCCAGCTGGCCGGCGTCGGCGCCATCTGCAAGGACAAACGGCGGCTTGATCGTTCCGTGGAACCCGTATTTGCGCGGTGTGGCAGTCAAGACCTCCACTGGCGCAGGCAAATCGGGTACCGATGGCTGGCGCACCCGCGCGCCTGCTGCGCTGTCCCATCCAAGCCACGCCGACCCGAGTGCAAACAATTCGCCATCCGGTACAACATACAAACCATAGCGCTTGAACCTATCCATTTCCGTTGTCCCCTGCGAGGTGCCGATGCCTGACGATCCCCGTGTAATGCCCGAGGCCCTGACCCTTGCCAATGCTCGCCTGATCCTGCCTGACGCTGAGGTGCGGGGGCGGCTCACGATCCTGGACGGTCAGATCGTTGACATTGTGCGGACTGCCGCAGTTCCCGCCGGTGCTGTCGACTGCGACGGCGATTATATCTCTCCCGGTCTGGTGGAGTTGCATACTGACAATCTGGAACGCCACCTGCGCCCGCGCCCCGCCGTCTTTTGGCCCCATGGCGCGGCCATTGTCGCCCACGACGCGGAACTTGCGTCCTGCGGCATCACGACCGTGTTTGACGCGATGCGGGTCGGCTCCGACAAGGTCAGGGGCGGTCCCGGACTGAGCCGCTACGCGCGCGAACTGGCGGATGAAGTGTTGGCAGCGCGCGCGGAGGGCCTATTGAAGATCAGCCACCATCTGCATCTGCGCGCGGAGGTTTGCTCGGAAACGCTGATCAATGAATTGGCTCAGTTTAGCGAAGCAGACCGTGTTGGTATTGTGTCCCTGATGGATCATACGCCGGGTCAGCGTCAGTTCGCCGATCTGCGCCAGTATGAGATCTATATGAAGGGTAAGCATGGGCTGAGCGATGCGGGTTTCAGCGAACATGTAGAGATGCGGCAGACCTTGGGTGACCGGGTCCGCGATGCCCATGAAGCTGCTGCAGTGGCGGCGGCAGGCCGGTTTGGCGCGGTTTTGGCTAGCCACGACGACACGACCGCTGGCCATGTGGAGCGGTCCGCAGGCTACGGAATTGCCCTGGCCGAATTTCCGACCACTTTAGCCGCCGCACAGGCTTGTCGCGCCCACCACATCGCGGTCGTGATGGGCGCACCGAACCTGATCCGGGGCGAGTCGCATTCCGGAAACGTGGCGGCGGGGGACCTGGCGCAGGAGGGACTGCTGGACATCATGTCCTCGGATTACGTCCCCTCGGCGCTTCTGTATTCCGCGGTAAGGCTGGCAGATATCTGGGGCGACATGCCGCGTGCGATGGCCACGGTGACCACTGCCCCGGCGCGGGCGACGGGCCTGACGGACCGGGGCGTGCTGGCCGAGGGGTGCCGCGCGGATCTGATCCGGTTCCGCACATGGGGCGACGTGCCGGTCTTGCAATCGGTTTGGTCGGCGGGACTGCGCGTGGCCTGAGCACGGGCTAAAGAAATAACGCTGGACGCCGTGGCCGTAAACCTTCTTTGATCCTCGGGACGTGGTGTGCAATGGAAGGTGTGATACTTCCAGGGGAGCGCGTAGCAAAAGGAGACGACGATGACCGCCGGGGCTACAGACAACGCATTTGCGCCGATCGATACCGATATCACGCTGGATCAACTCGACCGCGATCCGTATCCGATTTACCGCCGTCTGCGGGCCAACTCGCCGGTGTTGCGGGTGGAGGCGGCCAACCGGACGCTGCTGACGAAGGCGTCGGACACGAAATATGTCAAGGATCACCCTGAGATTTTCAGCTCCGACGATCCCAAAACACCGATGCAGCGCGCCTATCACGCGCAAACCCTGATGCGCAAAGACGGCGAGGCGCATCTTCGCGAACGAATGGCCATGGCGCCCGCCTTCAGCCCGCGCGTGATCAAGGGTGAGTGGATGCCAGCCTATGCCCGGATTGCGGATGAATACCTGGATCGCCTGCCCAAGGGCGAAACCGTGGACCTGCACTGGGTGCTGTCCTCGCCTTATGCCGCGCGCGGGTTGGCGGAGTTGTTGGGTATCCCCGAGGCCACCGACGACCAGATGATCTACTGGAGCCAGACCCTGATCAACGGCGCAGGCAACTTTGGCTGGCGGCCCGAGCCGTTCGAGGAGACGGATAAAGCCAATATCGAGATGGACGCGCTGTTTGATCGGTTAACCGAAGTCTACCGCGCCAACCCGAACCCCTCGGCGCTGTCGGTGATGGTGACGGCGGATGATCCGATCCCGCGCAGCCGAGATCCACGCCAACATCAAGATCGCCATCGGCGGCGGCCTCAACGAGCCGCGCGATGCGCTGTCGACGATCTTGTACGGGCTTTTGACCAATCCCGATCAGTTGGAGCAAGTGAAAGCGCACGGGGATTGGGCGATGGCGTTTGAAGAAGGGGTGCGTTGGGTCGCGCCCATTCAGGCGTCGTCACGTATGGTGACGGAAGACACGGAAATTCGCGGGTTTACGATCCCCAAAGGCGATACGGTGATGACGATCCAGGCCTCCGCCAACCGCGATGAAGAGATCTATGAGGATGGCGAATCTTACAACGTCTACCGCGAAAAGAAGCCGCATCAGGCGTTCGGCAACGGCCCGCATTTTTGCCAGGGCACTCACGTCGCCCGCAAAGCCCTGGCCGATATCATGCTACCGAAGCTGTTTGAGCGGTTCCCGAACATGGAGTTGACGGACCCCTCGGTCGTTGAATGGCGCGGGTTTGGGTTCCGCGGGCCGATCAACCTGCCGGTGAAGCTGTCGTAACCGCTCAGTCGATCTTTGAGGCGTCCTTGTACATCACCCGGTGGCGACGTTCTTTGATCCACGCGGCCAATTCGTCGTCGGACATGTAGTGGTCCGTGTTGTAGCTGTCCTTGTGATGGATCTCTTCAATCGGGCGGCGCCAGCGTTTGTAGGGCGCGCTCGCGGGCGGGCCGAATAGGAAGATGTCCAGCACGGCGATATCTTCCGGGATGCCCGAACAGGGGCCGCAATTCCTTCTGTGCTTCCTCCTGCCCAATCGCCGTGACCCACCAGACCGTGTAGCCCAAGGCCGCCGCCGCAAGGTGCGCAGACATGGTGGCCGCAGCAACGGACTGCAGCAGGATACGTTCGGCGTTTTCCTTGTAGCGCGCGTCCAGATCCGACCCATCGTTTAGAACGGGAAACGCGTTCACCCATCGCATGTCCGAGCACACGACGATGAACCCCGGTGCTGTCGCCAGCCCGCGATAATCGGGTGTGGGAAACTTCATTTTCGCTTTCGCGCGAAACCGCTGCTCGGCCACGAAGTACTCCGCCATCTTGGCCTTCTTTTCGGCGTCCTTGACCACGATGAATTGCCACGGCTGCGCATTTGCGCCCGACGGCCCGTGGCGCGCAGCCTCCAGGATCAGGTCGTAGTGGCCATCCGGGACGACGTAATCGGGATCGAATTTGCGCACGGTCACGCGGTTGCGGATCACTTCCATCAGAGCGTCATAGCGGGTGCGATCCCCGATTTGGGGCAGATCAACTTCGGCCTCGGCGGCGGACAGGTCAACGGCGGGTGTGGTGTCAGACATCGGAATTTCCTTCACAGTAAATCGACAAGTAATTGGACGGCGATCACACTCAGCATGATCAGGATAATGTTGTTGAACACCTTTGCCGACCAGCGCCTGGACAACGCGGCCCCCAGTGGCATTGTCGCCAGAACCAGCGCCAAGGCCCCAAGGCCATAGGCAAATCGCAAGGGCGTCATCAGGCCAGCGCTGGCCATGATCGGGATCTGCGCCACGGACATCGCCACAAACACCACAGAGATGGTGGCAATGAACACGGGCCGTTCCAACTTCATGGCGCTCAGGAACGTGACGGTAATCGGCGCTGACACCCCGATCGCCCCTTGCAGGATGCCCGCCGCAACGCCCACGGGGGCAACGGCGCGGTCGGCGGCGGCGCGTGACAAGCTCCAATCTGGCCGTGCGAGACGGAAGGCGATGTAGGCGATACACCCCAGCGCCACGCCTGTGGTGAGGATTGAGGCTGGCAACGACACCAACATGATCGTCCCTATGCCCGCCCCGCCAAGGCTGGTGCCCGCGAAGATCGCCGTAAACCGCCCGCTCAGATGGTGGGCGCGGAACTGCCACGCCTGCCAGACGTTGGAGAACAGGTTGGGGATCACGAAGATTGTCACGGCTGTCGGCACGTCGAACGCAAGGGCCAACATCGGCACCGCCACAATCGGCGAGCCTGCGCCCGTGGCCCCCTTCACGATGCCGCCGATGACGATCCCAAGGATCGCCAGCGTGATGGCCAGCAGATCAATGGGCATCGGACACCGCGACGCGCACGTCCAGAAGGGCCTGGCAGCGCTCGGTCCGGATGACGTGAATGGCGCGGGCGAGGGCGGCGGGAAGATCCTCGGCCCGTGTGACCTGCTCGGCGTGGGCGCGGCTGGCCTGTGCCACCTTGGGGAAATCGGGCAGGGGGGAAAGGGACGTCAGCGGCATTTCATTGGCGCGCGCGGCTGCCCCGTCAGGGTAAGTCCCGATGACCGAGCGGCGCACGGCGTTCCACATCGCGTTGTTCTTGACGATAGTCAGAATTGGAAGCTTTAGGGCCTCCGCAATCTGATGGGCTGACACGGGATTGGCGAACATATACGAGCCGTCGCCGACACAAGCGATCACCAGCCGGTCTCGATCCGCCAGCTGCGCGCCGAGCGCGGCATTCATCGCCCATCCCAACCCTCCGGAATGTGGGCTGATGAACACGCGGTTGGGCCCTGCCAGGTCCATGAACCCTGGCAACACGCCGAGGTCATTGAACACGATCGCGCTCTCGTCCATCACCTCACTGATACAATGACTGAGCCATTCCGCGCCCATCGGCTCTCCGGTGGCGATTTTGGCGATGCCGTCCAATTTCGCCCGTCGGGCGGTGGATTGGGAAGCGAGCGCCATGTTGCGGGCGCTTGCGTCTGGCAGCGGCTCGTCCAGAGCCGCATCCAGCGCCCGCAAAGCCAACAGCGGATCGGCTTGTACGGCGATGTCCGTCTGATACCCGCGCATCGGCATACGGGCGAAATGCGGATCGGGGCCTATGTGGGCGACCTTGCAGCCCTCGGGCGGGGCGGTGCTTGCCGCCGTCCAGGGCGTCGGGCTGTCGAGTACGACCAACAGATCGGTATCCTCGACCATCGCATCAGGCGCGTATCCGGCAAGATTTGGGTGGCGGGAGGGCAAGAGATTTCGCGTCATGAAGGGGCAGGCGATGCGGATCCCGTGACGGATTGCGAAGGCACCGAGGGCCTCGCCAAGTTGGCCCGCCGGATCGCCGCGTTGGCACAGAATTGTGGGCGCGCGTGCCTCTTGCAGCCAGATCGCCAACGTCTGCACAGCGCCCGGATCAGGCGCGGCAGGTGTCGCGGCGGGGCGATTTGCCGGTTGTTGAGGCGTCCACTTCGGGCAGACCTCGGCCAGTGGTTCGCGGGGGAGGCTCACATACACCGGCCCCTCCGGCGCAGACGTCGCCAGCGCCATAGCCCGGCCAACAACCTCTCCGGCCTGCTCGGGATACCGGAGTTCGTAGTTGAACTTGACCACGTCGCGCAGCATGGAAGTCTGATCGAACATTTCCTGGCCGTAGTGGATCGGCGTGACGCGGTGGCCGGGACGGCCCGCCTCGGTGATCGGAGTGCGGCCCGACATCACCAGCACCGGGATATTGTCGCTGGCGGCGTTGATCACGCCCATCACGGCGTTCGCGAGCCCCACATTGACGTGAAGCATTACCGCCTGCGCGCGACCTGTCACAAGGTAGTAGCCGTGGGCCATGGCCACGCCCGCTGTCTCATGGGGAACAGTGATCGGGACGGGGGCCGCCGCCGTAGGCAGGCTGGCCATCGCTTCGATTATCGGAGGAAAATCCGTGCCCGCGTTGGCAAACAGGTAATCGATGCCGCTGGCTTTCAGTCCGCGCAGGAGAGCCTCTGCTCCCGTCATCGGGGGGCGATCATCCGTCCCGCCCATTTCAGCCCCCCCAAATGCCTCTGTGTCAAATTGTCTTGAAAAACTGTCTGCTGCAAGCAATATTCGACTCAAATCTTAATATATGAGATTTCAGTGATCCTCGGGGAGGGGGGTCGCTTCATTTCAGGGAGGAATGACGAATGAACATGGCACTCACCGGGGCGCTTGTCGTCGCCGCAATGGGATTAGGCACAGCTGCCAGCGCTCAAAGTGTCGGGATCGCCACGTCGAACCCGGGCTCGCTGTTTCACAATATCGGAACGTCCGTCGCCAACGCCGCCAACGCGGGCGGCCTGAACACAACAATTCAACCTGCCACCAGCCCGAACCAGTTCATCCCCTTCGTGAACGCGGGTGGCATCGAGTTCGGTGTCGCCAATCTGCAGGAGGTCAACTACGCGATCTCCGGTGAAGAATGGTGGAACGGCGTTACCAACCCCAACATTCGCGTCGTGGCGCATTTGCAGCCGCTGGTGGAGGCGATTTTCGTGCGCGCCGACAGTGATATCATGTCTGTCGCGGACCTTGCGGGCCAGCCAATGACCGACGGTTATACGGCGCAGAATACCATTCTGCCGCAGCTTTCGGCATTCTACGCCACCGCAGGAATGACACGTGACGATATTATTCCGATCAACGTGGCCTCGGTCGTGGCAGGTGCGGATGCCTTCATGGCGGGCGACACGGTGGGCTTCATCTTCGCCCATGGTGCCGGAAAGGTCCGTGAGGCGGACGCCGCGGTGGGCGGTTTGCGCGCGCTTGGTGTGGGCGATGACAGCGCCGAGGCATTGGCCGCTGCACAGGAGTATTGGCCAACGGCGTTTTTCATGAGCCTGCCAGAAGGCGCAATGCCCGGCGTGCTGGAGGAGACCACATATATCGCGTTTCCCCAGGTGATTTTCACGCACGCGGATGTGCCCGATGACGTGGTATTCGCCATGGCGCGGGCGATGTACGAAAATGCAGCTGTCATGGGCGAAACCTTTCCCCCAATGCGGGCCTTCCGGCCTGAAAACATGCGCGGTGATCCGGGCATAGCGGAGTTCCACCCCGGTGCGATTGCGTTCTTTGAGAGCGTTGGTCTGGAGTAGGTGACCGAACCGGATGCGATAACGGGAGGGGTCGGGGGCGGCCTCTCTTCGGACATCTGGCGGCCGGCCGCGGATGTGATGGCGGCGCTGGTGACGGTGCTGGCGATCGGGTGGGCCGTATCGTTTCAGCGGGTCATTGGCCTCAATATCTACCCTCAGCAATTGTTTGCAGCGATCCTTGGTCTGACACTGGCCGTGTCCTACCTCGTGTTGCCCCGTGTGCGCCGCACGTCGCGTGTGGCCGTGCCCTGGCTGGACGCGGCGTTTGCGGTCCTTGCGCTTGCGATGGCGGGGTACGTCGCCGTCGAATACCCGCGCCTTGTGCTGCTCATCTTTTCCCGGCCCCTGGACGCATGGTTGCCGGGCCTGATCATCCTGCTTCTGACGCTTGAGGCGCTGCGCCGGGCTACAGGATGGGCGTTGGTCATTATCATCGCCGTCTTCATCCTCTACGCACTGTTCGGAGACGTTTTTCCGGGCCGTTTGCAGGGCAGGGCGCAGAATTGGCAGTTGTTGTCGGCCTACATGGCGCTCGACAGCAACGGTATGTTGGGCCTGCCAATGTCCGTTGCGGCCACGATTGTTGTGGCCTTCATTCTATTCGGCACGCTTCTGGGCATCACCGGGGGATCACAGTTTTTCACCGACGCGGCGATGATCGCGATGGGGCGCTTCCGGGGCGGGTCGATGAAGATCGCCGTCGTGGCCTCAGGGCTTTTCGGCTCCATCTCGGGCTCTGCGGTGGCGAATGTCGTGGGGACGGGCGTCGTGACGATCCCGATGATCAAACGCGATGGCTACCCGGCCCACAAAGCCGGCGCGATCGAGGCTGTGGCCTCCACCGGCGGGCAGTTGATGCCGCCCGTGATGGGCGCGGCAGCATTCCTCATGGCCGAATTTCTCGCCGTGCCATACTCCGAGATCGTCCTCGCGGCGCTCGTTCCCGCCATCCTTTATTACGTGGCACTGTTCATCCAGGCGGACCTGGAGGCTGCGCGCCTTGGCATCCGCGCCGTCCCGAAATCGGAGATCCCGCAACGCCGCGTGGTTGCGGTCGGTATCCACTTCGCCTTTGCCTTCGCGCTTCTGATCTACCTGTTGTTCTGGCAACGCTACCAGCCAGAGCGCGCGGCCACATGGGCCAGCCTCGCGCTGATCGCGACGTCGCTTGTGATAGGGTATCGCGGCGCGCGTCCGTCGTTGCGCGCCATTGCCGGAAGTCTTTCGCGCTGCGGCCATGGTGTGACCGAAATCATCCTGATCTCCGCTGCATCGGGCATCGTGATCGGCGTTCTCAACGTCACGGGCCTGTCGTTTAACCTCACGTATCTGTTGGTCCAGGTCGGTGGGGGCTCGGCGGCACTGCTCCTGTTCCTCTCAGCCCTCGTCTGCATCGTCCTCGGCATGGGGCTGCCGACGCTTGGGGTTTACGTTCTGCTCGCGGCGCTGGTGGCCCCGGCTCTGGTGCAGGTCGGGATCGAGCCGATTGGCGCGCATCTCTATGTGCTCTATTTCGGCATGATGTCGATGATCACACCGCCCATAGCGCTCGCCGCCTTCGCGGCTGCGTCCATCGCCAAAGCGCCCGCCATGGCCACGGGTTGGGCCGCAATGCGCTTTGGCTGGTCAGCCTATGTCATCCCGGTGCTTTTCGTGCTGTCGCCCACGCTGCTTTTGCGCGGTGAGACGTGGGACATCACGATTGCCGTGGCCAGCGCGGGCATGGGCGTCTGGCTGGTTTCCAGCGCGCTTGCCGGTTACTTCTCGGGCCATTTGTCGCGGCTGACACGCATTGGGTTCGCAGCCTTCGGCCTGATCGCCTTGGTCCCGGCGACAGCTTTCACGGGGGCCTTCTACACGGACATCGTCGGCGTGCTTGGCGGCATCGCCCTCATGGTGGCGGATATTGCGCGCAACCGAAGCTCCCGGCGGGAGCGGGCGGCATGAGTGTAGGCAGTGCAGAGCGGCTGCTGAGCCTGTTGGATCTGTTCACCGAGGACCGCCTCGAATGGACTCCACAGGACATGATGAAGGTTTTGGGATTTCTCGCCCAACTCTATACCGCTACCTCAAGATATTGAAGGAAAAGGGTTTTATTTCACCAGTGCATGGAGGCAACTTCGGCCTTGGTCCGCGCTTTGTGGAGATGGATTTTCTGGCTCGCAAATCGGACCCGCTCGTGGCTCACGGCCAGCCGCATCTTCATGACCTCAGCGTCCGGTTTCCCGGCACAGTCTTTCTGGCCCGCTGGTACGGGGAGAGTCTACTCTGTGTCGCCTCTGTCAGTCGCGACGCGACCGCACGCACGTCTTACCCGCGGGGGCGTCCCATGCCGCTTCTGAACGGGGCAGCCTCCAAGGCAATCATCGCGCACCTGCCGTTAAGGCAGCGCCAGGAACTTGCGGCGCGGTCGGTGGTGCGCAACGACGGCCAGACGGAAGCCTGCTTTGCGCAGACACTGCGCGCGATCCGGCGCGACGGGATTGCCGTTGCCCACGGCGAGGTGACGCCGGGGATCGTGGGTACGGCGGCTCCGGTCTTCGACGCGGGTGGGGGGGCGATCGCATCGCTCTGCCTCAGCATGGAGGCGGCGGCCTATGCAGGCCTGGATCCGGACGCGCTGGCCGCAGCCCTCAGAGCCGCGACCAAGGATATCAGCGCAGCGATGGTCGAGGGCATGAACGAAGGCGCAGACCAATCCCAGTTCGCATCCAGAATAGCCGGGTCGGGGGCAGCATGATGCATTTCACGCATGACGTCATCATTGTGGGCGGGGGACCGGTGGGGATGGGCCTTGCAATCGACCTGGGCCAACGCGGGATCTCCGTGGCGGTGATTGAGAAATATCCAGAACCTCAGGCAGTGCCCAAGGGCCAGAACATGACCCAACGCACGCTGGAAAATATCGAGAGTTGGGGGTGTGAGCCCGCTATGCGTGCGGCGCGGATGATGCCGGCTGGTTTGGCCAACGGCGGCCTTGTCACATATCGCACCATCATCAGCGCGTATTCCTACGAGTTCCTGCAGCGCGAAAGCGTGCAACCCTACTACGGGCAGCGCGTGGACCGGATGCCACAGTATCAGACCGAGCGGGTTCTGCGTGCCCGGGCAGGCGAGGTCGACGCTGTTGATCTGCGGTATGGTCACGCCTTCGAGGCGCTGGAACAGGACGAAGACGGCGTGACGGTCACTGCCTCGAACGATCTGACCCTGCGCGCCCGCTACGTTGTCGCCTGCGACGGCAGCAATTCCGCCACCCGTGACGCGGCGGGTATCACTCAAACAATCAATGCACATGACCGCAAGATGGTGTTGATCGTGTTCAGATCACCGGACCTGCACGATGTGCTCGGCAAGCATTACCCGCCGAAATCATTCTACAACGCGCTTGACCCTGACCTGGGCGGCTACTGGCGGTTCCTGGGCCGGGTGGACGGCGTGACGGAGTGGTTTTTCCATGCGCCCGTGCCGACCGATACGACGAGGGACAACACGGATTTTGCGGCGATCCTGACCGCTGCCATCGGAGCCGCGTTCGAGATTGATATCACCTACGTCGGCTTTTGGGATCTGCGCTTTGCGCTGGCCGATCAGTATCGCAAGGGCCGCGTGCTGGCCGCAGGCGATGCCTGCCACAGCCATCCGCCCTACGGTGGCTATGGCATCAACACAGGGTTCGAGGATGCGCGGAATTTGGGATGGAAGCTGGCCTCGACGTTGAAAGGCTGGGGAGGGGAAGCGCTTCTCGACAGCTATGATGCGGAGCGTCGCCCGGTCTTTGTCTCGCTTGCGCGGGATTTCATCGGCAACTTCATTGATGACGACCGTGATTTTCTGGAAGCGTACAGCCCGGACAAGGATTTGTCCGATTTTAAGGCCAAATGGGCTGCCCGCAATGAGGGCGATACAGGTGTCTTTGCCTATGAGCCGAACTATGAGGGATCGAGTGTTGTGCACGGCTCAGGCACCCCAAGCGCGCGCGGCGATCATCGGTTCGAGGCCCGCGCGGGCCACCACTTTGCCCCGCGCGCATTGTCAGATGGACGCACGACCTATCAGGCGCTTGGGACGGGCTTCACGCTGTTTGCGTTTACGGGCGACGGGGCCGGTTTTGCTCGGGCATCAGAGGCCTTGAGCGTGCCGCTGACTGTTGTGACCGATAGCTTCGAAAGCGAGCGCCGCGATTACTTGCACCCGCTGATCCTCGTGCGTCCGGATGGCTACGTGGCGTGGTGCGGCGATCGTTGCGACGAAGCGGCGATAATGGCGATGGCAGTGGGGCAGGGCGCGTGACAGGGCGGATCGACAACAAGGTCTGCATCGTGACCGGCGGGGCCAAAAGCCTCGGGCTGGCGTTCACCCGCGCGCTCCTGGCGGAAGGCGCGCGCGTTTTGGCTGTGGATATCGCCGACGGGTCCAAGGCACAGGCGGCAGGCGCAGAGGTGATGCAGGCCGACATTGCCGAGACAGGCGCGGCCCAGACCATCGCGACGCACTGCTTGGACCGTTTCGGACGCATCGACGCACTGGTGAATAATGCGGCCATTTTCGCTGCCCTGCCAACGGTGCGATACGACGCCATCGAGGATGATCTCTGGGACAGCGTCATGCGCGTCAATGTAACTGGCACCTACCGCATGATCCGCGCTGTCGCCCCGCACATGGAATCGCAGGGACGCGGCAAGATCATCAACCTCACCTCCGGCACGGTCTACAAGGGCATGCCGGGGATGCTGCACTACATCACGTCCAAGGGTGCGGTTCAGGCAATGACCCGCGCCGTGTCGCGCGAATTGGGCGCATCAGGGGTTTGCGTCAACAACCTCGCGCCCGGATTGACGCTATCGGACAGCGTGCTGGAGCATCCAGACCACCTTGCGGTGGCGCAGGCCAAAGTCATCGACTCGCGCGCGATCCCCCGCGACGGATTACCGGAGGATCTGCTGGGGGCTTTGGTGTTCCTGTGCTCGGAGGAGAGCAATTTCGTGACAGGCCAAACCATCGCCGTTGACGGAGGGTCGATCAACACCTGAGGCGCTCCGATGTGCATTTAAGGGCTATAGCTATCGACAACACGATATGCTCTGCTGAGAATAAGTAAGACGAACGCGGGCTGAGATGAGAGTGATCTCGCACGAGACGAAACCTGCGAAGACCATCGCGAGGCACCCCGCAAACTGGGCGGCGCGCGATGACGGCACCGGGGCCCGAGCCCGGACAATGGGCCCCAATTTGGGCCAAAGGGAGGATACAGATGTTTTTCAAACCAATTCTCGCTGGCGCGGCGCTGCTGCTGGCCACCACTGCGGTTCAGGCGGAGGAGTTGAAATTTGCCAACTTCACGCCGCCGTTTCACACCATCAACGCCTCGGTCATCGAGCGTCTGAATACCGAACTCACCGCCGCGACGAATGGCGAACTGACCGTGCGCGGCTATCACGGCGGCGAATTGGGCGCAGGTCCGGTGGAGCAATACGTGCGCGCGCTGCAAAACGTGTCGGAGATCACATGGGGCCTTCCAGGCTACACCTCGTCGCAGTTCGAGCAAACGATGATTGCGGAGTTGCCGGGCGCGCTGGCACCGGATCAGCCGGGTTACGAAGCGTTGTGGGCCGCCTATGAAGACTATCTGGCAGGCGAATTCCCAGGTACCGTGCCGCTGGCGCTGTGGACATCCGAACCCAACATCCTGATCATGCGCGACGTGGACGTCCGCAGCCCCGCCGATCTCGTGGGCCTCGATATCCGCGTGGCCGGCGCCACCGCAGCCGAGGCTGCCTTGGCCTTGGGCGCGACCCCGCAGCAGATGCCGATCAGCCAAGTCTATCAAGCCCTTGATACCGGCGCGATTGACGGTGTGATCACCGGGGCGTCGACCCTGCTGGATTTTCGTCTCGATGAAGTGGCCTCCTCTGTCACGTTGGGCGCACCGCTGGGGCGCAACAGCTTTTATGTGGTGATGAACGAGGGCGTTTATGACGGCCTGTCGGACGCGCACCGCGCTGCACTGGAGGCCTCCATCGGCATCCCGCTGTCGCAATCGGCGGAAGAGGCCTGGATTGCCAAGGGCGAAGAAGCCATAAGCATTGCGCGTGGGGATGCCGAAAACACCGTTATCGACCTCACTGAGGAAGAAATCGCGGTGTTTGCCGCAGCTGTCGCTGGCGTCACGCAGGCCTATGTCGACAGCGTCGGCGGGGCAGAGACGCTTGCGGCGATGACGGGCAACTGATCACCGTATGGACTTGAAGCGCAACATTGCGGACAGGCTGATTGGCCTGTCCGCGCTTATCGGCTCTGCCGCTTTGGCGGTCCTGGTGGGCGTGATCCTGGTGGACGTCATTGGCAGCCAGTTCGGCTATCCGCTCTACGGCGCGCTTGATGTGACGATCATGTCCATGGTGATCGTCGTATTCGGCGGCATGGCGCTGTGTGATCGCCGGGGTGGTCATATCTCGGTCGATCTGTTGGAGCGGAAATTCCCGCCCGCCATCAACCGCGCGATCGATGCCGGCTCTGCCACATTGGGCGCGGTGATTTTCGTCACGCTTGCATGGGCCGTCTGGGACAGCGCGCAGATCTCCGAGATGCTGAACCTTTCGACCAACCTTCTGCGCCTGCCGAAGGCGTGGTTCCAATACGCGGCGTGCGGCCTGGCGATCTTCACGGCCCTCGGCATGACCCTTCGCGCAATCGAAATTGGGTTCACCGGGCGCGATGTGCGCCGAGAAGAGACGCACTTGCAATGACCGATACCGCAACCGGCCTGCTTGGCATGGCCGCCCTGATGATCCTGCTGATGCTGCGTATTCCAGTGGCCTTCGCGATGTTTCTTGTGGGCTTCATCGGGATTTCTATCCTCAACGGCATGTCGTCGGCCTTCAACCTGATGGCGTCGGAGAGTTTCACTTTGGCCTCATCTCCCGAGTTGGTCGTGATTCCGCTGTTTATCCTGATGGGCAATATCACAGCATCCACCGGGATGAGCCGCCAGTTATATGACGCCGCTTATGCGATGATCGGATCGGTCAAAGGCGGACTGGCGTCGGCCACAATCATCGGCTGCGGAGGGTTTGCTGCGCTGTCGGGATCTTCAGTGGCAAGTGCATTGACCATGGGCCGCGTGGCCCTGTCGCAGATGGACCGCTTCAATTACAGCCAGCGACTCAGCTCCGGAGCAGTGGCAGCTGGCGGTACGCTCGGCATCCTGATTCCGCCATCGACCGGCTTCGTGATCTACGCCATCCTGACCGAGCAAAGCATCGGCCGCCTGTTCCTCGCGGGCGTGTTGCCCGGCATCCTTTTGCTGTCCCTGTTCGTCCTCGCCATTACGCTGATCTGCGTGATCAAGCCGGAGTTCGGGCCCGCAGGCCCGCGCACCACGATGTCGGAAAAGACCCTCGCTTTTGTCGCAGCGGCTCCGATCCTCGGAGTCATCGCGCTGACGATTGGTGGCATCTATGGCGGCTACTTTTCGCCAGTCGAAGCGTCAGCTGTGGGAGCAGGGGCGGTGATGCTCATCACCATGATCCGCCGCACGCTGACGTGGAAAATCCTGTTCGATAGCTTGCGCGATAGCGTCGTCACCACGGCCACGGTCATGCTGATCCTGATCGCGGCGCATATGATCAACCCATTCCTCGCGCTCAGCCACATACCAACGGCGGTAGGGGAGTTCATCGACGCGCTTGGCCTTGCGCCCATGGTCGTGCTGGGGCTTATCCTGCTGATCTACCTGATCCTCGGCACCTTCCTGGAGGGTTTCGCGATGCTGGTCCTGACCCTGCCGATCTTCTTTCCGATTATCATGGATCTGGGCATCGACCCGATCTGGTTCGGGGTGCTGGTGGTCTTGACGTTGGAGATGGGGCTCATCTCTCCGCCCGTGGGCCTCAACGTGTTCATCGTGAAATCGGTGGCCCCGAAGATACCATTGGGCGAGATCTTTATGGGTGTGATCCCGTTCTGGCTGATGATGCTTCTTACGATCATCATCCTTCTCTTGTTCCCGCAAATCGCATTGATGTTGCCGAACGCGATGATTTGATGCGGGCCTCTAGTGCTGCGACGATCGAGCGGGCGGCGTGCCATGGGTGTGAAAGGTCTCGATGGTTCTGAGACCCCAGGCCTGCCCCTTCTTGCGGTCGGTCTCGGTCCAGCAAACGGGCTCCCAATCGGGTGCAAGGATCAGGCGAGCGCCTGCGTTGGCGAGTTCCACCCGGTTGCCCGCAGGCTCCCACACATAAAGGAAAAAAGTGCCCTGGATGGCGTGCTTGTGGGGCCCGGTCTCAATGTGGACGCCGTTTTGCAGGAAGATGTCTGCCGCGCGCAGGATGTCCTCGCGCTGGTCCGTGGCGTAGGTGACGTGGTGCAATCGGCCCGTCGCGTCGACGTGCTCTTCCGTGCAGGCAAGATCGTAGGTCTTGTTGTTGATCGTGAACCACGCGCCGCCGATGCGACCGTTATCGAGTTGAATGTATTCGGTCACGCGGCTGCCCAGGCAGGTCTCCATGAAACGGCGAAATTCGCTGACGTCTGAGGCCAGCAAATTGACGTGGTCGATCCGGCGTGGAGCCGCCCCGGTAAAAGCTGACGCGGTGTTCTTTAGTGCCGCCTTGTCCCCGGTATCGGCCAAATAACGGTTGGTGTCATAGTAAACCTCAAACGCATGCCCGAACGGGTCCTCAAACCGGAACGCGCGCCCGTGGCTGATGTCGCCCTCGCTCCATCCGAGGGTCTTGTATCCGCTCGCCTCAATCGCCCTTACCCGCCGATCCAACGCGTCCGGTGAGGCCGCGCGGTAGCCGATATGCGCGACACCTGTGGTGTCAGAGGCCGTTAACTTCAACGTGCAAACTTCATAATCATCCCACGCACGCAAGTAGGCGCTGTCGCCGTCAAGAGCCGTCAGCTTCAGCCCATAAACCCCGGTGAAAAACGCGAGACTGTCGTCGAACCGATTGGTCAGCATTTCAACATGGCCGAGGTGCGCGATATCGTGGGTCATGGATCGTCCTATGGGATGGTGCAGTCTGGTCACTCTGGCACTATTGTGTGTGGCGCGGCAATTCCTGTCTCTGTTTTTCGATGCGGTCAGCGCGGGCTGGCCATCCACCTCGACGAAGCTTGCGTCACGCCGTCAGGTCTGTATTCCGCTCCCAGGGGGATCCCATCCAAGTGCTGCCATGGGCCCGAACACGGACTGTAATTCAGCACCTCCTATCCGGCGGCCCGCGATCAGGGGCGGAGGCAAACTGGATGTGTCCGATGATCGGAAAGTGCGCTTGCAAACGTGCGAGCACGTCGAGTTCTGAACGGACCACATGGTAGCAGTCAGACATCAACGGCAAATTTTTGGCCGCGATGTCGGCAACAAGAGCCGCTGCCGCTTGCGTTGAATTGAGTAAATCGCCCGTCGCGTCAATGCGGTTGAGCGGCTCGATCAGGATGATCTGGTCGCGCGAGGCGGCCTGTGTGCAGGTGTATCGGAGGATCCGGGTGAAGGTGTCTTGCGCCGCGGCTCCTTCTGCCACACCTGCCATCACGTGGATCCTGGTCGCGCCGATCTGGGCTGCGTAGTCCAGTGCTTCATCAATGCCTGCGCGCGCCTCGCCTTCTCGGCCCAGGATCGCGGCGAGGCCGTAGTCGCCCGCCGCCACATCACCGACCCGGGTGTTGAGCGTCAGCATCGGCAGGCCCGTCTCGGCCAAGGCCTGGTTGATTGAGTCTGGATCGGTGTCATAGGGCCAATGACATTCCACGGTGTCAAATCCGGCCGATTTGGCAGAACGAATGGCATCCGGCAGGGGCAAATTCGCCCACAACACCCCGAGATTTGCCGAAGAGCGAGTCATGCGGGTATCATGAAGGCATCAAAGAATTTGGCAATCGCCGCGACATCGTCCAACGGCTGCACGCTCGCGACGAACTGATCCGGGCGCACGATCAACAGGGCGCCGCGCTGTCGGTCGATCCGGCGCTGGTCGAAGATGTCCGGACCGGGTTTGAGATCCGGACAGAAGGCCTTTTCATAATCAAGCAACCCGTATCGCCCCTTGGAGGGCAATAGCAGGTCTGGCAGCAATTCCGGTGTCATATCCCGGTGAGAGGCCTGAAACACGACGCGCAGGTCGATGACGCTGTCGATATCGGCGCTTTCGGGCGTGTAGCGCCGTATCGGGCCAGTCGCGTCCGTGCATAGAAATGTGCAGAGACTGGCAATCTCACCACCCGCCTCACCAAGATCACCTGCGCCCGCGAAGGCGATCAGCCGCCAGCGACCATCGGCTTTGATCGTGTGACCAAGCTGTAGTCTTTTGGCGTCACCCAGACGGATCACCGGGGCGGAGTGAAAACGCGTTCCGACCCTGAGCCCTGCTGCCAGATCCTGATGCCGATCCGACGAAACGATCAATGACGGATCATAGCGTGTCTCGACGCCGGCCGTATAGCGCCCGTGCCGTTTGAAGTAACTCTGAAACTGCGCCGCCTCCCTTGCATCTCTGGGTTTGGCGCTGAACAGCCGCGCCATGTCGCGGTCGAAATCAATCAACTCCTTGGCTTTCGCGCGACGCTCTGCCGAATAGGTGTGCAGCAGGCCGGAGCGGGTCCGGCCCCGCAAAACATCGGCCAGTTTCCAGCCGAGGTTAAAGGTATCGGCCATGGAGACGTTCATGCCCTGACCCGCCTTTGGGCTATGGGTGTGGCAGGCGTCGCCCGCGATAAACACATGCGGGCTGCGGGTGGCGCGATCCGCGTCGGGCACATCGTCAAAGGCGTCACAGACGCGTTGTCCGATCTCATAGGCCGACCACCACGCGACCTCCCTTACATCAAGCGAGTAGGGCGCAAAAATATCGCGGGCCTTCGCAATCAGCATCTCGGACGTGACATTTCGGTCGGAGGCGCGCTCCGTTCCGTGAAGCTCATCCAGCTCGATATACAATCGCACCATATATCCGCCTTCGCGCGGGATCAGCAGGATGCTGCCGTGTTCTGCGGATTGAATAGCAGCCTTGAGCCGGATATCGGGGAAATCCGTGACAACAAGCACATCCATCACGCCCCAAAGCTGGCGCGCGGCCTCTCCTTTCAGGGTGTGGCCCATAGACCTGCGTACCGCGCTGCGTGCGCCATCACAGCCAACGATATACCGGGCATGGATCACCTCGGTCTGATCCTCAACGCCGAGGCAGCGGAAGGTGGCGGTAACGGGATAGTCGGCCCGCGCGTCAACGCTCAGATCAAGCAATTCGCGGTTGTAGTCGGGGCGCATCCGGTGGGCAGAGTTGGCCATGACCTCAAGATAGAAATCATGCACCCGCGCCTGGTTCAGGATGACATGGGGCATCTCCGACAGATCATCCTCCACATCCTGGATCCGGTCGGCGCGGTGCAATCCGGTGCCGTCCTCCTGCGGCCGCCAGAATGCGACCTCATTGACCCAATACCCTTCCTTCACGACCTTTTCGGCAAATCCGAAAGCCTCAAACATCTCGATGGAACGGCAAGCGATGCCGTCGGCCTGACCGACCTCCAGAGGGCCGGGCTTGCGGTCGACAATGCGGGTGGTGATTTCCGGAAATGCCGAAAGTTGCGCGGCCAGAGTCAGCCCCGCTGGCCCACATCCAACGATCAGCACATCAACGGTATCAGTCGGCGCGTGGGTGGAAGGCTCTCGCACCGAAGGGTCGCCCGAGCGAAAGCCGTTCAGATGATACTGCATGTCGCGGCGCCTCACGGTGAATGTGTACGCTTTGATACGGGACGCCGAGACGGTCCGTCAATATAATGAGACTACTTACTAAATCGCACGATCAAAGAGCGGGTTGCGCCGCAGGTGCAGTGTCGTCACTGGAATCGAGCGCCGGATCTGAACGATCCGGCGTCCATCTGACACAAGTGGGACGGATAGCACCTGCTCAATTCTGACGCGCTACCCAAAGTGTTCCCGGTCAGGGCCGGATGTTCCGTTCCCGACCGAGATGTACGGTCAATCAGGTCGGTCCCGTTGTTGGTGCTGGCGAGTGCGATCGTTTCTTGTGTGGGACAGTCGAAGGAAACGAGTTTCGTCAACCACTCGGATGTGAGAATGAAAGGACGGCAACACCGTCAAGATCAACCTTGATCGAGAATGGTGTCGCCACTCCCGCACCAGAAATATTCAAACTTATCAATGGCCAAACGACTGCTGCAAACTCGACGGTGTCAGCCCCGGAGGAGGCATGCCAATGTAGGTCATGCCGAGCCGGTGTGGGACCGTCACCGTGAAAAGGTTCATTGGCGGCGTCTCTACGTTCAGATCGGCGTGACAGGCTCCAAACTCAGAGGCGCAGATGCGCGGATTGTTTCAGATGCCCCATGCGTAGTTGGGTATGCGACCGAGATGCACCGAAACCTCGCCAAGTCCTTCAATCGCTTCCAACGCGACTTTGGCGGCGTCTTCTTCGTCGTTGGAATTGGCGATGCCCCACACGTCGACACGATTTTCGGCAACAATGACGTTCAAGTGAACCGGGTTCAGTCCCGGCACATGGGAAAGTGCGCCCAGGATGATGTCACGTTTTTCTTCCTCGTCTGCGCCTGTGCGGACGTGCACGATCGGCTGTACCGCGAGGGCCTGCAACAGATTGGCGCGGCTCACGATACCAACGAGTTTTTCATCGTCGACGACCGGCACCCGCTTGATGTGTTTCTTTTCGAGGAGCCGGGCAATCCTCCCGACAGGGGTGTCGGCTGATACCGTCGTAACTTGCGTGGTCATGATATCCCTGAGGTGCTGGCCGCGCTCTTGAACGAAGCCTTTGGCGTCTGTCTGAACATCGGAGAAAATCGACAACCACCAGGATCGGGTCTGGTCTCTTGCACCCTCAACCCGGCGCATGAGGTCGCCCTCACTCACGATGCCCACAAGCTCGTCCTTTTTGCCCAGGACCGGAATGGCGCTGATCCGGTGTTGTGTCATCAATTTGGCCGCCGCTTCCACAGTCGTGTCTGGCCGCCCGGTGATGACGGTTTTTGTCATGATATCTGATGCGTTCATGTCTGGTTCGCCTTTCGATCTCTGCTCTTGGCCGGAATGAAACCAAAAAAGGTCTTAGCGGCCCTTCTTCTGATGACGGGCCAAGCGGCGAAACATTACAGACAATTGTCTCTTCCGGTGTGGAATACTTTGCCGACATGAGCCGAAGTTCGCGCGACCCTGGTATGGGCTGGTATGGGATGGTATGTTCTTACCTGGACCTTACTGCGGATCACGCCCCAGAATCGGAACACTCGGCGTCAATCGGCGCATGTACCAAAGCACGAAGAGTGGAACAAACACCCATTGCAGGATCGGTGACAGCCCAGTGCCGATGATCGGAAGGGTGGGCATCACCCTGTCATAGGCCCATCGGTTCGTCACCTCGGTATGCAAGTATTCAAGGCCGACGGTCATCAGAAGCCCAACCGCAAAGAAAACAGCCAAGGCAGCCGCGCCTGTGTCTGCAATCCAATTGCGATCCCTGCCCACAAGGGCCGCACTCCAGAAGGCCGCAAGCGCGATGGCCAGATCACCCAGTGTTGCCTTCAGGCAAATGAGGATACCGGCAAAGTGTTCTGTTTGACCAAGGCTCGCAAACAGCGGTGCCTGCAATATTTCCCACGCGAAATGCCCCAGGAACGAGAGAACAAGAAGGTCGACCTCTGGTGGCAATCGACGGGGCGGGGCAGCGAGTAAATGCATCTGGAACCTGAAGTTGTCGGCAAAGCAATTGGCATTGATCCTAGCTCTTTTATCCAGAAATCGACGCAGTAAAAAGAGAGGCTGGGATAGCCTCCAGCGGATTGACGCTCCGACTACTGTTGGTTGCCGAGATTGACATAAATCAAGGTCGTGCTCCGGCAACATGCTTAAACCTCACTGGAAGATGCGTGAGAGGCTTGATCAGATGACCATCGTTTTGCGGAGGAACTGGAGTGCGAAAGGGCGTGCTGCGACAGCCGCCGTAACCATTCTGGCGCTTCTCTTCTTTGCGCTAAAGCCGCCACCGGAAATCGATGATCGCATCCTGTCAACGGAAGTTGCGGATGTTTCCATCGTCCACGGTGGCAGTGAACTTGGCGGTCGCGTACAGATTGCGTCCAGTGCGGAATGCCACTTCGAAAACGGCTGCATTCCCGAAATCATGCCCAGTTTGGGGTCGGATATAGATCAATTCAATTCGGCGTCACAAACTTCCGGCCTAACAAAAAACCACGCATCCCGGATCACTCGTCAGCCCTATCATCCGCCCCAATTCTTTTCACAGGTCTGACTGCGGGCATCGGGTTGCCGATGCCGCACGCTATCAAGTGAAAAGGAGCCAGCCATGCACGCTGAACGAATACACGCACGCCCTACAGTCTCTCGCCCTGACGCCGAGGCCAAACTCATCGAGATCCGCAACAAGTTCCTCGGGTTTCTTCGAAAACGCCTGAGAAATCCGCAGGATGCAGAGGACGTTTTTCAGGATTTCTGTCTCAAGGTCCTGCGCAATCACGCCTCGATCAAGAGCGGCGATCGGCTGGATGCCTGGCTGACCATCACACTCAAGCACACGCTGTCGGACCACTACCGACGTCAGGCAACGCGAAATCGAGCGACCGAAGCCTACGGTTTGGAGGCCAGTATTCTTGGTGCGGAGACGGATCCCGTATCTGAGTCTGTCGGTGAGCCAGCGTGCAGTTGCGTACGTTCGGCCATCCGGGAGCTAAAACCAGAGCAGGCCGAACTGCTGACGCGTCTGGATCTGCGCGAAGAACCGCGCGATGCAATTGCGGCGAAACTGGCGGTCAGTCAGAATACGTTGCGGGTGCGTGTCCATCGGGCGAGGCTGGCGTTGAAGGAAAATATCGCAGGGATCTGCCCGACCTGCGGCGATGGCCGGTTCATGGAGTGTGACTGCGAACATGCACGACGCGTCCATAGTCCGACGGAAATGGCGATCTGAGGGGCGAGAGATTGCGGAGCGTGCGGCCGCCGGGGCGTGCGCCCGGATCAGGCATCCGTTGCTTGGTCCGTTGATTGGCAACCGCTTCGCCCAAACCCTTTTGTAACGTCCGGGGCTCTCGCGCGTCTTAAGAACACAACGGCAAATTCCTGATGGAGGATATGAAGATGTGCCAGACCTCGAATTCGACTGCACCATCACAAATTCAAGACCAAAAGCGAAATGGCTGCTGCTGCGGGTCGTCAACCGATGCCCGGAAACGGGCCGGACCCGAGATCTTGGAAACGGCAGCGTCAGGGTCGCAGAACCAGACAGTCCAAGGCGACGTGACCGAACCATTGCACAGTTGCTGCGGCGGACGCGGGCCGAAGTAGGTCAGCCGTTTCGCCAATCCATGAATTCCAAGGAGAACACTTATGCCAGCTATTTTGATCTTACTTGCATCCGCTCTGACTCTCATTCTGGCAGGACACGGGCTCCGCCAACGGTCCGTCGACCCAGCAAGGGTGCGCGTCAAATCCGGTGCCCAACACAGCAAAGACAGATCAAAGGTAGAAATCCGATGAAAGGAGCATTTGCCAGCGCCTTCACGGCATTGTTGATGACGACCGCGATCGCGACCGCTCAGACCGTCGTTTTCGTGCCCGAAGGCAGCGCTGACAGCGTCCGCATGGTGGATGCTGAAACCGGCGAAACCATCAGGCGGATCGCCGGGCTGGAGGCGGTCCATGGGCTGTCCGGCGCGCCCGGTGTGCCTTATCTGGTCGCGGGTAGCTATGCCGAGTCAGACCGCGAGGCGATTGTTGAACTGACCCAGCCCGAGGGTGTCTCTGAAGATGAACACGCGGCGCATCATGAAGCTCCTACGGGCGAACTGATCGGGCCTGCGAACGCTGGTATCAGCATCCTGACAGTTCTGGACGCGGCCTCGGGTGAGATCGTTCGGCGGATAGAAGTTCCGGGCGCAGTGCACCACACAGCCGTGTCGCCGGATGGCCGTTATGCCATCGCGACCCATCCTTCGGGCGACGGAATTTCCGTGGTCGACCTGACGACTTTCGAGCTGACCGCATTCATTCCGACTGGCGGCTTGCCCAACTACGCCGCTTTCGGGGCTGACCCGGAGATTGTCTATGTGTCGAACGGCGGCAACGGCACGATCAGCGAGGTCGATCTTGGCCGTGCGATTGTCCGGCGTAATATCGTTGCCGGAACCGCACCGGAACACATGGCTATAGATGTCGGCAGGGACGTTATTTACGCCGCTGATGCTGTGGAGGGTAACGTGTTGGAACTGTCACTGGCAGACGGCGCGCAATCGCGCAGCTTCTCCATTGGCGGCGAGTTGCACGGGCTGGACCTGTCCGATGATCGCACGTCCTTGTTTGTCGCCGGTCGTGGTGAAGACAAGATAGCGGCGGTGGATCTGCCGACAGGAGCGGTGACATTCGCGACACTCTCACCAGAGCCGTATCATTTGACCGACATTCCCGGAACCGGTACATTCTACGTCTCATCGCGCGCCGAACCAACGATCTGGATCATCGACGAAGCCACCCTGACAGCGATAGGGGAATTCCCGGTTGAAGGTGAGGGGCACCAGATGGTGGCCATCCGCCAATAGAAGCCAGAGCCAAAAGGACTTGACGAAAATGAAACTGCTCGGTTGTCAGAGGCGCCTGGTACTGTGCAGGGCTTCACGGTCGTCATGAAGACCTCTCTGGCCATGCAGGAAAAAACGCTCAGGAAGCCCAGATTGGGTCTGGTCCTGTCTGGGGGAGGCGCGCGCGGCTACGCACATGTGGGTGTGTTGAAGGCTCTCAATCACCTTGGAATATATCCTGATGTCATCGTCGGCGTGTCGATGGGTGCCGTGGTAGGCGCGACTTATGCGTTGAACGACGATTGGTTTGGCGCCTTGGTTGACATGGACATATCCGGCTTTCCACCGCTGCCAAAGTTTGCTGAACCCGGCGTATTCAATTTCGTCAAGAACCTGCGGGTCTCGCAAAGAGCCATTACGGGGATGTATTTTGGCTGGGGCGTCGGGCAGCCGACCGTAGAATGGGGCAGGCAAGTTCTATCCAACTTGACCTTGAACAAGAGGCTCGAAGCGGGTCGCATCCCCGTCTTCGCAACAGCAACGGATGTATCGAGCGGAGAGCGCGTCGTTTTGGGAACAGGGCCAGCGGCTGACGCGCTCTACGCGAGCGCCGCTCTGGCCGGAATCCTGCCGCCCGCTGAAATAGACGGGCGTATTCTGATTGATGGTGGCTATTGCGATCTGGCTCCCGTAGATGTGGCGCGACAGGCGGGGGCGGATGTTGTGATTGTGGTCGATGCCGCGACAAATCTCGAAGCGAAAACGCCGACCAATGGATTGCAGGCAATGTTTCGAGCGATCGAAATCTGCCAGAACGCGCACACGCATCTTCGGTTCAAGCAGGCAGACATGATCATTCACCCGGTCATCGACCCGCCGGTTGGCGTGCTTGAATTTCTAACCAAGCGCCGGTGCACGGCATCGGGAGCGCGGGCTGTCCTGAGCGCGCGCGCCGACATCCGGCGGCTGGCCCAGGGGCTTGAGCCAGACCTTTTCGAAGCGATGAAGCCCGACATGCGAAACTTAACCGAAAAAAGGGACGGAACATGACAATTTTCAGAACATTTGTGACCGCGGCCACCTTGTCCGCATTCGCGCTACCCTCTCTGGCAGACAGCCATAGCCCACAAGGGGCGACGATGGGGGCTGGACTGATCTTGCCAGAGATGAACGCGCAAGAAGGCCGTCGGCTGTTCGCCTCGGTAGGCTGTGTCGTTTGCCATTCGATCAACGGGGTCGGGGGGACCGATGCGCCGATGCTGGATGCGGAATTCATGGACACGCCAATGAACCCCTTTGAATTTGCAGCACGCATGTGGCGCGGAGCAGAAGCGATGGTTGAGTTGCAGCGCGACGAGCTTGGTGACGTGATCGAGTTGACCGGCGAGGAACTGGCCGCGATTATTGCCTTTGTTCACGATCCGGAAGAACAGGCAAGGTTCTCCGAAGAGGACATTCCAGAAGAAATCGAAGCCATGATGGGACATATGGAAGACGAAGATGAAGACGAACATGATTAGTGTTGTCGAACCATTTCCGTTTTCGGCGGGAACATCGGGATTATGGAGTTTGCAAAGAATCCAGGAGAGGAGTGTGTGAATGTCAGGTTTTGGAATGGGATTTGGAAGTTTGTGGATGCTTTTGCTTCTCGCCGTTGCCGTCTTGGCGATAGCGGCGCTGATTAAGTACTTGCGGAAGTAATTCAGATTGGAAAAACAATGAGCTACACAATCAATCGAACCATCGACGGAACGTCCCTGGACGATATCGACCGCCGTACACGCACAGCCCTTGCCGATGCGGGATTTGGAGTGTTGACCGAGATCGACGTCCGGGCAACCATGAAAAAGAAGATCGATAAGGACATGCCGGGATACCTCATTCTTGGGGCCTGCAATCCCGACATGGCGTGGCAAGCCATTGGCCTGGAACCAAAAGTGGGCGCGATGCTTCCGTGCAATGTCATCTTGCGCGAAACTAAATCTGGGATTGAGGTTTCGGCAGTCGATCCGCAAGCGTCCATGGCCGGCATTGATAACGCTCAGTTGCAGGCCGTGGCTGGCCAGGTTCGGGACATGCTACGTGGTGTGGTAGACGCAATCTGAAGGCTCCGCCAAGCAGGTGGCGGACTGAACGGCGGTCTCCCGCGTGTGGCGCGGAGGATTGTGAAACGCGCCGTACCCCCCTAATTCCGTGTGCCCAAAGACAGGTGTGCTTGCTTGCTCTGGATATATTTCGGTTCGCATAATCCCATGCAGCGCGTGAGGTCGCACGATGCGACAAAGAGTGCATCGTCGGCCCCCATGTGCGATTGATATTCCCACCGGCGATATGCGAAACCAGGGCACGAAATAGCGAACAACCGAGGCAGCGACATGGAAAATTCCCACGGCGATGGTGCAATGAACAAGGGCTCGATAAGTCTGGGCGGTGCGATTGGAATGGGCACCGGTGTGATGATCGGGGCAGGCATTTTCGCGCTGACCGGACAGATCGCCCAGTTGGCAGGGCCATACTTTTCGCTGTCATTCGTGTTGGGGGCGATTGTGACTTCGTTCAGCGCCTACAGTTACATCAAGATGTCGAACGCCTGGCCATCGTCTGGCGGCATCGCGATGATCCTCCAAAAGGCCTATGGTCCGGGTGCTATAGCGGCGGCCGCGGCCCTTTTGATGGCGCTGTCCATGGTGATCTCTGAAAGTCTCGTGGCAAGGACGTTCGCCACCTACGTCCTGCGCCCGTTCGATATCACGGGTGGGCTGCTGGTGCCTATTCTGGCGGTCGGGGTGATCTTGTTTGCATATTTTGTGAACGTGTCGGGCAACCGGTCCGTCGGTCTGTTTTCGATCGTGATGGCGGTGGTCAAGATCGGCGGCATCGCTTTGTTCGGTATCGTCGCGCTGTGGTCGGGCGGCTTCAGCTTTCCAGAATCCAGCAGCAGTTCGACCGGTTTCAATATGACCGGGTTTGTGGCCTCGGTCGCGCTGTCCATCCTTGCGTTCAAGGGCTTTACCACGATCACCAACAGCGGAGGTGAGATTACCGACCCGCACCGCAACGTCGGGCGCACCATCATGATCTCGATTGCGATCTGCGTCGTAGTCTATCTGCTGGTCGCCCTTGCCGTCGGATCCAACCTGAGTATCGATCAAATCATCGCCGCCAAGGACTATTCGCTGGCCGAGGCCGCAGAACCGGCATTTGGGCAGTTCGGCTTCTACTTAACGGTCGTTCTGGCCGCTGTGGCCACCGCATCCGGCGTTTTGGCCAGCGTCTTTGCGGTGTCACGCATGCTGGCGATGCTGACAGACATGAAGATGATCCCGCACAGCCATTTCGGGATGTCCGGCCCGATCCGCAGTCACACGCTAGTCTATACCGTGGTGCTTGCCTCCATGCTGGCGGTCTTTTTCGACCTCAGCCGGATCGCGTCGCTTGGGGCGTTCTTTTATCTGGTCATGGATATGTTGGTGCACTGGGGTGTGTTTCGCTACCTACGTCACGAAATTGGCGCGAGCAGCCTGATCCTGTTGAGTGCACTGGCCTTTGACGCGATTGTTTTAGTGGCGTTCACGACATTGAAATTGGGATCGGACCCGTTGATCGTGTTATATGCCTTCATCGGCATCGCTGTGGTCTTTTTGTTCCAGCGAATTGATTTATCTCGATGGATGGGAGAAGTGTCTGAATGACGACAGTACATCGTAAGAAAGTGGTCGGTTTCGACCTGAAGAAGAACTTGCTCACGTCATGGTGGGTACGTCACCTCGTTGTGATCGCGCTTGCTTTTGCGGGCACATGGCTGTTCTTGTACAGCCGGGGCGAATGGTCCGCGATGCACCGGTGGAACAGAGCGGTTGGTGACATGTCATTCGTCATGGTGGCCGTCGCGATGGCGCTTGGTCCTTTGTCACGACTGTGGCGCAGCACCGTCGCATTGTTACCGTACCGGCGCGAGTTGGGCATTTACGCGGTGTTATTGGCCTTTGTTCACGCGACGATCATCCTGATTGGCTGGGTCAATCTGGATCTCATGCGCCTTATTGGCTTTGAATTTCACCCTGGACTGCAAAGTTACGTGATGGTGCAGCAGGGGTTCGCAATCGCCAATCTGATTGGTGTCCTTGCGTTGGTTTACGGGCTGATTTTGGCTGCTACTTCCAACGATCTCAGCCAGAGATGGCTGGGCACATCGGTGTGGAAGTTCGTGCAGCGGGGAACCTACGTTTTGTGGTGGTTGTCGGTCGTGCATACCGGCTATTTCTTGTATCTTCACTTTCTGGATTTTCATCGTGCCACTCCCGAGCCTAACTGGTTTCAATGGCCTTATGTCGGCGTCGTCGGAGCGGTCCTGGTTCTTCAGATTGCCGCGTCGTCTGCAACGTTGCACAAAACCCGCCGACGTGGCTCCGCCGTAACCTAGGATCAGGCGACAGGGACGTAAGGGAATGATCGGGCTGAACCGTGCTGGCCCTTCGGAAAAAAGTCATTTTCGACTGCCAGCCTCCCGATCTTGACATGCAGGTCTTCGAGGTCAGCCTCCGCCGGTCCTTCTGGTTTCTCTTGGTGGTTTTCACTTCCAGCAGCCGTTCCTCGCCTTGGGCGGAGGGTAATCCACCCGCTTTTAACGGGACGAGGTCGTGGAACTTGCGCAGCCATTTTTCAGTTTCCGGGCGGGGGTGATGCCGCCGATGCCCATGTTCGGTCGTTGTTGCAAGTCCAGAGCCACCGGGAGGCAAAGTGCCGGGCCTCCTCGATGCTGTTGATGATATATTGGTCGAGCCATTCGGTAAGCGTCCGGCCTGACTGCTCTGACGCGTCATAGAGTGTGTTGATAGTGTCCACCCCATTGATAGGGGACATCTTGAGGACGGATATGGCGGGCAAGAAAGGTCAGACGAAGCGGTTCTGGTCGGATGAGGAGAAGGTTTCGATTTGCGTGCAGACCTGCGCGCCGGGGGTATCGGTTGCGCAGGTCGCGCGGCGGTATGCCATGAACACCAACCTGATCCACAAATGGCTACGGGATCCCAAGTTTGCGCCTGATCCGGAGATCATTGAAGGTGAGGTTGCTGAGACGCCATGCTTTTTGCCTGTGGAGGTTGTTGAACGCACCCCGACCAAAGACACGGCCTCGACGACTGACACCAAGCCTCCGCAAAGTGCGATCGAGATCGATATCGCAGGCGGTCATCAGCTGAGGATTGTCGGTAGCTACGATCCCGAGGCGTTGGTCCGGCTGATCAACGATCTGAACCGGCAGGAAGCCAGACGGCTCGACCGCAGGCTCGTCGCCTAGAGCCCCGACGGAAGCAAAACGAGCGTCGCGCAGCCACGTGAAGACCAGGTTTGCATTGACGGCGTAGCGTCGCGCGACCTGGCTGACCGACACACCCGCAACCCGCGTCTGTCCGCAGATCGCCCGCTTCTCGTCATCGGTCCAGATCCTGCGCTTGCGCCGCTTTGACAACCTACAACCCCGATAGTGTCCATTATAGATTGGACTGGTTTCTTCATACTTTCAACAGCTTAATGGGCGTCGTGTGCACTATGTGTGCAACGTGAAATCGCCTTCTGGCGTGTCACGTCGGGCGTTCGGCGGTTGCGAAGATTTGGTCAAATAGATGCGGGTTGGAACCGGACCGACTTGTGGATCTAACCTACCCTGCAACGGGGCGTAGTCTTTTGTCGCGCGCCGCGCCGATCAGATTTCCGGCAAGTGGAGGTTGGGTTGGGGCAGGGGAGCAGTTTTGCCTCTTCGGTCTGGGTTAATCTATTTGATCCGCGGCTAATCCGGTAACCGGAGCAAGCCGACTTTTGCTGTGTCGCGGTCAATTTGAAAGTCGCGGACAAGGACGAAGCCGCTGCCGCGGCACTGGCGCTTGTGGTGAGGGTGGCGCGGCGATCTGACGACTGAGATTTTGGAAATGGGCGCGTCTTTCCGACGATTGGGACCTCTCAATCAACGGACAGGAGGATCCCATGGTGGACCAAAAGACGACGCCGCTGCGTGAACGGATGATCGAAGATATGCGTATCAAGGGGCTCGGTCAGAGCTCGCAGAAAGCGCATATTCGGACGGTTAGATACTTTGCCGAGTTCATTGGTCGCTCGCCGGATACAGCCACGGCGGAGGATCTGCGGGCTTATCAACTGCACATGGTGAACACAAACGTCCCCCCCTCGACCTACAATGTGCGGCTGGTTGGGTTGCGGTTCTTCTTCGAGACGACATGCGGAAAACCGGACATGAAGCAGTGCCTGCACTTCCGCACGGAGCCTCGGAAACTGCCCGTGGTGTTCAGCGTCGAGGAGGTGTTTGAGTTGCTGAAGGTCGCGCCCGGGCCCGGGCTGAAGTACCGCACGGCGCTCAGCATTTCCTATGGCACCGGGCTGCGTGCGTCCGAGGCGTGCAATCTCAAAATCACTGACATCGACAGTGACCGGATGCTGATCCATGTTGAGCAGGGTAAGGGCGGGAAAGACCGCAAGGTCATGCTGTCACCGGGTTTTCTGGGCCTGTTGCGCGACTACTGGAAAGAAGCTCGGCCTGATGGTTGGCTCTTTCCGGGCAAGCCCCGGATCAATCCGATCTCACCGCGCCAGTTGCATCGCGCGTCCAGCGCCGCCAAGCATTTGGCCGGGATCAAAAAACCGCGCGGCACCTTGCACACGCTGCGACACAGTTTTGCGACGCATCTGTTGGAGGCTGGCACGGACGTGCGGATCATTCAGGTGCTCCTTGGCCATGCCAAGCTCAGCACGACGGCTCTCTACACCCATGTTGCGACAAAGCTGATCCGCGACACCGATAGCCCCTATGAGTTGCTTGCCCAGTTGAGGGACCGAAAGCTCGAATAAGGAACACGGGGCGCTGCCCCGCCCGAGGCTGGAGATCGCTGATATCTTTTGCACTCATGGTCCTGCCTGGCGGCAGGCCAATGCGGGGCATATCAGTCTGAGCCAGCTAAAAGTGATGTCGGCGATTGAGGCTTGTCGAACGGAGGCGCTCGGCGGGCATGTGGCGGCGTGCACCAAGTGTAACCATCATCATATCGCGTATAACTCCTGCAAAAACCGGCACTGTCCCAAATGCCAGGGCCCAGCCGCCCGCGACTGGATGGAAGCGCGCGCCGAGGACCTGCTGCCGGTCGAGTACTTCCACCTCGTCTTCACCCTACCAGCCGAGATCGCGCAGATCGCATATTGGAACAAGAAGGCCGTCTATGGCTTGCTGTTCAAAGCGTCTGCGCAAACGGTGACGACAATTGCAGCCGACCCCAAGCGCCTTGGTGCCCGCGTTGGCATGACCAGCGTCCTTCACACCTGGGGTTCGGCGCTGACCCATCATCCGCACATCCACATGATTGTGCCCGGTGGTGGCTTGTCGTCGGACGGCACGAGGTGGGTTGCCTGCAAGCCGGGGTTCTTTCTGCATGTCCGGGTGCTGTCACGGTTGTTCCGGCGGCTGTTTCTTGAAGGTCTGATGGCTCTGCACCGCACAGGGCAGTTGAAGTTCTTCGCCGACCTTGCTGGATTGGCAGACGCGAGCGCCTTCACCGAATGGATGGCTCCACTGCGCAAAGTCGACTGGGTTGTGTAGGCCAAACCGCCATTTGGTGGGCCCGAGGCAGTACTCGCGTATCTGGCCCGATATACACACCGCGTGGCGATCTCCAACCACCGCCTGGTCAGCGCTGATGCTGGTACCGTGGCGTTCCAATGGAAGGATTACCGGGTCAAGCAGGGCGATCGAATGAAGGTGATGCGGCTCGATATCGGCGAGTTCATCCGCCGGTTCCTAACGCATGTTCTCCCCGACCGGTTCCACCGCATTCGGCACTACGGCTTCCTCGCAGGCGTAGGCCGTAAGCACAAAGTCGCCAGGATCCGTGACTTGCTCGGAGCAACGGCAACGGCGGAGCCAGCACCACCAATCGACGATCCCGCGCCCCCGCTCACACTGCGGGAACCGTGCCCCGATTGCGGTGGACTCATGCGCATCATCAAGACCTTCCAACGCGGACAGGTCCCCAAATCACGGGCACCACCCCGGAGGCAGGCGGCATGATGAAACGTCCATCGTCAGCCCATTTACACGACCGCCACGCCTTGAGGCAGCGGTCAACAGCAGCGCTCGGCCTTCTCCCAGAAGTGCGTCAAATCACAGCCAGATCGACGTGTGATCCGCAGGCAAAATCGGCGGAAGGACTACGCATCCCCGGTCAGACGACCCAGCACAAAAGACAAACGACAGCGCTTCCGCCACGCGCAAACGCTGCCCACGACACGCTTTCCCCATAGCGCATCACCCGCATCCCGCGGCTTCCACCTTGTCAGATTTGTCAACGCGGGCCACACCACCAAGCTCAAACCTAACTCACTGGCCCGCATCAAAAAATCTTAAACATGGCCGACCTTTGACCAACTAGAATTAGGGACTGCTTTTGTCGCTTTGCGTCCGCAGCGCAAACCCTTTTGGAGGGAATTGAGTGGGTGGGGCATGAGATATCGACGCATCTTGCGTCCAAAAACATGACTGCTGGTGTTGGTTTGCATCGGTTCATGAGTTGTCAGCTTCCCGTTAATGAAAATCCCGCGACTTAGGGATCACACGCACATTCCGTGGATGGCCGTGGGTGCTATTTGGGAGGGCCTTTTTTACTTCGTCAGCGCGGGCAAGTGGCACCTGCATCACGTCGTTTGACAAACGATCAAGCGCATCGCTGCGGTCTATCAGGTAGTGCGCGACGACATGGATCACATCATCTGTGCGCTGCACCGCCCCGCGGACATCAATGATCCGCGCGCGCATGATCGACCTTGCGAAAGGCATCCATCACCTTGGGCCAGACGACCAGATTGGCAACACCGGTTTCATCCTCAAGCGTGATAAAACATACGCCTTTGGCGCTGCCGGGGCGTTGGCGGATCAGCACGATGCCGGCCAGTTTAATGGATTGTCCATTGCGCATATCATTGAGGGCAGCTGGCCGTGCGGTAGCCCTGCTTTGCCATGCTGGTCCGCAGGAATGACATGGGGTGCGCCTTTAAGCGACAAGCCGCGTTGTCTGATAATCCGCAACGACATGTTCGCAAATCGGCATCTGCGGCAGGTCGAACCGCACCTCTGTGCCTTCATCCTTGTTTTCCGGAAAAAGGGGCAGATCCGGCGCATCGCGTAGGGCGCGGGCATCCCAAAGCGCCTGCCGCCGGTCCAGTTGCATGGATCGCACCGCATCGGCCGCAGCCAGCTTGCGCATTGTACCAGCATCAAGATGGGCGCGTTCTTTGAGATCGGCCAGATCGGTGAACGGGGCGTGACGCGCATTCATAATCCGTTTGCGCCATATCCTGCCGCACGCCATCCATCTGCCGTAGCCCGAGCCGCACGGCAAACACGCCCGGCCCGACGGGTTCCAGCGTGTTGTCCCAGTCGCTGTAATTCACATCCGGCGCGCGCACGACAATCCTGTGTTCGCGGGCATCCCGCACGATCTGGGCAGGGGCGTAAAACCCCATAGGCTGGGAATTCAGCAAAGCGGCGCAGAAAACATCCGGGTAATGGCATTTGATCCAGCTGGAGACATAAACCAGATGCGCGAAACTGGCTGCGTGGCTTTCGGGAAAACCATAATCGCCAAAGCCCTTGATCTGGTGAAAACATCGTATTGGCAAATTCGGGGTCATAGCCGCGCTTGATCATCCGCCCGACCATCTTTTCCTCAAGTTCACCAATCGTGCCCCGTGACCGGAATGTCGCCATGGCCTTGCGCAACTCGTTGGCCTCGTCGGGCGAGAACTCGGCGGCGACCATGGCGATTTTCATCGCCTGTTCCTGAAAGATCGGCACGCCCTTGGTGCGCTTCAGAACATTTTTCAGCTCATCAGGGTCATGTCGGGGCTGCGGGAGATGGATAGTCTTCGATCTCCTTGCCGCTGCGTCTGCGCAGATAGGGATGCACCATATCGCCCTGGATCGGGCCGGGGCGCACGATGGCGACCTGAATGACCAGATCGTAAAATTCGCGGGGTTTCAGGCGCGGCAGCATGTTCATCTGCGCGCGGCTTTCGACCTGAAAGACTGCCCAGGCTGTCGCCCTTGCACAGCATATCGTAAACTGTCGGGATCGTCTTGTGGGGTGTTTGCCAGCGTCAGTTTTCGCCCGTAATGCGCGTCAATCAGATCAAACGCCTTGCGGATACAGGTCAGCATCCCAAGCGCCAGCACATCCACCTTGAGGATGCGCAATTCGTCGATATCGTCCTTGTCCCATTCGATGAAGCTGCGCTCAGGCATGGCCCCGTTGCCGATGGGCACGGTCTGTGTCGAGCCGATTTTCGGTCAGGATAAAGCCGCCCACATGCTGGCCCAGATGGCGCGGCATCCCGATCATCTGATCGGCCAGCTTGATCGTGCGGGCCATCAGCGGATCGCTCAGATCAATGCCTGCCTCCTTCGCCTCGCGCGCGCCGACCTCTCGTCCCCAGACCCCCAGATCGTTTTGGCACAGGGCCGTGGTGATGTCTTCTGACAGCCCCATGACCTTGCCGACCTCGCGCACGGCCATGCGCGGGCGATAGTGGATGACGGTGGCGCAAAGGGCGGCGCGGTCGCGTCCGTATTTATTGTAGATGTGCTGGATAACCTCCTCGCGCCGTTCATGTTCGAAATCGACGTCGATGTCGGGCGGTTCCTTGCGTTCTTCGCTGATGAAGCGTTCGAACAGCAGGTCATTGGTTGCAGGGTCGACGGCAGTGATACCCAAGCACATAACAGACGGCGGAATTCGCAGCCGAACCGCGTCCCTGACACAGGATCGGCGGTTTGCACTCGTGTCGGGCGAAATTGACGATGTTCTGGATCGTCAGGAAATACTGGGCGATATTGAGTTTTCCGATGAGCGCCAGCTCCTTGCGTCAACGTAGCAGTGATTTTATCGGGGATACCGTCCGGATACCGCCATGCCGCGCCTTTCCATGTCAGCTCCTCCAGATATTCCTGCGGCGTGCGGCCATCAGGTACCGTCTCTTTCGGGTATTCGTAGGACAGTTCGCGCAGGTCAAACGTGCAGGCATCCGCCACAATGCGCGTCGCGCGAATTGCATGGGGCCACTCGCGCAAAAAGCTGTATCATCTGCGCGGGCGATTTCAGGTGTCGCTCGGCATTGGCATGCAGCAGAAATCCGGCTTTCTGGATGGTCGTCTTGTGCAGGATACAGGTCATGACGTCCTGCAGGGGGCGTCGTTCGGGCGCGTGATAATGCACGTCATTGGTCGCCAGAATGGACAGCCCGTGGGCTTGGCCAAACGATCCAGACGATTGATCCGCGCGCGATCATCGCCACGATAAAGATAACTGGCCGCAATATGTTTCAGAGTTGGCAGCGTCATTGTCAGGCGGCGCAAACTCGGCAGCGAAATGCCCAAGGTCAGATCCGGGCAGGAGCGATCAGTTGCACATCCGCGCTATGCTGCGCCAGATCATCCAGCGTGATGTCGCAGGCCCCTTTCACCTGCCATGATGCCATCAGTTGCCTGCATCTTGCCTTTGGACAGCAAGCGTACACAGCCTGCCATATGCAGCGCGATCGCGCGGATAGGCAAGGAACGTCTCTCCTGTCACCAACTGCAGGCGGCAGCCGATCACTGGCGTGACCTGAGCCTTGTGCGCCTCGGCATGCAGGCGCACCACGCCCGCCATAGTGTTCAGATCTGCGCAACCCAGTTTGTCGTATCCAAGGGCGCTGGCTGTCGTTGCCAGATCCACTGCGTCAGAAGCCCCGCGCAGAAAGGAGAAACAGGTCGTGACACCCAATTCGACATAATCGCCGGGCGAATTACGGGTGAAGCCGTCAGCCTCAATCGTGCGTCTTGGGCGCTGGTTGTCCATTTCGGGCATTACGCGAACATCCCATGTACGAACCAGCGCGGATCGCCGCCGCGCCCGTCCGCATGCAGGCCTTCGCGGTACAACCAGATACGGCGACCTGTCTGATCCTCGACCTTGAAGTAATCGCGCAGGCGTGTGCCGGGGCGGTCTTTCCACCATTCCGGCGCGATCCGTTCAGGCCCTGCATAGCGGGCCACAATGTGCGTTTGCCTGCGCCAGATAAACTGCGCGGGCGGGCCTTCGGGCACGGCATAAAGCACGTGCACCTCCTCTGGATGGGCCAGCAAGCGGATGGGGCGTTCCCTGGTCATGGGTGCAACCGTCAGCGTGTGATCCGCGAGGGCCGCGACACGCCCTTCGACCCGTTCCGGCACATGGCTTTCGCGCAAAACGGGGCGGGACACAGCGCCCGGCGCCAAATTTTGCCGTCAGTCGATCCAGCAGCAGCGTCAGATGCAGGTTATCATCGTCCCCGCCCTCCAGATGGTTCTGGACGAGGCTCATCGGTTCCACCCTGTCCGCGGCGAGCGTGATCAGATCAAAGCCAAATCCGGGATTGATCCGCTCGATCTTGTCGCGAAACAGGCTGTGCAGATGGGCAGGGTCGCGGGTGCTGGCGGAGGTCGCAACATCCACATGGCTGACATCGCCGTCGGTGCGATACACTGTCAGATGCAAACGGCGGCACCCCATACCTGCCTGTTGCAAAGCATCGCATAGGGTTGCGCAGAGTTCGGGCAGATAAGGTGTGGGATCGAAGATCGGCTCAGCCAAACTGTTTTGCACGGAAAACCGTGGCTTTGCATCCACGCTGGCAACAGGTTCGGCTAACGTTCCAAGCGCCTGATCCAGCCGTATCAACGGGTTTGCCGCCAACGCGGCCTTCACAAAGCGCCGGGTCAACGACAAGCGTGGCACATCCATCACCGCTCCGATGGTTTGCAGCCCCAACCGTCGCAACAACAGCAAGGTCTCACCGTCCAGACGCAACCCCGCCACGGGCAACGGCCCCAGCTTGGCCCATGTTTCATCTGCCAGACAGATCGCCCGCACTGGCCCGAACCGCGCCAAGGCCCATGCAGCCCCCCACGTCGGGGCAACCGCCAACTTCGAGGTCAGGCCCAATAAGGACAACTGCGTTTCCATCTCGATCAACATCTTGGCTTCGCCACCAAGCAAATGATCCGACCCCGTCGTGTCCAAGATCAGCCCGTTGTTACCATCGCGCACCGTCCATGGGCACCACCGCCGCGCCCAAAACACCAGGCGATCCAACGCGGCGCGGTCCCCCGCCTGATCGGCATATTCCACCTGTAATTCCGGGCAAATCGCCCGCATATCAACGACGCGCGCGCAAGCCGCGATCCCCATACTGCGTGCAGTGCGGTTTGCCGCATGAATGATCGGGCCATGCTGCCCCTCGCGCGCCAGCACCAGCGGGATATCATCCGACCGCGCGTTGCCCTGCCGTTCCATCACCCGCTCCCAACGCTCCATCGCGAAGTGGGGCAAGGAAATCGACACGATCCTGCGTCCGGTCATATGTCACCGTCCATTGGCCCGGTTTTGAATGACGCGACCGGAACAGATCGAGCGACCAGCGCGGTGTCCCCGGTGCCTGTGCGTCGTAGGGGTGCGGGGCCGATGGGACCGACCCGATCCGCCAGCGGTCGCGCGCCGCACTCAGGTTCGGGGTGGCGGCATGACGGATCAGCCAGCATGGCACGTTTGCCGCCTCGGAGCGGAGTGCCAACCGCTTGGTCGCGGTAAAATCCAATGCCCCCGGATCGCCCCATACCTCGCCGATCACCCCAGCCAGCGCACGGCAGCGCAAGCCGTCTTCCAGTGCCCAAAGCACATCGACCGCGCGGGATAAATTGACCATCAGAATGGGCCGTGTGGTGCCCATCCCCGCCAGATAGGGCCGCCCTGTTTCGCGGTATGACAGCCGGTCCTGCACCCATAAAACCGGCGCACTGGTGCGTGGCAGACGCGAAAGCATATACCCAACCGCAGCCGCGTCCGTGACCGTTCGAGGAAAGATTTCCGACAGCGTATGCCTGATCGGACCCAGTTGCTGTGCCTGACCAAACTGGCATTTCTGGTGAGAAGGCAACTTCATACACGGCACGCTGATTCCAATATGTTCACTATTTGTTCTACATACGATAATGAGTTAGGTCAAACAGTGTGAGGCATTGAAGTCTTGCCAGGCTGATCAGGATCAAAGTCCACTATCGTCGGGTTGCTGTCGGCCGTCAAAGCCGCAGCATTGATCAATTTGGGTCCCATTCCGGACAATCGCTGCGGGGTCAATGTACGACGATGTTCCACTCGATTCCTTAATGGCTTACACCGCGAACCAACATCACACCTTTTAGCGCAAAACGTCCTGTGTGAAGTGGCACATACCCCCAATCACTGCCAATTACCTGTCTTTGTGCGGGGCAGGGTGGTAGGCTGGATATTGTGTGCGTACAATGTGCATCACGAAAGCTAAGGCAGGTCCGAGGAGAACACTGAATGCCCTTGAACGCCGCCACCGCGGCAGCGCGATTATCTTGTGCGCCTATGATGGATTGGACGTGTTCCTTTTTGCAATCAATTAGTTAAGAGGCGTTGTGAGCATCATATGTGCAACGTGAAACCGCCTTCTGACGTGTCATGTCGGACGTTTGGCGGTTGCGTAGAGTTGGCCTAATTGAAATGTGTTTGAACTGGAGCGGGCTGGGGACCGCATAAGTCCTGCAATGCCACGTGGACATTTCCCCTGTTCCCCTGCGCCGCCTCCGTTCGGAGGCATAGAGAGCCAGTGGGTGGCGGGGCAGGGGTTGATTTGGCTCTTGCCGGTTCGGCTCGGGTCACGATCTGGGAAATGACTAAAGCGGCAATACTTGAAAGCGTACCTTCTGCGGGCCTGAGGCGAATGTCTCAGAAACGGTCAATGCTGGCTTTCGCGGCGGTCACGCGGATACCCATAAGTAGATCAGACGGTTCATGGATTTTCGGGTTAAGCTAATGATAAAAATTGCAAAATTTACCGCATTTGCAAGAATGTCGCGCCACAATCATCAAGGACAAGCCTTGTCGAAATCGCCCCAATTTCGGCGCTCATCGCTGATGGTCCACAGTTTTGATCTGTTGGATAGAGGTCTATTGCGTCGAGCGGACTTTCATCCGTACCTACATGCCGACAACTAACCTTTGCCGACACATAACAGGCCGGAAACAATGTCTGCCTTCGGCAACGCGGGCCGAAACAAGCCGTATCGCGGTGCCATGGAGCCGTTATAGGGTACGAAAATTACACTGTGCTTGCGTTTGCAAAGGGGGGCGAATGATCACGGCTAAAGCGTTTTGCTTTTTATGTGAGTCGAATGGGATTTACAGGGAAGGATTTGTCTGATTTACTCCAGTTGGGAGGTGGATCATGGGCAAGCCTTACTCTTTGGATCTTCGAAAGCGGATTTGCGCATATGTTGCGCGGGGCCATTCAGCGCGTGCTGCGGGGCGGGTGTTTGGTGTGAGTGCTGCGACCGCTGTGCGGTTCGGAGCTGAACATCGGGCGAAGGGTGAGTGTGCTCCGATGTCGCAAGGGCGACCGCCTGGGCGGTTTGGCAAGTTGGCACCGCATACGGACTTCCTTCTTGATATTGTGCGCGCCGAGCCGGACATCACTCTCAAGGAATTAGCATCGGCTCTGACTGAGACCCACGGCGTGCAGGTTCAGCTCTCATCGTTGCACCGGGCACTGGAACGGGCCGGGCTGTCATATAAAAAAAGGACTGATCGCGGCTGAACGTGATCGGCCTGCGCTACGCCTGGCACGCCGGGATTGGATCATGCGTCGCCAGCCGAGAATGCGCCAGGAGCCGCACAGGCTGGTGTTTATTGACGAAACAGCGGTGAAGACGAACCTCACTCGCCTGCGTGGCCGTGCGCCGGTTGGGGAACGGCTTTACGGCACCGCACCCTTCGGCAAATGGGGGACACAGACGTTCATCGCCGGGTTGACGCAAAACGCGCTGATTGCGCCTTGGGTCATCACCGGGGCCATGAACGGCCCTGCATTTGACAGGTATATCGAAACGCAACTGGCCCCCGAACTCGAACCCGGCACTGTTGTCATCCTCGATAACCTGTCCACGCACAAAAGCCCCCGCGCCGCCGAAGCATTGCGACGGCGAGGCTGTTGGTTCTTGTTCCTGCCCGCCTACAGCCCCGACCTTAATCCAATCGAATTGGCATTCTCAAAACTCAAGGCACACCTCCGACGGATCGGGGCCAGAACCTTCGACGCCCTATTCGAGGCGCTCGCAGAAATCTGTGAACTCTTCGACCCCCAAGAGTGCTGGAACTTCATCAAGGCTGCCGGATATGCCTCAGATTAAATGCAAAACGCTTTAAACTGAGGATAAAACCCTCGCCCCGACGCTGGACGTCAATGACCTGATGAAGTCGCGCAATCTCCGGCATTTTCGCGTTTTTCTGACGGTAGCGGAGTTGCGGTCGCCGACGTTGGCTGCTGTCGACTGCAAGGTATCGCAGCCTGCGATAACGCAATGTCTGGGCAAGCTGGACCGCGACGCGGGCGGCGCCTTGTTTCAAAGGACGCGTGGGGGTTTCTTCTTGTCTGAGCGCGGTGAGGTGCTTGCCGCGCGTCTGCGTCGGGCGATGGGCGGGTTGGACCGCGCGCTGGACGGGGTCTCCCCCCGGTTGCGACTGACCGCGACCACCCCGCAATTGCGCGCGCTCATCGCGGTGGATGAGGCGCAGAACATCGCCCTTGCCGCGCGCAACATGGGGCTCTCGCAGCCCACGGTGCAGCGCGCCATTCGGCAGTTGGAACAAGAGGCTGCGCGCCCGATGTTTGAGCGCACGCCCCACGGAACGGTGGCAACCCGCCCGTGCCGCATCCTCGCGCAGGCCGCCCGGCTGGCCTTCTCGGAGTTTGACCAGCTTGAGGCCGATCTGGCCGAATTCGATGGCCGTGAGGTCGGCGCGATTACCGTGGGAACGCTGCCGCTTGCGCGCTCTGCGTTGCTGCCCGAGGCCTTGGCGCAGTTTAACCGCGCAGGTGCGCGTCGCGGGTTAACCGCGCAGTTGCGCGTCGCGGATCAGCGCGGCCATGCGGTAGAAACCATGGACCATTTTTGAATACGGTGTGGTCAGGAAGAACGCCAATACAGTGCCCAGATGCACGGCCAAAAGGGCAGGGACCAGCGCCGTGCCGGTCGCGGCATAAAGCGCGAGACCCGTGGCCCCGGTCGCGCCCAAAAGCGCCACAAACGCCATCTCACCGCCCCAGACGGAGGCCGCGCCGAGGTCCGGGTCCGCCTTGGTTTTGAGCCATGCAAGCGTCCCCGCGCCGATGGTTAACAGGAGGCCGCCCGGCAGCCCGAGGAGTTTGGGCAGGGAGAAAAATCCGTAAGGGGCCTCCATTCCGAACCCATATTGCAAAACCGTGCCGCTCGACGTCGAGGCGAAGCACAGCAGGAAGCCATACATCACGGCGTGGTGGGCATGGCGGCGGGCCTGTGAATAGCGGTCTTCTTTCTCGAAGTTACACCCCCCCGCCGCGCCGCCCGACAGGTTCTTCATCGATGCGGCATCTGCGAATGCGGTTTTCAGATGCGCCATGGTGATGCGCTCCCCGCCAACCTCCACCCAATAGGCGCGCAGGCCAAGCGCGATGATGACCAGCGGGGCAAGGAACGCGGGCGCGAAGATCGCAACCATGGCGGCGTGGGACAGATAGGCGTAGAAGCCCGTGCCGCTGGAAGGGGTTAACGCCGTTAACGCATAGAACAGCACCGCGATGCCCACGACCAGCGCGGCCCCCAAGGCGACGCCGTTGCTTTGGAACAGGCTCGCGCAGGCGCGGGGATAGGCGAAACGTTCCCACGTTTCCACCCGCACCTCGGCCAGGGCGGCGGGCAGGTTCAGGGCGAATTCGTGTGGTTCGGTATATTGGCAGGCGTAGTAGCAGCCCCGGCAGTTGTGACAGAGCGTGGCCAGCTGCGTGATGTCGCCATCTGCGAACGCGCGTTCGCGGGTGATGGCGGGGAAAACGGCGCAATAGCCCTCGCAATAGCGGCAGGCGTTGCAGATCTCGACCTGACGGCGAGCCTCTTGCGTGGCGGTCAATGCGTTAGCGATATCAAGCGACATGTTTTGCGGCCTCCTGACCTGAGATGCGTCCGAAAACGGTACCAACGGTCATACCAAATCCGGCGAGGTAGCCTTGGCCAAGGATCGAGCCTGCCATGATCTCTCCGGCGGCCCAAACGTTTTCCAGTCGCGCGCCACCAATGGAGACGCGCGCGGTGTCGTCGACCTTCAGGCCAAGATAGGTGAACGTCACGCCGGTCTTGAGCGAATAGCCGTAGTAGGGCGGCTGATCGATGGGCCGCGCCCAGTTGGTCTTGGCGGGGCTGAGGCCCTCGGTGGCCAGCCCATCGAGTTCCGTCGGCGTGAAGTTGCCCGCGCGGCAGGCGGCGTTGAACTCTTCCACCGTCTCGCGCAGCGCAGTGCCTGAGATGCCGAGTTTCTGCGCCAACCCGTCCAATGTGTCCGCCTTTTCAGGTGGATAGACGGAGGGCATGAAGTTCTCGATGCTTTTGCTGTCGATCACGGAGTAGGCGATCTGATCGGGTTGGGCGGCCACAAGACGGCCCCAAATGGCATAGCGTTTGGGCCAGACATCTTCGCCCTCATCATAAAACCGCTCACCTTTATTGTTCACCACAATCGAGAACGGCACGCAGTCCAGTCGTGTCACGATCCCACCGTCAAACTTGGGCGAGCGCCCGTCGATGGCGACGGCATGGCATTGGGTCGGGTCGCCCACCGTGTCCGCGCCCTGATCCAGCATATCGCGCAGCACGACGCCGCGATTATACGGCGTGCCCCGGATCAGGAAGTTGCGCGCGGCGGGGCCCCAGGCGTCCGCGAGCCAATCCAGATCAGCCTGAAACCCGCCCGAGGCAAGCACCAGCGCGCGGCCCTCGATCCGGGTGTTAACGTCGTTAATCTTTGCGTCGAGGCCCCGGAATGTCCCGTCTTCAATGGCGATGTGTGTGACCTCAGCGTCGTAGACGACCGTCACCCCAAGATCGGCGGCGGTGTTGTAATAGGCGTTCACCAGTGCCTTGCCGCCGCCCAGAAAGAACGCGTTGGTGCGCGACAGGGACAGCGTACCGGACAGTGATTTCTGGAACGCGACACCGTGGGCTTCCATCCACGGCAGGCAGGCCTCGGACTGGCGGATGACCATCCGCGCGAGGGCCTCATCGGTCTTGCCAGCGGTGACGCGGATCAGGTCGTCGAAGTATTCATCCTCGCCGTAGGTGTCGGTCAGCACCGACAACGGGCCTTGGTGCATGCAACGGAAATTGCGGGTATGGCGTGAATTGCCGCCGCGATAATCCTTCGGCGCGCTTTCCAATATCAGCACCCGCGCGCCGGTCTCCGCCGCCTCAATGGCGGCGCAGAGCCCGGCGTTGCCGCCGCCCACCACGATCAAATCCCATGTCGTACTGCCCAGATTGCTCATGCGTCGCTCCCTTGGCGGAGATGTTTCAGGCGGGCGCGGTGCGCGCCTTCAATGTGGCGCCTCATGGCTGCCTCCGCCGCGTCGCCGTCGTGTTCTTGCAAGGCCGTGATGACATCCGCGTGCTCGCACAACGCGTCGCTCGCGCGGGCGGCTTCCTTCAAGGTGGAGGGCCCGAGGATCAACAAGGTTTTCTGGATCGACTGGATCGCGCGCACCAGAAACTGGTTGCGCGCCGCGTTTAGGATCACGGAGTGGAACCGCGCGTTCAGGTCAGCAAGCCGCGCGGGCGCGCCCCGGGCGCGGTCCATGTCGGCGTTGATTTCGGCCAGCTCGGCGGTTTCGCTGCCATAAGCGGCACGGGCGGCAAAGCGTGCGGCGGTACCTTCAAGGATCGCGCGCATCTCGTAGAGCTCGGTGATTTCCGCATAAGACAGGGTGCGCACCGTCGCGCCGACGCGCGGCGTGTGGATGACCAGACCGTCGGCCTCCAACGCGCGAATGGCGTCGCGCACCGGCGTGCGGCTGATGCCAAAACGCTCTGCCACATCCGTCTCCTTCAGGCGGTCTCCAGGGCACAGCGCGCCGGTCCCGATCTCGCCCAAAAGGCGCAGATAGGGGTCTTGCAGAGGGGTGTCCGAGGGATCAGGCATGGGTCAGCTACTTTGGGTTTTCACGATTGCATACACTTGGATACAGTTGAATGCAATATGACACACGCACCTGTCCCTAAATCTGCCCCACCCCCCCTACAACAGCGCGGACTGACGCTGTCGCTGGCGATCATCGGCTCGGGCCTGTTCTGGCTGACGGGGGGCTGCCGTTGCCATTTCTGTTCGAGCCGATGCTGGCGCTGATGGTCGCCGCCGCGTTCATCGGCTGGAAGGGCGGGGAGCGTTTGGGCCTCTTTGGCGCTTCGATCATCGGGCCGATGATCGTCACCGCGATTCTGTCGGTGGCGGGGCTGATCCACGCGCGCCCGCCGGCGGAATCGATCCTTGTGGCGCAGTTCCTGATTGGAATCGGCGTCGGAGTGGGTAACGTCGGCGTCACCTTCCATGAGCTCAAGCGCGACGTGATCTCAGGCGTGCTGTTCGTGCTGATGCTAGCCGCACTCGCGGCAGGCTTCACGGAGGTCGCCTACCTCGCGGGCCTCGCGCCCCCGATGGAAAGCTTTTTGGCGTTTGCCCCGGAGGGCAGGCGGAAATGACCGTGTTGGCTATTGTGGCGGGGGCCGATCTGGGCTTTGTCATCGTCCATCACCTGACCCGGATCGTGATTGTCATCACCGGCGCACCGATTGCGGCGCGGCTGTTTAAGGTCACGGGTCGCGATAATACCGACAAGGGAGACCCGCCATGACATTTACCACGCGCCCCGAATTGCAGGGCACTTTTGGAATGGTCACGACGACTTATTGGTTGGCTTCCGCGTCGGGGATGAAGATGCTGGAGATGGGCGGGGCGGCGGCGGATGCGGCGGCAGCGGCGGGGTTCGTGCTGAACGTGGTGGAGCCGCATCTGAACGGGCCATTGGGCGATATGCCCGCGATGGTCTGGCCTACGGGCGACGACGCCCCCACGGTGGTGTGCGGGCAGGGCACAGCACCTGCGGGGGCCACGATCAAGCACTACCGCGACGAGGGGTTGGACCTGATCCCCGGATCGGGGCTGTTGGCCACCATCGTGCCGGGCCAGTTTGACGCCTTCATGCTGATGCTGCGCGACCATGGCAAACTGCCGTTGCGAGAGGTCATGGCCCCCGCGATCTACTACGCGCGCCAGGGCCATCCGATCCTGCCCCGCGTCGCCGCGACCATCGCCGATATGGCCCATGTGTTCCGCGATGAATGGCCAACTTCCGCGCCGGTATGGCTGCCCGGGGGACATGCGCCGGAGCCCGGGAGCCTGTTCAAGAACGTCGAGCTGGCGGATTTCTGGGACCGGTTGGTGCGTGAGGCTGAGGCCGTGCAGGGCCGCGAGGCGCAGATCGAGGCCGCACGGATCGCCTTCCACGAAGGCTTTGTGGCCGAAGCGATTGACACCTACCTGCGCGATGCCTGCGTCATGGATGCCACCGGAGAACGCCGCAAAGGCGTGATGACGGGCGACGATATGGCGAAGTGGCGCGCGACGTATGAGCCTGCGTTGAGTGTGCAACATGGCGGCCCGACTGGAACGTGGGACGTGTTCAAATGCGGGACCTGGACCCAAGGGCCGGTGTTGTTGCAAGCGCTGCAAATGCTGGCGGGTGATGATATCGCAGCTATGGATCCCGTGGGCGACGTGTTTGTCCATCGTGTGACGGAAGCCTTGAAATTGGCCTTCGCCGATCGCGAGGCCTTCTATGGCGATCCAAATCACTTTGACGTGCCGACCGACACGTTGATCTCTGCGGCCTATGGCACCGAGAGGCGCAAGCTCATTGAAGATACCGCCTCGCTCGATCAACGCCCCGGCGCGATTGCGGGGCACGAGGCGCTTGCCAAAGCCTTCCTTGAACGTGCCGCGCGCCCGCCTGTCAAAGACAACGGTATCGGGATCGGAGAGCCCACAATGGCGCATCTGACCGAGAAGCGCGGCGATACCGTGCATATCGATGTGGTGGACCAATGGGGCAACGCGGTTTCTGCCACGCCCTCGGGCGGCTGGCTGAAATCCAACCCGGTGATCCCGGGCCTTGGCGTGCCGCTGAACACCCGCGCGCAGATGTTCTGGCTGGACGAAGGGCTGCCCACGTCGCTGGCACCGGGCCGCCGTCCGCGCACAACCTTGTCGCCGTCCATGGCGCGTAGGCCGGATGGGACGCGCATCGCCTTTGGCACGCCCGGCGGCGATCAACAGGACCAGTGGCAATTGACGTTCCTTTTGCGCCTGATCCACCACGGCATGAACCTGCAAGAGGCCATCGACGGCCCGCTGTTCCACACCGGCCACCTGCAAGCGAGCTTCTTTCCACGTGGCACGAAACCGGGCGACCTGATGGCAGAGCCGCATTTCCCGCAAGCCACTCTGGACGCACTGCGCGCGCGTGGGCACAGGTTGGAGGTGTCCGAGCCCTGGGCAATTGGCCGTCTGACCGCCGCATCGCACGGCCCCGACGGGATGATGAAAGCCGCCGCCACCCCGCGCCTGATGCAGGCCTATGCCGTGGGCCGCTGACAAACCGCCCCGAATAATCCGGGACGGGGTGGAGTTACTGCACGGGCGCGATGGAAAGGCTCAGCGTGACGGCCAAGCCACCCCCCGCGGTCTCGACGTTCAGGACACCGTTGTGGCGTTCGGCCACGGCTTCGGCAATCGATAGGCCAAGCCCGCTGCCATTGCCCGGTTGAGCCTGGCCGAACCGTGCCAGAACCGTATCGACGTCAGACGGCTTTAAGCCCACGCCATCATCCGTGACCATGACCCGCGCGTCCCTGGTTCCCTGGTCCAGCAGGACGTGAACCTGCGTCAAGTCGGGGCCGCCGTGGCGCAGGGCATTGTCTATAAGATTGGCAATCGCTTCGCCCAACATGATCCGATCTGCAACGACCGGAGTGCACTTTGGGGGCAGGATCGCGTGCACGCGCACGTCCCTTGCCGCGCCGTCGTCCTGAAACCTGTCGACGACGCTGGTCACAAGGTCCCCTAAATCGACATCGGAACTCAGCGCATTGTGCGGCGCGGCCCGGACCCTCTCCAGCGTCAGCAGTTTGTTGGCCAGATCGCTGGCGCGGCGGGCGGCGAGCAAGACGCCATCGGTGCGCTTGCGCGCCTCTGCATCGGTGGGGGCGGATTGCACGGCCTCGGCCATCGCCAGAACGCCTGCAATAGGATTGCGCAATTGGTGGGCGGCGTTCGAGATCAGCGTGTTCTGCGCGTCCATGGTGTGTTCCACCTGGCCAAACAACGTGTTGAGCCGTGTTACGAGGCCGCGCGCTTCGGACGGGACGGCGCGCTGGATCGGGCGCAGGTCGTCCGACGTGCGTCGCGCGATGGCATCCTCCAGATCCAGCAGGGGGCGCAGACCCAGACCAACGCCAAACCACACCACCAAGGCGACGGACCCGATCAGCACGGCGATGACGGTGAACGTGCGCAGGGTCAACTCGCGCACAAAGGCGCGGCGGACGGCCACGTCTTGCCAGACGGTGTAGGTGAACGCGCCCGTGATGCCGTCGATTGTACTGACCGAGCGGTAGCGCAACACCCGCACATCGCGGCTGTGGTAGAAGCCATCGTAGAAGGTGATTTCCTCCCCGGAATTCAAGGGTGCGTCGAGCGACACGGGCGGTGTGGCGTATCCCAGCACATAGATGCCGTCGGGCGCGTAGACGTGGTAGAAAACGGGCCCGCCCGAGGTGTCCTGCAGGCGGTCCGCCGTCTCCAGGGAAATGGCGTTGCCGTTGCTGCGCGCGACATCGGCGGAAATCGCAAGCGCTGCCGACAGAAGGCTGCGGTCAAAGACGTCCGCGGCTTTGGTGCGCGCATCGCGGACCTGCCAGGTGCCAACCGCGGCGCCGATCAGCAAAAGCGGAATCAGGATGATCAGGATGAGCCTGAGGCGCAGCGAAGGGGAGGTCACGCGCCACGGTCCTGAACCAGCGCGTAGCCAATGCCGCGATGGACGACGATGGAGAGGGCGTGCGCGCGCAGGCGTTTGCGCAGCCTGGAGATATGCGCCTCCACCGCCGCTTCCTCCACATCCGTGCCGGTCCCATAGGTATGTTCCAGCAGCTGCATTTTGGAGACGATTCGGCCATCCGCGCCGAGCAAAGCTTCCAGCAGGCTCACCTCTCTTCTCGGGAAGACGGTTGGCTCTCCCGCAAGGGTCACTTGGCGTGCATCCAGATCCAGCGTCAGCGATCCCATCGAAAGGGACTTTCGGTAAGGCACGGATTTGCGCCGAGAGATCGCCCTGATCCGGGCTTCCAGCTCCGCCATCTCGAAGGGTTTCACAAGGTAGTCATCCGCGCCAGCATCCAGCCCGCGCACCCTGTCATCGGTATCGGCGCGCGCGGTCAACAAAAGAACGGGACGCACATCGCCCCGCGCCCGCATTCCCTTAAGAATTGCGATGCCATCGCGCCTCGGAAGATTGATGTCGAGGATCACCAGATCCGATGTATCGGTTCGTAAATACACGTCTGCCGCTTCGCCATCATCCAGGATGTCGACCGCATGGCCCGTATCTTGCAGGCAGTACGTAATGCCCTGGGCGAGTGTGGCGTTGTCCTCCACCAAAACGATACGCAAAGCGATCCCTTTCGCAAATGCTGCAAGCTTGACGCAAGGTTCGCAGGTCAAGCATGTGACATCAAGGGGCCTGAGAGCCCCTCGAAGACACGCGCGTGGGCCGTGACCTTGGGAGAGGGCGCGCCGCGCCATTGGGAGGATACCACAATGACACTTACAACCATGCGCCGCACGGTGCAGGGCCTGCTTGCGGGCACCGCAACACTCGCCATGGGCACAGTCGCAATGGCTGATGGTCACGCCGTTGATCTGTCGGGTGAAACGATCGAATTCGTGATCCCGTTCTCGGAATCCGGCGGCTCTGCCCGTTGGGCCAACTTCTTCGCGCCGCTTCTGTCCGAGGCTCTGCCCGGTCAGCCCACCGTCGTCGTCCGCTACCGTCCCGGTGCGGGGTCCACTGCCGGTGCCAACTGGTTCCAGGAGCAGGACGTCAACGATGGCACTCTGATTTTTGGCACGTCGGGCTCCACGCAGTTCCCCTATCTTCTGGGCGATCCCCGCGTGCGGTATGAATATAACGACTGGCAGGTCGTGCTGGCATCCGGCACCGGTGGTGTCGCGTATTTGCCGCCAGAGATGGCCGCGATGATGGACGGTGCGGATGCGACGGGTCTGCAGGGCACGGATTTCATCTGGGGCAGCCAGGGCGCGACCCGTCTGGACCTCGTGGCCAACCTGGCTTGGGAAATGCTCGGCATGAATGTGGAGCCGGTGTTCGGCATTGAGGGCCGGGGCGATGGCCGCCTGATGTTTGAGCGCGGCGAAGCCAACATCGACTACCAGACGTCGTCTGCCTACCTGCGTTCCGTGCAGCCGATGGTCGATGAAGGCCTGGCTGTTCCGATGATGTCCTGGGGCGCCTTGGATGATGCGGGCAACATCGTCCGTGACCCCACGTTCCCGGACATGCCGACCTTCGCCGAGGTTTGCGAAGCGACGCCCGCCTGCGAAACCGAAGGCCCCCAGTGGAACGCCTGGCGCGCCTTCTTCATCGCGGGCTTCCCGGCGCAGAAGATGGTGTTCCTGCCTGCAGGTGCCTCGCCCGAACTGGTGGAAACCTACAGCCAGGCCTTCGATGACGTCATCGCCCGCGATGATTTCGCCGAACTGGCGGCGGCCACCCTGGGCGATTATCCCCAGATGACCCGTGGCGCGGCGCAGGCGGCGTTCCAGCTCGGCACCCAGGTGGATGACGATGCGCGCGCCTATGTCGTGGAATGGCTGGAAGACAGCTACGGCGTGACGCTGAACTAAGCGCCGCACTGCTGGGCCTCGCCGGGAAACTGGCGGGGCTTTTTTCTGATCTCACCACAGACGGGTGGCCTCGATGGACCTTCTAGCAACAGCGCTTCCCGCGCTTGGCGAAGCCTTTTCCCTGATCGTTCAGCCGGAACAGATCATGTTCCTGATGATCGGCGTGCTCTTGGGCCTCTCCGTAGGGGTCTTCCCCGGCCTTGGGGGCATCGCGGGCCTGTCGTTGGTGCTGCCGTTCATCTTCGGGATGGATCCCATCTCGGGCCTTGCCCTGATGGTGGGCCTGATCGCGGTGGTGCCGACGTCTGACACGTTCGCCTCTGTTTTGCTCGGCATACCTGGATCAACCGCCAGTCAGGCCACCGTCCTTGATGGCTTTCCCTTGGCCAAGAAGGGCGAGGCCGCGCGCGCGCTGGCTGCCGCCTTCGCGTCGTCGCTTTTTGGCGGTATCCTCGGGGCCATCGTCCTCACCTTCTTCCTGTTAATAGCGCGCCCCCTGATCCTCGCCTTCGGCACGCCCGAGATGTTGATGATCACGCTTCTGGGTCTTTCGATGGTCGCCATCCTCGCGGGTCGTGTGCCCCTGAAAGGCGTCGCTGCCGCAGGGCTTGGCCTGATGATCGGCACGATTGGCGAAAGCGATGCCTCCGGCTCGCTGCGCATGGCGTCTTACGACATTCCCTACCTCACCGACGGCATCAAACTGGTTATCGTGGGCCTCGGCATCTTTGCGGTGCCTGAGATCATCGCGCTCCTGCGCCAGGACCGCGCAATTTCCAAGAGCGGGGGCCTTGGGTCAGGCTGGATGCAGGGCATCCGCGATTGGTGGACGAACCTGTGGCTCTCCGTGCGCTCCGCCGTGATCGGCGTGCTTGTGGGCGTCATCCCCGGCCTTGGTGGCTCGGTCGTGGATTGGATCGCCTACGGCTTCACCGTGCAATCGGCCAAGGACAAATCGCAATTCGGCAAGGGTGACATTCGCGGTGTGATCGGGCCGGAATCCTCCAACAACGCCAAAGAGGGCGGGGGCCTTGTGCCCACGTTGATTTTCGGCATTCCCGGTTCGGGCTCCATGGCGGTATTCCTCGGGGGCATCGCACTTCTGGGCTATGATCCCGGCCCCCACATGGTGCGCAACAACCTCGACATCACCTATACCATCGTCTGGTCGCTGGCGCTCGCCAACGTCTTTGGCGCAGGCCTGTGTATCCTTCTGTCGGGCCAAATCGCCCGGATCACCACGATCCGCTTCACGCTGGTCGCGCCGTTCCTGTTCATGCTGATCGCCTTTGCCGCATTCCAATCGAGCCAGTCGCTCGGCGATCTCGCGATGCTGCTTGGCATCGGCCTTCTGGGCATCTTCCTGCGCCGGTTCGAATGGTCGCGGCCCGCGTTCCTGATTGGCTTCGTTCTATCGTCCCAAGCCGAAAGTTTCGCCAACCAAGCCGTGCAGATCGCCACTATCCGCTTCCGCAACGATTTCTGGGCGGGGATGGAGTACATCTTCTCTCCCGTCACCATCGGCATCCTGATCCTTCTGGTGGTCTCGGTGGTGATCGGGCTGAAGCAGGGCAAGCAGATCCTGGGCGACAGCACCCCGCCCACGGGTGCCAAACGCGCACCGCTGATCTTCCTTCTGGCGGTCACGGCCTATGTCGCCGTCGCGGTCTGGGACGCCTCCACCATCAACGTGTTCCGCGACAAGGTCTTCCCCGTGACCGTGGGCATCGTGACGCTGATCGCCTGCGCGTTTCTGGTCCTGCGGATGCGGGCAGAACCTGAGACGGACGTGGTCTTTGCCGATCTCGAATCCGGCGGTGATGACGCTGAAGCACCCCACGGTCTTTGGGCCACATTGGCGTGGTTCGCCTTCCTTCTGGCGGCCTCCGCGCTGGTGGGCTTCATCCTTGCGCTGACTGTGTTCCTTCTTTCGTTCCTGCGCCTGCGCGCGGGCGTCAGCTGGATGCGTGCGGTTGTTATGACGGCGATTGGCATCGGCTTTCTGGTGTTCCTCGGCGGTACGCTTGGCCGTGACTTCCCGCCTGGCCTGTTGCAGGAGTACGTCAACCTGCCGTGGCCTCTGACATGAGCCTGCGTCTGCTGGCGCTGCCCGGCGATGGCATCGGGCCTGAGATCACGGAGGCCACGCTTGCGGTCCTGCGCGCGGCTTGCCCGGAGGTGGAAATCACCATGGCGGACATCGGGTTTGCTGCGCTCAAGGCCCATGGCACCACGATCTCCGATGCGGTCATCGCGCAGGCGCGCGCCGCCGACGGCGTGATCCTGGGCCCCGTGTCGCACAACGCCTATCCGCCGGTGACCGAGGGCGGGTTGAACCCCTCCGGTGTGTTGCGCAAACAGCTTCAGCTTTTTGCCAACATCCGCCCCGCGCACAGTCACGCCGCTGTACCGACCCCCACAGGCCACGCCGTCGACATGGTCGTCGTGCGCGAAAACCTCGAAGGGTTCTACGCCGATCGCAACATGGAAAGCGGCCCGGCGGAATTCATGCCGGTGCCCGGCGTGGCCCTATCGATGCGCCGGATCACGCAGGCCAATTCCCTTGCCATCGCGCAGGTCGGATACGCGTTGGCGGCACGGCGCGGGGCCAAGCGCGTCAGTGTGATCCACAAGGCCAACGTGCTGCGGATGAGCGACGGGCTGTTCCTCGACACCGTCCGCGCCGTCGCCGCCGAGTACCCCCAGATCGAAACCGAGGAACTCCTCATCGACGCCTGCGCCGCGCTGTTCGTCCGTGATCCGTCAAGGTTTGAGGTGGTCATCGCGACCAACATGTACGGGGATATCCTGTCGGATCTGGCGTCGGAACTGGCCGGTGGGCTTGGCCTCGCCGCATCGCTTAACCACGGCCATGATCACGCCATCGCACAGGCGCAACACGGCTCCGCGCCGGATCTGGCGGGGCAGGGGGTGGCCAACCCCGGCTCGCTGATTGGCTCCACTGCGATGCTGCTCGACCACCTGGGCCACACCGCGCCCGCCGCGCGCATTCACGCAGCCCTCGCCGCCGTGCTCAGCACCCCGCAGACCCGCACCCGAGACCTTGGCGGCACCGCCAGCACCGCCACCCTGACCCAAGCCATCGTCACTCATATTCAACGAGCCACCAAATGACCCAAACCGCCATCCCCTACCATTTCATGCGCGCCGGCACCTCTCGGGGGCCGTATTTCAACCGCGCCGACCTGCCCGAGGGTCGTGACGCGCTGACCCGCACGCTGGTTCAGGTTATCGGGTCGGGCAGTGCCCTCAACATCGACGGGATCGGCGGTGGCGACGCTGTGACCTGCAAAGTCGCGATGCTCAGCCCCGCCACGGAGGACGCCGCCGACATCGACTATTTCTTCGCTCAGGTCGACGGGATGACGCCCGTGGTCGACTATGGGCCCACCTGTGGCAACATGCTGGTGGGCGTGGGTCCCGCCGCGATTGAGATGGGCCTTGTACCCGTTGCAGGCGACACCACCACCGTGCGCATCCGCGCCGTGAACACCGGCGCATTGGTCAGCGCCATCGTCCAAACGCCGAGTGGTCGGGTGTCTTATGCGGGCGAGACCGCCATCGATGGCGTGCCCGGCACCGCCGCCCCGGTGGCGCTCAATTTCCTTGATGTTGTGGGCTCCAAATCCGGTGTGATGTTCCCCACGGGCAACGCCGTGGACACTTTCGACGGAATCGACGTGACCTGCATCGACGTCGCCATGCCGATGATGATCGCGCGAGCGGCGGACTTCGGCCTCTCAGGGTATGAGACGCAGGCCGAGCTGGTCGGCAACACAGACCTCTCTGCCCGGATGGAACCGATCCGCCTGCAAGCCGGTGCGGCGATGGGCTTTGGCGATGTCTCGGCCTCGGTCGTCCCGAAAATCGGCCTGATCGCCCCGGCGCAGAGCGACGCCCACCTGTGCGCGCGCTATTTCATGCCGTGGAAACCCCACCCCACGCTGGCCGTCACCGGCTCCCAATGCATTGCCGCCTGTGCCTTGGCGAGCGGCACGGTGGCCGATGGGATCGCGCGGCCCGTGGAGCGCGGCCCGGAAGTGATTCGGATCGAGCATCCGATGGGCACCATGGAAGTTACCGTCGATTTCACCCGGGCCGGCGATACGCTCAATTTTATTTCCGCCGGTGTCGTGCGCACTGCGCGGATGATCGCTCGCGGAGAGGTCATGGTCGATGCAACCTAACGCCCTCAAACTCTTTGATATTCTGGCCCAAACCGTGTTGGCTGAAGACGTCACCACCTGCTTCGCGCTGCTGGGTGATGCCAATATGAACTTCGCCACGCGATTGGCCGAGGGCGGCTGCGAAATGATCTATGTGCGCCATGAGCACTGCGCCGCGGCCGCCGCCATGGCGTATGCGCGCAAGTCGGGGCGGGTCGGCGTGGCCACCGTCACCTGCGGGCCGGGATTAACGCAGTTGATGACTGCGCTGCCCGCAGCCGTGCGGGCCCATATCCCGATGGTGGTGATCGCGGGCGAAGCACCGTTGAAATCCGCGTGGTACAACCAAGCCATCGATCAAGCGCCGTTTATTGCAGCCACCGGGTCCGCCTATCACGCCTTGCACCACCCCGCCCGCATGCCCGAGGCGATCCGTGATGCCTTCCTCCAAGCCAAGCGCGAGCGTCGCCCCGTGGTCCTTGGTCTTCCCTTTGATCTGCAAAACCAATCCTCCGACGCGGGGCTTCCCGTACCGTCGAAGGACCTGTTGCCAACCCTCTCTCCGATCCCGCCCCACGGCGATGATCTTGCGCGTGCCGCCGATGAGATCGCGCAGGCCCGGCGTATCGTAATCATGGCGGGCCTTGGTGCGGCAGAGGCGGGCGCAGGCCTCGCGTGTCAAACCCTCGCGGCCCATTGCGACGCGCTCCTCGGCACGACGTTGCCCGCGCGGGGGCTGTTCCATGACGACCCATTCAACCTCTCCATCATCGGCGGGTTCTCCTCCGACGTGACCCACGAGTGCCTTGCTCAGGCCGATCTGATCATCGCCGTCGGTGCGTCACTGGCCCATCATAATTCCGATGGCGGCAAGCTCTGGCCCGATGCTCAGGTGCTCCAGATCGACACTGACCCCGTCGCGATAAGCCAAGGCCGCATCGCCGCCACTGCCCACCTGCGCGCCGATGCACGCCTGGGGGTTGAGGCACTCATCAAAGCCCTCCCAGCACGTACGCCCGATTGGCGCAGCGACAGCCTCGCCGCTCGGATCGCCACCACCCCCGCCGACAGCGCGCACTTTCCTGCAGAGCCCGGCCTGCACGACCCCCGCGCCGTTGTCGCAGCGTTCGAGGCGCATCTGCCAGGCGACTGGCAGATGGTGAACTCATCAGGCCATTGCTCGTACTTCTTCGCGCAAATGCCGTCGCGCCCACAGACCCATTTCCTCACGATTCGCGAGTTTGGCGCGATTGGAAATGGTATCAGCTTCGCCATGGGCGTGGCCGCCGCGCGGCCCGGCGATACCGTCGTCATGTTCGATGGCGACGGCAGTCTTCTCATGCATATTCAAGAGCTTGAGACGATTGCGCGCCACACCCTCAACATCCTTATCGTGGTCCTCAACGATGGCGCTTACGGGTCTGAGATCCACAAACTGCGCGCTGAAGGCATCTCGGACCAAGGCGCCGTGTTTGGCCGCACTGACCTTGCCGCCATTGCGCGCGGTTTTGGGGTCGAGGGCGAGACGATAACCGACCTTGACGCGCTGCCCGACCTGATTGCTGAGTTCGCCAAAAGCGGTGTCGCGGCGGTCTGGGATGTGCCTGTATCGGATCAGGTGACGTCGCCGGTGATCCGCCGCGCGCATCCGCCAACCAAGGGACACTGACATGAAAGTCCACATCCTTGACGATTGGTTTGATACGCTCCGCACGGTTCCCAGTTTTGCCAAACTGGCGGGCCATGAGGTCACGGTCTGGAACGATCATGTCGAAGATATCGACGTACTGGCCGACCGCCTGAGCGACGCGGAAGCGCTGGTGCTGTTTCGCGAACGGACGCCCATCGGCGCGGATCTTTTGGCGCGCCTATCAGGGTTGGAGCTGATCTCGCAGCGCTCCGTCTACCCCCATGTGGATGTGGAGGCCTGCACCGCAAATGACGTGCTGCTCTGCTCCAACATGCATGCCGGCGCGCCGTCCACTGCCGCGTCAGAGCATACGTTTGCCCTCATCCTCGCCTCCGCGCGCCAACTGCCGCAGCAGATGGCATCGATGCAGGCGGGTACGTGGCAGTTGGCGCCGGGGCAGACTTTGGCAGGCCGCACGATTGGTCTCTACGGCTACGGACGCATCGGCAAACAGGTCGCGGGCTATGCACGCGCGTTCGGGATGAAGGTCGTCTGGTGGAGTTCTGAGGAGGGCCGCGCGCGCGCGCTTTCCGACGGCGAAACACTGGCGTCCAGTCGCGCCGCCTTCTTCGCTGACAGCGATTTTGTCAGCGTCCATGTGCGCCTGAAACCTGCCACGCGGGGTCTGATCACCGCCGAGGATTTGCTCGCCATGAAACCCACCGCCAGTTTCATCAACACGTCGCGGTCCGGCCTCGTGGAGGACGGCGCGTTAACGCAGGTGCTGGCGCGGGGCCGCCCCGGGCGTCTGGCGCTGGATGTCTTCGACACCGAGCCGCACAAGGATCCTTCCGACCCGCTGCTGACCCACCCCAATGTCATCGTCACGCCGCACATCGGCTATGTCACCGAGGATGAGTTGGACCTGCAATTCTCTGATATTTACGACCAGATCAACGCCTATGCCGAGAGCGCGCCGATCCATATGATCAACGAGAGCGTATGGAAGTCCTAGCTCTCCCCGCGGGCCTGTCGCTTGCGGCGTTCTGGGCCATCATGGCGGCCAGCTTCGCGGGCTCGTTCATCACGGCGGCGTTTGGCATTGGTGGCGGCGGGCTGCTTCTCGCGATCCTTGCGTCCCTCGTGCCGCCCGCCGCGTTGATCCCGGTCCACGGCGTGGTGCAGGCGGGATCGAACGCGGGTCGCATGGCGATGCTGTGGCGCGAGATCTTCTGGCCAGCGCTGCCGTGGTTCGCTGTTGGCTCCCTTATCGGCGTGTCCCTCGGTGGCATGGTCGCGGTGGAGTTGCCGCCGCAATATGTGCAAATCGGCGTGGGCCTGTTCGTGATCTACACCGTCGTGGCAAAAGCCCCGCGCTGGTTCAGCCGCTGGCCGCTGCTGACCGGTCTCATATCCAGCTTCCTGACGATGTTTTTTGGGGCGACGGGCCTGTTTGTGGCCAGCTTCACCAAATCCCACAATCTTCCGCGTCACGCCCACGTGGCGACCCATGCGACGCTGATGACCCTGCAACACGGGCTGAAGGTCGTGGTCTTCGGCCTGTTGGGCTTTGCCTATGGCGAGTGGATCTGGGTCATCTTGGCAATGATCGGCGTGGGACTGATCGGCACCTATGCGGGCCGCCTGATTCTCAACCGCCTGACCGACGCGCGGTTCGGTATCGCGCTCAACACGCTGCTGGTGTTGATTTCCCTGCGCCTGATCTGGCAGGGCGTCACGTCTTTCTGATCGCCCCCAAGACCGCATTCGCCACCTCCGCCAACCCGTCGTGCGGTGCCACGTCTGCGCGCGCCAGCCGCCTTTGCCAGCGGATCGTGCCGTCTGTCACATCCGAAAAGAGGCCCAGATCCTCCAGCGTCCTCGCCACTTCCTCCATCTCCGCCGCGCGCCGCTCTCCGTGCACAATCGCGCGCTCGAAGTTGTACGTCGCAGCCTCCGGCCAGTCCTTGCCGGGATGCCCCTTCAGTGAGCCCAGAACCTCGCCTTCGACCCCCGCCGCCACGGCGGCCAGCACACATTCCGCCGTCAATGCCTCCAGGCCCTTCACCATCACCGAGCGGATCATCTTGATCGACGACGCCGCCCCCACAGACCCGTCGATGACCCGCACGGACATCGGCAATTCCGCCATCACGCCTGCCATCTCTTGCGCGTGGGGGCCCGAGACCAGGCAGGGTACGCTATTCAATTTCGGATGCACCGGCGCCATCACGGCGACGTCCACATACCGCCCTCCGGCCCCTTCAATCACTGCCTCACACACGCGCTTAGACGACGGCGCGCAGGAGTTCAGGTCCAGCCAGACCGTCCCCTGTCCCAACGCGCGGGCCCCGGCGCGGGCCGCCAAAACCGCCTGATCCGCCGTGACGGTGCAAAACACCAGATCAGCCCCTTCCAAAGCGTCTTCTACCGATGCGCAGCACCTGATCCCCAACGCGGCACACCGCTCTGCAATCTCGCCCGCTGTGGCAGGATCGTCTGACTTGATGTCATAGGCTCGCACGTCGCCCGCTCGCGCCGCGCCCCAACCTTGCACGAAGGCCGATCCGGCCTCTCCCATCCCGATGAACGCAATCTTCATACGCAATTACCTCAGATGAGAGGCAAGGAACGCCTCGGTCCGCGTGTGGGCCAGATCGGCGGCATCGGCCACATAGGCCGGGCGCGCGTCGTTGGCGAAGGCATGGCCCGCCTCGTACATATGAACTTCCATCTGGGGCAGGGCGGCCTGCGCGGCTGCCACGACATCAACGGGGGTGTGGTCGTCCGTGGTGCCGAAATGGCCCAACACGGGCGCGGTCAGCGGCTTGTCCAGATAGGACGGCAAGCGCGTGCCATAGAAGGACACCGCGCAGGCCACGTCCAGGATCTGCGCCGTGCGGATCGCCAGACCGCCGCCCCAGCAAAACCCGATCACGCCCACCGTTCCGCCAAGCGCCAGCACCGCCGCGTCCGCGTCCATCATTGTTTGGTCGAGGTCACTGGCCAGCATCATATCGCGGCCCCTTGGGGCATCGTCAACGGCCACAACCGCGCCCTTCTCGTGGCGGTCAAACAGGGCAGGAATGGCGACCTCGTAGCCCAGTTTCGCGTAGCGCGCCGCCACGCCCTTCAGTTGATCCGTGACCCCAAAGATCTCTTGCAAGATCACGATCCCGCCCTTGCGTGCACCCTGTGCAGGTTCCATCCAACACTCAAGAACGTGCCCATCGGCCGCCGTCAATTCCGTAAACATCGCCCCAGCTCCCCAAAATGATGCCGCCCCAAGCCCCGCTCGGGGCGGCAATAACGCCTACTGGTTAACCGAGATCCCGGCCTCTTCAAAGTAGCGGACCGCGCCGGGGTGGTAGGGCACCGCGTTGCGCGGGGCGATGGTGGCGGCGTTGGCGTTGTTGAACGCGCCGAAGCTTTCCGCCAGTGCGTCCTGCCCCTCGGCGATGGCGCGGGTCATGGTGTAGACCAGCGCCTCATCCGTGGCCTGTGAGGTCAGCATCATCCACGGGATCCGCATCAGGTTCGCCGCGATGGAGCCTGCGGGCAGGAACCCGTTGAACGCGGCCAGACCCTCGGGGCTGTTGTCGGGCGAAATATAGCACAGCCCGCCCCGGTCCTGCAGAGCAACGCTCGCCTGCTGGCCCGCGCCCGCGTTCAGCGAGACCAGCGCCACGTCCACCAACCCGTCGCCGAGCGCCTGAATGCCCGCCACGAAACTCGCCACGGGGACCTGCTGGAAATCGTCATAGGATACGCCCGCATTGGCCAGCCCGCCGCCGATGTAGAACGGGAAGATGGTTGAGGCCGTGTATTCCGACGCGATCCGCAGATCGCCCGCCTGCGCCGCCATCTCGGCCACTGTGGTCAGGCCCAGATCGCACGGGGCCATCAGGCCGGTGGTCAGCGGAACCATGGTGCCGACGAGCATGATGTTGGGGTTAGCCCGGTCGACGTTCCCGGTGCCGGTCAGGGCGTATTCCGCCTCCACCGCATTGGAAAAGCCGAACTGGACCTCACCATTGTTGATCAGCGGCAGATACCCCACCAGCGGCGGGGTGCGCGCGGTGATGCCTGCGTCATTGGCCACAATCGCCACCGCCTGGCCCTGAGTCAAAAGCCGCAATCGCAGCGCCCGCAAGAAGCCTGGTTGTCATATCGTTTGGTCCCGCCCGTCGCGAACGGCATGCGCGGAGCAATGCCAAGCGGTGCGCCCAGAAACCCCACCATAGCAACGCAAACCGCGCCAACCCCGATGATCGCCAAGGTGCCGGCACCGGCAATCTCGGCCCACGTGCCATCCATCAGCAGGGCAGGGGTGGCGATGAACAGGAAGGGACTGATGTAGGCGGCCCACCCGATGCGCATCGCCGCAAATCCGGTGGCATTGGCGTTGGTTTTCGTGATCGAAGCGGCGGCGATGGCGGCCAGTGCCACCGGTGGCTTGATCATCGACATCAACCGGATGAAGCGCTGAAACTCCTCGCCATCCACACCCTTTGATACATCGGGCCGCCCCATGTGATCGACCACCGCAATCGTTGGCATGTCGGCCAGAAAGCCCGCCAGATCCGGCAAATCCGGTGCGTGACCTAGACCACGATATGCCACCCAAATGCGACGACCCTTTCCGCCGTCTTCGCGAAGACATCGCGCGGGGTGGCATCCACCAGCCGCTTGACGAAGTTGAACCGCACACCGCGCACGCCCGCCGCGTGCAGCGCCTGCAATTCCGCGTCCGTGATGTCATGGGACACCACCGCGACACCCCGCGCGCGATCCCCTGACGCCTGCAAAGCATCAACCAAAGCCGCATTGTCCGGGCCGTGGCAGGTCGCCCGCACAATCACGTTGCGCGACAGGCCCAGATGATCGCGCAGGGCGAACACCTGCTCCTTGTCGGCGTCGCACGGCGTATACTTGCGCGCCGGATGCCACGGGAACACAGCGCCGGGGCCGAACACATGGCAATGGGCGTCGACGGCACCCGCTGGCACCTTGAAGCCCGGCACCTCGGGGCTTGAGTGAAGCGGAAGATAACCGTCGTCCATACCCATGCCTCCTCAGGCGAAAACATGTCAGGCGAAAACGTGGCCATCCATCAGCTTGCGCGCCGTGCGCAGGATCGCGGCAGAGGTGACGTCGCCCCCGTCAACCGTCGCGATCACCGTCGTCTCCCCGATCGGGTGCTCGACCGCCAGGCGCTTCGACGCCCCCTCCGGCACCACGGCCAATTCCTGCGCCGGAGATCCCGGCAACAGGCATGCCGTCGCCACGGAAACAGCCCCCAAGACGCCGATGCTGGCGTGGCAGCGGTGCGGGATGAATGTGCGGGTGGAGATCGCACCGCCTTGGCTCGGCGGGCTCACCATGGTCATCTTCGGAACGGTCTTGTCGGTCACATCGCCCAGGTTCATCAGCGGGCCGCAGGCCAGCCTGATGGCCTCCAGCCGCCGCTTCAGCTCCGCATTGCCGTCCAGCGCCTCGCGCGTCTCGTCGCCCGTGATCCCCATGTCGCAGGCGCGCAACACGACCACGGGCATGCCGTTGTCGATCATCGTGACCTCAATGCCCTCAATCACATCCCTCGCGTGCCCCGTTGGCAACAACGCTCCGCAGGTGGAGCCTGCCGTGCCCACAAACTCCAGCGGAACGGCCGCCGCCGTTCCCGGCACGCCGTCGACGGCCGCGTCGCCGTCGTAGCAGACCACGCCGCCGGGCGTCGCCACCGTCGCCACCGCCGTCTGACCCGTGTTCTCCATATAGATCGCGACGCGGGTTTCCGGGTCACGTGCCTCCACCAGACCGCGCTCGATCGCAAACCCGCCGACGCCTGCCAGGATGTTCCCGCAGTTCTGTCCGTCGGAGACCAGAGCGTTCTCCACGCCGACTTGCAAAAACAGGTAGTCGACATCGATGCCGTCGCGCGCGGACCCGGACACCACCGCGACCTTGGAGGTCAGCGGGTCCGCGCCGCCCATGCCGTCGATCTGGCGCGGGTCGGGGCTTCCCATGATGCGCATCAGGAAGGCGTCACGGTCCTCGGGCAGATCATCGCCAAGGAAGTATCCGCCCTTCGACGTCCCCCCGCGCATCCACATGCACCGCACGCCATCCGTCATGGCGCTGCGATTTCTGTGTACAGGTTGTGTACAGGCTGTGTACGGGGTGTGCGGCGGGGTCCGGCATAAGTTTTACACATAGCGCAATCCCTCCTTCAGCAGCCGCTCGCGCATGTTGTACATGTCGAGACCCAATTCGCCGGAGGCGAGGCGTTGCCGCTTCTCCTCTTCCAAAGCGACCCGCGCGCGGGCTTTTTCCAGCACCTCGCCGGCGTCCTCGCGTTTGACCACGCAGACCCCATCATCGTCGGCCAGCATGACATCGCCGGGGTCTATGGCGGCACCGGCGCAGACGACGGGCACGTTGACCGAGCCGAGGGTCTCCTTGATCGTACCCTGTGCACAGATGGCTTTGGACCAGACGGGGAAGCCCATCCTTTCAAGGTCCTCGACGTCGCGCACACCGGCGTCGATGATCAGCCCGCGACACCCCCGTGCCATGGCGGATGTTGCCAGCAGGTCCCCGAAGTATCCGGCATCCGAGGGCGACGTCACCCCAAGCACCATCACGTCCCCGGGGTGCAGCTGTTCAATCGCCACATGCAGCATCCAATTGTCCGCAGGCGGGGCGAGGATCGTGACAGCAGACCCGCCGATGCAGGCCCCGCGATAGATCGGGCGCATGTAGGAGGCCAGCAGGCCGATCCGCCCCTGCGCCTCGTGGACCGTGGCCACGCCGCAGGCGGCCAGACCGTCGATAACCGTTTGATCCGCGCGAGGAATTTCCTGAACAACGACGCTCATAGCTCATCAACCGTGCGGGGGAAGATGCTCTGAAACCCTTCCGCATATTGGCAATCGCGCCCGCCGGATTGCCCGCCGGAGTTGCGTTTGAAGTGGTTTGCGCGCTGTTGCGCGACCCGTGTGTAGTAGTCCCACAGATGCACTTGTCCGTTCATCGCTTCCATTGCGGCGCGCTTCTTGTCCCAGACGGATGTGATGTCGAGGAAGGTGTCGGGCTTCCAGCCCATCTGCTCGGTCTGGTGCGGCTCGAACAGGTAGAGTTGCGGCGCGCCGAGGACCTTTTCACCCGGGTTATGCCCCCAGGCCTGCGCGATCATCCGCGCCTCAAGGGCGACCTGTGTCATGTACATGTGGTCGGTGTTGTAGGGGTCGTATTGGCTGTGGCTCATCATGAAATCGGGCTGAACCTTGCGGATCAGATCGACGAGTTTGACCTTGTCATCGCGGGTCAATTCCAGCGGGTAATCCCCAAGATCGAAGCATTCCAGCGCATGGGCGCCAAGCGCGTCAGCGGCGGCTTCCGCCTCCGCGCGGCGGATCGCCTTGACCTCGTCCAACGCCTTGCCTTCCTTCCACAATCTGGCGCTTTCGCCGCGTTCGCCAAAGGACATGCAGGCGATAGTGACATCGTACCCCAGCTCTGCATGCAGCGCGATAGCGCCGCCGCAGCGCCACACGAAATCGGCTGCGTGGGCCGAAAGGATAAGCGCGGTTTTCTGGTCTGACATCAGCGTTTCCTCTCATCAGATTGGATCGACCTTGTCATTTGGCCTATAGTGCGGGCAATTGAAAAGCTGAGTCGTCAGCATAAGTTTTTGCTATGGCAACGGAGAGTTTCGGCGGACGTCAGGCGCACAGCCTTCCGCCACCACCCACCGAGACGCCTCGCATATGGGTTGCCGTAGAGGCCGGACTGACCCAATCTGTGGGCGGTCGGGCCAGTGTCCCGGCCGGACCTTTCCCTGTATCCCAGTCGGAGCCGCTCATCATGGACCAAGACCTTTCTTCCATCCTCAAAAACGGCGTGCTTCGCGCTGCAATCAACACCGGGAACCGTGCGCTGGTGCAGGCCGAGGGAGATAATCTCAGAGGTGTGAGCCCCGCGCTTGCGCGGCGGTTGGCGGAACGTCTGAGTGCCCGGTTGGAGCCCGTGATTTACGACGGCGCGGGCAAGGTCTTCGCGGATGCGGACAAAGACCTCTGGGACATCGGCTTCCTTGCGATCGACGCCACGAGGGCAAAGGTGCTCAGCTTCACCCGGCCCTACCACGTGATCGAGGCGACCTATGCCACCCGCGCGCACGGGTCTATCAAGGACGTGGATGAAGCGGACCAGGACGGTGTGCGTATCCTGACGTCGTCCGGGTCGGCTTACGACATGTATCTGACCGCCAATCTGGCGCATGCGCACTTGCATCATTCCGGTACGCCGGCTGACAGCTTTGAGGAGTTTCGCGCCGGCGGATACGACCTTGTCGCGGAAGTCCGGGCGACTTTGGAGCGCTATTTCAGGGATGACGATGGCTATCGCGTTCTGCCCGGATGCCTCACCAGCGTGAAACAGGCGATGGTTCTTCCGGGCAGGGACAACCCGATGATCGGCACATTGGATGCTTTTGTGGAAGAGGCAATGAACGACGGATTCGTGGCGCGCGAACTGGGCACCTCGTCCTGATCGGCGCAAAGCCCTTCGCGCTCTGATCCGGATCAGGGGACAGAGGCCGCTGTCACGACACCCTGGCACGTCGCTTGCTGACACCGCCGTCGGAAATGATCGTGCCCTGCTTCTGATCTTTCGACGGCGCGACGCTGCATGCGGTCAGGATCAGGCGCTTTTTGTCGACGACGCAAGCGGTGTTCCGGCGCAGTGCAGGTTCGGAGCCGAATTCAAGACACACAGACACCATGGCGGCAGGATCATCGTCAAAGATGGCCTGCGAGACCGGCGCTACGTCAGCGCAGAGATAGCGGCGCGCGCCGCCGATGACACCGCATAAAGATCAGGGGTCCGATCCGCCCGGTGCAGGTGTTCCAACTCGGCCGGATCGAAGCGGCGGCCCCTGCGCTTGAGCACGAATGGCTCCTGTCGGTCAGGCGGCCAAAACGGGATCCACCTGGCCCGGCAAGGTGGATCCCCCGTGGTCTTCGACCATGCTTTGGGTGAGGAAATGTGCAGCGCGCAAAGGTGCGGACCTGAACCGCCGAGGGGTCAGGCGCGGGCGGGCGGTTGGTCCGGACCAAGAACGCAGGCCGTCAGCGCGCTGGACGGATCACGCAGGGCGTCGATCACCGAGAAGTGGTGGTGCCGGCCGTCGACAACACAGTTGGTCGGGACATCAAGGCCCTCCCACATCTGTGCCAACAGCCGGGACTGGCGAATGAACTCTGGCCTCTCCCCGCCACCGACCCAGGCCGTCAGTGGCGTGGCACAGGCGGGGCGCTGCAGGGCGGGGCTTTGGGCCAGGGCCTCTGCCTCATCCAGCCCGAGCGTGTCATTGAGCGCCGTATGCAGCAATGGGCGCAGATCGTGGACACCGCTGATCGACGTGACCTGACGAAGGCGCGCCAGCACCTCTGGCGGCAGGGCGGTGTCGGCGCAGATCATCCGGGTTGCCAGATGGCCCCCCGCGGAATGGCCGCAGATGTGAACAGGACCCGGAACGCGGGCGCTGGCGGCGGTGATGGCCGCACCAACTTGCGCTGTCATCGCGGTGATCCGGGCCTCCGGCGCAAGCGTATAGCTGGGAAGGCAAACGGCCCATCCGTTCAGCCGCGCACCCTCCGCCAGATCGGTCCAGTAAGATTTGTCGAGCGCCATCCAATAGCCGCCGTGAATGAACACCAGAAGGCCCTTTGGCGGGCCGTCGGGATGCACGATATCGAAGACCTCGCGGGGATGGGTGCCGTAGGGGATGTCCCGCTCGATGAGGACCCCACCGTCCCGATACGCGCTCGCCTGCGCTGTCCACCGATCCGGCAGCGCCTCGGATCCCGGAATATGGGCCATGTTGGCGAAGGCATCGTCCCAGTCCCGGATCGGCGGCAGCATCGCGTCACCCCGTCCAGATGTTGCGTGGCAGGCGCGACAGGATCTGCGCGCCGTCTTCCGTGACCGTGACGATATCCTCCAACCGAACGCCGAAGCGGCCTTCCAGATAGATGCCCGGCTCGATGGAAAAGACATGGCCCTCCTGCAACTCCGCGTCCGACGTTGCGGTGATGTAGGGCGGCTCATGAATGTCGAGGCCCAATCCGTGGCCGGTTCGATGCACGAAGTGCGCGCCGTAGCCTGCCGCCGTTATCACGTCGCGCGCTGCGGCGTCGATGTCCCGGGCGCGGGCTCCGGGGCGGACGGTGGCCAGTGCGGCGTGCACGGCCTCTTCCACGACGGAGGCGATTTGCAGGAACTCGGCATCCGGCGCGTCCCCGAACCAGCCGCAGCGGGTCATGTCCGAGGGGTAGCCCTCCAGGCGGCACCCGGTGTCGATCAGCACCGACATGTTTTCCTCCAGCGTCGCGTCTCCGGTGTGGTGGTGCGGGAAGGCTCCGTTGGGGCCGAAAGCGACGATGGTAAATTCCGGTTTTGCGCCGTTGGCCTTGTAGTGATCGGTGATCACGCGGGCGACATCTTTTTCGGACATGTCGACGCGCAGCGCCTCGAACCCGGCCATGGCGGCCTGGTCGTTCAACCTTGAGCAAGCCCTTAAAGCATTGATTTCACTAGAGTCTTTCAATGCTCGCAAATAGCCAAGCGTGGTGTCAGAGAACCGCCGCACCGGCGCGTCCATGGTATCGAGCAGCAACAGCGCGACATCGGCGCGCATCGCTTCGTCGATGGCGACAGTCAGCTCCGGTGTGTCTGCGTCGCACGCGGCCAGCAAGGTGGTGAGCGCCGCCGATGGACCGTCCTCATCCGTCCATGTCTCGAACGGAAGATCCGTCACCTGCCGCACCGAATTGGCGTTGAGCGCGGGCATCAAAAACCCCGCGTGGGTCTGGCTGACGAGCAGCAGCACGGGCCGTTCATCCCCGTGGGGATCGGCGCCGGACAGCCACACCATGTGGCTCGTCGGGCCAAGGGCCACCAGATCGGTCCCGGTTTCCTGCATCCGGGTGCGCAGGCGCGACAGACGTTCAGTGTGCACAGTCATGGTCATTCTCCTGTCAGGGTCAACGCGCCCTTGTGGGCGATATAGGCGTAGCCGTTGCCAGGCAGCGTCAGCGCACCGGCGTTCAGGGTTGCGTGGGCCGGGCCATCCAGCGTGCCGTCACCGGTGACGCGGAGCACAATCTCCTGCCTGGAAAGGTTGAACACACAGGTCAGCGTCTGGTCGCCGTGTATCCGCCGGAACGCCAGCAGTGGCTCGGGCAGAGCGATGAATTCCGTGCGCCCCTCACGCAGCGCGGGGGCGGTTTTGCGGTAGGCGATGGCGTCCTTGTAGAAGGCCAGGATACCGCCCGCAGGTTGCGCATCGACCGCGCGGGAGGCTTGCGGAGCCTTGACCGGAAGCCATGGCTTTGCGTCCGAGAAACCTGCGTTCAGCGCGTCCTTCTCCCAGACCATAGGTGTGCGGCAACCATCGCGGCCCTTGACGGCTGGCCAGTAGCGCAGGGCAGGGGGATCGGTGAGCTCCTCGAACTCCATGTCCGTCTCCAGCTGGCCAAGCTCTTCGCCCTGGTAGATACCGATGGTTCCCTCAAACGCGAGCAGCATCTTGATCGCGAACCGCGCCATGGTGTCGGGGTCGACCGCATGGTCCTTCCACCTTGTCACATGGCGGAAGACATCGTGATTGGAGAACGACCAATAGGGGTGTCCATCGGGGGCGTGGCGCTGAAACCCTTCGATGCAGTCGCGGAAGTGTTCGGCGGTGAAATCGGGGCCGAGCATGGCGAAGGAATAGGCCATATGCAGCCTGCCGGAGCCTTTGGTATATTCGCCCATGATCTCGATGGAGCGGCGGCCCATCTCGCCGACTTCGCCGACCATCATGATGTCGTCATACCGGTCCGTGAGCTTTCGCAACCTCTCCAGAAACGCGACGTTCTCGGGCCTGGTCTTGTTGTAGATATTGTCCTGCATCCCATAGAGGTCCGTCGCCATCACCTGCGGCTTGGCCTGCGCGGGCGGGTTGGAGCGCAGCTTCTGATCATGGACGTAGTAGTTCACCGTATCGAGGCGGAACCCATCAAGGCCGCGGTCAAGCCAGAATTTACAGGTCTCAAGGATCGCGTCCCGGACGTCCGGATTGTGGAAATTCAGATCGGGCTGGGAGGCGAGGAAGTTGTGCAGGTAATACTGCCCGCGACCGGGATCGAATTCCCACGCCGGACCGCCGAAGTGGCTGTGCCAATTGGTGGGCGGGGAGCCATCGGGGAGCGGATCGGCCCAGACATACCAATCCGCGTAGTCATTGGTGCGGTCGCGGCGCGAGGCCCTGAACCAGTCGTGCTGATCTGACGTATGCGACAGCACCTGATCGGTGATAACCCTGAGGCCCAGGCCATGGGCGGTTTCGATCATCGTATCGAAATCATCCAGGGTGCCGAACAAGGGATCCACGGCCAGATAGTCAGAGACATCGTAGCCCATATCCTTTTGAGGGCTGGCAAAGATCGGTGAGAGCCAAATGCAATCCACCCCCAGATCCGCCACATAGGGCAGCCGCCGCGTGATGCCCGCAAGATCGCCCACACCATCGCCGGTGCTGTCCTGAAACGACCGCGGATAGATCTGATAGATCACCGCATCGCGCCACCATTCCCTCATATCAGTTCCTATTCTTGATCTCAGTTTTTGCTGGCGCAGATACGCTCCCTGTAGGAAGCTGCGCCATGTTATGTCGGAAACACAAGCGGTTCGGCCGCTGTTTCCGCATTTTGGGGAGGCAATGGCAGTTCCGGTGTGTTAGCGCTATCATAAATATCGTAAATGCGCGCGCGCAGGCCAGCGAGGGTGAGATTGTGGCGAAAAAGACAACCAAGGGCTCGAAATCCGCTTCGGCCGATGCAGGACCTTCTGCGGCCCCCAGCCCCCTGATAACCGACTTTGACCGCTATCTGCTGAGCGAAGGCACACACAGAGAGCTTTGGCGTGTGTTGGGCGCCCATGTCCGCGAGGGCGAGACGCACTTTGCGGTCTGGGCTCCGAACGCCCGGCATGTGGGTGTGGTGGGGGAGTTCAACCATTGGGATGGCGGCGCGCATCCGATGACGCCTGCCGGTGAGACCGGGGTATGGGAGGCTGTGGTTCCGGGGGCGGGCGATGGCGTGTTGTACAAGTTCGCGATCACCGGAGCGGATGGGGTGACGCGGCTGAAGGCGGATCCCATGGGATTTGGCTCCCAGCATCCGCCGGAAAAGGCGTCGGTGGTGCGGGACATCAAGGGCTATGGCTGGGATGATGCCGACTGGATGGCGTCGCGGGCGCAGGCAGCCGACCGCACGGCGCCTGTGTCGATCTACGAAGTGCATCTTGGATCGTGGCGCCGCAAGTGGGACGATGGCGGCAGGCCCTTGTCCTACAAGGAAATGGCCGAGGATCTGGTGGGCTACGTCAAGTGGATGGGCTTTACGCATATCGAATTGCTGCCGGTCTCGGAATTCCCCTTCGACGGGTCCTGGGGCTATCAGCCTGTGGGCCTTTATGCGCCCACGATCCGGTTCGGCCCGCCCCATGAGTTCCGTGATTTTGTCGACGCGGCGCACCAGGCGGGCCTTGGCGTGTTGCTCGATTGGGTACCGGGGCACTTCCCGACGGATGATCATGGCCTGGCGCGGTTCGACGGCACGGCGCTTTATGAACACGCCGACCCGAAAGAAGGGTTTCACCAGGACTGGAACACCCTGATCTACAATTACGGGCGCACCGAGGTGAGAAACTACCTCGTCGCCAACGCCCTGTACTGGATGGAGGAATACCACCTCGACGGGCTGCGCGTGGATGCGGTCGCCTCGATGCTGTATCGGGATTACAGCCGCGATGAGGGGCAATGGATCGCCAACAGGGATGGCGGTCGGGAGAACTACGAGGCCATCGCGTTCCTGCAGGAGATGAACGTCGCCGTGTACGGCGCGGATGCCAGCGTGATGACCGTGGCGGAGGAAAGCACCTCGTTTCCCGGTGTCTCGCAGCCGGTTCACGCAGGTGGCCTCGGCTTTGGCTACAAGTGGAACATGGGCTGGATGAACGACACGCTGCAGCTACATGGAGATGGACCCGATCCACCGCGCCCATCACCACGACGACATGACACTCCCGATCATGTGGCAGTACTCGGAGAATTTCATTCTGCCGATCAGCCATGACGAAGTGGTGCACGGAAAAGGCTCCATGCTGTCGAAGATGCCGGGCAATACCTGGGAGAAATTCGCCAACCTGCGCGCATTTTACGGCTTCATGTGGATGCACCCCGGCAAGAAGCTGCTGTTCATGGGATGCGAGTTTGCGCAACCTGAGGAATGGAGCCACGACGGCGATCTGAACTGGGACGCGGCAAGCCAGCCTGACCACGGCGGCGTGCAGGGCCTGGTACGCGATCTCAACACGCTCTACCGCGAGACGCCCGCGTTGCATGTCAACGACTGCCTGCCCGAGGGTTTTGCATGGATCGCCAATGATCCGGCACAGTCCACCATGGCGTTCGCGCGGTACGGCAACACGGGTGACGCCCCGGTTGTGGTCATGTGCAACTTCACGCCGGTGGAGAGGGTGGCGTTCAGAATTGGTGTTCCGGCGGCGGGCTTCTGGGAGGAAGCGCTAAATTCCGATGCGGACATCTACGGCGGCGGAAATCGCGGCAATCTGGGGGGGGTGATGTCCGAGGACATCGACTGCGATGGGCACAGGGCCTCGATCTCCATCACGGTGCCACCGCTGTCGACGTTGGTGTTCAAGCTGAAGCGCGACAAGACAAAATAAGGGAGGGACGAGACGATGGAAAAGAAGCGATTGACCCAACGGTCCATGGTATTTGTGCTGGCGGGCGGGCGCGGCTCGCGCCTGCGGGAGCTGACGGACAGGCGCGTGAAGCCCGCCGTGCCGTTCGGGGGGAAGGCGCGGATCATCGACTTTGCACTGTCGAACGCGCTCAACTCCGGCATCCGCAAGATGGCGATCGCAACGCAATACAAGGCGCACTCATTGATCCGGCACCTGCAACGCGGCTGGACATTCTTTCGTGCGGAACGCAACGAATTCCTTGATATTCTGCCCGCCTCCCAACGCACCGGGACCGAGGCCTGGTATGCGGGCACCGCCGACGCGGTGACACAGAACATCGATATCGTGGACAGCTACGACGTGGATTACGTGGTGATCCTTGCAGGCGACCACATCTACAAGATGGACTACGAGATCATGCTGCGAGAGCATGTGGAAAGCGGCGCGGACGTGACCGTCGGCTGCCTGACCGTGCCCCGGATGGAGGCGGTGGCCTTCGGCGTCATGGCCACCGATGCCGATGACCGGATCACGTCGTTTCTTGAGAAACCCGCCGATCCGCCCGCCATGCCGGACGATCCCGACAGCGCTTTGGCGTCGATGGGCATCTACGTCTTCAAATGGTCCTACCTGCGTGACCTGCTGGTGAAAGATGCCGCTGACGCAGAGTCGTCGCATGACTTTGGCAGCGACCTGATCCCCGGAATTGTGGCCAATGGCAAGGCGATGGCGCACCGCTATGACAACAGCTGCGTCCGCGCGGAAGGCGCTCCGGTCTACTGGAAGGACGTCGGCACCGTCGATGCCTTCTGGGAGGCGCACATCGACATGACCAACTTCACGCCCGACCTTGATTTATGGGACAAAAGCTGGCCGATCTGGACCTACTCGGAGTCGGTCCCCCCCGCCAAGTTCATCCACGACGAGTCGGACCGCCGCGGCATGGCGATTTCATCCATGGTGTCGGGCGGCTGCATCATCTCGGGCACCGAGGTGCGCAATTCGGTGCTGTTCACCAACGTCCACACCAACTCCTACGCAGTGCTCGATCACGCGGTTGTCCTGCCCAATGTGGTCGTCAACCGCCGTGCGCGCCTGCGCCACGTGGTAATCGACAGCGGCGTGGTGATCCCCGAACGGCTGGTCGTGGGCGAGGATTCAGCCGAGGACAAGCGCTGGTTCCGGGTCACCGAACGCGGAGTGACGCTGATCACCCAGGCGATGCTGGACGCCCGCGCGGCGGAACTGGCGAAGGGCTGATCCATGGTGCAGGTCCTCTCCGTTGCCTCTGAATGCGCCCCGCTGGTGAAGACCGGCGGGCTGGCGGATGTTGTGGGTGCATTGCCCGCAGCGATGGCCGGGCAGGGCGACAGGTTGCGGACGCTGATCCCGGGATATCCGGGCGTGTTGAAGGCGGTGGGCAAGGGCCGCGTTGTGGTGACGTTCAAGGATCTGTTCGGCGGCAGGTCAGAGGTTCTGGCCGTGGAGCACGCCGGATTGGATCTGCTGATCCTGCGGGCGGATCATCTGTTCGACAGGCCGGGCGGCCTCTATCTGGACGCGTCGCAATCGGACTGGCCCGACAATCCGGAACGGTTTGCCGCTCTTAGCTATGCTGCTGCTTTCGTGGCGAAAAACGGCGCTGATGGCTGGATGCCCGATCTCATCCACGGCCATGACTGGCAGGCGGGACTGGTGCCGGAATACCTTGTCGGCCTGGGCAGCCCCGTGCCATTTGTCTTCACCATCCACAACATTGCCTTCCACGGCAACGCGCCGGGCGAGCGGATGGCATCGCTGCGGCTGTCCTACGACCGGTTCCACGCCCATGCCTATGAGTTCTGGGGGCAGATCAGCGCCCTCAAGGCGGGCCTGATGGGGGCGGCCAAGATCTCCACCGTGTCGCAGACCTATGCGGAGGAGTTGATGACGCCGCATTTCGGTATGGGTATGGAAGGTGTTCTGCGTCACCGTCGCGCCGATCTGGTGGGGATCGTGAACGGGATCGACACTGACGTCTGGAACCCTGCCACGGACCCGGCAATCAAGGCCTATACCACCCTCAAGGGCAAAACCGCCAACACCCGTGCGCTGCGCAAGGAGTTCGGCCTGCCGAAGTCTGACGGGCCGCTCTGCGTGCTCGTGTCCCGGTTGTCGGAGCAGAAGGGCATTGATATCCTTCTGGACGCTCTGCCGACACTGCTGGACCGGGGTGGCCAACTGGCGCTTCTGGGATCCGGCGACGCCGCCCTTGAAGTGGCTCTGCACGAAGTTGCCGCGGCACATCCCGGCGTTTCGGTCCGCATCGGCTATGACGAGGCCCTGTCGCACCGGATGATCGCGGGCGGCGATGCGATCCTTGTGCCATCCCGGTTCGAGCCTTGTGGGCTGACGCAGCTCTATGGGCTGCGCTACGGAACGGTCCCGCTGGTGACACTGACCGGAGGACTGGCGGATACCGTGATCAATGCCTCCCCCGCCGCCCTTGCACGAGGCGTGGCCACAGGCATCCAGGTGTCGCCGATCGAGGCCCCGGCACTGGCGAACGGTTTCGACCGGTTGTGCGACCTCTACGCGCAGCCCAGGGTCTGGTCGTCGCTGCAACGCAATGCCATGAAGCAGCCCGTGGGCTGGGACACCTCCGCTGCCCGCTACCACACCCTCTATATGGATGCGCTCTCCGCTGATGCCTGACATTCCGACAATCGAGGCCGGGTCCCCCAATCCCCTGGGGGCCACCTTCAACGGCCATGGCGTGAACTTCGCCGTCTTCTCGCGCCATGCAACGGCCGTGATCCTGTGCCTGTATGACGAGCAAGGGGGCGAGGCTGCCTGCATCGAACTGCCCGAGCGTGATGGCCATGTCTGGCACGGCTATATGCCGGACGTGGGACCGGGGCAGCGCTATGGCTTCCGGGTCCACGGTCCTTACGAGCCCAAGAACGGACACCGCTTCAACCACCACAAACTTCTGATGGACCCCTACGCCAAGCGCCTGACGGGCCACCCGGAATGGAATGATGCGCTGCACAGTTTCACCCAGGGCCATGCCGATGCGGACCTCAGTTTTGATGCCCGTGACAGCGCGCCCTATATGCCGCGCTCCGTTGTGGTCGACCCTTCGTTCAGCTGGGGCGACGATGCGCTGCCACGCCACCCGATGAACAAGACGGTGCTCTATGAGGCGCATGTGAAGGGCCTGACCCAGACCCATCCGGGTGTTGCCAACCCCGGCACATACCTGTCGATGGCCTCCGCACCGATCCTCGATCACCTCAACACCCTTGGCGTCACATCGATCGAGTTGCTGCCCGTTCACGCTTTCATCGACGATCGGTTTCTGGGCGAAAAGGGTCTGACGAACTACTGGGGCTACATGACCACCGGCTTTTTCGCGCCCGAGCCCCGGTACATGTCCGGCACCCAGATCGCGGAATTTCAGCAGATGGTGGCGCGGTTTCACTCCGCCGGGATCGAGGTGATCCTGGATGTGGTCTACAATCACACCGCGGAGGGGTCAGAGCTTGGTCCGACCTTCAATTTCCGGGGATTTGACAACGCCAGCTACTATCGTCTGGCGGAAAACAAGCGCTACTACGTCAATGATGCCGGTTGCGGCAATTCGTTGAATTTCGACAATCCGTTTGTACTGCGCATGGTGATGGATAGCCTGCGGTATTGGGTCGAAGTGATGCACGTCGATGGGTTCCGGTTTGATTTGTGCAGCTCCCTTGGCCGCACACGCGGCGTGTTTGACCGCGACGGGCCGTTTTTTCGGGCCGTCCGCCAGGACCCGGTCCTCAACCGGGTGAAACTGATTGCGGAGCCATGGGATATTGGACCCGACGGCTACCAGTTGGGCGCCTATCAGGCCCCCTTCACCGAGTGGAACGACCATTTCCGCGACGACACGCGTCGGTTCTGGCGCGGCGATGGCGGGGTCACGGCTGACATGGCGGGACGGCTCAGCGGTTCGGCGCTGTTTTTCGACCATGATGGGCGCGCGGCCACATCCTCGGTCAATTTCCTCACTGCCCACGACGGCTTCACCCTGCGCGATCTGGTCAGCTACAAAGAGAAGCACAACGTCGCCAATGGCGAGGATAACCGTGACGGGCATTCCAACAACCACTCCGATAACTTCGGGGTCGAGGGCGAAACGGAAGACGAGGGCATCAAGGCCGCCCGCAAGCGCCGGATGCGCAATCTGATGGCGACTCTGATGCTGAGCCAGGGCACGCCGATGATTCTGTCGGGCGACGAAATCGCCAATACTCAGGGCGGCAACAACAACACCTATTGCCAGGACAGCCCCATCGGATGGGTTGACTGGGCGGATGCGGATGCGGATTTCCTCAGTTTCTGCCAGAAGGCGGTCGCCTTCCGCGCGGCCAATCCGGTATTGCGCCAACGCCGTTTTCTGCATTCGCTGGAGCGGCGGTTGGACGGTGAGAACGATCTGTTCTGGCGCAAACTCGATGGAACACCGATGGCGCAAAGTGATTGGAACAATCCCGATCACAAGATCCTTGTCGCCGAGATGCGCATGGCGTCCGGCACACCGGCCTATGTCAACCATTCCAGTGCTTTACTGGTCGTTCTTAATGTCGGAGGCGAGGTCCGGATCACACCGCCACCCGCGCCTGACGATACCTGTTGGGTGCGCCGCTTCGACACCGCGCTGCCGGACCCGACCGCTGCTCGCGCCGGATTCGACGTCGATGCGAACTCCGTCGTTGTTTTCGTGCTAGACCCTGCAAACAGCCCATAAAGGAGACGTCGCCCATGACCGAGACTGTCACAACCACACCGATTGAAGGTCAAAAGCCCGGCACCTCGGGCCTTCGCAAAAAAACCCGGACGTTTCAGGGGCCGCATTTCCTTGAAAACTATGTGCAGTCGATCATCGACGGCATAGGCGGCGTGCAGGGCAAATCGCTGATTGTGGGCGGTGACGGGCGCTACTTCAACGACCGTGCAATTCAGGTGATCCTGCGGATGCTGGCGGCCAACGGGGCCGCGCGTGCGGTGGTCGGGCAGGGCGGTATCCTGTCCACGCCTGCGGCCTCGCACCTGATCCGCAAACGTGAAGCGGATGGCGGGCTGATCCTGTCGGCCAGCCATAATCCGGGCGGCGCGGACGGTGATTTCGGCCTGAAATACAACGGTCCCAATGGCGGGCCTGCCGACCGAGGGCGTGACCGAGAAAATTTACCGGATCACCACAGAGATCACGCAGTACCACATCGTGAGGGCGCAAGATGTGGATCTTGACACGCAGGGCGAGCTGAACCTGGGCGGTATGGTGGTGGAAGTGGTTGACCCCGTCACTGACTATGCCGCGCTGATGGAAGCTCTGTTCGACTTTGACAAGATCGCAGCCCTGTTCGGCTCGGGCTTCCGGATGCGGTTTGATGCCATGCATGCCGTCACCGGCCCCTATGCCCACGCGATCCTGGAAGACCGCCTGGGCGCTGACAAGGGCACGGTCATCAACGGCACGCCTTCGCCGGATTTTGGCAAGGGCCACCCTGACCCGAACCCGGTGTGGGCCAGGGAACTTATGGCAGAGATGATGGGCGACGATGCCCCGGATTTCGGCGCGGCATCCGACGGCGACGGCGATCGCAACATGATCGTGGGCCGTGGCCAATATGTGACGCCGTCCGACAGTCTGGCCGTTCTGGCCGCCCACGCCCACCTCGCGCCTGCCTATGCAAAGGGCCTTGCGGGCGTGGCCCGCTCCATGCCCACATCGCGTGCGGTGGACCGCGTGGCCGATGCAATGGGGATCGGATGCTACGAGACGCCCACGGGCTGGAAATACTTCGGCAATCTGCTCGATGCCGGGAAAGTGACCCTGTGCGGTGAAGAAAGTGCCGGCACCGGATCGGACCACGTGCGCGAGAAGGATGGCCTGTGGGCGGTCCTGTTGTGGCTGAATATCCTGGCCGAAACGGGCAAATCCGTAGCCGATCTGATGAGCGATTTCTGGGCCACCTACGGCCGCTGCTACTATACGCGCCATGATTATGAGGACGTGGATGCCGCCAAGGCCGACGCCATGATGGCATCCCTGCGCTCTCGGCTGTCGGAAATGCCGGGACTGAATGTCGGCACCTTGACGATCACCTTCGCCGATGAGTTTGCCTACGATGACCCGGTCGACGGCTCCTGCTCCACCGGGCAGGGCATCCGTGTGGGGTTTGAGGGCGGCGCGCGCGCCGTGTTCCGCCTGTCTGGTACTGGCACGGAGGGAGCCACGATCCGCGTCTATCTGGAACGGTTGGAAACCGCGCCCGATGCCCTCGATCAAGAGACGGCGACGGCGTTGAAGCCGGTGGTGAACGCCGCCTTGTTGGTGTCAAACCTCAAACGCCTGACCGGGCGTGATGCGCCCAGTGTCGTGACCTGAGGCACCTGTTCATTCAGGCCAGAACGTGGCACGTCGGGCGCAACACCCGGAGCGCGGGGGCCATTGCCGCACACCATGATATGAAGGACGTCCCAAATGAATGCCATGAGCGACCTTTCCGCTGAGGCCCTGCGCGCGCGGATCGCGCAACATCTGACCTATACGCTCGGCAAGGATAAAGCCCACGCAAGCCTTTACGACTGGCGCATGGCGGTCAGCTATTCGGTGCGCGATCTGATCGTGGAGCCGTGGTTCGATGCCACTCGCCGCACCTATGAGGCGCAGGGAAAGCGGGTCTATTATCTGTCGATGGAGTTTCTGATCGGTCGGATCCTGGAGGATGCGATGGTCAACCTCGGCCTGCATGACACTGTGCGAGAGGTCCTGGCGGACGACGGCATCGCGCTGGCCGATGTGGTGGAGGATGAGCCGGATGCCGCGCTTGGCAATGGCGGTCTGGGGCGTTTGGCTGCTTGTTTCCTCGATAGCATGTCGACGCTCGGCTGCCCGGCCTTCGGCTATGGCATTCGCTATGAGCACGGCCTGTTCCGTCAGCGGTTCGAGGGCGGCAGGCAGGTCGAACGGCCCGAGGACTGGTTGAACCAGCGCCACCCATGGGAGTTCGAGCGGCTGGAGGCTGCCTATACGATCCCGTTCAAGGGCCACATGGACGGTGAGATCTGGACACCGGCGGAGACGGTCCTGGCGCGTGCCTATGACACGCCGATCGTCGGCTGGCAGGCAAAGTGGGCCAACACCCTGCGCCTGTGGGGATCGCATCCCACAGACCTGTTCGATCTGGATCGCTTCAACTCCGGCGACCATGCGGAAGCCGCCAGGCCCGAGGCGTTGGCGCGCACGCTGAGCCGCGTGCTGTATCCCGAGGACACCACCGACAGCGGCAAGGAATTGCGCCTGAAACAGGAATTCTTCCTCGTCTCCGCCGCGCTGCAAGACATCCTGCGCCGCTTTCTGTCCGAGTATGATGACCTCAGCCTGCTACCTCAGAAGGTGGCCATTCAGATGAATGATACCCATCCCGCGCTTGCGGGACCGGAACTGATCCGCCTTCTGATCACGGATCACGGCCTGGCGTTCGGGCAGGCCCGCAGTATCGCGGGCGCCTGTCTGAACTACACCAACCACACGCTTCTGCCCGAAGCGCTGGAGACTTGGTCCACATGGCTGATGGGTCGTGTACTGCCGCACCACATGCAGATCATCCAGCGCATAGACGCCGATCACCACGCTGCCACGGGATGCGCCCCGCACCTGCAAATCGTCCATGGCGATCAGGTACATATGGGGACGCTGGCGTTTGTGATGGCCGCGCATGTGAACGGGGTCTCGGCTCTGCATACGGATCTGATGGGGAAGACCGTCTTCGCGGAGCTGAACGCGCTCCATCCCGGCCGGATCCTGAACCAGACCAACGGCGTGACACCGCGCCGCTGGATCAAGCTGGCCAATCCGGCGCTGTCGGAGGTCATCACAGGGACAATTGGCGAGGGCTGGGTCACGGACCTTGGCCGTCTGTCGGGCTTGTCGGCGTTCGAGGCGGATCCGGGCGTGCTTGACGCGATTGCCGCGGCGAAGCGCGCCAACAAGGTGGCGCTGGCCCATTGGGTGCAGCGCAATATGGGTGTTGCGATCAATCCCGACGCCATGTTCGACGTCCAGATCAAGCGCATACATGAATACAAGCGCCAGCTACTCAACGTGTTTGAAACCATCGCCCGCTGGCATGCGATCCGTGAACACCCGGACAAGGACTGGACGCCTCGGGTGAAGATCTTCGGCGGCAAAGCCGCGCCGGGGTACTTCATCGCCAAGGACATTATCCGCCTTATCAACGATGTGGCCTGCGTTGTTAATGCAGACCCAGTGGTGGGCGACCGCCTGAAAGTGATCTACCCGGCAAATTACAACGTCTCCATGGCGCAGCGACTGATCCCGGCTGCGGATCTGTCGGAACAGATCTCCACGGCGGGCAAAGAGGCGTCGGGCACCGGCAATATGAAATTCACCATGAACGGTGCGTTGACCATCGGTACGCTGGATGGCGCCAACGTCGAAATCCGGGAGCGGGTGGGGGCGGACAACTTCTTCCTGTTCGGCATGGACGCGGACGAGGTTCAGGCGCGCTATGCGGTGAAGGATCATGCGCACAAGGCGATCGAGGCCAGCCCCGTGTTGCAAAACGTATTGCAATTGATCGTGGAGGGGCGGTTTTCGCCCGAAGAGCCGACGCGCTACCACGGTCTGTCGGATGCCACATGGTATCACGACCCGTTTCTTGTCGCGTCCGACTTTGACGCCTACGTAGCGGCACAAATGCGCGTCGATGCGGCCTACGCGGATCCCGCGCACTGGACCCGAATGGCCCTGCGCAACATCGCAGGATCCGGCCACTTTTCCTCGGACCGCACGATCCGGGACTACATGGCGCAGATCTGGGATGTGCCATCGCTGCTATGAGGGGCTGAGGTGACGTTTGAGCAAATCCGCACGTTTCTGTGGGTTGCCCGACTGGGCGGCTTCCGAAAGGCCTCGGACCGTCTAAACCTGTCGCAACCCGCCGTTTCCACACGTATTTCTACCCTTGAGGCAGAGCTGAAAGTACGGCTGTTCGAACGCGGCCCCGGGGCGCTGATCCTGACCAAACATGGCCAGCAACTGCTCGCCTACGCCGAGCAGCTGCTGTTCGTGGAGGAAGAGATCAAGAACCGCGTCGGCAATGCGTCGGAAACCGAAGGAGTGTTTCGTATCGGCGCGTCCGAGACCATAGCACAGGCGTGGCTGCCAGAGTTTCTTCTGGCGTTTGCAACAGCTTATCCTCGGGTGAACGTGGACCTTACTGTCGATATCTCCGGCAATCTGCGTGACGCGCTGGTGGAACGGCGGCTGGATCTGGTGTTTCTGATGGGGCCGGTCTCGGAATTTTCGGTCAAGAATGTTCCGCTGCCGCAGTTCGACTTGCATTGGTATCGTGCAACCCATCTGAGTGAGGTCGATCTCAGCAAGATCCCTGTCATCTCCTACGCCGCCAGGACACGGCCGCATCGCGAGTTGACGTCCGTTCTGGCCGACCGTCTGGGGCCAAAGTTGCGCATTTTCACCTCCGCCTCGATCTCTGCGAGCTTGCGGATGATTGCGGCGGGGATCGCGGTCGGGCCGTACCCGCGCGTGCTGGCGGCGCCGTTCCTGACGGCGGGCCAGGTGGCGGAATTTGATCCCGGTCTGCCCCTGTCGCCGCTGGAATTCACTGCCTCCTATCTGGCCGAGCCGCGCAGTTTCCTGAATGAAACCAGCGCCCGGATTGCCCGTGACGTGGCCGAGGTCTGGCACGTCGCTCATCCCGGATAGGTATCCAAATTTTCTATCACCCGGAACAGAAAATGATAATTTGATTTAATTTCACAGGAGTGTGAGAGTTTGCAATGCCAGTACGGGGGAGCAGTCGATGAACACTCAGGCCAGGATTGATGCAACGGTGATCCGCGATGAGATCCGTGCAGGATTGTTCACGGGGCATACAGCAGGCAGGGCACCCGGAAGATTGCAGTGCAACCTTGCGATCATCCCTGCCATCCATGCGCTTGATTTCTTGCGTTTTTGCCAGCGGAATCCAAAACCGTGCCCGGTCGTAGGTGTGTCGGAAACGGGCGACCCGATGCTGCCGACGCTTGGCGCAGATATCGACATCCGCACCGACGTCCCACGATACCGGATCTTTCGCGACGGCATTCTGACGGGCGAGCAGACCGATATCATCGACCTCTGGCGCGATGACCTCGTGACCGTGGCGCTTGGGTGCTCCTTCACTTTTGAAAATGTCCTGCAACGGGACGGTATCCCGGTCCGGCACATCGAAAACGGCCTGAATGTGCCGATGTTCAACACCAACATCGCATTGCAGCCGGCGGGGCCTTTCCACGGTAATATGGTTGTTACGATGCGCCCGATCCCGGTGGACATGGTCGACCGCGCCTATGCCATCAGCGCACGCTTTCCTCACGCGCACGGCGCGCCGATTGCCACGGGTGATCCGCGCGCGCTTGGTATCCAGGACCTGGCATTGCCCGACTATGGTGATGCGGTTGATGTGCGCGACGGCGAAGTGCCTGTCTATTGGGCCTGCGGCGTCACTCCGCAGAACGTCCTTCAGGACGCGCGTCTTTCACTTTGCATCACCCATTCGCCCGGCCACATGTTGATCGCCGACGTGGCCGAAGATGCCGAAACCACAATCTATCATCCATGAAAACACCCAACACGGAGAGTTACCCATGAGAAACCTGACAGCCATCCTTGCCGCCACCACTGCCCTTGCAGGCGCGGCCAATGCCCAAGATCTCTCGGTCGTCGGGTCTTGGTCCGGCCTGCCGTTGCATGGCCAGTACGAGGCTCCCTTCTGGACCGAGATCCTGCCTGCGAATTCCGATTTCAGCGTTGACCTGACCACCCATAACCAGATGGGCCTCGGCCTGTCCGAGATCTTTCCGCTTCTTGGCCAAGGTGTCTATGACGTTGCCATGACCGTGGCGGATTATGCGGTCGGCGACGCGCCGGAGCTGGAGGGCCTTGACGTGCCGTTGCTGGCAATGACCGCTGATGAGGCACGGGCAATGGTCGACGCGGCCCGTCCGATGGTTTCCGACATTTTCCGGGACCGGTTCAATGCTGAGGTCTTGGCCATCGCGCCATATCCGCCGCAGGTTGTGTTCTGCAATGCCGACGTCTCCAGCCTTGAGGATCTGGAAGGCCTTCAGATCCGCGCCTCTGGCCGGATGACGGCGATGCTGCTTGAAGCGCTTGGCGCGGAAAGCGTCAGCGTGTCCTTCGGGGAAGTGCCGGGTGCCTTGCAAACCGGCACCGTCGATTGCGCCGTGACCGGTGCGGGTTCGGGCTATTCGGCTGGCTGGTGGGAAGTTTCCACGCACCTGATGCCGATCCCTCTGGGGGGGTGGGACAGCGTCGTGACGGCGATGAACCTCGATACCTGGAATGGCCTGTCGGAGGAGCAGCAGGCGACTTTGCGTGAGCAGATATCGGCCAACTTCGAGGAGCCGGCATGGGCCTCCGCCCAGGGCGCCCTGGTCAACGATATCGCTTGTCTGACGGGCAACGGCGAATGCACCGCGGGAGACGCCCGCGACATGACGCTTGTGGAAGTGTCGGACGCAGATTTCGCCCGTGCCCGAGAGGTTCTGACCACCACAGTCCTGCCTGAATGGGCAGAGCGCGCGGGCGGCGACTGGGCGGAGCGCTGGAACGCCTCGGTCGGTCAGGTTGTCGGCGTAACCATCGAATAAATCGCCCCAGGCGCGCGGGGGGCCCTCGCGCGCCACACCCCTTTCATAGGACCCGAAAACCATGGAACTGGCACTTATCAATCGCTTGCGACGGCTCAACCGCACAATCGCGATCTTTGTGGGAATTGGTCTTTTGGGGGTCGCCGCTTTCGTGGTTCTCGACATCATCATGCGTCAGACCGGCGAGGGCTTCGGCGGCTCCGAGGAAATCGCAGGCTATGCCATGGCGTTGGCAAGTGCCTGGGGGATGAGCTACGCGCTGCTGGAGCTTGGCCACGTCCGCATCGACCTGATCCGCACCCGCACCGGGACGCTGGCCAAGGCGTTGTTTGATGTCTTTGCCATGGTGGTGATGTCCGGCGTCGTCGTCATGATCGCCATAAAAGCATGGCCGGTGGTTGAGCGCGCCTGGACCAATGGCTCTCGCGCCAACACAACGCTGCAAACTCCGCTGATCTGGGTCCAGGCGCCGTGGTTTGCGGGCTGGGTCTGGTTCGCCATCATGTCGTGCCTCGTGACCCTATGTGCCCTCAGCCTTGTGCTGAAAGGGCGCGCGGCCGAGACAGAGCCCTTCGTGGGCGCCTTTGCCGAACAGGATGGCCTCTGATGGTTACATATATTTCGGTCGGCCTGCTTGGGCTTCTCGCCCTGTCGATCCCCGTCGGTATCGTCTTGTTCCTGCTCGGGTTTGGTGTCGATCAGATCTTTTCCAGCTTCCCGTTGACCCGTGCGTTGGGCAGCACCGTCTGGTCGTCTGCCAACCACGCCACTCTGATCGCGATCCCGTTCTTCGTGTTGCTCGGTGAAATCCTCGTCCGATCCGGCGTAGCAACCCGCACCTACGCCGCGCTGGACCGTTGGGTCAGCTGGCTGCCGGGAGGACTTGTGCATGCCAATGTCGCCACCGCGACCATGTTCTCCGCTACCTCCGGATCCAGCGTCGCGACGGCCGCGACCGTCGCCACCGTCGCCATGCCGCAGGCAGAGAAACTGGGCTACGATCCCAAGCTGTTCTCCGGTGCGATCGCCGCTGGCGGCACTCTTGGCATCATGATCCCGCCGTCGATCAATCTGATCGTCTACGGGTTTCTCACCCAATCCAGCATCCCGCAGCTTTTCCTTGCGGGCCTTGTTCCCGGTATCGCCCTGGCCGTGGCCTTCATGGTGATGATCACATTGATCTGCATGATCCGCCCGGACCTCGGCGGCAACCGCCGCACGTTCCCTTTCGCCAAGATGCTGCGCGCCCTTGTGGATCTTCTGCCGATCCTTGTCCTCTTCGGCCTCATCGTCGGCTCCATCTATCGCGGATGGGCGACGCCCACAGAGGCCGCAGCCGTCGGCGTTGCCGGGGCGTTCATCATCGCGGCATTCTTTGGCGGTGTGAACCTGATCATGATCCGGGAGGCGCTTCTTGGCACGATCAAAGTCACCTGCATGATCATGCTCATCGTCATCGGTGCGTCGTTCCTGAACTTCACGCTCGCCTCCGCAGGTCTTGGCCGCGAATTGACTGCATTCATGGAAGGCCTCGGTCTTGGTCCATTCGGCTTCATCATGGTGGTGGTCGCGCTCTACATCGTGTTGGGCTTCTTCATCGAGACGCTGTCGCTGATGGTCGTCACGATCCCGATCATCGTGCCGATGGTCATTGCCCAGGGGTATGATGTGGTCTGGTTCGGAATCCTGATGATCGTGCTTATCGAAATGGCGCTGATCACGCCCCCGGTCGGCCTCAACCTCTACGTGGTGCAGGGGGCGCGAAAATCGGGGTCCCTGAACGAGGTGATGTTGGGCGCGCTGCCCTTCGCCGCCGTCATGCTGCTGATGGCATTCGCACTGATCGCCTTCCCGCAAATCGCCCTCTGGCTGCCAAGCGCGCTGCCGTAGGTCTTCGCAAATCGTTGAAACCGACTGCGGACGCCTTGCGTGCGCGAACTATGGAGTACCGTCTGATGTGGCAATTCTGGGTCGACCGTGGGGGCACGTTCACGGACATCGTGGCCAAGACACCGCAGGGCGCGTTGCGGACCCATAAGCTCTTGTCGGACAACCCCGAGGTTTACGCTGACGCCGCCGTCCATGGTATCCGGGAGTTGCTTGGGCTGAAGGCCGATGACGCGATTCCCGACGGCATGGTCGGCGCGGTCAAGATGGGCACGACGGTCGCCACCAATGCCCTGCTGGAGCGCAAGGGTGAACGCACTTTGCTGCTGATCACGCAGGGTCAGCGTGACCTTCTGCGCATCGGATACCAGAATCGCCCGCGCCTGTTTGATCTGGAGATCAAGTTGCCGGAACTGCTCTATGATGACGCCGTTGAAGTGGCAGAGCGGTTGGCAGCGGATGGTGACATCATCACTCCGCTTGATGAGCACAAAGCCCGCGCCGATTTGCAGGGCGCCTTCGACGCGGGCTACCGCTCCACCGCCATCGCGCTGATGCATTCCTACCGCTTTCCCGACCATGAGATCCGACTGGGCGAGATCGCGCGCGACATCGGGTTCACTCAGATTTCCCTCAGCCATCAGGCCTCTCCGCTGATCAAGCTGGTCGGGCGCGGCGATACGGCGGTGGTTGATGCCTATCTGTCCCCGATACTGCGCCGCTACGTCGATCAGGTCGCCGGAGCGCTGAGTTCTGACGCGCGGCTGATGTTCATGCAATCGAACGGCGGCCTGACGGACGCGAGCCTGTTCCAGGGCCGCGATGCGATCCTGTCGGGTCCGGCGGGCGGCGTGGTTGGTATGGTCCGTACGGCGGCGGAGCTTGGCTACGACAAGCTGATCGGGTTCGACATGGGCGGCACGTCCACGGACGTTTGCCACTACGCGGGCGAATATGAGCGTTCGTTCGAGACCGAGGTTGCAGGCGTTCGGATGCGTGCGCCGATGATGTCGATCCATACGGTCGCGGCGGGCGGCGGTTCGATCCTCAGCTACCGCGATGGCCGGATGCAGGTCGGACCAGAGAGCGCGGGGGCAAATCCCGGCCCGGCTGCGTACCGTCGAGGCGGGCCGTTGACGGTGACCGATTGCAACGTTCTTCTGGGCAAGTTGCAGCCCGAACATTTCCCGGCGGTCTTCGGGCCGAACGCGGATGAACGCCTCGACGCGGATATTGTCCGTGCAAAGTTCAATGCACTGGCAGCCGAGATCGGAAGTGACAAATCCGTTGAAGACCTGGCCGAGGGCTTTCTGCGCATTGCCGTGGAGAACATGGCCAATGCGATCAAGCAGATCTCTGTCCAGCGCGGCTATGACGTGACCAAATACACCATGAACTGCTTTGGCGGTGCGGGCGGGCAGCACGCCTGCCTTGTGGCCGATGCGTTGGGTATGGAGCGGATCTTCATCCACCCGTTTGCGGGTGTTCTGTCGGCCTTCGGCATGGGCCTCGCGGACATTCGCACGATGAAAGAGCAACAGCTTGGCCAGCCCATCGACGACGATGCTTCCGGAGCCATGGACGCGCTCAGCGATGCCGCGCGGGCCGAAGTCGCGGCTCAGGGCGTGGATGACGCTGATATCCATGTCATCCAGGCTGCCCACATTCGCCCTCGCGGCGCGCAGCAAAGTCTCTCGGTGCCCTTTGGGACGGCGGCAGACATGACAGACGCCTTCACCACCGCCCACAAGCAGCGGTTTGGCTTTGTGCCGGAGACCTCCGATCTGTTGCTTGACGTGCTTGTGGCCGAGGCTGTGGGTGAGACGGGAGAGGGCGTATCAATGCCCGATCCAAGCGGTGCAGAGCGCCCTGCAGCGCTCGTGCGCTGCGTGTCAGACGGGGTATGGCAGGACATCGCGCTGGTCGACCGCGCGACCCTGAAGGTGGGTGCAACGCTTGAGGGACCAGCGATCCTGACCGAACCCACCGGCACCAATATGATCGAGGCGGACTGGCGCGCCACTGTGGCCGATGGCGGCAACCTGGTTCTGGAACGCACCTCGCCACTGCGCCGGGCTGAGGCCATCGGTACGCAGGTCGATCCGGTCATGCTGGAGGTGTTCAACAACCTCTACATGTCCATTGCAGAGCAGATGGGGGCCACACTTGCAAACACTGCCTATTCCGTGAACATCAAGGAACGATACGACTTCTCCTGCGCCATTTTTGATGAGGCGGGCGATCTGGTGGCCAATGCGCCCCATGTTCCGGTGCACCTCGGATCCATGTCGGAATCCGTGCGCACGGTTCTGCGAACCAACAGGGGCAGGATCAAACCGGGCGACGTGTTCATGATGAACAACCCGTTCAACGGTGGCACGCACCTACCGGACGTGACGGTTATCACGCCCGTGTTCGACACCGATGGCACGCGGATCGTTTATACCGTGGCCTCGCGCGGGCATCATGCCGATATCGGCGGTAAGACACCGGGTTCCGCCCCGCCCGACAGTCGGGTGATCACCGAAGAGGGCGTCGTGATCGATAACTTCCTGCTGGTCAAAGAGGGCATCTTGCAAGACGCGGACACCCGCGCACTGCTGGCCTCAGGTGAGTTTCCCTGCCGAAACATCAACGACAATATGGCCGATCTTGCGGCTCAGGTGGCGGCGAACGAGACGGGCGCGGAGGAGTTGCGCAAGATCACCTCGCAGTTCGGGCTGGAGACGATCCACGCCTATATGGGCCATGTTCAGGACAACGCCGAAGAAAGCGTGCGTCGGGTGCTGGACGTCCTGAAAGACAGCGCTTTCACCTATCCGATGGATGATGGTGCGCAGATCAAAGTGAAGATCACCGTGGACAAGGCGTCGCGCTCGGCCACCATTGATTTCACCGGGACCAGCCCGCAATCGGACCTGAATTACAATGCGCCGATGGCGATCTGCCGGGCGGTCGTGCTTTACGTGTTCCGCACGATGGTGGGTACTGAGATTCCGATGAATGAGGGCTGCCTGAAGCCGCTGAACCTGATCGTGCCCGAAGGTTCGATGATCAACCCGGCCTATCCCGCCGCAGTGATCTCGGGCAACACGGAGGTCAGCCAGGCCATCGCCGACACGCTTTACGGCGCGCTTGGCGTGATCGCCGGGCAGCCAGGGGACGATGAACAATTTCGTCTACGGCAATGAGACGTTCCAGAATTACGAAACGATTTGCGGCGGAACCGGCGCTGGCGATGGCTTTCACGGCACGTCTGCCGTGCATTCGCACATGACGAACACGCGCATGACCGATCCTGAGGTGCTGGAGACGCGCTTTCCTGTTCGGGTCGAGGAATTTTCCATCCGCGATGATTCCGCAGGGCAGGGCAAATGGCAGGGCGGTGAGGGGATCACCCGCAGGCTTCGGTTCAATGAGGCGATGACCGTGACGGTCCTGACCTCGCACCGCATCGTGCCACCGCATGGAATGGCGGGTGGTGGCAATGGCGGTGTGGGGGAGAATTTCGTCGTCCGCGCCGATGGCACGTCAAGAGGCGCTCAGCGGCAATGATCAGGCGGAGTTGCGGCCCGGTGACGTGTTCGTTCTGAAGATCCCCCGGCGGGGGCGGTTATGGCGTGGCCTGAGGCTCAGTCCAGCTTGCGGATCACTCGCATGGTGCGGAAGTCTTCCTGCGGAGGTTCCACTGCCAATACCATAGGTCGTCTGGGGGGCAGCGCATAGCTGTGCGCCTCCAGACGGCCCAACTCCCGTTTCACCAACTCGACCTGTAACAACAACTGATCCTTGGAGGCGCGCAACTGCGTCAAGGTTGTGACCGCCCCCGGATCATCCTTGGCCCTGACTCCCGTCGCTTCATCCACCGAAACAATATTGAGCGCGGGCATCAGCACCCGATCGAGCGCAGCTCGGTTGACTTGCATCGTGAGCGCCTCCGACGGGTGGTCGAGGCGATCTTCTGCCAAAAGTGCGAGATGCGGGTTACCCTTCAACGACGCAAATCGCACCAAAATCCTCTTAAATTTCGGTTAACCGCATGGGTCGCAATCGACTTAATTGGTCAGCATGATCGAGAGAGCCGTGACCAGGAGTGTGGCGATACCATCGCGGTCGCGACGACGCCCCGGAACTTTTCGGCCAGAGATTGGATCAGTCGGCGGGCGAGGGGGAAGGCTCGCCGGATATCCGGTGGGCGGTAGAAGACGGAGGTTTCTGCCCTCCAGAGCAACGTCCGTTCTGGGCAGTGATATAAATCGTTTTGGCCCGCGCACACCGACTATGGCGTGGCTGAAACGTCAATAAGGTGTGAGCCGAAAGCATGGAGCGACCAGCAGGAGACATGGCCGCGCACGTTCTCAGCGCTTCAGCGTGCTTCGAATGTCAGTGTTCCGGTCAGGCGCTGGGGTCCCATGGCGCGCATCGCAACCACCAGTGCGCCGTCGGAGCCCGGAGTGAACGTCACGCCCTGACCATCGTCGGCGTTGAGATCCAATGACGTTTCCGACGCATCGCCGGACACTGGCACCTGCGCGTTCTCTGTGCCGCTGAATGCCACAACTCCGTTGGCGTTGGCGCCGGTAATGGCAACACGCCAGCGGCCCTCAAAGCGACCCTGCACTGTCGCGCAGCCCAGAACGCCGGCCCAATTGGTGTCACTCTCGGGTTCTGCGTCCAGCGTGCAGCGAATCCGGATGGACGCGCCATCAGGCGCGGTCAGGCGGGCATTGGTGCGCCACTCTCCCGACATCCATCCGGGCACTTCGGCCAGGGCGGCAGAGGGCAAGGTAGTGGCTAGGGCTACCAAAACGGCTGTTGTCATACGCATCAAATCTTTCCTCATTAAATCTCGGACCGGCGGACCAGTCTGATCAGGGCTGGTAGGAAACCTAAGTCGGCAATCAGCGCCATCCAGAGGGCCGAGATCACAAATAGCCCAAAGAGTGGCAAACTTGCCGTGGCACTGAGCAATGTTGCCGCAAAGCCCAACGTCATGATCAGCGTTGCGGCGATCATTGGCGGGCCAGCGTGCGTGAGCGCATCGCCAAGGCGAAACCCCTTGGGCGCGTGCGACAATCGCCATCGGTTGAGGTAGTGGATGGTGTTGTCCACCGCAATGCCGAATGCCACGGTCAGCGCCAGCGCGGCGGTCATCGTCATCGGCCTGTCGGTGAGCCAAAGCATCGCCTCGATCGCCATCATCGGCATCGCCGATATCGCCGTGGCCAATGTCGCCAACACCAGTGAGCGTTGGGAAATTGCCACCACGACAAGGATCGCACCCAATGCGATATAGAAGGAACTGCGCATCGCCTGTATCGTGTCAGGCACCACTTCGTAGGCGAGCAAGGATTGCCCTGCGAGTGTCGTGACGTCGCCCAGACCGGCCTCGGTCAATCCATCGTTCAACCGGTCCAGTTCGGTCCCGAAACTGTCCGGACCGGCCCCAAGCGGCAGCAACACGGGCAGGGCCACCGACAGACCATCGCTGGCCTGAAACCTCTCGGGGATTTGTGGCGGGCCTTCAGCCGCGCCCATACCGCCACCGCTCAGGACAACATCGGCCACCTCCGCGATCCGGGTTCCGTCCAGCTCTGACAGGCCGGGGTCGCCATCGACATCATCAATCACGACGAACAGGCTGGCAGAGCCAAGGCGCTCCTCCTCCAAAAATGCCATGTCAGCACCCAGGCGGCTGTCGTCGCGGATATGCTCGGACAGCGAAAACGACGGATCGGTGCGGTTCATCGCGGGGATCAGCACAATCAGCACCACAAAGGCGGAAATCGCCATGGTCCGCGGGTGCAGAAGCCCGGCATGGGCGGGGTTCATCGCCAGGGCAAAGCCCGCAGGCGCACGGATATGATCAGGCACCAAAAGCCGGGCGAGCAGCGGGAACAGCAGGCAGACCGCCGCGAAACCGCTGAAAACGGCGACAGGCCCCCACAATGCCAGGCCCAATAGCGCATCACTGCCTGCAAAGCCAAAACTGGCCAGGGCGAGGGCGGAGGTCAGCGAGGTCATGAAAGCCGCCGGTAACACGTTCTTGATTGCGGCATCCACGCCACCGTGTTCCCGGCTTGCGTAAAACAGATGCAGCGTGTCGGCGAAGGCCAGAACCATGACCAGCGTGGGCAGGGTCGCCAGCCACGGATCCAACGGTTGGTTGAACCACCCCAGCAGACCCAGGAAGAAGATCACACCGCAGATGGCGGGCGCGGCGCAGACCAGAACCGCCCGCACGGAGCGCAGGATCATCGCCCCCACGATGATGCAGATCAGAACGGCAAGCGGTGTTACACGGGTTTGATCGAAGATCAGGGAGGCCGAGATTTCCCGTTCCACCTCGGCCTGTCCGACGGCTTCGATGCTGATCGGCGCCGTGTCATCCACAAGGTCCGGCAGGATGGTTGCGATCTGACCCGGCTCTGCATCCTCTGTCCCGATGACGTGCAGCAGTGCGGCGCTTCGGTCCTGGGCCACAAGCGCGCCGGAAGCCTCTCCGGCGGCGAAAAACGCATCGAACCTTTGCTCCAGTGGCGCGTCGGGATCGGCGAGGATCAACGGCGTGGTGGCGCCTTCAGACGGGATAGTGAACAGGCTGACGACCTCCGCCACGCCGTCACTGAACTGAAGATCGAGGATCAGGTTTTCCAGCGCTGCGAACGCCTCCGGCTCGGCCAGATCATCGGCGCGCACCAGCAGCGCTTCATCCGCGCGGCCAAGGGCAAAGCGGTTCTGGAAGGCCTCATAGGCGATGTAACCGTCCGAGTTGCCCGACAGCGCGCCTATCACATCGGCCTCCACCGACATGTCCTTGGCGCCGTACAGCGACAGCGCGGCGAGGATCAGCGCCAACAGACCCATGAGCCATCGCAGCATACTGATCGGTGGCGCGCCCAGGGTCGTCGTGCTGATGGAGGTTGGCTCGGTGCCATTCGTCATGCTCTGTCGCCTGTCACTTCTTTTATCGGCACTGCCCGCGCCTGATTATATCTGCTCGATGTGCGTTCCGCCACCTGCGCCACACCATGTAGCACGGGCAAGGATAAGAAACACCGCATTTCCACACGATTTGGTGAGGGCGGCCTGTCGGTTGCGCAAGGATATCCGCCGCAGTGGCGCGCGATAAGGATTTTCGATTGAACCGCCGCCGTATGATTGTAAATTGCCACCCATGATCAACAAGCTGGAAATGTTCATTGCAGTCGCGCGCGAGGCGCACTTCGGCCGCGCGGCCGAAAGCCTCGGCCTGACGCAGCCGACGTTATCCACTGGGATCAAGCAGTTGGAGGAGATGTTGGGCGTTCAGCTGATTTTTCGCGGGTCCCGCTATGGTGGCCTGACGCCCGAAGGCCAGCGGGCGCTGGTCTGGGCGCGGCAACTGGTCAGCGACGTCCGCACCTTTCGGCAGGAAATGCGCACCGCGCGCCACGGCCTCAGCGGGATCATCCGGCTGGCGGTGATCCCCACGGCCCTGACCTGGGCGGCGCATCTGTCTGCGCGGTTTACCGCCGAACACCCGAACGTCCGCTTCACGATCCTCAGCCGCACCTCCGTTGAAGTCCTGTCGATGCTGGAAAATCTGGAGGCTGACGCGGGCCTGTCCTACCTCGACAACGAGCCTTTGGGGCGGATCACGTCCGAGCCTCTCTACCGCGAGCGTCTTACCGTCGTGGCTCATAAAGACAGTGTCATCGCACAACAAGACAAGGTGGAATGGGGTGATCTGGCGGGCGAAAGGCTGTGCCTTCTGACACCCAATATGCAGAACCGCCGGATCATCAATGAACGTTTCATGGAGGCAGGCATCGCGCCCGATGCGCAGGTTGAAAGCAACTCCACCGTCGTGCTGGTCGCTCATGTGGAGGCGGGAGACTGGATCACCATCCTTCCCACGGACATGGCGCGGTTCCTGTGCGGTGGCAAACCGGATCTGGTGATCCGAGAGATTGCGGGCGACGGAATGGATCACGCGGTGGGTCTCGTCGCCCCGTTCCGAGAGCCACACACGCCGGTTCTCAGCGCACTGATCGCGCAAACCCGCACATTGGCGAAGGAATTTGACTGAAGCAGTGGGTTTTTTCGGTTCGGTTGCCGTCTTCGTTTAATAGAGAAACTCAATCGACCAACGGGATTTCGATATTGAATTTCGATTGATCCGGGCGCACCCTGACGCGCGCACGAACCGGAGCCTGCAATGCCCTTCACAGCCAGCCCTACATTTGACGCTGACGTCAGCGCCATCATAAATACGCACCTGGCCCTTGAGGGTCCCCTGCTGCCGATCCTGCACAGCGTTCAGGCCGCATTCGGCTGCGTGCCCGACGCGGCCCGCGCGCCGATTGCCGAGGCGCTGAACATTACCGAGGCGGAGTTGCACGGCGTGATCTCGTTCTACCACGATTTCCGACGGGAACCTGCGGGCAAACGGGTGGTCAAGATTTGTCGGGCCGAGGCCTGCCAGGCAGTGGGCGCCAATGATCTGGCAGCGGAAGTCCAGGAACGGCTTGGCCTCAAGTGGGGCCAGTCGCTGGCAAACGGGGCTGTGACACTGGAGCCGATCTACTGCCTTGGGTTATGCGCGTGTGGTCCGGCTGCAATGGTGGATGGGCAGGTTCGGGGCCGGGTGACAGCGGACGCTCTGGTCGCAGAGGTGACGGCATGAAGGTCTGGGTTCCCCGCGACGCGGCGGCCAAAGCACTAGGCGCGGATGCGGTCGCAGATGCGTTCGAGGCGGCAGGCGCGCAGGTTGTGCGCAACGGATCACGCGGCATGATCTGGCTGGAGCCTCTGGTGGAGGTGGAGCAAGACGGCGTGCGCGTGGGCTACGGTGCCGCGGCAGTCTCGGACGTGGCGGCGATCCTGGACGGCACGGCAGAAACCCTCGGCCCGGTGGAGCAAATCCCGTTCTATGCAAGGCAAAACCGTCTTACCTTCCAGCGGTGTGGCGTGATCGACCCGTTGTCCCTGGCGGATTACGAAGCCCACGGCGGACTGACGGGCCTGCGTCGCGCGTTGGAGTTGAGCGACGCGGATGTGGTGGCGGAGGTCACAACCTCCGGGTTGCGGGGGCGTGGCGGCGCCGGGTTCCCGACCGGCATCAAGTGGGAAACGGTGCGCACCGCGCCGGGTCCTCAGAAGTACATCGTCTGCAACGCGGACGAGGGCGACAGCGGCACCTTCGCCGACCGGATGATCATGGAGGGTGATCCCTTCTGCCTGATCGAGGGTATGATCATCGCGGGTCTCGGGGTGGGTGCCACAAAAGGCTACATCTACCTGCGATCCGAGTACCCTGATGCAATTGAAGTGATGGAAGCGGCGGTGCGAATTGCCCGAGATCACAACCTGTTAGGACGCGTTCTTCAGTCGTCACATGAATTTGATATCGAGGTTCGCACCGGCGCTGGTGCCTATGTGTGCGGCGAGGAAACCTCGCTTCTGAACTCGCTGGAGGGCAAACGCGGTGTGGTGCGGGCCAAACCGCCGCTTCCGGCGCTCGAAGGATTTCTTGGCCGCCCCACGGTGGTCAACAACGTGATCTCTCTGGCGACGGTCCCGGTGATCTTCGAAAAGGGCGCAGAGCATTATGCCTCGTTCGGTCTTGGCCGCTCCAAGGGCACGATGCCGATCCAGATCGCAGGAAATGTGGCCTACGGAGGGCTGTTCGAGACGGCGTTCGGGATGCCTCTGGGCGATCTGGTCAACGACATCGGCGGCGGCACGGCCAGCGGGCGGCCTGTGAAAGCGGTCCAGGTCGGCGGGCCGTTGGGCGCGTATTTCGCTCCTGCCAAGTTCGACACGCCCTTCGCCTACGAGACGTTTGACGGTGAGGGCGGGTTGATCGGCCACGCGGGCGTCGTGGTGTTTGACGATACGGCGGACATGCTTGGGATGGCACGTTTCGCCATGGAATTCTGCGCCATCGAGAGTTGCGGCAAGTGTACGCCCTGCCGCATCGGCGCGGTGCGCGGCGTCGAAACGCTGGACCGGATCGGGGAGGGGGACGCGACGGCGATCCCGTTGTTGGTGGACCTGTGCGAGACGATGAAAGACGGCTCGCTTTGTGCATTGGGAGGGTTCACTCCGTTCCCGGTGATGTCTGCGCTGGAGCAGTTTCCGGAAGAGTTTTCCGGTGTGCGGGAGGCGGCAGAATGAGGTATTTCGCAGGCTTCGCCGACGACCATGCAGGGGGGCTGGCCCCCCTGACCCCCCAGAGTTTTTTTGGCAAGATGAATGCAGGAGCGCGTGTCGCATGAAAGATTTTATTCTTCCAGATGATCGCGATTTCGGCACGCCGGCGCGTGTTGGCACGCCTGTGACTTTGACGGTGGACGGTTTCAGCGTGACGGTGCCCGAAGGGACCTCGGTGATGCGCGCGGCGGCTGAAATTGGGATGTCGATCCCAAAGTTATGCGCCACCGACAGTGTGGAGGCCTTCGGGTCCTGCCGGTTGTGTGTGGTGGAGATCGAGGGGCGGCGCGGTACGCCAGCCTCCTGCACCACGCCCGTGACCGAAGGCATGGTGGTGCGCACTCAAACGAGCAAAGTGAAAAAGATCCGCAAGGGGGTGATGGAGCTCTATATCTCCGATCATCCGCTGGATTGCCTGACCTGTGCGGCCAACGGAGATTGCGAATTGCAGGACATGGCGGGCGCCGTGGGCCTGCGTGACGTGCGTTACGCCGCGCCGGAAAATGGTAGCCTTATCAACCATTTTGAGCAACGCGCGGGCGGCGAAGCGAACCCCGAGTGGATGCCCAAAGACGACAGCAATCCGTATTTCACCTATGATCCGGCCAAATGCATCGTCTGCTCGCGCTGTGTGCGGGCTTGCGAAGAGGTCCAGGGGACATTCGCGCTGACCATCGAGGGGCGGGGGTTCGAGAGCCGTGTGTCGGCCGGCGGGCCGCTCGATGAATTCCTGACCTCCGATTGTGTGTCCTGCGGGGCCTGCGTGCAGGCGTGCCCGACGGCGACGTTGCAGGAGAAATCAGTCATCGAACTGGGCACGCCAGAGCGGTCGGTGATCACGACCTGCGCCTATTGCGGCGTCGGCTGTTCGTTCAAGGCGGAGTTGAATGGCGACGAACTGGTGCGCATGACGCCCTATAAGCATGGCGAAGCCAACCGAGGCCACTCCTGCGTCAAAGGCCGGTTTGCCTGGGGCTACGCCAACCATCAGGACCGTGTGTTGAAGCCAATGATCCGCGACAGCATAGACCAGCCGTGGAAAGAGGTCTCCTGGGAGGAGGCGATCGGGTTCGCCGCCAAGCGCATGCGCAAGTTGCAGGACGATCACGGGCGCAAGGCGATTGGGGTCATTACATCGTCGCGCTGCACCAACGAGGAGACCTATCTGGTTCAGAAACTCGCGCGCGCTGTGTTCATGAACAATAACACCGACACCTGCGCGCGGGTGTGCCATTCGCCCACCGGCTACGGGCTGGGGCAGACGTTTGGCACGTCGGCAGGCACGCAGAACTTCGATTCCGTGATGCACACGGACGTGGCGATCATCATCGGGGCCAACCCGACGGACGGGCATCCGGTGTTTGCCTCGCGGCTCAAGAAGCGCCTGCGACAGGGTGCGAAGCTGATCGTGATCGACCCCAGGCGCACGGATATCGTCCGTTCCGCCCATATCGAGGCGTCGCATCATCTGCCCCTGCGGCCCGGTACAAACGTGGCCGTCGTCACCGCGCTTGCCCATGTGATCGTCGATGAAAAGCTCTATGATGAGGCGTTCATTCGCGACCGCTGTGACTGGGATGAATTCACCGAATATGCCGAGTTCGTCACCGACGTCCGTCATTCGCCAGAGATGACGGAACTGCTGACGGGGGTTCCGGCGGAGGACCTGCGCAATGCGGCGCGGCTTTATGCGACCGGCGGCAACGGTGCGATATATTACGGGCTCGGGGTGACGGAACACTCTCAGGGGTCGACCACCGTCATGGGCATCGCAAACCTTGCGATGATGACGGGCAATCTGGGCCGCGAGGGCGTCGGCGTGAACCCGTTGCGCGGCCAGAACAACGTGCAGGGGGCCTGCGATATGGGCAGCTTCCCGCATGAGTTGCCCGGATACCGCCACGTGAAAGGCGACGATGTCCGCGCGATCTACGAGACCCTGTGGAACGTCAACATTGATCCGGAGCCGGGTCTGCGGATCCCGAATATGCTGGATGCGGCGGTGAATGGCACGTTCAAGGGGCTGTATTGTCAGGGCGAGGATATCCTGCAGTCCGATCCCGATACCAAGCACGTTTCCGCAGGCCTCGCGGCGATGGATTGCGTCATTGTCCACGACCTGTTCCTGAACGAGACAGCGAATTACGCGCATGTGTTCCTGCCCGGCTCGACGTTTCTGGAGAAGGACGGCACCTTCACAAATGCTGAGAGGCGCATCAACCGGGTACGTGAGGTGATGAAGCCTAGAAACGGCTATGCGGACTGGGAAGTGACGCAGCTGCTCGCAAGGGCCATGGGCGGGGACTGGCACTATACCCATCCGAGCCAGATCATGGACGAAATCGCCTCCACGACCCCCGGATTTGCCAATGTGAACTATGCGATGCTGGAGGAGCGCGGATCGGTGCAATGGCCCTGCAACGATGCCGCCCCCAATGGCTCGCCGATTATGCACGTCGATGGCTTTGTGCGCGGCAAGGGGCGGTTCATCATCACCGAATACATCGCGACCGAGGAACGCACCGGGCCGCGGTTCCCGCTGCTGCTCACGACCGGGCGTATCCTCAGCCAGTACAATGTCGGCGCGCAGACGCGGCGGACCGAGAACGTGGTCTGGCATGACGAGGATGTGCTGGAAATCCACCCTCACGACGCTGAAGTGCGCGGGATCAAGGATGGCGATTGGGTCAAACTTGCCTCGCGTGCCGGAGAAACCTCCTTGCGCGTGACGCTGACGGATCGCGTGGTGCCGGGGGTGGTCTACACCACCTTCCACCATCCCGATACACAGGCCAATGTCATCACCACGGATCAATCCGATTGGGCCACGAACTGCCCGGAGTACAAGGTGACGGCGGTACAGGTCGGCCTGTCGAATGGCCCCACCGATTGGCAGCGCGGGTATAACGCGCAGGCCGCGAACTCGCGCCGGATCCAGACGGCGGCAGAGTGAAGTCGGTTCGCTCCATAGATGCCCTGGTCCTGGGCGCGGACGGGGACCGCGCGGTGGCGCGGAGTTTGCCCGACGAACTGCCGGTCGCGGTGACTGTCAACGGATCGACTCAGGCCGTCATGATGTGTTCGCCGTCGGATCTGGAAGATTTCGCCGTAGGCTTTGCCGTCACCGAGGGTTTCGCCGCGCCAGGTCAGATCGAACGGCTTGAAGTGGTGGAACTAGAGGCCGGGATCGAAGCGCGGCTGTGGGTGCCGGATGCCGTGGCCGAGGTGCTTGCCGCCCGCCGCAGGGCGATGGTGGGTCCGGTGGGTTGCGGGCTCTGCGGGATCGACTCGCTGGAGCAGGCGCTGCGTGACTTGCCTGTCCTGCCGGACGGTGGCGCGATCGGTCATGCCGAGGCTGCAACGGGGCCGGAGGCGCTGCGCGCCCATCAGCCATTGCACGACCTGACCCATGCGGTCCATGCGGCGGGGTTTCTGGTGCCGGGGCAGGGGATCGTGATGGCCCGTGAGGATGTCGGGCGGCATAACGCGCTTGATAAACTTATCGGTGCGTTGGTGCGGGGCGGCATTGATCCAAGCACGGGAGCGATTGTGCTGACCAGCCGTGTCTCAGTCGAGATGGTGCAAAAAACGGTGCTCGCTCGCTGCCCGATCCTGATCGCCGTTTCTGCGCCCACGGCACACGCGGTGCGCATGGCTGAGGCGGCCAACCTGACACTTGCGGCTTTTGCCCGCGATGGACGGTTAGAAAGCTTTTCCGTTGCCACTCGTATCACCCGGAGCCAGACCGATGCCGCATGAGAAACTGGGCCGTATGGCCAACCAGATCGCCAGCTTTTTCGCCACCCAACCGGGCAGTGATCAGGCACAGAGGGTGGCTGACCACCTCAAGGATTTCTGGGGCCCGGAGATGCGCGAAGCGCTGAAGGCGCAGGCTTTGGTCGATGACACTCACCTGTCGCCCCTTGTCCGAAGCGCGCTTCCTTTGATTTAGGCGTCCGGGTCAGGCTCGGGGCGCTCCCGTGTTTGAAGCCTGCCTGACGGCAGACATCCGCACTTTGGGCGTGGCGCCGTGCGACCTGCGGTCACGCGGCGAAGATGCGACCTGGCTGGATTTGCTTCCCCCAATCCTCACGCGGGAATGGCTGCACGGGCAGGATGCCTCCGGCGGGAGTTGTATCCGGCAAGATGAATGGGAGAGGTCCCGGCGGGGGAGGTGCTTGAGGCAGCGGAGCCCAGTGGGTAGGGTGGTCTCAACGACTGGACCTTCGTTTTACATAATGGAACTGCTCCATGACCAATACGCCCCTTTCCAACAAAACTCGGGCAAATCGCCGGTATCGCTCTCAGGAGTGGTTCGACAATCCTAACAATCCCGGCATGACAGCGCTGTATCTGGAGCGCTATCAGAACCAGGCGTTCACGCGGGCAGAGTTGCAGGCCGCCAAGCCGATCATTGGCGTGGCCCAAACCGGCAGCGATCTTGTGCCGTGTAACAAGATCCATGTCTTTCTGATGGACCGGATCAAGGCGGGCATCCGGGACGCAGGCGGGATCCCGCTGGAGTTTCCGGTGCATCCGATCCAGGAGACCGGAAAGCGCCCTACGGCTGCGCTGGATCGCAATCTGCAATATCTCTCGCTGGTGGAAGTGCTCCACGGCTACCCCATCGACGGGGTGGTCCTGACGACGGGCTGCGACAAGACCACGCCTGCGATGCTGATGGGGGCCGCGACCGTGGATCTCCCGGCAATTGCGCTGAACGGGGGGCCGATGCTGGACGGCTGGCACCGGGGCAAGCGCGCGGGATCAGGCACGGCGATCTGGGAAGGGCGCAGGCTGCTTGCGACTGGAGAGATCGACTACGAGGAATTCATGCAGCTTGCCTGCGCGTCGTCGCCCTCGCTCGGCCATTGCAACACCATGGGAACCGCTTCCACGATGAACGCCCTCGCTGAGGCGCTTGGAATGACGTTGCCCCGTGCCGCCGCCATCCCCGCGCCGTTCCGGGAGCGCATGGAGATGGCCTATCTCACCGGCAGACGCGCGGTGGAGATGGTGGAGGAGGATCTGAAACCCTCCGACATCCTGACCCGCGCCGCATTTGAGAACGCGATCAAGGTCAATACAGCCATCGGCGGATCGACCAACGCGCCACCACATTTGCAGGCACTGGCGCGGCACGCCGGCGTGGACCTGCATGTAACGGATTGGGAAACGGTCGGCCTGGCGTTGCCGCTGTTGGTCAATATGCAGCCCGCGGGGGAATATCTGGGCGAGAGCTTTTTCCGCGCCGGCGGTGTGCCTGCGGTGATGGGAGAGTTGCACGCCAGCGGGCTGCTTGATGGCTCTGTCATGACGGCCTCCGGCAAGACATTGACCGAGGCGCTGGGAACTGCGCGCTCGCGCGATCCGGACGTGATCCGTCCCACGACCGACCCCATGCGTGAGAATGCGGGTTTTGCGGTTCTGTCGGGCAACCTCTTCGACAGCGCCCTGATGAAGACCTCCGTCATTTCCGCCGATTTCCGGGAGCGGTTTCTGAAGGACAACCAGTACGAGGGCCGGGCGGTCGTGTTTGAAGGACCCGAAGACTACCACGACCGGGTCAATGATCCGGACCTTGCGGTGGGAGAGGACAGCATCCTGTTCATCCGCGGCGTTGGGTGTGTCGGTTATCCCGGCTCGGCGGAAGTGGTCAACATGCAGCCGCCCGACGCGTTGATCAAGGGCGGCATCAAACACCTGCCGACCGTGGGCGATGGCCGCCAGTCCGGCACCTCTGAAAGTCCGTCGATCCTGAATGCCTCGCCCGAGGCTGCGGTGGGCGGCGGGTTGGCCTACCTTCAGACCGGGGACCGGGTGCGGCTGGATCTGAATGAGGGCACCCTGAACGCGCTGGTGGACGCGGACGAATGGGAGGCGCGGAAGGCGGCGTGGAGCCCGCCGGAGTTGCATCATCAAACGCCGTGGCAGGAACTGTATCGCAGCCATGTGGGACAGCTATCAGAGGGAGGATGTCTGGAGCTTGCCACCGCCTACCAGCGCATCGCGAAGGACCTGCCGAGGGATAACCATTGAGGCTGCTCAAGGTTGAGCAGGGGTCCAACCCATTGAAAACACGACACAACGACATCCTGTTAAGCTTTCGTTTACCACAAACGGGAGGCTTTTCGGGCTAGGGCGCGGGCGTGGCGTCGGGGCGATTTTCAACCGCCAGATGCCGCAGCGCGACCTGCAGATCGCCGTAGCCTGTGAACCGCCGCTCGAACGCCAGGCCGAGGCGGTCGGCGTACCCGCGCGCCAGTTCTGTCAGCGCCGGATCATCCACCTGCGCCTGATAGACCAGCGTGGTGTAATTGCCGAAATACGTATCGCGCAGCTCGGGATACCGGTCGAGCCCCAGCGGCCTGGTCACGAAGGCATCAAACTGCTTCACCAGAAAATCAGTGAGGTAGAAACAGGTCATCTCGCCGCGCGCCTCAAATTCCGCATTGCCTTCGAAGAACGAATAACAATGCGGCCCGGCCAGCATCTCTACCCCCAGATCGGCACAGCGCGCCTGCAACACACCTCCGGTGCCGCAATCGGCATAGAGAACGAACACCTGATCGTAAGCGCCTGCGCGCGCGACGACCGCAGCCGCAACCGCATCAGGGATCAGATCCGGCGTGTTGTGCAGCTTGGCGGGCAGGCAGTGCAGATCCATGTGATCCCAGCCGTTCAACCGCTTCAGCGCCAGCACTTCATGGGCCAGTGCCCCGCAGGCCAGCAGCAACACACGGCCCGACACGCGCGCCTCAAGCCCGCTTTCAACCAAGCGCTCGTCATCAATCGTTCTGGGGTCTGTGGGCATGGGGTCTGTGGGCATGGGGCGTCCAACCTCGCGTGATCCGCGCGTCAGCCTTCAAAGTCGTCCATTTTGCGGCGCTTCACAAGCCGGGACACGACCAATACCAACGCTGCCACGACCAGAGGTGCCAGCGTCGCCCGGAACCCGGTGCCCAAGGCGGAGAGCAGCCAGACCGTCAGGCCCGAGGCCAGCAGGACAATCGCGGCAATCGAAAGACTGTTCCTTGCTTGTTTCGACATCATCAAACGAAGCTTCTGCAGGGTGTTGCCGAACACAATGGCGATTGCACACTCATTGTCCGACGCGGCCATCAGGTCTTGCGAGTTATATTTGGTCCCAGCACCGCCACAGCAATACCCACGAGGATGACAGTACCTGCGACAGCCTCGGGCCCGGTGACGGTTTCGCCCAAAATCACCGCAGCGGTCGCAATTCCCACCACCGGGATCAGCAGCGCGAAGGGCGTGACCATCGCCGCCGGGTGCCGCGACAACAGCCCGCCCCAGATCGAGTATCCGATCAGGGTCGAGATCACCGCCACATAGACCACGCCCGCCCATCCCGTCGCCGATAGGCTGGCGATTGCGGCGAAGGGCGCGGGTCCCTCCAGCGCCAGTGACAGCCCCAGCATCGGCAGGGGCGGGATGACGCTGGCCCAGATGAACAGCGCCGCCATGTGCACGCCGGGCAGACGGCGAAGGACCAGATTGCCGCAGGCCCAACACAGCGCGCCGCTCAGGATCAGAGCAAGGCCCGTCAGCGTGACATTTCCGCCACCCGCCAGCCCGAACCCCGCCAGCCCGAGACAGGCCGTGGCGATGCCCGCGCCCTGCACCCGGCTGACCCGTTCGCCATAGAAGATGGCTGCCAGAACGATCGTCAGCGGCACCTGGCTTTGCAGGATCAGCGAGGCCAGTCCCGCCGTGACATCCGCGCGCATCGCCGCGAACAGGAACGCGAACTGGCCCATGTTGATCAGCAGGCCGATGGCAGCAATCGCCCGCCACGAGGCGGGGCGCGGGACCAGAGCAATCAACGGGATCAGAATGAAGAACCGCAGGCCCACGAACAGCAGTGGCGGCAATTCGTCCAGCACCAGTTTCATCGCGGTGAAGTTGGACCCCCAGGCCAGGATCACCAAGAGCACCAGCAACAGGTCGCGCGGTGGCATCATCGGGCGGGGCCGAAAGGGAGTGGGCCGGTATCAGTCATGTGCGCAGTTGGACCGCGCGCAGGCACGGGCGCAACCGATATCCGTCACAGCGTGAGGGAGAACATCGCCAGCCTTGTGCCTTCGCGGCGCCAGCCAAGGCTGACGTAGAAGCCTTCGGCTGTCTCTGTGGGGTCGGCGACCACCCAGATCTCGGTACATTGCAGGGACCGGGCATGGTCGCAGAGGGCGTTGATCATGCGGGTCGCGAGGCCCTGCCGCCGCCAGGGTTCGGCGACGCTGAGTTCGTTGATCCACATGTCGGGGCGTTTATCGGGGTGGTGGTGGTGTTGGCCAGAGCAGATGCCACAGATCAGGTCGCCGTCGATCGCGATGACGATGTGCTGCTTGGGATCGGCCAGAAAGCTGGTTAGCATATCCGGCAGGATCGGGCCATCGAACACGTCGTCATGGACCGCGTCGAACGCCGCGGCATGATCGGGGTCAGCCAGGAAGATTTCAACCACCGGCACATCCGGGATCAGGGAAAAACCGACGGGCGTCCTGCGTCCGCCGGGGGCAGTGTATCACAGATCGCGATCTAGGCCGAGGCGGACATCTGGTTGTGCTTGCGCGCAATCCATTCCTTTGCCGTTTCCACCGCGACAGCGGCGTCGCGGCAATAGGCATCCGCACCGATGGCTTTGCTGAATTCCTCGTTGAGCGGCGCGCCGCCGACCAGCACGATGTAATCGTCGCGCATGCCCTTTTCCACCATCGTGTCGATCACGACCTTCATGTAGGGCATTGTCGTCGTCAGGAGGGCGGACATGCCGAGGATATCGGCATCCTCGGTCACAATCGCCTCAAGATAGGCGTCGACGGCGTTGTTGATGCCAAGGTCCACGACCTCAAAGCCCGCGCCTTCCATCATCATGCCGACCAGGTTCTTGCCGATGTCGTGGATGTCGCCTTTGACCGTGCCGATCACCATCTTGCCGACCCGCGGCGCACCGGTGGCGATCAGCAGCGGCTTCAGGATCGCCATGCCGCCCTTCATGGCGTTGGCGGCCATCAGAACCTCGGGCACGAACAGGATGCCGTCGCGGAAGTCGTGGCCGACGATGGTCATGCCGCCCACCAGCGCCTCTGTCAGGACCCGGTACGGCTCCCAGTTGCGCTCCAGAAGGATGTTCACGCCGTCCTCGATCTCTTCCTTGAGGCCATCGTAGAGGTCATCGAACATCTGCGCGACGAGGTCTTCGTCGTTCAGTTCCGCAAGGATGATGTCGTCGTCTTGATCGGACATGGGGCGTGGTCTCTCTGGCTAACCGGCGGATGGGCCGGATTTTTTTCCACTATCTAGAGAATTCCGGACCGCAGGTATGGTGATTTGCGACATGGGGCGGTTTCTGCGCGACGGATCTTGAGGTTGTTCGCCGTTTGTTCTAGACTTTGGATCATGGACATGGAGCATAAAACCATACGCGGACGCGGCGTGCACAGCAATGCCCCGGGCCGGTTTGAACGCCATAGCCGCGAGAGTGTGGATGACGGATGGGATCGCGACGAGGACCTGCCGCCGCTGCGGACCGAAGTGAGCGTGGAGGTGCCGCGTTCGGTGATTACGCGCAACACGTCGCCGGACATTTCCTTTGACCGGTCGATCAATCCGTATCGCGGCTGCGAACATGGCTGTGTCTATTGTTTCGCGCGACCGTCGCACGCGTATCTGGGCCTCTCGCCGGGCCTCGATTTCGAGACCAGGCTTGTCTCCCGTCCGGAGGCTGCCCGCGTGCTGGAGGCAGAGTTGCGCCGCCGCTCTTACCGCTGCGACGTGATCGCCATCGGCACCAACACGGACGCCTACCAGCCGATCGAGCGTGAGGCCCGCGTGATGCGTGGCGTCCTCGAAGTATTGCAGGCGTTTCGCCATCCCGTCAGCATCGCCACCAAGGGCACGCTGATCGAGCGTGACATTGATATTCTGGCCGGGATGGCGGACGTCGGGCTGGCGCGGGTGGGGATTTCCGTGACCACGTTGCAACCCGATCTGTCGCGTAAGATGGAGCCGCGCGTGCCGTCCCCCGCCCGCCGTTTGCGCACGATCGAGGCGTTGTCCAGGGCGGGTATTCCGGTCCGCGTGATGGTCTCGCCTATTGTCCCCGGCCTCACCGACCATGAGTTGGAGGAGATCGTGATCCGGGCTCGGGATGCCGGCGCAGTTGCCGCATCGATGATCCCGATCCGACTGCCGCGTGAGGTCGCCGGGCTGTGGCGTGCCTGGCTGGAACAGCATTACCCCGACCGCCTGGGCCGGGTCATGTCGAAGATACGCGATATGCATGGCGGGCAGGATTATGAGGCGGAATTCGGCAAGCGCATGCGCGGGCAGGGTGTCTGGGCGGACCTGCTGCAGCAGCGCTTCAAACGTGTGACGCGCGAAGCGGGATTGGCTGAAACGCTGCCGCCGTTGCGGCGGGACTTGTTTGAGGTTCCGCTGGCGTCTGGCGATCAACTGGCGCTGTTTTGACCGAATTTCGCCGTCGTCTTCGCCTTGAACGGGCCAAGTGCGAACAATGACTGCTTAAATGGAGATATTGTTTCTAAATCTCATCCAAGGTGCCCAATTATTCCGTTGAGATGACCGCAATCCTTCCAATCCGGTGCAATTTGTTGACGAATTGACTCGGCATTTGTGGTCGCGAAGCAGCAAAGCGGCTGCCCGGACGCTGTAGATTGGACCTTTGTCATGCGAAAAACACTCTTTCTGACCGCTGCACTGTTGATGGCGGCGACGACCTCTGCTTCGGCGGCGACCCTGACCGTTTTCATCGACAGCGCCTTCGCCGAGTCGGAAATGGCCTTCACCTTGACCGACACTGCAACATCGACGGTCATCGCCTCGCAGAGCCGAGGGACCCTGAGCGGCACGATGGCCAACGAGTTCTCCTATGGGCTGGGCAACGGAGATTACACGTTCCTGATCACAGACGCCTGGGGCGACGGGGCCGACAAGGGTGCGGGCTTCTTCCTGTCTCTGGATGGCGAGATTTTTGATGATTGCGGAACCTGCCGGTTCAGCTCCTACACGTCGGAATTTTCGGTGACGGCGGTACCACTGCCAGCATCGGGCCTGTTGTTGCTGGGAGCCTTTGGCGCTGTCGCAGCCCTGCGCCGCAGGACGGGCCGGGCGGCTTCCTTATAATCTGTTATCTGGCGTCCGGGCCGTCCCGTACCGGGGCGGCCCGGACCGCGCGCCGGTTTATTCGTCCAAACCGGTTTACCCCCGCCGCCGACCGCGCCGTTCCCGCGTTGGTCCGCCGCCGTTTTCTTCTGTCCCGTCAACGCCCGACGAGAACCCGCCAAGTGCCTCCGAGATCTCCTCAAGGCTGGGGGCATCGCTGCGCGGTGTCGTCTCCAGGGCGGCGCGCATCTGAACCAGATGTTGAGGCGTCGTGCCACAGCACCCGCCGATAATCGTGGCACCGCAGTCCCGCGCCATCACCGCATAGCGCGCCATCAGCTCTGGCGTGCCGTCATAATGGATGTGGCCCTCGACGTATTTCGGGATACCGGCGTTGCCCTTGGCAATAATCGGCCGCTGGGATCCGGCAGAGCGAAAGCCGAGGATCGTGCGCAACAGGTCAGAGGCGCCGACGCCGCAGTTGGCCCCGTAGGCCAGGGGCTTGACCGCCAGCTTTTCGACCATGGTGGACATCGCGGCAGATGTCAGACCCATCATGGTGCGACCGGCGGTGTCAAAGCTCATGGTGCCGCACCACGGCATGCCAGCCAGCCCGGCGGCCTCGGCTGCGGCCTTGTATTCCTCGGGCGCGCTGATCGTCTCTGCCCACAGGACATCCGCGCCGCCCGCTTTCAGGCCCTCGGCCTGTTCATGAAACATTTCAACCGCGATCTCATGGGTGAGCGCGCCCATGGGTGCCATGATCTCTCCGGTGGGGCCGATGGAGCCTGCGACAACCACATCGCGCCCGGCCTTGTCCGCCACCTCGCGGCCGATTTCGGCGGCGGCCTTGTTCAGTTCATGAACGCGGTGCTGCGCATTGTGCAGCTTCATCCGCGCGGCCGTGCCACCGAAGGAATTGGTCAGGAAGATGTCTGAGCCCGCATCGACGGCGCCCTTGTACAGCCGGGTGATCCGGTCCGGCTGGTCGACGTTCCACAATTCCGGCGCGTCGCCCGATTGCAGGCCCATGTTGAACAGCGTCGTGCCCGTCGCGCCATCAGCCAGAAGCCAATCGCGGGTTTCCAGAAGGCGGGAGAGGGCATCGGACATGACAAGGGCTTTCGTAAAGGTGCGCGCGCCCGCGACATGTGACGCGGCCGCGGTTTATGAGCAAGGTGCGAAATTCACATTATTATTATGTGAATGGTTCATATCCAGAGGTCTGCACCGGTCATATTGTTGCCGAAATGGCCGATCAAGAGGAGGTGGTGAACCATGTGAGGTCAGCTATGAAACGTGTTGCAGTCTTTGTTGACGGGGACAATTTGAAGTCTGACCGTATGCCTCAGGTGCAGGCGTTGGCCGCTGCTGCGGGGCGTGTCGATGTGTGCCACGTCTACGGCAATGGAAATTCGCAGACCCATTGGGCCGATGTGTTGGGTATCAGGTTCGTCAACGCCGGATGCGAGAAGAACGCGGCTGACATGTTGCTGTCGCTGGATGCAATGGATCTTTGTCATCCGGGTGTCTTCGATACGGTGGTTTTGGCAAGCTCGGACGTTGATTTCATGCACCTGGCGCAACGGTTGCGGGCGCGGGGGGCAGAGGTGATCGGTGTCGGGGAGGCCAAAGCGAAGGAGCGGTTCCGAGAGTCTTGCACTAGGTTTGTGGTGTTGGGGCAGGACCAGACCTCAAACCGAAACGCCGCAACTGAGACAGACAGAAAAATCCATCAGGTCATCAGCTCCGGCAGTACGGCTGGAAAGGGCATATTGTTGAAGCACCTCTCGACGAAAATGAATGTGTTGCACGGGGTCAAGATCAGCAGTTTCGAGGACAGGACCTGGCGTGGTTACTTGTCAAAGAGGCCCGATCTTTTCGACATCGACCCGAAAGGGCCGGACGCATATGTTCGCTACCGACCCAGGGTATTCGCGACCGCGGACTGAGGATTTAGAGCTCATCCATCAATTGCGCCTTCGCGACGGTCATCAGGCTCTCATACTTCGCGCGGACTTCTTTTTCGGGCAGTTTGCCGCCCAGATCGCCCAGAACCTTGCGCATGACGTCTTCGTGGCCCGCTTCCTCGAAATCGGCTTTCACGACCTCTTTGGCGTAGGCGGCCGCGTCGTCGCCTGATTTGCCCAAGGCGTCCGCGACCCAGAGACCCATCAGCTTGTTGCGGCGCGCTTCGGCCTTGAACTGCATCTCTGCATCATGGGCGTATTTGTTTTCAAAGGCGTTTTCGCGTTCGTCGAAGGTGGACATGGAGATCTCCGGATCTGGGAATATGTGTTGGGCGCAGTGTAGCCTTGCCCGTCGACCCGCCGCAAGCCAAACAGCAGCAGCCGTCATCGCACGACAGCAGCCATGGTAGCGGTGGCGCGCTTGCGAGGGGAGGCGCTTTGACCTATAGGCAAGCGCACACGGCGGCCGCTGCACAACCGGGCCGCCTATCCTTATCTGGGAACGATACCATGGCACGCCGTAAGCTGGTCTACGAAGGTAAAGCGAAAACCCTTTATGAAGGCCCGGAGCCCGGCACTCTGGTGCAATATTTCAAGGACGACGCGACCGCCGGAAACGGGGCCAAGAAGGACGTGATCGACGGCAAGGGCGTGCTCAACAACCGGCTGTCGGAGTTCTTCATGCAGGGCCTCGGGGCCATCGGTGTACCGACGCATTTCATCAAGCGTCTGAATATGCGCGAGCAATTGATCCGGGCGGTCGAGATTATTCCGCTGGAGGTTGTCGTGCGCAACGTCGCGGCGGGCTCGATCTGTCCGCGTCTGGGGCTGGAGGAGGGCACCCAGCTTCCGCGCCCGATTGTGGAGTTCTACTTCAAGAATGATGCCCTCAACGATCCGATCGTCAGTGAAGAACACATTATCGCGTTTGGGTGGGCGCAGCAGCAGGATCTGGACGACATGGTCTCGCTGGCGTTGCGGGTGAATGATTTTCTCAGCGGGCTGATGTTGGGCGTCGGGATCAAGCTGGTGGATTTCAAGATCGAGATTGGCCGGATCTGGGACAACGAGTTCATGCGCCTGATTGTGGCCGACGAGATCAGCCCCGACAGCTGCCGCCTGTGGGATATCGAGACCGGCCGCAAGCTCGACAAGGACGTGTTCCGCCGCGATCTGGGCGATCTGGCCGATGCCTATACCGAGGTCGCGCGCCGTTTGGGTGTGATGCCGCAAGGGCCTGTGGGCGTGACCAAGCCGACGCTGATTAACTAACTGACGCAGAGAAGGGGTAGGGCCATGAAAGCAACCGTCACAGTCATGTTGAAGCAGGGCGTGTTGGATCCTCAGGGGGCAGCGGTGCAATCCGCGCTTGGCTCCATGGGGTTTGAGGGCGTTGCGGGCGTACGTCAGGGCAAGGTGATCGAGCTGGAACTGACGGACGGCACGACCGAGGCCCAGGTCGGCGAGATGTGCGAAAAGCTGCTCGCCAACACGGTGATCGAAAGCTACCGGGTGGAGATGGGCCAGTGAAAGCAGCCGTTGTTGTCTTCCCCGGCTCGAACTGTGATCGCGATCTTGCGGTTGCGTTCAAACAGGCGGGTTTTGATGTCTCGATGGTGTGGCACAAGGAAACCTCTTTGCCGGGTGGCATGGATGTCGTGGGCATACCCGGCGGCTTTTCCTACGGCGATTACCTGCGCTGTGGCGCCATTGCGGCGCAGTCGCCAATCATGGGCGCAGTGGCTGCCTATGCCGCGAAGGGCGGGCATGTTCTGGGGGTCTGCAATGGCTTTCAGGTGCTCTGCGAGACGCGGATGTTGCCCGGTGTGCTGATGCGTAACTCGGGTCTGAAATTTGTCTGCCGGACCGAGGCCCTGATCGTTGAGACACGCGATAGCTCATTCGTCAGCGGCTATGCGGCGGGGGATCGAATTACCGTGCCGGTGGCCCATCACGACGGCAATTACCAGATCGACGATGCTGGATTGGACGCGCTTCGCGGCGAGGATCGCATAGCGTTTACCTATGGCGATAACCCCAATGGGTCGCGCGCTGATATTGCGGGTGTCCTCAGCGCCAACCGGCGCGTGCTTGGCATGATGCCCCACCCGGAGCGGGCCGTGGATAAGGCCCACGGTGGCACCGATGGCGCGACGCTGTTCGCGTCGCTCTCGCACGCCCTCATCGCGGCTTGAAAGCCGTCTTTTCGCATGTGTCGTGTCAGCGGCACGGCCTTTCACCGCCCTTGAGCGGCGATGGTGCAGGCCTTAGGTTAGCGCGATGAGCCTGGCCCACCGCCCAAAGACCCCGCGCGCGCGCCGTCCCCGACGCTTTTGGGTGTTGCGCGTGCTTATGGTGCTGTTTCTGGGGGGGGCGGTTGCGGTCATCTGGATCTCCAATATCTGGCTGACGGAGCGGTTCACGGAGACCACGCGCAACCGCGCGGAAGTGCGGCTGGCGATTTATTCCGGCTCCGTCATTTCCGAGATTCAGCGCCACCAGGTCGTGCCGCTTCTGCTGGCGCGCGATCCGTCGTTGATCCGGTCGCTGGAGGCCAATGATTATACCCAAACCTCGCAGTATCTGATTTCCTATGTCGATGACATTGGTGCCGCCTCGATCTTGCTGCTGGACCGTCAGGGACGTGTCGTGGCCGCCACCGATCGCGCGCGAATCGCGGAGCGGCGCAGCTCAGACCCGTTCTTTGTCGAGGCGACGCGGTCAACGGATACGGTGTTCACCTCCAACGAGCCTGAAACCGGGCGTTTCGATTTCACCTTTTCACGGCAGATCAACAACGGTGATGGTCTGTTGGGCGTTATTTTGGTGGAGATTGATCTGGCCCAACTTGTGGATCGCTGGCGCGGCGCGTCCGAGGCGGTGTTTCTGACCAATTCGCTGGGCGAGATCATTCTGTCGACCGAACCGCGCTGGCGCAGCCGCACGGAGGCCGAGGCGATGGCCCTGCGGGCGCCGCCCTCTGCGATCCAGCGTGCCCTGGAGGGGGCCGGGGACTGGGCCTTTGGTGATCCCAGCCCGAACTTCTTCGGCTCCGCCACGATCCGCCTGGAAAACCGCATTCCCTTTCGCGGTTGGCGGATCGTCAGCTACACCGCCTATACGTCGATAAGGGAACGGGTGAACGGGGTTCTGGCGCTGGAAATCATGGGATTCGCGCTGGCGCTGGCGGGCGCATTTTACCTGCTGAGCCGGCGCGCGCGCCTCCAGACTGCGGTGCTGGCGCGCGAGTCGGCGGAGTTGCGCCGCCTCAACCTTCGGCTACAGCGGGAAATTGCCGAGCGTCAACGGGTTGAACGCACCCTGGAAGAAGCGGAATCGAGCCTTCAGCAGTCCCAGAAACTGGCCGCTCTGGGCGAAATGTCGGCCGCCGTCAGCCACGAGTTGAACCAACCGCTGGCGGCGATGAAAACCTATCTGGCGGGGGCCCGGCTGTTGTTGCAACGAAAACGCACCGAGGAAGCCGCCTCCAGTTTTCAGCGTATAGATGATCTGATCGAGCGGATGGGCGCGATCACCCGGCAGCTGAAATCCTATGCCCGCAAAGGCGGCGACGCGCTGGAACCTGTCGATATGCGCGACGCTCTGAAGGGCGCCCTGACGATGATGGAGCCGCAACTGCGCACTGACACCGTCCACATCACCCAGAGCCTGCCGCGCAAGCCTGCGATGGTGATGGCGGATCGGCTGCGGCTTGAGCAGGTGATCATCAACCTGTTGCGCAACGCGCTTGACGCGATGGGCGGGGCCGACAGCAAGGACATTGACCTGATCATCGTCGAAGGGGACGAAGTTGTGTTGACGGTGCGCGACAGCGGGCCGGGGATTGACGATCTGGACGCTTTGTTCGAGCCGTTCTACACGACAAAGAAACCCGGAGAGGGCGTCGGCCTTGGGCTGGCGATTTCTTCTGGTATCGTGAAAGACCTTGGCGGGCGATTGTCGGCCCGCAACGGGGAACGGGCGGGCGCAGTGTTTGAAGTGCGCTTGCCGGCATTGGATGACGCGCCGGGGCGTGCTGCGGCGGAATAGGGTAATGCGCCCGTCAGGCCCGAAGTATTGGGGCAACACGGAAGACGCCCTCAGGCAGCGCGCAGCGCGGCAGGGCAACACGGAAGACGCCCTGAAGTAGCGCGCAGCGCGGTGGGGCAAACAAAGGACTACTCTCCATGAAGATCGCGATTGTAGACGATGAGCAGGACATGCGGCAGTCGATCAGCCAGTGGCTGTCGTTGTCGGGGTTTGACACTGACACCTATTCAAGCGCCGAGGATGCGTTGAAAGCCATAGGGTCCGATTTCCCCGGCGTGGTCATCACCGATGTGAAGATGCCCGGCATGGACGGTATGGCGTTCCTGAAACGCCTGATGGGTGTCGACAGCGGTATTCCGGTGATCCTGATCACCGGCCACGGCGATGTGCCGATGGCGGTGGAGGCGATGCGGATCGGTGCCTATGATTTTCTGGAGAAGCCGTTCAATCCCGACCGGATGACCGATCTGGCCAAGCGGGCCGGGCAGCAGCGACGCCTGACGCTGGACAACCGCGCGCTGCGGCGTGAGTTGTCGGACGGCACGGTACTGATGCGCAAACTCATCGGCTCCAGCCCGGTGATGGACCGGTTGCGCGAGGATATCCTCGATCTGGGCCAGGCGGATGGACACGTGCTGATCACCGGAGAGACCGGCACCGGTAAAACGCTTGTGGCTCATGCGCTCCACGCCGTGGGTCCGCGTGCGGGCAAGCAGTTCGTCGTTCTCAGCTGTGCCGCCCATGAGGAGGAGGAGCTGTCGGCCAAGCTTTTCGGTCCTGTTGGCGAGGATCAAGACAAACCGATGGTGGAACAAGCCCGTGGCGGCACGCTGGTTCTGGAAGATATCGAGGCGCTCAGCCAGGCCCTGCAAGCGCGCCTGCTGACCTTCATCAACGACCAGGGCACGCCTGCGGAAACCCGTATCGTGGCGATCTGCAATGCGCCGGAGCCGGATCAATGCGAGGGCGCGCTGCGGCCCGATCTGTTCTACCGCCTCGCCGCCATGCGGATCGACCTGCCGCCCCTGCGCCAGCGCGGCGAGGATATCCTGACGCTCTTCACCCGGTTTGGGGAGCAGTTCTCAGAGGAATACGGCACCGACGCGCCGCAGGTCACGGCCCAGGAGGCGGCGCAACTGTTGCAGGCCCCGTGGCCGGGCAACGTGCGGCAGCTGATCAACATCGCCGAACGCGCGATCCTTCAGCAACGGCGCGGGTCGGGCACGATTGCCTCGCTCCTGATGTCCGACAATACCCAGATTGCCCCGCAGGCGATGGGCGAGGGCAAGCCGCTGAAGGAATACGTGGAGGCCTTCGAGAGAATGCTGATCGACAACACCATGCGCCGTCACCGCGGCTCGATCGCCAGTGTCATGGACGAGTTGTGCCTGCCACGCCGGACACTGAATGAGAAGATGGCGAAGTATGGGCTCAGCCGATCGGACTACCTGTAAGCCATCTCCACTTTAGCAATCTGGTGCATCACGTTGGAACTAAAGGACATAGTGATCGGGATCGGCGTGTTTTCGGGCGCCTTTGCTGTCTTCGCGGGAGTGCTGCCGATCTTCGTACCCGCGTTGCGCCTCCGGCTTGGCGCGATGGTGCGGCTGGGTGTTGGCGCTGGCGTGATCCTTGCCTCGGCTCTGGTGATCATGGTGTCGCTGTCGCGGCTGGCTGGCGATCCCGTGGTCCCGTACTACACGATGCAGCTGAGTTTTCTGGTGGATGTTCCGGTGGCGGCCGGTCAGGTGGCGCTGTTTCTGGCCGGGCTCGTCGTGATTGCAGGTTTGGGATCAGTGCGCGTCGGTCTGGGGATGTCGCTGGGGAGTATCGCGGTCATCATGGCGCCCTATTGGTGGAGCGGCTACGCCAACGGTCGTCTGGCGTCCGAGTTGCAGGATTTGTCGTATTGGTCCACGGATCAGCTGGCTTCCGACGCCCGTGTCGTGATCGTCAACCCGGTGAACCCGGACCTGTGTCGCAACCTGTGCGCGTGGCTGGCGCGCCGCGATTTTCAGGTTTTCGGTGCCAGTCTGACGGCAGAGGATCTGTCCGATCCGGCGTTTGACTGGTCCGGCAGAACCGGGTTTGCCTATGGCCGGCAGGCCGGAAATGTGACTGCGTCGGAGGATGAGGCCGATCTTCCCGATACGTTCGACCTCGTCCTGTTTCAGGATCCTGTCCGGCCCTATGGGCCGATGTTGTCTGACACGATCCCCCAGGACATTGATATCAATGCCGCAACGCCTGACCTTACAGCGGCGATTTATATGTATGAGCGAAACTCCGAGGGGCGTGTCTGGCCCGAGGGCGGGCCCTCGATACCGGCAGGTCGCCTGTTGTGGTCTACCCGTGTCACGGAACGCCCGTTCTCAATGCGGTTCTCTCGCGTGCCGGAAGAGACCGACCATGCCCTGGTGCCTGCCCGCAACGCCTACAGGGAGCGGCTCATAAACTGGCTTGAGGGCCGTGGCGGGGTGGGTCTGGATGTACGGGGATACCACAATCCGTTCATGTGACGCCGCAGCGATGAAGCGTGCCGAGCGGGCAAACGCTTCGATGACGCCCTGCGATTTTCGGACGATCGCGTCTGGTGTTCAGGCGCATCAGCGTAACACACAACCGTCGGCTGTGTTTGCCTGCGTGGCGCTGGCCCGGTGTCCGGAACCAGCGGGCCGGACCATGTTGACGGCAAACAGAAAACCAGGATTGGATACCACGCCTTTGGGGATCGCGCCAATTGCGCGGTTTCAGGCGGCGAAGCGGCCCGCAATGCCGCTACCATTGGCCACGGTTGCCTGTGTCCGCCGGGCCGGGCGAACAATACTGGCCAATTGAAAGCGTTTGCCCATTGTCTTTTTGTTCCTCCACCCTTTAATATAAACGTATTGGCTTAATCGCCAATTAGCAGTTTCTCTGCACTTCCATATTTTGTGCCGCGCGATGACGCGCACAACCGGGAGGAGGCAGGTCACTTGGCCCCGGTGCGCATGGACGCGTCTGGGTCTTACCGAACCGCCGGACCCAATTGCTTGGGAATGGCATAAACGGGTTGTGATCGCATACGCGTTTCATGACCGGAGACACCAGCGATGCACCGCCAAGGCGCTCAGACGGACCAATCAGGGCGGCCACAGGCTGCCTCCGTCGTGGGCAACGCCCGGCCCGGTTGCATTGCCCAATCAGCACAACGTGACACCTTTCAACCTGCTTCGCGGGGCGCGCCCCCCGGGGCGTGTCGAGGGCGGTCACGGGCAAGGATACAATGGCTAAGAAAATGCTCATCGATGCCACTCACGCGGAAGAAACCCGCGTTGTGGTGGCAGATGGAAACAGGGTCGATGAATTTGACTTTGAATCGCTAAACAAGCGACAACTCGCAGGAAACATATATCTGGCAAAAGTGACGCGGGTTGAGCCCTCGTTGCAGGCCGCATTCATTGACTACGGCGGCAATCGCCATGGCTTCCTGGCGTTCTCGGAAATCCACCCCGATTACTACCAGATTCCGGTCGCGGACCGCGAAGCCCTGCTGGCCGAAGAACGCGCCTATGCAGAGCAGACAGCGCGGGAGGAGGAGGAGGAATCCTCCAAGCCCAAACGCCGCCGTCGCAAGCGGCGCACGGATACCAAAGCCGAGGAAACCGGCGACGATGCCGTGGCAACCGCCACACCTAACGGCATGGATGTCGTTGATCTGGACGACAGCGAAGCGCAGGATCAGGACTCCGTCGAGGGGCTTTCGCCAATGGAGTTGGTGAAGGAAACACCGGTGGAAGAGCCCGACGGCGCGGACGACACCGATGCCGATGCCGATGCCGATGCCGATGACAGCGATGACGACGACAGCGAAACCGTGGCAGACGACGACGAGCCGGAAGAGATCCGTCCGGTGCGCAAGCCGCGGCCACGCAAGTACAAGATCCAGGAGGTCATCAAGGTCCGCCAGATCATGCTGGTGCAGGTCGTCAAGGAAGAGCGTGGCAACAAGGGCGCCGCACTCACCACCTATCTCTCGCTTGCGGGGCGTTATTGCGTTCTGATGCCCAATACAGCGCGCGGTGGCGGGATTTCCCGCAAGATCACCAACGCTGCTGACCGCAAGAAGCTCAAGGACATCGCCGTGGCCCTCGACGTGCCGCAGGGTGCCGGTCTTATCGTGCGCACCGCCGGGTCGCAACGGACCCGGACCGAGATCAAGCGCGACTACGAATATCTGCAGCGCCAGTGGGAACAGATCCGCGAACTGACCCTCAAGTCCTCGGCGCCCGCTCCGATCTACCAGGAGGGCGACCTGATCCACCGCACCATCCGCGACCTCTACAATCGCGACATCGACGAAGTGATCGTTGAGGGCGAGGCCGGATACCGCCACGCCAAGAGCTTCATGAAGATGATCATGCCGTCGCACGCCAAGAACGTGAAGCACCACACCGGCGGCATTCCCCTGTTCGCGCAGCACAAGGTCGAAAGCTACCTTGCGGACATGTTCAATCCCACCGTTCAGCTGAAGTCCGGCGGCTATATCGTCATCGGCATCACCGAGGCGCTGGTTGCCATCGACGTGAACTCCGGCCGTTCCACCAAGGAAGGCTCGATCGAGGATACGGCGACCAAGACCAACCTTGAGGCGGCCGAGGAAGTGGCCCGTCAGGTGCGCCTGCGCGACCTTGCAGGTCTGATCGTGATCGACTTCATCGACATGGACGAGCGGCGCAACAACAATGCCGTCGAAAAGCGCATCAAGGACAAGCTGAAGACGGATCGCGCGCGTATTCAGGTGGGTCGGATCAGCACCTTCGGCCTGATGGAAATGTCGCGCCAGCGCCTGCGCCCCGGCATGCTGGAGGCGACAACGCAGGACTGCCATCATTGTCATGGTACCGGCCTTGTGCGGTCCGATGACAGCCTTGCGCTGTCGATCCTGCGCCAGTTGGAGGAAGAGGGCACCCGTGGCCGCACCCGCGAGGTGCTGCTGACAGCGCCCGTGGGCATCGTGAACTACCTGATCAACTCCAAACGCGACTACCTTGATGCGATCGAGGCGCGCACGGGCATGGCAATCCGGATCGAGGCCGACGCCGCGCTGGTAGTGCCGGATTACAAGGTCGAAAAGTTCAAGACGGCCACTCGCAAGATCACCGCCGTCGCACCGGTCGTGTCGATGGACTCGTCGTTGATGGATGACATCGACGATGATGTGACCGAGCCGGATGACGTTGAGGACGCCGTAGAAGTCCAGGACACACCTGAGCAGCCTCAGGACACGAATGGCGATGACGATCAGCCCAGGAAAAAGCGCCGCCGCAGGCGCGGTGGCCGGGGCCGTCGTCGCAATGGTGACGATCAAAACGGTGAGACTGGCGACAGCCAGGGCGACACCTCCGACGATGCATCGGCGGATGAGGGGTCTGGCAGCGCCGAGGCGCAGCCGGAGCCAGACGCCGAGACGGATGAGGAGCAACCCAAAAAGCGCCGCCGCTCGCGGCGGGGTGGCCGCGGCCGCAAATCGGGTGAAGCGCAAGACAGTGACGGGCCGGACCAAACACCTGATCCCGCGCCATCGGAGCCTTCGCCGGAGCCACAGCCGGACCCCGTTGCAGAGGCTGCCGTGCCCGCGCCGCAGCCGGACGCAACGCCGCAGTCTGAAGCCCAACCGGAGCCTGAAGCCCAACCGGAGCCTGAGGCCCAACCAGAGGTCATGTCAGAGCCCGAGCCAGCCCCCGAGCCGGAACCGGTTCTGGTGGCAGCCGCAGCAGAGCCCGCGCCTGCACCCGCGCCCGCACCTGCGCCCGAGCCGGAGCAAGACTCCAAGCCAAAGCGGCGCGGCTGGTGGTCCCGGGGCTAGTGACCCTTGACTAAGACATCGAAAGGGCGCCCCGATCCGGGCGCCCTTTTTCATTGCCGGGGCCTCTCAGTCATTGGGGCATCGTGTCGCGCAGCGGCGCTGTGATGTCCGGCATGTCGGCAAGGGGCACGCCCCCTTGTTCCGGGTGATCGCCAAACCCGAATGACGGCATGCCCGCAATCCCCATCGGCTGTCGCAGCGCATAGGTCATGTCAGTCGTCTGCACCAATTCAGCATCCATCGCCGCGAGGATCACACCTTGGTCGAGGCCCGAACTCGTCGCCAACCCTGCGGACAACCGCTCTGACAGGTTATTGCGCACCGCTGACGGCGCGTTGCCGATCAGGGCGCAGACCTCGCCGTCCGGAGCGATCCTGGTCGCGATGGTGCCCCCCGAGGCCGGCAGTGACTGCTCCCCCCAGATCGGAATTCGTTGAGTATGATGCGAAAACTGCCGTCCGTTTCGAGCATTTCCCGCATCGCGGAATGTGCGCGGCGGCAAAAGTTGCAGCGGTCTTCAAGGACGTCGGCAATCATCGCGTCGCGGTGCAGTGAGCCGCCCCCTCAATCGCACCCGGACCCGAACAGGGCGGCGTCAGCCCCGGCCACCGCATGCACCATTCGTATCGCAAGACGTGGCATGATCCGGTCTGTTGCGCCCGTGTTGATCCCGTCGCTGCGTAACGGCCATTGACGCAGGGGCGATCCGCTGTTCTCACCTAGAGTGGAAAAAATAAAGGTCAGCCGATGCGCCAGTCTACCCGTGCCCTTGTGGATCCCTTCATTGTAATGGACGTGATGGAACAGGCCCGCGCGGCCGAGGATGCGGGTCGTCACATCATCCACATGGAGGTGGGCCAGCCCGGCACCGGCGCGCCAAAGGCGGCCCGCGACAGGCTTGTGGCCGAGATGGAGGCAGGCCCGCTTGGCTATACCGTTGCTCTGGGCCGTCCCGACCTGCGCGCCGACATCGCGGCGCTCTACGGCGAATGGTACGATCTGGACCTCGATCCTGCGCGGGTTCTGCTGACGGCGGGCGCGTCGGGTGCCTTCATCCTTGCCTTCACAGCCCTGTTTGACGCCGGGGCGAGGGTGGCTTTGGGCGAGCCGTGCTACCCCTCCTATCGTCAGATCCTCAAGGCCCTGTCTCTGACGCCGGTGGGCCTGCAAACCCACGCCGACACCCGGTTTCAACCGGCGCCTGCGCATCTGACCGATGATCTTGATGGTCTTATCGTTGCCAGCCCGGCCAATCCCACCGGCACCATGCTGTTCAAGCCAGAGATGCAGGCCCTGGCGGATACCTGTAACTCGCGCGGTATCTCTTTGATATCAGACGAAATATACCATGGCCTCCAGTATGAGGGCCGGGCCGTCAGCGCATTGGAAGTCACCGATGACGTCTATGTCATCAACTCGTTCTCCAAATATTTCTCCATGACCGGATGGCGGCTTGGATGGATGGTTGTGCCTCCGGATCACACCCGCATCGTCGAGCGTCTTGCCCAGAACATGTTCATCTGCCCGTCTCATGCGGCCCAGGTCGCAGCCCTTGGCGCGTTGTCGCCCGAGGGCCGGGCCGAGCTGGACCAGCACCGCGACGTCTACGCCACCAACCGCGATATCCTGTTGCGGGGATTGGCCGGGGCTGGTCTGTCCAACACCGCGCCTGCCGATGGTGCGTTCTATGTCTACGCCGATGTCAGCCACCTGACCCAGGATGCGGTGGGATTTGCCAAACGGATTCTGGCGGAGGCAGGCGTTGCGGTCACGCCGGGCCTTGATTTCGACAAGAGCCGCGGGGCAGGGACGTTGCGGTTGTCCTACGCGCGGGCCACGGCCGATATCGAGGAGGGTGTTGCGCGTCTTGGCCACTTCCTGAACAATCTCCGGGACCCGCGCCAGCATTCCGCTGGCCATTCGAAACATGACCAGAAGGGGAAAGCCCCGTGATCCGAGCCGCTCTGCTATTCGCCCTTTTGTGCCTCGGCGCGCCCGTAACAGCACAAAACCTGGGCGCGGCAGCCCGCGTGTTGGCGGAGGGATCTTCGCTGGATGGCGACAGCACGCGAACCGAGCTGCAACTGGCGTTAAGCCAGGCGGTGCCGTTCCGGGTGTTCACGCTCACCGATCCCATGCGTGTGGTCGTTGATTTCCGCACCGTGGATTTCACCGCCCTACCGGAGGATTTCAACGCCGCGCCACAGGTCGAAAGCATCGCCATGGGCGGAGCGTCCAGCCCCGGCTGGTCGCGCATTGTCCTTACGGTGTCCGAGCCTCTGATGCCACGGATTGCCGCCATGGACACCGACGCCAGCACGGGTGAGGCCCTTGTGACACTGACGCTGGTGCCCTCCGACGCGGACGCCTTTGCCGCATCTGCGGGCGCGCCGCCGGGTCTCGATGCGGTGCTGCTGCCTGTCGTCACCCAGGCGCTTCCCCGTGCCGATGACACCTTCGTGGTGATGATTGATCCCGGCCACGGCGGCGTAGATCCGGGCGCGGAGCGGGCGGGCCTCACCGAGGCTGAACTGATCTTGTCGTTCGCGCGAGAGTTGCGCGACGTCATGCGCCGTACGGGCCGGATCGAAGTCACGATGACCCGCGATGCGGACATTTTCGTACCGCTCCCCACCCGCGTCACCCTTGCGCGTGCGGCGGGGGCGGATTCTGTTTATTTCTCTCCACGCAGATGCCATCGCAGAGGGCCGCGCACAGGGCGCGACTGTCTACACCTTGTCCGATGAAGCGACAAATGCGGCCACCGCCGCGCTGGCCGAGCAGCATGACCGCGCGGACCTGTTGCAAGGCGTGAACCTTGCGGGCACTGACGACGAGGTGGTCGGAGTGTTGATGGATCTGGCTCGGATCGAGACCGCCCCGCGATCCCGCGCTTTTGCCGATATCCTGGTGCAAGCCATTGAAGCGACAGGGTTGGACCTGCACGGCCAGCCACGATCCGAAGGCGCGTTCTCGGTTCTGAAGGCCGCTGACTTCCCTGCCGTGTTGCTGGAAATCGGATTCCTGAGCGCAGGCGGCGATCTTGAACTGATCCAGAATCCGGAATGGCGGGCGCAGATGCATGCGGCGATTACGGGGGCCGTGATTGCCTGGTCTCAGGCCGATGCGGCGGCGCAGGCGCTCAGGCGGCAGTAGATCGCGCCGACCGGACCGGGTGCCCCTCCAATTCCGGGTCCTCGGGGCAGGTCGTATCCCATCACAATCGCGGCAAAAACCCGCTAAGGTCTTTTGACCATCGGGCGGTGCAGGCGTATAACGAATGCACCTTTGGGGAAGACAGGCAGATCATGCGATTCATTATCGGTTTCTTCGGCGCGATTTTCAGCGCCGTCACCCTAGGGCTTGTGTTCCTGGCGCTTGGCGTCGGCGGTCTGATCTACGTGTATTCGCAGGGGTTGCCGGACCATGAGGCGTTATCGAACTACGCGCCTCCGACGATCAGCCGGATCTATTCGCGCCAGGGTATGATTGTGGATGAGTTCGCGTCCGAGCGCCGCCTGTTCACGCCAGCCGAGGAGATTCCCGATCTGGTGTCCTTTGCGTTCGTCTCGGCTGAAGATCGCAACTTCTACATCCACGCAGGCTATGATCCGCGTGCCATTTTGGCGGCGTTCGTGGACGCGGTGCGCTCGCGCGGGCAGGACGTGCGCGGCGCGTCCACGATTACCCAGCAGGTCATGAAGAACTTTTTGCTCGACGGCTCGCGGACGATCGAACGGAAGGTGCGAGAGATCATTCTTGCTGCCCGGATCGAACGGTCGCTGTCGAAGGATCGCATTCTGGAGTTGTACCTGAACGAGATCTTCCTGGGCCAGAACTCTTACGGCGTGACCGCTGCCGCGCAGACCTACTTCAATGCCACGCTGGAAGATCTGACGCTGGCGCAGGTGGCTTACCTCGCCGCCCTGCCGCAAGCGCCCTCGCGCTTCCACCCCGTCGATGATTATGAACGCGCCATTGTCCGCCGCAACTACGTGCTGCGCGAGATGTACCAGAACGGCTATATCACGCTGGACGAGATGGAGACTGCCGCGGCGACCGAACTGGAGACCGTTCAGGGCGGCCACATCGAGGCCTACCGCCTGTCCCGGCCGCCACGCAATTATTTCACCGATGAAATCCGCCGCCAGCTCACTGCCGAATACGGTGCGGATGAGTTCTTCTCCGGCGGCTATGCTGTTCGCTCCACCATGGATGGCGGCTTGCAGGAAGTTGCCGAAGCCTCCCTTCGCCAGGCGTTGGAGCAGTATGACCGCAGTCGTGGAACATGGCGCGGCGCGGTGGACACGATTGATGCGTCGCTGCTGACGGAAGAAGCCACATGGCGCGACGCGCTTGGGGAAGCCGAAATCGCCCGCGACGTGGATGGCTGGTTCGCCGCGGTGGTGCTGTCCGTCGGCGATAGCTCTGCCCGGATCGGCATTGAGGGCGTGGAGGACGTCGACGGAGGGCATGTCATCCCGGCGGAAGACGTGACATGGGCGCGGCCGCTGCGCGAAGACGGATCGCGCGGCAATACCGCCCGCGTGGCCGGTGATTTGCTGAGCGTGGGTGACGTGGTCCACGTGCGTCGCATGACCAGTGACAGCGACGGCTCCTTCATCCGATGGTCATTGCGCCAGATCCCCGAAGTTCAGGGGGCGTTCATGGCGATGGACGTCCACACCGGCCGCGTTCTGGCGATGCAGGGCGGGTTCTCGTATCAGTATTCGTCGTTCAACCGCGCCACGCAAGCGACGCGCCAACCGGGATCGAGCTTCAAGCCTTTCGTGTATGCGGCGGCTTTGGATTCGGGCTATAGCCCCAATACCATCGTCATCGACGCGCCCATCGAGTTGCGGACGCCCGAAGGCATCTGGCGGCCGCAGAATGCGTCGAACCAGTTCTATGGCCCGGCTCCCCTGCGCACCGGGATCGAGAGGTCCCGGAACCTGATGACCGTGCGTCTGGCGCAGGACGTCGGCATGGAAACCGTCGCGCGGTATGCCGAACGCTTTGGTGTCTACGACGATCTGCAACCCTTCCTTGCCAACGCGCTCGGGAGCCAGGAAACCACGCTGTTCCGCATGGTCGCGGCCTACGCCATGTTCGCCAACGGTGGTGAACGGGTGGAACCGACACTGGTGGACCGCATCCAGAACCGCTTTGGCCAGACCGTCTACCGCCATGACCAGCGCCTGTGCCCGGATTGCGATCTGGCCTCGCTGGAGCCGGGTCTTGCGCCGCGCATCGTCTCCACCCGTGAGCGGGTGATTGACCCGATCACGGCCTACCAGCTGACCTCCATGTTGCGCGGCGTGGTTCAGCGCGGCACGGCGTCCGGCTCGGTGAACCTGCCGGTGCCCACGGCGGGCAAGACCGGCACCACCAACGATTCGCGGGATGTATGGTTCGTGGGCTTCACCTCCAACATCGTGGCGGGCTGCTATATCGGCTTTGACCAGCCTCGGTCGCTCGGCCGTGGCACGTCGGGCGGCGGCACCTGCGGCCCGGTGTTCCAACGGTTCATGCTTGAGGCGATCGAGGAATACGGCGCTGGCGAATTCCCGGTGCCGGACGGTGGCGTGTTCTACCCCATCGACCGGTTCTCCGGCGCGCGTCTGCCCGATGGCGCCCAGGGTGACAATGTGGTGTACGAGCTGTTCCGTGAAGGCGAAGCGCCCTTTGGCGGTATCCTCTCGGTCATTGATGGCGGTTGGGCGATGTCGTCCGATATCCCGATGTTCACTGACACCTCAGGCGGCGGTGGCGGCGGGCAGGGTGAAGTTGTGGAAACCTCGGACGGCGATACCGCGCGCGTGCCCACGAATACGGGCTTCGGCACCCTCAGCTCCGGCGGTCTTTATTAAATCACGCCACAGGTGTCACAGGACCCGCCGCACCTTGAGCGTGCGGCGGCGCTGGTCTATCCCTGCCTAGAATGATCCGGAAAGGGGCACCCCATGCGGGCGGAAACCACTGCCAACATCGAGAAGATCCGCAATTCCCTGACCCTGCTCGGTCAACGAATGGACGTGGAGACGGCCCCGCACCGGTTGGAGGAATTCAATGCCCGCGTGGAGGATCCAAACCTCTGGAACGATCAGGAAAAGGCGCAGAAACTGATGCGCGACCGGCAGGTCCTGGTGGACAAGATGGCGCAGTACGACGCGATCAAACGCGGTGTCGACGACAACGCCGAACTGATCGAGATGGGTGAGATGGAAGGTGACGATGAGGTCGTCGCCGAGGCAGAGGCGGCCCTGGCCGCGCTGGTCAAGGACGCCGCCGCCAAGGAACTGGAGGCCTTGCTTGATGGCGAGGCCGACAGCAACGACACCTTCATCGAGATCAACTCCGGCGCCGGTGGCACGGAAAGCTGCGACTGGGCGTCGATGCTGGCGCGGATGTATACGCGGTGGGCCGAGAAGCAGGGCTACGACGTGGAGTTGCAAAGCTACTCGCCGGGGGAAGAGGCGGGGATCAAATCGGTGGTCTACAAGATCACTGGCCACAATGCCTATGGCTGGCTGAAGTCCGAAAGCGGCGTGCACCGGCTTGTGCGGATATCGCCATTCGACAGCGCCGCCAAGCGCCACACCTCGTTTACCTCGGTGAAGGTCTACCCGGTTGTCGACGACCACATCGAGATCGAGGTGAACCCGTCCGACATCCGGCTTGACACCTATCGGTCCTCCGGTGCGGGAGGGCAGCACGTGAACACCACCGACTCGGCGGTCCGGATTACCCACCATCCAACGGGGATTGTCGTGACCTCGTCGGAGAAATCCCAGCACCAGAACCGCGATATCGCGATGAAGGCCCTGAAGTCCCGGCTCTATCAGCTGGAACTGGACAAGCGGTCGGCACTGGTCAATGAGGCGCACGAAAACGCGGGCGACGCAGGCTGGGGCAACCAGATCCGGTCCTACGTGTTGCAGCCCTATCAGATGGTCAAGGACCTGCGCACCTCGTTCGAGACCTCGGATACGCAGGGCGTGTTGGACGGGAACATCGACGGCTTGATGGCATCGGTGTTGGCGATGGATGTCTCCGGCAAGAGCCGGGCTGAGGCGCGGAGCGAAGATTGAGCGCTGGCGCGTCTGGCCCTTCCCGGCGGAGTGGGATTGGCCGCGCGCGATCTCCGGCCGGCCCATGGACAGCTATCACCGCTGGATGGAAGTTGTCGTGCCCGCGAGCCTGGCGGGTCTGTCGGCGCTCGCTTTACCAGGCGGGTATGGGGCAGGTGGCCTGCCGCACGGGCTGCAACTGATTGGCGTGCCGGGAGCGGATGCAAAGTCCTTGCCATGGGAGCGCAGTGGGAGAAGATGATCGGTGCGCGCCTGCCGCGCGACCCGGCTTGAGCGGCGGCCCCCAGGCCGCTACATTGGATCCATGTCTGACAGCAGCACGCATCCCGTCGGCGAAGGCGCGCCCGATATCCGAACGCTGACCGTCCGCGACCTTGTCCGTGCGCTTGGCCTTGGGCTAAAAGACTTTCGCCGCAAACCGCAGTTCGGCCTGGCTTTCGCCGCCACTTATATCGCAGGCGGCTGGCTGTTGTTTCTGTTCCTGTTCGTGACCGACCAAATCTGGATGGCGATCCCGATCACAGTGGGCTTTCCGCTGATGGGCCCGTTCCTTGCGGTGGGACTTTACGAGGTCTCACGCCGGTTGGAGGCGGGGCAATCGCACTGGCCTGTGACCGAGATCGTCAGCGTCGTCTGGCGGCAGCGCCTGCGGCAATCGCCGTCGATGGCGTGGGTGGTGATCGTCTATTTCCTGTTCTGGTCGTTCTTCGCCCATATGCTGTTCGCGCTGTTTCTGGGACCGTCGGCGCTGACCAATGTGACCACCTCCTATGCGTATCTGCTGCAACCGGAGGGCGTGCAGATGCTGGTGATCGGAACCGGCTTCGGCGCGGTTTTCGCGCTGGTGCTGTTTGCGCTGACCGTGGTGTCCTTGCCGCTGCTTCTGGACCGGGACGTGGACTTTGTAACCGCAATGATCACGTCGGTCAGCGTCGTCAAACACAATCCGATCGTTATGTTGATCTGGGCCGCCACAATCGCGGCGCTCACGTTTGCCGCCATGGCCCCGGCGTTGTTGGGGCTGCTGATCGTGCTGCCTGTGCTTGGGCACGCCACATGGCACATCTACCGGCTGGCCACGAGCACCCGCCCATAAAAAAGCCGGGCACGCGATGGCCCGGCCTCTTCATGATACTCAGACGCGGTTTCAGTCGTTCTTCGATGGCTGCGGCGCGGGGCCGGCGGCGGCTGGACGCGCGATGGCGGAGGCCGGAGGCTCCTGATTGATCGGTGCGGCGGTGGAAATCGGTGTCCGTGGCGCCGGGGACGGATTGTTGGCGCCAGTCGACAGCGGATCTTCGGCACGCTGAACCGAGCCTTCGAAGTGCGCACCGGACTCAATCGCGATGGTCTTGTGGATGATATCGCCCTCGACCCGCGCGGTCGACGTCAGACGCACCTTCAAGCCGCGAACGCGGCCCACGACGCGGCCCGTGACGACGATGTCATCGGCCACAATCTCGCCTTCGATGTTGGCGCTTTCGCCGACAGTCAGAAGATGCGCGCGGATATCACCCTGCACCGTGCCTTCGACCTGAATATCACCGGTTGTGCGCAGATTGCCCACAATCGTCAGGTCCGAGCTTAACATCGACGCTGCTGGCTTGGTCTTGCTGCCAGCGGCGGCAGAGGGGGTATTCGACTTATTCATGCTGTCTCCTGAGGTAGAGCCCGACGCTGTGGCCGAACCAGCTCCTGCGGATCCAGACGGCGTGCCGCCCACTTTGGACCCCGGTTCATTGATTTTGGATTTAGAAAACATTGCGTGCTGCCCTTATGAACGTCATTGGGTCCACCGGTGTGCCGTTACGTTGCACTTCGTAGTGTAGATGTGTCCCCGTTGACCGACCAGTGTTGCCCATATCACCAATCCGCTCCGCGCGCGAGACCCTTTGCCCCTGCGTCACGGCGATCCGTGACATGTGGGCGTATCTCGTGATGAAGCCTTGGCTGTGCCTGATTTCGACCACAAGACCGTAGCCGTTTTGTCTGCCCGCGAAAGTCACCGTACCCGCACCTCCGGCAACAATTGGCGTACCGCGTGCGCCGGCAAGGTCTATGCCACTGTGCATCCGGCGGCTACCGTTGAACGGATCGCCACGGGGGCCGAAGTTCGATGTCGTGCGGTAGCTTCCATTGACCGGAAACGCGAACGGCAGGCGTTCTGCGGCAATCCGGTACAGGTTGATGTTGTCCAGCTCACCCAGCAATTCGTTGGCGCGAGAGGACATCGGGTCCGGCGTTCCGGAGGTGGACAGAATTGGTGTCAGCGGACCGCCCTGGCCGGAATAGCCCTGGCGTACAGTCTCGATCAGATCGCCGGTGTCGATACCGGCGGCGTCAAACATCTCTTCCAGCGGATCCATGGAGACGGCGACGGCCTCTTCCAGCTGACGGAATACACGGTTCTGGCGGTCATCGGCGAGGGCGGATTCAAAATTCAGCCGCTCAATCTCCTGCTCGGCCAGAGCCACCAACTGGTCGCCGATGTCGCGCTGGCCTGCCGTGGTGTCGAGCGCCTGATTAAGGTAAGCCAGCGTCCGCTCCAACTCCTGCTCGCGCTGCGCGGCGGTCTGGATCGTGCCGGTGTCCGCCTGCAGTTCATTTTGCAGTGTCGCGGCGGTGATGCGGGCGTCATCACGTTCATCAATGGTGCGGCGCAGGGTGGTCTGGATCACGTCGACCGCTGTTTCCAGTTCACGAGACCGCTCTTCGCCGTCCAGAAGCAGCGTCTGCATTGCCGAGACCTGATCCATCGCAAGTGCGAACCGATCCTGCGCGGCGCTGGCTTCAGCGGCCCGGGCGTCACGCTCAAGGGCGAGATCATTCAGACGTTCCTGATACATCGCCTGTTCGCGTTCCGCCTGGTCCCGCAGATTACCGGCGGAGATCGTGTCGATCAGGAAAATCGCGGTCACGATCACGGTCCAGCCTACGAATACGGCGGAGCCAAGCAGGACAGAGGCCTGCGTGACCGGGCGCAACCGAATAAACCGGGTGCCGTCTTCCGATTTCAGGAAGAGCCGTTGTTCAGGCAAATGCCGTTCGAATGCCGCATTCAAGCGGCTAAAAAGCCGAGAAGTCACTGTTATTATGCCTCACTTCCCAATTATTTTGTCCGCAAGGCTCAACTGTCCCTCGAGCCGTGACGCGGTAGGCACGGAATAGGCTACACTGCACAATGTGCCAACACCCTATTGGGTAACTCGTTAAAAAACACCGGAAAAACGCTCAAATACGGCGGAAATTTGCCGATTGTGTCGTGTGGCAGCCGTTTGACGGGGGCGCTACCCTTGTTGGTCGTCAGCGGAGCGGGGGGCACCTTGCCCGGACAGCGGCCAGTAGAAATCCGGCGGGATCCCGGCCTCGGCGCGCTTTTCCTCGTTGAACGGCGGCTTGAGCGCGCCATGGAAGTATCGCTGCACCAGGTCGTGGAAGGCAACTTTGGGGTCCAGATCATGGCGACCGCACAGGAAGTGGAACCATTTGGATCCATAGGCGACGTGGTGGACCTCCTCGGCATAGATCACTTCCATGGCAGCGACGGCCTGAGCGCTTACGGGGTCGTCCTTGGCGGTGCGGAAGATCCGGATCATCCCCGGTGTCACATCGAGGCCGCGCGCCTCCAGTACCATGGGAACCACGGCGAGGCGGCCCATCAGATCATCGGCGGTATCGCTGGCCGCGCGCCACATGCCGGCATGGGCGGGCAGGGCGCCATAGGACGCGCCCATCGCCTCCAGGCAGTCGGCGATCAGGTTGAAATGCTTTGATTCCTCGTCCGCCGCCCGGACCCAATCGTCGAAGAAGCCAATCGGCATCGGGGTGTCGGAAAACCGCGCGATCAGATCCCAGTGCAGATCCACCGCGTTCAACTCGATATGTGCCACCGCATGCAGAATCGCGATCCTGCCCTGTGGCGAGCCGGGCTTGCGCCGGGGTACATCGCGAGGGTCTTTGAGTTCGGGGTGCGCAGGCCGAGCGGGATCGTCCGGAGGCGAGGCGGTGCCGATTTCGGGCATCGAGCCATCGTCCCGCGCAGCCTGCCACTGGGACGCGAGCCGTCGCGACAACGCGGTTTTGGCGCGCGCATCAGAGGTGCGAAGGACGCTGTCCGCCATTTCGGCTAGTGGGATCATCGGCGGGCGTCCTTTGCGGGGGAGAGGTGAGAATTCGTTGGACCAGGAGCGGCTGTGCCGCATTATGAAAGGGGAAGGTTTTTCAGAGCGCGCGCGCGGCGTCCAGAACCGCCTCCGCATGACCGGGCACTTTGACCCGGCGCCAAACCTGCGCGATCCGGCCTGTGCTGTCGATCAGGAAAGTCGTGCGCTCTATGCCCATATGTTTTTTGCCATACATGTTCTTCTCGACCCATGTGCCGTATTGCTCACACACATTACTGTCGGCGTCCGAGACAAGCGCGACGGTCAGGTCGTGCTTGGCGATGAACCTGTCATGCTTGGCGGCGCTGTCCCTGGAGATGCCGATGACGATGGTGTTGGCCGCCGCAAGATCGGGCCCGATGTCGGTGAAGGCGATGGCCTCTCTGGTGCAGCCCGGTGTGTCGTCCCTGGGGTAGAAGTAGAGCACGACCGCCTTGGGGCGCTGCTCAGAGAGGGTCATGGTGCCGCCGCCATCGCGCGGCAGGGTGAAGTCGGGGGCGGTCTGGCCGATATCTGGCATGGAGGCTCCTTGGGTGAGGGTTGCTGTCGCGGTGCAGGCTGTTTTAGGCCGACCCTAGAGGAGAGATTGCGCGGTGGGTAGATACGGCCGGTTTTTCGGCTTCACCCGGCGGCCGATCGGGGATAGCGCCGACATGCAATGGACGACCAAACCTGACGCGATTCGTTGATCCGGTGCTGGTCGGGGTATCCAGGGCGGTCATTCAAACCCTGACGGGACAGACAGAGGCGGCAGATGAAGCTGGACGATTTCGATTTTGATCTGCCCGAAGCGCTGATCGCGACGCGGCCTGCGCGGCCCCGATCCTCGGCGAGATTGCTGGTTGCGGAAGGTGCGGAGATCGATGATCTGACCGTTGCGGATCTGCCCTCGGTGCTGCGCGCGGGCGACCGTCTGATCCTCAACGACACCCGCGTGATACCGGCGCGGCTATCGGGGGTTCGTCCGCGTCAGACGCCGGAGGGAGAGGTGCGCGCAGAGGTCGAAGTCACCCTGATGGAGCCGCAGGCCGATGGCACCTGGTCCGCTTTGGCCAAGCCGATGCGCAGGCTCAAAGTCGGTGAGAGTGTGATATTTTCCAGCGATTTGCAAGCCGAAGTTAAAGCGATAGATGAAGGATTGCGCCTGTCGTTCAACCTGTCCGGGGATGATTTTGACGCCGCCCTGACTGCCGCCGGTGCCATGCCGCTGCCGCCCTACATCGCGGGCAAGCGCGCGCCCGATGCGCGCGATCTTGAGGACTACCAGACGATATGGGCCAAACACGCCGGTGCAGTCGCCGCTCCGACCGCCAGCCTGCACTTCGATGCGAGCCTGATGGCGGGTTTGGCGGCGCGCGGCATCGACATCACCTATGTCACGCTGCACGTGGGCGCGGGCACGTTTCTGCCGGTCGCAGTCGACGATGTCACCACCCACAAAATGCACGCGGAATGGGGCGAGGTGAGCCGCGCCGCCGCCGACCAGATCAATGCCACCAGACAGGCGGGCCACCGAATCATCCCCGTGGGCACCACTGCCCTGCGCCTGATCGAGAGTGCCTCGCACGATGGCACGGTCCAGCCGTTCCGGGGCACCACCGACATCTTCATCTACCCCGGTTACAGGTGGCAGATAACCGATGCTTTGATGACCAATTTCCACCTGCCCAGGTCGACGCTTCTGATGCTTGTCGCGGCCCTCATGGGCAAGGCGCGGATGGATGCGGTCTACGCCCACGCCATCGCCCGGGACTACCGATTCTTCTCCTACGGCGACGCATCCTTGTTAATACCGTCGTGATAACGTCGTAAATCAACCAGACCCGCGCCTCGAAAGGGCGCACCGCTGATATATTCAACCAACGAAAGCCGTCCCGATGATCACCGTAATCCGCAGCGCATGGGCGCTACTTCTGGGCATGTTCCTGTTGCAGATCGGCAATGGCTTGCAGGGATCTCTCATGGGCGTCAGGGGGGCGATTGAGGGATTCTCGACCTTCCAGCTGTCGCTCATCGGATCGGCTTACTTCCTTGGGTTCCTGGGTGGCTCCAGTGTGGCGCCCAAATTCATCGCGCGGGTGGGCCATGTGCGGGTGTTCGCGGCGTTGGGCTCTTTGATTTCGGCGATCGTTATCTCATACCCTATCGTGTCCGACCCCTATGTCTGGATGGCGCTGCGGGTGCTGATCGGCTTCTCGCTCTCGGGCGTTTATGTGACGGCTGAATCGTGGCTCAACAACTCCGCCACCAATGAGACGCGGGGCCAGTCGCTCAGCGCCTATATGCTGATGCAGATGTTCGGCCTCGTCGCGGCTCAGGGCATCCTGGCGGCTGGCGATCCGTCCGGCTGGCTGCTGTTTGTGATCCCCTCCATTCTGGTGTCGCTGTCGTTCGCGCCAATCCTGCTGTCGGCGCAACCCACGCCCGCGATTGAGGACGTGCGGCCGATGTCGCTGCGCCAATTGTTCACGACGTCGCCGTTCGCATCTGTCTCCATGCTGCTGATGGGGGCGGTGTTTGCGGGCCAGTTCGCCATGGCTGCGGTCTATGCGACGGATGTGGGGCTGAACCTGCAACAACTGTCGGCGTTTATCTCCGCCATTTTCATCGGTGCGATCATCCTGCAATATCCCATCGGCTACATGTCGGACCGCATGGATCGCCGCATCCTGATCGTGGGCGCGGCAGGGGCTGGCGCTTTGGTTTCGGTGGCGGGGGCGTTCTTTGGCGGCAACTACTATGCTTTGCTGATCATCGCAGCCCTGTCAGGCGGGTTGGCGCAGCCGATGTATGCGCTGCTGATCGCCTACACCAACGATTATCTGGAACCCGCGGATATGCCTGCCGCCTCCGGCGCGATGATCTTTACCAACGGCATCGGCGCTGTCACCGGCCCGCCGCTGATGGGCCTCTTGATGAGCGTTGTCGGCCCCAGCGGGTTCTGGTTGTTTCTCGCGGGCGTGCTTTTGGCTGTCACCGCCTATGGCATATTCCGCATGACGAAACGCGGCTCTGCGTTCACCGAGGACACCGATTACGACGCCGTCCCCTATGCCAAGATCTATCCCGGTGCGGTCTCTCCGGTGGCGTTCGGCGTGGCGCAGGAGTATTATGCAGACGCTGCCGAAGACATGGCAGGTGAGGATAGTGAGGCAGCACGGGACGCACAGCCATGACAACAGCAGCACAGGTCGTCTCGTTTTGGGAAGAAGCCGGGCCGGCGGCATGGTACAGCCAGGACGATGGGTTCGATCAATCCATCCGCGATCAGTTCGGGCCGACGTGGCAAGCCGCCCATGACGGGACCCTGGAGGATTGGGCAGTCGATCCCGAAGGCGGGTTGGGCCTGATCATCCTGCTCGATCAAATGCCGCGCAACATGTTCCGCGACGATCCGCGCGCCTTCGCGACCGACGCGCAGGCCCTTGAGGTCTCGGGGAAGATGTTGGCGGAAAATTGGGATCGGGACATCCATGGCGCAATGCGGCAGTTCATCTACATGCCATTCATGCACTCGGAAGATATTGCGCACCAGGATATCGGCGTTGATCTGATGGAGACGCGGATGACGGTGGGCAACAATCATATCCATGCCCGTGCGCACCGTGAGATCATCCGGCGCTATGGCCGTTTTCCCTATCGCAACGACGTTCTCGGACGTGAAACGACCCAGGCCGAGCAGGAGATGCTGGATCAGGGCGGCTACACCGCTGTGCGCAGGGAGATCGAAGCCAGGATTGAGGCCGGGTCCTGACACCTGGGCTCCGAGCCGGACCCCTCCTCGCGAACGGTTGTGCCGCAGGCTCCTCGCAGGTGCTCCGGTCCACATCGTGTGCCGCTCAAGCCATGCGCCCGGTTCAATCCTGCCTGCGGCCCAATCCCAATTGTCCGGTCTGAAAAACTGGTTTAACGTTGAACAAACGAAGTTACGCAAGAGGACACGCCCCATGGCCGCACAGACCTTTGACCTTATCGTGATCGGCGCAGGCCCAGGCGGCTATGTCGCCGCGATCCGCGCCAGCCAGCTCGGCCTGAAGGTCGCGATCGTGGAACGCGAGCATATGGGCGGCATCTGCCTGAACTGGGGGTGCATCCCGACCAAAGCCCTGCTGCGCTCGTCCGAGGTGTTCCATCTGATGCACCGGGCCAAGGAATTTGGCCTGAAGGCCGATGGCATCGGATATGATCTGGACGCTGTGGTCGCACGCTCGCGCAAGGTCGCCAAACAACTGTCGGGCGGCGTGGCGCATCTGATGAAGAAGAACAAGGTCACCACCGTGATGGGGGAGGCGAGCATCCCCGCCAAAGGCAAAGTGTCGGTCAAAACCGACAAAGGCACCGAGGACTTGACCGCAAAGAACATTATCGTGGCCACCGGCGCGCGGGCCCGCGAATTGCCCGGCCTTGAGGCGGACGGCAAGCGGGTCTGGACCTACAAGGCCGCGCTGACCCCGCCGCATATGCCGAAAAAGCTGCTGGTGATCGGCTCCGGCGCCATCGGGATCGAGTTTGCCAGCTTCTACAATACGCTTGGCGCGGACACGACGGTGGTCGAGGTCATGGACCGGGTGCTGCCAGTGGAAGATGAAGAGATCTCGGCCTTTGCCAAGAAGTCGTTCGAGAAGCAGGGGATGAAGATCCTGCAAAAGGCGATGGTCAAGAAACTGGACCGGTCCGCGGACAAGGTCACCGCGCATATCGAGATCGGCGGCAAGGTCGAGACCCATGACTTCGATACCGCCATCTCCGCCGTGGGCATTGTCGGCAACGTCGAAGATCTCGGGCTTGAGGCGCTTGGCGTGAAGATCGACCGCACACACGTTGTGACGGACGAATATTGCCGCACCGGAGTGGACGGTGTCTTCGCCATCGGCGACATCGCAGGCGCGCCGTGGCTGGCGCACAAGGCCAGCCACGAAGGCGTCATGGTGGCGGAACTTGTGGCGGGCAAGAACGCCCATCCGATCAAGCCAAACTCCATCGCGGGCTGCACCTACTGCCACCCACAGGTCGCCAGCGTGGGCCTGACCGAGGCGAAGGCGAAAGAGGCAGGCCACGCGGTCAAGGTCGGCCGTTTCCCGTTCATCGGCAACGGCAAGGCAATCGCCCTGGGTGAGTTTGAAGGCATGATCAAGACCGTCTTTGACGCCAAAACCGGAGAGCTTTTGGGCGCCCATATGATCGGAGCGGAAGTGACCGAACTGATCCAGGGTTATATCATCGGCCAGAAGCTGGAGACCACAGAGCAGGATTTGATGGAGACGGTCTTCCCGCATCCGACGCTATCCGAAATGATGCACGAGAGTGTCCTGGATGCCTACGACCGCGTGATCCACATCTAGGGCCGTGGAGGTCGGACTCCGGGCGGCGACAGAGCCGCCCTTTGGTCCGACACTATCCGAAATGATGCACGAGAGCGTTCTGGATGCCTATGACCGGGTGATCCACATCTGACCCCTCGCACAGCGCAAAATGCAAAACGGGCGGCTCCTCAGGGACCGCCCGCTTTCATGCCATACCGGATCATCTCAAAGCCGCTATTGTCGCGAAGTGGCGCTGTTCGCCCGCCAAAGGGGCGATCCGGGATGGCTCGGTCATTGCACCGTGATTGGCATCTCCGCGATCGCAACGCGGTTCTGGTCGATGAAATAACGCAGCACATAAGTACCCGGCTCGTCGGGAACCCTCAGTGTCAGGGGCGTCCCCTGATCGACCCGAGTGTAGCTTTGCCATCGCTCATTGCCGGTCTCGCCCGCACGGCCCAGGGCAATGAAATCACGGCTATATCCAGGGCCTGTCCATTGAACGTCCAGGGTGCCCCCGGCGGTGGCCACAGACGGAGCGGCGAGCGTTGCGGTGACAGCGGTCAGGGTGATCGGCACCTCGGAGACCATGACGCGGTCCTGATCAATGAAGTAGCGGACCATGTACTCGCCCGGCTCCGTCGGCATCAGCAGCTGCAATGGGCTGCCCGTTTCGGTTCGCGTGTAGGTCTCCCAGCGTCCGTTTCCGTCCTCACCAACGCGGCCGATCCCGATGAAATCGCGGTCATAATCCGGCCCGGTCCAACCGATCTCAACGGTGGACCCGACCGCGGCCGAGGCAGGTGCGGTGATCGTTGCGGCGGGGGCGGTGAGGGCAATCTCGGCTTCCGCCTGCACCACACGGTCCTGATCCACGAAATACCGGATCACATAGGTGCCGGCGACGGGCGGCGTCAGCAACCGCAGCGGCGAGCCTTCTTCGGTGCGGGTATAATTGTCCCAGCGCGCGCTTCCGTCCGCGCCCGCACGGCCGATCCCGATGAAATCGCGGGTATAATCGGGCCCGGTCCATGCAACTTCAATGGTTGATCCAGCCACGGCGCTGGCGGGTGCGGTGATGGAGGCCTCTGCATCGGTGATGGTAATTGGCACCGAGGTCAGACCAGAGCGGTCCTGCCCCACGACATATTCGATAACATATTCTCCCGGCTCTGTCGGCATCAACAGGCGCAGCGGCGAGCCTTCGTTGGTCCGTGTGGTGTTGGTGAAGCGGTAATTGCCTTCGACACCCACGGGCGTGATGCCAATGAAATCATTGCCATAATCCGGACCCGTCCAGCCAAGCTCAACAGTCGATCCGGCGACGGCAGTGGCGGGCGCTGTGATCGTGGCCGCCGCATTGGAGATCGTGATCGGTACGGATGTCAGACCAGAGCGGTCCTGTCCAAGCACATATTCCAACACGTATTCTCCCGGCTCCGTCGGCATCAACAGGCGCAGCGGCGAGCCTTCGGTCGTCCGTGTCGTATTGATGAACCGGTAATTCCCCTCTACGTTCACAGGGGTTATGCCAATGAAATCATTGTCATAACCGGGTCCAGTCCAGCCCAACTCGATGGTGGAGCCAGCGATGGCCGATGCCGGGGCCGTCAAAGTCGCGGCCAGGGCAGTTACCGTGATCGGCTGCGTCGCAAGCGCGGACCGGTCCTGGCCCACAACATATTCCAGCACGTATTCGCCCGGATCGGCAGGCATCAGAAGGCCGAGGGGGGAGCCTTCGTTGGTCCGTGTCGTATTGATGAAGCGGTAATTGCCTTCAACACCCACAGGCGTGATGCCAATGAAATCATTGTCATAATCGGGTCCGGTCCAGCCGATCTCCACCTCTGCGCCGGCCACAGCGCTGGCCGGTGCCGTCAGCGTGGCGCTGGCGTCGATCACGGTGATCGGCACGGAGGTCAATTGCGTGCGGTCCTGACCGAAGACATATTCGACGATGTATTCGCCGGGTACGGTCGGCATCAAAAGGTCCAATGGCGCGCCGTCGCTGGTGCGGGTGGAGTTGATGAAGCGGTAAAGTCCTTCCGCGCCCACAGGCGATATGCCAATAAAATCAGTAGGGTAGGCGGGTCCGGTCCAGCCGATCTCTAGCGTTTCACCGGCAATCCCGGTTGCGGGTGCCGTGATCGTGGCTGCGGCTGGGGTGACGGTGAGGGGCACACGGGCAATCGCGGACCGGTCCTGACCTAAAGCGTATTCCAACACGTATTCGCCGGGAACGGTTGGGACCAGCAGGTCCAGCGGGTTGCCGTCGGTAGTGCGGGTGGAGTTGATGAAGCGGTAGAGCCCCTCCGCACCTACGGGCGATATGCCGATGAAATCATTGGGATAGTCAGGACCAACCCAACCGAGTTCGATCTCCGATCCGGCAACGGCGCTGGCGGGGGCCGTGATGCCCGCGATTTGTTCAACGACGGTGATAGACGTGCGCGCAAGGATCACGCCGTCCTGGTTCATCCGATAGCGGATTTCGTAGATGCCGGGCTCGGTCGGGGCGGTCATTGTGACGATCGGACCATTGGCCGTTGCCTGGCGGCCCGGTGTATAGGCATTGGTGCCCGCATCCGGCGTGGTCAGGGCGATCATGTCATTGGCGTAGTTCGGCCCTGTCCAGTTGACCTCGAACGTCGCGCCAATCGCGACTTCTTCCGGCGCGGTCACTGTGGCAACCACCGGGGTCGACAGGATCGGCGCGCGCGCGATCACCTGGCGTGTCTCACTATCGGTATAGCGGATCTCGAACCGGCCGGTCGCTGCGGGCATCTGCACCATAACCGGGTTGTCCGCGCCGTCGATGCGCACCGGGTTCAGGTATTGCGACGGGCCAGCCCCCACCTGTCCGATGGAAATCGTATCGGCGGCCTGGGCCGGACCGTCCCACGTCACCGCGATCATCAACCCCATCGGTGCCTCCGCCGGGCCGGATACATTGGCCGTGGCGACGGGTGCCGGGAAGACCACGATGATCTCACGGGGTTGATCAACCACAACGAAATCAACGGCCTGCTCAGTTTCCTGCACCGTCCAATAGGCGGTGACACGGTAAGCCCCGCGTGACAGCGAGACGCTGGTGGGGTTGGTCATCGCAAGGCTCGGCGCGGGGTCAAGCGGTGTGACCTCCCACACGATGGGATCGGTGATCGTCACGCCTCCGGGATCGCCGATGCGGGCCACAAATCTGACATCGACGGACAGCGGCGGCAGGGGGATCACAACCTCCTGCGGGGTGTTCGCCTCCATGGTAAAGCGCGCCTCATGGCGGGTCCCGGTGTTCGCCCGCTCCACCTGAAGGAGGTACTCACCAGGCAGCAGGGCGACATTGCCGCCGGGGGTCACGACCGGGCCAAGCAACACGGTGCCCGCGGCATCGGTCAGCGTCCAGGCCAATTGCGAGGCAGGCGCCGACATGTCCGGCTCTACGCGCGCCGTGAAGGTCATCGGTGCCGTCTCGATGATCGCGGGCATGGCGACGACGATCACGTCTGTCCGCCCTTCGGTCACATTGAAAGAGGCCTGGTAGGTGCGCGCTCCGTCGGGTTCCTGACGCGTGGCCTGGGCCACGTAAGCGCCCGGAAACAATTGCACATCTATCGCCGGTCCAGGCACGGCGCTGGCGATGATGTCACCGTCGGGGCCAAGCAGTGTCCAGGTGACGGGTCGTGTGGGCAGCGTGCCCTGCGGCAGGACCTGTGCCTCGATCCGCATGGCCGTGGGCGTGATGGCCACGATCTGCTCCAGCGCCTGGCTCAGTTCGGCGGCGTTGTCGGCGGTCAGGAATTGCCCGCCGGTGCTGTCGGCGATGCACTGCATCTGCGCGCGCGCCTCAGGCTCGGACGCGACGTCGAAGCCGATGACATGGGCGGTGAAGGCCACCCCTGTGGCCTCCAGCTCGGCGGCGATGGCGCAGGGATCAGGGTTGCAGTTCTCGATCCCGTCGGAGACGAGGATCACCGTCGCGGCATCTTCGGTGTAACGCAGGCTTCGCGCGGCAGCCACCACCGCGTCGGTCATCGGCGTGCGTCCGCGTGGGTTGATCGCGTTCACGGCCTCCAGAATGCGGTCCTGGGTGAAGGGCGCAGGCTGCACGATCGTCTCGATATCAGCGCAGCTGCCGCGTTGGCGATGCCCATAAACCGTGAGGCCAAGGCTCACATCATCGGCCATGTCTGCCAGCATTTCGGCAATCACATTGCGTGCGATCACGATCTTGTTGACCCCGTCGATCTGCCCCCACATGGAGCCGGAGCCATCCAGAACCAGAATGGTATTGGGTCGGTCTTCCGCTTGGGCGATGGCAGAAAATGGCAGGAAAACAAGGGCAATCAGAGCAATGAGAAACGCGCGCATAGGGACTATCCGTTTGAAAAATGGGGCAGCGACCGGGCAAAGTCCGGACAGTTGACCCTACGATACCCTGTTCCACCGATAGGTCAAAGGGGAGGTTTCCCCGCAGTTTTGCCCGATGGTTTCGCCATCTTGACCGCCCCGCTGAAACCATCCATGCCGTCGAACATGACGTCCCCGCGCACTCCGTGGCCGCTGATCGCGGCGCTTTACCTGACCGGCCTGATTGCGGGCATGCAATTCTCCAAGGTATCGCTGACACTGACCGGTCTGGCCGAGGCCTATCCCGGCTGGCCCGAGGCCTTCGCGGTGTCCGGTGTCGCGGTGATGGGGATCTTGTTTGGCGTCATGGCAGGCGGCATCACCGCCAGCATCGGGGCACGCCGTGCGATCCTGGCGGCCCTGACGGCGTCATGTATCGTCGGACTGTTGGAGGCCACATTGCCGCCATTCCCGGTTTTCATGGCCCTGCGCGTGGTGGAAGGTGCCGGGCACCTTATCCTGGTGGTGGCGGTTCCGACGTTGATGGCGGGGTTAAGTGCGCCCAGGGATCGTGCCATGGTCATGGGGTTGTGGGCCACGTTCTTTGGCGTTGGGTTTAGCGTCGCCGCGCTGGTCATCGGCGAAAATCTGCGTTTGGCGTATGCCGGCCACGCGGCTTTCGCGGCCGTTATGCTGCTGGTTTTATGGGTGGTTCTGCCACGGGGCATTGCGACCGCCCGCCGTCGGCTCCCGCGCCTGCGCGATCACGTCATGATCTACTCGACGCCACGCCTGTTTGCGCCGGGCCTGGGCCATGGCATCTACGCGATGCTGTTTCTTGCCCTTATAACCTTCCTGCCGACGGCCTTGAACGCTCTGTGGCTGGCGCCGGTTTTGCCGCTGGCGGGCATCTCCGGTTCGTTCCTGTCAGGGGTCCTTTGCCGTTGGATCGCGCCGGGTAAGCTGGTCTGGACCAGCTTTCTGTCGATGGCGGCGCTGTTCGGAGCCACCATGCTGTCTGATCCCGCCGCGCCCTACGTTCTGATCCTCGCCATGATTGTCAGCGGTATCGTTGCGGGCGCGGGGTTCGCCGCTGTCCCATGGCTGAACGAGGCCGATGAAGACCGGGCGCTGGCCAACGGAGCCTTGGCGCAACTGGGCAATATCGGCACCTTCACCGGCACGCCTGTGCTGGCGATGTTGAGTCATGGGGCCTACCTTCCGGTGGCCATCGTGGTCAGCATTGTGGCCGCCTGCGTCACCGGTCTGGCCTATCGCGCGGCACGCGGGTAAATTGCGCCGGAGTTGACTGTTCCTGATACGTTCCTCATTTTGGGTTGGAGACTCAGACGCTAGCGCCTATGTGTTAGCGGACGGTTAACGGGGGCCCGCATGCCAGAGCAGAAGAACATCGAGATTCGCGGTGCGCGCGAACATAATCTCAAGAATATCGATCTGGATATCCCACGCGATCAACTGGTGGTGATCACGGGCTTGTCCGGGTCCGGAAAATCGTCGCTCGCCTTTGATACCGTCTATGCGGAAGGTCAGCGCCGGTACGTGGAAATCGCTCTCGGCCTATGCACGGCAATTCCTTGATATGATGGAGAAACCTGACGTCGACCACATCAGTGGGCTAAGCCCGGCGATTTCGATCGAACAGAAAACCACCTCGAAAAACCCGCGCTCGACCGTCGGGACTGTCACGGAAATCTACGACTACATGCGCCTCCTGTTTGCGCGCGTCGGCACACCCTACAGCCCCGCCACAGGCCTGCCGATCGAAGCGCAGCAGGTCCAGGACATGGTCGACCGCGTCATGGCGATGGACGAGGGCACCCGCGCCTATCTGCTTGCTCCCATCGTCCGCGACCGCAAGGGCGAATACCGCAAGGAATTTCTGGAGTTGCGCAAGCAGGGCTTCCAGCGTGTTAAGGTCGATGGTGCGTTCCATGATCTCGACGAGCCGCCGACCCTGGACAAGAAATTTCGCCACGATATTGACGTGGTCGTGGACCGGATCGTCGTGCGTGAGGGGACTGAAACGCGCCTCGCCGACAGCTTCCGCACTGCTCTGGACCTCGCCGACGGCATCGCGATTCTGGAAACGGCACCCAATGCAGCCGATGAGGGCGACGCTCCGGCCCCGGACCGCTTTACCTTCAGCGAGAAATTCGCCTGCCCTGAATCCGGCTTCACCATCCCCGAGATCGAGCCGCGCCTGTTCTCCTTCAACGCCCCCTTCGGCGCATGCCCGACCTGCGACGGCCTCGGTCAGGAGCTGTTTTTTGATGAAGGCCTGATGGTCCCCGACAAGGCGCTGTCGCTGGAAGACGGCGCAATTGCCCCGTGGCGCAAGGGGAAAAGCCCCTATTTCGTGCAGACCATCGAGGCCATAGCCAGGCACTACGGCTTTGCGGCCAAGACCAAATGGAAGGACCTGCCGGAGGAGATCCAACAGGTTTTCCTGCGCGGCTCCGGCGAGACGGAGATCAAGTTTCGCTACGATGAAGGCGGGCGCGTCTATCAGGTGGAGCGCACGTTCGAGGGCGTGATCCCCAACATGGAACGCCGCTACCGCGAGACGGATTCTGCCTGGATCCGCGAGGAGTTCGAGCGCTTCCAGAACAACCGCCCCTGCGGCGCCTGCGGTGGCTACCGTCTGCGCCCCGAAGCGCTTGCGGTCAAGATCGGCCCCGGCGACGACCTGCAACATGTCGGTCAGATCGTGCGCATGTCGATCTCGGAGGCATTCGCGTGGTGCGAAACGGTGCCGGCCAACCTGACCAAGCAGAAGAACGAGGTCGCGCGGGCGATCCTCAAGGAAATCCGGGAACGCCTCGGGTTCCTGAATAACGTGGGTCTTCAGTATCTTACCCTCAGCCGGAATGCCGGTACACTCTCGGGCGGAGAGGCGCAGCGCATCCGGCTCGCGTCGCAAATCGGCTCCGGTCTGACGGGCGTGCTTTATGTGCTGGACGAGCCATCCATCGGTCTGCACCAGCGCGACAACGACCGCTTGTTGACCACTCTGAAAAACCTGCGCGATCAGGGCAATACCGTGATTGTGGTCGAACACGATGAGGAAGCGATCCGCGAGGCCGACTATGTGTTCGATATCGGCCCCGGCGCGGGCGTGCATGGCGGGCAGATCGTGGCCCAGGGCACCCCTGCGGACATCGTGGCCAATCCCGCCAGTCTTACGGGCGATTACCTGTCCGGGCGGCGTGAAATTGCGGTTCCGGCCAAGCGCCGCAAGGGCAACGGGAAAAAGCTCTCTGTGGTGAAAGCCACCGGCAACAATCTGCAAAACGTCACCGTCGATTTTCCGCTTGGCCAATTCGTCTGCGTGACCGGCGTGTCGGGCGGCGGCAAGTCCACCTTGACCATCGAGACATTGTTCAAGACCGCGTCGATGAAGCTGAACGGCGCGCGGCAGACCCCCGCCCCGTGTGAGACGATCAAGGGGCTGGAGCATCTCGACAAGGTCATCGACATTGACCAGCGCGCCATCGGGCGCACGCCGCGGTCGAACCCCGCAACGTATACCGGTGCGTTCACTCCGATCCGTGACTGGTTCGCGGGACTGCCCGAAAGCAAGGCGCGCGGTTACAAGCCGGGGCGGTTCAGCTTCAACGTCAAGGGCGGGCGGTGCGAGGCCTGCCAGGGCGACGGTCTGATCAAGATCGAGATGCACTTCCTGCCGGACGTCTATGTCCAGTGCGAGACCTGCAAAGGCCAGCGCTACAACCGCGAAACGCTGGAGATCCGGTTCAAGGGGCAAAGCATCGCCGACGTGCTGGATATGAACGTCGAGGACGCGCAGGAGTTCTTCAAGGCGGTGCCAAGCATCCGCACCAAGATGGATGCGCTGGTCCGTGTGGGTCTTGGCTATATCAAGGTCGGGCAGCAGGCGACAACGCTGTCGGGCGGAGAGGCGCAGCGGGTCAAGTTGTCCAAGGAACTGGCAAGGCAATCCACCGGCCGCACGCTTTACATTCTCGATGAGCCGACAACGGGTCTGCATTTTGAGGACGTGCGCAAGCTGTTGGAAGTGCTGCATGAACTGGTCGATCAGGGCAATTCGGTGATCGTGATCGAACACAACCTCGACGTGATAAAAACCGCCGATTACCTGATTGATATCGGCCCCGAAGGTGGCGATGGCGGCGGGCAGATCGTTGCCGAAGGCACGCCGGAACAGGTGGCCAAGGTCGACGGATCGCACACCGGATATTACCTTGGGCCGATGCTCAAGGGCGCAAAACTCGCGGCTGAATGACCCTGCGACGAGACCTGTGACACCTGTGCACAGCCTGTACACAATCTGTACACCGGATGTGCGGATCGGCGGGGTCTGCGCCTAGCCGTGACCCTGCCGCAACATGCGCCGGTGAAGCATCAGCTTGGGAAAGAACAGCAGCACGACGCCGAACGTAAAGAATGCAGCGAACATCAGCGGGATCCACAGGATCAACAAGGCGACACCAACACCGCCGGTGATCTTGTCGGGAGGGATGCCACGCACAAACCGATGCAGCCAGGAATTGAGCAGTCGCCCGCCATCGAGTGGCAGCACCGGGATCAGGTTGAACAGCGCCAGAAACAGGTTGAGCTGCGCAAACTGCTCCACGATACGGTGAAGTTGGGATCGGACCAGAGGTGGTTCTATCATCGTGCCATTCACGTTCACAGGCTCCAGCGCCGTATCCGGCAAAAGGGGCAGGATCAGCACCGCAATGACCCGGAGCGCGCGGTTCACCAGAGGGCCCGCGATGGTGATGAATTCGCTCCGACGTCCGGTGGCGTGGGCGTGGACCTCGCGAAACCCGCCGCCGCCAAACAGCACACCACCCGGGTGACGGGAATGCCCTGCGCGACGCAGGCCGCTGCGTGGCCCGGTTCATGCAACAGAATGGCGACGATGATCATGGTAAAGGCCGCGATCCATGAACAAGACCCCAAAGAACACCGCAAGGATCAGCAAGCTGACGTCAAATTGGATCGGGATGCACCATGGCCCGCGCAGGGTGAACACGATGGAATTGCCCATTAATCCTGAACTACAAGGCTCTGTAGCCCGTGAAAATGGTAGATATCGGCATAGCGCGGCGTGGCGGCAAGGCGCAGGTTCGGGCAGCGCGCAAGCAGGATCGGCAGGGCGATCTGCAACTCCAGCCGGGCCAGCGGCGCACCGACGCAGAAGTGCAAGCCAGCGCCGAAGGCCAGTTGCGGGGCTGGTTTGCGGGCGGGATCAAAGCGCGCGGGGTCAAAGTGCGCGGGATCCGGGTAGACCGCCGGGTCATGGTTGGCCGCGGCCAGAAGCAGGCCAACCCGGTCGCCGCGCCCAAAGGTGTGGCCCGCAACCGTGACATCCTCGTAGGCGTGGCGCGTGAACATATGCAGCGGCGGGTCGATGCGCATCAGCTCTTCCATGAACGGCGCATCGGTGGGGGGCAGCTGCTGCTCAAGGCACAGTTTGATGCCGTTTCCCATGGAATGCACCGTCGCCTCATGACCCGCGTTCAGCAGCAGGACGCAGGTGGAGATCAACTCGTCGGTGGACAGCTTCGAGCCGTCCTCCTCAGCCGCGATCAGGTGCGAGATCAGGTCATCGCGGGGGCTTTCGCGTCGTCGGCTGACATAGCCGCGCAGGAAGGACACGAAGTCCTGCGTCGCCTGCACGGCCTCGTCCTCATCCCGGCGCGTGCGTCCGGCCTGATACATCATCACCATCGCATTGGACCAGCGCAGAAGATCCGGCGCCAACGCCTCCGGCACCCCCAGAAGACGGGCGATGATGGTGACGGGCAGGGGGCGGCAAAACGTATCAAGCAGATCGTGCGTGCCGCCTGGGAAACGGTCGATCAGGTCATGGGTCAGTTGCGTGATCTCGGGCGCCAGTCCCGCGATACGGCGCGAGGTGAAGGCGCGCAGCACCAGCGATCGCAGCCGGGTGTGGCGCGGCGGCTCCAGCTCCAGCATCGAATGCGCCTCGACATCGAAGAACGGCTTCAACCGCTCCGGCACCGGCAGCACCTCCACCGGCTCGCGACCGAACCGGCGGTCGCGCAGGATCGCGCTGGTGGCGGCATGGGTGGTGGTGACGGGCAGATTGTATTCAGACCAGAAGACAAGGGGCCCAAGCGCGCGGGCGCGGCTGTAGAACGGATAGGGATCCTGGACGAACCCGTGGCTCAGGGGGGATTGGCTGATGTGCTCCATGGGAGTGTTTAAAAGCACCGACGCCCCGCTGGGTAGGGGGCGCCGCGATTAATTATCCGGCCGGTCGATGTTCAGTCCGCGCCACGCACCGGGATGGAGGCGTTTGGCGACGGTCTGATCACCTTCTGGACAAAGTAGATCGCGACGGCCACGCCAACACCTGCGAAGTCCGTGACGATACCGCCTGCGATCAGCAGCAGCGCCGCGAGGATCAGGCCCACGCGCAGGAACCACACAGGGCGCCCGCCCAGGAACCAGCCCTGGATACCTGATGACAGCAGGAAAATCCCGAAAAGCGCCGTGATGCCGGACCGTATCAGGTTGTACCATGCGGGGGCCTGATGGACCATTTCGCCCGCCACTTCCACAATCGAACCGCCCTGCATCAGCAGGTTGCCATTGTAAAAGAACATGAACGGCACGATGAAGGCCGAGATGCCGATCTTGAACGAGGCCACCGAAGTCTCCATCGGATTCGCGCCCGAGATCCCGGCAGCCGCATAACTCGCCAGCGCCACCGGCGGGGTGATGGCCGAGACGACGGCGAAGTAGAACACGAAGAAGTGCGCCGTCAGTTGCGGGATACCAAGCCCGATCAACCCCGGCGCCACGACCGAGGCCGCCACCGCATAGGCCGCAGTGGTCGGCATGCCCATGCCCAGAAGGATCGCGATACACATGGCGAAGAACAGCGCCAGAAGCTGGGAGACGCCCGCCAGATCCAGCAACACGGACGAGAACCGCGCGCCGACGCCCGTCAGCGAAATAACCCCGACAATGATGCCCGCGCAGGCACAGACCGCGATGATCTGGATCGACATCACCCCCGCGATCTCCAGCGCGCGGATCATGCCCCCGAAGCCAAGACCGGTGGAGTTGCGGCCAGAGAACTCCCGCAGCGTGACGTAGATGAACGTCACGACCACAAGCGCCCCCAGGATGTTCGACAGCATCAACACGGTCGCGGACTGGGCCGCTCCGGGGGCTGCGGCCGGGGTGATCACGTAGGCCGCCGTCAGCACGACGGTCAGAATGGCAATGGCCACGACCAGCAGGCGCTGGATCGACCATTTGCCGTGCAGCAGGAAGTGTTCCGGCACTGCCCAGGACACGACCACGGCGGCAACCGTCGCCAGTGTGCCCGCCCGGATCACCGAATAGCCCAGGAACAGGGCTGCGATCAGGATGATGATCGGCAGGAACAGAAAGACCTTTTTGACCATCTCCCGGAATTTCGGCAGCTCGTCCTCCCGCATACCGCGCATCCCGAGTTTTGCGGCCTCGAAATCCACCATGAAGTAGATCGACGCGAAGTAGAGGATCGCCGGAATGATCGCAGCAATGGCGATGTCCTGATACGGAATCCCGGTGATCTCGGCCATGATGAACGCGCCCGCGCCCATGATCGGCGGCATGATCTGCCCCCCGGTGGAGGCGGCGGCTTCCACCGCACCGGCGGTTTTCTTGTGATAGCCCACCTTCTTCATCAGCGGGATCGTGAGCGATCCTGTGGCGACGACGTTTCCGGCGCTTGTGCCGTTGATCATGCCCATCAGGCCGGAGGCGAAGATCGCCACCTTGGCAGGTCCGCCGCGCGCACGGCCGGCGGCGGCGAAGGCGAAATTGACGAAGTAATCGCCGACCTTGGAGGCCTGAAGGAAGGCTGCAAAGATGATGAACAGGATGATGTAGGTCGAGGACACGGCCGTGGTTGGTCCGAGGATGCCCGCGTCGGTGTAGACGAAGCCGAAAAATCGCTGCCAGTCGTAGGGGTTTTGAACCGCCAGAATGCCCGGCAACAGGTGCGCCGTGAAGGTGTAGGCGAGGAACACGCCGGTTATGATGACCAGCGCAAGGCCGGCAACGCGGCGCGTCAGTTCCAGGATCATCGCCGATCCCGCCGTGGCCGCAAACGCCACACCGATCGGCACGAAGGATGTGCCGACAGCGTTGCGCGCGGCAGTGCCGTAGATCGCGATCAGATACATGGCGACCACGATGGCGCAGATCGCCAGGACGAAGTCCGACACGGCAAAGCGGCTGCGGCCACGCCGCTCAAACCAGCCCAGACCGATGGCACCAAGCGTGGCGACCATCAGCGGAAGGCCGAACCAGTTGACCTCTGTTGCATAAAGATCGGTTCCGGGGAACGAGGCCCAGGTGGTCAAGCCCCCCATCTGCGGCAGTTCGCCGCCATAGATCTGGCCGATGAACCCGGCAGCAGTTACGCTCGCAAGCAGCGCAGGAATTGCGAGAGCGCCCGCGAGAATGGAGATCATCCCGGAACTTCGCGCCTCCTCCTCGTCCGCCCTGAAGGTATGGGCGGCGAACAGCAGGAACCCGAGGCCCAGAGCACCCGACACGTGCACGATGCGGAAGTTCCACGTCTCCATCGGGAATTGCGGCAGAAACGGCAGGTCGATGCCCGTCATCGCCGAGATCGACAATCCGTTCAGCGCCGCCATATGAAAGCTCGCATAAAGCGTCGCGAGCCCCGCAACGAACAGATGCGCGCGACCTTGATACAGGCGGCGATTGCCCTCGATCGGATCCTCATCCACACCCTGCGCGAGCACGGGGCCGTCAATTTGGTCGGAAAGATCTGTGCTCTGGTCGGTCATCAACGGGTCCCTCTGGCGCATTTCTGTTCTGCGCAGCCTACACAGATTGGCGAAAACATAGCTAACGAATATTTGGCGGGTTCGGTAAATATCCGGCATAAACGAACGCGTTCAAACAATTTTTCGCGGTGTGGCCATGGTTAATTTTTTGCCCTGCTCAAGGTTGAGCAGGGCATCCGAAGGTCACAGATAGGCCTCACCGACACCGGTCGCATCGAATGAAAAGGCCGGACGGGCCAGGTTTCCTCAGCCCGTCCTGCAACTGCGTGCCAGATCGTTCCAGCCGTTTTTGCGACGATCAAGGGTGACGCCCGTCTCTTCGATCATGCGCGGAAAGTAGGTGTCGGAGGTGGAGCCAGCAGCGCCGAAACCGATGCGCAGGCCATCCGGGATTTCCGAGATCGACGATGCCCGAAGAGGTCAGGGCGGTCATGGAGAACGGCATCTGGTCCATCGGGAACTGTGCGCAGGCTCTGGTCATGCGAAGGCCGGGACCGGTCGTTCGTGCCCGGCAGACGCACCCGTGAGGAGGATCCGGTAGAGGCCGGGAATATCTTCGCGCCGCTCCGACAGCGGCGGCATGTGCAGGGTCACGACGTTGAGGCGACAGAGAAGATCGTCGCGGAACGTCCCGTCCTGCGCGCCTTTGGACAAATCCTGTTTGGAGACGGTGAAGAAGGCAAGACAGGCGCCAAAGTCATACGGAACGTCGCTCCGCCGTCAGGGCGATTTTCCGCCGATAGCGTGTCGGAACCATTCGGAATTTTCACTCACGCCTCAACGCAGCGCGCCACAGGTGGCCGGATAGCCCGGTCGTCGGAGGTCGTCACCGTGCGCTCCACGGGATCAGGCACATAGATGTCGGAGACATTGAGCGAGAAGGCGGACTGGCGCAGCAATTCGTTCGTGAGCGGCACGAGGTGCTCGATCCGTGGGTAGACGCCGGGAGGACGGCCGAAGCAGCCAATACCGGCACGGCCACGCGCCAGATCGCTTGGCGCGGCTTCACGGCACCAGGGTATGATGCGGTCGGAGCGGAGGAAAGTACATTTCGGCTCATGTCGCGCAGGATTGAGCCAGCGGCGCGCAAGGCTTACCGTAGGGCGGCTTGCAGTAGGTCAATGTCCAACAGAAACCGGCTCGGATGTCCTGGGGGGTCAATCCAAAAAACTCCTCGCAAGTCAACATGCCACTTTCTCTGGAAACTATCGCCTCACCGTGTAAATCATGTGGAAAGAAGCCTGCGCGCGCCACGATGTGCGGGCACGATCGGAGGATACCCAGATGAGATTGACCCATACAGCGCTTGCAAGCACCGCGGCGATTGCCCTGATGGCCGGAGCGGCGTCGGCCCAGGCCGTGTCTTGTGGCGGGATCGGCGCGGACGGACAGTGGATTGGCGGCACGCCGGAGGCGTCTGACATCGCGGCGTCCGCCGGTCCTCTGACCCTGACCGGCCTGCCCATCGCTCCCGGAGGCAACACTGTCACCTTCTTCAGCCTGTCCGCGACAGGCAGTGTCCGGCTAGAGGCGCAGCCATCCCCCGGCGGTGATCCGGTGATCGAAGTCTATAACGAAGCGGGCAACCTGCTGGTGTCCGACGATGACAGCGGCGGCAACTATGCCTCGCGCGCCGAGACGGAGCTGGTCCCCGGAAATTACTGCATGCTGACACGCGGCTTTGGCGGCGGCGGTCTGACAACCGATGTCCAGGTCGGACGGTTGGAGCATGACCCGATCACCGCAGGTCTTTCCGGCGGGTTCTTTGGCGGCGGGTTTGGCGACCCGGCGTTCGTCGGCGTCGATCCGTGCACATCCGAGACAGCGGCCACGCCTCTGGGGAACGGTCCGCTCGATAACGTGCTGTTCGCGGGCGGCGCGAGCGCCGTGAACACCATCTCGGGCGTACCCTACTACCGCTTCACCCTCCACAGTCCGCAGGCGCTTTCGATCCGGGCAGAGAACCCGAACGCGGACCCCTACATTTATGTCTTCGATGGTCAGGGGAACCTGCTGGCAGAGAACGACGACTATGAGAGCCTGAACAGCCGCATTGATTTCACTGCGCCGCTGGAGGCCGGTACCTATTGCATCGGCATGCGCTCGTTGAGCGATCCGAACCTGCCCGTGACCGTCTCTGTCTTGGGCTACGATGCGGCAGCGGCGCTGAACGAGCTGTATGCCACGGGCGACGCCGCCCCGCCCATGGACGGCTCCTACCCGATCATGGATCTGGGGGTGCTTCCGGGCCGTACAGTACGGGATACGCAGATTTCGGGCGGCAGTGCGATCTGGTACGCATTTGAAGTAACACAACGTGGAGCAATTGTGATTGACGCGGTCGAGGTTACCGACAGTGATCCGATGTTGTTCCTCTACGATGATCTGGGCACTGAAATTGCCTTCAACGATGATAGCGGCGGCACGCTGAATTCCCAGATCGTGGCGCGGGTTCAGGCCGGGCGGTATCTGCTGGCAGTGAGGCAGTATTCCGACAGCTATCAGGGCATCATCCGCCTTGCCACGGAGCGCTTTGTTCCGGCGCCCTGAGACGCCGCGCACTGATGACGAAAGGCCGCTCCGACGATGGGGCGGCCTGTTTGATTGAACCCAATCACGATCTACGCGGCGGACAGCGCCGCGATGATCCCGCCGAAATCCACGGCCTTCAGCGAAGCCCCTCCGACCAGCGCACCATCGACGTTGGACACTGCAAAGATTTCTGCGGCATTGCCGGGTTTGACCGAGCCGCCATAGAGCAGCGGGATATCATCTGCCGCTCCGCCACGGCGCGTGGCCAGTTCTGCCCGGATGTGATCATGAACCTCGGCGATCTGGTCCAGCGTCGGCGTGCGACCGGTGCCGATGGCCCAGACCGGCTCATAGGCCACCACGATCTGTGCGGGCGAGGCACCTGTTGGCACGGACCCCGCAAGCTGCGTCGCCACAACATTCAGCGTCACGTCCGCGTCGCGCTCGGCTTCCGTTTCACCCACACATATGATCGCAACAAGCCCGGCGCCGATCGCCGCGCTGACCTGTTCGGCCACCTGCTCAGAGGTCTCGCCATGATCCGCGCGTCTCTCGGAATGGCCGACGATCACGTGCGACGCGCCTGCGTCCGCCAGCATCAAAGCCGATACATCGCCCGTATGCGCGCCGCCGCCCGCCACATGGCAGGTCTGTCCACCGACAGAGAGGTTCATCAGGCCCGCACGCTCCGCCATGCGCCCGATCAGTGTGAACGGAGGGCATAAAACGACGTCGCACGACGCCGCTGCCACAGCCTGCGCCAGCTCGTCAACCTGTGCCAGATCCGCGCCGATACCGTTCATCTTCCAATTGCCTGCCGCCATCTTGCGTGCCATCTGCCGCCTCCATCTGTTGCTTGCATCTGTGGTGGCAGGCGCGGCACAAGCGGTCAACCGGATAGGAGGCCCGCGATGATCCCTCACATTGATGCCAAAGCCCTGACCGGCCGCGATCCCGAGGCCCTGGCTGCCACCCGCTTCGGCACCCGGGAGGTCGGGTTTCTGACCCTGCACAACACCGCCCTTGCCGGGCGAGACGTGGAGGACACTATCGCCGCCTACCGTGCTTTTTTCACATCCGACAGGGTGACCAAACAGGCGGTAAACATGAACATTACCGGATCGAACCGGGGCTGGGGCGGATCGGGGTCCGAGCAGGTCGACCCGGACGCGAACCCCGACTACAAGGAGGTCTTCGACTGCGGGGTCGAACTTCCGAAGGAGGACCCCTTCGCGCGGCTGCCGGTCTATGCGCCGAACCAATGGCCAGATGCGCCCGACGGGTTTCAGCAAACGATCGAGGGCTATTTCCACCGGGCCCGCGCCATCGCGCTCGACCTGCTGCAAGGCATCTCCGCGGCCATCGGCGCGGATCCCACGTTCTTCGCCGACAAATTCGCCAAGCCCATGGCGCTCTTGCGCGGCAATTACTATCCCGCGCGCCCGCAATGGGCGGGAGAGAAAGATTTCGGCATCGCCGCCCATACCGACTATGGCTGCCTGACACTGCTGGCCACGGACGGCCAGCCCGGCCTTGAGGTGCAGCTGCGCGACGGCACCTGGGTGCCAGTCCAGGCCGATCCCGGCACGTTCATCATCAACTTCGGCGAAATGCTGGAGATGTGGACCGCTGGCAGCATTCGCGCCACGCCGCACCGGGTGATCGGCGGCGTCCGGGAGCGGATCTCGATCCCGCTATTCTTCAACCCGGTCTATGACACCGTCATCAGCCCCATGGGCATCCCGGACCTGACGGCGGGCGAGCACCTCTCCAAACGCTACATGGAAACCTACACGCACCTGCAGGGAACGGAATAATGGCCCGAAGAAGCAGACGCACCACGCCCCGGCCCACGCTCCTCCATTCATCTTGCCAGATACAACTCCGGGGGGATCAGCGCCCTTGTGGCGCTGAGGGGGGCTGCCCCCCCGTCCGACCGAGGGCCGTCGTCGCGTCGGTCAAAGATGCTCCAACGCCCGGCGAGCCCATTCAACCGCCTCTTCAGAATCGTCCAGCGCCGCCTCTGGCATTGTCCAATAGGGCATGAAGGTGGGCTTATCCCTACCCTCACGGGTGTATTCCCAGCGTGTACAGCCCTCCGCCTGCAACACATCCTGAAACGCGCCGGCTCCCTTGAGGTACAATTGTCCGTCCGACATCAGCAGCGCGAAAATAGTGCCCTCGTGGTAGATGCACAGCCCGCCCATCATCTTGCGGGTGGTCAAGGCACCAAGGTCGCTGAACAGTTCGACGGCGTGTTCAATTTCCTCAGCAGAGACGCTCATGACACTGCTCCGCTGCGCTGCATCATCACGTCGTGCCGGTCGCGGCCGCCAACTCATCCATGTCTTTGAACTTGATCGACTCGCCACATCCGCAAGCGTCCGACACATTGGGGTTGCGGAACCGGAACGACGCCTCCAGCAACGACACTTCGTAGTCTATCTCTGTGCCGAACAGGAACATCTGCGCCATCGGCGCGATCATCACGCGTGCGCCGTCCTGTTCAACAACCTCATCCAGCGGATCAATCTCCGCCACATATTCCATGGTATATTCCATGCCGGCACAGCCGCCCTTCTTGACGCCGATACGCAGGCCCTGCGTATCGCCCCGCGCCATCAATCTGGCGATCTGTCTGGAGGCCTTCTCCGTCATCGTGACGGCTTGTTTTCCGGGGATGCCGAACATTGGAACTGCTTTCTTTCACTGCTTACGTGCAATGTAAGCCTCAAGCGGCACATTCTCAAGGCTCAAGGCCGTCACTGTGGCTCGTCACTGCATCATCGGCATCACATAGGCCAGCGGGACGGCCACTGCCATGCCCCATGCAAGGCTCACCGCCGTGCCCCGCCACAGACGCTGTCGCGCGGCGGCGTCCCTGTAGCGCAAACTCAGGGCGACATATGCGCCTTTTGCGGCCACCACAGCCGCCACCCACAAAGGCCAGCCGCCGATCAGCACCACACAGAGCGTCGCGCGCTCGACCCAACCCAGCACCACACCGCCGTGCAGGTTGCCGTGGGGTCCACCGAGAAGGGTGGTCACGGCTTACTGCCCGCCCCGCGCCGCAAACACGACACCAGCCACGAGCATGTCGTAAAGCGGCAGACCGTCAACCTCGCGCAACGGGCTGTCCGCCCAGATCTGCGGTGCCAGAAGCGCAATCGCCGCGATCGAGGCGACATGGAGCACCTGATCCGCGACATAGGCGCCCGGACCGGCCTTCATGGCGTAGGTTTTCGCGATATCGATGAACAGATGCAGCAGCGCCAGCGCGATGAACCAGACGCTGAAGGACAACGTCATGGCGCACAACGTACCCAGAACCAGCCCGATATGGGTGGCCGTCGCAATGACGCGCCTTTTGTTGACAACCATCCAAGTGGTCTGCACCAGGTAGTCGGCGATCACATGGGCAAGAAAAAGGGCTGCGAACGTGTAGGCGGCCATGCGTTGGATGTGGTCCTGTCCGTTTCGGGCCGCATTTTTTATGCCGCGTCCGGTATCGGGCGGTCAATCCGACCAGTCCCTTCTGCAATATTCCCCGACAGGGACGATGGCAGGGTCGGATCCGCATGACAACCGACGCGCTATCAGGGAAATCCGGACTTTACATGAAGCCCAATTCAAGCCGTGCCTCATCAGACATCATGTCCATACCCCATGGCGGCTCCCAGGTGATTTCGACATTCACGGTTTTGACGCCATCCAGTGGCTCCACCGCGTCGGCCAGCCACCCCGGCATCTCTCCTGCCACCGGGCAACCGGGTGCAGTGAGCGTCATCGTGATGCCCACATCGTTCTCCGACCCGATGTCAATTGTGTAGATCAGGCCCAGATCATAGATATTCACCGGAATTTCAGGATCATAGACAGACCGGCAGGCCTCCACCACGTTATCGTAAAGCGGATGCTCGGTGCTTGAGGGCGCTATCAGCGGCGCGCCTTCCAACTGTGGTGATTGCTCGGTCATATGCGTGTCCTGCCTCTGGGGGCTTTAATACCGGAGTGAACATATAAGGATTGGCAGCGCGTGCGTAAAGGCAGGAGCGATGCGACGTTGCATCTCAGAGTGCAAAGGCGCACGGTGGCTCTTGAAAACAGGGGGTTTCTCGTGAGGAATTGGGACGAATTGGCCGCGCCTTGGCTCAAGCACGAAGCGATGATGGAAGCGGCCCACGCGCCGGTCCTGGAGGTCATGCTGGCGTCCGCAGGGATCAGCGCGGATCAACGCGTCCTGGATATCGGCATCGGCAGCGGGCTGAGCACGTGTCGCGCGGCTGAAGCCGTAGGGCAGGGCGGCCACGTCACCGCTGTGGACGTCGCCCCGCCATTCGTCGCGCGGGCAAGCGCGCGCGTGCCGTCCAATGTGACCGTGCTGGAGGCAGACGCGGAGACGCATGATTTCGGCGACGCGGGTTTTGACTGTGCCATCTCCATCTTCGGGACCATGTTCTTTGACGAGACCTCTGCCGCCTTCGCCAATATCCGAAAAGCCATGCAGCCCGGTGGGACCTTTACCTTTGCCTCCTGGGCCCCGCCCGCGATGAACCCCTGGCTGGCGCTGAGCGGGCAGGTTGCCAATACCGTGCTCGGCGAGCCGGATGATCGGCCTGACCCCAATGGCCCCGGTCCCTTCCGGTTTGCCGACCCTGCGGTGGCCCTTGACGCGCTGGAACAGGCGGGATGGACGGCCGGGGTCGAGACCGTCTCGCTGATGCTGACGCCACCGGGCACCCCGGTCGAGATCGCGGAAAACCAGATGGAGATCGGCGTGGTCGCGCGGCGTATCAAGGACGAAGTTCCCGACGCGGAGAACCTTGAGGAACTGCGCCTGACCCTTTCGGAGAGATTTGCACAGCTTCAGACCTCCGACGGTGCGGTCCTGGTACCCGCCCGCGTGCATATCTTCACGGCGCGCGCCTAGCCTAGCGCAACTGGCTTGGCCCACGAAACTTTCGTGCAAGTAAAAGGATGGAAGCTGTGCGCCGGATTGTTCGAAGAGGCCAATTCCCACAGCGCGAAGGTACCGCTATCGTCGACGGGCGCGATTGTCTTGCAAAGTTGGATGGCGCTGATCTGCGCAATCGACACCGCAAGCGCCGCGCGCGCGTTCTTGCGCTCTCCGGCCTGCGACGTCGCACCCAGGGGCCGCGCCGCCGGACGGCCGAAAGGGGCCTTTGCAATCCGCGCGCCGTGACGCTATGCGGCTTGGCCATGACCCAAGCCTTCTCCTTCTCGCTGAACGCCACGTCGGGCCGCGCCCGCTCCGGCGTTATCTCAACCCCGCGCGGCGATATCCGGACGCCTGCCTTCATGCCTGTAGGGACCGCCGCCACGGTCAAGGCGATGATGCCCGAGAGTGTCGCTGCGACCGGTGCGGATATCCTGCTCGGGAACACCTATCACCTGATGTTGCGTCCTTCGGCGGAAAGGATAGCGCGCCTGGGCGGGCTGCATGAATTCATGAACTGGGACAAGCCGATCCTTACCGATTCGGGCGGGTTTCAGGTGATGAGCCTTGCCGATCTGCGCAAGCTGACCGAGGAGGGCGTCACGTTCCGCAGCCATATTGACGGCTCCAGGCACCTGCTCAGTCCGGAGCGGTCGATGGAGATCCAGAAACTGCTCGGCTCCGACATCGTGATGTGCTTTGACGAATGCCCCGCACTGCCTGCGGACCGTAAAGCGCTGGAGGACAGCATGCGTCTGTCGATGCGGTGGGCCGCCCGCTCCAGAGCGGCATTCGGCGACCGCCCCGGATACGCATTGTTCGGGATCCAGCAAGGCGGGCTGGAGCAGGATTTGCGCGAAGAATCCGCACAGGCGCTGACGGAGATTGGCTTTGACGGCTACGCCGTTGGTGGCCTTGCCGTGGGCGAGGGGCAGGACGCGATGTTTGCCACCCTCGACTACGCGCCTGACCAGCTTCCCACGGATAAGCCACGCTACCTGATGGGAGTCGGCAAACCCGACGACATCGTCGGCGCCGTCAAACGTGGCATCGACATGATGGATTGCGTTCTGCCGTCCCGCTCCGGGCGAACCGGCCAGGCATGGACACGTCGCGGTCAGGTCAACATCAAGAACGCGCGCCACGCCGATGACCCGCGCCCTTTGGACGCGGCCTGCACCTGCCCCGCCTGCACCCGGTATTCCCGCGCCTATCTGCATCATGTCTTCCGCAGCCACGAGATGATTTCGGGCATGCTGCTGACCTGGCACAATCTGCATTACTATCAGGAGCTTATGCAGGGCATGCGTGATGCGATTGCGGCAAATGACTTTGCGGGCTTCGAGACCGAGTTCCACGCGATGCGCGCTGAAGGCGATATCGACCCGTCACGATGAGCGATGATGGGATCCGGGCAGGACCCGCCGCAGCCGATTGAGCGCCACCGGCAGACGAGGATCGGCGCAGTCTCACCCGACAGGCTCCTGATGAGACCGCTTGTCTCCTATTTGCGCTTTCCGAATAGGCGGAAGCCGCCCTTCCGAGCGGCAGGGGCAGAAGACTTGTCGCCAAAGGTCACACCGCCTTGTTCGAAGAATGCACGCACGGGTGGAGTCAAAAGGCCCCGCCCGCTGGCGTTTTGCGGCAAGCCGAAGCCGCTGCCGTAGTTCAATTCGACCACCACCGGACCGTCCGGTGTGATCGCGATGTCGGTGGACTGGTAGGGAATTGGCGCAAAAATCTGCGCCGCACGCTCATTCACGTCGCGCAGCTTCTCCCAGTGGGGCAGGGCGCGGCCCATCAGGCCCGCGGCATCAGGGTGATCCGGCAAGAAATCAATGTCATGCCCGTTGCGGCGCACGATGGTGCGGATCTTGCCGCTGGCGAAATCGACGTGGCACGCGATGTTGCCAGGCCGCCACAGCGTATCGGCCACATTCGAGCCCTGAGGCATGGAAACAATGCAGACCGGGCACAGGATATCGTCGGAGCGGACCAGATTGACCATTCGCACCGTGGCAAGGCCCGAGGCATAGGGATCCAGATCGCCGTGATTGTCGAGCCTGCGCTGCAGCAGGTACGAGTGCCCGCCCAAAAACTCGTCAAGGAACGTATCGTAAGTCATCGGCGCGTGGCCGTCGCAGGTGATATGGGTTTGATCTGCATCCAATACACGGAACGCGCCAAAGCTGACCATCCCACCCAGCATCTTGCCGAAGAGTTGCGTCGTGCCACAGCCAAGGATGACGTCACGCAGCCGCTCGGCAGTGGCGATTTTCGGCATGCCGGGGTAGATGCGCTGCGATGTGTCGATCACCGCGATGGTGTCCGGGACGGCCACTCCGCCCGCCGCCAGAATGGTGGACGCCATGACCTTGTCTTCGGCACAGGCCTGCCAGCCTGGCTCGTTTACGGTGTGAACCATCGGCCAGTGCACGTCGTTGGAGATGAACTCCGCCCGCGCGGCATCATCGAAGCGACTGGTATCGTAGAGCCCCCAGCGGACATATTCCGCGATGCTCACTTTCCGAAATGACTTGTTGAGCGCATTGAACTCTCGCCCGATCTGTAGCGGCGAGCGCCCCGATTTCCTGGCCACATAAACCAGCATGTCGTTCAGGCTCAGCTCCGGTCCGCCGAAATAATCGTGCTGGTCGCGTTGAACCGCATTGATCGGGGATTGGATGTTCATGGCGCTACCTCATCGCGTGTTATTAGTTCGAATTTGAGAACAATCCTCGGTAAATCGGGCGGAATTGTGACAGAAAGCCGAGGCTTTGAAGCCTTGCGGTTTGCAAGACTTTGTTTCCTCTTTCTTGCCGCGTTTCTGACGGACTTGCCCGCCATTCCTGCGGTTCAATCGCGAGGGCCGAGGAATGCTGAAACGAATTTACCGCCAACGCAGGCGACTTGGGCTTGCCATCATCGCTGTCACGCTGGTTGTGGTTTTGGGGTTTGTCGGCAACGGCGCATTCCGGTTTGAACTGAAGCACACCTTCAACGACTCGCTCGGATTGTTTGCGATTTCTATTGTTCTGGCGGTTTTGATCGTAGCCTGCGGGTTCAGCTTGCTGATCATATTGTGTGCGCCTTCCCTGCGCAGAGCAGTCGAGGCTTCGGCGGTTGCGGCCGTCGGGTCAGAAGCGGTCATGCTTGCCGATGTCTACCTTCCGGTTTGGGCAACGGACGGGATAGCGGGCTGGATCTGGTTCATCGCCTTCTTCTATGGCGTCTTGATCGTTCTGGAGAAGGAATTTCTGGTTCGTTTCGGCCTGCGCCTGCCACTTGCCGCGACGCGTACGCGCACAATCAATGCCTCGCCCGAGGCGATCTGGGCCGCTGTCGCTCCCGATGCCGAGTTGATCGGCACCTATTGGACAGGGTCCATCGCGCAGGTCGACCCACGCCCTGACATCGGCCCCGATACCGTGAATGTCAGATATCACATGGGGCCGCCCTTGAGCTTCGTACAAACACAGACCCGGCGCATCTGGGAACGTCCGCTGCACCTGCTTTACGACTTCTATCCCGAGGCAATGGCCGAAGGTGCCCCCGGTCCCGGTGTGCGGGGCAGTTTTGAAATGTGCTGCGTGCCGCTACCCGATGGCCGAACGGAGGTGTCGCTGACCCACAGGTATCCGGGGTTGGGCATCGGGACGTGGTCGCTGATCTGGCTCGACGATATCGTGGGAAGTGAATTGGATGCGATCGAGGCGCATCTGACCGGGCGCAAGGATTGGTCGATCGCGGGGTGGGCCGCGCGGAAGATGGCCGCAGCATGATCTTTCGCGCACCCGTCTTGTCCACAGCATTTTGCGGTATTCACGGGTCAAACCGCCATCTCTTGGGTTGTGCCTTGCGCGCACCTTGGGCAAGGTTGCCCAAACACGGCACCGTCATCGTTGCTTGAAACCGACCCTGCCGCGCCCCACGTTAAGACCTCCTGAAGATGGAGGGGGTATGGCTGCCACAAGAGAGCGGGGCCAAGACCCTCGGCCCAAGACCAAGGAAGTAGGCAATATGTCTGACCAAACTATCTATCCCGTTCTGCCGCTGCGCGATATCGTCGTGTTTCCGCATATGGTGGTGCCGCTTTTCGTCGGCCGTGAGAAATCCGTGCGCGCGCTGGAAGAAGTGATGCAGGACGACAAGCAGATTCTGCTGTCTTCGCAGCGAGACCCGGCCGAGGATGACCCCGGACCTGAGGATATCTACCTCAACGGTGTATTGGCCAATGTGCTGCAACTTCTGAAGCTTCCCGATGGTACGGTGAAAGTGCTGGTCGAAGGCAAGCGTCGTGTGCGAATTGATGAGTTCACCTCTACGGAGCCGTTTTTTGAGGCGATTGCCACGGAACTGGCCGAAACCACAGGCGATCTGGAAGCCATCGTCGCGCTGACCCGCTCGGTGGGCGAAGAGTTCGAGAAATATGCCAAAGTGAAAAAGAACGTCCCGGAGGAGGCATTGGCTTCTGTGTCCGAGGCCCATGACCCGGCCAAGCTGGCCGATCTTGTGTCCGGTCACCTGGGCATCGAAGTGGACCAGAAGCAGGACCTGCTGGAGACGCTCGAAGTTGCCGGTCGGCTGGAGAAGGTCTACGGCCTGATGCAAGGCGAAATGTCCGTGCTGCAGGTCGAGAAAAAGATCAAGACCCGTGTCAAGTCTCAGATGGAGCGGACGCAGCGTGAGTATTACCTGAACGAACAGATGAAGGCGATCCAGCGGGAGTTGGGCGATGGCGAAGAGGGCGAGGGCGAAGTGGCCGAGTTGTCGGAGCGGATCGCCAACACCAAGCTCTCCAAGGAAGCGCGCGAAAAGGCGGATGCGGAGCTGAAGAAGCTCAGGAACATGTCCCCGATGAGCGCGGAAGCCACGGTTGTGCGCAACTATCTGGACTGGATGCTGTCGATCCCGTGGGGCGTAAAGTCTCGGGTGAAGAAGGATCTGGGCCGGGCCGAGAAGGTGCTCGATGACGATCACTATGGCCTGGAGAAGGTCAAGGAACGCATTGTAGAGTATCTGGCGGTCCAGCAACGCTCCAAGAAACTGAAGGGCCCGATCATGTGTCTTGTCGGCCCTCCTGGTGTGGGCAAAACCTCGCTCGGGAAATCGGTGGCGAAGGCCACGGGGCGCGAGTTTATTCGCATCTCCCTGGGCGGTGTTCGCGACGAGTCCGAGATCCGCGGCCATCGACGCACCTACATCGGCTCCATGCCCGGCAAGATTATCCAGGCGCTGAAGAAGGCAAAAACATCGAACCCGCTGATACTGCTCGATGAAATCGACAAAATGGGGCAGGATTTTCGAGGTGATCCGGCGTCCGCGATGCTTGAGGTGCTGGACCCGGAACAGAACTCGACGTTTATCGATCACTATCTGGAGGTCGAGTATGACCTCTCGAACGTGATGTTCCTGACCACGGCGAACTCCTACAACATGCCGTCGCCGCTTTTGGACCGGATGGAAATAATCCCGCTGGCGGGCTACACCGAGGACGAGAAGGCCGAGATCGCCAATCGCCACCTCATCGCCAAGCAGGTCAAGAACCACGGGCTGAAGGCCTCCGAATTCACGCTGGAGCCTGAAGCGTTGCAGGAGATTATCCGCGTCTACACGCGGGAGGCAGGTGTGCGGAATCTGGAGCGTGAGATTGGGAAATTGTGCCGTAAGGCCGTGACCCAGATCGTGCGCAAACAGGTTGAAGAAGTCGTCATAACGCCTGAGAATCTAAGTGATTTCCTCGGTGTGAAGAAGTACCGTTATGGCCTTGCGGAGGATGCCGATCAGATCGGGGTTGTCACGGGTCTTGCCTATACATCCGTTGGCGGCGATCTTTTGCATATCGAAGCTCTCAAACTTCCCGGTAAGGGGCGAATGAAGACGACTGGCAAACTTGGCGATGTGATGAAGGAAAGCATCGACGCGGCCTCCAGTTACGTCCGCTCCATCGCGCCGTCGATCGGGGTGAAACCGACGAAGTTCGACATCATGGACATTCACGTCCACGTGCCCGACGGCGCAACGCCCAAGGACGGTCCCAGTGCGGGTCTGGCAATGGTGACGTCCATCGTGTCGGTCCTGACCGGCATCCCGGTGAAACGCGATATCGCCATGACCGGTGAAGTGAGCCTGCGTGGCAACGCCATGCCCATCGGCGGCTTGAAGGAAAAACTGCTGGCGGCGCTACGCGGGGGGATCACCACGGTTCTTATCCCGCAGGAAAACGAGAAGGACCTCGCGGAGATCCCGGACAACGTGAAAGAGGGTCTGAATATCATTCCCGTCAGCCACGTGTCAGAGGTGCTGTCCCACGCGCTGACCAGAACGCCTGACCCCATCGAGTGGGATGAAGCGGCCGAAGAAGCCGCTGCTGCGGCAGCCGCTGTTGCTCGCGGTGGTGAAGGCGCCACGGCGCATTAACAACGCGGTATAAGACATTGAAAACGTACAACCCGCGGCTATTGAGGTCGCGGGTTGTTCATGCGAGATACGCGCAGCGATGTCGGGATCCGGCCACGACATCATGTTGCCGCGTCTCCTGAAAAGTAATGAGACGCGACCTGTCTACGGTAGAGTGGCACCTTAGCCGCCAAGATGCAGAGAGAGCAGCAAAACCAGAGCGAAGATCGGCACGAAGATGCCTTGGCTGGACCCTTGGGTATCTTCAACAACCACAACGGGTGGTGTCACAGGTTGGACGATGCCGCCGGCGTTTGCCGATGTCGTAACAACAACAGCAGCGGTCGCAGCCAAAAGAAGACGTTTCATTTGAGTTCCCCATAAAATTTATTTCAGACGTATGGACGCGGACTTGCAGGGCCACGCTGATCTTCAACATGCATCCAACTGTACCGAGCGCACAACGAGCCAGTTGCTTCGGATGGTCGGCAAGGCTGCGAAAGTGGCTGGAAAGCCACGATTTTCCGGCCAAAAGGCGGCAAAGGGCCGTAATTGTTGCCGTTTTGGCACGCGGCGCAGCCGTTATCGGTCTGCGCGCAAGTGATTCGTTGCCTGGCGTGCCGGGCACGCCTCATGGTGGGGCCGCCCGGACCAACGTTAAATTCACCAAGGATCCCAACGTGAACGCGCACCGCCGAAAGCTCTTGCTTTGCGCCACATCGGCGCTTGCCCTGCCGTTTCTGGCCCGCCCCCTGGCGGCTCAAACAGCGGGGCGCATGGTGCCGCGAAGCTTCGCGGGCCGCGGTCCGATCCTGAGTGGCGCGGCGGCCACCGTCACCCGCATCCCAACCGCGCAGCCTCTGGTGGCGATGACCTTTGACGACGGCCCGCACCCCAGCCTGACGCCGCTGTTGCTGGATATGCTGGCCGCGCGTGGCATCCGTGCCACCTTTTACGTCGTTGGCCGCAACGCCGCTCGGTATCCGCAACTGCTGGCCCGGATGGTGGCGGAAGGGCACGAGATCGGCAACCACACCTGGTCGCATCCCAACCTTCACGGCTATTCCGACACTTCCGTGCTGGCCCAGGTGGATCAGACAAGCTCCGCCATCTATGCCGCCGTGGGCCGTCCGCCCGTCACGATGCGGCCACCCTATGGCAACCTCTATAACCGTCAGCGCCTGATGCTGCACGGGGCCCGCGCCATGCCGACGATCCTGTGGTCCGTTGATCCGCTGGATTGGCAGCGTCCGGGCTCCGGCGTCGTCGCCAGCCGCATCGTGCGCGGCAGCCACAGCGGCGCGGTGATCCTCGCCCACGACATCCACCGTCCCACCGTGCGCGCGATGCCGGCCACGTTGGATGGTGTCACGGGGCGTGGCTTTCGCTTTGTCACGGTGTCCGAATTGATCGGCTGGCCGCGTTGGGATCGTCGCAGGCTGCGGTTGGTGCCCGCGTAAATTTGGACGCAGTTGTCGGGGTAGGGTGGCCCAATCGTCCGTAATCGGTTACGTTGTTCCTGATATAGCAACAATCTGCGGGGCCAGGGTTCGGGCCACAGCGCGGAGACAACTCATGAGGCAACAGCAATGGCGACCAAGACCACCAAACGCAAATCCACCTCCGCAGGATCCCGCCGGACCGACACGTCGAGCGCGAAGTCTGTACCCTCTGCCAAGACCACGGCGCCCGTCTCGGTCTCCGGGCCGGACGTCGAAGCACCGGTCAGCGATCCGGTCACATCGAATGCGGTCCCTGCCGACGCCACCGACGATGACCGCTTGAAACGTCCCGATCTGATCGAGGCGATTGCCAGACGCGTGTCACTGAAACGGTCCGAGGCGAAGATGGTCTTTGACGTGGTGCTGGACGAAATCGGCAAGGCGCTCGATGCCTCTGATGAGGTTGTCGTGCCGCCATTGGGCAAGCTGATGGTCAAGAAGCGCATGGAAAAGCCCGGTGGCGCGATGCTCACGGTCAAGCTCAAACGCGCCGCAGCGGATCCGACCGCAGGCGATCTGGCCCCCCTTGCAGACCCGGGCGAGGACAGCTAAATGCCCCGCACGGCGGGTGATTAGCTCAGTGGTAGAGCGCTTCGTTCACATCGAAGATGTCAGGGGTTCAAATCCCTTATCACCCACCATCTGCCCCCTTTGCTCGACGCCAGTCCGCCAGATCAGCGGCCCGCGACAGGCTGGCAAGTTCTTGACGCAGATCGTCGTCCATGCACTTCGTGCATAGTTCGCCCGGACTTCATATTGCGTGGCGCGTGAAGGCCAAGAGACGACGCGTTACACCGGTCATGACAGATCCCTCCGTTTCAGGTGGTCCGTCAATGGCGGGGGCCGGTTGATCGGCACCAGTCCGATATCCTTGGCAAGGTGCGGATCCAGTGAGGACGCGCTCCAGGTCGTGCAATTCACGGGCCGTGGAAGCGCGCAACCGCCACCGGCGCCACAACGCCCCTGGACTGAGCCTGCGCGGCCGCTGCGGGGCAGGCAACCTGTAGGCGCCGGGGAGTTTCTTGGTTCTGATGGGCAGAATGAACTGGATCGACATGGCTTTTCCTCTTGGAGAATCGATATCGTTCCATGACGGTACGACCTCAAGTAAACTTGAGGTAAAGCCCGAATGTCATCGAAACTCGCAAAAGACTTGAGCGTCGGAGAGATGGCGGCCCGCGCCGGGGTCGCTGTCTCGACGCTGCACTATTATGAGGCGGAGGGGCTAATTACCTCGTGGCGCACGCCCGCCAATCATCGTCGGTTCGACCGGTCCGAGTTGCGCCGTGTCGCGATCATTCGCACCGCGCAATCGGTCGGCGTCCCGCTGTCGGAAATCCGCCGCGTGTTCGATGATCTACCCGCCCGCCGGATCAAGGCCGACGATTGGCGCCGCGCTGCATCGCGTTGGTCCGAGCGTTTGGACCGGCAGATCGAAACCTTGCAGAACCTGCGCGATCAGATGGGCTCGTGCATCGGCTGCGGCTGCCTCTCGATGACCCATTGTCCGCTCTACAACCCAGAGGATCAGATCGGGGCGAACGGTGCCGGGCCAAGGCGCTGGGTCGGTGGTGCGACGGATGCGGCGCAGTTGGACGCGAACGCGCAGACTGCTACGGACAAGGCAGATTGACAGCTGACACAGGGCAGGTTTGTTCGCGGCGACGCAGGAGGGGGCAAGCGACGTCGCGTTCCCGTTCATCGGCATCTCGGCGGATTGGGCCTTGCCGGGCATTCCAACCCGCTGTATCTGACGCCGTGTCAGGCATCTGGCATGGGTGGTTAGCTCAGTTGGTAGAGCGTTTCGTTTACACCGAAAATGTCGGGGGTTCGAGCCCCTCACCACCCACCATTCCACGCTTGGCCACCATTCCGCGCCGGTCGCAATTGGCCACCATATCCTTCCACATCCCTTGACCGTCGGGCTGCGTCTCGGCCACACTGCATTCATCACATCACATCACATCGCATTTCAAGCCGAGCAATCCCTCATGAACGAACCGATCAACGCTCCCGGTCATGGCAAGGCACTTCAGCCTGCTATCATAGTCTATGTCCTGTACGGCGTAGGCGTTGTGGTGCCCTTCGCGGCGCTGGCGGGCGTGGTTTATGCCTATGTGGAGCGTGGCAAGGACCCGGTCCTCGACAGTCACCTGACCTTCCAGATCCGGACATTCTGGTGGGGATTGCTGTGGGTTGTCGCGGCGTTCATTCTGATGTTCGTGCTGGTCGGGTTCCTCGTTGGTCTGGTCTGGCTTGTCTGGCTGGCCGTGCGGATCATCACGGGCATCCAGCTCGCTCAGGACAACAAGCCCGTCACGGGGACAGAGGCGATGGGGTTCAAGGCCGTATAAGCTCTGCATCAGCGCACGTTTACGGTTCGCATACAGCAAGTGTGCGCACGGATGCGTAGCGTGTAAGGTGCAGAAAACAGGAGCCGCATGATGAGTTGGAACCCTCTTCTGGACCCCGATACACCCATCGGTGACGCTGTGGATGCGATAGAAGCCGTTATCGTGCCGCGCGCACGGGATCTGGGCGATTTCGAGGTGCGCCGCGCGTTGCCTGCGCCCAGGCGTCAGATGGTCGGGCCATTCATTTTCTTCGATCACGTGGGCCCGGCCGAGTTTCTGACGGGCCAGGGCATCGATATCCGCCCGCATCCCCATATCGGCCTTGCGACCGTCACTTATCTGTTCGAGGGCAAGTTCCACCACCGCGACAGCCTCGGCACCGATCAGTGGATCGAACCCGGGGCGGTCAATCTGATGACAGCGGGCTACGGTATCACACACTCCGAACGGGTCGATGACGAGATGCTGCGCGCACCCTACACCTTGTCCGGTATCCAGACCTGGATCGCATTGCCCAAGGATGCCGAGGACGATGCGCCGACGTTCGTACATGCCGCCAAATCCGAGCTGCCTCTGTTGGAGGGAGAGGGCAAGACCCTGCGTCTGATCCTGGGGTCCGCCTACGGCGAAACGTCCCCCACGGTCACGCCATCACCGATGTTCTACGCCGATGCGCTGCTGAAGCCGGGTGCCAAGCTGCCGATGCCAAGTGACCACGAGGATCGCGGCGCATACGTTCTGGCGGGAGAGGTCGGCGTCGCGGGTGACGTCTTCGGCGCGGGGCAAATGATGGTCTTTCGCCCCGGCGATGCCATTTCCATGACCGCGGGGCCTGCGGGCGCGCGCGTGATGATCCTCGGCGGCGATACGCTGGACGGGCCGCGCCACATCTGGTGGAACTTTGTGGCGTCGTCCAAGGAACGGATCGAAGCGGCGAAAGAGGCCTGGCGCGCGGGCGATTGGATGCACGGGCGGTTCAAGCTGCCGCCCACGGACAATGCGGAGCACATTCCGCTGCCGGAGCGGTGACGGTCCAGGTCAATCCACGCAAACTATCCGCCCGGTCCGCGCGCCTTCCACACATTTGACGTAGGCGCGTCCGACCCGGTCTGAGGCGACGGGATCATGCCCCGCGAACCATGCGCCGTAGCGCTCTTGGGAGGTTTCTAGCATGCCCGGACTAACGGCATTCAGGCGCAGGCCACGCGGCATCTCGATCGCGGCACCGGTCACAAACCCCGCCAAAGCCCCGTTCGCGGTCGCGGCACCTGCGCCGCCCACGATGGGATCGCGATCAAGGATACCGCTGGTCAGCGTGAACGATCCGTGATCCCTCAGGTGCCGCAGGCCGATCAGCACGAGATTTATCTGACCCATGACCTTCTGGTGCAACCCAAGCGCCATGGTCGTTGGCGACTGCTCGTCCAGGGACGCAAAATGGACATCGCCGGCCGTGCAAACGACCGCATCGACCGGGCCAGTCCGTCGATACATCCTGTCCACGGAGGCGGGATCAGCCATATCCACCGACAGATCGCCGCCTGACCGCCCGACGCGGATCAGATCATGGCGCGGCCCCAGCGCATCGCATGCGATCTGTCCGATGTCCCCGGTCGCTCCAACAACGATGATGTTCATGAGGGATCTCCTTTGGATATTTCGTAGGCCGCCAGCAGGGTCCGGCAGCCGTTCAGGTGGGGCCGACGCTCCACCGGATAGCTTGAGAGCGCGGGCAGCATGGTTGTACGGTCCGCGAAAATCGCGTTGCCGTGATGGTCGTGGGCCCCACATTCAGCCAAGCGGACGCACGGCATGCCTGTGTCGCGACGGGCCGCCAACAAGCAACGCCAGTCCACGGTTTCGGGCGTATAGTGGCAGACACCATCGGGTCCGCGTGCAAGTCTCAGGCTGATCTGCGTGCCATCGTCATACCTTGAAATCTCAACGCCTGTAGCACTGACCTGTGCGGCCTTTGATATTTTCCCGGGTCGTCCTCTGCTGTCAATCGCCATCAGTATCGGTTCCACCGGGTTGGAGCAGCTTCAGGTCATGCCCGTAGTCCTTGCGCCAAAACCTTCGCTTGCGGCGGCGCCGGTCTCAAGGCACCAAGACGCCATGGATCTGCGCCCCGGACTCCCCTCTGATCTGCCTGACATCGCCCGCCTGCACGAGGCGAACTGGCGCCGCGATTACGCGGGCATTCTGCCACAAGTGGCGCTTGGGGGTCGGTTGACCCGGTATATGGAGGCGACATGGGCCAGCGGAGTGCTGGCTGCCAGCCGCGTCTTTGTGGCGCGTGAGGATGCGACCCTGTTGGGCTTTGCCGCAATGCTCGATGAGGGACCGGACGGCTGCGCCTTCCTCGACAATCTCCATGTCGCACCCTTCGCGCGCGCGCAAGGCGTCGGGCGTGCCTTGATGTCGGCGGTTGTCGTCACCGCCATCCCGCATGCCCTGACGCTGGAGGTGATCTGCGCCAACCACGCCGCGCGCCGCATCTACCGCAATTGGGGCGGTGTGGAGTCGCGGGAGTTTCAGGACGACGTCCTCGACGTGAAAATCCCCTCCGTCACCGTCGGCTGGCGTGATACCTTTGCTCTGGCCGAACGTCTCAGCGGAGACATCTGACAACCGGACCAGGCGCTTTTCCAACCTCGGTTTTCGGCTCTGCATCAAGGTAAGCTATCGCGATTGGCTGTTGGGATGAGCCGCGATATCGGCCAATGACACGCTGATCGAACTGCTGGCTGGCGAGAAACCGCTGCACCAGATAGGTTCGGCGCGGTCCGCGACCGGGATCCGGATACCTCTGGCGTCTTGACGGAGGATTGGCGGCCGGAGCTTGCCGAAACACCACTGGCGCGCCGTCCACCTGATCCGGGCGGGATAATTTGTATCCGGCCGCCTGCGTTTTTGCCTTGTTTCGGCCCGTCGTCGCGGCCGTTTGCTATACAGGCAGAAGACGATGCCCCGACGCTTTGGCCCCGGGTCCGCCGCGTGGGTCATGGCGATATCCATCCAGGGCAGGTTTTCGTGGCGTCCTCCTTGATCAATCGGACGGCAGGTGGCGGGGCAGGCGACAGGGCAGGCATGCTCTCTGCGCGATAAATCGGAGTTCAGCCCAAGCCCCTGCTTGACCGCCTCCGCTTCCGCCGCTATCCCGACGCACACGCGCGGTTGTAGCTCAGTTGGTTAGAGTACCGGCCTGTCACGCCGGGGGTCGCGGGTTCGAGTCCCGTCAACCGCGCCAATCTTTCATGTCCTGCCGCCCCATGGGCTACGTAAGGACGGGTTGCGTGCGCTGGATCTTCTGAACTGCACGGGGTCCAGGGCGGTCCTAAACCGTGACAGGTCCATTCCCGATCGCGGCTTAGTCGCCATGCGCAAACTTCCCACACAAACCGTCAGTTTCCCGCTTGACCGCCAAAGCCCCCGTCGCTATCTCGACGCACACGCGCGGTTGTAGCTCAGTTGGTTAGAGTACCGGCCTGTCACGCCGGGGGTCGCGGGTTCGAGTCCCGTCAACCGCGCCAATCTTCTTATTATCCTGCGACCCGTGGGGCTACTTGAGGACGATGCTGCTTGTCCTGCCGCGCTTTGTGCAGCGCTGGGATGAGGGCGGCGGCCCAACGACCATGCGTCGACCTGAGGACCCAGACAACAACCCGCACCTCCTGAGCGATGTCGCCAAGCTCAGATCCCAAAGGGACGTGGATGGACGCATGGTGCCTTGCGCACTACGTTTCCGACAATGCACAAGGCGGGTTATATATTTGGCAGCGTAGTCTTCCTCAGCGCGGCGATGCAGGCGCAGGCGCAAGACCCCATCGACATGCCGATTGCCGAGGTGCTGGCGCTGACCAGCCAGCCTTACCTCGGTCGCGACGCCTTTCGCCGCGCGTTGCTGTCTGCAGTTCCGGGCCTTGTCAGCGCGCCGAATACCGCCAACTCACCGATCCTAAAGCGTTTTGCTTTTTATGTGAGTCGAATGGGATTCACAGGGAAGGATTTGTCTGATTCACTCCAGTTGGGAGGTGGATCATGGGCAAGCCTTACTCTTTGGATCTTCGAAAGCGGATTTGCGCATATGTTGCGCGGGGCCATTCAGCGCGTGCTGCGGGGCGGGTGTTTGGTGTGAGTGCTGCGACCGCTGTGCGGTTCGGAGCTGAACATCGGGCGAAGGGTGAGTGTGCTCCGATGTCGCAAGGGCGACCGCCTGGGCGGTTTGGCAAGTTGGCACCGCATACGGACTTCCTTCTTGATATTGTGCGCGCCGAGCCGGACATCACTCTCAAGGAATTAGCATCGGCTCTGACTGAGACCCACGGCGTGCAGGTTCAGCTCTCATCGTTGCACCGGGCACTGGAACGGGCCGGGCTGTCATATAAAAAAAGGACTGATCGCGGCTGAACGTGATCGGCCTGCGCTACGCCTGGCACGCCGGGATTGGATCATGCGTCGCCAGCCGAGAATGCGCCAGGAGCCGCACAGGCTGGTGTTTATTGACGAAACAGCGGTGAAGACGAACCTCACTCGCCTGCGTGGCCGTGCGCCGGTTGGGGAACGGCTTTACGGCACCGCACCCTTCGGCAAATGGGGGACACAGACGTTCATCGCCGGGTTGACGCAAAACGCGCTGATTGCGCCTTGGGTCATCACCGGGGCCATGAACGGCCCTGCATTTGACAGGTATATCGAAACGCAACTGGCCCCCGAACTCGAACCCGGCACTGTTGTCATCCTCGATAACCTGTCCACGCACAAAAGCCCCCGCGCCGCCGAAGCATTGCGACGGCGAGGCTGTTGGTTCTTGTTCCTGCCCGCCTACAGCCCCGACCTTAATCCAATCGAATTGGCATTCTCAAAACTCAAGGCACACCTCCGACGGATCGGGGCCAGAACCTTCGACGCCCTATTCGAGGCGCTCGCAGAAATCTGTGAACTCTTCGACCCCCAAGAGTGCTGGAACTTCATCAAGGCTGCCGGATATGCCTCAGATTAAATGCAAAACGCTTTAGATCCGTACTTCTGGGTACTCGAAGGCACCTTCGGGCCCAACGGCACCCGTGCAGTGCCCGGGGCGATCTTCGCCTGCTCCCGGTACGGGCTTGGAATCCGCGATTACTTTGCCGAGCAGGGGTTTTCGACACGCCAGAGTTTCACGCTGATGGGCCATGTCATTCCACAGCCCGATGATCCCGACGTCTGGCCCGAGGGCGCTGTGGCGCGGCTCTATTGCAGTTTTGTCTGGGATGATGAGCGGATCGTCCTGATCCTGCCCGAGGCCCCGGCGCGCCTGGCTTTGGATGCGGTGTTCGATCAGGTCGTGCAACGAGATGTCGGGCAGGCCGGACCTGGCTACCGCCTTGATGCCTCGGGTGGTCCGGGCGACAGTGTGGTGCGTGTCGACAGCGCCACTGTAACCCTGACCCAAGGCCATCAGTCGGTAACGTTTCGAAGCTTTCTGATGGGGGGCGGGACCTAAGCGTGGCCCTCAGCCCCGCCAGATCCAGCCACCCCCAAAGATCCGCCCGCCGCCCTGGTCCTGGACGTTCGGCGCGTAGAATACGCAAGCCTGGCCCGGACTGACGCCTTCCTCGGCGACGATCAGTTCCACCTCTGCCTGGGTCGCTGACACAGGCCGGATCGTGGCCGTGCGCGAAGGTCTCGTGGAGCGGATTTTGACGTCCAACTCCCAGGCGTCCTGACTGTCAAAGGCCGCGTCGCCCAGCCAGTTGATCTCCCGCACCGGGACAATTCGCGTGGACAGCATCTCCTTCGGGCCGACGATCACCTGCCGCGTTTCGGGGTCCAGCTTCACCACGTAGAGCGGATCACTCAGCCCCCCGATGCCAAGCCCGCGCCGCTGGCCAATGGTGTAGTGGATGACGCCGTCGTGCAGGGCCAGCACATTGCCGTCGACGTCCACGATCTCTCCCGGATCAGCGGCGCCCGGGCGCAGTTTCCTGATCACCGAAGCGTAGTCGCCGTTGGGCACAAAGCAGATGTCCTGGCTGTCGGGTTTGTCGGCCACGCTCAACCCGTATCTGGCGGCCAGCGCGCGCGTTTCGGCCTTGTCGGCCAGGTGGCCCAAGGGGAAGCGCAGGTAGTCAAGCTGCTCCTGCTTGGTCGAGAACAGGAAGTACGACTGATCCCTGGCGGCATCGGCGGCGCAGTGCAATTCCGCCTTCAGCCCTTGCTTGCGCTGAATATAGTGCCCGGTGGCCATGCAGTCGGCATCCAGATCTTTCGCCGTCTCCAGCAGATCCTTGAATTTCACCCGCTCATTGCAACGAATACAGGGCACTGGCGTGGCCCCCGCCAGATAGCTGTCGGCGAACTCATCAATGACCGCGTCCTTGAAAACACTCTCATAGTCCAGCACGTAGTGTGGAAAGCTCATCGTTTCGGCCACCCGCGCCGCATCCCGAATATCAAGACCCGCACAGCATGCGCCTTTCTTGGCCAGCGCCGCGCCGTGGTCGTAAAGCTGCAAGGTGACGCCCACGACGTCATAGCCCTCGTCTGTCAACATCGCGGCCACAACGGACGAATCCACGCCACCCGACATTGCCACCACAACACGCGTGTCGGCGGGTGCTTTCCGAAAGCCCAGGGAATTCAGGCCAGTTTTTTGGTCCAGCGCCATCAGCGTGCGATCCTGCAATTGGGTGGTAATGGCGGGAATATAGGAAAAATCCGCTGTATCACAAGGCGCGCTTACCCGATCTTAAACCTCATGGCCCATCGTTCAGGTCAACACGGCGTAAAAGCATTGAGGCAAAGATGTATATTCGGAAGATCCAAGGGCCCCACACCGTGACCCTTCCAGACGGCAACACGATGACCCGTTCTGACTTGCCGTCTCCCAAGACCACGCGCTGGGTGGCCAGTAGGAAAGCCGCGGTCGTGCGGGCCGTCGATCACGGACTTATGAATGCGGAAGAGGCGATTCGCACGTATTCGCTCTCGGATGAGGAATTGGAGGCTTGGCGCGAAGCGGTGGCCCGCCACGGCGAGAAAGCGTTGAAGACTACGGCTCTGCAGCAGTATAGGAGCTAGTTGTCGGCAAGTTTGTTGCGAATTCTGCGAAACTTTAACGCTTAGTAACGCCGTGTTAACCATTTGGGCGAAAACTGGACATAACGAAGATGTGTTAGTTGGAGAGAGAAGCGAATGCGCGTCCTGTTAGTCGAAGATGATCCCACCACGTCGCGCAGCATCGAGATGATGTTGAAACACGCGAACCTCAACGTCTATTCCACAGATTTGGGGGAGGAGGGGATGGATCTCGCAAAACTGTATGATTACGATATCATCCTTCTCGACCTGAACCTTCCCGATGTCTCCGGCCACGACGTATTGCGCCATTTGCGCACAGCGCGCGTTGAGACGCCGATTTTGATCCTGTCAGGTCTCGATGATCCTGAAAACAAGCTGAAAGGCTTCGGGTTCGGGGCAGATGATTACCTGACCAAACCGTTCCATCGGGAAGAGCTTGTGGCTCGGATCCATGCCATCATCCGTCGGTCCAAAGGCCATGCCCAGTCAGTGATCGATACAGGCCGGATCTCAGTAAACCTTGATGCCAAGACAGTGGATGTCGGCGGCGCTCCGGTGCATCTGACCGGCAAGGAGTACCAGATGCTGGAGTTGCTCTCCCTGCGCAAGGGCACGACGCTGACCAAGGAAATGTTCCTCAATCACCTTTATGGCGGCATGGATGAGCCTGAATTGAAGATCATCGACGTGTTCATCTGCAAGCTGCGCAAAAAGCTGTCCGAGGCGACCGGCGGCGACACCTACATTGAAACGGTCTGGGGCCGCGGCTACGTGCTGCGCGATCCCGTTCCCGTCGCCGATCTCGAAATGGTCGCCCACGGCTAGATCGGTCGCAGACAGGCTGCCAGTTGACCCGAGCGGGGCGGGGGCTTTCCGCCCGGATCAATCGCAACCTCATACGGCCCGGCCACTCACCGGGCCGTTTTGCTGTTCGCACGTGCGATTGTGCCTGGCGTGCCGGATTTCCATTTGCCTGTCTGGACCATTTCATCGCCACAACTTATCACTTGGGAAGAGGATCAGGCAGCCTTGGGGGCGCGAATGTCACGACACTCAGAGGATGCATTGGCGGCGGCCCGCACCATGGACAAGACCAGCGCAAAGGCGCGCTTGACCGAGTTGGCAGCACTCCTGGCCCAGGCGAACAGCGCCTACTACCAGGATGACGCGCCGGACCTGACGGACGCAGACTATGACGCGCTCAAGCGGGAAAATGCCGCGATCGAAGCGGCGTTCCCTGATCTCAAGCGTCCCGACAGTCCCTCCGATCAGGTCGGGGCCGTGCCCGCCGAAAGGTTCTCAAAGCTCACCCATTCTCAACCTATGTTGTCGCTTTCAAACGCATTCGATGCCACAGATGTTGCCGATTTCGTCAGCGGCATCCGTCGCTATCTCAACCTGTCCGCCGACACGCCTTTGCCGTTCACGGCAGAGCCCAAGATCGACGGGCTGTCGTTGTCACTGCGGTACGAAGCTGGCGAGTTGATCAGCGCGGCCACCCGTGGCAATGGTGCGGTTGGCGAGAACGTCACGGCAAATGCGCGCACCATCGCCGATATTCCCACCACCCTCACAACCGCTCCGGCGATCCTTGAGGTCCGTGGTGAGGTCTACATGAGCCACGCTGACTTCACGTCCCTCAACAGCCGTCAAGCCCAGTCGGACGCAAGACCTTTCGCCAATCCGCGAAACGCTGCCGCGGGCTCCCTGCGTCAACTCGACCCCGCGATCACCAAATCTCGACCGCTGAAATTCTTTGCCTACGCCTGGGGCGAGTTGACCGAACCGCTGGCCGACACCCAAAGTGACGCTCTCAAACGCCTTCAAACGCTTGGATTTCAGATCAATGACCGCACCAAAACCTGCCAGAGCAGGGAGGAGATGCTGGCGCACTACGCGCATATCGAGAAGCAGCGTGCTGACCTCGGGTATGACATCGATGGCGTCGTCTACAAGGTCGACAACCTCAGCTATCAGTCCCGGCTTGGTATGCGCTCCACCACGCCACGATGGGCGATTGCCCATAAATTCCCGGCGGAATTGGCCTGGACGACGCTGGAAAATATTGAAATCCAGGTTGGCCGCACCGGCGCGCTCAGTCCTGTGGCGCGCCTCGCGCCTGTCACCGTAGGCGGCGTCGTCGTGTCCAGTGCGACGTTGCACAACGAGGATTACATCGCAGGCCGCGACAGCAACGGCGCGCCCATCAGAGATGGCAAGGACATCCGCATCGGCGACCGCGTCCAGGTGTACCGTGCAGGCGACGTGATCCCGAAGGTGGCCGATGTGGACCTGTCCAAGCGCCCACCGGACGCGCAGCCTTACGTCTTTCCGACGCAATGCCCGGAGTGCCAATCCGACGCCATTCGTGAGGACGGCGACGCCATCCGCCGCTGCACCGGGGGCCTGATCTGTCCCGCGCAAGCTGTCGAAAAGCTGAAGCATTTTGTTTCGCGCGCGGCTTTCGATATCGATGGTATGGGAGCGAAACAGGCCGAAGCCTTCTACCTCGACGGTTGGATCACCGAGCCCGCTGATATTTTTACCCTGCACGACCGGTATGGCAAAGGTCTGCAACTTCTCAGAAACCGCGAAGGCTGGGGCGAGAAATCTGCCGACAAGCTCTTTCAGGCTATTGAGGACAAGCGAAAAATATCCCTTGGGCGACTGCTCTTCGCGCTCGGGATCCGCCACGTGGGTGAGGTTGCAAGCGCCGATCTGGCGCGTCATTTCCTGACGTGGGAGGCACTTGAGCAATCTATTGACCGAGCCGCCGAGGCCGCCACAGCGCATCGCGCTGCGGAAGCGGCTGAGATCAAGGAACGCCAGGCTGCCGCCGATGAAGGCCGCCGCGCATCGCTCAAATCCGCCCGGGACGCCGCCTGGGCCAGGATCCCGGACGCCGCGAAAGCCGCGTGGGACGATCTGACTGGCATCGACGGCATCGGCGCGACCGTCGCCGTTTCGCTTGTCACCACCTTTCAGCAGCCGCGCGAACGTGCCTCCATCGACCGGTTGATCGCGCATCTCGACGTCCAACCCCCTGCGCCGCGCGCCACGGATGGCAGTCCGATCGCCGGGCTCACGATTGTGTTCACCGGCTCGCTGGAAAAGATGACGCGCTCTGAGGCCAAAGCGCGGGCCGAGGCGATGGGCGCAAAGGTCTCGGGGTCCGTGTCCGCCAAAACCGACATTGTCGTGGCCGGGCCAGGGGCCGGGTCCAAGGAAACAAAAGCCCGCGATCTGGGCCTTGAGGTTCTGGACGAAGATCAATGGCTGGAGCGGATTGGCGATGGCTGATCACATCCCCAAGGGCCGGCCCGAGATCCTGTTTCCGCTGTTTGCGGCCCTTGATACGCTGGACGGTGTCGGTCCCAAGACCGCCAGGAGCTATGCCGGGCTGCAGGTGGAAACCCTGCGTGATCTCATCTTCACTCTGCCTGTCGGCGGGCTTGATCGCACCCGCCGCGCCTCCATCCGCGATGTGCCGCTGCCGGGTCCGGCTACGGTCGAAGTCACAATAGGCAAGCACTACAGGCCAAAAGGGGGCGGGCCGTACCGGATTGATGTGGAGGACGCGCAAACCTCTTTCCATCTGGTGTTCTTCCACGCCCGCGGTGATTACCTCGAACGTGCACATCCCCAGGGCGCACGCCGGGTGATCTCTGGCAAGGTGGAGCTTTACGACGGTGTCGCGCAGATGGCCCACCCGGACCACATGTTGCCCCCGGAAGAGGCCGCCTCGATCCCGGATTACGAGCCGACTTATCCCCTGTCCCAGGGACTGACCCAAAAAGGCGTCCATAAGGCGGTGCAATCAGCATTGAGCAGGACCGAATATTTGGGCGAATGGATCGACCTTGATCTTGTGAAGGACCGCAACTGGCCTGCCTGGTTCGATGCGATCCACGCGGTTCATGCGCCTGATCATGCGGGTGACCTGAACCGCGCGACGCCTGCGCGTGAGCGTCTGGCCTATGATGAGTTGTTTGCTCATCAACTGACACTCGCGCTTGCCCGCGCGCATCGTCGGCGCAAGCAGGGAATGGCCAGCAAGGGCACTGGCACGCTACAGAGTAAGGTGTTGAAAGCGTTGCCCTATATGCCGACAAGTGCACAGATCCGTGCGATGTCCGAGGTGGCTGGGGATATGGCGCAACCGCATCGCATGAACCGTCTGCTGCAAGGCGACGTGGGCTCGGGCAAGACTCTGGTGGCGTTGATGTCGCTGTTGGTGGCGGTGGAATCGGGCGGGCAGGGGGTGATGATGGCCCCCACGTCGATCCTTGCGGGGCAGCATTATCTGAACCTCAAACCGCTTGCCGACGACGCCGGGGTTGTGTGTGAGATCCTGACGGGTGCGGACAAGGGCGCGGAGCGGAAGCTGAAACTTGATGCCCTGCGCAACGGCGATATTCACATCCTTGTTGGAACCCACGCGGTTTTTCAGGACGATGTGGAATTCAACGAGCTGCGCCTGGCTATCGTAGACGAACAGCACCGGTTTGGTGTGCGCGAACGCGTGAGATTAAGCCAGAAGGGACAAGCGGCAGATGTGCTGGTGATGACCGCCACGCCGATCCCGCGCACGCTGTCCCTGGCGCAGTATGGCGACATGGATGTCAGCGTGCTGGATGAGAAACCACCCGGTCGCAAGCCGGTGAAGACGGCGCTCGTCTCGACGGCGCGGATGGACGATGTGGTGGAGCGGTTGCGCAAGGCGGTGGCGGAGGGGCGACAGGTCTATTGGGTCTGCCCGTTGGTGGAAGAGTTCGGAAATCTATGACGCCACCGCCGCGCAGGAGCGGTTCAAGATGCTGCGCGCTGTGTTCGGGGATGGCGCGGTGGCATTGATCCACGGACAGCTGCCGCCACGTGAGAAGTCCGCCGTGATGGCAGCGTTCAAAGCCGGCGAAACGCAGATCCTGGTGGCCACGACTGTGATTGAGGTGGGCGTCGATGTGCCAAATGCGTCGATCATGGTGATCGAGCAGGCCGAGAACTTCGGCCTCGCGCAGTTGCATCAATTGCGCGGACGGGTCGGGCGCGGATCGGCGGAATCCACCTGCCTGCTGATGTACCGCGCGCCCCTGGGCGAGACGGCCACACGCCGGTTGCAGGTGATGCGAGAAACGGAGGACGGCTTCCGGATCTCGGAAGAAGATCTCGCGATCCGGGGCGCGGGCGATGTCATCGGCACGGCGCAATCGGGCCTGCCGCGGTTCCGCGTGGCGGATCTGGAGTTGCAACCGGCGCTGATGGCCGTGGCGCAATCCGATGCGCGGGCGCTTTTGACGCTCGACCCGAAGCTGGAGGGTGCAAGGGGACAATCGGCCCGCGTTCTACTTTGGTTGATGGAGCAGGACAAGGCGATCCGGCTGCTGGGTGTTGGTTAATTTTCGGACAGATCTGACTGTAGAATAAGAACAAAACGCGTTTTGTTCGCGAATGTTCTTAAAAAGTTCTTTACATTCATCTCTGTCTATGAGAACAAAGGGTCAACAGAATAGATTGCTACGATGGAGAAGACCAGATGATCACCCAAGCCTCTCACATCCTCGCCCGGTCCCGCGATACCCTGATGTATGATGTCGGCGGAGTTTTGGCGCTGGTGGTGTTGACCGTAGGCCTGCTGCACTTGCCCGGTCTGATCTGACAACTTTTTTCAGTTTTCTGCCTGCGATCCATTTGGGTTTTGCAGGTGCGATTTGTCCCCGCGCCTGCTTTCTGTCTCACCCATAGCCCCATGCCTCGGGGTGCCTCGGATACGCATACTTCCGCCGCCATCCTCTTGGATGTGCGGCGGTTTTTTTACTGTGGAATGTGCAATCAGCGCTCAAGTAGCCCGCAGGGCGGTAGCGCAATACAGGCGTTCGCGCTCAAGTAGCCCACAGGGCGGTAGCGCAATACTGGCGTTCGCGCTCAAGTAGCCCACAGGGCGGTCGCGCATTAAAAGACCGTCAGGCGCAGTTGGCGCGGGCGGCCTCCGCCATTGCCTCGGCAGTGGCGTCGAGCGACAGCATGATCGAGGCGTGGCGGTTGCGGTAGTCGCGCGCAGGTTCCAGCACTTCATATCCGTCCCACGGAGCGCCGGGGGGCTCGCCTGCGTCTTTCAGCATCGCACGCAGGGCGTCACGCGCAGCCTCGACCTCAACCTGTGTCCGGCCAATGATATGTCGACCCAGAAGCGCCGCCGCCGCCTGACCCAGCGCGCAGGCCTTTACATCCTGGGCAAATTCCGCGACCCGGCCGTTGTTCAAAGTCAAATCAACGGTCACGGTGGAGCCGCACAATGGCGCGCGCTTCTTGACGCTTGCCTGAGGATCATCCAGCCGCCCGCGATGCGGGATATCTGCTGCCAACGCCAGAATGCGCTGGGAGTAGAGCTTGATGAGATCGCTATCGCTCGCCATGGCTTTGCCTTTCGTGTCTTGGTGTCTTACGTAGCGGGCGTTCGTCCATTTGCAAAGAGGTTCCCCATGTCTGAGTTTGATCCGGCAACACTTCGCTATGATATCAATGGCCTGGTCCCCTGTATCGCGCAACAGGAAGGCACTGGAGAGGTGCTGATGATGGCCTGGATGACCGCTGAGGCCGTCGCGAAGACGCTTGAGACGCGTCGCGTGACCTATTGGAGCCGCTCGCGGCAGGCGTTCTGGGTGAAGGGCGAGACCAGCGGACATGTGCAGGACCTGATCGACCTTCGGGTGGATTGTGACCGCGATTGCCTGCTGGCTATCGTGCGCCAGACCGGGCCTGCGTGTCACACCAGCAGGCGGGTGTGTTTCTACACGTCTGTTATCGGTGGTGAGGAAGTCGAACTGATGGCGCCCGAGGCGGACGGCGGGATTTGAGTGGTATTTGGCAAGATGAAGCAGAGCGGTCCTAGAGCCCGACCATCCGGCGAATATCCGCAGGCGTCGCCCCGTCAGCGCGGTATTTCGAGATCGCGCGAGCATCGTCTCGTTTGGCGAGACGTTTGCCGCTGTCGTCACGGATCAGGCGGTGGTGGTGGTAGACGGGCGGAGAGAGGCCCAATTCCCATTGAAGGAAGCGTTGCAGGTAGGTCGCCTCGAACAGGTCTTCGCCGCGAATGACGTGGGTGACGTCTGTTTCAGCATCGTCGAGGATGACCGCGAAGTGGTAGCTGGCCGCAAGGTTCGGCCGTGCAAGCACCGGGTCGCCGACGCGCGTCAGCAGGAACTCGGCAGTCACCTCGTGAAGGTCGGCATGTTTTGGCCCGGTTTCGGTAAACGCGGGCATGCGGTGCGGCGGACCTGCGGTTTTCGACAGGTCGTAGCGCAGGGCATCGGTGGGCAGCCGGTCTGCATAGGCACGCGCGCGGCAAGTGCCCAGATAGATGCGGCCGTCGGGGCCGAATTCTGCTACGCCTTCCTGCGGTGCGCTGGCGCTGGCGGCAATGTCGGCGCGGGAGCATCGGCAGGGGTAGACCGCGCCATATTGGGCGAGACTGCTGAGGGCGGTTCGGTAGCTCTCGAGATGGTCTGACTGACGCCGTACCGCACCGTCCCATTGCAGGCCGAGCCAGCGCAGGTCCTCATAGATCTGTGCCTCCCATTCGGGGCGGGCGCGCGACTGATCCAGGTCGTCGATGCGCAGCAGAAACCGGCCGCCCGCTGCGCGCGCCATGTCATGGGCGAGAAGTGCCGAATAGGCGTGACCCAGGTGCAGCGGGCCCGTGGGCGAGGGGGCAAAGCGCGTAATCAAGTGCGACGCAGGACGATCACGTCGGATCCGGTGACCGTCTCGTTCAGGTGCGGTCCGTGCGCGCGGAACTCCAGCGCTGCCAGCCCGTCGGTCAATACGGCGTCCAGGGCATCGAGGTAGGCTTGGTCCGCCAGCGTCGGGTCGTTGTAACTGAACGCGAGGTGACCGCCGGGGGCCAATGCACGCAGCAATTTGGCCAGCATATGCGGAGGAGCGGCACCAAGCGACACCACCCCGGTTGCGACGATCGCGCCAAAGGTGCCGCGCGGAACCTCGCCCGGAATGCCCGGGATCAGGGTGCGGTAGATGCCCTTGCCACGCGCGTGGTCGAGCATCTCGGGCGAGATATCGGTCCCGTCGATCGCTGTGAAACCGGACGCCTGCAAAGCCGCCCCAGAAAGGCCGGTGCCACAGCCGAAATCCAACACGGGTGCGGCTTTGTCGGCTCCGACCTGCACCAAGGCCGCTGCGATCCGGCCCGGCGTGGCGTAGGCCATGCGCGCCATGTCGGCGTCGTAACCCTCAGCCCAACTGGCGTAGAGGGCCTGCGTGTCCTCTACCGAACGGGGGGTCCAGAGGCGGGCGTCGAGGGCGTTGTTTGTCATGGTGCCGAGGCTAGCGCGGAGGTCCCGCAGCGGTCCAGCCTATTGTGCCGCGTCTGAGTGGGGCCCGAGCCAGTCCGTCCATGCCACTTTCGCGCGGTCAGTGTAGGCCTTGTAGCGGTCCTTTCGACCGCGTCGCCCGCCCTTGAGACCGTCGACCGGAGGGAACAGGCCGAAGTTGACGTTCATCGGCTGGAAGGTTTTTGCCTCAGCGCCGCCTGTGATGTGGGTTACAAGCGCACCCATGGCGGTGGTGTCGGGGACCGGCTCCAGCGCCTTGCCAAGGATCTCCGCTGCGGCCATCCGACCGGCAAGCAGCCCCATGGAAGCCGATTCCACGTACCCTTCGACCCCCGTGATCTGACCCGCGAACCGGATGTGAGGCTGTGAGCGCAGGCGCATCTGATCGTCCAGCAGAGTGGGCGAATTGATAAAGGTGTTGCGGTGGATGCCGCCAAGCCGTGCGAAAGACGCGTCATGCAGGCCGGGGATCATGTTGAACACGGCCTTTTGCGCGCCATAGGTCATCTTGGTCTGGAAGCCCACGATATTATAGAGTGTTCCCAGAGTGTTGTCGCGACGCAGCTGCACAACTGCATAGGCCTTGGTCTGTGGATCGTGGGGGTTGGTCAGACCCACCGGCTTCATCGGTCCAAAGCGAAGCGTCTCTCGTCCGCGCTCGGCCATGATCTCGATCGGCAGGCAACCGTCGAAATAGCCCGCCGTTTCGCCATCTTTGAATTGGGTCTTTTCGGCGGCCAGCAGCGCATCAATGAAGGCCTCGTACTGGTCGTGGGTCAGCGGGCAATTGATATAGGCCTGCTGCTCCTCCAGCGTCTCGCCCTTGTCGTAGCGCGATTGCCGCCAGGCGGTGTTCATGTCGATGCTGTCGGCATAGACGATAGGCGCGATGGCGTCGAAGAACGCGAGCGCATCCTGGCCTGCCTCGCGGGCGATGGCTTCGGCCAATGCGCTCCCCGTCAGTGGCCCCGTAGCGATGATTGCCGGCCCGCTTTCGGGGAGCGACGTGATCTCATCGGACACTATCTCGATCAACGGATGCGCTTGCAGCTTTGCGGTCACAGCCGCCGCGAACGGATCACGATCCACAGCCAACGCGCCGCCTGCGGGAAGTTTGTGTTCATCGGCGGTGTGCATGATTACGGAGCCAGCGGCGCGCATTTCCCAATGCAGCAGGCCCACGGCGTTTTGCTCGCTGTCGTCGGAGCGGAAGGAGTTGGAGCAGACCATTTCCGCCAGATTGCCGGTGCGATGGGCGAAGGTCTCGACCTGTGGGCGCATCTCGATGATCCGCACCTGGACGCCCATGTTGGCGGCCTGCCAGGCGGCCTCGGACCCGGCCATTCCGCCGCCGATGATTGTCAGTTGTGTCATGACAGGTGATTTAGGCGCTCGGACGCCGGAGCGAAAGGGCGAAGCGGCCCGGACCGTGGGCCGCCAGCACCAGATAGCCGCCTGCAATGGTCCAGTTCTTGAACGCGATGGTCATCTGCCAGGGGTCGCCGATGAGATAGTGAAAATAGCTGGTGACGATGCAATAGCCCGCCGCAAGGATCGCCAACGGCCGCGTGTAGATGCCAAGGGTCAGGCCCAGGCCCGCAACGAAAGTGAAGATCCCTGCGGGCCACAGCAGCCACAGGGGCAGGCCAGCGAGGGTCAGGAGTTCGCCTGCGCCGCTCGGGTCGGTGATTTTCTGCACCGTCCCCGCCAGCATCAGCGCCGCGAGCAGGAGACGGCCCAAAAGGGCCAACACATCATTCATCGATCGCGTTGCCCTCGATCACGTCGGCATCCTCATCGCCTTGATCCGCGATGTAGGCCACGGAAACGATGGCCTCATTCTTGGCGGTGTTGAACACCTTAACGCCCCCCGCGCTGCGGGAGCGGAACGAAATCCCGTCAATCGGCACGCGGATACTCTGCCCGGTCGACGTTGCCAGCATGATCTGATCATCAAGTTCCACCGGGAACGACGCCACCAGTGTGCCGCCACGCATTGCCTTGTCGATGGCGTTCACGCCCTGGCCACCGCGACCGCGCACCGGGTAGTCGTGCGACGATGACAGTTTGCCAAGACCGCCCGAGGTGATGGTCAATATCAGGTCTTCGGCGGCCGACATTTCAGCGTAGCGGTCTGGCGAAAGCTGCCCCTCTGCCACTTCTTCCTCGTCCGAGACATCTTCTTCCGGCGCGCCGGCCATCAGACGGCGCTGCTTGAGATACGCCGCACGTTCCGGCGCTTCGGCCTCAAAGTGGCGAATGATCGACATCGAGACGACCTCGTCGTCCTTGCCCAACCTGATCCCCCGAACACCTGTCGAAGCGCGGCTGTTGAACACCCGCACAGCCGTTGCCGGAAAGCGGATCGCGCGGCCCTGTTTCGTCACCAGCATCACGTCGTCATCATTGGAGGCAATGCGCGCGTTGATCATGCGCCACCCCTCGCTGTCGCCCTCGAACTTCATCGCGATCTTGCCGTTGCGCATGACATTGGCGAAATCAGATAGCGCGTTGCGGCGCACGGTGCCCCGGTCGGTGCAGAACACGACCTGCAATTCGTCCCAGTGTTCCTCATCGCGGTCCACGGGCATGATGGCGGCAATCCCGGTGCCGATCTCGATCGGCAGGATGTTGACGAAGGCTTTGCCGCGAGACGACCGTGAGCCCTGAGGCAAGCGCCACGTCTTCAACTTGTAGACCATGCCGCCTGTCGTGAAGAACAGCAGCGGCGTGTGGGTGTTGGCGACGAACAGCGAGGTCACGACATCGTCGTCCTTCATCGAGCCACCCGCCACACCTTTTCCGCCACGCTTCTGCGCCCGGAAATCGGCCAGTGGCGTGCGCTTGATGTAGCCGCCAGCGGTGATCGTCACGACCATATCCTCGCGCTCGATCAGGTCTTCATCGTCCATATCGCCGGACCAGTCGACGATCTCCGTTCGGCGGGCGACGGCGAATTTCTCGCGCACTTCGGCCAGTTCCGCTGAGATAATCGCAAGGATTCGCTCGCGGGAGGCCAGGATTGCGAGGTACTCTTTGATCTTTCCAGCCAGGTCTTCAAGCTCGTCCGTGACCTCCTTGACCCCGAGCTGTGTCAGGCGCTGCAGCCGCAATTCCAGGATCGCACGAGCCTGAACCTCGGACAGGTTGTAGGTGCCGTCCTCGTTGGCGGTATGGCTCGGGTCATCAATCAGCTTGATAAATGGCAGGATTTCCTCGGCAGGCCAGGCCCGTGTCATCAGCCTGGAGCGTGCTTCCGGCGCATCGGCGGAGGCGCGAATGGTGCGCACCACCTCGTCCACGTTCGACACAGCCACGGCGAGGCCACACAGCACATGTGCCCTGTCGCGGGCTTTGCGCAGTTCAAACGCGGTGCGCCGCGCCACGACCTCCTCGCGGAAATCGAGGAACGCGGTCAGGAACCCGCGCAATGTCAACTGCTCCGGCTTGCCGCCGTTCAGCGCCAGCATGTTGCAGCCGAACGAGGTCTGCATCTGGGTGAAGCGGAACAACTGGTTCAGCACCACCTCCGGCGTCGCGTCACGCTTGAGTTCCACCACCACGCGCACGCCGATCCGGTCACTCTCGTCGGCCACACCGCTGATGCCGTCGACCTTCTTGTCACGCACAAGTTCCGCGATCCGTTCGATCATCGAGGATTTGTTCACCTGATAGGGGATTTCGTCGATAACAATGGCGTAGCGGTCTTTGCGGATCTCTTCGATGCGGGTCTTGGCCCGGATGATGACGGACCCGCGCCCCTCCAGATATGCCTTGTGCGCACCGGAACGGCCCAGGATGATCCCGCCGGTCGGGAAATCCGGGGCAGGGACGTAGTCGATCAACTCTTCCGAGGACAGATCCGGCTTTTCGATCAGCGCCTGACAGGCATCAATCACTTCGCCCAGATTGTGGGGCGGAATGTTCGTGGCCATACCAACCGCAATCCCGCCCGCGCCGTTGACCAGCATGTTCGGAAACCGCGCTGGCAGGACCGTCGGTTCCTGCTGCTTGCCGTCGTAATTGTCCTGAAAATCAACGGTATCCTTGTCGATATCCTCCAGCAGATACGCGGCAGGCGCGTCCATGCGCACCTCGGTATATCGCATCGCCGCGGGATTATCGCCGTCCATGGACCCGAAGTTGCCTTGCCCGTCCAGCAGCGGCAGGGACATCGAAAAATCCTGCGCCATCCGCACCAGCGCGTCGTAGATCGCAGAGTCACCGTGCGGGTGATACTGACCCATGACGTCGCCCACAGGACGCGCCGACTTGCGATAGGATTTCTCGTGGGTGTTATTGGTCTCGTGCATCGCAAACAGGATGCGGCGGTGTACGGGCTTCAGACCATCGCGCAGATCCGGGATCGCGCGGGAAATTATCACCGACATCGCATAGTCGAGGAACGACGTCTTCATTTCCGCCGTTATGTCGATGGACGGACCGCTGTGGTCAGGCCGCTCGGGAAGAGTTTCCCCGCCGTTTTCAGGGGGTTCGCCAGAGTTGTCCGGAGTGTCGGTCATATGTCCGCCTGCTGGTGGTGTTACACGCTATATTTTGTTGAAAAACACTATACCGGTGGCGCATATGGGGCGCAATGGCCGATCAGGGCGGAAACAGAACGCTACACCTTTGCCCGCTGCACCATCCCGAACAGATCGCGCGGATCGTCAGGGTCCGCCAGCAGGTCAAGCCGATCAAAAAGCCCGGTGCCCTTCAGTGCACCGCGCACGTAACGCAGGGCCGAGAAATCCTCGATCGCAAAACCGACGCTGTCGAACAGAGTGATGGCACGGTCATCGGTTCGCCCGACAGCGTCGCCCCGGACTACCTGCCACAGTTCCGTCACCGGATGGTCGGCGTCCAATGCCTGAATTTCTCCCTCGATGCGGGTCTGAGGCGGGTATTCCACGAAGATCTCGGACCGCAGCAGGATATCGCGGTGCAACTCGGTCTTGCCGGGGCAATCGCCACCGATGGCGTTGATATGGATGCCGCTGCCGACCATGTTGTCGGTCAGAATAGTGGCGCATTGTTTGTCGGCGGTGCAGGTTGTGATGATATCGGCGCCGAGGATCGCCTCCTCGGGCGAGGCGCAGGCCACGATCCGCAGCCCGCTGTCCGCCAGGTTGCGCCCGGCCTTATAGGTCGCGTCAGCGTCGATATCGTAAAGCCGCACCTCTTCCACGCCGCAGACCGCCTTGAACGCCAGACACTGGAATTCAGACTGCGCGCCATTCCCGATCATCGCCATGACCGTCGATCCGGGCCGCGCCAGATGCTTTGCCGCCATTGCCGACGTCGCCGCCGTGCGCAGGGCGGTCAGCACCGTCATCTCTGTCAGCAGCGTCGGATAGCCCGTGGCCACATCGGCCAGCAGCCCGAAGGCTGTCACCGTCTGCAAGCCGTCGCGCGTGTTCAGCGGGTGGCCGTTCACGTATTTGAACCCGTATTGCTCCCCGTCCGAGGTCGGCATCAACTCGATCACGCCATCGGGTGAATGCGCCGCCACGCGGGGTGTCTTGTCGAACGCTGGCCAGCGGTTGAAATCGGCTTCTATGGCATCCGCCAGTTCGACCAGCATCCTCTCCAGTCCGATATGGTGGATCAGCGCCATCATATTGGCGACCGAGACAAACGGCACAAACGCGCGGGCGGAGGGTTCGGGGAGGCCGACGGTCATCTCACGATTATCAGGCGTATGCATCACACCACACTCCCCGCAAAACCCAGCGTCGGACGGTCGAACACTTTGCGACCCATGAGCGATGCGGTCAGGTCCACCATCAGCGATGCGGTTCGGCCCCGGTCATCAAGGAACGGGTTCAGTTCCACCAGATCCAGCGAAGTCGCAAGGCCGCTTTCGTGCAGCAGTTCCATCGCCAGATGCGCCTCCCGGAAAGTGGCGCCACCGGGAACAGTGGTGCCCACGGCGGGGGCGATGGATGGGTCCAGGAAATCCACGTCGAGCGACACATGCAGCGCTCCTCCGGCCTCGGCCACACGAGCCAGAAAGGCGCGCAACGGGGCGGCGATGCCGGTCTCGTCCAGCGCCCGCATATCATGCAGATCCAGTGGCTTGTCTTTCAACGCCGCGCGCTCCTGCGGATCGACAGAGCGCAAGCCGATGATGCAGACATTCTCTTCCGACACGGGGGCCTCGATTGTCGGGAAGGCGTCAAACCCGGCCTGCCCGGTAACATAGGCCACAGGCGTGCCGTGCAGGTTTCCGGAGGCTGTTGAGGCGGGGGTGTGGAAGTCTGTGTGCGCATCAAGCCACAACAGGAACTGCGGACGGCCCTGGGCTTTGGCATGGGCCGACACCCCGGCCACCGTGCCCATCGACAATGCATGATCGCCGCCAAGAAAGATCGGGAAGCCGACGTTCATGGCATCGCGGGCGGCGGCGGTCAGCGCCTCACACCACGCGACGACCTCGGGCAGGGCGTGCAAATGCGCGGGCCCTGTCACGGTGCGGAACTGCGCGGGGGAAATATTGCCCAGATCGCTCACGTCCTGACCCAACTCTGTCAGCGTTTCAGCCAGACCCGCGACGCGGTAGGCGTCGGGTCCCATCAGACAGCCCCGAGTGTATTTGCCGCAATCCACGGGCGCGCCGAGAAGCAGGGTTTTTGACATGATCCAGTTCCTACGCAGATAAGATGCCTTGGTATCCTACGCAAACAGGATCATCATGAACCCCTATTGTTGCGCAAATTGTGCGCGACATGCGCATTTTGTCGTGGTATTCCGCCGTTATGGACAATACGGATCAACTCCTGCTTTCGGCCCTGCGCCGCGATGGTCGCGCATCCCTGTCGGATCTGGCGTCGGGTCTCGGCCTGTCTCGCGCCACGGTCCGGGCACGGATGGAGAAATTGCAGAATGCCGGCGTGATCCGTGGATTTACCGTCCAAACCGCGCAGGATCTGGCGGAGGCTCCGGTGCGCGGCTTGATGATGCTGTCTATTTCGGGGCCGGGGGCAGAGCGGGTGATGCACCGCCTTGCCGGGCTTGCTGCCGTGACGCGGGTGCATTCGACCAACGGTAAATGGGACCTGATCGTGGAAATCGGGACGGAGACATTGGAAACCTTCGACCGCGTGCTGTTCGATATTCGCCGGATCGATGGGGTGGAAACCTCGGAGACGTCGCTGTTGCTCAATACCCGCAAAGGCGCGCGCAAGGTGTGAGGCCGCGTTCAGGTATTCTGAGCGACGGAAGTGCGTCACCTGGACCGCCGCGCAGCCATCACCCAGATACCCATCAAGATGAGGGAGAACAGGCCGTTCCAGCTTGCCATGCTGAGGCCTGCGAAGATCCACGCCGCCTCGTTGCACAACACGATCACCGGGCCGGTGGTCGTATCGAAAAGATCCTCCACCGACAGCGCGCCCACGTCCTGGGCCGCGGCCGCGCTGCAAACTTGCGGGCCGTCCCACCATGCGCGCTCGACGCCCGTGTGCAGCAGGGCCAGTCCGGCGTTCACCAGCATCGACAAGGCACCGAGCCACGCGATCACAGCGCGCGGGACCACGACACCCACGACCGCCAGGCCAATCGCAATCCGATGCGGCCAGCGCTGCCAGAGGCACATCGTGCAAGGCAACAGTCCGATCCAATACTGAAACCATAACGCGCCGCCGAACAGCGCCACCGAACCGAGCCCCGCGATCACGATAAGGTGGCGGCGGCTCAGTCCAAGCAGGGGGGAGACAAGATCAGTCATAAGAATTTCAATACGAAAAAGCCGCCAACCAGCAGCGCACAGAACAGGATGAACATCAGGGGCAATTGCCGCTCGATAAAGGCTTTGATGGGCGCGCCGAACTTCCACAGCAGTGCTGCAACGATAAAGAAGCGCAGACCTCGGGCCACGATGGAGGCGACGATGAACGTGGCAAGCGGAAGGCCGGTCCAGCCCGACATGATCGTGATCACTTTGTACGGGAACGGCGTCAGGCCAGCGATCAGAACCGGCCAGAAGCCGAAGTCGTTGAACTGCTCGTTGAACTGCTCGATCCGCTCGACCTTGCCCAGAGCCTCAAAGATCGGGCGGCCGATTTCCTCGAACGCGAAGTAGCCGATGGCATAGCCCAACAGGCCACCAAGGACAGACGCGACCAGGCACACGCCCGCGATCAGCCAGGCGCGGGACGGGCGGGCCAGAATCATCGGGATCATCAGGACATCGGGTGGGATCGGAAAGACGGAGCTTTCGGCAAAGCTGACGATCGCCAGTACCCACAGCGCGTGAGGGTGTCCGGCAAATCCCATGACCCAATCATAAAGGCGGCGCAGCATGGCGGCTCCAGGTGGTTAAACTCGGGCGCTGTTTGCAGCATCGCCAAGTTAGGGGCAAGGCACGGTTCGCATACCGTTGACGTCGCCGCGCAGCGGGGGTAAGCGACGTGCCACTGGGCCCGAGTGGCGGAATTGGTAGACGCAGGGGATTTAAAATCCCCCGCCGCAAGGCTTGTCGGTTCGAGTCCGACCTCGGGTACCAGACCATAAATCTGCCGTTGATAATAAATGATTTTTTGGGATTGTGTCCCATGGCAGGTGAAGTGTGGGACACTTTGGCCGATTTGCAGGTCATGAACCGCCTCCATTGTCTGTGCCGCCATCATGGCCCGATCTGTCCCGCGCGCGAATTTTTCTGTGACCTGTGGATTGTTGTGCGCCAGTACGGCCATGATTTGGTGCTGAGTTGCACCGCGTTCCGGCAAGAGGCCGCCAAGGGCCTTGCGAAGACCGTGAGACGAGCGACCTTCCAAGGCAGCATCCATTCGACATCCGGCGCGTGATGGCCTGGATCCCGGAATACCTATGGCCCTGGAATGCATCCCACATGGCGACCGCGATCATCTGGGTGACGCTGCTCATCCCAAGTTGGGATAACCTCGCGAGCCAGTCGGTTGGGAATTACCTGCACCATTACGCCCTGAACGCGGTGGGGATGTTTGGTTCCTTGGCGGTTTTGATCTGGTCTACAACATCAAACGCAAGCAGGGGACCCGGTTCAAGCACAACGGAAAAATTTCGGCGGATCATCCCGCAGACGTGTTCCGGTTCAAGAGCCAGAACCTGGACATCTCCGGCGGTCTTTTTTCATCACCATTCCGCTTTGGACGTTGGTCGCGATCGTGATGCTCGGGGCAGGGCGGTTTACGGCTACGACCCACGGGCCGCGGTGCTTCGGTCAGAGGGGCCTTGCAAGCCCAAAACATGCTGGAAAACACATTGGTCAAATCCACCACCGCGGAAGTGTCCGGGGCCAAGCCAGCCTACTACTTTCCGGAATGCGACATGCCGTCCTGTGCGGCGGAATGGAATGCCTTCGTGCAAGCGGTGCAAGACGGAAGTGCTGTGCCGTGATGCCGGCGGACGGAGTGGCAGCCCCGACGATGGCAGAGGCCGCAACGCGTTCAACCACGGGCCGTCGGTCCGTCTTGCTGGCGGCCGTTTGACTCCCGGGGTCTATCCGAAACAACCTGCGCCACAGAGGTAGCGCAGGTCTCATGTTTGTTTGGCGATCCGCCCTAAAGCGAACCGGACGAACGACTTAGCCGCCGTATATCATGTCGGCAGGGATTTCCGCGCCCGCGTTTTCGGTGAACCAACGCGCCGCCCCGGGGTGCCACATCATGACCTGATTGCGATCCCAGAACTCGGGCAGCGTGGAGCGTGCCGCACCATGCGCCGTAACCATCCGCTCGTTGTCCGACATGACTGCATCCACGAGGGCGTAGACGAACGTCTCGGGCAGATCACAGCCAGCAATCGCGAAGTTCCACATGGAGACTGAGCGCACAGGCGCGTCGATTGTGGTGTAGGCATCAGCACGGATTTCAAAGTTGGCCACTGGGAAGGCGGCACTGATCGTGGCCTGCTCTTCTTCGGTGAACGCGATGATATTGATGTCGGTCTGCACTTCCAACTGTGACACGGCAGGAACGGGAACGCCGGCCGCAAAGGCGATCACGTCCAGAAGACCGTCCTGCAATTGTGCGCCAAGATCACTCCACCCCCCATTGCGACGCTCAAATTCAACGCCAAGCTCTTCCATCATGAGCGGGAAGTAGGTGTCCGAGGTGGAACCAGCCGGACCGAATCCAATGCGTGCGCCAGCGGGGATCTCGGCAATCGACGTGATGCCGGAAGAGGCCAGTGCGGTAACTGAAAACGGCGTTTGGTACATCGGGAACATCGCGCAGGCGCCAGTCATTTGCAGGCCGGGTGCGATGGGGTTGTTGCCCGCGATCGACGCAGCCGCAGGGCCCATCGTCGTCATGCCGAACGCAAGCTCACCGGTGTGGACCAGTGCCATGTTCTGCATCGGGCCGCCGGTGACCTCCGCGCCGCCGGACACCTGAAGTTCATCCGAGACGATGTTTGCCCAACCGGTGCCGTAGCCAAAGTACGTTCCGCCTTGCGATCCGGTGCCAACCGTGAAGCTCTCGGGCCAACCCGTGCGATCCACATGTCCTTCTGCCAGTGCGATGTTGGTGGAGATCAGGGTCGTTGCGGCAAAAGCCGCGATCTGTGTGAGTTTCGTCATTACGTTTTCTTCCTCCCAGAAGGTGCTGTGCGCGCTCGTTGCTTCGTTGCATCGTCGACGCGCCTGTTCCTTCCAGCGGAAGGCGCTGTTGGATACTACAGTCGTACGGACGCGGTTCTCAAGTGGTCGAGGTTAAATATTTTTAATATAAAAATTCGCAATAGTAAACGTGGATCCCAGTGACTAAGCGGTCAGGGCCAGCCGATCCTTCTCCTGCTCCAGCACGGCAAGAAACGTGTCACGGGCGTCGTGGCGGGTGTCTTTCAACCAGACCGCAGATAGGGCCAGATCGGCCGGCGCGCGATTGTCGGGAAAGCGCAGGGACACAAAGGTGACGCCGTCGATGGCGAACCGAGACGCCCATTTCGGCACAATCGCAAGACCGACCCCAGTGCTGACAAGGCCGACAATCGTCTGCTTTTCTTCTGCAATCTGGGCTACCCGCGCCGTTAGTCCCGCTTCCAGAAACAGTTTCATCGTCAGGTCGTGGCTGTGCGGACGAGAGGCACGGTCCGGTACGATCAGCGGCTCATCGGCCATATCATGCACTGTCAGCTCCGCTCGGTCGGCCAGTGCATGTCCATCAGGTATGGCAACCACAGCGGTTTCGTGAAACAGCGAATGAAAAGTGAGCCGTACATCGCGAATGTCGGGCGGGCGGATGATCGCGATATCAAGACGACCGGACAGGATGCGCGGCAACAGGCGGATGGTTTTTTGCTCCATCAGTTCGATCGCGACTTTGGGCAGTTGCTCCCTTAACCGCGATACGAGTTGCGGCATCAACCCGGCCGCCGCGCTGTCGATGGCGCCGATCCGCAGAAGCGTGGTCTGCTGGTGGCGGGCATCGCGGAACTGCGCTTCCAACCTGTCGGCCCGCTCAACCAGGTCGCGGGCGCCCTCCGCAAAGCTCTGCCCTGCATCCGTCAGCGACACATGACGGGTTGTGCGCACCAACAGGCGACTTCCCAGGCGCTCCTCCAGCAGTTTGATATGGCGCCCAAAGGAAGCGGGGAGCATGTCCATCTGCTGTGCCGCGCGCCCGAAATGGAGCGTGTCGGCAACCGCAATCAGACATCTGAGTTGACGCAACTCCATTCTAACCTCCGCACACTATATTTGAATACTATATAAAAAATCTGCCGTTGCCGTAAGTGGGATCGGGGGTCCATATGTCTGGGACAGCAACACGAGGGACCCGGCATGAAAACCCACAAGATCGCAGCAATCCCTGCAGATGGCATCGGACCAGAGGTTATCGACGCAGGAACAACGGTACTTGCCGCGCTGGCGGAGAGGATGGGCGATGTGGCCTTCGATATAACGACTTTTGACTGGGGATCGGACTACTATAAACAACATGGCGTGATGATGCCCGAGGATGGGTTGGCGCAGCTCGAACTTTTCGATGCCATCTATTTTGGTGCGGTAGGCGCACCCGACGTGCCAGATCACATCACGCTCTGGGGCCTGCGCTTGCCGATCTGTCAGGGCTTCGACCAATACGCCAACGTGCGGCCCACGAAGATCATGCCGGGCGTGGCGTCACCTCTGCGCAATGCAGGCGTGGGCGATTTGGATTGGGTAATCGTGCGGGAGAATTCCGAGGGCGAATACTCCGGCCACGGCGGTCGCGCGCACAAAGGCCTGCCGGAGGAAGTGGCGACGGAGGTGTCCATTTTCACCCGCGTGGGAGTCACGCGGATCATGCGCTATGCGTTCAAATTGGCACAATCCCGGCCCCGTAAGCTGTTGACCGTGGTGACAAAATCCAACGCGCAGCGCTTTGGGATGGTGATGTGGGACGAGATCGCGGCAGAAGTTGCGACCGAGTTTCCTGAGGTGACCTGGGACAAGATGCTGGTCGATGCGATGACCGTACGCATGACGCTGAAGCCCGAAAGCATTGATACCGTCGTGGCCACAAACCTGCACGCCGATATCCTGTCAGATCTGGCAGGTGCGCTGGCGGGCAGCCTGGGCGTTGCCCCGACCGCCAACATCGACCCTGAAGGGCGCTTCCCATCGATGTTCGAGCCGATCCATGGCTCGGCCTTTGACATCACGGGCAAGGGCATAGCGAACCCGGTGGCGACGTTCTGGACGGCTGTACAGATGCTGGAACACCTGGGCGAGTCCGAAGCCGCAGAACGATTGATGGGTGCGGTCGAGCGCGTCTGTGCGGAAGGCATTATGACGCCGGACATTGGCGGGACGGCAACGACCAAGCAAGTAACGGAAGCGGTCGTGCAGGCGATCCATGGGTCCAACGTCCTAAGCGTTTGATGACGCGGTTTTCCCTTCAAGACCCAACACCGGCATTCGCACTCCAGATCAATGCAGATTTTCGGGTGAAATTTTGGGAGCTATGAGTTCTCAGAGGTGACAAATCATGCCGACTGTGGATTGAGGACGGTGTGGCAATTTTCTTCGCTGTCAAAAGGCGTGGTTCGGGAAAGCCCGAGTAGAATTTGCTCCTCGATTTGGCAACTGGTGAAAATTCTGCCTGGCGCCACGTATTATTCCTATTTTTTCGTCGATTGCCTGCACCAACCAATGGACCGCGTGCGATTGCGATTGCCGGAATTCAGGAATGAACTCATAATTCCGTCCGAGTTTTCTTCGGAAGATCAAATCCTTGACGCGAGATATGGCGAAATTTGTCGGAATCTTGGCTCGGCGCGTCGAGGAGGAAGTGTTGCTCGACGGGTTCTCGCTCGGACGCTATGTGACTGATGCCTCCTTCTACGAGATGACGCCGCTTGCAGTACTGGCCCGAAACCAAACCTTGCCAAAGCAAGTCCTTATCACGATTAAAAAGGGTGCTGGATCCTTTGATCCGGCACCCCTTCAAGTCACTCAGCGCTCGAAAGTGTTTGGTTCAGTTTAGCGTCGCGTCGAAGAGGTAGACCTTCTCATCCGGGCGCGGCGACCAGTTGACCCGATTGCTGACGCCGTAGAAATCCGGCTGGAAGTAGAGGTGCAGCCAAGGACCATCGTCGTAGAAGACCTGCAGCATTTCGTCGATTATGATGCGTTGCTCTTCCTCGGTTTCGGCGTTCCGGATGTCTTCCCAACGGTCGAACCAACGCGGATCATCCCAATGGGTGTAGTTGGTGCCCGAGTCGACGGTGGCCAGGTCGGTCATGTCATAGAGCGGGCTCCACAACGCGCCACCGGAGCCGATGAAGTACAGTGGGCCTGCGTTTCGCTCGCGGATGATCGGAATGTAGACGCTGGACCACTCCATGATTTGAAGATCCACGTCGAGACCCACATCTTCCAGCATCTGGGCGATCGCCTGCACCACGTTGGCGTCGTTCAGGTAGCGGCCCTGTCCCGCCTGGAACGCGATGGAAAAACGCGTGCCATCGTCGCCACGGGGCCAACCGGCCTCGTCCAGCAGGCGCTCAGCTTCGGCCGGATCGTAGGGGTAGGGCTCAAGGCTCTGGTTGGCGTTGGGCGGGTTCACGATGCCGGTCATTCGCTCACACTCGAAGTTCAGCAGTTGCGAGCAGATCGCGGGCACGTTGACGGCATATTGCAGCGCGCGTCGCACGGCGGGATCCTGGATCGCGTCACCACCGGGTTCCTGTGCCATGGTTTCTGACAAGTTGAAGCCCACATACATGCGGCGTGTACCTTGGATCGGGTTTACCTCGGCGACGCCGGAGGCGTTGATCACATCCATCTGGTCAGGGGCCACGTTGGTGATGATATCCACGTTGCCCGCCATCAACTCGGCCGCGCGTGTGGAGGCCTCCGGGATGATGCGCCAGATGATCCGCTGGAAGCCCACATCCGCGCCTTCGACGGCTTCCAGCACAACTTCGGAACCGCGACGCCAATCCGCAAGGCGGTAGGCGCCCGATCCGACAGGGTTGCTGGCCGCTTCGTCCAGAGTCATCGCCTCGTAGCTGTCCATACAATGGATGAAAACTTCAGCGATCAGGCCGAACGCGATGGGATTCGGCGCACCAAGGTTGATCTGCACCCGCAGGTCATCCAGTGCCTCGGCACTCTGGAAATCAATGGAACTGAAGATGAATCCCGGCGTGTTGCCGGTGAATGCGTTTTCCGGATCGGCGGCGCGGTTGAACGAATAGGCGGCATCCTCTGCCGTCAGCGGCTCTCCGTCTTGGCAGGTCAGACCCTCGTTCAGGGTATAGATGTAACCCATCCCGTCTTCGGTAATCTCGAGTGTGTTGGCCAGATCGGGTCGGGCAACACCGTCGCCTCCCATGGAGAACAACGTCCCAAAGATATGTCGCGCGATATTGGAGTTGTCGCGCGACGAGATCGGGGCCGGATCGAGGGTCGATATATCTGCGCTAAGCCCGACAACAATGGTGTCGTCCGCTTGCGCGTACGCCCCCGACGTCAAAGCAAGGCTCGCAGCGCCTGCTGCAAGCAAATGATATAGTCTAGGCATTGGCTTTCCTTTCACCTTTTGGATGGACTGTGAAGAACTGTTTTTGGCTTTGTCGTGTGGTGTTTTCAGTTCGGGTTTTCAGTAACCCTGAAGTCATCCAATCGGCGACAGGCGCGTTTTGTCAGGTCTTCAGAGGCTGCAGAGCTTCGGCAATGGACGCCGGGTCAAAGGCGGCCAGAATGCGGGTGTGGTCAGAAATCAGTTTGATCGCCAGGTCCGCGTCGCCATCTGCGAGGGCCTGCACGATCGGTGGGTGATTGCCCGCGACCTCGGCAAGGTTGCGCTCGTCGCGGTTTCGCAGGGCCATGATCTGATGGATGCGCAGGTAGAGGCTTTTCCAAGAGGCAAGCAGAAGGTCATGATCGGCCAGACGGATCAGCGCGTGGTGGAAGGCCTCATCCGCCGCGACAAGGGCAGCGAAGTCATCGGCCTCGGCAGCGGCAATCATCTCGTCGCAATGGAGGCACAGCGTATCAAGCGGGGCATTGTTGTCGAGGATGCGGCGGACGGCCATCACCTCAAACACTTCACGCAGGGAGTAGGTTTCGTCGACCTCGCGCGCAGTCAGTGGTTTCACACGCTTGCCCTTGTAGGCGATGGTCTCGACCAGCCCGTCATTCTCGAGGATCTGGATCGCTTCGCGGATGGGAGCGCGCGATACGTTCATCTGCTCAGCCAATGCGGTTTCCACCAATCCGGTTCCGGGCCTGAGCCGACCGCTGAGGATTGCGCTGCGCAACCTGTCGGCTACCTGCACCCGCAGGGGCACATTCTCGATCGGTTGCATATCGTGGGACATGGGGGCAGCGAAAGCTGCCTTGGCATTGGTCATATGCTCGTTCCTTTTGGCAATACGCGCTTTGCCTGCCAAGCCGCTGGGAGGGCCAGCGCGTCAGAAACACGCCTGACAGGAAATTGGCGATACTTAAAAGAACGGGAGCAGGATTTTGCAACTGCAATCAGCAAGGAACAGGTCGATTGGATACAATCCGCAACAATTGTCTCAGCGGGTAGGGTGCATTGTGCCGTTGTTTGTTGTCGACAATCCATAAGTGGACAATGAGGCAATGGTTGGAGCCTTGTCAAGGATTCATGGAGCGGTGCGGAGGGTATCGGATGTCGGCATGAAAATCGCTGAATTTCCTGGCGCGCTCGGTATCACGTGGTGTGGATGCACGCACTGGCATGCCCGTCGCCCACAGGTTTCAGGTCCGGCACCATTGTCGCACAATCCTGCGTGGCGATCGGGCAGCGGGTGCGAAAAACGCAACCCGTCGGTGGATTGATCGGACTGGGAATATCGCCTTTCAGGATTACCCGGTCGCGCCGTTTGCCGGGCTCCGGGATCGGAACGGCGGAGAGAAGGGCCTTCGTGTACGGATGGTTCGGTCGCGCATAAAGGTCGGCGACGGCCGCGATTTCCATGACGCGGCCCAGATACATGACGATCACGCGGTCGCAGATATGCTCCACCACCCCAAGGTCATGGGCGATGAACAGCATTGTCAGGTTCAGGTCGGTCTTGAGGTCCTCCAGCAGGTTGATCACCTGCGCCTGAATCGACACATCGAGTGCGGAAACAGGCTCATCCGCCACGATGAACTCTGGCTCCACCGCTAGCGCGCGGGCAATTCCAATCCGCTGCCGTTGACCGCCGGAAAATTCGTGCGGGAAGCGATCCAGATGATCGCGGGACAGGCCGACCTTTTCCAAAAGCGCTGCGGCGCGGTCGTCTTGGTCGGAGTATGTTCCGATCCGGTGCAGACGCAGCGGATGGGTCAGAACCTCGCGCACCTTGCTGCGCGGGTTGAGGCTTGCGTAGGGATCCTGGAAGATGATCTGCATGCGCTTGCGGTAGGCGCGCATCTCTTGCGCACTCAGCGCCATCACATCGACGCCGTCAAATAGCACTCCCCCGCTGGTCGCCTTCTCCAGCCGCAGCAACGTGCGCCCTACGGTGGTCTTGCCGGACCCGCTTTCCCCCACCAGCCCAACGACTTCGCCCGCCTTGATCGAAAACGATATATCGTCGACGGCCTTCACATTGTTGACCACCCGCCGCAGCACACCGCCATGGATCGGGAAATACTTGCGCAAGTGTTCGACCTGAAGAAGCGGGGCTGTCATGATGCCTGCCTTTCGCCGAGGGTCAACTCTCGCCAGCGGACGCAGCGGATGAAGTGGCCAGCACTTGCGGCTTCCAGCTCTGGCACAGCGGCTTTGCATTGATCCGTTGCAAAAGCGCAGCGAGGGTGAAAACGGCAGCCCTCCGGCAGTTTTGTCAGTGCGGGAACCGTGCCGGGGATCGCCTCCAGCCGCCTCTTGTTGAGCGAGGACCCGAGGCGCGGAATCGAATTCAACAGCCCAGCCGTGTAGGGCATGCGGGGGTTGCGGAAGATGTCCTCCACGCGCGCCGTTTCCACCACCTGGGCGGCGTACATCACGACCACGCGGTCCGCGACTTCGGCCACCACGCCCAGATCGTGGGTGATGAAGACAATCGCCATGCCAAGCTTCTTCTGCAGGTCGGCCATCAACTCCAGCATCTGGGCCTGGATGGTCACGTCGAGAGCGGTCGTGGGTTCATCCGCGATCAGGATGCGCGGCTCGCAGGCCAGAGCCATGGCGATCATGGCCCGTTGGCGCATGCCGCCCGACATCTCGTGCGGATAGTTGTCGACGCGGGTGGCGGGTTCTGGGATGCCGACAGAATCCAACATCTCGATCGCGCGGGTGCGGGCCTTCGCGCGCGAAAGGTTCTCGTGGCGAATGACCATTTCGGCGATCTGTTGTCCGATGGTGTGGACGGGGTTGAGGCTGGTCATCGGCTCCTGGAAGATCATCCCGATCTCCTTGCCGCGAATGTCGCGCATCGCGTTATCGCTGAGTTTGGTTATCTCGCGCCCGCGCAGTTTGATACTTCCTGACGAAATGCGACCGATATCCTTGGGTAACAAGCCCATGATCGACAAGCTGGTCACGGATTTGCCGGAACCGCTTTCGCCGACAATCGCCAGTGTCTCCCCCGCACGGACATCAAAGCTAACGCCATCGACCGCCCGGACCGAGAGGCTCTTGCTGAGTTCGAATGTCGTCTGAAGGTCGCGTACCTTCAATATCGGCACATCTTCGGGGCGGAGCGTGTCGTTGTTCGGCATCGTCGCGGCGTCCATCTGTTTGAGACCTCTAAAGCGCTAGATCGGAGTTGGATTTCGCTGCGCCATCTGCTGTCATTGTCATCACCTTTGCCCGATGGTTGTGCGCGCAGACTTTTGCGTCGGTCCCGCGTCCCTCGATCGATTTGCATGCTTGACGCATTGATATCTGCATGATTTTATTGTCCTACTGTCGACAATATATTTCACTGTGGGAGAACACCGTATTGTTTGTCAAGCATCCCCGATCCACGCCCACTCAAAAGCCCACGGCAGCATGGTGAGGGTGCTCTGACATGTGGACTTTCCTCGCAAGGCGCCTGCTGCAAAGCGTGATCGTGTTGATTGGCGTGACGCTCATCAGTTTCGTTTCGCTTCAGATTGGAGGAGATCCGACATATTTGTTCGTGTCCGAAAACGCGAGTACCGAGGAAATCGAGGCCGCGCGCATCGCTCTTGGGTTCGACCGCCCCCTTCACATCCAGTACCTTAGCTATATTTGGAACGCGATGCGTGGCGATTTCGGCAACTCGCTCAGCTATCGCCAACCCGCCATGGGTATTGTGCTGGAGGCGATGCCCGCCACGATCGAGCTGACGATCTTTTCGCTGGTGCTGGCGATTGGCTTGTCGATCCCCCTTGGCATCTATGCCGCACTCAACCGTGGCAAGCCTATCGACGGTGGCATCATGACCGTGGCGATGCTGGGTCAATCCATCCCGAATTTCTGGATGGGGATCATGATGTTTCTATTCTTTGGCCTTTATCTGGGATGGTTCCCGATCTCGGGCAATGTTCCCTTCCTGGAACCCCTGTTCGAGGGCGAATTCGCCGAGGCGTTCGTGAACCTTCCAAGCTCTCTGCATCACATGGTCTTGCCTGCCCTTGCGGTCGGAACCTACACGCTTGCCCGCAACGCGCGGCTCGTGCGCTCGTCCATGCTTGAGGTCTTGCAACAGGATTATGTGCGCACCGCACGCTCCAAGGGAATTTCGGAGAAACGTGTTGTCGTGCACCACGCCATGCGCAATGCATGGCTGCCCGTTGTCACCATGATCGGGCTGGAATTCGGCTTTCTTCTGGGCGGGGTGGTGGTGGTTGAGACCGTGTTCTCCTACCCCGGGATCGGGCGGTTGGTTTTCCTGGCAATCAACCAGCGGGACATTCCGGTGGTGCAGGCGTCGGTGATCTTGCTGGCGGTCCTGTTCATTTTGCTGAACCTGATCGTCGATCTGATCTATGCGCGGCTCGACCCGCGCGTGAAACTCTGAGGGGCGATAGATGGCCGATATGACACCGCCGCCGACCGCGTCGATGACCCAAGCCACACAAGGCATGGTGAATTCCTACCGCCGCAGGGAACTGCGTCGCGCATTTCAAAGCATGATCACCAGCAGGTGGGCGTTGATCGGAATGCTGATCTTGCTGATTGTCACCTTCGTGGCGATCTTCGGCCCCTGGATCGCGCCATTCGACCCGAACCGGCAGAACATCATGATGCGCTTGCTGGAGCCCGGCCAGGACGGTGCCGGCGATCTGACCTATTGGCTCGGCTCGGATCAGCTTGGCCGGGACGTGCTGTCACGCCTGCTCTACGGCGCGCGGGTTTCTCTATTGGTGGGCGTCGCGGCGATTGCCGTGGGCGGCACGTTGGGCACGGTTGCGGGGCTGGTTTCCGGTTACTTCGGCGGTTGGGTCGACGACGTGATTATGCGCCTGGGCGATATCCAACTTGCGTTTCCGTTCATCCTTCTGGCGATCATGTTCCTTGTCGTGCTGGGGCCGGGACTCGTGAACATCATCCTCGTTCTGGGAATCGGGCAGTGGATCACCTACGCTCGCATTGTCCGTGCCCAAACCCTCAGTTTGCGAGAAAAGGAATACGTCGAAGCCGCGCGCGCCATGGGTGACAGCACTGTCTCCATCCTGTTCCGCACCATCCTGCCCAACATCATCGCGCCGCTGACGGTCATCGCATCGTTCAACGTGGCAGGCGTGATCTTGTCGGAAGCGGCCCTGTCCTTCCTCGGCCTTGGCGTTCCGCCGGACGTGCCGACATGGGGCAGCATGCTGTCGGAAAGCCGCGATCACCTGTTGTCGAACAAGTGGTGGATGGCGGTCTTCCCCGGCCTCGCCATCGTGTTCACGGTGCTCGCGTTCAACATCATCGGTGATTGGCTGCGCGACTTCCTTGATCCGCGGCTGAAGGAAAACGGCTGAAGTGTTTTCGGAAAGATCTGAATCGCGCAACGCTGCCCGAAATCGAAGATTTAAACGCGTCATGCCAGGGGTGAAGTTTCAGGTATTCCGAAATTCGCGCTAGGATTTCTGCACGTCGCTCGGGACGTCTGGCAGATCATCGAAAGACCCGTAGTTCACACTGTAGAGTTGCGCGTAGAGGCCCTTGTTTGCCATCAATTGATCGTGGTTGCCCTGCTCCAGCACTTCGCCCGCTTGCAATACGATGATCTTGTCGGCGTCCCGGATTGTGGCCAGCCGGTGCGCGATCACAAGGCCGGTCCGCCCGGTCAGCAGCGTCACAAGGGCCTTCTGGATCAACATCTCCGTATAGCTGTCTATGCTGGCGGTCGCCTCATCCAGCACCAGAATGCGTGCATCCGCCACAAGGGCACGGGCGAAGCTGATCAACTGGCGTTGGCCGAGAGAGAGGGTGCCGCCACGCTCTCCCATCACGGTCTGATAGCCAAGAGGCAGGGCCATGATGAAGTCATGGGCACCCACGGCCTTGGCCGCCGTGATCACGTCGTTCTCAGTCGCGTTCGTCTTGTTGTAGCAAATATTGTCCATCAAAGTGCCGCTGAACAGATACGGCTCTTGCAGGACCATCGCGATTTCGCGGCCCAAAGAGGTTTGGGTGACTTCACGCACATCAAGCCCACCGACCAGGATCTGCCCCCCCTGCACATCGTAGAACCGATTGAGCAGCGACATCGCGCTGGATTTGCCGGAGCCTGTGGGGCCCACCAGCGCCACTGTCTCACCGGGGTTTACCGTGAAGCTGACGTTCTTGAGCACCGGATTTGCGGGATTGTACCCGAAGGTCACGTTGCGAAACTCCACCGCGCCGTCCATGTCGTGGGGCAGATCGACGGCATCCGGCGCGTCGGTGATCTCGACCCGCACATCCAGAACATCGATCAGCCGCTGGCCCGATGCCACGGCGCGCTGCATCACGGAATACTGCATCGTCAACGAGCGGATCGGGTCAAAGAAGCGCTGGATGTAGAACAGGAAGGCGACCATCACGCCGACCTCCAGCTGTTGGTTGAGCACCATCGACCCACCTACGACAACGACCACGGCCATCGCGATCCCCGTCAGGCTATCGACGATCGGCACCATGACTTGCGCGAATTTCGACGCGGTCCGATGTGCCATCAGGGTGGCCCGGGCCTTGTCGTCATAGAGCGCGAAGTTGACCGGCTGGCGGTCCATGCTTTGGACCGTACGTACGCCGTGGATCGCCTCGGCCAATGCGCCGTTGGTCACGGAATTTGCCTCATGGGCGGCCATAAACGCCACGCGGGCGCGGGGCAGCCAGACGATGCGTACAAGCAGCAGGATCGGTAGAACACACAGCGTCAGCAGGCCCAGTTGCACGTTCAGCCAGAGCATGGATACGATGATGCCGAACAGCAAAACGATGTCGCCGACAGACAGGACAGAGGTCTCGAGGAACTCCTGCATTGCGTTCACATCGCCTTGGAGGCGCGACATCAGGCGCCCCACTTCGGTCTTGTCCATGAAGCTGAGCGAGACGTCTTGCAGGTGGCTGAACATGGCGGTCCGAATGTCGAAAAGCACGTTTTCCGCCACTTTACCGACGACGCTTTCCTGCACCCAGGCCGCGCCGTAATTCAGCGTAATGGCGATGGCGAAGGCGATCATCGCAGTGCGCAGCGCGGTCTGGCCCGCCAAGTCTGCCGTCAGGCCGTTGTCGATGGCGTAGCTGATAATCAGAGGGATCGCGATCTGGGTGCCGGTGAAAACCAGCACCGCGATGATCGCGATGACAAGTTGGCGACGGTACGGCTCAACGAAGGCCCAGATCCGCGCGACGATATTGCGGTCGAAAACGCGGCCGAACATCTCTTCCTCTATCCGATGCGAGCCCACGACAGCGCGAGGCGGGCGACGGCCATTGTCCCGGATATCGCCGCGTTCAACTTCCAGCTCTTCGCTCATTGCGCAGGCTCCTCTGGCCGGATTTGCAGATCATGCAGCGCGCGGTACCGACCATCCTGCGCCAGCAATTCCGCATGGCTTCCCTGCTCGACGATCTTGCCCTCTTCCACGAACAAGATGCGATCCGCGTGCATCAGCGAGTTCAACCTGTGCGCCACGATGATGGTCACCCGGTCACTGGCCTGCGCTTGAATGGTGGTTCGGATGCGCTGCTCGGTCCCTGCATCCACTGCCGCCGTGCTATCGTCGAAGATCAGGACCGAGGGGCGAAGCATCAGTGTGCGGGCAATGGTCATGCGCTGCCGTTGCCCGCCCGACAAGGACGCGCCGCGTTCGCCCACGATGGTCTCGTATCCCGCTGGCAGCGTCGCGATGAACTGGTGCAACTGAGCCGAGGCGCTGGCGTCGGCTATCCTGGAGGGCAGGGCCCAGGGATCCCCATATGCGATGTTGTTCTCAAGGCTGGTGGTGAACAGGAACGCATCTTGCTGTACGGCCACGACTGCGTGGCGGAGCGACGCAACGGTCACATCGCGAATATCCTGACCGTCAATGGTGATCGCTCCCTCCGTCACATCGTAGAAGCGCGGGATCAGGTGGGCGATTGTGGATTTGCCACTGCCGGGCGGGCCGATCAGGCCAATGGTCTCGCCCCGTTTGGCGAAAAAGCTGAGGCCTTCGAGCGTCGGCCCGGACGCGCCGGGATATGTGAAACCGACGTTATCGAAGCGCAGCACGCCGTTGGTGACGGTCAGTTCGGTCGCATCGGGTGCGTCGGTGATCGCAAGGTCCAGATCCAGCATTGCAAAGACCCGCTCTCCGCAAGTGGCGGTCCGGGCAAAGGAATTCACCAGCATTCCCAATTGCCGCACCGGCATTTGCAGGATCGTCATGAAGGTCAGGAACGAGGCCAGCGTGCCGACGGTGATCTGCCCGGACACGACCTTGCCGCTGCCGATCCAGAGAACCAGACCCATCGACACGAGAAACGAGAAGGTCATCATCGACGTGTTGCGCACCCGAATATCGACGCGGTCGTGGGCAAGTTCCAGCGCGCTTTTCGAGGCCACGCCATACTTTGCCATCTCGTGCGGCTTGGCCGCGAAGGCGCGGACGACGCGGATCCCACCGAGGTTCTCTTCCATGACACGGCTGAGGACCGAGAGGCGGTTTTGCAGCTCCAACCACGTGCCGCGCAGATTCAGCTGAGTGACGGAGGACCGCCAAGCCACGAAAGGCACGAAGCTGAGCGCCAGCAGACCAAGGGTGAAATCAGTGGACAGCAGGAGGTATCCGCCGATGCCGATTAGCATGCTCAGCAGCACGATCCGCACGAGGCCGGTGGAAAAGAACATCCGCACAGCCTCCAGATCCAGCATGCCGAGGGTGATCAGATCGCCCGAATGCATCCGGTCATGAAAGCCGAAGCTGAGGCGCTGGACCTTCTCGTAATAAGCCAGCCGCAACGTGTATCCGACATTGTGGCCCACGCTTTCGCTGAAGTAGTTCTGGAACACCGTGAACACGCCGCGCGTGAGCGAGACGGCCAGCACCAACCAGGCAGTGGCCCACAGCGCCGCCGTCGCGGCCTCGGCACCTGACGGGTCGGACACCAGGGCCTGAGCCTGATCCACGGCGCGACCCAACAGGATCGGTACCCACAATTGCAAGCCCGCCGCGACAACGGTGGAGCCAAGCGAAATTGCCACCATCCACGGTGTCCGAAGCGCCAGCCCCGTCACCCGTTTGATGGTGTTGAGTCCGCTTTTCCAGCCGACGGTGTCTGTGTCGCGCATGATTTCCGTGGCCGATGCCATGTCCGTCTTCCCGTTTGTGGCCCGAACGCGACAAGCCGGCCCGCTGTCGAATGTGTCGCGTCATGTTCCGGCACCGGGCGTCACGAAGGCCCCCGCGCCTTGTAGTCCCGTCACGTCGCCGTTTATATAGACTGTGCGGCCCTTCAGGATGGTCTGCGTGACCTTGCCCTGCAATCGGCGGCCTTCATAGAGATGCGCCACATTGCGGGCATGGGTGTGAAGGGTGTCGGCAGAAATCACGGTTTCACCGCTCAGATCCACAAGCGTCACATCTGCCGCACTTCCCGGCAGAAGTGCACCTTTGAACGGGTAAAGTCCATATCGCCGCGCGCCGTTCGCGCAGATCAGGTCGTGCGCGCGCTGCAGCGACAGGCGTCCTTTCGCCACCGCATCCAGCATCGCGGGCACGATGAACTCGATCCCCGGAACGCCCGGCGGGGCACCGGGAAAATTGTCCTCAGCCGCCTGTTTCTCGGCTTTCGCGAAAGGTGCGTGGTCGGTGGTTACGTAATTGATCACACCATCCCCGATCGCCTGCCACAGCGCGTCCTGATCTGCTTGATGGCGGATCGGCGGATTGACCTTCGCGTAGATGCCGGCCTTGGCTACGTCCGCTTCCGTGGTAAACAGATATTGCGGGCAGGTCTCGGCGGTGAAGTCGCTTGTCCCCGCGAACCCGCGCAGCACCGCGACTGTTTCCGCGCTTGTCACATGGGCGATATGAAGCTTCGCCTGAGCGGTCATGTTCATCGCAAGCAGTTTGGCGACGGCCACGGATTCGCATATCGCCGGGCGGGACTTGCCGTGGGTGGCGGCAACGGCTGGGTCCAGCGCCTTTGCGGCTTCCTCGAAATGGCCAAGCAGTGCGGCGCTTTCGGCGTGGACCACGATGGGCAGGCCCGTGTCGGCGAGCAGGTGCAGGGCGCGCAGTTGGTCTGCCTCGTCCGGGAAGGCCAGGCCTTCGAACTCGTCCGCACGGCCAGGTGGCGAAGGGGTTGTGAAGATCTTCCAGGCGATGCAGCCCAACTCCATCATCTTGTCGCGGCTGGCCTCCGTCAGGTCACCCGGCGCAGCGTAAAGCGCGAAGTCGATGACGGCGTTTTCGCTGAAATGGTCGCGGCGGCGTACAAGTTCTTCGGGGGTGGAGCAGCAGGGCTTGGAGATTGGCATTTCAAAAAGCGTCGTGACGCCCCCCGCCGCCGCCGCGCGGGTCTCCGACAGCACTGTGCCGCGTTCGGGGTAGGCGGGCGCGCGGACGTGGAAGTGGATGTCGACGATGCCGGGAAGCACGGTCTTGCCGGTAGCGTCGATCGTGTTCGCGGCCTCCGGCGAGGTGCCAGGGGCATAGACGCCTGCAACCTTGCCTCCGCTCAGACCAAGGTCGACGCGGTGCAAGCCATCCGGCAGCAGTATGTCGCCTCCGGAAATCAGCGTATCCAGCACGCTCATTTCAGGCCCAATTCGGTCAGGGCCTTTGCCACGCCGTCCAGGTTGGTCAGATGCATGGAGGCATAATTGGGCGACAGCACCACGCCATGCCCGCCCGCGTGGTAAGTGGCCATGACCGACCGATACGCAATGTCCGGCGTGCATTTCGCCTGATCCGCGCGCACCCGTGGTGCGTCGATCCCGAGCCCCATGAACACCTTCGCCTTGTTATGAACGCCGCGCAGCGCCTCGGCGCATTGGCCGTAGACGTAGGTGTCGGGATCGAGGCCGTCCTGAATGACGGTGTCGATGCCCGATCCCTTGATGCCGAGGATCCCGTCCATGACCTGCATGGCCACGGCTGGGTCGAAATCTCGCAGGATGGTCTTCTGGAAGAAGCCGAATTCCTTGTGCCATATCTCCCCGGATTGGTGCTGATAAGTGATCGGCTTCACCCAATCGGCATACATCGTCTGTTCGTGCCACGGCCATTGCGCGCGACGGAAAAGGTTGAAATGATTGCAATTCCAGACGTTGAGGCCGAAGGGAAGGCGGGGTTTGCACCACTTCACAAGCCCAAAAAGTTCCCGGTCCAGATCCTTGTTCCGTTCCAGCCAGAAGCGCTCCCAGATCAGCATTTCGGGGTGTTCCAGGAGCATCCGCACAAAGGTGATGAACGCTCCGTCGTCGAATTCCTTGCCACCAAGCGCATCCTGCATGAAGTCATACATCGCGATGCAGGCGCGGCGGCAAGCCTCCACGTCTATGCCCCTAGCGATAGCCTCCGCACGGCTGGCTTCCGAGAAATCGCCCGGAGCCTGGCCTTGCATCATCTGATCAAGCGGTGAGTTCCGCTCGTTGCACCACATGATCCCGTCGATGTCGAAATTGCGCACCTGATCTTCGATGATCGCGTGCATCCAGTTGCGATAATCGGGGTTAGAGGTGCTCGGCTCATCCTTGCGGACGCCGAATACATCGACCTCCATACAGGTCGCCAGGTTCGGGATTTCGATGTTGTTGACCGATCCATGGCCCGCGTATTTGAAGAACGGCTCCATCAACTCGACATAGACTTTCATGCCGCGCTTGTGGGCTTCGGGGATCACGAAATCTAGGATATCGATCCCCTCCATCTCCTTATCCGTGGCGCGAAAATCCTTGATCAGCGTCTTGTTGTAATAGCGCGGATCGGGGTTGAAATAGGCGCCGCCCTTCATAGTGAACGGCTCCGGCACGCCGTGGTCAGGCCAGCCGTCCAGTTTATGGGCGATCGAACGGCCCGTCTTGAGGCCGAGCCACGATACGGTGCCGAGCATCAACACGTTCACGCCGACGCGGTCTTTCAGCGTATCCAGCACCACGTCCACACCTTCGTCGATGAAACTGATCGGGCTGACCTGAATGCCGACGAACTTTTCCTTTGGATCAGGTTTCATGCGTCGGCCCCTTGTTGCTTCGCGATGAAGCCTTTGATCCGGCCTATTGCCTCCTTGATCACCGGAAGCGGTTGCAGATAGCTGATGCGAATGAAATCGCTGTCGGGTTCACCGAACATATCGCCGGGAAACAACATGACGCCGGTGTCGCGCAGCAGGGTTTCGCAGAAGGGTTTCGCCTTCATGCCCGTGGCCGAGATGTTGGTGTAGACATAGAATGCGCCGCCCGGTGCGCCGAAGGAAAGCCCCGCCTCGGTCAGCGCTGTCATCAGGTAATCGCGCCGCTCGCCGTAGGCTTTGAACGTCGCCTGCATTTCATCCTGCGGTCCGGTCAGCGCCGCCAGCGCCGCGTGTTGCGACACCGTGCAGGTGTTGATCGAGAGGGTATGTCGAGGTTCGGTCAGCTTTTCGACGAAATCCGCAGGGGCCGCCATGTAGCCCACACGCCAGCCCGTCATGGCGTAGGTCTTCGAGAAGCCGTTGAGGGTGATCGTGCGTTCCTTCATGCCCGGCAACCTCGCCAATGACAGGTGCTCATGCGGCGGGTAGATCAGCGCGGCATAGATCTCATCCGCAATGATGATGAGGTCGTGCTTGATCGCGAGGTCGGCAATCTTGCGAATGACATCGGGCGGCGTGACCGCGCCCGTGGGGTTGTTGGGTGAGACAAGCACAAACATGCGCGTCTTGTGCGTGATCCGCGCCTCAATCTCCGCCACGTCCAGCGCGAAATCGTCCTTTTGGTAGGTCGGCACCGGGACGGGCACGCCGCCGCACAGATGCACGGCGGTGTCATATGTGGTGAAGCGCGGCGAGGTGATCAGAACCTCATCGCCCGCCTGCACGAGACCCAGCATGCTCAGCATGATGCTTTCCTGCACACCGGCCGTGACGATGATCTCATCCGCCGCATAGTCCAGCCCGTACTCGGCCCGCAGGTTGTCGCAGATCGCCTGACGCAGCGGCGGCAGGCCGGTGGGGCCGGTATAATGGTGCTGGTTGTTGTCGAGCGCCTTCTTCGCCGCCTCCACCACGTGTTTCGGCGTATGGAAATCCGGATCGCCCCGACCAAGCGCGATCACACTGTCGAGGCCGGAGGCAATTTCCAACATCTTCGTGCGAAATGATCCGTCTTCCTCGACGATGCGTTGCGCGGTGCGATTGAATAGCAGCGATCCCATCAGTGCATCCTTTTGCCGTCGATAAACGTCATCTCGACCTTTTCCAATGCGGCAAGGTCTTGGTCCGGCCTGCCGTCCACCACGATCATGTCGGCGAGCTTTCCGGCCTCCAGCGTACCGAGTTTGTTGCCCATGCCGTTCAGCACCGCCGCCCGCGCGGTGATGGCGCGGAGCGCATCGAGGTTGTCGGAGCAGACGCCGACCTCCACCATGAAGCCCAGTTCCGGCACGATACGGTCGTGCTCCACCGCCGGGCTGCCGGCATCGGTGCCAAACACAATCGGAACGCCTGCCTTTGCAGCACGCACCAGACCGTCAAAGCGGGATTTGTCGGCGATGGCCTTCTTGCGTTCCTCAATCTTCCATGCGGGAATACCGAAGGCGCGGGCAATCTCCTCGTTGGCCTGGATGACCAACGCCGAAAATGTAGTGACGATGGGCAGATTCTTGTCGAGCAGCAGCTGGATCGTGGCGTCAGTCATTGAGCCGCCATGCTCGATGCAATCCACGCCCGCCTCGGCCACACGGGCGATGCAATCATTGTAGGTCGCGTGGGCGGTGATCGGCAGACGGTTGCGATGGGCCTCGTCGATGACGGCGTGGAGTTCGTCATCGGTAAATTCCAGAGTGTCGTGGCAGGCCATGATCTTGATTAGATCGGCCCCGCCCTTGACCTGATCGCGCACGGCGCGACGCATTTCATCCGCGCCGGAGGCCTCGCGACAGACCCAATAGGTGTGGCCGCCAGTCTGGATGATGCTCTCGCCCGAAACCAGAAGCCGCGGACCGGGGAAGATTCCCTGCGCCACGGCCTGCTTGGTGAAGAGGTTGGCGTTGTGAACGCCCAGGTCGCGGACCAGCGTAATGCCCGCGCGCAGGCTTTTGAGCATGTTTCCGGCGGCCTTGTAGGCGCGGATTTCGGGCGGGTCGAACATGGATTGCTGGCTCAAATCGTGGATGCCGTCCCACGACAGATGCGCATGGCTGTTCATCATGCCGGGCATCAGGGACTTTCCGTTTGTGTCGAGAGTTTCGGTACTGGAGGGTGCATCGCCACGTGGCCCGACAGCGGCGATCTTGCCGTCCTTGAGGTGGACAAATCCGTCGTCGATCACCTCATCTTTGACACAGGTGATGACCCGGCCCAGGAACACGCAGTCCACGGAGGATGCCTCAAACATCGGCTTGGTGATCTTCTGGTACTTCCATGCGGCGGGTTCTGGCATCTCAAGGCTCCTCAGATGGCGATTGTACGGGCGTCGATGGGCGTGGTGGCTTGGAACCGAGACGGGATATCAACCCCTGACTCGGTCACGATCATGGTGTTGATGGTGCGGTATCCGTCGCGGCCCGGGCGGTAGACGCCGGGCTCGTTGGAGAAGACCATATGTGTTAGGATCTGCGTCGGATCGCCGGGGGCGAGCCATGGGGCCTCGTGCCCCTCAAGCCCCATCCCGTGGCCGATGCGGTGGCGGATAGTGTCGTCGAGGTCGGCGGCTCGCAGGGCATCGAGCGCGGCAAGGTTGGCCTCGGCGCAGGTCGTGCGGGCGGCAAGGGCCGCGACGCCCGCGTCATTGCAGGCCTGCATCGCGCGCATGATCCGGCGCTGTTCGGGGCTGATCTCGCCTACGATCAACGTCACACCACTTTCCGCGTGATAACCGCCCAAACTGGCCCCGATGCCTGCGATCAGCGTCTCGCCGGGCTGTGGCACCCGCTCCAACACCGCGCCATGGGGAAGGGCGGCGCGGGGGCCGGAATGAACGGACGATGTGATGCCCATGGGCGTGCCGGAGAAGGCTACCTTGTGTTTGGCGAGGAGCGCGCCCTTTGCATGCGCCATGGCGTCGGCCATCAAGTCGGCCTCGGTGCCATCTTGCCCAATGATGTCGCCTGCGTTGGCATGCAGCCTTGTCAGGAAGAGGTCGGCAAAGGAAGCTGCCTCCACTGTCAGCGCGATTTCCTCGGGCTCCTTGATCGTGCGCGCGGCCATCGCGTGATCGGTCAGATCGAGCCGGGTGAGTTTGTCGCGGGCCGCGTCAAGGAGGGCCGCGTCCAGCGCGTCGATGGCAATCCGCTTGGCGCCGATCTGGTCCAGCATCCAGAGAACGGCGGGAACCTCGCCGGGAAATTCCTCATAAAAGCGCAAATCTTCAATGCCAGTGCCTTCGGCGTTCTCCCGTTCCAACCCCGGCAACATCAGGATCGGATCGCCATCGACCGGCAGCCAGACGCCCATGGGCCGCTCGTTGGCTGAAAGAAAGAGCCCCGTCGCATAGGCAAGGTTCGGGGCGCGCAGCATTAGCAAGCCTTCGAGATCAGCGGCTTGCGCACGGGCACGCAAGCGATAACGCGCCCGAGCGAAAAAGTTGGCGTCCAGCGGCTTCACAAAGTGCCGCCCGTATAAGCGCCAAACGCGTCCAGCGGCGTCTTGAGATTCAATTCCCGCCCCAACGCCTGCATATCCGCCAGCACCACATCATCGATCGGCACGCCGTTTTGAGCCTTGGTGGCTGTGCGCCGCGCCTCCTGCTCGCCGGGCACGAGGATCTCGTCGAAGCCGGGACGAAGGGCGCGCGTCTTGGCCATATGTACGAATTCCCCCATTCGCGTGGCATAAATTTCGGGATCCATGAACCATGAGATATCGATGGCTTGAAAGTAGTGGGAGACATCTAGCTTCATCGGATCCGCGTAGGGCGTCAGCCCGAACCCACCGCCCGACAGTACGCCGGTCAGCGCCTCGGTCATGAACGCGAGTCCATAGCCTTTATGACCACCGATCCCAAGAAGAGTGCCCTTCAGCGCGGTGGCAGGATCGTCCGTTTCGTCGCCGTCCGGCGTGATCGCCCAGTCGAGCGGCATCTTTCTGCCTTCCCGGATCAGCCAGTTCATCATACCCTTGCCCGACGTCGTGATGGCGATGTCCAGAACAGTCGGGAAGCCCTGATCGGACGGCGCGGCGATGGACCATGGGTTGGTGCCGGTCACACCTTCTCGCCCGCCCCACGGCGCCATTTCGGGCCCTGCGTTCGTGAAGGCGATCCCGATGCAACCGTGGTCGAGTGCTTGGCAGGAATGTACGGCGCTGGAGCCGTAATGGGTGGAATTGCGCACGATTACGGTGCCGATGCCGCCCTCCTTTGCCTTTCTGATCGCCAGCGCCATGGCTTTGGCGGCCGCGACAGTGCCGATCCCATTGTGCGCATCGACGAGCGCCAAAGCGGGGCCTTCCTTGATGATGGACCACCCGGCGCGCGGGTTGACCTCGCCATTGCCGATCCGTTGTTGATACCGCCGCAGACGGGCCACTCCCTGACCCTGGCCGGGGTGAAACCGCAGCTCGGAGAAGATCAGTGCATCGGCGAAGATTCCGGCATCTTCGGTCGTCAGACCGAGGGCCTCGAACCCTTCGCACACGAATGCGCGCAACTGCTCGCGATCCACATTGGTCATAGGAATGGCTTGGCTCATGCGGACAACCCCAGAATGTCGGCGATGTTGGTTCCGGGGGCGTCGTAGATGCGAAGTTGGCCCGCAGGCGCCGTCATCACCACTGTCATGCCCGGGCCATAGCCCGCGCGCGGACCGTCGGTCTGGCCGACGATCCCGATGCTCATCGCGCCGCGCAGGTATCCGTGGTTGTAGCGGCTGTCGGTGTCCTGGATCGCCACCACATCGCCAAGGCGAAGTTGATCCAGCCCGTGTTCCGCCAAAGCTGCGCGGTCGGTGGACTGGATGTGTAGCGAGCCGCCCTCAGACGTCAGGCCCGCACCCGCACCGACGAAGTGCGGCGGCACGGTGGCCACTACCCCGATGTGAAGCACGTCGCCCTCCATGCGCTTGGGCAGCGCGTCGAACAGGGCAGGGGACATGGACTTGAACGCCACATCGGGGCAGGCGGGCACGGTCAATCCAACGCCCTCGCTCTTGACCAGAATCGCGTCATCGACGGCGATCTTGCGGCGGGTTTCCACATCGAAGTGAATGATGACCTGATCAGAAAAACGGCCCGATTTGCCCGTCACAACGCCCCGCGCGCCTTTGGCAGCACCGGAACAGATCATCGCCTCGTTGCCGACGCAGGCAAAGACGTTGAGGCCGCGGTTCTTGTTGGCGTCGGGGTGTGCGATGGACACGGACGGATGGATGCAATCGCCCGCCCATCCGAAAGCTGAAATCGCCCACGGTAACGTTGTAGACGATGCCGCCGAACGTCGGCCAAAGGAAGGCCTTGCCGTCGGCGTCCAGCCGATAGGGTTCGGCCGGCAGGCCCGAGAGCGACGGGTTGGCGACTTGCCCCATGACGGAGACGGTGACGATATCGGCGGCGTTGGTTTGGATGCTCATGGATCAGGCTCCGATATTCAGAAGTTGGGCGAGGTTGGCGGTGGGGTCGATGGTGAAGTCGATCTCCCCCCCGCGTGCGGTCATCAGGGTCAGGATACCGGGACCATGGCCGGTCATGACGCTGTCGCCATGGATGCACAGGCAGATCGAGACGGCATCCTTGCGGTACGACCGTCCCCAATGATGATCGGCATGGCGGATCGCGATCACATCGCCAAGGCGCATCTGGTCAATCCCCAACTCCGCCATCAACGCACGGTCGCCGGACATCAAATCCTGATCGACGTATTCCGAGTTCAACTCAGCCCCCGATCCCATGATGCGAATGGGCAGCTCGATCGCCACGTTCAGATGCAGACGGCCGTTGCTTTCCGTGATCCCCATGGCGTGAAACAGGCGTGGAACTCATCTTTTTCAGTTCTACCCTAGGATAGTCCGTCAGCGCCAAGCCCTGTCCCTTTGTGAACACCTGAATGTGGTCGCCGGGGGCCATGACCTCATGCGCTTCGGGCGAAAACTGCACCAGAATGCGCGCGTGTTCCCCAATGACGATGCCGCGTTCGCCCGCCGCCATGCCCGACGTGACCATCGCCTCGTTCCCGATGCAGTTGAGGTAATGCAGCGCATGGTGGCGGCCAGGGTTGGCGTCATCGTCGATGGACACACCCGGCTCCACATGGTCGCCCGCCCATCCGAAGGCGCGGTCGCCGCAGCGCACGTTGTACGTGATACCGTACATGCCCGGCAGCACGGTCGCGGTGCCGTCGGGATGCGGAATATATTGGCCCGGACGGACCGCGGGCGTAGTAATCACCCCTGACACGGCCATCTCGACCAAGGCGGCTTCGTTGGTGTTCAGACTAGACATTTCGCAGCGCGTCCTTTGCGGTCAGGGGCGATAAGAAGGCGCAATGTTTTGGTTTGACTCCCGAGAGCTTCCTTGCCATCAGTATATTGTCGACATTGCACTTCTCCAAATGGGATACACGAGCGAAATGGATAGTCAAGCACCCTGCGTCGATCCTGATGGTCTGTCGAAAGCCACGGCGCTCCGCATGACCATCACCGCGGAGAATGACTGCAAATGACCTATGCCGGATTGATCGAAGTGACAGGCCGGGTGAACGATTTCCTGAACGCGAGCTCGGTCCTGTCGTGGGACGCGCGCACCATGATGCCGAAGGGCGGGGCCGAAACACGGTCCAAGCAATTGGCCGCATTGACGGTCGCGGCGCGCAATCTGTTGTGCTCGGACGAAATGAAACGTGCGCTGGATGGCGCTGAGGCCGACGTCGCCGGACAGCCCGAGGATTCGCCCGAGGCGCGCATCGTGGCGCAGGTCCGCGAGGCCATAGGTTATCACGAAAGAATCCCCGCCGACCTTCTGCGCCGCAAGACCGAACTCGGCGCTGCGGCGCATGAGGTCTGGGCCGAGGCGCGCGAGAAAGCCGACTTCTCCATCTTCGCCTCCGCTCTGACCACCATGGTCGATATCAACCGCGAGATGGCGCAGGCGATCGGCTATACCGACCACCCCTATGATGCGCTGATGTACCGGTTCGAGCCGGGGACCACAAAGGCCGGGCTCGACGTGCTGTTCGCGCGTCTGCGCGAAGGGATGATCCCCCTGATCCGGGCAATTGCGCAGGCCGAGAAACCGCGCTCCGACTTTCTGTTTCGCGACTACCCGATCGACGGGCAGATGACCTTCGCCCTGCAAATGGCCAAGAAAATCGGCTTCGACACGCATCGCGGGCGACTCGATACGACCGTGCATCCCTTTGAGGTCTCGTTCACGCGAAACGACGTACGCATCACGACGCGTGTGAACAAGAATTACATGCCGATGTCGCTGTTTGGTGCGCTTCATGAAACGGGCCATGCGATGTATGAGCAGGGCGTCGATCCGGCCTACACGCGGACTCCGCTGGCGACGGATCTCATCAGCCTCTATGCTGTGGGAGGCGTCAGTTTTGGCGCGCACGAAAGCCAATCGCGCCTGTGGGAAAACCACGTAGGCCGGTCCCGCGCGTTCTGGACCAATCACATGGACGATATCCGCGCCGCCTATCCCGGCACGCTGGACGATGTGACGGATGAAGAATTCTACCGCGCCGTGAACCGGTCCGAGCCGTCGTTCATCCGGGTCGAAGCGGACGAGCTGACTTATGATTTCCACATCATGCTGCGCTGCGAGTTGGAGGCCAAGCTGGTCGATGGATCACTCGATGTGGGCGAACTACCCGAGGCGTGGAATGCCGCGATGAAGGAATATCTGGGCGTCGACGTGCCCGACGATGCGAACGGCGTCCTGCAGGATGTGCACTGGTCCTCGGGCCAGATCGGGACGTTCTGCAACTACACCATCGGCAACATCATGGCCGCGCAGCTCTTCGACACGGCCACGGGCGAAAACCCCGGCATCCAGACCGCGCTCGACGGCGGCGACTACGCGCCTTTGCGCTCTTGGCTGACGGACAATATTGCCCAACACGGGCGGCGCTTTACGCGTGATGAACTGTTGGAGAACGCTACGGGCCGTACGCTCGATCCCGAGCCCTACATCGCCTACCTCACCCAAAAATACTCCAGCGTTTACGCCCTGAACTGAAGCGGAGACCCCCATGACCACACCGAATTCCGCACGCATCGCCAAACGGGTCAAGCTGTCAGACGGCGCGCTGATCACCAGAATGCTCGACATCGCAGAGGGCCTGGATGATGTGATCAAACTGGGTCGCGGCGATCCCGATCTGGACACGCCAGACCATATCATCAAGGCGGGGCAGGACGCGCTGGCCAACGGCGCCACGCACTACACGCACCCGCTTGGCATCTTGCCCCTGCGTGAGGCGATTGCTGACAACATCCGCGCGTACGGCGGCGCTGATTATGCGGCGGACGACATCATGATTACCCCCGGTGGTCAGCAGGGGATGTTCATCATTGCGCTGTCCCTGCTTGATCCGGGGGATGAGATCATCGTGCCGTGCCCCGGCTACAATCCCTACGGTCAAGCGGCCGAGATGTCGGATGCGGTTGTCGTCAAGGTTCCCATGACGATGGAGACCAACTTCACCCTGACCGCCGAGATGGTGGAGGCGCATATCACGCCAAAGTCCAAGAATCCTCGTGCTGATCAACCCCAACAATCCCACTGGAACCGTCACGCCCCCCGATGAGGTGCGCAAGATCGCGGAGGTGGCCAAAAAACACGATCTGATCGTGATATCCGACGAGATCTATTCGCGCCTCACTTTCGGCAACAACACCGTGCTGCCCGTGGCGTCGCTGCCCGGCATGAAGGACCGCACGATCACGCTGTCGGGCTTTTCCAAGGCCTACGCGATGACCGGCTGGCGGATCGGCTACCTTGCCGGCCCCCGCGACCTGATCATGCCGATGTCCGAGGTGAACCACGCTTTCGCCATCTCCACTGCCGCCGTGTCGCAGCACGCCGCACTGGCCGCGATGACCTTCGGTCAGGACTGCGTGGAGGACATGCGCCAGACCTACGACGCCCGCCGCGCCGCGATCTGCAAAGGACTTGACGCGTTGGGTATGGGCTATGCCGAACCGCAGGGGGCATTCTACGTCTACGCCAATGTCGCCTCCCTTGGTCTTGGCATCACCGCCGGTGCCTTCTGCGAACGGCTTTTGGCCGAGGGTCGGGTGATGATGTACCCCGGCACGATCTACGGCGATCACACCGATGATTTCGTGCGCATGTCGATGACTCAGCCTGTCGACCGGATCGAGATTGCAATGCAACGCATGGCTGCTGTCGTGGAGTCGTTTCGCGCCGAGCACAGCCAACCCGCCCAATGAGAGGACCTCAGAGATGACAATCAAATCTGACAACCCGAATATCAAAAGCATCAAGCACATGGCCTTTGCCGTGAATGACGCGGAAAAGGCCTTGGGGGCCTATGCCCAGTTTCTCCATGTGCCCAAGGACACCGAGATCACGCATTTCGCGAAATCCGGCAACAAGGTCGCTCTTTTCTACCTGGGCGGGATCGAATACCAACTCTGCCAATCCACCGACCCGAACGGGCGCTTTGCCGCTTGGATCAAGCAGCGCGGGGCGGAGGGTCTTCACCACATCTGCTACGAGGTCGACGATATCGACGCGGCGCTCGCCCATGCGAAATCGCAGGGGGCGGAGTTCCGCATCTGCCAGGCCTGCGGCGTTTACGGTTCCCACGCGCATCCCGAAGGCTGGGTCGCGTTCCTCGACAATGACGCGGGCGGGATCGAGATCGAGTTCATGCAGGTCTACACGCCCGAGCAATTAGCCGAATGGGAAGCCGGCAAGGCGGAAGCGGTATGAGCACGCAGGCAGGCGAAAGCGTTACGGTCGGCACAGCCACGGCCATTCCGGGGCAGGCAGTCCGCGGCGCGATCCCGGCGGGCGACATGGCCGGTGGCGTGAAAGTGGACATCCCCGTTGTCGTGATCAACGGCGCGGGGGCGGGCCCGACCTTCTGGGTCAATGCCGCCATTCACGGGGACGAACCCGAGGGCCCACTGGCCTGCGCGCTGGCTGCCAAGCGCATTGATCCCGCCAATCTGCGCGGCGCGGTCGTCATGGTGCCTTGCGTCAACCCGATGGCGTTTTCCGCCGCCGAACGCGGCAATCCACTCGATAGCTTCGCCTATGACATGAACCGAATCTATCCCGGCAAGGCGGATGGCTACTTCACCGACCGCGTGGCGGACGCCCATTGGCAGGCGATGAAGGATGTGGCGGATATCGAAATCTCCATCCACTCCGGCGGCGCGCACAGCTTCCTCGACAAGGCGATCTTCGTCGATGAACGTCCAGAAAGCGTCGAACTGGCCAAGGCGATGGGCGCGGGCTGGGGCTGCATCATGTCCAACTTCACCAAGGCGGGAAGTCCCATGGCCGCGATGAACAATGCGGGCAAGGTCGGCATCACGGTCGAGCTTGGCGGTCGTCCCTACACCTCGCCCGAACGGTTCCGCTATGTGGGCGAGGAACTGGCCAAATCCATCCTTAACATCTGCTATCACTACGACATGCTGGACGGGCAGGCGACCTACCCGGACAACGCCACAAAGGGCCAGCAGGAGGCTTTGTTGGCTCCCGCGTCGGGCATCTTCCTGCCGGAGGAGGGCGTCGATTTCCTGACGATTATGAAGAAGGGTGACAAGATTGCGCGCATCATCAATATCTTCGGGGATGAGGTCGGCGCATTGCATGCTCCTGCCGACGGCATGTTCTTTGGCTTGCGCGCGCTGCCAAACGTGAACCAGGGCGATTGGTGCTGCTTCTTCAACAAGGTGGAGGGTCGCCGTGACTGATGCCCCCGCCAAAGGGATGAGGTCATGAATCGCGCCCGCGATCTGGCTGGATACGGGGCCAATCCGCCCGATATACGCTGGCCGAACGGCGCGGGCCTCGCGGTGAACTTTGTGCTGAATGTCGAGGAAGGGTCCGAGTATGCCATCGGCGACGGCGATGGCAGGTCCGAGTCCGCGCTGAGCGAAGTGCGTGCGTCCCGCGTTCCCCATGGCTCCCGCGATCTGGCGGCCGAATCGATGTATGAATATGGCAGCCGCGTAGGATTCTGGCGTGTTCACGATCTGTTTCGAACGCGAAACCTCTCGCTCACGGTCTTTGCCGCCGCGCTGGCGCTGGAGCGGACGCCGGATATCGCCGCCGCAATTGCCGCAACCGACTGGGATATCTGCGCCCACGGCTACCGCTGGATCGAGGCCTATCACCTGACGCCCGAGGTGGAGGCCGAGCATATCGCGTTGGCCCACGCCAGCTTGCTGAAAACCTTGGGCCGGGCGCCAAAAGGGTTCTATTGCCGCTACTCTGCCTCCACCGCGACCCGCGGGTTGGTGGTCGCCCATGGGGGGTACGATTACGATTGCGACGCCTACAACGATGACCTGCCGTACTGGACAGACGTGAACGGAAAGTCGCATCTGGTGGTGCCTTATACGATGGTCACGAATGACGCGAAATTCCTGTCGGGGGATGCCTTCACGGGCCGCGCGTTCGGAGATCTCCTGATTGACAGCTTTGACGTTCTCCATGCCGAGGCGAAGTCGAAGACGCGTATGATGTCCGTCGGCCTGCATAGCCGGATCATTGGACATCCGGGGCGTCTGGCCGGCCTGATCCGGTTCATGGATCACATAGCCCGACATGACGATATCTGGGTATGTGGTCGCAATGACATCGCCGACTTCTGGCGGACGCATGTGCAGCCGGGGCAGGCTGGATGACAGCCCGAACCGTCATCCCCTTGCCCCCCGACCCCGTGGCCTTCGCACCCTTTGGGCACCTTGTTATGCCACCGGATGCTCCGGACAAGCGGCGGTTCTACAGCGATACCCTCCACCACCGGCCACATGCCAGCGCTCCGGTTCTTCACGTCAACCATGTCTTGCCCCGGCGGTTTCCGATCGAGGTCAGCGGGATCGAGCGCCATGCCCATGCCGCGCAGTGCTTTTTCCCAATCGATGTGGCGCGTTACGTGGTGATGGTCTTGCCATCGGACGACACCGGCGCGCCGCTTTTGGATGGGGCGCTGGCCTTTCTGATGCCGGGCACGATGGGGGTGATCTTTAACACCGGCGTCTGGCACTTGGGTGCGACCGTCCTCGATCGAATTGGCCATTTCACCGTGCTCATGTGGCGCGGCGGTCCGCAGCAAGATGATGAGTTTCGATCCATCGCTCCGATTACTCTGATCGACCCAACGTGACCCCGCGACCCCTCAATCGGTACTGAAGACGTCCAAAATGACCACACGCCACATCCCCCTGATTGTATCTGCCAGGACGCCCTTTGCATCCGATCTCCGGGTCGATCGTGCGCCGGGCGGCTCTGTCCCCGCCTCGGGGTGCCGGGTCGCTTGCCTTGAGCGCACCAGCCAGTGTGGTATCCACACCACCGTTGCGGCGCAGGATGACACTCCGGACAGCGCGCGGTTTCGGTGGCCACCCACGGGTCCTGGACTCGATCACGCCGACGCCAGTGCAGCGAGGCGGATTGTTGCACGGCAGAGCGTCCCATGACGAACGCTCCGATCCTTGTCACTGGCGCGGGTGGGTTCGTCTGCTCGGAAATCGCCCTGGCGCTGGCCCGCGCCGGGCGCGATGTGGTGGCGATGGATCAGCACTTCGATGCGGCAACGAAAACGCGTCTGGCCAATATCCAGCGGATCGAAGGCGACCTGATCGACATCCTCGCCAGCGCTCCCGGCTCATATTCCGCCGTCGTCCACGGCGCGGCTGTCACCGCGTCATCCGAGCGGCTCGGCATCTCGCGCGCCGCCCATCTTCGCCGCAACATGGACCTGCTGACCGCCACGCTCGATCATGGACGCAGGGCTGGAGCGGCGCGCTTCCTGTTCATCAGTTCCATGGGCGTGTTCGAGCCCGAGGATGTGCCGGCTCCGAACGGGCGGTTTACCGAAGGTACCGCCCCCACCGCCATCTGCACCTATTGCGCTGCGAAACATGCGGGCGAGGTGCTGACAACCTCCGCGTCAGAGGACGAATTCGCCACTCTGTCGCTAAGGCTCGGAAATATCTTCGGCCGCCATGAGGCTGTCCGCGAAACCCGGCAGCACCTGTGCCTTGTGTCCCGTATGATCGCGGAGGCGCGCGGCAGCGGTGTCATCACTGTCCAAACGCCGGATGCGATGCGTGAATGGTCATGGTTGCCGGATTTGGCCGGTGCAATCTCGGGTCTCGTCCTGGGCGGTCCCTGGTCTGGTCCGCCGGTTCTGCACGCGGGGACGCCGCCCGTCATCGGCGACCTTGACCTTGCCCACGCCATCGCGGACCGTGTTCCCGGCTCGACGATCCGGCTGGCCGGGCCGCCCCATTCCGCCATTCGTCCGCCGATGGCCAGCCAACACGCAGTTTTTGGCCACGTCGCGTGGACCGAAATGTCCACAGCTCTCGATAGGCTGATCGCGACGGAGGTCCCGCAATGACCCCGCTGCGCCTGATCATCGTGGGCCTTGGCGCGCGGGCGCGGATATGGCTGAAGGTCGTCCAGGCTAACCCCGACCTCCAGATCGTGGCGCTGTGCGATCCAGATCCCGACGCGCGCACCCGTGCGCAAGAGCAGTTTCCCAACCTCCCCATCGGTGCCGACATCACCGATATCATCGACACCGACGTAGACGCCGTGTTGCTGGCCACACCGCCCGGCCGGCGTGAGGTCCAAATCGAGTCCGCGTGCAAGGCGGGCCTTGCGATCCTTGCCGAGAAGCCCCTCTCCGACAACGTCGTGACGGCGGCGCGCTTCGTCGAGATGGCCGAGGCTGCCGGCGTTCACCTGATCGTCGGCCTCAACTTCCGCTACCTGGCCGTCACCCGGGAAATGAAGCGCCTGTTGACGAACGGAACCATCGGCACGCCTGAGTTCGGCCGCTTCATCTACGAACGGTGGCGCGATGGCACACAGGATTGGCTGAATTCCTACCCTCTGACCATGGACCATCCGATGTTGTGGGAACAGTCCATCCACCACTTCGATCTGATGCGCTACGTTTATGATGCGGAGCCCGCCTTTATTCAGGCCCACACCTTCAACCCCAGTTGGACCATGTACGAGGGCGATACCAACGTCTCGGCCCTTATCGCGTTCGAGGGTGGGATGAGCGTCGTTTACCACGGCACATGGCAGGCGGGCCATGATCCGATGAATTTCAAATGGCGCACCGACGGATCCGAGGGGATCGTGGAGCAACGCGCGATGTTCGGCAATCTGGCCTGGGCCAAGCGGATGGACCCTGACCTGACGCCCGTGACCCTTCCTCCGCACGAGGCGTGGATCACGGACGCGGAAGCGCTTCTGTGCAGCTTCGTCGCCACTCTGCGCGGCACCGCGGCGGCGGAATGCACCGGGCGCGACCATCTGCAATCGCTTTATATGCTGCAAGCCTGCATCATCGCCTCAGATCGCCGCGCGGCCGTCACGATTGACGAGATCCGCGCGCTAACCAGCTCAAAGGAGATCCCATGATCAATGTCGGCATCATCGGCGCCAGCTTCGCGCGCGACGCCTATCTTCCTGCTTTCGCCCACATAAAGGGCACAAAGGTTGTGGCCCTGGCGTCTATCCGGATCGAAAGCGCCCGCGAAGCGGCCGAGCCTTATGGCATCAGGGCAGTCTATGACGACTGGAAAAAGATGCTGGCGGATCACAAGCTCGATCTGGTGTGCATCGCCACGCCTACGGTGATGCATGCGCCCATGACCCTCGCAGCGATCGCGAAGGGTGCCCACGTGCTCTGCGAGAAACCCACCGCGATGAACGCAGGCCAGGCGCGGCAAATGCTGGATGCCGCGCGCAAGGCGAACCGGCTGCACATGATCGATCATGAACTGCGCTTCAACCCAACGCGCGCCCGCATCGCAGAGTTGATCCACGGCGGCGACCTGGGCGATATCCGCCACGTGAACATCACGAATATCGGCGCGTCCTGGGCCAACCCGGCGTCGCGTCCCAAGGGCGATTGGTGGTCCGACGCGGCGATGGGTGGCGGGCGGATGGGGGCCAATGGCTCGCATCAGGTCGACATGCTGCGCTGGTGGTTGGGAGAGCCTGCTTCCGTCATCGGACAGGCGTTGACCATCGTGCCGGACCGGGTCTGCAAGAACACCGCTGAGCCATGGTCTGCGACCGCCGACGACCTGTCGCACATGACGTTGGAGATGCAGTCGGGCGCCCTGGCGCAGGTGTTCATGAGTGGTGTGGCCGCGGCCAACATGGGCAACGAGACGCAGGTATTCGGCACTAAGGGGACAATAACGCTCAGCAACAGTGATGAGAAACTGTATTTCGCCAAGGCAGGCGAAAGCTTCAAGGATATCAGTGTCGAAGACCCCAATGCCGCGCTGGAGGGTCTGAACAGGGGCATCTGGAACGTCTCGGTCGTGGCCGCCTTGCAGGAGCTGTGTGGCGCAATCAAGCACGACCGTGGCCTGAAGCGCGGGGCCAGCTTCGTGGACGGGTTGCGCAATCAGATGGTGGTGGACGCGGTCTTCGCCTCCACCCGCAGCCGCAAGTGGGAAGACCTCGACATGTCGGGCGCGGTCTGATGTCGGCGCTGGCCGATCAACGGGTGGTGATTACCGGTGCAGCGCAGGGCCTCGGCGCAGCCATCGCGAAAGTGTTTGCCAGCCACGGAGCCAACCTGATCTTGATGGACCGTATCCCGTGCACAGGGACGGGGACCAAATGGACCTCTATCAAGGTCGACCTGTCAGACGCCACGGCGACAGCGGAGGCGATCGCGCAGATCGACGACCCCGTAGATACGCTGATCCATAATGCCGCCATCTTGCGACCCGAGCCGTTGGAGAATGTCAGCCTCAAGACGTTTCAGGAGACCATGGATGTAGGCATTCAGGCCGCGTTCCAGCTATCGCAAGCTGTCTGGCCGTCAATGAAAGCGAGGGGCGGGGCGCTGATCTTCGTGTCGTCCCAATCCGGCATCAAGGGATTCGTCGACGAGACGGCCTACTGCGCCGCAAAACACGCGTTGGAAGGCTTTTCCAAATGCCTCGCCATGGAAGGGGAGGCGTATGGTATCGTTTCGTGCACCATCACGCCCGGCAAAGCGATGCACACGCCGATGTCGGAGGCGAACTACCCGCCCGCGTTGAAGGCCCAGTGGATTGAGCCGGACCACCTCGCCCCCGCCTTTGCCCATATTGCCACAACCCGCGACATGACCCTTTCGGGCCAGCGCCTGAACGCATGGAACCTGGCACAGGAACATCCGCTATGAGCGATATGAAGGTCATCTACGACTATATCGACGCCCACGCGGATGAATTTGTCGCGGATTTGCAGGCGATTGTGCAACAACCCTCGGTGTCTGCCCAAGACATCGGCCTACGTGAGTGCGCGGCGCTGATCCGAGACATGATGCACCGTGACGGGCTTCCGGCAGAGTTCCATGAACTGGAGGAAGGTCCGCCCGTGGTTTACGGCGAAGTTCCGTCGAGGTCGAAAAAGACGCTGCTGTGCTATTCCCACTACGACGTGCAGCCACCCGAACCGATCGAGGCTTGGACCCATGGCGGCCCGTGGTCCGGCGCGGTGGTGGACGGTGTGCTGTACGGGCGTGGCGCCACGGACAACAAGTCCGGCGTGCTGGCCTTCAACAAGGCAGCCAAGGCGTTTCTGGCGGTGCGTGGCGAGGTGCCCGTCGCCCTGAAGTTGTTGATCGAGGGGGAGGAGGAGATTGGCTCCCCGAACCTCGGGCCATGGGCGAAGAAGAACGCGGCGATGCTGGAGGCGGACGGAATGCATTGCCTCGACGGCTCGCTGGAGATCGGGGTGGAGGTGCCGGATGTCTCGCTTGGCCTGAAGTCCGTGCTGTTTGTGGAACTGGTCGCGCGTGGCCCTCGGACAGACGTGCATTCGCTCAACGCGCCGCTGGTGCCGAACCCGGTCTGGGATCTGGTCCATGCACTGGCCACGATCATGGACCGCGACAAGAACATCCTGATCCCCGACTGGGCGGAGGGACTCTATGAACCGACGTCTGAGGATTTGGGATATCTTGAAGACAAGGCCGCGCGGATCGACTTCGACTTGCTCAAGGATGAAATGGGGGTGGATGCATTTGCGCTGGGGCGCGACGGAGTGGATGCGTTGCGCGCGCGAACCTACGAGTCGACGGCGAATATCCAAGGTATCACTGGCGGTTACACAGGGAAGGGGACCAAGACGATTGTGCCGTCCGAGGCGCGCGTGCGGATGGATTTCCGGCTGATCCCCAACATCTCGCCCGCCAAGGCGATGGCGAAGCTGAAGGCGCATCTGAAGGATCAAGGCTTCGACAACATCGAGGTCAAGGGCGAGCCCCGGGTGGAGGAGCCGTACAAGATCAGCGCGCGCGAAGATATCTCTGTCTCGATCATCGCCGCCGCCCTTGAGGTCTATGGCGAGCCGCCCATCGTCAACGGCGTCAGTGCCGAAGGCGCGATCTTGAAACACGTCTGGATCCCTTGCGTGCTGACCGGTTTTGCCAATCCCGGCTGCAACCTTCATGCGCCCGACGAAAACATCCACGTCGACAAGTACATCCTCGGCATCAAATACGCCGCCGCCATCATGCACCACTTTGGCCGCTCATAAGGACACGCAAATGACCGTCAAGATCGCCTTCGACACCTACCACACCTATGACGCCATGACCGCCCATCTGAAGGCGCTGGCGGAGGCCTATCCAAAGCTTTGCACGCTCACCTCCATCGCAAAGTCCCATCAGGGGCGCGACGTGTGGTTCATGACCATAACCAACCCCGACACAGGCCCCGCGCTGGAAAAGCCCGGCTTCTACATTGACGCGCAGATCCATGCGGAGGAACACGCGACGTCGGCCACGGCGCTTTATGCCTGCGCCTATCTGCTGAACAATTACGGCACGGATGCGGAAGTGACCCGGCTGGTCGACACTCAGGTCTTCTACATCATACCCCGAATCAATCCCGACGGGGCCGAAAACGCGATGACCGCGCCTTATCATCCATGGTGCGGCAACGGGCGTTTCCTGCCCGGTGAGGACCGCCTTGAAGGCCTGATCCCGCAAGACATCACCGGCGATGGCTACATTGTGCAGATGCGCGTGTCCGACACGAAGGGCGAGTGGAAGTGCGACGATGTAAACCCCGATATCATGGTGCAGCGTGAACCGGGGGAGGAGGGCGGCGAATATTATCGCCTCTATCCAGAGGGCATGATCCGCAACTTCGACGGCGTTCATGTGCACATAGAGATGCAGCAAGACGGCAACATGAACCGCAACTTTCCGACCAACTGGACGCCGCAGGAGTATGGCGCGGGTGAGTATCCGTTTTCCGAGCCCGAGACGGCGGGCGTGCGCCAAGTCATCCTCGATCATCCCAACATTACCGGCATGTGCGCCTATCACACCCATGGCGGCATCATCCTGCGTCCCTCGATGCTGCAACCTGATAGCGAGATGAGCCCTCCCGACCTGTCCTTGTACAAGGCGTTGGGCGAGGTCGGGGAACGGCTGACGGGCTATCCCACGATTTCGGTCTATGAGGAATTCACGCCCGACAAATCCAAAGCCCGCCACGGAACACTGACCGATTGGACTTATGAGGAGATGGGCATCATCTCGTTCGGGACGGAGCTGTGGGATCTGGAGCGCACGGCAGGTGTGCCGAAGGAAGGGTATTACAACCTCGGGCCCCGCGACGCCGCAACGCAGCGGCTGGTCCATAATTGGGTGGTGGAGAATGTGGGCGCGCGCGGATTTCGTCCATGGACCCGCTTCGATCACCCCCAGCTTGGCTCGGTGGAGGTTGGCGGCATGGTCTATATCTGGAGCTATCGCAACCCGCCCGGAAATCTTCTGGAGGAAATCTGCCACAACAATGTGCTGTTCAATCTCAAGCATGCAGCGGCGGCCCCGCGCGTGGTGGTGGACCGGGTGGATGTGGAGGCCCTGGGCGGCGATCTGTACAAGGTCACGGCCGTTGTCTCGAACCACGGATATCTGCCCACAAACCTCTCGGAAGTCGCGATCAAGAACAAGGTCGCCAAACCGGTGACGGTGAGTTTGAGCTGCGAAAACGCAGTGCTGGTGATGAACCCAGCGCGTGTTGCATTGGGCAACCTTGCGGGTCGGAACGAACGGCGTTACGCCTATTCAAACTGGGGTCAGCAATGGTCGCCGGTGAGCAAGAAGGCGCAATGGTTGGTAAAGACTGACGGGCCCGACGCCCGCGTCACGATCACGTCGGCGTCCGAGAAGGGCGGCACCCATCGCAGTAGTGCCGCGTTGGGGGGCTAGGGCAGGGCGCGCGCGTCAACTGATGCCCCGAGCCGTCCACGCTGAGGATCCGGCCGGTGATCCACGCGGCCTCTGGCGAGGTGAGCAAAGGTGGCTGCGGCAGCGAAATCCTCAGGTGTTCGAGGCCTGCGCGCGCGTGGCGGGGTTGGACAGGATGAAGCCGGGAGCGATCGAGCTGACGCAGATGCCATGGGGTCCAGGCTTTTGCCTGAGTTGTCTGGTCAGCCCGAGGAAGGCGTTTTTGTGGCGGCTTTGGCGTGGATGCCCGTGATGCTGGGGCGCAGTTCGGCGCCGGAGCTGATCGTCACATTCCGCCCCCTGCCGAAGCGGGATCCGTCAGGTCAGCGGCCACGGTTGGCAGACCGAGAATGTCAGTTGCAGCGTCAAGGTTTTCACCCGGCGGATCGGTAACAACGACCCTATCGCCATCGTCCGTCAGACGCCGCGCAATGGCCGCGCCGATCTCGCCGATTGCGGGAACGTATTCCAGTTCTTCGCTCGTCCATTGTCCTCGGATCAATGGCGGACAAGGCCTCGCCATCCTCGCCCAGGCGGCGCAACGCCCCGCCACACTGGGCGCAATCTTAACCAGTGGTCAGTTCGACTTCCATGCGCGGGATGTGATCGGGGATCTGGCAGCGCTTCGGCTTGTCCTTGGGATCTTCATCGGGAAGGCGCGGCTTTGCCGTCATCTTGAAAACCGCTATCTCACTGTTCTTCAACGCCAGTTGAAGCTGCTCGATGCTTTCCAAGGACGAGCCGAACCGGCGATTGCGATGACCCGCCAACTGATGGCGCAGCTTGCCCGCAAGTGCTCGTCCCTGTCTGCGCCTTGCGGCCTTCATAATCTACTGGCGATCAGCACTGAACATAGCGACCTCGCGCCGCCGATGGCGGCAGGTCGCTTGCCTTGGTCTGCTGGCTGAAAGGCGATAAAATACAACTCGACCGACAGGAGAAAATTGTAACCTGCAATACTACGGTTGCTGTCCAGAATAGCGAAAGAAGTTCATCTTTCAGATTATTGAGCAAGACATTGATTTTCGTCGTTTTTGCAAAGTCAGAAAAAGTGCTGCAAATTGGGACACGCGCGATCAACCCTCGAAGAAAATACTGTTGCGCCGCTGGTTGCTGAAGCTACAGAAATAATACAAAAGGAGTAATTGGAATGTGAGTGTTTCGAAACAGAGCCAAACGATCAGCCAATGGCGCAACGACGCTTATACTAGAACGACGGAATGGTTATCAGAATTTTTGCCACGCACACTTTCATTTCTGATTTCTAAAAATAGTGAAAATTTCAATTACCACTCGGTTCGTCTCCGAAATCGTCTTTCGCTCCCCCCCAGCGAAAATAATTGGTGCCAAACGCTTTTTCTTCCGAACCGGCTTCATCAAGCTACCCAGTCAGAACTGGTTTCAACTCGACATTGCCGCAGTCAACAGTCCTGAACGAGGAGAATGTGTCGCGTCCAATGTAATAATCCACTTCTAAGGAACACTCCGAAAGTTATTGCACTATATTGATTCATGGTGGAAATCAGAAGTATCTTCACATAAAAACAATGGGTCTTTGGATGTGTTGTTGGAAAATTTGAGTATCTGCTCTTTTCATTATCGCTGCCCAACGAGTTATTTTGTAGGGGTGGTACAGTTTCCATTTTGCTCTGCTCGGCCCGCATTCGCAATATCTTGAAAATTCTAAACTCGTATTTCAATTCTAGATCATCATGTTGCGTGGGTCTGAAATCAGGCGCGCGTATTGCACCATGAAGCGTGCCGCATCGGCACCATTGATCACGCGGTGATCGTAGCTCAGATCCAGTGGCACCATGGGGACAGGACGGGGTGTGTCGCCGTTCCAAAAGGTCACAGTCTCTATCCGGGTAATTCCGAGGATGGCGACCTCAGGGGGGTTCACGATTGGTGTGAATGCAGTGCCGCCGATGCCGCCCAGATTGGTGATCGTCATCGACGCGCCGCCCATCTCGTCGGGGCCGATCTTTCGGTCCTGCGCGCGGCTTGCCAGTTCATTGACCTCGGCCGCGATCTGCCAAAGGCCCTTGGTGTCCACATCGCGGATCACCGGCACCATCAAGCCATGGGGGGTGTCCACGGCTATCCCGATATGGACATAGCCCTTGAGTACCAGCGTCTGTCCATCAGCCAAGAGCGACGCGTTGAACCGTGGAAATGCGATCAGGTTGCGGGCCAGGGCCGCCACGTGGAATGCCAGCGCCGTCAGCTTTACGCCGCGCGACTGTGCCTCGGATCTGAGGGTCTTGCGGAACGCCTCCACCGCGCTGACATCCGCGCGCTCGTGGTGGGTCACAGCCGGGATAATCGATTGGGCGGCCGCAAGGTTGCGCGAAGCGACCTGAGCAAATCGGCTGAGCGGTTCTTCGGTGACGGGCCCGTACTGCCGATGATCCACGTCCCAATAGGAGGTACCAACCGTTGCGCTTTCCGGGGCGGGGTCGCCTTTCAAGTCTTCAGCGGCCAGCGTTGTGCGACCCAGCGATTTAGCCCGCGACTTCAGGTCAACGCCCATCTCTTGGGCGAGCTTGCGGACCGAGGGGCTGGCGATGACGTCCGACATGATGTATCCCTACCAACTTGTTGAAATATATTGAGTTTCCATGAATTCCAGCATCCCCTCATGGCCGCCTTCGCGGCCAAGGCCAGATTGCTTGACGCCGCCGAAGGGGGCTGCCGGGTCGCTGACCAATCCTCGATTGAGGCCAACCATGCCGTATTCCAGCCGTTCACAGACCTGCATCGCGCGTTTGAAGTCCTCGGAGAAGACATAGGCCACCAGCCCATACTCGGTGTCATTGGCTCGCCGGATGACATCCTCTTGATCCGTGAAGGTCTGGATCGCGGCAACAGGTCCGAAGATCTCGTCATGAACGCAATCGGCGGTCTCGGGTACGTTGGACAACACGGTCGGCGGGTAGAAGTAACCCTTGCCAACAGGGGTTTCGCCTCCGCATTCTACCCTCGCGCCCTTGGCGACGGCATCAGCCACGAATTCCGCCACTTTGTCGCGGGTGTCGGCATTGACCAGGGGGCCGACATCGACGGAGGCATCGGTGCCGTCACCCACCTTGAGGGCCAGCATCCGCTTGGTCAGGCGGCGGGTGAATTCATCCGCCACCTTCTCGTGCACATATATCCGATTGGCGGCGGTGCAGGCCTCGCCCAAGTTGCGCATCTTAGCCAGCATGGTGCCTTCGACGGCCACCTCCATATCGGCATCCTCGAACACGACGCAGGGCGCGTTGCCGCCCAGTTCCATGGCGGGTTTCAGAACCTGATCGGCGGCCGATTTCAACAGTTTGCGTCCCACCCCGGTAGAGCCCGTGAAGCTGACGACCCGCACGCGGTTGTCGTGCAGCAAATGGTCCACCAGCGCGCCGGTCTTCCTGGACGGCAGCGCGTTGACGAGGCCCTTGGGCACGCCCGCTTCCTCCAGAAGCGGCATCAGCGCCAGCATGGTCAGGGGCGTCTCGGACGCGGGCTTGATAATCACACCGCAGCCTGCCGCCAGTGCAGGCGCTATCTTGCGTGTGCCCATGGCGGCCGGGTAGTTCCAGGGCGTGACCAGCACCGCAAGGCCCGCGGGTTTGTGCTGCACCACGATGCGCGCACCGGAGGCGGGCGCATGGGTGATCAGGCCATCGGCGCGCACGGCTTCTTCGGCAAACCAGCGGAAGAACTCGGCCGCGTAGGTCGCTTCGCCCATTGCGTCGGCGCGGGCCTTGCCGTTCTCCAATGTGATGATGTGCGCGAAATCCTCCAGCCGGGCTGTCATCAGTTCCCACGCGCGGCGCAGCACCTCGGAGCGCGCGCGGGGTGTGCGGGCGGCCCATTCGGCCATCGCGGCCTCGGCGGCGTCAAGGGCGGCATCCGCATCCGCGATATCGGCGGAAGCGACGGAGGCCAGGACCTCCTCGGTGGCCGGGTTGATCACGTCAAACCGCTCGGACCCTTTGTGCCAGGTGCCATTGATGTAGAGGTCAGTGTAGTCCATGTCGGGTGTCCCGTGGTCAGAGCAGATGGCGGAGCGGTTGCTCCATCCGGGCTGCGAAGTGGGTGAGAAGGTGAATTGCATCGTCGGCAGAAAGCTGTGCGCTCGCGGCCTCCAGTGTGATCGAAAGGCCTGCATCGCCCGCGCGGGTGAGGGTGAGGACCGGCGCCGCGCCGGCGCCCATTTGGACACCCTGAATTGCCGTTCCGCGCAGGTCACGGATGATCAGGACGGGCGCGTTGTCGTCTTCGGTCGCCTGCGACAGAGATCGCGAGAGAGGAACCGTGAAGCTGCGGCTCGTTCCGTGGCGCGAGACGGCGACGGTCACCGCGCCATCGCGAGACAGGCTTGCCCCTGCCAAACCGGCCAGAAGGGCATCGGCGTCTTTGAGACCGTATCCCTGTGCAGCCCATTCGGCGAACGCGGGCAGGCCGTCCTGCACGATCATGGCGGTCAGGTGTTGCGCCGTGTCTGTGGATGGCCCGGTCGCGGCAGCGCCGGCGGGCAAGGCAGCCAGCACATCGAGGTCTGCGACGTGGTAGGGCTGCGGATGACCGGCCTGCACCAGACGAGCGACGTCCAGCCCACGCGCCCGGGCCAGCCTGCGCGCTTTGGGCGAGACGAGGATACGTCCGCCGGACCCGGGATTGCCCGCCGGGGCAGGGACGGCAGCTCTCGCGGGTGCCTGCGTGGCGGCTGGCACGTCCTTCTTGGGAGCATCGGATACCGTTACTGGATCTGAAGGGCCTTCCGTTTTGCGTGCCACCGGGGCGTCTGGTTTCTCAGCACTGATGATGGCCACTGCGCGGCCCACCGGCACATCTTCGCCCGGCTCGGCAAGGGTCGCGGCGAGGTATCCATCCGTGCCCGCGGGCACTTCCATGGCGGCTTTGTCGGTTTCCACCTCGAACAGGATGTCATCGGCGGCGACAGCCTCCCCCAGTCCCTTGTGCCAGTCCAACAGCACTCCGCTGTCTTGGGCCATGCCCAGTTGTGGCATGGTGATCTTCTTTCCCTCAGGGAGGGTGGCGGCATCCGCGGCAGACTCGGACTTTGGCGGTTGCTCTTGCTCCTGCGTTGCAGTGGGCGCAGGCTCGTCGGCGCTTTCGCTGATCTGCGCGATCACCTGACCCACGGGCACATCTGCGCCTTCGGCCGCCGACACGCCGGTCAAATATCCTGCGGCCTGTGCTTCGACCTCCATAACGGCCTTGTCGGTCTCGACCTCAAACAACGCGTCGCCCTTGGCCACGGAATCGCCCTCGGCCTTCAGCCAGGACACGATCTTACCCGCATCCTGTGCCATGCCAAGCTGGGGCATCGTCACGTCATGCGGCATCAATCATCTCCCCGCCGCAAAGCCTGCGGGCCATCGCGGCTACACCGTCGGGCGTGGGCACGGTCAAATCTTCCAACGCGGGTGAAAACGGCACCGGCACGTCCATCGCCCCCATGCGCGTCACCGGCGCGTCCAGGTAATAGAACGCCTTTTCGTTCAGGCGGCTGGCGATTTCCGAGGTCACACCGTAGCTCTGGTGCCCTTCGTCAATGACGATGGCGCGGCTGGTCTTCTTGACGCTTTCGATCAGCGCCGCCTCATCCAGCGGCACGATTGTGCGTGGGTCGATGACTTCGGCTTCAATGCCTTCGGCGCTGAGGATCTCGGCGGCCTTCTCTGCCACCTGCACCATGGACGACGTTGCGATCAGGGTGATGTCGGTGCCTTTGCGCTTCACGTTGGCAACACCGAAGGGGATCAGGAATTCCTCCTCCGGGACTGGGGCCTTGTCCTGGTACATCAGCTTATCTTCGAAGATCACCACGGGGTTGTTGTCGCGGATCGCGGTCTTCATCAGGCCCTTGGCCTCGTAGGCCGACGACGGCATGGCGACCTTTAGGCCGGGAATATGGGCCACGAGCGCTTGCAGCGACTGCGAGTGCTGTGCGGCGGACCGCCGCGTCGCGCCCAGATTGGTGCGCAGGACCAGCGGCACCTTCAGCTTGCCACCGGACATATAATGGGTCTTGGCTGCCTGGTTGCACAGCTGATCCATGATCAGGAAGATGAAATCGCCGAACATCAGATCGACGATAGGCCGTGCACCGGTCATGGCGGCACCCACCGCCAGCCCCATGAAGCCGGGCTCTGCGATGGGCGTGTCGATGACACGTTCGGTGCCGAATTCTTCTACAAGACCCGACAAGACCTTGAACGGTGTTCCGGCCTCGGCCACGTCTTCGCCCATCAAGAACACGGTCTCGTCGCGACGCATCTCTTCCGCAATCGCCTCGTTCACGGCTTGGGACAGGGTGATCTCTCTCATGTCGGTTTCTCCTCAATCCGCGTAGACGTGCATGTCGACTTCGGACCCGGCGGGATAGGCCGCGGCCTCGGCATAGGCGACGGCGTCAGAGGCGTCTTTCTCGACTTCGGCGTTCATTGCATCGATGTCTTCTTCCGAGGCGATGCCCTCGCTCACCAGCCAAGACCGGAAGCGGATGATCGGATCACGATTGGTCTTCCACTCCTTTTCCTCGTCCTTGGTGCGGTAGTATTCGCGGTTGATATCGCCCACGTGGTGCCCGTGGTAGCGGTAGGTTTCCAATTCGATGAAGAACGGACCTTCGCCCTTGCGGGCCCGCGCCACCAGCTTCTGGGTTAGTTCATTCACGGCCAAAACGTCCTGCCCATCGACTTTGAACGCTTCAATCCCAAAGGCCTCCGCCCGCGCCGTGATGGAGCCGGCGGCGATTTCCCCGGTCTTGGTGTATTCCGAGTAGCCGTTGTTTTCGCACGCATAAATGACGGGAAGGTTCCACAGCGCGGCCATGTTCATGACCTCATACAAAAGCCCCTGTGCGGTCGCGCCGTCGCCGAAGAAGCAGACCGTGACATCATCCTTGCCCTGCAATTTGGCCCTCAGGGCCGATCCCGTGGCAATCCCCATGGAGCCGCCAACGATGGCGTTTGCCCCCAGATTGCCATGGCTTTGGTCGGCGATATGCATCGAGCCGCCCTTGCCCCGGCAATAGCCCTCTTCCTTGCCGAGCAACTCGCAAAACATTTCCTTGAAATTCGCACCCTTGGCCACGCAATGGCCGTGACCCCGGTGGGTGGAGGTGATCTTGTCGCTATCGGTCAGCGCCTCGCAAATTCCCACAGCCACGGCTTCCTCGCCGGAATACATGTGGGTCAGACCGGGCATCTTGGCCGAAAGGTACAGCTGGTTGGCGGTGTCCTCAAACGTACGAATACGGACCATCTGCCGATACATGCGCAGATAATCCTCGGAGTTGGTTTTTGTCTTGGCAGCGCTCATGGGGCGTGTCCCTTCGGTTTGTGCGCCCGGCCCCTTTGTGTGGGCCGGGCAGGACATGGATGGGTCAGTAGCGGTTTGCGATGGGAAGTTCTTCGGCGGGAAAGAGCGAGATGACCTCACATCCGGTCTCCGTCACGACGACCTCTTCCTCGATCCGCGCGGCGGAATAGCCATCGGTCGCGGGGCAATAGGTCTCCAGCGCGAAGACCATGCCGGTCTTGATCTCCATCGGGTGATCAAGACTGACCGCACGGCTGATGATAGGCCGCTCGTGCAGTGCAAGACCCAGACCGTGACCGAATTGCAGACCGAAGGCGGCGTCCTCATTGGGGAAGCCCAGACTTTCCGCCGTGGGCCAAACCTCGGCCACCTTGTCGGTGCTCACGCCCGGTCTGATCATCGCAATCGAGGCGTCGATCCACTCGCGCGCCTTCACATAGGCATCATTCTGCGATGGCGTCGCCCGTCCCACGTTGAACGTGCGGTAGTAACACGTCCGATACCCTTGATAGGACTGCAGGATGTCGAAAAACGCCTGATCGCCGGGCCGTATCAGCCGGTCGGTGAAGTTGTGCGGATGCGGATTGCAGCGCTCGCCCGAGATGGCGTTGATCGCCTCCACGTCGTCCGAGCCCATTTCGTAGAGCATCTTGTTGCTGAGCGCGACGATGTCGTTTTCACGCACGCCCGGTTTCAGTTCTTCGTAGATCATGTGGTAGACGCCATCGACCATCGCCGCTGCCTGGGTGAGTAGCTGGATCTCGTCCCAGTTCTTGATCTCTCGCGCCGCCAGCATGATCTGCTGGCCGTCGACTACATTGATGCCTTCTTCCTGCAACGCATGGAACATCGCGGTTTCGGCGTAATCGACACCCACGGGCATATCGGCCATGCCGGCATCCTTGATTAGTTGCGCGATCATCTTGGCGTATTTCTTCATCAAGCCGAATTCTGGTGGAATGGTGCCGCGCATTCCGACAACACCGGCCAGACAATGGTCAGGCTCCAGCCAGTCGGAGTAGCGCTTGTGGTGGACAGCGGCGGAGCCGAAATCCCAGACATATGGACTGTCGTCACCGGTCAGCAGACAGAAACGGCACATCTTGTCCCGCTCCCATTCGCCGATCTTGGTGGCGCTGACATAGCGGATGTTGTTCACGTCGAACAACAGCAATGTCCCGGCATTTGACGCTTGCAAAGACTGGCGTGTGCGCGCGAGGCGGTAGCGGCGCAGGCGGTCGTGGTCGACGCGGCGCTCGAAATCGACGGACATATGGCCCCAGGCGGGGATTTTCTCCCGCCATTCCCAGTTGGGTTCCAGATCCTGCGGGGTCAGCAGGTTGGGCATGAGCGCTGATGCGGGACGGTCTGACATGGGGTCACTCCTTCAGGGGCCAGATGCCCCTTTTTTCAATGGCTTGTGAACGGGCGGCGCTACTGGATGCACCAGCCGCCATCGATGTGGATCATCTGGCCGGTCATGTAATCGCTGTCATCCGAGGCCAGGAACGAGGCAGTACCGGTGATATCGTCGGGGTAGGACACGCGCTTGATCTGCAACGCATCGCGCACGATGTCCTCGTAGGCCTGTCCTTCCCTGTCCTTGAAGCCGATGTCCACCAGATCCTTGTCCAACTGCTCCCACAGGGGCGTCACGACGACGCCGGGGGCGTAGCCGTTGACGGTGATATTGTGCTCCGAGAGCCCGAGTGCGCCACAATGGGTGAGCGCAAGGACACCGTATTTCGAGGTGCAATATACGGTGACATCAAGAAGCGGTTTACGCGATGCGATGGAGCCCACATTGATGATCTTGTAGGGGTGGTCCGCCATCGGGCCCTGGGCGATCATCTGGCGGGCGGTTTCCTGCATGCCCAACCACATCGCCTTGGTGTTGACGTTCATGATCATGTCCCAGTTGTCCTCATCGATATCCATGAAGAACCGGGGCTTGTTAAGGCCTGCGTTAAACAGGCCAATGTTGATATTGCCAAACGCCTCGACCGTGGCCGCAACGGCGGCGGCGTTGTCTGCGCGTTTGGTCACGTCCATCTGCACGGCGACGGCACGGCCATTTCCAGAAGCGTTAATCTTCTCGGCGGTCTCCCGGGCCGCGTCGAGATCGAGGTCGCCGAGGCAAATGTTCGCGCCTTGCGCGGCGAAACTTTCCGCATTGGCCGCGCCCATGCCGCGTCCGGCACCGGTGATCAGAATGTTCTTCCCGCTCAGGCGATTGGGGTCCATGGCTTTCTCCCTAGTGTTTTGTTTGTCGCATCAGGTCTTCGGCGCGCGCCTGCACGCGGGCCAGCGCATCGGCTGGCGCGGCGATGCCGCGCAACATGTCGTGAAGCTCTAGTCCGCAAATCTGCCCGATGTCCGAGATTTGCGGGATCGGAGGGCGAGGCCAGAACTGAAGCTCATCGCGCCAGGACATCTGGTCCACGATTTCGAAGATGGGCGACAGGCGCCGCACTTCGGGGTCCGCTGCGACGGAGTATCGCGGTGACGTGCGGCTGCCGTTTTGCACGTAGAGCTTCTGGGCCGCGGGGGAGGTGAAGGTCACCAGGGCTTCCACGGCCTCGGGAATACGCTCCTCCGCCAGGTTGGACGGGATGCAGAAGGCATATCCTCCCACCGGCGCGATAGGCTCGCCCTCTGGCCCGTGTGGGTGCGGGAGATAGCCGGTGTTCCCATGGGCTGAACACGTCTCGTCCAGCTCGAAATATGGGGCGAGAAGTGTGTAGCCATAAGCCATCGCGACCTTGCCTGCGGCGTAGGGACGGACCCGTTCATACCACGACATCGACAGGATATCAGGCGGTGAATATTGCAGAATTTCCAAAAGGTAATCCGCCGCGGCGCGCGCCAGGGGCGTGTCGAACATCGGGCGGAAATCGCCCCGCGCCAGACTATCGGTGTCAAAACCGCCTGCCGTGGGTGGAAGGTCGATAACGGGTTGGCCGAAGGCGGCGCATGTCATCATGAACGTGTGGCCCAAAGCGGTTCCGCGCGCCGCATTCCAGGCAATGCCATATTGGGCGTTTCGCGGATCATGGAAGTGTTTCGCCGCGTTGACGACCTCGTCGGTGGTAGCAGGCGAAGTCAACCCCGCCCGTGCAAACCAGTCCTTGCGGAAAAACATCAATTCCGGTGTGGTTTGACTCGGCACGCCGTACGGCACGCCATTCCAATGGGCCGCCCGCCAACCAGCGGTGTGAAAATCGCCTGGGTCCAGCCGATCAATGTCCATGACCTTGGGAAGAGGGCGGATCACGCCTTTGTCGATGAATTCACCGATCCACGGCAGATCTACCGCGATAAGGTCGTAGCTGCTTTTCTTTCGGTCCGCATTGCGCAGCGCCTCTTGGCGCAGGCGGTCGATGGAAAAGGCCCGCTGGTGGATATTTGTGCCTACGATCTGGTCGAACTGACGCTTGAGGTTGTCCATGACCATGAATGTCGGATCCACGTGTACCAGAATGCGCAATCCACCCGCCAATTTCAGAGGTCGCGGGCGCACCGGAAGCGGCGCGATTGTGGATCGGCCAGAGACGTAAGAGCCGCCAAAGAAGTAATCCTGCTCGGCGCGTGTCTGCTGATGCTCGCCCAAAGTGGTGCTTGCGATCCGGTCGATACGGTCAGCGAGTTGCTGGAATTGAGCCAACAAAGCCGAACTTGGGTGAAGCGAAAAACTTTTGCCGGTCTTGGTCCGGGGGCGTTGTTCGACCAGGCCGTTCGCCTGGATGTCAGCGAGCTTGCGCACGGCAGTCGCATAGGGGACACCGGCCGCTGAAACCATGGATGACGCCGATACAAGCCGACCTTCGATGTGCCCGCGCAGCAGGTGAAGGATCATGTGGAGGTGCGGATTGCGAGTGTTGGGATCAAGTAAAGTATCAATCTCAACAAAGGTTTGCTCCAAGAATTTGGCGACCCGATCAAGGTCCGCTAGCGCCACACCGCCCGTACCGGCTCCAACTGGCGGCACGGCTTTTTGTTCATAACGGATATTTCTTGCGATGTGCTGGTGCATGGATTTCTTGGGACGGAGCTTCGCGGTTGCGTTGGGTGACTTTTTCATGACTGAGCCTCCTAAGATGTGCAGGTTGAAGCGTGAGCGATATAGTAAGAATATCCATTTTGAACCATAAATCATTCATTTTGGATAAAATTGGACGGTTCGGCACCGCAGCTTTCGCGTTGCACTGGGGCAAGTTGCGAAAGCTGATTCTTAGTGAAGGAACGGCGCGGCAACTTTCGGTATGCTCAAGGGAGGAACTAAAAATGTCCTACACGACGAAAATCGCAATGACGTGCGCGGCCGCACTTCTTACGTCTGCTCTATCGGCACAGACCATGACCATCGGCATCACGCAAAACAACGTTGGCGTCGACAGCTATCAAACTACTTACGAGCAGGCGTTCATCGCGGCCGCCGAAGCCAACCCCGACGTCGAGATTGTCGTCCTTGATGCTGGCGGCGACGTGGCGCGCCAGATTGCACAGATCCAGGATCTGGTGCAGCAGGAGGTGGATGCAATGATCATCTGGCCGACCAACGGTGAGGCCGTAATTCCGGCTGTGCGCGAGGCTTATCAAGCGGGAAATCCCCGTCGTCATCACCAACTCCAACATCGCCGAGCCCGGTTTTGAATTCGTCGCCTCGTTCTCTGGGCCCGACAACATTACCCAAGGTTCGCGTGCGGCAGAAATCATGTGCGAACGTTTCACTGATCTCGGTATCGAGAACGAAGCACAGATTCTGCAAATCACGGGGCAGCCCGGCTATACCACGGCAATCGAGCGCGCCGAGGGTTTCGAGATGCGGCTGCCGGAGGTTTGCCCCAATGTAACGCTGGCAGAAAGCCAGCCAGGCAACTGGAACCGCGAAGACGCACAGCGCGTGATGGAGGCCTTTCTCGTTCAATACGACGACATCGACGGCGTCTATTCCGGCGATGACAACATGGGTGTCGGCGCGATGAACGCGGCCATCGCCGCGGGCCGTGTGGACGAGATCACCTTTGTAGGCGCCACCAACTTCGCCGTTGGATACGATGCGATGGAGCGGGGCGAGTATTGGGGATCGATCTACCAATCGCCCGTCGATGATGCGGAAGCTGCACTTCAGACGGCCCTCGATATCCTGGCTGGAGAAGACGTGCCGTTCCTGAACTATTTCGACACACCGAAGATTACCCAAGAGAACATGGGCGAGTATGATCGCCCGGTCTTCTGATCCACAAATATTTTCATGGGGCCCGGCCAGCGTTGGCCGGGCCCTTGTTCAAACGAAAACACAAGATGGGGATGCACGTGGCAGAACCTCAGGGAGTTGAAGGGCGCGTCTGCATTGTGACCGGCGCCGCGCGCGGCATAGGGCGCGCGATCGGTGAGTTATTGCTGGATGCTGGGGCATTCGTGTGCTTTGCGGATGTAAACACCGCTGAAGTTCAACAAGTTGCCACTGCCAACGTTGGGCGACTGGCCGACACGACTCGCATCATGTCCGCGAGGGTCGATGTCCGCGACCGCGCGGAGGTTGCAGCGATGATTTCGGAAACCGTCGCACGGTTCGGTCAATTGGACGTCATGTTCAACAATGCCGGCATCAACAAGCCGATGAACTTTCTCGATGTGACCGAGGGGAATTGGCATCTGATTATGAACGTCAACGGCCTTGGGTGCCTGATTGGCATACAGGAGGCGGCCAAACAGATGATCGCTCAAGGCGGCGGGGGAAAGATCATCAACACCGCTTCCGTCGCGTCGCGACAGGGATATGACAATGTGGCGCCATATTGTGCGTCCAAATTCGCCGTGGTCAGCCTGACGCAATCAGCGGCCCGCGACCTGGCGAAACATGATATCACTGTGACCGGTTTTGCGCCCGGTGTGGTGGCAACGGAAATGTGGGATCAGGTCGATCGAGACTTGATGGAGATAGGGGCCTCCGATCGACCCGGTAAGGCGATGGAAGAATTCTCGGGCGATATCCTGAGGGGGCGCGTGGCTGTGCCCGCAGATATCACCGGCACCACGACGTTTCTTGCGTCGCGGGCAAGCGATTACATGACCGGTCAAATCGTGATGATCGACGGCGGTATGACGCTGGTTTGAAAAAAGTTGCGCGAGGCCAATCGTCAGGTGGCGTTGGCTTGCAAGGGAGTGGGGAGTGGCAATGGCTGATTTCAATATGCAATCCGTCGGCGGTTTTTTGGCGCGACAGGGCATCCTGATCGCGTTCATTGTGTTTATCATCGGGTTCACCTTGTGGAATCCGCGGTTCATTGATCCCAACAACGTTTTCGGCGTTGTCAGGTCCTCCGCCATCCTTGGGGTAATGGCCCTTGGGGTGACGTTTGTGGTGATCGGTGGAAACCTCGATCTATCCGTCGGCTCCATGCTGTCGTTTTCGGCCATCGTGGTGTTGGACCTGCATGAGAACCCTGCATTCGGTCCGGCGCTGGCAATTCCCGCGATGTTTGCGATGACACTGTTCCTGGGGGCGATAAACGGTTTTCTAATCGGCTATCTCAGGCTGAATTCCCTGATTGTAACGCTGGGGATGCTATCGGCGATACACGGCCTGACGCTTACCTATTCGGGCGGGCAAAATATGGACATCGCCAACCAAAGCGCGACCTGGTTCGACGTCTTCGGGCGCGGCACGGCGTTGGGCGTCCCGGTGCCGGTGCTGATCTTTGGCCTATTGGCCGCCGTACTTGGGATATTGCTGGCGCGGACGCCGTTCGGACGCAAGGTCTACGCGGTGGGTGGCAACGGTATCGCGGCGACGTTCTCTGGCATCCCGCGCGCGCGCATCGTGTTTCTGACCTACATGATCTCCGCTTTCTGTGTGGCCACAGCGGGCCTGATCCAGGCCAGCCGCACCATGGGTGCGCAGAATACCGTGGGGCAGGGGTTGGAATTGGAAGTCCTCGCCGCCGTCATCCTTGGGGGCGCGTCGCTTCTGGGCGGCTCCGGCACCATCTTCAAGACCGTCGTCGGGGTGTTGATCCTTGGTTTCATCCAGAACGGCCTGCTTCTGGCCGGCCTCGAATTCTACGTCCAGTTCGTTGTGACCTGGGTCATCATTATCCTCGCTGTCTGGCTCGATATTGCGGCCAAGCGCGGCAAGCTCTGGTCACCAATTGCCTGAAGGGAGGCCGTCATGCAGCAAGATCGTCTGAAACACCTGCTCAGTAGCGGGGCTATCTGGGGCTTCATAGTGCTGGAGTTGATTTTTTTCTCCATTGCGGGGGAATACATGTCCCTGTCGGAACGCGCGTTCATGGATCTCGACAACATGCTGTTGTTGCTGAAGCAATCCGCGCCCATCGGGATCATTGCGGTCGGCATGTGCGTGATCATGATCAACGGCAACATTGACCTGTCGGTCGGTGCGATATTTGCGCTCTGCGCCATTGTGATGCTGGATTCGATGTCATGGCCGATGTTTGAAAGCCTCGGCGATTGGGTAATCCTCATCAGCGCCTGTCTGGCCCTTCTTACTGGTTGCATCCTTGGCTTTGTTAATGGGTTCATTGTATGGAAAACGGGCGTGGATGCCTTCATCGTCACGCTCGGAGCGATGCTTGGCTATCGCGGTCTGGTTTTCATGTATAATGGCGAACAGCCGACATCGAATCTCAACTGGACCCTGGTGGACATGGCCGAGGCCGATATTCTTGGTGTCGAGATGCCAGCCGTTATCTTTCTGGTCGTGGTTTTGGTCGTCTGGCTCATCATGAGCCGCACGGTCCATGGCAGAAACGCCTATGCCATCGGGGATAACCGTGAGGCGGCGGTCAACGCCGGTATCCGCGTGGGTCCGCACTTCGTGATGAACTTTGTACTGATCGGGTTCCTGTCGGCGCTGTCGGCCGTGGCGTTCTATTCGGCCAGCGGCTCGGTCAACCCCAATGACGGGATGTTGTTCGAGCTGTGGGCCATCACTGCCGTCGTTCTGGGCGGCACCAAGCTGACGGGAGGCAAGGGCTCCGTCATCGGGACGTTCGGCGGTGTCATCGCAATCCAGCTTTTGCGCAAGGGTCTGGGCCATATCGGCGCTGACAGTGAAACCGTCAACCTGGTGATCGGCTTCATCCTGATCGCGGTCCTTTTCCTGGATCGCCAATTGAATCTCAAAGGTGCAGGGGAGTTGAAAATATGAGTGATCAAACACCTGCGCTGCGTCTTGAGGGCATCGTCAAGACCTTCCCCGGCGTGCGTGCGCTCGACGGCGTCAGCTTCTCGGTTCTGCCGGGCGAAGTCCATGCCCTGATGGGGGAAAACGGAGCGGGAAAATCCACGCTGATGAAAGTGCTTGGCGGCATATATCAGCCGGACGAGGGGCGTATTTTCATCGCGGAGACGGAGACGGTGATGGACAACCCGCTGGAGGCCAAGGCCAACGGTGTGATGTTCATTCACCAGGAACTCAGCCTGGCGCAGGCACTCTCGGTGGCCGAGAACATCTATCTTGGGGAACTGCCACGAAAGCGCTTCGGGGTTGTGGATTGGGCAACGCTCTACGCCCGGACAGACGCGATTCTGGAGAAACTGAAAGTCGGCTTTAACGCCCGCACCGTTGTCGGCAGCTTGTCGATCGCCAATCAGCAAATGGTCGAGATCGCGCGGGCCTTGACCGTGAACGCCAAGGCGGTGATTTTCGATGAGCCGACTGCGTCATTGACGGATGCAGAGAAGGTCGTTCTGTTCGACGTGATCGCGGATCTGCAGGCACAGGGCGTCGGGATCATCTACATCTCGCACCGCATGGAAGAGATATTCAAGATCACCGACCGGATCTCTGTCCTGCGCGATGGTGAGTATCGCGGCACGCTGGCCACGGCGGAGACGAACGAGGATGAGGTCACGCAGTTGATGATCGGCCGCTCCCTTGACCTGAGCCGCAACGCCGCCCCCGTGACGGTCGGTGACGTGGCACTTCGGGTCGAAGGATTGTCGTGCGGCGATATCTTTCAGGACGCAACGTTTCAGGTTCATGAGGGGGAGGTGCTCGGCTTCTACGGGCTCGTCGGTGCAGGCCGCACCGAAATTGCCGAAACCCTGTTCGGCCTGCGCACCCCCACCGCTGGACGCATCTTCCTGAAAAGCGAAGAAGTCACGATAACCTCGCCCATCGATGCGATCGCCAGGGGGATTTCACTGGTGCCGGAAAGCCGCAAGGAACAGGGTCTCGTGCTTGGGATGAACTGTCGTGATAATATCACCCTGCCGCAAGTCGGTGATCTGAGTGGGGGTTGGTTCGTGGCGCCCGGCGCAGAGGCCGAAATTTACGACCATTATCAGGAAAAACTGGAGATCAAGGCACCAAGCTGGCGCGCGACGGTTGGCAATCTTTCGGGCGGCAACCAACAGAAAATCGTCATCGGCAAATGGCTGTCGATGAAACCCAAGGTACTGATCGTGGATGAGCCGACGCGGGGCATCGACGTGGGCTCCAAGTCCGAGATCCACAAACTACTGCGCGATCTGGCGGCACAAGGGTATGCAGTGATCGTGATCTCGTCCGAGATGCCAGAGGTGCTCCATGTCTCTGACCGGATCGTGGCAATGTACAGTGGTCGCATCATGCGCGAATTCAGCGCGGCGGAGGTGACGGAGGACAACCTGATACAGGCCATCTCGGGCATCGCTGACCAGGCCGCCTGATGCGCGTGGGTTTCGCGGGCATGGGGCGGATGGGCCGAGAGATGGCGGCCAACCTCGCCGATGCGGGATACGACATGGTTCTTTGGAACCGCAGCCGGGCCCGGGCGGAGGACGTGGCGGGCCGCATCGGGGCGCGGATCGCGGGATCCCCGCGAGAGCTGGCAAAGACCACCGAAATCGTTGTGACCATGCTGGCCGATGATCCCGCGTCCGAGCAGGTACATTTCGGGGACGACGGCTTGTTTGCCGCGGCTGGTGCACGCCTCTTTGTCGAAATGGGCACGATGAGTCCCGACCATATCGCGGACCTCACTGCGCGCGCGCCGGAGGGTGCCGTCCTCATTGACGCCCCCGTGTCGGGCGCGACACAAGCGGCGCGGGACGGGCAATTGCTGATCATGGCAGGCTGTGATGCGGTCACGGGGGCGGAAGCCAGACCGTTATTCGATGCCATGGGCCGCAATACGATCTTTCTGGGTCGCCCCGGCGCGGGCACGGTTATGAAGCTCGGCGTCAACATGCTGATCCATGGGCTCAATCAGACCCTGGCTGAAGCGCTGGCCCTGACCCAAGCCGCGGGGATCTCGCGCGAGGCGGCGTTCGGGGTGATCGAGCAAAGTGCCGCTGCCGCGCCGATGTTGTCCTACCGCAAACCCCTCTATCTCGATGAGACCTCCGGTAATGTCAGCTTCACCGTCGCGCTTGCGCAAAAGGACATGGCCGTGACCTGTGCCTTGGCTGGTCATCTAGGCGTTGAGATCCCACAATCCCGGATCACCCGCGCGCTTCTTGACGACGCCGTGGCGGCCGGGTTCGCAGACCGCGACATGGCTGCAATCGTGGCCTTTCTACAGGAGAAAACGCAATGAAAGCAGCACTCTTCGCCGGAGGGTGGGAGGGCCATGATCCTTCGGCCTTTGCCACCTGGTGCCGCGACTTGTTGGTCGAGGACGGGTTCGAGGTGGATGTTCACGACACGCTGGATCCGCTGGCGGATCCGGATGGTTTGGCGGATGTGGACCTGATTGTGCCGATCTGGTCCTCGGCCCGGTCCGGTCACAGGGCCGAGTATGGCAACATGACCAAGGCGCAGGAAGATGGATTGCTGAAGTTGATCGGGGAAGGGCGCGGCCTTGCGGGTTGGCATGGCCATATGGGCGATGCCTTCCGCGATCGTCCCACCTATCATTTCCTGATCGGCGGGCAGTTCGTGGCCCATCCGCCCGGCTGGCCAGACAACCTGCAACCCCGCGAGGACTACATCGACTATGACGTCACGGTGACACGCCCCGCTGATCCGATCATGGAGGGGATCCGCAGCTTTCGCCTGACGTCCGAGCAATACTACATGCTTGTCGATCCCTCGAACGAGGTGCTGGCGACGACGACCTTCTCGGGCGATCACCTGTGGTGGATCGAGGGAACGGTGATCCCCGTGGTCTGGAAGCGACGCTGGGACAAGGGCCGGGTGTTCTATTGTTCCATCGGGCATGAATTGGATGATCTGCGCCACCCGCAGGTGACGACGATCCTGCGCCGGGGTATGGCTTGGGCGGCGACGTCCTTGCGCGACTAGAGTCTGACCCTTTGGCGAGAATTCGGCGGCGTGATGCATCGCCTCGATTGCCCGCCGCACATCATAGGCTTTGCGGAAATCCGGGATGGCGGGAGCAAGGCCCGCGTGGGCCGACAAGAGCTCAGTCACCTCGATGACCCTCAGATCGTTGAATCCCAGACGGTAGCCGGGCGCAGGGAAAAACTGCAGATAAGGTGGATGGCCCGGTCCAGATTGGATGCGGGTATACCCCGCGCGAGCCGGTGCGGTTGAACAGAGCAGCAGCTCATTCATGTTCTCTTGCGAGAAACTCAATGAGCCCTGCGTACACTTGATTTCCCAAGACAGGTCCATCGTCCGCCCGGTAGTAGCGGCCCTGTTGGCCTCAAGGCTGCCGATAATGCCTGAAGAAAACCGCACCAGTGCGTGGGTCATGTGGTCTACCGCGACGGGCGCTCTGTCGTCCCTCGCGCGTCGCTTGGTCCGGCCTTCTGTGCGGGTCACAACCTGAAGAAAATGACAGCCAGACCTGGGGGGGCGTACCGGGGACGCGCCTATTTTATCGGTCAGGGGTACGAGTTGACGGTTCTGGCCGGCATCGTCCTGGGCGGCACCAAGGGTGGTCATCAAATTTGCCATTGTAGCTGCAGATGGCAGTCCTCGGCAAAACGCCGCAGCTGGTCGCTGTGTCCTGCCTTCCTTCACCGGTTTCTACGAAAATGCGATTTCCTTAGCACAAGAGGACATTCGATACGCGCTTGCGCCTTGTTCGCTGCTTCGGCCAGAACGTGCTCGACGCACCATTGACCCATCTCGCGATGAGGCAGGAGGACGGTCGAGAGCGCCGGTGACAGGTGTTGCGCGATTTCCTGGTCGTCGTATCCCATCACGGCCACCGTTTCCCCCGGCACTTCCCCGAGTTCCTTGAGGGCCTCATAGCAGCCGACGGCAGTCAAGTCATTTGCGCAGAAGATCGCGTCCGGCCTCCGGCCCTCATCCATCAGCTTCAAGGTTGCCGCGCGCCCTCCGGATGGCAGAAAGTTGCCTTCGACGATGACCGAAGGATCGACCGTGATACGGGCCGCGCGAAGGGCGCGCTCGTACCCTTCCATGCGTTGAACGGAGGCGTCCATCCAGGGTTCGCCCGAAATGAAGGCGATGCGCTTGTGCCCTTCCGCGATGAGGGCTGCGGTGGCAACTTCGCCTCCCCTTCTTTCGGCAGGCACGACTGACGAGTGCCGTCGTTCGGTATCGATGCAATTGAGGAGCACGGCCCGGTGTCGAGAAAGGCCGTCGGGACCCGTAAGTTCCCGCGTGAGAATCGAGCCGTAAATGACGCCTAAGGCGTTGTCGCCCGACCATTTTTTCAGCACTTCGGATTCATAGTCGGGATCGCCACCGGTCATGACAATTTCGACGATGACATTTACTTTCCACGCAGCCTCCTGAACGCCTTCGATAGAAATGGCTGCAAACGGGCTCGTTGCAATTTCGTCGAACATCAGTCCGATGACTCCCGATCCTGCCGATTTCGGAGGCCGACCTGCGCCGCGCGGTCGGTAGCCAAGTTCCTCGACAGCGTCCATCACCCGTTTGCGTGTCTCACGGCTGATCCGCATGTCTTCCAGCCCGTTCAAGACAAACGAGACCGTCGATTGCGAAACGCCGGCCTTCAGCGCCACATCCTTCATCGTAATCCGGGATTTTCCTTTTTCTGACATGGCTTAACTGGTCCTGCAGATTGTTCTTGCTATTAACTAATAAATATTGCTAATAATTTTAGCACAAGAAGATTCGCAGTCTTTCGGGGGGGAGAGGATGCCGGAACGCAAATCATCGGCGAAGCGGCTGAGCCAAACTCAGGCGGCCTGGTTGCTGCTCGCGCCCTTCTTGATTACCTACGGTCTGTTTTTGGTCTATCCATTTTTCCGTGGAATATGGATCAGCCTTCACGACTGGAATCTGCTCGCGGTCGCGTTCAATCCCGACGCGAAAGAGTTTGTCGGTTTCCGCAATTACCAGCGTGTCATGTGGGGCCGGAATATCGAGTGGGGCCTGCTTGCGGCGCCGTTCTGGCAAGGCCTCGGAATCGTCGGTCTTGCAGCCTCCGTCCTTCTTCGCCGGGTGGACCGGCTGAGCCGTTTCAATGCCATTGCCCTGGGCGTGGCATCGGCGCTCTTGGTTATCCTCCCCGGTTTTCATCCAGGCGAAGAGGGCCGTTGGTATGACCGGCGGTTTTGGCCGACCGTGGGCAATACCCTGCTTTTTGTCGGACTTGCTGTGCCCGGCGTCACCGTTTCGGCGCTTTTGCTCGCAGCAGCGCTGAATAGGGAAACGAAGGCAATGGGCGCGCTTCGGACTTTGTTCTTCCTGAGCCAGGTGCTGTCAGTAACGGTTGTCACGCTGATCTGGCAGATCATGTTCTCGCCACGCCAGGGTCTGATCGCAAATTTCACCGAGACCTTTGGAGGCACGCCGATCAACTGGCTGACGGACGAGCAGTTCGCCATGGCGGCCATCGTGATCGCGACGATCTGGTGGTCGCTTGGGATCGCGATGATCTTGTTTCTGGCCGGCCTTCAGGACATTTCGAAAGACATCTATGAAGCTGCCCGTCTTGATAGCGCGCGCGGCGTGAAAGCGTTCTGGTATGTAACGCTGCCTAACCTGAAGCGGACGATCACGCTGGTCGTCGTGCTTCAGATCATTCTGCATTTTCAGGTCTTCGGACAATCTCACCTGATGACCCAGGGCGGGCCGAACGACACGACGCAGGTGCTGGTCCGCTACATCTACCAGACCGGGTTCCGAGACAGCGAACTGGGTCGCGCCAGCGCAATGGCGGTTTTCCTTTTCGTCATCATGGGTACTTTCTCGGTCATTCAATTCATTGTCGGACGGGAGAGGACGTGATGAACCGCGGGTATTACTGGTTGGTCCTTGGCATTGCGATCCCGGCTTTTGTCTGGCTCGTACCGACCCTCTGGATGGTGTCGCTCTCCTTCCAGCCAAACGAAGTTCTCGCCCGCACGACGTCTTCCACGGCCTTCGGTCTGATCCCGATACCGTTCACGGCTGAAAACTACGCGGCGCTCTTCGCCTTCGGCCAGACGCCATGGTGGTTCCTGAACTCGCTGATTGTATCGGTCGGAATGACGTTGGGTGTTCTCGCCGTATCGACCACGGCAGGCTATGCGCTGGCGCGACTAGACTTCCCCGGCAAGACAGCAATCACGATCATCTGCCTGATCGGCCTCATGGTGCCGGAACAGGCCGTCTTCATCCCGCTCTACACGATGTTCGCCGATTTCGGCTGGCACAACAGCTACCAAGCCCTGATCCTGCCGCGCATGGCCGTGCCGATCGGCGTTTTCCTGATGTTGCAGTTTTTCCGCGCCATTCCGAAAGACATTGAGGAGGCGGCTCGGCTCGATGGCGTCGGCTGGCTGAGAATCTTTTGGTACGTCATGCTGCCGCTGGCGCGGCCAGCAATGATGACTCTGGCGATCCTGACGTTCCTTTATGCCTGGAACGACTACCTCTGGCCCTTGGTCAGCGCCCAGCAGCGGGAATACTTCACAATCACTTTGGGCCTCGCGTCCATCCAATCGAACTTCGCGCAATCGGAAGGGCTGGGCCGTGTCATGGCCTCGGGTGTTATCGCCTCGCTTCCGGTCGTCATCCTGTTCCTCATCTTCCAGCGGTACGTGGTGCAAGCCATGACCGTGGGTGGATCGAAGGGCTGAAATCTGCAAATAGGGAGGAAACCAATGAAACATGTGCTTCTGACTGCGGCTGTCGCCGCAACCATCGCGACCGGTGCGCTCGCGCAAGAGGTAACGCTGGGCCGCTTCTTCGGGGCCTGCGAGGATGCCGGAACCGATACCACGACCTCGACCGGAGAGGCCTGTATCATCCAGTCGATCATCAACGCGGCGAGCGCCGAATTAGACGGCATCACTGTCAATACGCTGCCGACCGACTGGGGCAACTACTATGACCAGATCAAGGCGGCCTATGCCGGTGGCACGCCGCCTGACATCCATGTGATGCAGGGTTCGCGCCTGACGGAATTCGCCGAACTCGGGGCGCTGGCCGATATCAGCGGCGATCTGGCCTCGGTCGGCATCGATCCCGCCGACTGGACCGACCGTGCCCGCGCGGCGGTGAGCTTTGACGGTGGAATCTACGGTGTGCCGATGGATATCCATGCAAATCTGCTGCATATCAATATGGAGCTGATGGCCGAAGCCGGGCTGGTCGACGCTGCCGGTCGGCCGGTTCTTCCCACTTCTCCGGAAGAGCTTCTGCAACAGGCGCGCTTGGTGAGCGAGGCAACCGGACAGGACTATCTGGCCGCCGATTTCGCGCAATTCCCGATCGGTGTGCGTCTGGTGCTCTCACTGATGTGGCAACAGGGCGGCAACATCTTTACCGATGATGGAGCAGCGACCATCAACACCGAGAGCGCCCGCAATGCCGTAACGGCGATCACGCAACTTTTCGATGCCGGATATTCCAATCCGCAACTGAACTACGCCGACAGCCAGCAAGCGTTCCTCAACGGCGAAGCCGCGATCCTGGTCAACGGCACATGGGTGGTCGATTTCTACTCCGCCGAGGCCGCCGATCCCGATGTCGCCCTGTCGGACTATTATGTCGCCGATTTCCCGACGATTTTCGACGAGGGCGCGACTTGGGCCGACAGCCATCTCTGGGCCATACCCGCATCGCTGCAGCGCGACGATCCCGAAACCTACCGCGCGGCGCTGCAGGTGCTCGCGTTCATCAACGACCACAATCTTGACTGGGCGCGCACAGGTCACATGGCCGTGCGGAACTCCGTGCTTGCATCTGACGCATACGCCCAATTGCCGCACCGCGACGAATATGCCGGAACCGCCGCGATCGCCACCGACGTCCCGCCGACCGCGCGATACGGCGGCATCCAGGACGTGCTGAACCGGGAGTTGCAGGCGATCTGGCTGACCGGCAAGCCAGTCCAAGAGGCGCTGGCCGATGCCGAGATTGAGGTGCAGGACCTTCTCGACCGTTGATCTGATTTGCGCCCTGCTGCGCGTTGGCGGGGCGCTTATTATTTCGAGCCACAATCAGGAAAAGCTCCATGGATCGATGGACCGAAAAAGACGCCAAAGAGTGGTGGCAGGCGCGACCCTGGGTCTGCGGCTTCAACTTTCTGCCATCGACGTCCGTCAACTTTATCGAGATGTGGCACGCCAATACCTTCGACATGGCGACGATCGAGCGCGAGCTCGGCTGGGCCGCAGAAATCGGGTTTAACGCCATCAGGGTAAACCTGCCGTTCCTCGGCTGGGCGAATGACCGCGATGGACTTCTCGACAGGCTGGACCGGCTCATGGGCGTTGCAGCGGACCGCGGAATTTCCACGGTGCCCTGTCTCTTTGATGATTGTGGCTTCGGCGGGGAAGAGCCGGTCTGGGAACCGCAGCCGGACCCGGTGCCAGGCATTCACAACAGCCGCGCAGTGGCTTCGCCCGGACGTGCCGCGGTGCTCGACCCAGACCTGCGCCCCACTCTGGAGGCATATGTCAAGGATGTGATAAGCAGCTTTCGTGCCGACAAGAGGCTGCTCTTCTGGGACCTCTACAACGAACCCGGAAACCGGATGGATTTCGATAGGTCAACCTATTCGCAGTTCGACGCCAAACTTGAGAGTCACGCGCTTTCGTTGATGGAACAGAGCTTCGCCGCAGCCCGAGATATCGGCCCGGAAGCGCCGCTTTCTGTCGCCGCATGGACGACGCCGATGCCTGACAGTGACGCGCATCCCTACCAGACCGAGATCGACCGCAGTGCGCTTTTGCATTCCGACATCATCACGTTCCACGCCTATTGGAACCGCAAACGTGTGGCCCGATTCATCGACTATCTCGAAGTGCTAGACCGACCGATCATCTGCACCGAATGGATGGCACGGCAGATCGACAGCCGCATTTCCGATCAGCTGGAACTGTTTCACAGCCGTGATATCGGCTGTTTCCAATGGGGTCTCGTGAAGGGTCGCACTCAAACCTGGTTGCCGTGGCCCGATGACCTCGTGCTTGCCCACGGTGGGAGTGTGGACCGTGACGTCTGGTTCCACGATCTGCTCGGCCAGGACGGACGACCCTACGATGCAAACGAAGTTGAAACCATCCGCGCTTTGACTGGCTCTGCGGAAATAACCAAGCGAAAGGGGCTCGGCTGATGTCCGGTGTCACACTTAACAAGGTCATCAAGCGCTATGGCGACGTTCAAGTCATCCATGGCGTGGACCTGGAAATCGAGGACGGGGAGTTCTGTGTCTTCGTCGGTCCTTCGGGCTGCGGCAAGTCCACTCTGATGCGTATGGTCGCGGGGCTGGAAGAAACGACCGAGGGACAGATTCACATCGGGCCACGCAATGTCACGCATGTTGACCCGGCAGAGCGCGGTGTGGCGATGGTGTTTCAGACCTACGCGCTCTATCCTCATATGACCGTCGAGGAGAACATGGGCTTCGGCCTCAAGATGAACAGTGTTCCAACGGAAGAAATCAAGAAAAAGACCAATGAGGCCAGCCGCATTCTGAAGCTGGATGACTACCTTGATCGCAAGCCGGCCGCGCTTTCCGGCGGTCAGCGGCAGCGGGTGGCGATCGGGCGGGCGATCGTGCGCGGTCCCGAAGTGTTCCTGTTTGACGAGCCCCTGTCGAACCTCGACGCCGAGTTGCGGGTCGAGATGCGGGTCGAGATTGCGCGGCTGCACAAGGAGATCGGTGCCACGATGATCTATGTCACACATGACCAGGTTGAGGCGATGACGCTCGCCGACAAGATCGTCGTGCTGAAATTCGGCGTGATCGAACAGGTCGGCGCACCGCTCGATCTGTACCGCGATCCCGACAACAAATTCGTGGCCGGGTTCATCGGGTCACCAGCGATGAATTTCGTGAACGGAACGGTCCGCGACGGCGGCATTGACGTATCGGCCTTCAATGGAAGCGTGAGGCCCGGTGTCACCTTGCCTGATGATGGCACCGCGGTGATCGTCGGCCTGCGACCCGAACATGCGGAACTGGATCGTTCCGGCGACACCTTCAAGGTTGAATTGACGGAAGCTCTGGGCGGTGTGTCATACGCATATTTGACGGCAACAACTGGTGAAACCCTGATTTTCGAAGAGCGTGGAGACCACAGGTCCAGAGCCGGAGAAACGGTTTCGCTCAGCTATGAGCCGCGGCGGCTTTTTGTCTTCGATGCAGAGACCGGGCAACGCATTCGATAGCGCCGCTTGTATTGCCTGTCCTTCGCAGCCCGCGCGTTCGCTGGTCGGCCCAAATGCGTGTTGGCCGCACTCTGCGCTCACTTCCCTCTTTCGAAATCCACAGATCATCCGGCAGTTGTGCTCGATGCTGCTATTCGTGGCGCGCAACAACAAGCCCTTTGCATGACATCTGACTCGTGTCAAAGCTCGTTGGTCGAAACGGCCACAGAGGTGGTCCCAGGTTTTCGACCGGATTGCAGCCTTGTTGAGATGGATCAGGTCGAGCCGTAGCGCGCAAACAGATGCTGCGACCTGCTTAAAGGCTCTGATTTCCGACGGTTTCTTTCCCCGGTCGGATCGATCCCGTGCGACCTGAGACGACGATACGAACCTGGATCACCGCGACCCGTCAGTATGCCGTCACTGGCCACCGATATGTGCAGCAAGCATTTGGAGCCACGGCGCTTCATGCACGCTACCCGAGAGCGAGCGGCCGCCGAAAACTGGCCCACATACACTCGATCAGTCGTTTTTCACGCGTTGGAAGGGCCGGGCAAACGAGTTGCGATCTCAAGTCGATTGGCCGCATCTTTCCTGATGGAACGGTGCACGATTTTCTCCGAGAACAAAGTAAAGGTCGGGGCTTTCGTCACGGGGCGTGTCCATTTTGAAACGTTCTGCAATGAGGAGCCATACTATCGTTTTGCAGGCGATCAACGCGTGGACTGTTTGTCAATTGACCCGGCGGCGAGTTTCACAACTGCTCCGGTCGGGCTATCGGGTCTCAAGGTAGTCGCGCAGGCGCATCATGCGGATAACGAATGGCATGCCAAAGACTTGCAGGCCGCGCATTGGGATTTTTGCGATGTCGTTGACCGGGAAAGGCAGGGCATTCGGCGACGCACCCAACACACGCTCGGCCATGACACGGCCCATGACATTCGCCATGGCAACGCCGCGCCCGTTGTATCCAAGGCCAATTACAAGCCCCGGTTTCGGCTCGTGCAGGTGAGGCAGGTGGTCGCCTGTGATTGCTATGCGACCGCCCCAGCGGTGGGTCCACCTGGTTCCCCTCAACTGCGGAAACACGCGCTCGGCGTCCTTTGCCAACCAGTCGAAACCCACAAGGTTTCCGCGTTTGTCGGTTGCCCCGTGGCCGCCGTACACGATGCGGTTATCGGGCTCGCGGCGAGCATACATAATGATCCGTCGGGAGTCAGATATCGTGTGGCCATCAGGAAGGATGTCGTCAATGACCTCTGGAGGAAGCGGTCCGCTGGCAATCTGCACAGGCGAGATGGGGATGATCGTCTTTGCCAGATTGGGTATCAGTTTGTCAGTGTACCCGTTGGTGCCCACGATCACCCAGGCGGCATCCACATGACCGCGCGCTGTGATCAAACGCCAGCGGTCTCCAACTTTCTTGAGTGATGTGACAGCACTGCCACCAAAAATATGCGCTCCGTGCTGCCGTGCGGCTTCTGCCAACCCTCGAACGTACATCAGCGGCTGAATGGCACCGCCGCGCGGGTTCACGATCCCGCTTTGGTAGAATGTCGAACCAGAGAGGCGCGTGACTTCATCCTGGCCTACGACCTGCATCTCGGCCCCCAGCGCGACCCAGTTTCGCACATCGGCCTCGGCCTTTTTGTGGGCTTGTGTTGAATGCAAAACCCGCAACCAGCCTTTTTGACGCGCCTGACAGTCAATCTGGTGGGTCTCGATCAGGTCAAAAACCTCATCGGCGGAGTTCAAGGATTGTTCGGCGAGAAGGGTGAAAGCGCGGTTGCCGATCATTTTTTCAATTCTTGCCGGTGAATTGAACGGCATCATCGGATTGACCTGCCCGCCTGTTCGACCGGAGGCCCCCCAGCCGACATCCGTGGCATCGAGGACTGCCACCTGTGTACCTGCCTCTGAAAGGTGCAACGCCGCACGCAAGCCGGTGAAACCGCCTCCAATGATCGCGACATCCACCGACAGTGAGCCGTCCAGAGCGCCGCTCGAACGAGCAGGAGGGGCGGTATGAGCCCAAAGCGAGCGCGGCCAGTCCCGCGTGGAAGGAGCACTGGAATTCATTGATCTCTCGTATGTCAGAACTCGCGTCTCATTATTCAAGAGATGGTGCGGGGCGGTCAACCCTGATAGTTGAGGGTTGGATCCCATCCAATGAGTTCAGAGATGCGCCGGGCAGATGTCATCAGGGAAGGAACGTTTTCGCGAAGGTCCTCAGGATTTGCATTGTCTGTCAGAGTCCAGAGTGAGAGGCAGGCGGTCAAAGCCCCATGGTTATCCCGGATCGCGGCGGCAGCACCGATGACATGCAGGTACTCTTCTCGAATGGCGAGTGCGTAACCGTCTTTCTCGATCGCCGAAAATTCCTCCTCCAGATCGGCAACTGTTGTCTTGGTGTACTCTGTGAATTTCTCCAGGTTGAGGTTTTCCAGCATCTCAGCCCTGCGATGCGGAGTCATATGGACAAGGTTCATCTTGCCTGCCGCAGTGCAGTGCAGTGGAGCACGATCCCCCGCACGCGCGGCCAGGCGGATGGGCACGTGGTCAAAGGTGCGCAGATACAGAATGTGCTGATCGTCCAGAATCGATAGCGCAGTGTTCATTCCGGTCTGGTCGCTGAGGGCCTCCATGATGCCAGCCGCAGCGTCCTGCAAATCCGTTCGATGCCAGCTTGACCGGGCCCACTGCCGAAGGCGCGGTCCGGTGTGGTAGGTGCGGCTGTCCTTGTCGTACTGAATCATCTCTTCGGATTGAAGGACGGCCAGAATCCGGTGGCATGAACTTTTGACAAAATCTGTCTGTGCAACGATTTCCGCAAATGCCAACGGTCGGCGGGACTGGGAAATGACGTCCAGCACGAGTGCGCATTTCTTGACGATTGAACTTCCCGTCGATCTTGTCATGCTGTCCTCCATTCGGAGCCTGTGTCGCTCTGGCCCGTGCGGTCGGTCATTTTGGACCTAGGTCGTCTGCTCAATCCGGTCAAATATCTGTTGACGCACTCTTAATTGCGTACCTATTCTGCCATATGAAACTAAAGTTCCGCAATGTCGAACAAAAAGGTGCGTTCGGACTTTGGCAAAAGCTCCCGGCAAACGGGGCAAAAAACGAAAAGACCTATCCCGACAGGAGAGAGTAATGAAAAAGACAATCGCATCCTTGCTGACTGGCACCGCTGTTGCCAGCACAGCTTTTTTTGGAGCGGCCCCAGCCGTGCTGGCCGACGGCCACGTGGACGAGATCACCGTAGCCTACTTCCTTGAGTGGCCACTGCCGATGTACGACGCATGGGCCAACGGCGAGTTCGAGGAGGCCATGGGCATTACGCTCAACTGGGTCTCGTTCGAGACCGGCACCGCCATGTCCGCCGCAATGGCATCGGGTGACGTGCAGATCGCCGTTTCCCAGGGTCTTCCGCCCTTTGTTGTCGCCGCATCCGCGGGCCAGGATATCGAAGTTGTAGACGTTGCCGTGACGTATTCCGACAACCAGAACTGCGTCATTCGCTCTGACCTGGAAATCGACGCTGATAACGCGGGCGAGCTTGCGGGGCGTCGCGTTGCAGTTCCACTCGGAACTGCCGCACATTACGACTTCCTGCGCCAGATGGAGTACTTCGGCGTAGACCTCGCGTCGCTGGAAATTGTTGACATGGCACCGCCGGAAGGTGCCGCGGCACTTTCGCAAGGCGCAGTTGACTTCGCTTGTGGCTACGGCGGCGGCTATACCCGCATGCTTGAGTACGGTAACATCTTGCTGACCGGCGACGAAAAGGAAGAAGTGGGCATTCTGGTATTCGACGTGATCTCGGCCCCGGCTGAGTTCGTAGCCGAAAACCCCGATCTTGTGGCTCAGTTCCTCGCCGTCGGCCAAGCTGCCAATGATCGCTGGAATGCCGGTGGCGACGAGGCGATGCTGCAAAACATTGCCGATAAAGCTGGCATGGACCTCGAAGGCGCACGCGCCGCAATTGCCACGATGGCGTTCCCATCCGCCGAGACAGTTCTCGGCCCGATCTGGATGGACGGCGGCATGGCCACGTTCATGGGCGGTGTTGCCGGTGTTTTCGTGGAAGCGGGCTCCATCGACTCGGCGCTGGCGGACTACACGGATCGTGTGAACCCTGGCCCATTGACCGACGCTACCAACTAAGCGTTTCAATCTGAAAGGGGTCCGGCTACCATCACAGCAGGTAGGCCGGGCCCCTTTTCTTCAGGGGGTGCTACGCATCTATGCATCTCTGGCCCTCATATATTTGAAACGGAAGGGCCCCACATGACCGGCTTGGCCATTCGGAATATCTCCATGCGCTTCGATCTGCCCGGTGGCGGAGCGGTACAGGCGCTGGAAGACGTCTCCCTCGATATAAAACAGGGTGAAATCATGTCTGTCCTCGGTCCCTCGGGCTGCGGCAAGACTACCCTTCTCAACATTGTTGCCGGATTCCTCGCCCCTACAGACGGAGTTATCGAGTTGAATGGCCATGAAGTTCGTGGCCCCGACGCCGAACGCGGCATGGTGTTCCAGAAGGGCGCGTTGTTCGAATGGATGTCGGTCCGCGAAAACGTCAGCTTCGGCCCCCGCATGAAGGGTCAGCGTGAACGCGATTACCGTGCAAATGTCGATCACCTTCTTGATGTCGTCGGCCTGCAGGATTTCAAGGAAAAGGCGATTTACGAGCTGTCCGGCGGCATGCAGCAGCGTGTGGCCCTGGCCCGCTGTCTTGCCAATGATCCCGACGTCATCTTGATGGACGAGCCTTTGGGCGCACTGGATGCTTTGACTCGCGAAAAGATGCAAAGCCTCGTTCTGAAGCTGTGGAAAGAGACCGGAAAAACCATCATCCTGATCACTCACTCGGTCGAGGAGGCGCTGCTTCTGGGCGAGCGTCTGATCGTGATGGCACCGCGCCCCGGCCGAATCCATAAATCCTATGAATTGCCGTTTGCAGAGATGGGCGTTGATGCCGATCTGCGAGAGGTCAAGAAAGATCCCCGCTTCCATGATGTCCGTGAAGAAATTCTGGGCATGATCTGGGACATGGAAGAAGAAATCATGGGTCGCATGGAGGCGAGCGCATGACTGATACATTCACGGAGGCCGCATCATGATCCCCCTGCTGATCTATCTCGCGATCTTCATCGCCTCGTTCGCCCTTGTCCGGTTGATTGCGGGCGCTGTGTCGCCCACCGGGTTTTCGTCTCTGAAGACTGTGACATTCGGTGACGAAAGCGCTGTGATCCCGGACCGGCGCGCCTCGGTCATCTCGATCGTTGCGCTGTTCTTTCTGTGGGGCACGTTCACCGGCTCCGTGATCGTCCCGTCGTTCCTGCATATGCCCGGCCCGCCCCTGGGCCTGCACACGTTCGAACACACCGTCCAGGACGCCGACGGGAACACCGATACCGCAACCGTCACTTTCCTGCTGTACGAGGAGCAGGTGGATGAAGAAGGCAACGTTTTGCCCGATCCAGAGCCCCCCGTGGTCGAGCCGGGCGACGGGTTCGCTGTCAACGACAGCCTAATCATAGAAGCCTACGGGTCCGAGCTTGCGCCGTTGCAAAACAATGACCTGCTGACCCGCGATGACGGCACCACCATCATCGCCGTGAACGGCCAGCCAATTGAACCGGGCGGGCGCCTGAGCCTCGATTTCGGCACTGTTACGATGTCAACCCGTGGGTCGATCAATATCTCGCCCGATCAGGGCCTGCAGATGGAGCCGATCTGGCTCCCGCCACCGGAAAACGTGCTCTCGCGTTTGATCGAGATCAGCACGGAAGGCTTCAGGGGCTATTCGCTGTTCCAACACCTTGGATACTCGCTGTTCCGGGTCATCGTCGGCTTTGCATTGGGCGCAATCGTCGGCATCCCGCTTGGCTATGCCATGGGCCTGTCGAACTGGGCACGCGGCTGGTTCGATCCGATCGTGGAATTCATGCGGCCCGTGCCACCTCTGGCGCTGATCCCGCTGGTGATCATCTGGGCCGGCATCGGAGAGGTGGGTAAGATCGTCCTGCTGTTCCTCGCAGCACTTTGGATCATGGCGATCGCCGCGCGGGCTGGCGTGTCTGGCGTCAACATCTCCAAGGTCCACGCGGCCTATTCGCTGGGGGCCAGCAAGGCGCAGATCATGCGCCATGTCATCGTCCCGAACTCCCTGCCCGAGATCTTCACCGGCGCACGGGTGGCGATGGGCGTATGTTGGGGCACGGTTGTGGCCGCAGAGCTTGTGGCCGCCGTGCAGGGCGCGGGGATGATGATCATGGTCGCATCCCGGTTCCAGAACACCGATATCGTGATCCTGGGCATCATCCTGATCGGCATGATCGGTTTTGGCATCGATATTCTGATGCGACTTGCCGAGAACAAGCTGGTGCCCTGGAAAGGCAAAAGCTGATCGCGAAAGAGTGTTGACTAATTGGGCCAGACCGTCACCCGGGGCTGGCCCTTTTCTTTCGTGAACCCTCATGAATCCAGCGTGATCTTGTCGCCTACTGCGCGGCGACGATGAAGATATGCGGGGCGCTAACGCGGATCGGCTCGATCATTCTGGTGTCGATGGTTTGCGTATCGATCTGCCTGTCGGCGGCAGCTGCGGCCCCCTCAACATCGGAGGCTGTAACCTGCGTCATACGCTGGCCCGCGGTCTTGTGTTTTGATCAGGCACCCCACCGTGCAGTGGCCTCGTGCAGGTTGCCAATGTCTTGGCCATTCCTGCGTCTCGGGCCGTGACGCGGTCGCGATGAGGGTCATGTCGGTCTTGGCGCAAAAGAGCTGGATCACGATTGATCCGACGCCGCCAGACCCGCCGATAATCACGACAGCCTGCGCCGCACCCGGCACCGGGTTGTCCACGCGTAGGCGGTCGAACAGCATCTCGTGGGCTATCAGCGCAGTCGGGGGCAGGGACGCCGCCGCTGCCTCACTGACGGACCTGGGCGCATGGCACACGATCCGTTCGTCTACCGGATGATATTCCGCGTTGGTCCCGGAGCGATTGTTCGCACCAGCGTACCAGACCTGACCGCCGGTCTTGAAAATCGTAGCATCTCTGCCAGCCTCGACAATTTCGCCAACGGCATCCCAGCCCGGAATCGCAGGTGCGTCGCCTTCGGGTGCGCGGTTCTGACGGATCTTGGTGTCAACCGGTTGACCGAAACGGCGTTCACTCGGACCAACAGATCGCGGCCTGTGGCGATGGGTTTGTCCAGGGTCTGCCCTGCAAGCAGGCCGATATAAACGAACGGATCAAATGTCTGCCCCGCATTGCCAGGGCGTGACATTGTTTTTCCGCTCCACCCGGTCGATGTCGCTGATACCTGAAGGGCAAATCGCACTGGACCCCGCCCGCCGCATGCTCACCGCGGGCGAAGAGGCATTGGATGCGATCCATGCAGGCAACGACGAACCCGTCGGCGCGCTGTGCATCGCGATGCCCGTCTTCGGCGAACAAGGCCGCCTGCACGCGGCACTTTGGAGTTCCACAAAACAGCACCCGATGGTCGCGATTTCGCTTCATTGCAGCGACGTGCCGACGGATCTCGTCGAAAACGGCTTTGATCCGGAGATCCGGCTCGGGACACTGCGCAGCAGCAGCCTGAAGAGTTGCCGCATCGCCGATTTCAAACGGCTCTTGGTGGCCACGCCGGATTACCTCGCGGAGCGGAAACCGATTGAGACACCTCAAGATCTGACGGAGCACGACTTCATCGACGTCACGCAGATCCCATCTGTGATGACACTGGAACGCGACGGGCAATCGCGTGACGTTGAGCCGGAAAACAGGCGGATAGAGGTGAACACAATGGACGCGGCAAAAGCTGCGGTCCTGGCAGGGCTGGGGATTTGGCACGTTCCCCTTGGTGAGATTGAAAACGATATCGGTCAGGGCAGGCTGGTCCGGATCTTGCCAGACTGGGCTCTGCCTGAATTGGGCATCTATGCCGTCTGGCCTGACATCGGTCCGCAAAAGGCCCTGACGCGCCGCCTCATTGACCATTTCCTTGAAAACCGTTCGGAGCTGATGCTGTGACGGAGGCCAGAAGTGAACCTAACGCTTTCAACTTCGGGTTCAGGATCTGCTTCACCTGGGCAATAAAACACGGGTGGTTAAGTCGTATCGTGACGCGCATGGGATACTGCGGCCTGCGCAATGGTTACTCCCACTCGATTGTACCGGGCGGCTTGGATGTGATGTCATAGGTGACCCGGTTGATGCCGGCGACTTCGTTGATGATCCGGGTCGCGGTTTCGCCCAGAAACTCATGGCTGAACGGATAATAATCCGCGGTCATCCCGTCGACGCTGTTCACGGCGCGCAGGGCGCAGGCAAAATCGTAGGTGCGCCCATCGCCCATCACGCCAACGGTGCGCACGGGAAGGATCGCCACGAACGCTTGCCAGATCTCATCGTAAAGGCCGTGCTTGCGGATCTGGTCGATGTAGACCGCATCCGCAAGCCGCAGAATGTCCAGCTTTTCGCGCGTGATTTCACCGGGACAACGGATCGCGAGACCGGGGCCGGGAAAGGGGTGGCGGGCGATGAAATGGGCAGGCAGGCCCAGTTCGTGGCCCAACGCGCGAACCTCGTCCTTGAACAGCTCCCGCAGCGGTTCCACCAGTTGAAGGCCCATTTTTTCAGGCAGCCCACCGACATTGTGGTGGCTTTTGATCGTCACCGACGGCCCACCGGAAAAGCTTACGCTTTCAATAACATCAGGATAGAGCGTGCCTTGGGCGAGAAAGGCCGCGCCCTCAATCTGGTTGGCATATTTCTGAAACACATCGATGAACAGCCGCCCGATGATCTTGCGCTTGGTCTCCGGATCACTGACGCCCTCCAATTCGCCCAGAAACAGCTCCTGCTCTTCGGCGTGTATGACGTGCAGGTTCATATGGTCGCGGAACATCTCCACCACTTCGATGCCCTCATCAAGCCGTAGCAATCCATGGTCCACGAACACGCAGGTCAGTTGATCGCCAATCGCCTCATGAAGCAGCGCCGCTGTGACCGAAGAATCAACGCCGCCCGAGAGCGCGCAGATCACCTTGGCATCACCGACCGTCTCGCGGATCGCCTCTACCGCCTGCTCGCGGTAAGCCCTCATGGTCCAATCGCCGCTGAAGCCTGCCAGCTTGACGAAATTCTCATACACCATTGCGCCGCGCGGAGTGTGATGCACTTCCGGATGAAACTGGACTGCATAGAAGTTGCGCGCCCGATCTGCCGTGATCGCATAGGGCGCATTGGGCGAGGTTCCGTAGACCTCAAACCCGGGTGCCAGCTTGGCCACGTGGTCGCCATGGCTCATCCAGACCTGCTCTGGTCCCTCAGTGAACCACCCCTCCAGCAGCGCCAGATCGCCCAAAGCCGTCACGCGCGCCCGCCCGAATTCGGCGGTACCGCCGCCGCCCGAGATCTTGCCGCCGCGCACCTCACCACCCAGATCCTGCATCATGACCTGCTGGCCGTAGCAGATGCCAAGGATTGGTACGCCCATCGAATACGCCCCCTGCGGCGGACGCGGAGAGCCGTCCCGCGTGACCGAATCCGGCCCACCGGAAAAGATGATCGCCTTGGGTGCAAACGTCGCAATAAACTCGTCATCGACGTTCTGATAAGGGTGGATTTCGCAATACACGTTCAACTCGCGCAGGCGGCGCGCGATGAGTTGCGTGACCTGGCTACCGAAGTCGATAATCAGCAAGCGTTCGTGGTTGGCGGGGTCTGGGACAGCGGCTGTGTTCATGCACGTCGATTAAGCCGCAGGGCAGGGCGCTGCAAGGGGCAGGGCTTGCGATCTGTGCCGTCACCCCATGGTGCTGCCCGTTTTATTGCCCCGTTGCTGGCTTCGCGCGGCATCCTTGCGCTGGCTCAGGACAGCGATGACGACCCAACTCAGCAAATAGAGCATCCCGATCGCCAACACGACTTCCCCTGGCAACGGTCCGATGTCGGCGCGATCCACAACCTGCGAAAACGTTTCGGCCGGGGTAGGATGGATTACAATCTTGCCGATATAGGCCAAAGACTGGATCACAAGGATCCAAAGGTAGTTGCGTCGAATGCGCCGCCCGATGGCCACGTAGGTGCTGACATGGTGGCGCGGGCGCAGATAATCCTCGGACAGGGTTTTCTGCCATTCATCCTCCATGTGGAGATCACCGTCATACAGCATCGGCGCGTAGAAATGCGTTTCCATCCATCGCGCCCGTGCGCGCCAGACGTTGAAATAACGGTATCTGCGGGCCTCCAGCATCAGGAACAGCAAGATCAGGACCCCCACCAGCACCAGTGGCAGCGGTGAGGACTCTGGTGATGAGAAAGAGATCGACAGCGCCACGCCCAGGGTCACCACCGCCCAGTTGGTCGTGGTGTCGAGCCGTGTGCGCCAGATGGTGGATCGGTAGACCTCACCGCGATAAAGATGCGCCAGCGCGGTGATCTCGGACGCCGTCAAGGTTGTCCGCTCTTCGGTGCCCCGCCGCTTCGGACCCGGATCTGCCATGGACTTTCCCCCCTAGGAACAATCACAGTGCATGTTCCGATGCCGTTGGTCAAAAGGCATCGACATCCCGATGTCGCATCCGCCTCCGATAGGTCGCACATATGCCGTGGAACGACGGACCTGCGCGGTAGGAACTTCCTACAAGGTAAGCCTTTCGGAGGACGTCATGGGCGAAGCGGATCAAGCAGCACCAGCAGCACGGCGTGGGCGCGGGGGCGGCGGTGCGGCGCGCAGGGCCTCACGCAGTGCTGTCAGCTTTGAGACCGCGCGTTTTATCGAACGCAAGATCCCCAACCTCGACATCCTCCATGATGAGGCGCTTGAGATCATCGAGGCCAACGCCGAGACGGTGCTCGAAGAGATAGGCGTCATGTTCGTCGACAACCCACCCGCGCTGAAACGCTGGCGCGACGCCGGCGCGGATGTGAATGGCGAGCGTGTCCATATCCCGCGCGGCCTTGCGCGTGACTTGATAAAAACCGCGCCGGCGCAGTTCACGCAAATCGCCCGCAACCGGGCCCGTGATGTGGAGATTGGCGGCAGGAACCTCGTGCTGGCCCCAGTCTACGGCCCGCCGTTTGTCAATGATCTGGCAGGCGGAAGACGCTACGCCACCATGGCCGATTTCGAAAAATTCGTGAAACTGGGCTACATGTCGAAATGGCTGCACCATTCCGGTGGCACGGTATGTGAACCCACGGATGTGCCCGTCAACAAGCGCCACCTCGACATGCTCTATGCCCATATGACGCTGTCGGACAAACCCTACATGGGATCGGTGACAGAGCCATGCCGCGCCGCCGATTCGATTGAGATGTCGAAAATCCTGTTCGGCGCGGATGTGGTCGAGGCCAATACTGTGATGACCTCGCTGATCAACATCAACTCTCCGCTGACCTTTGACGGCGTGATGATGGGCGCCTTGGAGGAATATGCGGCCGCGGGGCAAGCCTCGATCATCTCGCCATTTATCGTGGGCGGTGCCATGGCACCTGTATCCGTGGTCGGCACGCTGACCCAATGTCTGGCCGAAGGGCTGGCAGGCGTGGCCTATTCCCAACTGGTGCGCGCAGGCTCGCCCGCGATCCTGGGTGCCATGGTCACGTCGATCGACATGAACTCCGGCGCGCCGACGTTTGGCACGCCCGAGACATCGCAGATCACCTACGGGATGGGACAACTGACGCGACGGTTGGGTCTGCCTTACCGCTCCGCCGGGTCTTTCACCGGATCAAAGATCCCCGACGCGCAGGCCGGGTATGAGACGGCCAACTCGCTCAACATGGGGCTGCTGTCGGGCGTCAACTTCATGCTGCACGCCTGTGGTTGGCTGGAGGGGGGGCTGTCGGCCTCGCCCGAAAAATTCGTCATGGACGCCGATCAATTGGGGATTCTTGCATAAGATGTCCGAAGGCGTCGCCACTGACGAGAATGGACAGGCCATGGATGCTCTGCGCGAAATCGGCCCCGGTGGTCACTTCCTCGGCTGCGCCCATACGCAGGCGAACTACCAGACGGCCTTCTGGCGCTCCGGCCTGCTCGACTACAAACCCTACGAGACCTGGTCGGAGGAGGGGGGCAGATCTACCTACGAGTTGGCCGCGATCAAGGTCGAGAAGATGCTGGGGGACTATCAGCAACCACACCTCGACCCCGCAATCAACGAGCAGTTGCGCGCCTTTGTGGTGCAGAAGAAAGCCTCGATGCCGGACGCCTTCATGTAGTGATTCTGCCGACGTCCGACTTGATTCAGGGGCTGTTTATCCACAGGTGCAGCCTCTGGCGATTGTTCGCAATCGCGTCAAATTTTCTAGACAACCGAACGTGCGGCGGCCAGCAGCGCGCTCATGACCTGGACGTGTCGGGTAGGCGAATACCCCATTCCACCGCCCATCCTTGCGGCGTTCAAAATCTCTTCCTCGGCCAGCAGTTTGCCCACGGGCCTGCGCTTGGCCCGCCGGAGCGCATCCCCTGTTTCACAAGCCAAAGTGGCGGCGCGGACCAGCAATCCGGGGCGGTGCATGGTGGACAAATGCGAGTTCAGGTCGGTCATTTTCAGTCTCCGGTCAGAGGAAATCTCCTCCTCACAGTGACCCACAAATTGGTCCCGTTGCGCCAGGTGCCGATCGCCCGTTCGGACCCTTCCAATCTGTTTACACATTGGAAACAATTTTCGACTTATCCACAGATATTAACCGTTCAGTAATCAATAAGGCGGAAATCTGCTCGTCATGTTTCATCCAGTGAAGGGCCGAAAAAGCCATGACCCAATTCGCTTCTGACAAAGCGTTAACCTGCCCAGAGATGCCGGGATGGGTGCCTGAGGCGGCACGACAATACCTGGCACATGTGTCAGCGGGTCACTCACTTCGTGACATTGCAAAGGCGTCGGGTCAGGCCCCGTCGACCGTTTGCCGACGGGTTCGACAAATTGAAACCCGGCGCGATGATCCGCTGATCGACGACGCGCTCAGCACCCTGGCCGAGATGACAAACTCGCGCCGAAATTGGACAATGAATGAGGAGACGAGGCGTATGACTGCCCCTATACGGACGCCACTTCACGACGAGGCACTAATAACTCGTGAAGCGCGGCGCATTTTACGACGTTTGTGTGAGACCGGCGCTGTTTTGGCAGTGGCACAGGATATGGACAAGGCCGTGGTTCTGCGCCAGGGCATGAACGGCGAACAAACCCGGACGGCCGTGGTTGACCGCACCGTAGCGCAGGCGTTTGCCGTCAAGGACTGGATTTCATGCCTTCATAAGGGCGGTAAACTGACCCGCTATGGCATAACCACCGTTGGCAAGACGGCGTTGAAGCGTCTGCTGGACGAGGACCGCAAGCGCCGGATCGGAGTGTCGGGATTCGCAGAGGGGCCAAGCACATTTCAGGGTCAGCACGCCGATTGGGGCGCGCGGACGGTATCGGGCGACGGCGGCAAACCGGTGCGGTTGCGCGTCAACCTCTCCGAATCGCCGCTGGCCAGTCTGGCTCGGCGCAAGGGCACCGACGGGAAGGCGTTTCTTGGCCCGGAACTGGTGCAGGTTGGTGAACGGCTGCGTGAAGATTTCGAGCGCGCCCAGATGGGGCCGCGCGTGGGTCAGAACTGGGATCGGTTCCTGACCGGATCGGACCGCGGCGGCTTCATGGCCGATGGCGGCATCGGCGAGGGTCCCCGCGACGCACGTCAACGGGTCTCGGATGCGTTGGATACGCTGGGGCCCGGACTGGGCGATGTGGTGATGCGGGTCTGCTGTTTTCTGGAGGGGCTGGAGAGCGCCGAAAAGCGTCTTGGCTGGTCCGCACGCTCCGGCAAAGTAGTGCTCAAGATCGGGCTGCAGCGGCTGTTGCAACACTATGAGGCCGCTTGCGGATTTGTTCCGGCGCAACGGGACTAACCCAAGGAAAATGCGCGCGTTCGATTGTGGCAGGAATGAGGAAACAGACCTTTTCCTCGCTGCAATCGGGCGGTTACATTCTATTAACGACAATTAAAATCTTGTGGAATCAGAGCTTTAACAATCTGCGTCAAATGCCAACAGCATAACAGTTTACAGGCGAGGGGCGGCTTGCCTGGGTAGGGATATAACGTGTTTTTGTCCATTCATGACGTCCGTGCGGCGTCCTCCAAACTGATCGGAAGCCCCATGATAACCCTGCCTCTCAAAGCCCTCTCCATCGCTCTTTTTGCGACCGCCGCCACCCCCGCGATGGCGCAAACCATGTCGCCCGCGCAGTGCGATCAGATGATGATGGTCGGCACGCAGGCCTATGGGGCCGCCGCTGTGGCCGCCTGCACGCCCTACTTTCAATCGCTGGCTGATGGTGCCGTCGCACGCGGCACCTTCGCGGTTGTGCGCCCTCAGGCCGGCGTCATCGTGTCAACGTCCGATACGGGTGGATAGCCTTATCGCGGACGAACCGGGCGTGGTCGCATGAAGCATTTGTCCGCGACATGCCTGCTGTGGCGAAAATGGCCCCTGACATCTCCGGGAGAACGCTCTATTTGTTAAGAAAGTCTTGATCCGGAGCCCCTGATGCGTGACCTGAAGATCCCCGAACAACGCCACCCTGAAAAGGCACGCAAGGCTGATAATCCTCAGCCCAGAAAGCCCTCGTGGATCCGGGTAAAGGCCCCTGTAGGGGAAGGCTATAAGGCGACCGCCAAGATTATGCGGGACCATAAGCTCACTACAGTGTGCGAAGAAGCAGGCTGTCCCAACGTCGGCGAATGCTGGTCTCAGGGCCATGCCACGATGATGATCATGGGCGAGGTCTGCACCCGCGCCTGCACGTTTTGCAATATTGCGACGGGCAAGCCGCCCGACGATCTGGATGTATTTGAACCAGGGCGCGTCGCGGATGCGGTCCAGAAGCTCGGCCTCAACCATGTTGTTATTACTTCCGTCGACCGCGACGATGTAGAGGACGGCGGCGCGGAGCATTTTGCCCAGACCATCCGCGCAATCCGCAAACGCGCGCCAACCACGACGATCGAGATCCTGACACCGGACTTCATAAAGGCGGATCCCTCCGTCCTGCAGATTGTTGTCGACGCCAAACCCGACGTCTTCAATCACAACCTGGAGACGGTTCCCCGCCTCTACCCCGAGGTGCGCCCCGGAGCGCGGTACTTCCATTCCCTGCGCCTTTTGCAGCGCGTCAAGGAGATGGATCCGACGATCTTTACCAAATCCGGCATCATGGTGGGCCTGGGGGAGGATCGCCAAGGCGTCGTGCAGGTAATGGACGATATGCGCGCCGCAGATATTGATTTCCTGACCATCGGGCAATACCTGCAACCGACGCCCAAGCACCACGCCGTGGACCGCTTTGTGACGCCCGAGGATTTCGCGGCCTACGAGAAGGCCGCCTGGGGCAAAGGGTTTCTCATGGTGTCGGCCACGCCGCTGACAAGGTCATCCTACCACGCCGGCGATGACTTTGCGCGATTGCGGGCGAACCGTCTGCTGAAGCTGGCCAAGGGCTAGGTGCGCGGGGTCACTCCCATGCGCAAACCGCCCCAGTGGCGACCGCTGACGATGATCGGAGCGGAGATGTCCTTGATCAAGACAAAGGCCCCTCCGCCCATATCACGGCGGTAGGTCTGCATCAGAAATGATTCTTCGCTCAAGCCCGATTTCAATCCTACGCGGTCGTCAAACACACGTCGGTTGCGACAATGCGCGGCGTTCCACACCGGATCGTCGCGCTGCGGTGCCGAGAACTGCATATTGTGCGTCGGTAAATAGCCGTTCCGGTCCACGGCGGCACAAAAGACGACGCGGGGGTCGGCTTGCAGGATCGGCTCCTGAATTGCGGGCAGGACACTGTCGGTGAACCGGGTGTAAGGGGCCATGACCTGGGCCGGGTTGCTGCCCTCGATCGGCACATACGTCGCATCGAACAGCGCCTGCATGCTGATCGTCCCGTCTTCTATGGCCTCCTCGAACAGGGCACCGATCCGGGCGGCATTGTCCTGGACCAACTCGATAATGTGGGCGTCGTCGTTGACTCCCCCCAGTTGAACAGCGACTTGAATGGCCTGTTCGCTTGTGTCAACGATGTCTTCCGCCCGCTGATTGGCGCGCTGCACGTCTGCCGCTGTCGCGTGGAGGCCTTCGGTCAGCGCCTCGAACGCTGGTCCGAACCGATCCATCGCGGCGGAAACCGCATTGGCGGCCGTGGTCAGAAATTCCGTATCCCGGGACGCGGAACGCACGTCCTGGCTGATCTGTGCCAATGCGCTGTCAGTGGCGGAGGCGCCTTCAAGCACCTGTTCCGCACCTGCGGCGACGCCAAGCGCATCATCGCGCAAGCCGCCGATCAACCCGCGCAGAGTGGCGGTAGATCCTGTCACGTCTGTCGCGGCGTCAGAGGTTTCCTTGCTAAGCGCGTTGATCGCCTCCGCCACGACGGCAAAACCGCGCCCCATATCGCCGGCGCGCGCCGCCTCGATCCTGGCGTTCACGGCCAGGATATTCACATGCTTCGCAATCTCCGCAATACGCTGGTTTGCACGGCTGACCTCCTTCAGCGTTGCCTCCACCGTTTTCAAGGCGCCGTCCAGTTGCCCGACCCATTCCGCCACATCGCGGGACCGATCCGAAGATGCCTTGAGAGCTTCGAGGGAGCCATCCACTGTGCCCATAGCCCGTGCGTTCGCTGCGGCGACCGTGCCAAGGCCATCGGTCATGTTGCGGTTGATTTGGGTGAGGGTATGTGCCTGTCCGGCCACCTCATCCACGACGCTCAACTGGTGCATAGCATCTGCATCAATACGCTGCAGAAAACCCGCCAGATCAACGATATGAGTGCCCGTCTGCTCCGCCAGACGCCCCAGCTTCCGCAACCCGTCCTGAGAGACACGGCGTTTGTCCACAAATGGGGCATCGGGATCGGAAGATATTGGCACAGCCATGAAACTGCCTCTGAATAAGCGCGTATCACATCTGGTCTATCAGGATCGGTCTTACTGTCGGGTTAAGGACGGTCGCCACTGGCTGGTACGGCGCGCAGATAGGCCGCGATGGCCAGCCGCTCCTCCGGGGGGAGTTGCGACAGGTTCGCGATCACAGAGCGCATCAGGCCACCGGCTGTGTCGAATTCAGGCGTAAAACCGTCGTTGAGATAGGCGGCGATCTCGTCCTGCGACCAACTCAGCTGATCAGTGGTCAGCGCCGGAATGGTTCCGCGTCCCGATGGATTTGGCCCGCCCTGCAACCATCGTGCGCGATCCACAGCCCCGATCGCGTTGCGCGGCGTGTGGCATTCTGCGCAGTGCGACAGCGCCTCGGCAAGATAGCGTCCGCGCGCTTCGGACTCCGTCAGATCGGTGTTTACAACGAATGTATCGCGCAGGTTCAGCACATTCCAAAGGCCGACGCTGCGGCGAATGTTGAACGGAAAGCCCACGTCGTGGGGCTGAGACACCGCGTCAGAGGCGGGCAGGGTTTGCATAAACGCAAACAGGTCGGCCAGGTCCTGTCGGTCCGCGAGACGGTAAGCCGTGTAAGGGAAAGCGGGGTAATAGTGCTGGCCCTCGGGGCTGATGCCGTTTTGCAAAGCGGTCAGAAATTGCGCGAGGCTCCAGGTGCCGATCCCATTATTCGGATCGGGGGAGATGTTGGGGGCAAAGAAGGTCCCAAAATCAGACGGGAAAGACTGGCCACCCGTCAGCAGCAATCGGTCCTGCCCTGTGGCGTTTTCGCGGCTGTGGCACGACGCGCAGCCTGCGGCCCAGAACACCGCCTCGCCTGCCACTGCATCACCCGACAGCCCAGCAACATCGGCATCGGTGATGTGCACGGGCCGGGTTAGGAACCATGCAGTGCCCAGGCCGACAACGCCAAGGAAAATGGCCCAGCGGATCACTGGAGGCATGGCATGGCTTTCGATGCGGCGGCACGACCACGCGACACGGCGACATCAGACATGCCGCCGTGACGACACACTTTACCGCTCTTCCCGGAACGCCTCGTGGCAATCGCCACACACTGCACCCATCGGGCCAACGGCCGGGCGCATGGCGTCCAATCCCTGGCCTGCGACGGCAGCCAGACCTTCTGCTGCCGGGGTAAAGCGCGCCGCGATCTCGAACAGCGCAGCCTGATCATCCCAGAGTGCGGGCAGGGCGCGCGTTCCCTCCACGCTTTCGGTATCGGTGCCCTCGGGCCAGTAGAAGCGCTGGTTGATGGAGCCCATCGCCACAAGGTTGTCGGCGGCGGCCTGAGCCACCTCAGCGTCATACTCGATGTTACCTCGCGCCATCTCACCCAGGATACCGAGGTTCAAATTCATGACTTGCATATGCCCCTGGCGGGCGCCGATAGCGGGGTCGGGTCTCTCTTGGGCGATAGCTGTCACGGCAACACTGGACACGACCAGCGCACCAAGCACGGCGCCGACAATAACGGGTTTGGTTAGGGACATGGGAAAGCACTCCGGTAAGGGGACATTCGTCGCTTCACGCTAACTGCCTGCGACCTTGTGTCAACTCACGCGTTTGTGTGTGCCCGCACGCCCACCTGCACATCGGCGCAGGGTCGCCGGTTGTCTGTCCGAGGAGCAACACCGCCTGACCCTTGCATCCCTGACAATCCGCCATCCGACCTTTCCGAACCTGCCGAACCGGCAAGATCTGAAGCCTGGTTCAGCCGGGTCGGCGGGACGTCGAGCCGATGACCTGATCTGCATCGCGGGTCGCATCCGGCGCGGCCCGTTCCAAGATCCCGGCGACCTGAAAACTTCGGCTGTAAAGCGCACTCTCGCTCACCGCGTTCATCTCATTGCGGCGACCAATGTCGAACCGTTGCGATTGCATGGCGACCATGGTGGACAGGCAATAAGTGCCACCGCCCGGAGACCGTGCCCGCGTGGCGCAATCCCGCCTTTCAGTCAGCGGCGCTTTGACCAAGATAGCCCACCCGCACCTCGCCAAAGTCGATGGGTTGAGCCTGCGCTCCGGCGCCGTCGGCGAGCAAAGCGACAGGCACGCCACGCGCGGTGGTCTCGACCCCGCAGACGGTCATGGCCGCATCCTCAACGGAGTCCCGCGATGGCGTGCCGATTGTCTCTGCCCCTGTGGGTAACTTTCAACAAACGGCCAAAATGGCGCGCCATTATTTCACTCAGTCACCACCTTGCCGATGAATGGAAGGTTGCGGTTACGCTGTGCGTAATCAATGCCATATCCTACGACGAATTCGTCAGGGATCTCGAACCCCACCCAATCGGCCTCAATCTCCACTTCGCGGCGGATTTTCTTGTTAAGAAGCGCGATGGTCTTGAGACGCGCCGGATCGCGTTGGCGCAGCAGGGCCACCACATGTCTCAACGTGTGGCCGGTGTCGACGATATCTTCCACCACCAGCACATCGCGACCCTGGATCTCACCACGTATGTCCTTGAGAATGCGCACCTCACGTGAGGATTGCATCTCGTTGCCATAGCTCGACGCCTCCAGGAAATCGACCTCCACAGGCAGGTCCAACTCGCGCACCAGATCGGCGATGAACACAAATGATCCGCGCAGCAGACCCACAACCACCAGTTTGCCGGTGCCTGCGTAATCGGCCTCGATCTCGCGCGCCAGTTCTTCAATCCGCGCCGCAATGCTCTTGGCCGAGATCATTTGCTCGACCCTGTATCCCTCATGCACCATTCGCGTCCCCAAATCGGGCTCAAATCGCGCCCATGCCTTGAATTAACCGTTGCGTTTTATGACATGGAGGTCAGACAAGAAAGCCGAAAGGGCAGATGTGCCGAGCCATTCCGAGATCCGCCCCCTGCCATATTCGGCACGTCAGATGTACGACCTTGTGGCCGACGTGGAGAAATACCCCGAGTTTATTCCATGGACCATCGCAACCCGCGTAAAATCGGTGGAGCGGGAGGACGATCACGACGTCATGCACGTCGATATGGTCGTGGGCTTCAAGATGTTCCGCGAAAAATTTCTGAGCCGTGTGGACCTCTTTGAGAACGATCTGCGCATCGACACGGCCTATGTCGATGGTCCGTTCAAACACCTGGCCTCGGACTGGCGGTTCGAGGCGACGGAGGCGGGCTGCGACGTCCATTTCCATGTGGATTTCGAGTTCCGGAACCGGCTGTTGCAAGGGGCCGCCGGCATGTTCTTCATGGACGCGATGAAGCGGATCGTGCGCGCCTATGAAGCCCGGGCTGCGGCGCTTTACGGGGTGAACGCGTCGATCTGACAGCCTCAATCAGGGTCGGGGCTTGCCCGCTCGCTGTCCACACTCATCCACACCTGGAACGCCCGGTCGAATTCCGCGCCTTTTGCCATCGCATCAATGGCTTATGCTCAGGAACTCATGTCGTAAGCGCGCTCTCCGTGCACAGCAATATCCAAGCCTTGCTGCTCCTCCTCCTCGGTCGCGCGCAGCGGTGTCACCAACCCTGCCAGCTTGGCAATCACGAACGTCAGCACAATTGTCCACAGGCCCACGATTGCAAGGCCACCGAACTGTGCATAAGCGCTCACATCCGAGCCGAAGACGATAATCATGATGGACCCGAAGATGCCGCCCACACCGTGAACCGCGAAGACATCCAGCGTGTCGTCAATCCGCACCTTGTTGCGGATGAAATTCACCGCCTCCTGGCACAGGATCCCCGCGACAGAACCGATGATCAGCGCCGCCACCGGGCCGACAAACCCAGACGCGGGCGTGATTGATGCCAGCCCCGCAATCGTACCGGTGACAACACCCACGAGGGACATCTTGCCGTACTTGATCTTCTCCCACAGCCCCCAGGTCAGCGAGGCCGCCGCGGCCGAGATATGGGTGACGGTGATCGCCATCGCGGCGCCGCCATCAGCGGCCAACTGACTGCCTCCGTTGAAGCCGAACCAGCCGACCCAAAGCATCGCGGCCCCGATCATCACCATGCCGGGATTGTGCGGCGGCACCGTATCGGTTCTGCGCCGCCCCAGCAGCACCGCCAGAACCAGCGCTGCCAGGCCTGCCGTCTCATGGACTACGATGCCGCCTGCGAAATCGCGCACGCCCACGTCTCCCAGAAGGCCGCCGTCCGACAGCATTCCGCCCCCCCAGATCCAATGCACGACCGGCGCATAAACCACCAGCATCCAGAGTGCAGAGAACAACAGCACGAAGCCAAACCCGATCCGCTCCACATAAGCGCCGACGATCAGCGCGGGCGTGATGATCGCAAAGGTCATCTGGAACGCAAAGAACAGGACTTCGGGCAGGGTGCCAAAGACGGTGCCGGCGTCAACATCGCTCAGGAACACGCGATCCAGGCCGCCCCAATAGCCCGATGTTCCTGGACCAAACGCGATGGAATATCCCACCGCCAGCCACAGCAGACTTATCAAACAGGCAATGGCATAGACGTGCATGAACACGCTCAACACGTTGCGTGCCCGCACAAGTCCGCCATAAAACAATGCCAGCCCCGGCAATGACATGAATAGGACCAGCGCCGTTGCGACGATGATCCACGCGGTGTCCGCTCCGTTCATTGTGTCCCCTCCCAATGTGTTCGGGCGGGTCAAAGCGGGTTCGGGTAGCGGAAAAAAGAGGCGGGGGCGGGATTGACCGGCTAAATCCTGTGCAATTCGGGAAATGCCGAGGATGCGGGCGAAAATCGCGGCCTCTGCCTGCTAATAGGGCGCTTTGCGAACCGTGTGGGCCAGAACCATCGCCAATGCATGAACGACCGTCGCCGCGCGCACGCCATCACGACCAATCGCGCCGAATTCGACGGTTTCCGACACCACGTCACTTGCATGAGCCAGCCCGAAACACACCCGCCCTTCGGGCTTGTGATCCGATCCTCCGGGCCCGGCAATCCCCGTGACAGATACTGCGATGTCCGCCTCGGACCGCGCCAATGCCCCAGATGCCATTTCTCTCGCGACATCCTCCGAGACCGCGCCGTGTGCGATCAAGGTCGTCTCTGATACGCCCACCATTTCGATCTTGGCAGTGTTGGAATAGGTCACGAATCCGCGCTCGAACACGTCGGACGATCCCGGCACCGCCGTCACGGCACCTGCGATCAAGCCACCGGTGCAGGATTCCGCCGTGGCCAGCATCCACCCCCGGCTCCGCAACCCTGCGAGGAGGGCGGGCGCCCCCGCATCGGGGCGCGTGCCCAAGGAGGGGTCTGCCCCCGACATCGGGTCAGCGCCGCTCATACTGCCACCAGATGCGCGAACACCGCGACCAGCGCTACAATCATCGCCGCAAGCCACCCTGCGATCACATCATCTGCCATGATCCCGAACGCGCCATGCTGCCGATCCGCCCATCCCACCGGGCCGGGCTTTAGAATATCAAAGGCCCGAAACGCCAGGAACGCAGTGATCAGACCGGGATAGAGCGCCAGAATGTCGGTGCCCGTCAGTGTCGCCCCGAACGAGACCGGCCAAAGCGCCACCCATTGGCCGGCAACCTCATCAATCACGAACTCCGACGGATCCTCCTCGCTGTCACCTACCTCTGCGGCCACGGCCCAATAGCCCACAGCGGTCACAGCGAAGGTCGCCGCCAGCAGCAGCCAGAAGCCGCCGAGCATGTGGATCAAGACGCCTAGCAAAAGCCCCACGGCGCTGCCCCACGTCCCCGGTGCGGGCTTCAACAGCCCAACACCACCAACCGTCGCAATGATCCGGCTCAAGATGCTACCCCGACTTTTCCAACCAACGTGACTGTCGCCATCGCCGCAATCCCTTCCTCTCGCCCAGTAAATCCAAGCCGTTCCGTCGTCGTGGCCTTTACCGATACACGCCCCACGTCGATCAGCAGCAACTCCGCCACCCGCGCCCGCATCCGGGCCGCATGCGGCCCGATCTTTGGCAACTCACACATGATCGTCACATCGGCGTTCGAGATATCGAACCCCATGGCAACCGCCAGATCCACAGCATGGGTCAGGAAAACATGGCTCTGCATGTCCTTCCATTGCGGGTCCGAGGGCGGGAAATGGGTTCCGATATCGCCCTGCGCCAACGCGCCGTAAATGGCGTCCGTCAATGTATGCAGTCCCACGTCAGCGTCCGAATGACCCTGAAGGCCGCGCCGATGGGGCACGCCTATACCGCAGAGCCAGACCTGATCGCCCGGTCCAAACCGATGGACATCAAACCCGTTGCCAACTCTGATATCCAATGTCTGTCCCATCATCTGCTCGGCCCGCTCGAAATCGCCCGATGCGGTCAGCTTCATGTTCCGCTCATTGCCCGCCGTGATCGCAACGTCCAGCCCGTACGCCTGTGCCACTTCCACGTCATCGGCGGCGGCTCCCTCGAAAGCAACGTGCGCCGCCCGGATCGCGGTCAGTCGAAACCCCTGCGGTGTCTGTGCCCGCCACAACCCGGCGCGGTTTTGCAATTCGGCGACCACTGTATCCCCGCGCCACAGCGCGTCCGTGACGGCCAGCGCCGGGGCCGCCCCCTCATGCACGCGCAAGGCCTCCAAAACGCCGTCGATCACATCGCGCGATACCAGAGGTCGCGCCGCGTCGTGGATCAGCACCATATCCGGGCCGTCCACGGCGTCCAGTCCGGCCCTGACAGAGACATCCCGTGTCGCTCCGCCATGGACAACGATCAGGGGCGTTGTGCATGTCGGGCAGGCGCGGGCGAAGGCCTCCGCGTCATCCACGTGGATGACCACCACAATCTGTGTCACGGCGGCGTGGTCGTCGAAGGCTTTGATCGTGCGCGCGATCACCGGAATGCCGCCCAACAGTCTGTATTGTTTCGGTATTTCACCGCCCATTCGGATCCCGCGACCAGCGGCAACGATAAGGGCAGCGGCGGTCGGTGGTACAGGATCTTCCGGCGTGGCGTTCATGGCCCACGGTCTATTCACAAAGCGTGCGCGGCACAATCGGCTGTCGCACCCTGCGCAATTCCGATGCAGGTTGCTCAATTTTTGTGCACCTGCCCAATAAGTCGCGGATTTCCGGCGTCCTGCCTTTGTGTTTCTCGGTAAATGGCCGTATCTCCGGACGCGAACGCACAAGGATTAAGCAGCTTGACCCTGCGCATCGCCGATATTTCACTGGACCCACCGGTCCTCCTCGCACCGATGGCTGGGATCACGGACCTGCCGTTCCGCAGGCTTGTGTCCAGGTTCGGCGCGGGCCTTGTGGTCTCCGAGATGGTCGCAAGTCAGGAAATGGTGGAGGCCAAGCCCTCCGTTCGCGCCAGGGCGGAACTTGGGCTGACCGAGCAGGCCACCGCTGTCCAGCTTGCCGGCAATGATGCGCACTGGATGGCCGAGGCCGCCAGAGTGGCGCAGGGGCAGGGCGCGCGGATCATCGACATCAACATGGGGTGCCCGGCCAAGAAGGTCGTGGGTGGCCTGTCCGGCTCCGCGCTGATGCGCGATCTGGACCACGCGCTGACCCTGATCGATGCAGTGGTAAACGCCGTTGACGTGCCCGTGACCCTGAAGACCCGTCTGGGGTGGGATGACAACACGCTCAACGCGGTGACGCTGGCCAGCCGCGCCGAGGCCGCCGGGATTCAGATGATCACCATCCACGGACGGACCCGCTGTCAGTTCTACAAGGGTCAGGCCGATTGGTCCGCGATCCGCGCCGTCAAGCGTGCCGTCAGCATCCCTGTCATTGCCAATGGCGATATCACCGATGCCGCCGCCGCCGCCGCCGCTCTGCGGCAGTCGGGCGCGGATGGCGTCATGGTCGGCCGGGGGATCCAAGGCGCGCCTTGGCGACTGGCCGAGATCGGCGCGCACATCTTCGGCACGCCCGCCCCAACGATCCCCCACGGCGCGACCTTTGTCGACATGGTCTCCGACCATTACACCGAGATGCTTGCCTTCTACGGCGCCCACCTTGGTTCCCGCGTCGCCCGCAAGCATCTGGGCTGGTATATGGAGCACGCCGCCACACCCGCCGCCCTGCGCAGGCGCATCCTGACCGAAAGGGCCCCGCAGACGGTACTGGCGCTTTTGCCCGATGCCCTTTGCCCCGACAGGTCGGTCGCGGCATGACGGAATGGACCTCAACCCTCTTTGCCTCCCTCCCGATCCCCGCGCTCATTCTCGACGCGGAGGACAAGATCTGCGACGTGAACCCGGCGGCAGAGACGTTTCTTAACGCATCAACCAAATCGCTCATCGGTCATCCGATCTGGGACAAGATCTTCGTCGCGGCGCCGCTGGAGGAGGCCTTCGCAAGGGTGCGCAGCGCGGCGGCCCCGTTGTTCGTGAATGGCGTCGACCTCGGCACTGGCTCACGTAAACCGGTGTCGTGCGACGTGCAGATCGCCAGTCTCGCTGATCGCCCCGACTTCGTGCTGGTTCTTTTGGAGAACCGCGATCTCGTGGGCCGCATGGATCGCGCCATGTCGTCGAAGACCGCCGCCAAATCCGCCATCGGCATGGCCGAAATGCTGGCGCACGAGATCAAGAACCCGCTGGCGGGTATCACCGGGGCGGCGCAGCTGATTTCGATGAATGCCAATGCCGAGGACCGGGAGTTGACGGACCTGATCGTCGAGGAAACCCGCCGCGTCCTCAAGTTACTGGAGCAGGTGGAAGACTTCGGCAACGTCCGGCCACCTGACAGGCAAGCCGTCAATATCCACGATATCCTTGATCGTGCCCGCAAGTCCGCGGCATTGGGATTTGCTGCTCACATGACGATCAAGGATGATTACGATCCGTCTCTGCCTCCGGCATGGGCCGATCCCGACCAGCTTCTGCAAGTGATCCTCAACCTTCTGAAAAACGCGGCAGAGGCCGGCGCGCCCGGCGGCACGATCGGGCTGCGCACCTTCTATGAGATGTCCCTGAAGGTCCGGCGTACCGATGGCTCCGACGGTGCACTGCCGCTGCAGATCGAGGTGACGGACGATGGCCCCGGCATTCCCGCCGATCTGGCGCAGGACCTGTTCGAGCCGTTCGTCTCGGGTCGTGAGAACGGGACCGGCCTCGGCCTTGCGCTGATCGCCAAGATCGTGGCCGATCATGAGGGCTGGATCACCGTGGATAGTGTCCCCGGTCGGACTGTGTTTCGCGTTTCCCTGCCGCTGCCCCCGAAGGAGGGCTGAGATGAGCCGTCGCCCCCGTATCGGACACCATTACCACCCCTATCGTCGCCAAGGTGAGGGCATCTCGCCCGATGTGTGACGATCCCGAAAGGACCTGATTTCATGGACGGAACCGTACTTGTCGCCGATGACGACCGCACAATCCGCACCGTTTTGACCCAAGCCCTGACGCGGGCGGGCTGCAAGGTGCATGCCACCTCCAGTCTTGTGACACTGATGCGCTGGGTGGATGAGGGGAAGGGCGATCTGGTGATTTCCGATGTGGTCATGCCCGACGGCAATGGCCTCGATACGCTGCCCCTGATAACCGAGCGGCGGCCCGGCCTGCCGGTGATCATAATTTCGGCCCAGAACACCATCATGACCGCCATTCAGGCGACAGAGAAGGAGGCGTTCGACTATCTCCCCAAACCGTTCGACCTGCCCGATCTGATGAAGCGCGCGGCGCGGGGTCTGGATCAGAAACGCCGGGCGCATGTTGCGCCGAAACCTGTGGAAACGGTGCTGCCGGGCGAGGGGGAGGAGCTTCCGCTGGTGGGTCGAACGCCGTCCATGCAGGCCCTCTACCGGCTGGTGGCGCGGGTAATGAATACGGATTTGACGGTGCTGGTGACGGGCGAAAGCGGCACCGGCAAGTCCCTGATCGCGCGCGCGATCCACGATTTTTCCGACCGACGCACATTGCCCTTTGTCGTGGCTTCGGCACCGGATCTGGAGGGGTCGGATGGCCCGTCAACCATCCTCAACCGTGCCAAGGGCGGCTCGATCCTGTTCGATGAGGTCGGCGACCTCGACGAGGCGGCGCAGGCCAAGATCGTGCGGATGCTCGATGCAATCCCACTGGCCAACCCGCGCATCATGGCGACCAGCCAGAAGGACCTGATGGAGAAGATGGAGGAAGGACGTTTCCGTCAGGATCTCTTCTACCGCCTCGGCGGCGTCGGGATCAGTGTGCCGTCCTTGCGGGAGCGCGTCGATGATATCCCCTTGCTGGCCACTCATTTCCTTGCCCGCGCCGAGCGCGATGGAGCGGCGACGCGGCGCTTTTCAAGCGAGGCGATGGACCTTGTGCGCGCCTATTCCTGGCCCGGCAACGTGCGCCAGTTGGAGAATACAATTCGCAGGCTGACGGTGACGGCTCAGGTCGAAGAAATTACCCGTGCCGAGGTGGAAGCGGTTCTGGGCAGCCAGCCTGCGATCGAGCCGTTGATGGCGGGCGGTGGCGAAAGCGACAAACTCAGCGCGTCGGTTGCCAAACACCTGCGTCGCTACTTTGACCTTCACGGCGGCGTTTTGCCCGCTCCGGGCCTTTATCCGCGCATTTTGCGTGAGGTGGAGACCCCTTTGATCGAAATCGCGCTGGATGCGACCGGTGGAAATCAGGCTAAATGTGCCGACTTGCTGGGTATCAACCGCAATACCTTGCGAAAAAAGATCACGGATCTGGATATTCGCGTGACACGCCGCCGCAAACTGGTGTAATCACGCAACACGCGTGGCGGATGGGGAACAGGAGCCCTCGTTCGCAGGCCCTGTCAGGTCGAAGACGCGCGTGATTGGGGGATGCGAGTGGTGGATGATCCGGCCCCGGCGATGGGCGATCAGCTCACATTTTTTGACCGAATGGGGCGCCTGCGCCGCAACAGGCGGCTGCGCAGTATCGGCACCGTCGGTTTGGTGGCGCTGGCCCCAGTTCTCGCGATGGTTACGTTCCTCGCGCTGGAACCTCTGGCCCGTGTGGCTGACAGTTCCGGCTGGCGCTTGGTCATTCTGGCCGATCTCGTTTATATACTCGTCGTGGTCACTCTTGTTCTGCGGGAGCTGGCGCGTATTGTCGCATCGCGACGCGCGCAGTCGGCAGGATCCAAGCTGCACCTTCGACTGACTGCGATTTTTGGCGGCGTTGCCTTGGTCCCCACTGTGGTCGTGGCCGTTCTGGCGTTCCTGAGTGTCAACATGGGACTGGAGGGTTGGTTTTCCGACCGCGTTTCCACCGCTTTGGGGAATTCCGTCGACGCCGCAGTGGCTTACCAGCAAGAGCACCGCGATGATCTGGAACAGGACGTACGGGCTTTGGGGGCGTTTCTGAACCTCAACCGCCGTGCAGCACCGTTCCTGTCCGACGGGGATTTGCGTCAGGTTCTCAGCACCGGGCAAGGCCAGATTCAGCGTGGTATCCGTGAGGCCTTCGTAATCGATGGCGGAGGGGAAATCCGGGCCCGGGGAGAGCGATCGTACCAGTTCGACTATGACCGCCCGTCCGAGGCGGACCTGATGCTGGCCGCCGATGGCGACGTCGTCTTGTCGGAGGATCGCGCCCAGAATGAGTTCCGGGCGCTGTTTCGTCTGGCCGCATTCCCCGACCGCTATCTCTACATCAGCCGCGAAGTGGACGGTCAGATCATCTCCTTGCTCGATGAGACGGAACAAACCGTGCTGCTCTACCGCCAGGTGGAGGCCGATCGCGGACGTCTTCTGTTCGATTTTGCATTGCTGTATCTCGGGTTCGCGACCTTGATGATCCTTGCGGCGATCTGGGCGGGCCTTAGTTTCGGTGAACGTCTGTCGCGCCCCGTGGGTCAGCTTGCGGGGGCTGCGCAACGTGTGGGTCAGGGCGATCTGGATGTGCGCGTGCGCGAAGGCACCTCCGATGACGAAATCGCGATGTTAGGCCGTCTGTTCAACCAGATGACCCGGCAGTTGAAGGGCCAGCGCGATACCCTGGTCGAGCAAAACGCCGCCACAGAGGAATCGCGTCGCCTGTTTGACAGCGTTTTGTCTTCGGTGACGGCCGGCGTGATCGGACTGGAGCCATCGGGCCGCGTCGATTTCATGAACCGCTCTGCCATGCGCCTGCTGTCATTGGTCGAACAACGCGACAGCGGGCTGACGTTGGAGGCCGCCGTGCCGGAGTTCTCGTCGCTGTTCGGTCGGCTGACTCAAACCACGGCAGAGGCCTTGCAAGAAGAAATCAAACTGACCCGCGGCACCAAGCAGGAAAGCCTTCTTGTCCGTATGGCAACCCGGCGCAAACAGGACGGAGAACTGGAAGGATATGTCGTGGCCTTCGATGATGTCACACAACTGGTCAGCGCGCAGCGGATGGCGGCCTGGGGCGACGTCGCGCGACGGATTGCCCATGAGATCAAGAACCCGCTGACACCGATCCAACTGTCGGCAGAACGCATAAAACGAAAATTTTCCAATCAGTTAGAAGGTGAAGATAAAGCACAACTTGAACAGTTGACCGAAGTGATTGTACGTCAGACCAATGACCTGCGCCGGATCGTTGATGAGTTCTCCAAATTTGCGCGGATGCCCGAACCTGAAACCCGGGTCGAGGATATGGTTCAACTGTTGAACAATGCTGTGATGCTTCAACGCGTGGGCCAACCCGATATCGAGTTCAGGACCGATATCCCGGATCGCTCTGTCCCGGCCGAGGTGGATGCGACGATGATCGGCCAGGCGCTGACAAACTTGTTGAAAAACGCCGGTGAAGCTATTGAAACTCTTTATGAAAATGGCAAGCCAGACAGCCATGTGGCGCAGCTCCATGTGGCCGTGAAACTCGCCCCCGACACCATCACTATTGATATCTCGGACAATGGCATCGGTCTGCCACCGGACCGCGCAAAATTGTTCGAGCCCTACGTCACTACCCGCGATAAGGGCACCGGTCTCGGCCTGCCCATCGTCAAGAAAATCATCGAGGAGCATGGTGGAACGCTTGATCTCATGGATGCGGCGCCGTTCAGCGACGGCGCCCGCCCCGGAGCTCTCGCGCGTATCACGCTGCCCCGTATTCCCGACAGCTATGGAGACCCAAGATGAGTGATATTCTGGTCGTAGACGACGAACGCGATATCCGGGAACTGATCTGCGATATCTTGCAGGACGAAGGGTTCTCGACCCGTATGGCCGCCAACTCAGACGAGGCGATGGCAGAGCTGAACAAAAGCGAGCCGGGACTGATGATCCTCGATATCTGGCTCAAGGACAGCAACATGGACGGGATTGATATTCTGGGCCACGTCAAGCGCGATAACCCGGAGGTGCCCGTGGTGATTATCTCGGGCCATGGCAACGTGGAAATCGCGGTCGCGGCGATCAAGCAGGGCGCCTATGACTTCATCGAAAAACCGTTCAACATTGACCAGCTGATGGTCGTGATCAAACGGGCGATGGAGACGTCGCGCCTGCGCCGTGAAAACGTGTCGCTGCGCCGCCAGGACCGGCGTTCGGCGGACATGATCGGCTCGTCCTCCACCTTCCGGACCCTCAAAGGTCAGCTCGACAAGGTCACAAAGTCCAATGGCCGGGTGATGCTGACGGGCGGGGCCGGGACCGGGAAAGAGGTCGCCGCGCGCTACATTCATGCGGAAAGCAATCGCGCCGATGCGCCGTTCGTCACCGTCTCCAGCGCCTCGATCCAGCCTGATCATATGGAGGAGGTCCTCTTTGGCCGTGAAAGCCAGGCCCGCGGCGTTGAACAGGGTCTGCTGGAACAGGCTCACGGCGGCGTGATCTACTTCGATGAAGTCGCCGATATGCCGCTTGGGACCCAGTCAAAGATCCTGCGCGTGTTGGTTGACCAAAGCTTCACCCGCGTCGGCGGCACGGCGAAGGTCCGCGTCGATCTGCGTGTGATCTCGTCCACCAACCGCGACCTCCAGCCCGAGATTGCCGCAGGCCGCTTCCGCGAAGAGCTCTACCACCGCCTCAACGTGGTGCCGGTAAAAGTCCCGGCGCTGGAAGATCGCCGCGAGGACATCCCCGAATTGGCGCGCTATTTCATTGACTTGTTCAACAAGGAGCAGGGATTGACAGCACGCGAGCTTGGCGATGACGCCGCCGCAATGCTGCAAACGATGACCTGGCCCGGCAATGTGCGCCAGCTCAAGAACGTGATCGAACGGGTGATGATCCTCGGCGATGGGACTGGCCCGATCGAGGCGCGCGATCTCCCCGGTCAGACGGAAACACCGGCTGCGGATGAGGATGTCTCGCTGTCGCCATCGCTCACCACGCTCCCCCTGCGCGACGCGCGCGAGCTGTTTGAACGGCAATACCTCATGGCCCAGATCAACCGCTTCGGCGGGAATATCTCACGCACCGCTAGTTTTGTCGGCATGGAACGCTCTGCGCTGCACCGAAAGCTGAAATCTCTGGGGGTGGTGACGACCTCCAAGGCCGGGACACGGGTGGCTCAGGTGAGTGAGGGGTAGGGTGGCGGCAAAGACGGCGGCCAGGGGCGTGAGAATTGTCCAGATGAACGCGACCTGTCCCGCATTTCCCATCTCCCGATAGTCAACCGGCAGCGCAATGGTCCAATCAATCATTTCCAACTCCCGGCCTTTGCAGGTAAACGTCGCAAATCGGAGCCTTTCGGGCAAACGGGCAGGGACGTGGTTGTGACATGAAGGTTATCATTTGCGGCGCAGGTCAGGTTGGCTGGCAAATCGCGCGCCAGCTGTCGTCGGAAAACAATGATGTGACCGTGGTGGACAACAATCCCGATCTGGTGCGCCGCGCGACGGATACGCTGGACGTTCAGGGCCTGACGGGCTTTGCCTCCTACCCCGATGTTCTGGATCGCGCCGGGGCGCGGGATGCGGATATGGTGATTGCGGCCACGTTTTCGGATGAGGTCAACATGGTCACCTGTCAGGTGGCCCATTCCGTCTTTTCCGTGCCGCGAAAAATTGCCCGCCTCCGCGCGCAGAGCTATCTGGATGCGATCTATTCCGACCTGTACCGCCGCGAACATTTGCCGATCGATGTTGTGATTTCTCCCGAGAAGGAGGTCGCAGAAGCGGTCCTGAACCGTGTTGCGTCGCCAGCCACGTTTGACACCGAAAGTTTTCTCGGCGGCGAGGCGCAGCTTCTGGGAATTGCGCTGGATCAGGATTGCCCGGTTCTCGACACGCCGTTGCGGCAACTCTCGGAGTTGTTTTCAACTCTGCGCGCCATCGTCGTGGCCATCCGTCGCGACGGCGTGTTGTTCGCGCCGGAGCCCGGCGACCAGCTGTTCGTGTCCGACCAGATCTATGTCTTCACCCATATCGACGATCGCGCCCGAACACTGGAGATTTTCGGGAAGACCAAGAAGGTGCCGGAGCGGGTCCTGATCATCGGTGGCGGCAACGTCGGCCTGTCGGTGGCGCGTCGGTTGGAGAAATCTGCCACCCGGATGCGCACCCGGGTGATCGAGGCCAATCGTCAGCGGGCAGAGCTGGCCGCGGATGCGCTGGAGCGCACGATCGTGCTGCATGGCGATGGGCTGGACATGGATCTGCTGCGCGAGGCCGGCGTGGAGCGTGCCGATGTGATCCTTGCGTTGACGGACGATGACAAGACCAACATGCTGGCTTCGGTGCGTGGCAAGTCGGCGGGCGCGACGATGGCCATTTGCCTGGTGAACGACCCGACGCTGGTGCCTTTGATGGAGCCGCTCGGCATCGATGCTTTCGTCAATCCGCGTGCCACCACCGTCAGTTCGATCCTGCGTCACATCCGCCATGGGCGGGTGCGCGGCGTCTACTCCATTGGCGACGCGGAGGCAGAGATCATCGAGGCGCAGGTGTTGTCCACGTCATCGATGGCGGGCCGCGCCATCCGCGACATCGATTTTCCGGAAGGGGTGCTGATCGGGGCAGTACAGCGTGGCAAGAAAGTAATGCGCCCCACGGGTGAGTTGCGGATCGAGGAGGGCGACGCGGTCGTCATCTTCGCGCTCGCCGCCGACGTCCCTGCGGTCGAGGCGCTCCTGCAAGTCTCCATCGACTTTTTCTGATGCGACTGTAGCCTCGCCCAATGGCCACCTATTTCCGCAACCTGCCGTTCTTCGTTGTTCTGATCTTCGTCAGCGGTGCGGCGATGTTCATTCCCGCTTCCGTGGGCGTGGCGTTTGAGGAGTTTGCCACCGCGCGCGCGTTCTTCTATTCAGCCCTGATGGTGCTGATGTCTGCGGTCCTCATCGGCTTCGCGAGCCAGACGCCACGCCGCAAACCGTCCGAACGCAGCCATCTTGCGACGTTGTTTCTGGCCTATCTCTGGTTGCCGCTGGTGCTGTCGCTGCCGTTCGACCAGGCTGTAGGCAACACGCGCTTCATCAACGTCTATTTCGATATGGTCTCTGCCCTCACCACGTCCGGCGCGCCGGTATTCGATCCCGCACGCCTGGATCCGGCGGTGCATCTGTGGCGCGGCCTGGTAGGCTGGTTCGGGGGTCTCCTGATCTGGGTCACGGCGTTTGCAGTTCTGGCGCCGCTGAACCTTGGCGGCTATGAGGTCACGTCAGAGGCGACGGTCCAGGGTAAGGTCGTCAGCTCTCGCGGACAGATGCGCGCGGCGGATGCATCGGAACGGCTGCGCAAGCACGCCGCGCGCCTGACGCCAATTTATGTGGGACTGACCCTGGCGCTTGGCCTGGGGCTGGCCGCAGTGGGCGAAGCCCCGCTGGTCGCCGCAATCCATGCCATGTCCACCATGGCCACCTCGGGCATCAGCCCGCTCGCCGATCTGGAATCCCGTCCCGGTGGTCTGCTCGGGGAGGCGCTGATCTTTGTGTTTTTCCTCTTCGCTCTGTCGCGCCGCACCTATTCCAGCGGGATCGGCCGCAACCTGCGCAATCGTCTGACGAAGGATCGGGAAATCCGGCTGGCGCTGTTTGCGGGCATCGTCCTGCCCACACTCTTGTTTGCGCGGCACTGGTTCGGCGCGCTGGAAGTCGATGACCTGGCCGACGGATGGGCAGCGCTGTCCGCACTCTGGGGCAGCGTCTTCACGGTCATCTCTTTCCTCACCACAACGGGCTTCGTCAGCGATGCATGGGGCGATGCCCGAACCTGGTCGGGCCTGCCGACACCGGGCCTGCTGCTGGTGGGACTGGTGCTGATGGGGGGCGGCGTGGCGACCACTGCGGGGGGCTTGAAACTGCTCCGGGTCTATGCGCTCTACAAACATGGCGTGCGCGAGATGGGAAAGCTGATCTATCCCAACTCCGTCGCGGGTGCCGGACGACTGGGCCGCCGAATCCGGCGTGAAGGCGCCTATATCGCATGGGTCGTCTTCATGTTGCTGGTGATGACAATTGCCGCTGTGATGGTCGCGCTGTCGGCCACCGGGCTGGAGTTCGAGGCCGCGATGATCCTTGCAATCGCCAGCCTGACGACGACCGGACCCCTGGCTCTGGTCGCCGGAGAGGTGCCGATCGACTACTTCGCCCTGTCGGATACGGCGAAGATGATCTGCGCCGCTGCCATGATCATCGGCCGGATCGAGACGCTGGTGATGATCGCCTTGCTGAACCCGTCATTCTGGCGCGATTGACGCAGCTCCCGTGTATCACCCGGAACGGGGGTTTTATTCCCCGAAGAACCCCGACATAGTGCGAGGTCAAACACCCAAGGCGGTGCATGACCGCTTAACAAAAACACCAACAGGGCGTGATGAACAATGGCCGAAAACAAACAGAACTTGCAGGACGCGTTTCTCAACCACGTTCGCAAGACCAAGGTCCCGGTGACGATTTTCCTGATCAATGGCGTGAAGCTGCAAGGCGTGATCACGTGGTTTGACAACTTCTGCGTGCTGCTTCGCCGTGATGGCCAGTCGCAATTGGTCTACAAACACGCGATTTCCACCGTGATGCCGGCGCAACCGATCTCGCTCTACGACGGGGAAGAGTGAGCGGCGACGGCGCGGATCTGCTGGAGGACGGCGCCACTGAAAAGGGCCCGATGCGGGCTCTGGTCCTGCATCCCGATATCAAATCCGACCGCACGCGCCGCGCGCCGGAGTTCGCGCTGGCCGAAGGCGTGGCTCTGGCGGCGGCTCTTGATGATATCGACGTGGTGGACGGGCTGGTTGTGCGACTGCCCCGCGCCCATCCCGGATTGCTGTTCGGCAAGGGCAAGATCGCCGAGTTGAAGGCGCTGATCGAGGATCTGGAGATTGGCCTGGTGCTGATCGACGGCCCGGTGACACCTGTGCAGCAAAGGAACCTGGAGAAAGAATGGGGGTGCAAGCTGCTCGACCGGACCGGCCTGATCCTTGAGATTTTTGCCGACCGCGCCGCCACGCGTGAGGGCGTCTTGCAGGTGGAGCTTGCGGCGCTGAGCTACCAGCGCACCCGGCTGGTGCGCGCCTGGACCCACCTCGAGCGGCAACGCGGCGGTCTGGGGTTCGTCGGTGGCCCGGGCGAGACGCAGATCGAGGCCGACAGGCGCGCCATTGATGATGCCGTCAACCGGATCAAGCGGCAGTTGGGCAAGGTGGTCAAGACCCGCGCCCTGCACCGCTCTGCGCGCGCCAAGGTGCCCTATCCGATCGTGGCGCTTGTGGGCTACACAAACGCCGGAAAATCCACCCTGTTCAATTACTTGACGGGTGCCGACGTCATGGCCAAGGATATGCTCTTCGCCACGCTGGACCCGACCATGCGCGCCGTCGTCCTGCCAGATGGCACCGATATCATACTGTCGGATACGGTCGGTTTCATCTCGGACCTCCCGACCCAGCTTGTTGCCGCCTTCCGCGCCACGCTCGAAGAGGTTCTGGACGCTGACCTGATCTTGCATGTGCGCGACATCAGCCACCCTCAGACGGCCGAACAGGCCGAAGATGTGGAGACGATCCTTACCGGGCTCGGCGTGGGTGAAGGCGCACGTCGGTTGGAGATCTGGAACAAGCTGGACCTGCTGGACGCCGACGCCCGTGCATCGCGGCAGACCGAGGCCGACCGGCGCGATGAGATCCTCGCGACCTCCGCGATCACCGGCGATGGCATTGATGATTTGCTCACGGCGGTCGCGCAAACCCTGTCACCGTCGCGCCACGAGTCCGTGCTTGATCTGACATATGCCGACGGGCGCAGGCGCGCGTGGCTGTTCGATCAGGGCGTGGTTGAGCGCGAGGAGCAGACCGAGACTTCGACCCGCCTCACCGTGCTGTGGACCGCGCGGCAGGAGCAGGCGTTTCGGGCGTTGTAACGGTCTCGGCGCTGAAAGCTGACCAGAACTCCGGCCAACCTGATTAAATTGCGTGCATATCCCTGATGTTGCGGAAACGTTCTTTTAACGTATCGTGCCCATGGTGACGCCAGATCGCTGTGTATCAGCGCGGTTATCAGGGGGCTCCATGGCCAATCTCGAGAAGATTAGAGCCTCAGACGCGCAGCCCGCGTTTGTGAAGGACGTGATCTTCGACACACTGCACACCATGCGCACACACCTGAACATGGAAATTGCGTACCTGTCGGAGTTTGTGGGCGATGACCTGGTATTTCGGGTCCTGGATGCACCAGGACTGGATGATCTGGTGCAGGTGGGCGACACACGAAGCCTGTCTGAAACGTACTGCAACCATATCCTCGCAGGCGACCTGCCGGAGCTGATCCCCGATACCAGCCAATTGCCCTTTGCTGTCGGTCTTCCCATCACTCAGAACCTGCCCATCGGTGCCCACGTCAGCGTTCCGATAGAACGCTCTGACGGATCAATCTACGGTATGTTCTGTTGTCTGTCCCCTCACGCCAACACGTCATTGAACCAACGGGACCTGGACCTTATGCGCAGCTTCGCGCGCCTGGCTCAATCCGAAGTCCAGCGCTCGCTTGAGGTTCAGTCGCGCGATGATGCTCTGGTGGCCCTGATTGAACGGACACTGGATCTTCAGACGTTCGATCTGGTCTACCAGCCAATCATTGACCTGGCCTCGGGCAGACTGACCGGGGTCGAGGCGCTGTGCCGTTTTCAGTCCGAACCCTACCGCGCGCCGAACCTGTGGTTTGATGACGCGGCCAGCGTCAACCTTGCGCAGCAACTGGAAATCTGCGTGATGCGTAAGGCGCTGAAGATTCTCGATGATCTTCCGCCGGGTCTGTATCTTTCTCTCAACGCCAACCCCGAAACCATTGCCTCTGGCCAGTTGGTCGCCCTGTTTGCGGGGCAGACAAACGGGCGGCTTGTCCTCGAAGTAACGGAGCATATCAAGGTCTCCGACTGGGCGGCGCTGGGGCGGTCTTTGCTGGATTTGCGGGCCATGGGCGTCAAGATTGCGATCGATGACGCGGGCGCGGGGTATTCCGGCCTGCAGCAGATGGTGCGGTTGCAGCCCGACATCATCAAACTGGATCGGTCGCTGGTGGACCGAATTGACGAAGATCCAGCGCGCAGGTCGCTGTGTGCCGCGATGGTCCACTACGCCAAGGAAACCGATGCCACTCTGGTCGCAGAGGGGATCGAGCGGGAAGAAGAAGCCGAAGTGCTGCGCGCCCTGGGTGTCGAACGCGGGCAGGGGTTCCTGCTGGCCAGACCGATGCCGTTGGCGGATGTCCTGGCGTATAACGTGCCGGGGCAAAGCGCCGCATCGGGCCGGCTCCATAACGCCCGTCATCGCTCTCTGGCCCCGTACGTCCTAGGGCCGCGGTGTCAGGATCGTGATGCCAAGGTTGCCCGCACGGGCGAGGTCCGGATCCAGGCTCATCGGCACATACTCACCGCGCCGCCACAGATCACCAAGGTCGTCATAGTGACGGCTGAGCGGGTGGCCCGACTGCCCGGTCGAGATCACAAACACCGAGCTGTCGGGATCGGCAAAATCGTAAACCCCGCGATATCCCGCGCCATGCACGTTGATGAACGGCTCCGGCCCCGTGCCGGGCGTAGCGCCCCGATTGAGGGTAAAATCCCCGCCCGACGTGGTCTGGCGGATGTTGACGATCCATGAAAACAGGCGCGTGTCGCCCAGAACGGGATGCTGGTGCACGGCCTCATGGGCATCGCCCCAGCGCCAGCTTTCGACATTGTCTCCGTAACTTTCCGACAGCATTTGCAGCGCCCCGTCCAGTGCCTGGCGCGCCATGTCGGTGCAGAGCTCGATCGCCGTGGACGGGCGCACATCGCACCAGACAGACGCTCCGCCGACATCGCGAAAGACGCGCTCCAGAAACACCGGTTCGACCTGCCAGAACTCGGCCGACAGCGGCCCGATATCGTCCCGGATCAGGTCCTGCTGCAACTGGCGCATCCAGGCCGCGAAGATCAGCGGCTCGGGCCGATGCTCGTTCATCTCCCCGTTCCAGTCGGCCAGCAGATCCAGTGCGCGCTGTCTGCGACGCTCGGGCGTACCGGGTGCTGCGGGATCGCCGTTGAACCACAGGTCGCGCGCCACCAGCGGCAGAAGGTTCCGCGCAGCGGGCGAGACGGTATCAAGCTGCGCCTCGATGAAGCTGTCGCGGGTGTGGACCTGTCGCACCTCCATCAGCCGCTGCAGGCGGGTGATGCGCTGCGTGTCGCCCCAATCGAACGAGACATGCAGCGGAAAATCACGATCAACCATCTTGTTGTTGGTGTTGCCCAACACGCCGCTTTCGGGGTCAAGGAAGGTCGGGTTGGCAAAATACTGTGTGATACCCTGCCATTGATTTGCCTCGATCCAGCCGCGCGACGGCATGCGGGCCTGGGTTTCATGTCCGACCTGTCGCCATGGCATATGACCGATGACCTGCATCGCGATGCGGCCATCGTCGGAGGCGATCATCAGGTTGGCGGCGGGCGCGACGTAATCCTCGCCTGCGGCCAGCGCGTCTTCGATGGTGCGCGCGCGCATCAGGCGCAGACCGGATTGGATCGACGTGTTCTCATCCGAAAGGCCGGTCCATTGCATCGACAGGACATGGCCCGCAGGCGTGACGGAGGCCGCATTCCAGTGACCGCCGGGGATCACCGGGCCGCGCGCTGTGTTGCGCAGGGTGATCGTGACCGGAGGCTCCCCTGCGATCTCGATGATCTCACGGCGGGTCTCGAACGGGGCCCAGCCATCGGAAGTGCGATATTCCTGCGGGTTGTCGGGATTCAACTGTTCGATATAGAGGTCGATATCGTCGAGGTAGGCCGCAGTCAGGCCCCAGGATATCCGGTCCGAGCGCCCGTTCACGATCGTCGGCATGCCCGGTATCGTCGCGCCGATCACGCCGCCGGAGGACAATTCCAGCCGCGCCAGATACCACTGCGACGGTGCGGTCAGCGCGTTGTGCGGATCTGACGCCATCAACGCCCCACCGGCGGCAGAGCGTGCGGGCGTCGCGGCCCAGACATTGGACGCCCCGCCGCGGTTGGGGCCTTGCCAGTTGGGGTGCAGCGGATCGCGCGGGGCGGACGGGCCAGCGTCCGCAAACAAGGACCGGGGAAGGTCCAGAAGGCTCGCGAAATCGCCAAGCTCTGCCGCACCTGCGCCGGGCGCATCGGGAAGCAGATCGATGATCCGGTCCGGCTCCGGCAAAGCCAGGGAGGTGCGCGCGCGCAGGATTTCGGTCTCTTGTTGAGTGGCCTGTTCAATCGCCAGAAGGGCAGAGATCAGGACCGAGTCATTGGGACGCCACGGGGCGATCTCCGGCTCAAACAGGAACAGTTCAGGCGCACCGCGCCCCAAAGCCTCGGACCCGACCAGCCGCAACCAGGCATTCACACCATCCGAGTAGGCCTGCAAGATACCCAGACTTTCCTCGGAATAGGCATCAAGCGAGCGGGTCGCGAGGCCATCCAGATCCAGCCTGCGCATCAGGTCATCAATCTCCAGCGTGCGGCGCCCGAAGACTTCCGATAACCGGCCCTGACCGGTCCGGCGCATCATCAGCATCTGCCAGAGCCGATCCTGGGCATGGGCAAAACCAAGGCCGAAGTAGGCGTCCTGATCGCTGAGCGCGAAGATGTGCGGGATGGCGGAGGTGTTGCGGACGATCTCCACCTCACCATCAAGGCCCGGTACGGTCCAGTCCGCGTCGTAGTCAGGCACCGAGCGGCTCGCCATCCAGTAGATCAACAGCACCGCAATGACGACGCCGCCAAGGCCGATGGCAACGGCCCGTGTCATCCATCGCAGCAGAGTAATCATGGAGTGGCGAACCTTACGAGATGAGGGCTGTCCTGACGCCCGCGTCTAGCGCGCAGTGGCAGCAGTCGCAATGGCGGCGAAGATCCGGTCCAGCTCGGCGGCTGCGGCGGCCAGGTCCGTCCCCGCGGTTTCGACATAGGGTTCCAGAAGGGTGGAGGGGCGGATATACGACAGCGTGGCCGTACCATCCGCGTTCTCGGTCACGTAAAGCCGGATTGGCGCGTGGATCATCGCCGGCGTGCTGAGGCGCAGGATCCGCACGGCAAACGCATTGTTGAACGCACCGATCACGGTGTTGCCGGGAATGGTCACACCCCGATTTGCGGCCGCATCCGTGGGGCCTGCCTGCGTGACGATACCCATGGAATTATCCGTGATCGCGTCACGCGTCCGTTCCACCAGCGTCGCATGGTCATAGGCGGTCGTGTGGACCTCCCACCCCGGCAGCGGAGCCATGTCCGCCACGTCCTGGGCGGTGGCGGAGAGGGTCATCAGGCAGAGGGCGAACAGCGCACGTATCATCCGAAAGGCTCCTGTGAATTGCGAAGCCCCACGATGTCGTGGATCACCGCGAAAGGCCAGTCACAGAGTTGCGAGATGGGTTACGGGATGATCCGCGTGTAGCGCGTGCCGTCCAGAGTGGCCCCGATGATCAGGCCCGCCTGGCCATAGATCACGGCGATCACCGGCTCGGCCAGCGTCGCGGTATCGAACCCGAGCGTCCCGGCGTTGGTGTTGACCGCGTATCGCACATCGGCGCCCACGGACCACCCGACAGAACTGCGGAATTCATTCAGCGAGGCGCCCGTCATGAAAAACAGAGTATGCGCATATTGTTGCGCACCGATCTGCAAGCCAAAACTGCCCGAAACAGCGGAGTAATAATCCACCGTCGCCCCGCCAACCTTCAGGGCACCGCGCCCGTAGGCGCCGCCGAATCCAAAGCCCGCCTCGGTGATCAGGGGCATGACCAACATGCCGGCGGCGGAATTCACCAGCTCTACCGTGCCGGGCACCTCCCGCTGCATAAGCTCGATCGCCGCATCGGCGCGGGCATCAATGCGTGGCCCGTTGGAATTGCCGAGCGGATTGCCGCAGGCCGCCAGAAGTGGGGTCGCCCCGGCGCCGAGGATTAGAGAACGTCTTGAAAGACCGTCTGCCATGAAGTGTACCTGCTTGTTTCCGCCTCAACCGAGGCCAGTGCCTATGTCTGCCTTGCGTCAGAGCTTTGCGCTCTGATCCTTATCGGCAAGGTTACGCCGAAATCCACGCGCTGTCATCCGCCAAAACACAAGACTTGCGGGTTTTCGCCTATCAGGCCGCTATAGGTGGGGTCTTGGCGGTTTATTGATCGTTGAGAAGGCGCGCCACACGGGGTGCGAAGTAGGTCAGAACACCGTCACAACCCGCGCGCCGGAAGGACATCAGGCTTTCCAGCATGACCTTTTCTCCGTCAATCCAGCCGTTGGCCGCCGCCGCCTCGATCATCGCGTATTCGCCGCTGACCTGGTAGGCAAAGGTGGGCGCGCCAAAGCGATCCTTGACCTGACGGCAGAGGTCCAGGTAGGGCAGGCCGGGTTTGACCATCACCATATCCGCCCCCTCGCGCAGATCCCGCTCCACACACCGCAGCGCCTCGCGCGCGTTCAGGGGATCAATCTGGTAGGTTGTCTTGTCCCCCTTCAACGCACCGCTGGCCCCGACCGCATCGCGGAACGGGCCATAGAAGGCAGAGGCGAACTTGGCCGCATAGGACAGGATCGTGACGTTGGTGTGGGTCCCGGCCTCAAGCGCCGCACGGATCGCGCCGATGCGGCCGTCCATCATGTCCGACGGCCCAAGGATATCGGCCCCGGCCTCCGCCTGCGCGAGGCCCATCCGGACCAGGGCCGCCACCGTCTCGTCGTTCACGATCACGCCGTCGCGGACGATGCCGTCATGGCCGTTGATGTTGTAGGGGTCCAGCGCGATGTCGGTCATGATCGCAATCGCGATGCCTGCGTCGCGGATCGCGCGGATCGCACGATTGCACAGGTTGTCCGGATTCCACGCCTCTTCGCACAGGTCGGTCTTCAGGGCCGGGTCAGTGTAGGGGAAGATGCAGATCGCGGGAATGCCAAGGTCTGCCACCTCCCGCGCCGCCTGCACCAGCACATCCACCGACAGCCGCTCCACTCCGGGCATCGACGACACCGCCTGCCGCTCATTCGTCCCCGCACAGACGAACACCGGCCAGATCAGATCGTGGACGGACAGGTTGCTTTCGCGCACCAGATTGCGGATCGGAGCGGTGGCACGGGTCCGGCGAAACCGGGTCAGCGGGAACGGAGCTTGGTTGACAGTCATGGCGGCACTTTCCAAGGGTGACATCTGCCTGACCGAGGTGCCACGGCAACGCCCCGCACGCAAGCCGCGTGGAGGGGCTGGTGTCCGTGCAATGCCGCGCCTATGGTGCGGCGAAACAGACACGAGCCCACTGGACCGCCCCTCTTGGATTTTCTCGACCTACTCACCGAAGTCATTGACCTTCGGTCGTTTTCGAACCTTTGGTATTGGATCGTTCTGGCGATCCTGTGGTCCTCGATGAGCCACTGGACCATCGGCGTACCGTTCCATCTGGTCACGCGGTCCAGGCGCGGGGACGCGCAGGCCACCGAGGATATGCTGGTCCTGGCGCGAATGAATGCGGATCGGCTGATCCTGTTCCACCAGACATCCAGCACGATAGCGATGGCGTTTTCCACCTTTCTGCTCACCGGGCTGGCGATCATCGGTTGGGCCTACGGGGTGGAGTTCTTTCAGGCCATTTTCCTGCTGCTGTGCCCGTCGATGCTGGTCCTTGCGCTTGGCGTCTGGACGTCGGGGCGATTACGCGCCGACGACTTTCAGAACGTCCCGAAGATCCTGAAACAGCATCGGACGATCGTTCAGATGTTGGGCGTCGTGTTCATCTTCATCACCGCGTTCTGGGGCATGTACCAGAATATCAACGTCGGCCCGCTGGGGTAGACTTTGACGCCTCTCTTGACACGGGCCTCCGGCGCAGTAGGTGAGGCGGTCCATGGCTGATCCATCCAACATCCTGTGCGGCGGCGCACCCGAGGGCTTTGACGCCACGCTTGTGCTGGCCGAGGCCGCGAAAGGCGGTGCGATTGTCCACGTGGCGCGCGACGCGAACCGGATGCGCGCGATGGCGACGGCACTGGCGTTTTTCGACCCCTCGGTGCCCGTGCTGTCCTTCCCCGGCTGGGATTGCCTGCCCTATGACCGCGTCAGCCCGAAGGCCGAAGTCTCCGCCGCAAGGATGGCCACCCTGGCGACGCTGGCGGCGGGTCTCAAGGGCTCGTTTATCGTTCTGACGACGCTCAATGCCGCCACGCAATACGTTCCGCCACGCGACCTGCTGGCCGGCTCCGCCTTCGTGGCCACGGTCGGTGGACGCCTGGATGAAACGGCGTTGCGCGCGTTTCTGGTCCGCATGGGTTATGTGCAGACCCCAACGGTGACAGACCACGGCGACTACGCGGTGCGCGGTGGCATCATCGACGTGTGGCCCCCCGGCGAGGACGATCCGGTGCGGCTGGACCTGTTCGGAGACACGCTGGACGGCGCGCGCCGGTTTGACGCGATGACGCAGCGCACATCGGAAAAGCTCAGCCGGGTCGAGTTGGCCCCCATGTCCGAGGTCATTCTGGACGAGGCCGCCATCGCACGGTTCCGGCAGAATTACCGGGTGGAATTCGGGGCAGGCGGGTCCGAGGACCCTCTGTATGAGGCGGTGACCGCGGGCCGAAAGGCGCAGGGGATGGAGCACTGGCTGCCGTTCTACCATGAGCGGCTGGAGACGCTGTTCGACTACCTGCCGGGCGCGACGATCACGCTGGACGATCAATCCACGCCGCAGCGCCTCGCGCGGTGGGAGAGCATCACGGATCAATACGACACCCGCAAGACCGCCCTGACCCAGAAGGGGCGTCTGGATACGGTCTACAAGCCTGCGCCACCAGAGTTGCTGTATCTCAACGATGCGTCCTGGGACAAGGCCGTTGCGGGCCACCGCACGGTCCAGTTCTCGGTCCACGTCGCGGCCCTGGGGCCCGGCGTGATCGACGCGGGCGGGCGTGTGGGGCGCAACTTTTCGCCTGAACGACAGCAGGATAATCTTAGCCTTTTCGGGGCCTTGGCGGACCATATTCAAGTGATGCGCAAAGATCGCGCGGTGGTCATCGCGTCCTGGTCCGACGGCGCGCGGGAGCGTCTTGAAGGCTTGCTGGAAGATGAAGGGCTCAGCGATGTGCAGCGCATTGATGATGCGCGCGATATTGGCGGTTCAGGATCCGTTAACCTTTCGATTTGGCCATTGGAACAAGGGTTTACGGGTCCGCTCAAGGTTGAGCAGCTCAAAGCGGGCGACGTTTGTGTGATTTCCGAGCAGGACGTGCTCGGAGATCGCCTGATCCGCCCCAAACGCAGGCTGAAGCGGGCGGATAATTACCTGACCGAGGCGCAAAGCCTCAGCCCCGGTGATCTGATCGTCCACGTCGACCACGGCGTCGGCCGCTACACCGGGCTGGAGACGGTCACGGCGGCAGGGGCGCCGCACGAATGTATCGCGCTGGAATACGCGGGCGGGGACCGGTTGTTTCTGCCGGTGGAAAATATCGAGCTGCTCAGCCGATACGGCCACGATGAGGGCCTTCTGGACAAGCTCGGTGGTGGCGCCTGGCAGGCCAAGAAGGCGCGGCTCAAGGAACGTATCCGCCAGATCGCCGACAAGCTGATCCGCATCGCCGCAGAGCGCGAGCTGCGCAATGCGCCCATATTCGAGCCGCCCGGCGATATGTGGGAGGCCTTCAACGCGCGCTTCCCGTATGAGGAAACAGACGACCAGCTGGCCGCGATCCATGACGTGCTGGACGACCTGACGCGGGGCCGCCCGATGGATCGCCTGATCGTGGGTGACGTGGGATTTGGAAAGACCGAGGTTGCCATGCGAGCCGCCTTCGTGGCGGCTGCCAGCGGTATGCAAGTCGCGATCATCGCGCCCACGACCCTGCTGGCGCGCCAGCACGCCAAGACATTCAAGGATCGCTTTCGGGGGTTCCCGGTCGAGGTGCGACAGCTGTCACGGTTCGTCAGCACCAGGGACGCGGCAGACACCCGCAAAGGCCTTGCCGATGGCACGGTCGATATCGTCATCGGCACCCACGCCATTCTGGCGAAACAGGTAAAGATCAAGGATCTCGGGTTGATGATCATTGATGAGGAGCAGCGGTTTGGTGTGACCCATAAGGAACGACTGAAAGAGATGCGCAGTGACGTCCACGTCCTGACCCTCTCGGCCACGCCGATCCCGCGGACGCTGCAGATGTCTCTTTCCGGCGTCCGCGACCTGTCGATGATCGGCACGCCGCCCATCGACCGGCTCGCGATCCGGACCTATGTATCGGAGTTCGATTCCGTCACCATCCGGGAGGCGTTGCTGCGCGAGCATTACCGGGGCGGACAGACGTTCTATGTCGTGCCCCGTATTCAGGACCTGCCGGCGATAGAGGAATTTCTGCGCGATCAGGTCCCGGAGGTCAGCTTCATCACGGCCCACGGGCAAATGGCGGCGGGGGAACTGGACGATCGAATGGTCGCGTTTTACGACGGCAAGTACGATGTGCTGCTGGCGACCACGATCGTGGAATCCGGCATCGACATCCCCACCGCCAACACCATGGTCATCCACCGTGCCGACATGTTTGGCCTCGCGCAGCTCTACCAGATCCGGGGCCGTGTCGGACGCGCCAAAACACGCGCCTATGCGTACCTGACAACAAAGCCGCGCGGAAAGCTGACGCCTGCCGCGGAAAAGCGGTTGCGGGTTCTGGGCAGCCTCGACAGCCTTGGCGCAGGCTTCACCATCGCGTCACAGGATCTCGATATTCGCGGCGCGGGCAACATTGTCGGCGAAGAGCAGTCTGGCCACGTCAAGGAGGTCGGGTTTGAACTGTATCAATCCATGCTGGAGGAGGCGATTGCCAAGATCCGCTCCGGCGAAGGGGAGGGCCTGCTGGCGGACGACGGGCAATGGTCACCCACAATCAACCTCGGCGTGCCGGTCCTGATCCCCGAACCCTACGTGCCCGATCTCGATGTGCGCCTTGGCCTCTACCGGCGCCTGTCGCAGTTGGAAACGAAAGTGGACCTCGAAGGCTTTGCGGCAGAACTCATCGACCGTTTCGGCAAGCTCCCGAAAGAGGTCAACACACTGCTGCTGGTCGTGCGGATCAAGGCGATGTGCAAGCGCGCCCAAATCGCCAAACTGGACGCGGGGCCAAAGGGGGTCACGATCCAGTTCCACAATGACAAATTTCCGAACCCAGCAGGTCTTGTGGATTTCGTGCAGGACCAGAACGGCGCGGCCAGGGTCAAGGACAACAAGATCGTCGTGATGGCCGATTGGCCGAGGGACGCCGACAAGATCAAGGGAGCGTTTGCTGTTGCGCGTGATCTGGCGGTCTTCGCCAAGGGCTGAGAGGCCCCATTGCGATGTGACAGCCGGATCGGTTATGACGACGCTCAATGCGCAGGCTCAAGGCATAAACACGATGTCAGACGGCAATCCATCCCCCCGCACAAAGCGCCAGGTTCCCCGTTGGGGCTGGTACGCGTTTTTGCTGTTTTCGTTCATCTCGGCAGGATCCGCCTTCAAGTACGTGCCGCCCGGAATAATCTACGGCGTGATACCGAACTGGGGCGAGGGCTTTTCCGCCGTCTGGACGGCCTATGTGTTCGAGGGGATTACCCGAGGCGCGGATCATGTGGCCTACCACATCGCCGGCGTGGGCTCGTTATTGGCTGTTCACATGGTAACAGGGGGACTGGCGGTCCTTTTGGTACCGTTGCAGATCAGCCGCATGTGGCGCCGGGGCGACCGGCGCAAGCATGTGTATCTGGGGTGGGCGCTGGTGCCGATCGTCACCATTGCGGCTCTGACGACGCCGCCGATCAGCTTCAACATGACATTGCCGTTCTGGTCCGAGCTTGGGTTCGCCATGGGCTCTGTCGCGTGGTTTACCGCGCTTGTCCTCGGCATCTGGGCGATCAAGGCAAGGCGCTTCGTTCTGCATCAACGCTGGATGGTGATGATGACGGCGCTCAGCTTCGGAGCCGTGTCGTTCCGACTGCAACTGCCCTTGTTGCGGATCTTCTGGGATATGGACGTGGTGTTTCCCTACCTTGGGTGGACCTGCTGGGTTCCCAATGTTCTGGTCGTGGCATGGTGGTGGCATCGACAGGCCCGCACGTCACCGTCGCCGATGGCACAAGCGGCCGAGTGATCAGACCTTTTCCCGCGGCATGCGCAACATGATTACACCGCCAAGGCCGCAAAGCACGACTGTCGCGATGGCCAGGGGCAGTGCTGTACCATTGAAAAGCTGTCCGATCAGCGCCCCGAAAAGCGCGCCGCCGATGGTCGACAACGCTCCCATCAGGGAGGCCGCAAGACCGGCGACATGGCCCAAAGGCTCCAGCGCCAGCGCGTTGAGGTTGCCGATGGTGAAACCGAGCGTCGCAAAGATGGTGACGGTCCAGGCGAAAAAGGCCCAGACCTCCTGGCCCGGAGCGAGGCCAAGACCAAGGATCGCGATGAACGTCGCCGCCACGGCGGTCTGGACAAACAGCGCGCGCCGCACCAGCGGGCGCATGCCGAAACGCACCACGAGGCTTCCGTTCATGGGCGCTGCGGGGGCTGACAGCATCGCGATGGCGAAGAAGAAAATCGGAAAGGCCGCGGCCTTGTCGTAGGTCAGATCAAAGATCTGCTGAACCGAAGAGATGCAGCCGAAGAGCACGCCATAGATCAGCGTTTGCACGACGATGGAAAGCTGCATCTGGGTGTTGGACAAGGTCTCTTTCGTGCCGGACCAGAGTTTGCTGGCGTTAAGCGGGCGACGCTCTGCAGGCAGCAGGGTTTCGGGTTGGCGCAGAGCCAACCAGGTCACCGGCACGGAGATGAACACGACGAAGGACAAAAAGATCGCACGCCAGTCAAAGAGGGCGATGATACCGGTTCCAATCAGCGGGGCCACGGCGGGGAACAGCGTAAAAACCAACATCGCGAATGACATGATTTTCGCCATCTCTCGGCCTGAGTAGAGATCACGCACCAAGGCCAATGCCACAACGCGCGGGCCTGCGGCACCGACCCCCTGCAACACCCGCGCGGCGATCAGCACCTCCAGCGACGATGCGGCCCAGGCCATGACCGCGCCGATGATATAGAGGCCCGCGAAGCCGAAGATCACCGGTTTGCGTCCAAGCGCGTCCGACAAGGGCCCGGTGACCAGAGTGCCGACGCCCATGCCCAGGATGAAACTGGTCAGAACGAGTTGCGCGAGAGTCAGGTTTTCCGGCGTCAGGTCTACGGCGATATCGGGAAGCGCCGGCAGCATCGCGTCGATGGAAAACGCGATGGTGGCAAAAAGCACGCCGATCAGCGCAATAAACTCAGGCTGTGACAGGCGCTGCGATGGGGGGGTGTCAGACATCAGTGTGCAGTCTCATCCATGGGAGGGCGCCGGATTGCCGGAGAAACGCCTCGTGACTGAACGGCCATCGGGCAAGACGGGCGATGATCCAACGCCCGCCAGCGCAAGGATCACCCGCGCGAAGCCGCGACCGTTGCGGGGGGAGAGGCCAGGGCCAAATGGCCGCAAGGGCGGGGCTGACGGCGATTGCCATCGGTTGGGGGCGGAGCGCGACGAGCGTACCAAGGACGGCGAAGACCACGCGAACGCAGGCCGCAAGCGCGGGCCCATGAACCCGGTGGCGGCGATGATGCAGTGGTCGTGCGGCGGCATGGCCAGATGCGACATGCACCGGTATCAACTCTCAGCCCCACGCGCCTTCTCGAGTTGCGCGGTCAGGTCGTCGATGATGGCGATCCATTGCTCGGGCGGCTGCGCGCCCGGCACGGCGTGTTGCGAGGCCACGATGAAGGTCGGCACCGCCTGCACGCCGCGCTCACGGGCGTGGACATCACGCGCCGAGATATCCGCATCATCGGCATCGCTGTCGTAGAGTTTCGCGATCATGTCGCGGTCCAGTCCAACGCTTTGTGCGATGTCCAGAAGCGTCTGGGTGTCGCCAATGTCGCGCCCGTCGGTGAAATAGGCCCGGAAGAGGGCCAGCACCAGCGGTGTCTGCCGCCCCTCCAGCCCGGCCCAATGGATCAGGCGATGGGCTTTGCGGGTGTTGGGCGTGCGCTTGATACCCTCAAGGTTCATCTCGATCCCGGCCTCGGCGGCTTTCTCGGCCACCGGAGCATAGGCGCGAACTGCCGCGTCCTTGCCGCCAAATTTTCCCTCCAGGTAGGCGCGCCGGTCCATGCCACCTTCGGGCATATCGGGGTTGAGCTGAAACGGGTGCCATTCAATCGTGAACGGATGGTTTGGCCGATCTGCCATGGCTGCGGCCAGATTGCTCCAGCCGATATAGCACCAGGGGCAAATCGGGTCAGAGAGGATGTCGAGCGTGATCATGTCATATCCTTCACGGCACGGGTCAGCGCGCCTCGGTCGAGTTTGCCGTTGGCCGAGCGGGGCAGGGCCGTCAGTTGAATGTAGGCGCGGGGGCGTTTGTAGGCGGCCAGCGTCGATGCGGCGATGTTGGTAAGCGCAGTGTCGGTCGCGGTGCCGCAATAGGCAAGGGCCAGCAGCGTGGTTTCCCGGTTCGGCCGGAGGGCCAGTGCCGCGCAGTCCGTCAGGCCATCGGCGCCATCGAACGCCGCTTCGATTTCGGCTGGCGCGATGCGGTATCCACCGGCGGTCAACATGTCGTCCTCGCGGCCGTGATAGATGAACGCACCGTCCGCGCGTTGCTCCACCCGATCGCTGGTGACAAACCACCCGTCCGTCAGCGGCAGATGTGGCGTGCCGTCCTTCATGTACCCGAGCATCAGGCCGGGATCTGAATGGTGGATAGCCAGCAGACCATTGGCGCCAATGCGCAGGCGGCGCCCCACCTGGGCAAAACCCGTTGTGCCTTCAGGTGCGGGGCGCGCCGGGGAGCCGGACAGGAAGGTCGAGATCTCGGACATGCCGAGCGCCTCATGGATGTCGGTCCCTGTAGCCTCTCGCCACCGGGCGCGCAGACTGGGCGGCAGGCTCTCTCCGGCGGACAGGGCATGGCGCAGTTTTGGCATCGGCGCGAGGGCACCGTGAAGCAACTTGCGAAAGATGCCGGGACTGCCCGCAAGGATGCTTGCGTCGTGGCGTTTGGCGAGCAGCGCCAGGGTGGCGGGATCGGTGCCCGAAGCTGGCACAAGCGCTGTTGCGCCTATGGCCCAGGGGTCCAGAAGGCCGGTCCCAAGCGTATAGGTCCAGTTCATTGCCCCCGTATGCATCACCCGATCATCCGCGCGCAGCCCGTACCAGCCGTCCCACATCATCCGCCTTGCCCAAACGGCACGGTGCGCATGAGCGACAGGTTTCGGCACCCCGGAAGAGCCCGAGGTGAACACGATATAGGCGAGGTCATCGGGGTTCGTTTCGCGCGCCGCCATCGGCATGCCGGTCAGAATGCCGGGCCCGAAGACCGGGCACTTGACGGGATCCGGCAGGGCTACGCCGTCATCCGCCAGGATCGCATGGGGCGGCAAGGCCTGCACCAGCCGTGTAACCTCTGAGGCGGTCAGGGCGCTCGATGTCGGCACAGGGACGATACCCGCCCGGATCGCGCCAAGGAAGGCGACCGGAAAAGTGGCGGAGTTTCCAAGGCGCAACAGCACCCTGTCACCGGGCCTCAGCCCCGCCGCGCTCAACCCGCCAGCGGCCTGCTCTACGGCATCGTTCAGTCGCGCGTAGGACCACCGCTCCGCCCGTGCCGGACCAAGCACGGCCAGCGCGATCTTGTCCGGCGACGTCTCTGCATGGGCTAACACATAAGACGACAGGTTGAAGGGAGAGGGCGGGCGCATGTCGGTGGGGTATGCCCGTGCGTGCGTGGTTGCAAGAGGCGGGGGCATTGGGCTAATCGCTTGGCCCATGACCGACACCTCCCAAACTCCCAGCCTGATCCGACTGGCCCGCGCCTCGGGCGAAGATACTCTTCCTGTGCCGGTGGATCTCGCGGCCCGTGTGCGAGAGCTGCGCAAGGCCCGCGACTGGACACTGGAGCAGGCAGCAGGGCAGGCAGGGCTGGCCCGATCAACGCTCTCGAAAATCGAGAACGGGCAGATGTCACCGACGTATGACGCCTTGAAGAAACTGGCCGAGGGGCTGGGGATTTCGGTGCCGCAACTGTTCACTCCGTCGGCCACGCCGCAGGCCGGGGGCCGGATGGTCACGACCAGAAGCGGCGAAGGCGCAGCCCATGCCACCACGACCTATGAGCATGAATTGCTGGCCGATCACTTGGTACAAAAATCCATGCTGCCCTACCGTGCCCGCATCCGCGCGCGCAGCATAGAGGAATTTGACGGCTGGGTCCGGCATGAGGGGGAGGAGTTTCTTTATGTGCTGACCGGCACCGCGCGCCTGTTCACCGAATTCTATCAGCCTGTCGACATGGCCCGTGGCGACAGCGCCTATTACGACGCTGCGATGGGGCACAACCTGGTGTCGACATCCGATGATGATGCAACGGTGCTGTGGGTCACGTCTCGGCGCTAGAGAACACAAGACCGGCCACGGCAAGGGCCAGCAGCGCTCCGATGACCTGCATCGCGATGAACATCGGCATGTCAGGGGGCGCTATGCCCGCGAACGTATCCGACAGGCTGCGCGCGATGGTGACGGCAGGGTTGGCGAAGCTGGTGGATGCGGTGAACCAGTACGCTCCGGTGATATAGCACGCGACCAGCGCGGGCACCTGTGCCGGTGAGTGGCGAAGACCGCCCAGGATCGTCAGGATCAGCCCAAACGTTGCCGTCACTTCCGCGATCCATTGCCCCGACCCACTGCGCATGCGGCCGGAGGTCTGCACGATGTCGAGGTCGAACATCGCATGCGCCAGCCAGACCCCTGCAACACCGCCGATAATCTGCATCGCAATGTACGCCACAGCCTCCAGCGGAGGTGCCTGCTTCTTCAGCAAAAATACCAGCGTCACCGCCGGGTTGAAATGAGCGCCTGACACCGGGCCGAGGATGGTGATCAACACGTAAAGCGCCGCGCCCGTGGCAATGGCATTAGCCAAAAGCGCGACGCCGGTGTCCGGGGACAGGCTGTCGGCCATGATACCGGATCCCACGACAGCCACCAAAAGTAGCATCGTCCCAAGGCCTTCGGCCAACAAGCGGCGGTTTTTATCGGTCATGCCAAACGGTTTGGCCCACCCCAGGTGCGGCGCGCAACCACAAAGGCGATCGCGGCGGCAAATGTCATGAAAGTGTCATGACCTGCGATCAACCGGGTTTTCCAGCTTGCCATCATCACCAAAGCGCGCGTCGTCGTCCGACGCCTCCTCGCCATCGGGAATATAGCGATTACTTTCCGAAATCGCCGCGTCGTCGTGGGTTGGATGGGCGTATGCGTCCGCAGGCTCCGGGCCGTTCATCCACTCCGCCACGGCCTCGCGGGCGTCGGAGCGTGACAGGGCTTGCGACGACGCAACGGCGGTTTCGAGCCGTGCGATGTCCGCATCGACGTCAATCAGGACGTCATCGGTCAGGTTTGGGAACCGGGCCCGCAGCGAAGAAAACAGGGCGGGCCAGTCGTTACGAAGGTCACTCGGGGTCATTGCTATGCTCCTTGCAAATGGCTCGCTTGACCAACCGACGGGATGTGTGGTTGTTCCACTGCCGGCTGAGATTACTCGTACATCGGCCGCAGGTTGAGAGTGCTTTCTTCGCCCATCCTCTCGATGCCATCGCGCAGGAACGCCTCTGCCGACGTGCGCCCCGCAGCGCGCAGTTGCGAAAGGATCGCCGGGGTGGCGAAAGTCTTGGTCGCCACAGACAGCTGCCGCATCAGGTCATCGTCGGCAATCATGTGGACCAGCATGTCCTTCATCGCCTCGTCGCGCACGGCACCCGTATGCAGTAGCCGCTGAACGAACTCGATCGCGCGCAATTCGCGCAAGAGTGACGTGTTGAAGCTGATCTCGTTGATCCGGTTCTGGATCGCGCGGGCCGATGTCGGCACTTCATCCCGATACAGCGGGTTGATGTTCACGATCACCAGATCACGCGGCAGATCTGGCGCGAACAAAGGGAACAGGGCCGGATTGCCGGTATAGCCGCCATCCCAATAGGCCTCTGTCGCTCCGGTTTCGGGATCTTCAATCTCGACCGCGCGAAACAGCGTCGGCAGGCAGGCCGACGCCATGATCGCGGCAGGTGCAATTTCTGCACCCGAAAAAATGCGAATCTTGCCCGACCGCACGTTGGTGGCGCAGATAAAAAGCGCAGGGCCGGTGGCGCGGCACACATCGTCGTAGTTGAACTGGGTGACGATGGGCTCCAGCGGGTTGGAATAGAACGGACCGGAGGCGTAGGGGCTGATCATGCGCGTGTAGCTGTCGCTGAGCTTGAAGGGCAGAGAGGACTCCAGCGCATTGCTGATCGCCTGAGGTGAGAACATATTGAGCCATGGCGCAAAGGCGTCGTCGGTGATCGCGCCGACCTGCTCCCACACGCCCGCCAACGTTTCCTTGGCCAGATCGCGCGACCCACGGGCAAGCCCGGATTTAACCGCAGCACCGTTCAGCGCACCGGCCGACGTACCGGAAATCGCGGCAATCTCGATGCCCGGTTCATCCAGCAACGCATCCAGGACGCCCCAGGTGAACGCGCCATGCGCGCCGCCCCCCTGCAGCGCGAGATTGATCGGCTTGGCTTTACTCTTTGCTGTCATGGATCGTGTTCCGATGCGTGATTGCGTTACCCGGTTTTATGCAGACCGGTGTGAAATCGACGAACTGAATCGTGGCTCCCGACAGGGTCGGCGTCGAACGTTCGGTGTCCGAAAAGTTGGTACTCCTGAACCGGATGGCTGCGGCGTTCTCAGTAGTGATCTCAGGGCGTGGCAGGCGAGTGTTGCTGAACTGCATATCATTGATGCTGACCGCAGCGAAAATGGGCCCGCTCAAGACCATCTTCATGATCTCCGGCCAATCGTGTCCGGCTTCGGAGCGAGCCGCTTCTTCGTGTGGCATGGTGCGTGGTTCCTTGTGGACTGGGAGCGTCGGCGCGCTCAAACGCCGAAGGCGCCGCTTGGCAGATTTGCCCGCCAAGTCGACCGGGCCGGGATTTGCGCCCCGAGATGACGATCTACAATGCCGTCCAGCCGCCATCGACGCTAATGGTGGTTCCGGTGATCTGATCGGCCGCCGCAGAACAAAGGAACGCGACAGTTCCGCCCAGCTGCTCGGTCGTGGCGAACTCCTTCGAGGGTTGGCGTTCAAGGATGACCTTCTGCTTCGCTTCTTCTTCCGTCATTCCGTACTTTCTGGCGGTGTCGGGAATCTGACTTTCGACCAGCGGCGTCAGCACGTATCCGGGGCAAATGGCGTTTGCCGTGATCGGTTCCTTCGCCGTCTCCAGCGCGACCACCTTTGTCATTCCCACGACGCCGTGTTTGGCAGACACATAGGCCGATTTGTAAGGCGAGGCGGTGAGCCCGTGAGCGCTTGCGATATTGATGACCCGACCCCAGCCGGCCCGCCGCATCATCGGCAGCGCCATCGCGGTGGTGTGAAACGCCGACGACAGCATGATCGCGATGATGGCGTCCCATTTCTCAACCGGGAACTCGTCGATGGGCGCAACGTGCTGAATGCCCGCGTTGTTGATCAGAATATCGCAAACGCCAGCCTGCTCGATCAGCGCTCGTGCAGGGGCTGCCTTGGACAGATCCGCCTGGATATAGCGCGCCTCAACGCCGTGTTCTGCCGCGATCCCGGCGGCCAGCGCGTGATCCTCTTCGCGGTCGGTATAAGAGTTCAGGATAACATTGGCGCCCGCACGCGCCAGTTCGCGGGCGATCCCAAGGCCGATGCCGGAGTTTGATCCGGTAATGACAGCGGTTTTTCCAGATAGGTCTGTGACGATGGCCATGGTGTGCTCCGGTATGGATGGGTTGCATGATTGGTAATGCTGCGACTGCGAAAAGAACAGGGGGTGGCGGTGACAGAGACGTCGGTGCCTGCACACCAATGCGTGAGATGCCTTCTCTGCGCGCGGCTGGCAGGGACCGACCAGATCCAGACCGACGAAACGGCGCCTGGGCTTGACACGGTATCAATCCCGGCGCAGCCATCTCGAACACGCTCAGGGTAGCCGGTGCGGTGGCGTGCGATCATAAGGCGAGCGGACGCCACCGCCCTGGCATCAGACCAAAAAAAACCCTGGCACAAGGCCAGGGCTAAGTCATTGAGGCAGGTTTCATACAGGCAAGAAACCTATCGAGCAGTGAGTTCTTTATAAGCAATGACTTGGCAAGTGTCCAACTGAAAAGTTTGCCACTCCCCGGCGGCCCCGCTAGCCTTGCGCATATAACAAAAATCGAGCCGTGAGAGGATTGTTCACAAATGCCCAGGTATTGTTTCTCGAAAGGGGCGATGGGAGCCGCGTTGTCCATCGGTTTGGTCTCCGCCGCGCTGGCTGAACCACAACATGGTGTGGCTATGTACGGCGAACCCGCATTGGGTCCGGACTACCCCCATTTGCCCTATGCCAATCCCGACGCGCCCACCGGGGGGCGAATCGTCACCGGCGAAGTGGGGGGATTCGACAGTCTCAACCCGCACATCCGCGCGGGCTCCACTCCGTGGCAATTGCGCTTCCTGACCTACGAATCGCTCCTGGGCCGATCCTGGGATGAGCCATTCACGCTCTACGGCCTTCTCGCCGAATCGGTCGACATCGCGGACGACAATATGTCGGTCGAATTCGTGCTCCGCGAGGAAGCCCGATTCTCCGACGGGAGCCCGGTCACAATCGAGGATGTTTTATGGTCCTACGAGACCCTTGGGACCGTTGGCCACCCGCGCTATCTGGGCGCATGGGAGCGGATCGCCAGCATGGACCAGACCGGAGACCGCTCGGTCCGCTTCACCCTGACCGAGCCGGACCGGGAATTGGCGATGATCATGGGCTATCGCCCGATCCTGCAAGCCGCGCAGTGGGAGGAGAATGACTTTCTGGAGAGCGGTCTGGATGTGATCCCGATCTCCACCGCGCCCTACATTGTGGCCGACTTTGAAGCCGGCCGTTTCGTGTCCCTGCAACGCAACCCGGACTATTGGGGCGCAGACCTGCCGTTTCGCCGCGGCACCAATGTGATCGACGAAATCCGGCTGGAGTTCTTTGCCGACGGCACGGCCATGACCGAAGCGTTCACCAGCGGGTTGGTGACGACGCAACGCGAAACCTCGGCGCAGGCCTGGGCCAACGATTACGACTTCGCCCGCGTGACCAACGGCGAAGTGGAGCTGTCGGAGGTGCCGCACCAGCGCCCGTCGGGCATGACAGGCTACGTTATGAACACGCGCAAACCATTGTTTGCCGACTGGCGCGTGCGCGAGGCGATGATCCAGGCGTTCAATTTCGAATTCATCAACGAGACAGTGAACGGCGGCGTGGATCCCCGGATCACGTCCCCGTTCTCCAACTCGCCGTTGTCAATGGAGGCAGGTCCGGCGCAGGGCCGCGTGGCGGAATTGCTGGAGCCGTTCGATCTGTTGCCCGGCACGATGGAAGGCTACGTGTTGCCGGTCTCGGACGGATCCGAGCGCAACCGCGCGGGCATTCGCACCGCCCTGGATCTGATGGAACAAGCTGGATACACGGTGCAGGACGGCGTCATGACCGGCCCCAATGGCCCCGTGACATTTGAGATCCTCCTGCAAACCGGAAGCTCCGAAAATGACGCGATCACCAACATCTACACCGAAGCGCTGGATCGCCTCGGCATTGCGGTAAACGTCACCCGCGTCGATAGCGCCCAATTCCGAGAGCGGCGCGATATTTATGATTTCGACATGCTCTACTATCGCTGGGGCCTGTCGCTCAGCCCCGGCAACGAGCAGTACAGCTACTGGGGCTGCGATGCGGTGGAGGTCGAGGGGGGCCGAAACCTGCATGGTGGCTGCAACCCGGCGATTGAAGCGATGGTCGCGGAAATGTTGACGGCGTCGGATCAAGACAACTACGTCGCGGCCGTTCGTGCGCTGGACCGGGTTTTGATCGCCGAGCGCTACGTCGTGCCGTTTTATCATAACCCGATCAGCCGCATCGCCTATAACGCAGAGCTGAATTTCCCCGACTATGTGCCGATTTACGGGGACTGGATCGGCTGGCAACCCGATGTCTGGTGGGTGGAAGGGGAGTAGATCGGGATGCAGCCGCTTTCGAGCGCCTGCGATACCTATCGCCCGAAGTAGGAACGAGCACAATGAAGCAGGGAGCGGCCTGTCCGGTCGCTCCTTTTCAACCAGACTGCGCGCGCAACTCCCTGCTATTTCGCGGGCTTGGCTGCACCCTGTGGCGGTTGCGACGGGTCTTGACCGTTGGGATAGACGAGGCCTGCGGAAATAATCAGCTTGGCACTGTCCTCAACGCTCATGTCCAGAACGATCACGTCCTTGCGGGGCACGAACAGCAGGAATCCGGACGTCGGATTGGGCGTTGTGGGCAGGAAGACGGAGACCATATCCTCTGGTGCGCGCGCCGCAATCTCGCCTTTGGCGGAGGTCGAGATAAACGCAATCGCCCAGATCCCCTTGCGCGGATATTCCACCAGACAGGCCTTGTCGAAGTTCTGCTGGCCCTGCTGCAGAATCGTCTCGGCAATCTGCTTGAGGCCCGAATAGATCGTGCGCACCATCGGGATCGACAACACAAGGCTTTCCGCCCACCGGATCATCGAGCGTCCGATCAGGCCCTTGGCAATGAAGCCTACGATCATGGTGAAAATCAGCGCCATCACGACGCCGATGCCGCGAATGTTGATCTGGATCCCGGTGTACTCGGCGATCAGCAGCGAGGGATTGTAGCGGTTCGGGATAAACGGCAGCACCCAACTGTCAATCCAGCCCGTCAGGGTCCAGATCAGCCAGATCGTGATGCCGATCGGCGCGATCACGATCAATCCCGCAAGAAAGTTCGACCGCGCCGAGGCAAAGAAGCTGCGGCGCGGGGCTGGTGGCGGGGCAGGGCGCTTGAGTTTCATTGGTCGGGTGGTCCCACGGCTCATGGCGTTTGGTTTGCCGATATGTAAGTGGCACAGAAGCGGCGCACAAGCGGGCGTGCGTTCAGCCAAGCATTTCGCGGGCAATCGCGGAGGCAAGGCGTGCATTGTTGCGCACCAACGCGATGTTTGAGGTCAGTGTCGCCCCGTCCGTCAGCTCGAACAGGCGGTGCAGCAGGAACGGTGTGACGGCCTTGCCGGAGATGCCCTTGGCATCAGCCTCGGACTGTGCCTGCGCAATGAACGGCGCGAGGGTTTGTGCCGAAATTTCAGCGTCTTGCGGGATCGGGTTCGTGACCAACTGGCCGCCGGGCAAACCAAGGCGCACCCGCATCTGGTGCGACGCGGCGATCTGTGCCGCTGTGTCGGCGCGCAGCGGGGCGGACAGGCCACTGTCCCGGCTCCAGAACGCAGGAAACGCGTCCTGACCAAAGGCGATGACGGGCACGCCGAGGGTTTCCAGGACCTCCAGCGTTTTCGGAAGGTCGAGGATGGCCTTCGGGCCGGCGGCCACCACCGTCACAGCCGTTTGTGCCAGTTCGCGCAGGTCAGCCGAGATATCAAAGGTGTCCTCCGCGCCCTTGTGGACCCCGCCGATGCCTCCGGTGGCAAAGACGTGGATACCGGCCAGGGCGGCGCAGATCATCGTGGCGGCGACAGTGGTCGCTCCGATGCCCGTGTTGGCGAGGCAGACCGCCAGATCCGCGCGGCTCAATTTCGCAACTCCCTGAGCCTGCGCCAGAATTTCAAGGTCCGTGTCAGTCAGGCCGATATTGATCTGCCCGTCCATGACCGCAATCGTCGCCGGAGTGGCGCCCGCCTCGCGCACCTGCCTCTCCACCATTCGCGCCGTGTCGAGGTTTTGCGGATACGGCATTCCGTGCGTGATGATCGTCGATTCCAGGGCGACGATGGCGGTGCCCCTGGCACGCGCCTCAGTCACTTCGGGGGAATAAAGCAGGGGCAGAGTCAAAACGGGGTTTCTCCAGACACATAGGTTGCAGCGGCACGGAGCGCTTTATTGAGTGCGTCCAGTGGGTTGTCGCCGTCGCGTTCGGCAGCGATATGGCCCGCCATGTAGGTATCGCCCGCCCCCGTGACGCGGGTGACGAGGACATGCGGCGGGGTCGCGGTCACAACGTCGGTATCCCATGCAAAGGCCGCTCCTTCACCGCCATTGGTGACGGAGACCCGATGCGCGCCACGCCTGCGCAACGCGGTGGCGGCAGTTGCCGCATCGGGCTGCGGTGTCTTGAGGAGCAGGCCCGCCTCTTCAAGGTTTACATAGAGGGTCGCCGGGGATCCGTCCAGGAATGGCAACAATCGCAATGCCTTACCGGGTGAAGCTGGTGCAACGCGGAGGTCTGCGGCCGCGAATACCGCGCTTTGCGCAATCTCGGAAAGCAGGTCCACCGTCAAATTTCCGTCGAGAACGACGATGCCGGAATACGGCCCGGTCCCCAGCGCGCCATTTTCCAACGGTCTCAGAATCTTGGACCCCGCAGCTTCCAGAGAATGGGCATCCGCAACCGCGGCGATCAGCCCGTTGGAACCTTCGACCGCCATGTAGCGATCTGTCGGCAGATCAGCAGAGCGGTAGATATGATTTGTCAGCAATCCCAAACGGTTGCATGCCGTTATCAATTCCGCCCCTTCCGCATCCTCGCCCACCACCGTGAGTAGCGCGGGCGACAGGCCAAAGCCTTTCAGTGCCATCGCGATATTCAGTGCCACGCCGCCCGGCAGCCGCGTGATCCGGCCCGGCACGTCAGAGCCCTCGCGCATGACCGAGGGGCTGCGCCCGATGATGTCCCAAAGGACCGCGCCTATGCACAGGATATTCGGCTTCATCTCCATTCGTCCCTCATGCCTTGCATGGAGCCATCCCGCAAGCTGCTCTCCCTTCATCTTGCAAAATACAACTCATACACACCGCAACCTCCGGGCCTGCCCTCAATCATGGCTTGCGCCCATCATTCAAACCCCCTAAAGCGCGCTTACTTCTCAGGCGAAGGCGGGCCCCATGGCAAATTCCATGGATCAGTCCACCGGTTGAGGTCGGCGTGGCTTGTCCGCGCAAATCTCTATCCTTCGCCCTACGCGCAAACCGGAAAAGGAATATGGCATGGCGCTTCCAGAATTTACCATGCGTCAGCTTCTTGAAGCTGGCGTTCACTTCGGCCACCAAAAGCAACGCTGGAACCCCCGTATGGGTGAGTTCATCTACGGCGACCGCAATGGGATCCACATCCTCGATCTGACACAGACTTACCCGATGCTGGAGCAAGCGCTTCAGGTTGTGCGTGAGACCGTCGCCAAGGGCGGCCGGATCCTGTTCGTCGGCACCAAGCGTCAGGCGCAAAAGCCTGTGGCGGATGCGGCAGAGCGGTGTGCTCAGTACTACATGAACCACCGCTGGTTGGGCGGCACGCTCACCAACTGGAAGACGGTTTCCAACTCCATCTCGCGTCTCAAGGAGATTGACGAGAAGCAGGCCGACGGCCGCTTGGACGGTCTGACCAAGAAAGAGCGTCTTGGCATGGAACGCGACCAGATCAAACTGCAAGCCTCGCTCGGTGGCATCCGCGAAATGGGCGGTCTGCCTGACCTGATCTTCGTGATCGACGTCAACAAGGAAGACCTGGCCATCGCGGAAGCCAAGAAGCTGGGTATCCCGGTTGTGGCAATCGTCGATACCAACTGCTCGCCCGATGGTGTGGACTACATCATTCCCGGCAACGACGACGCGGCGCGCGCGATCGCGCTTTACTGCGATCTGATCTCCCGCGCGGCGCTGGACGGAATGTCCTCGCAGCTGGAATCGGCGGGTGTCGATCTGGGCGCGCTGGAAGAAAGCTCGGTGGAAGAGGCGATCGCGGAGCCAGCGGCTGAAGAAGCTGTGGCTGAGCCCGCGACTGACGCTGCACCAGCCGAAGCCGCACCGGCTGCAGAAGAGACACCTGCAACCTAAGGCCACGGCCTTTGGACTGCATGACAAAGGGCCCGGTCACGCCGGGCCCGTACACATTTTCATTCAGAGGACCCATGACATGGCAATCACGGCAAGCATGGTAAAAGAGCTCCGCGACACGACGGGCGCGGGTATGATGGACGCCAAGAAGGCGTTGACCGAAACCGACGGCGACATGGAAGCAGCCGTCGACTGGCTGCGCACCAAGGGTCTGGCAAAAGCGGCCAAGAAGTCTGGCCGTACCGCAGCCGAGGGCCTCGTGGCTGTCGCGGTTGAGGGCGGTGTCGGCGTCGCGGTCGAGGTGAACTCCGAGACCGACTTCGTGGGCAAGAACGCCGAGTTCCAGCAAATGGTGGCAGGCATCGCCGCAGTCGCCCTGACCGTGACCGATACCGAGGCGCTTCTGGCCGCCGACATGGGCGGCAAATCCGTCGCCGACGTTGTGACTGCGAAAGTGGCCACCATCGGAGAAAACATGGGCGTTCGGCGCATGGCGCGGCTGGAGGGCGAAAATGTCGTCTCCTACGTCCACAATTCGGTGACCGCTGGCATGGGCAACATCGGGGTTCTGGTGGCGACCAGGGGCGGCGACGAGAGCTTTGCCAAACAGGTCGCGATGCACGTCGCGGCGGCCAACCCTGCTGCGCTGGACGAGGCTGCCGTGGATTCCGCGATGGTCGAAAAGGAAAAGCAGGTCCAGATCGACATCGCGCGCGAGTCCGGCAAGCCGGAGGCGGTGATCGAGAAGATGATCGTTGGCCGGATGAAAAAGTATCTCTCCGAGATCACGCTGGTAAATCAGGCGTTCGTCGTGAACCCGGATCTGACGGTGGGCGAGGCCGCCAAGGAAGCCGGCGCCGAGATCGTCGGGTTTGTCCGGCTTGAGGTCGGTGAGGGTATCGAAAAGAAGGTGGAGAACTTCGCCGAAGAAGTCGCGAAAACGGCAGGCAAGGGCTGACGCTTTCCAGCTTTGAACGTTCGAAGGGGCAGGGGGAAACCTCTGCCCTTTTTTGGCTCAGGTCCTCTGCTCAAGGTTGAGCAGCCCCTTAAGATACTGACATAAAAGGAAAATCGAAAAGTTGGTGCGCGCTCAGGACGAAATTGGGCGTGCGGGTCGGTCCGGTCTGGGTGGGAGGCGCAAGGCGCAAGGCGGGAGAGATATCCCCCGCCTCAAGCCCCCCGAAGCAAATCTGCCGACAGGCGCTACCGGACGGCGCGCCCGAGCCAAGCCTCAGGCAGCGCGGCGATACCGCATCAGACCCAATGCGCCCAGTCCCGCCAGAAGCAGGGGCAAGCCCGCCGGAAGCGGCACCGGGGCCAACGCCACTGCGGAGCGGAATTCACCGGCAAACGCTGCCTGCGCATTTCCGTTCGGATGAATGCCGTCGATGAAGAAGAAGTTATCCGCGAGCGACAGATCGGTGTTACCAGGCGCGCCGGGCTTCAGGACTTGCTGCGTTCGATGTCCAGGAACCGCTTTGCCAGGGCTGCCGTGTCTGTTGTCTGTCGTTTTTTCTGTAGCAGTCTGGATTGGTCGCTTGGGCGACCGGCGGTTTCGATTCGCATGAACTGAGCGGGCCGCGCCGATCCTTCGGCGTTGCGTTTGTGGTCAAGATGGTGCTTGGTCATTGTGGCATCCTCCTCGTGACATCCATACCACATTTTCCCGCAGAACGGAAAACGACGCCACCTGGGACAGAGGTGGCGCCGCTCTCGTGGGGGCTCGCGCACGCCGGGGACAGCAGCGTGCGGGCCGTCAGGCGGTTGGGGAGGGAGGCCCCATCGCCTATTTGGGTGGCAGCTTGGGTGGGGTCCAAGCCGCCGTTTCCCCGAAGCGGATGTGCGGCCCCGACCAATAGGGGCCGCCCGCTTCAGAACCTTCCGGACGCAAGCGCCTTTCGGGTGGGCCAGGAAGCGGGACTATGCCACCTCCGGGACCCGGTGTTCCAGGCTGCAATTGCCATCACTCACGGAACAGGTTGAAGATGCGTTATTTCGTGAAGTGGAGATAGATAAGGGAATCCTTACCCGTGAAGCGTTTCGAAGAAACGCGCAGGGCACCCCGTGAAGCGTTTCGAAGAAACGCGCAGCGTGCCGGGCTTTGAAAGACGAGCGGCCTAAGGGCGATCCCCAACCGCACCCTTCAGATGCGGTAGACGGGGAGTTTTCTCATCCCGTTCGTCCAGACGGAAGATCTGGTTCAGGATCGACGCTTTGCGCACGGCCTGCGCCGTCGTCTCCACACCCAGGGCATCGCGCGCGCCGCGCAGGTGTTTTTCGACGGTGGCGACGTTGCGCTCCAGCAGCATCGCGACGTCGGCCATGGTCTTGCCGTCGGCCACGAATTCCAGCACCTCGGCCTGGCGCGGGGTCAGCAATTTGCGCTGACCTGTGGCGGGCAGCTGAAGAATACACAGGTGGGCGACATGGCAGATCGCCTCGATGTCCGCGCCATGTTCGGCCCAGATCGCATCGGCGGCGTCCTGATCCATACCCTTGCGGACCGCCATGCCGATACCGGCATTGGCATTCTTGATCGCCATCGGAAAGCTGATCGTATAGCCCGCCGTCATCGCGTGCTTCTCGTTCATTGCGCGCATCGCGATCTCGCCCTTTGAGGGCGTGTCATGGGCCATGGCCATATAGACGTCGCGCCAGCTTGCCGCGCCGGTGTTCTCCGTCGCCCACCGCATCATCACGCCGTCCCGGAACATGCCGCCGTTGACGTAGGCCTCGACGTAGTCCGGGGGCATGTTGGTCAGCAGCAGAGCATCCTCGGGGTTGTCGTAAAGTCCCGCTCCGCGAAATGCGTTGAAGCCGTAGAATACGCGGTCGAAGCCGTAGCCCGCCAGCGTTTTGGTGTGGTGCGCCCAGAGGTCTTCCACGTTGCTCATTTGCAGGTAGGGGTGGAGGCGTTTCATCGGGCGGATACCTTCAGGACAGGTGCGTGTGGAGGGCCTGGATCGCCATCGGGTAGCCCGCAGCGCCGAAGCCCGCGATGACCCCCAGACACACCGGGGCGATCATGGAATGGTGGCGGAAGGCCTCGCGCGCGTGGACGTTGCTGATGTGCAGTTCGATCACCGGCAGCTGACTGGCGGAGATCGCATCGCGCAGGGCGATGGAGGTGTGGGTATAGGCGCCCGCGTTTATCACGATGCCCTGCGACGTGTCGCGCGCGGCGTGGATCGCATCGACCAGCGCGCCCTCGTGGTTGGATTGCAGGCAGCTTGCACGGATGCCGAGCGCGTCGGCCTGAGAGAGGCACATGCCCTCAACATCGGCCAGCGTGGCGGAGCCGTAGATGTCAGGCTGACGGGTCCCCAGGAGGTTCAGGTTGGGTCCGTTGAGGACAAGCAGGTGCATGTGGTGGTATCCCTTTGGCCCGACACTACAATCATCGCGGGCCGTGCGTCCAGCGTGGTTAATCTTTTGGGTCGGGGTGCTGTGTCGGGCCGCCCTGTGCCTCCCAGGTCGAATAGCCCTCGCGCAGATGGGCGGCGGGAAATCCCATATCCAGCAGCGTCGCGACCGTCAGCGCCGAGCGCCAGCCAGAGGCGCAGTGGAACACGTAGCGCTTGCCGTCCTGCGCGAAGACGGGTTTGTGATACGGGCTGTCGGGATCGACCCAGAACTCGATCATGCCGCGCGGGGCGTGGATGGAGCCGGGGATGAAGCCCCTCTGGCGCTCGCGAATATCGCGGATATCGACGACGACCAGATCCGGGTCGGCTAGTTGCGCGATCAGATCGGGGGTCTCTACCTCCTGGATACGTGCGCGGGCCGCAGCGACCAACTGCGCGGCGGTGGTGGTAAGTGTCATGAGCAGGCCCTTTTTCGTCACTGATGGCGTTAACACACATTGACCGCGCGATGTCGGAGCCGCAACCTGCGGCGCGATGAGAGGGACAAGATGATGAGCTATAAAGACCTGTATGATGCCGCCATGGCAGATCCGGAGGCGTTCTGGATGGAGGCCGCACGCGGTATCGACTGGAGCGTCGCGCCGGAGCGCGCATTCACCGAAGCGTCGGGCGTCTACGGGCGCTGGTTTGAGGGCGCGCGTGGCAACACCTGCCACAACGCGGTCGACCGGCATGTGGCGGCGGGGCGCGGGGACCAGGCCGCGATCATCTACGACAGCCCGGTGACGGGAACCAAGCGCACGGTCTCCTTCACAGAATTGCACGATGAGGTCGCGACACTTGGCGCGGTCTTGCAGGATATGGGTGTTGGGCAGGGCGACCGCGTCATCATCTACATGCCGATGGTGGCGGAGGCGGTGTTCGCGATGCTGGCCTGTGCGCGGATCGGGGCGGTCCATTCCGTGGTGTTCGGGGGCTTTGCGGCGCCGGAACTGGCCACGCGGATCGACGATGCCGGGGCGGTTGCGGTGATCACGGCGTCGTGCGGGATCGAGCCGGGGCGTGTGATAAATTACATGAGCTTGCTATCGGAAGCAATTGATATCGCTCAGATCGATACGCCATCCTGTCTGGTCCTTCAGCGCGACGTCCAGCCCTGCCCGTTGACGGAAAACCGCGATGTGGATTGGGCCGACGCCATGGCATCGGCGCGTGCCGAGGGGCGCAAAGCGGCCTGCGTTGACGTGGCGGCGACCGATCCCGCCTATATCCTCTATACGTCCGGCACCACCGGGCAACCCAAGGGCGTCGTGCGCGACACCGGCGGCCATATGGTGGCACTGAACTGGAGCATGCAGAACATCTATGGCGTTGCCCCCGGCGAGGTCTTCTGGGCCGCGTCCGATGTGGGCTGGGTCGTGGGCCATTCCTACATCTGCTACGCGCCGCTGTTGGCCGGATGCACCACGATGATCTACGAGGGCAAGCCCGTGGGCACGCCCGACGCAGGCGCCTTCTGGCGGGTGATCGAGGAACATAACGTCAGCGTCCTGTTCACCGCGCCCACAGCGTTCCGGGCGATCCGGGGGCAGGACCCGCAGGGGGCGTTGCTGGCCGATTATGACCTCTCGGGCCTGCGCACGCTGTTTCTGGCCGGAGAACGATCGGACCCCGCGACACTTGAATGGGCGGAGGCGCAACTGGGGGTGCCGGTCATCGACCACTGGTGGCAGACCGAGACGGGTTGGGCGATCTCGGCGATCCCGATGGGGATCGAAGCGCTGCCGGTCAAACACGGCTCACCGGGGGTGCCGATGCCGGGATACGATGTGCAGGTGCTCGACGACGCCGGCCACGGCGTGGCGCCCGGAACGCTTGGCAATATCGTGGTGAAGCTGCCGTTGCCACCGGGGTGCCTGCCAACGCTCTGGGGCGCGGAGGATCGGTTCATATCCTCGTACCTGGCTGAATTTCCAGGATATTATGCGACATCGGACGCGGGCATTCTGGACCAGGACGGCTATCTTTACATCATGGCGCGGACCGATGACATCATCAATGTCGCGGGCCACAGGCTGTCCACCGGGGCGATGGAAGAGGTCCTGGCGCGCCACGACGCGGTTGCGGAATGCGCGGTGATCGGCAAGGCGGATGCGGTGAAGGGCCAGGTTCCGCTCGGCTTGTTCGTGCTGAAATCGGGCGTCACGCAACCCGAGGATGAGATCTGCGCCGATCTGGTCAAAATGGTGCGCGCCCGCATCGGTGCGGTGGCCGCGTTCAAACTGTCGGTCGCGGTGCCGCGCCTGCCCAAGACCCGCTCCGGAAAGGTATTGCGCGCCACGATGCAGAAGATTGCCGACGCACAGGCCTACAAGATGCCGGCAGCAATTGATGACCCGGTGATCCTGGAAGAGATCCGGGCCGTCTTGGACACGAAGGGATTGATCGGATGATTGAACGGATTGAACCGGGAGTCCGGTCGTCGAAGATCGTGACACATGGCGGCGTGGCCTATCTGACGGGTCAGGTCGGCGAGGGCGCCGATATCACCGAGCAGACAGTGGAGTGTCTGCGCCGTGTCGATGCGCTGCTGGAGCGGGCGGGTTCGGATCGGGAGCATCTGCTACAGGTCACGATCTGGCTCGCCGACATGGCGGACTTCGCGGCGATGAACGAGGTCTGGAACGCCTGGGTGCCGGAAGGCCATGCACCGGCACGCGCCTGTGGCGAAGCACGGCTTGCGCGCGACGTGCTCAAGGTCGAGATGATCGTCACAGCGGCGGTCAAGTGATTGATCTGCGCACGGTGCTATCTGCTGGATCTGGTATCTGCTTATTTAACATAATCATGATTACTGGCGAAATGGATGATGTGACATGTCGTTGAAAGATCTCCTCCCCCACGGGTATATCGACGCCCACCACCATATATGGGCGCCGCAAAGCCGACCGGACATCGGCTATGGCTGGCTGCGGGACATCGGGGCGCTGAAGCCCTTTGGCGATCCGACCCCGATCCAGCGCGATTATCTGATGGACGAATTTCTAAGTGAAGTTGCGCTTGCACCGCGCGCGACAGTGCATATCCAAACCGACGGCGCGCTGCCTGACCCGGTGGCCGAGACGCGCTTTGTGCAGGCTGAGGCCGACCGCATGGACCATGACGTGGCAATCGTCGGTCTGGTGGATCTGAGCGCGCCCGACCTGGCGCAGACACTGGCGCGGCACGGCGAAAGCACGGGGTTCCGCGGCGTGCGCCAGATCGTGGCGCGGTTGGATCACCGCCCGGATCTCAGCTTCGCTCACGCGGATTTTCTGGATGATCCGCAATGGCTTGCCGGGTTGAAACGGCTGGAGGATGCCGGGCTGACCTTTGATCTGCAGATGTACCCGGAACAGGCGGAACAGGCTCTGGAGGCGCTGTCCGCGACCCCTGCCCTGCGGGTCATTATCGACCACGCCCTGAGCCCCTATGACAGCACGCCGGAGGGGGACGAACGCTGGTCCGGGGCGGTGAAACTGATGGCCGCGCGGCCCGAGACCTACATGAAGTTCAGCGGCTGGGGGATGTATCAGACCGATTGGGCAGACCATGGCACCGAGGTGATCGGAGACTACGTCGCCGGGATCATCGCAGCGTTCGGCGCGTCCCGAGTGATGTGGGGCAGCAATTATCCGGTGGAAAAACTGACAACCAGTTACGGGGAATGCCTGACAGTGATGTTGCAATATACCTCGACCGCGGATCGTGAAGCGATTTTTTCGCGTTCTGCCGCAGAGGCTTACGGCATAAAATTAAAGTGATGCATTAACCCAGGGCATAGCCCGCACCGCGCACCGTGCGGATCGGATCGCCCCCGTCGCCCACCCGCAGGACCTTGCGCAACCGGCCCACGTGGACATCCACCGTCCGACTGTCGACGTAGATGTCCCGGCCCCAGACCCGGTCCAGCAACTGCTCACGCGACCACACCCTGCCCGGCCGTTCCATGAACGCGGTCAGCAGACGAAATTCGGTGGGGCCAAGGTGTAGCTCGATGGTGCCGCGATAGACGCGATGCTCTGCCGGATCGACGGCGATGTCGTCGTATTCCAGCCGCTCACCGACCGTGGAGGGACGAACGCGGCGCAGTTGCGTGCGCAGGCGCGCCAGCAGTTCCGCGACGGAATAGGGCTTGATGACATAATCGTCTGCGCCGGTCTCAAGCCCCCGGATCCTGTCCGTCTCCTCAGTGCGGGCCGAGAGCATGATGATCGGAATTTTCGCCGTGGCAGAGGCCATTTTCAGTTGCCGGGCAAACCTCGATCCCGCTCACATGGGGCAGCATCCAGTCCAGCACGATGACGTCCGGGGGCGTTTCGCGCACGGCGGCCAAAGCCTCATCGCCCGCCGCCGCCGTCACCACGTCAAAGCCTTCGGCGCGGATGTTGTAGGCCAGAACCTCGCGCTGTGCGGGTTCGTCCTCCACCACCAGAATCAGGGGTTCGCCAGCCACCTACGTGCCCTGCACATAGGGAGTTTTGTCTTCCTTCGGGCGGTCTTCGTCAGGCATCTCACCGGTCACAAGGTAGATCACCTGTTCCGCCACGGAGGTGACGTGATCGCCCATCCGTTCGATGTTCTTGGCCATGAAATGCAGATGCATGCACGGAGTGATGTGGCGGGGGTCTTCCATCATGTGTGTCAGATATTCGCGGAACAGGGCGCTGTACATCTGGTCCACCTCCAGATCGCGCTGACGCACGTCCTCGGCCAGATCCGCGTCCTTCTGGATGTAGGCATCCAGCACGTCCTTCAGCATCAGTTCCACCTGCCGCGCCATACGCTTGAGCGATGTGGTATTGCCGGGCACGGCGGGCAGTTCGATCACCGACTGGCTGCGTTTGGCGATGTTCTTGGCGTAATCGCCGATCCGTTCCAGATTGGCGGAGACACGGAACACCGACAGCACGGTGCGCAGATCTCCGGCGGTGGGCGCGCGCAGGGCGATGATGCGGGCGGCGTCCTCATTCACCTGCTCTTCCAGCGCGTCGATGATCTTGTCGCCCTTGCGCACCGTCATCGCAAGATCAAGGTCGCGGGTTTCCAGGGCAATGGCGGATTTCGAGATCGCCTCCTCCACCAGCCCGCCCATCCGCATGATCTTGGCCTGAATGCCTTCGAGATCGCGATCAAAGCCGCGAACGATATGCCCGGATTGTGGCATTTATCCAATCCTTCCAGTGATATAGCTTTCCGTACGCGGATCGCTGGGGTTGGTGAAAATCTTGTCGGTGTCGTCAAACTCCACCAGAGTGCCGAGGTGAAAGAAGGCGGTTTTCTGCGAGACCCGCGCGGCCTGCTGCATGGAGTGGGTGACGATGACAACGGAATACTGCGCCCGCAACTCGTCAATCAGTTCTTCAACCTGCGCGGTGGCAATGGGGTCCAAAGCGCTGCACGGCTCGTCCATCAACAGCACCTCGGGAGAGGTGGCGACAGCGCGTGCGATGCACAGGCGCTGCTGCTGGCCGCCCGACAGGCCAGTGCCGGGCGCATGCAGCCGGTCCTTGACCTCATCCCAGATCGCGGCACGGCGCAGAGAGCGTTCGACGATATCCGCCAGAATCCGCCTTGTTGGAGGCGAGGCCGTGGATCCGCGGGCCATAGGCGACATTGTCGAAGATGGATTTCGGGAACGGATTGGGCTTCTGAAACACCATGCCGACCTTGGCGCGCAACTGGACGGGATCGACCCTGGGGTTGTAGATATCCTCGCCTTCCAGCGTGACCTTGCCGGTCATCTGGCACCCGTCGATGGTGTCGTTCATCCGGTTGAGCACCCGCAGGAAGGTGGATTTGCCGCAGCCCGACGGGCCAATGAAGGCGGTGACGGTCTTGTCGTCGATATCGACGTCCACGTCCTTGATCGCGTGGGTCACGGATGGGTCGGCGGCCATGTCGGTGGCGGTCCGGGTGCCCGTCCCTGCCCCGTAGAACACATCCACGCCTCTGGCCTGCATCTTCAGCATCTTCACGGCTGCTCCTTGGTCAATTCTGGTCGTCGTGTTCATCCCCAGATCCCTCCTACCACCGACGCTCGAACCGGCGGCGCAACGCGATTGCGATGGCGTTCATCGCCAGAAGGAACACCAAAAGCACGATGATCGCGCCTGATGCCCGCTCCACAAAGGCAGGGTCCGAGCGTTGTGTCCAGCTATAGACCTGGACGGGAAGCGCAGTGGCCGCATCGCCCATAAGTGGAAAGTTGTTGGCATGGCTGGACAGAATGTCGGGGTATTCCCGCACGAACGCCACCATGCCGATCAGCAGAAGCGGCGCGGTTTCGCCAAGCGCCTGAGCCAGTCCGATGATGGTTCCGGTGAGGATACCGGGCATGGCAAGGGGCAGGACATGGTGGAAAACCGACTGCATCCGGGACGCGCCAAGGCCGAGGGCGGCCTGACGGATCGACGGCGGCACAGCGCGCAGGGACGCGCGGGTTGCGATGATGATCGTGGGCAGCGTCATCAGCGTCAGGACCAGACCACCGACCAGAGGCGAGGATTGGTTGAAGTTCATGAAGTTGATGAAAACCGCGAGGCCGAGGATACCGAACACGATGGACGGCACCGCGGCGAGGTTGGAAATATTGACCTCGATCAGGTCGGTCAGGCGGTTTTTCCTGGCAAATTCCTCCAGATAGATGGAGGCCGCGACGCCGATGGGCAGGGCCAGCGTCAAAACCACCAGCATCATGTAGAACGAGCCCTTGATCGCCACGCCAAGACCTGCCGCCTCGGGCCTGCTGCCGGACGCATCGGGCCAGGTGATGAAGTCCCAGTTGAACCGCGTGACGACGTCGCCACGATCCGCGAGCGCCTGCGCCAGGATCAGTTGCGCGGGGGAGACGTTGCGGTCCCGCTCGGCCGTCTCCAGCGTCACGCGGCCTTTGAAGTAGCCGTCGATGCGGCCCCCCAGAAGGATCTGCACGTCGATGGTGGTGCCGACGAGGTCGGGGTTGGCAAGGACCATGGCGCGGACCTGCGCCGGGGCTTCCTCGGACAGTATCGCGGCCAGCTCGCGCGCGCCCATGCCCGCATCAATCCCCTGCTCCTCGATATATGCGTCCAGCGACATCGCCAGCAGCGGCAGGTAGCCAAAGGTGGTGACGCGGGCCATCTCGGCCGGGTCGCGGTTGCCGTCCGGGTCAATGCGGTCAGCGCTGAGGTTCAGCGGAAAGCTGACATAGGTCTGGCGGAAGGACGACAGCCCGTTGCCAAGGATGGAGGTCAGCAGCACGATCAGCGCCAGGATGCCGACACCAACGGCGGCCATGCCGTAATACTGGAACCGCTTCTCGGCCCGGTTGCGTCTGGTGGTGCGCGCATCGGCGGCATAAAGCGAATTTTTCGGCGGGGTTACGGGCATTTGCGTCATTCGTACTGCTCCCGATATCTGCGAACGATGAAGAGCGCGAAGATGTTGAGGCCAAGGGTGATGACAAAGAGCGTCAGGCCAAGGGCGAACGCGACGAGCGCCTCGGGAGAAGAAAAATCGGTGTCGCCGGTCAACTGGCCCACGATCTTGACGGTCACGGTGGTCATCGCCTCAAACGGGTTGAGGTCGAGCCGGGCGGCGGCCCCTGCCCCGAGCACCACGATCATCGTCTCGCCAATCGCGCGCGAGGCGGCCAGAAGGATCGCGCCGACGATGCCCGGAAGCGCGGCTGGCAGGACGACCTGCCTGATCGTCTCGGACTGGGTTGCTCCAAGCCCGGAGGAGCCGTCGCGCAGGCTTTGCGGAACGGCGTTGATGATGTCGTCACTGAGCGATGAGACGAACGGGATCAGCATGATGCCCATGACGATGCCGGCGGTCATGACGGAGGATGAGCTGTCGCCAAGCCCCAGAGGTTGCGCGAAGTAGTCGCGCAGCATCGGGCCGACGGTGATCAGGGCAAAGAGGCCGTAGACAATGGTGGGGATGCCCGCCAGCACCTCGATCAACGGTTTCGCCACGGACCGGACCCGGCGGGTGGCGTATTCGGCCATATAGATCGCAGCGAACAGACCGATGGGCACCGCAACCAGCAAGGCGATGAAGGAAATGTAGAGCGTGCCCCACAAAAGCGGCAGAAGGCCAAGCTCGGACCCGCCCTCGAAACTGGGACGCCATTCAAGGCCGAAGAAGAAGTCCTGCCACGGGTAGAGTTGAAAGAACGTGGCGGTGTCCTTGATCAGCGACACCACGATGCCCAGAGTGGTCAGGATCGCGATGGTGGAGGCGGTCAGCAACAGGCCAAGGATGGCCCTTTCAACGTTGTTGCGCGCGCGCTGGTCCTTGTGGGTACGCAGAAACGCGTAGGCCAGGCCCGCAACGGCGAGGATCAGCACCACGGCGATCATCCAGGTCCTGCCGGTGGCGGCCAGCGTGCGGTAGCGCTGCGCGGCGCTCAGCACCTCGGCCCCGACGTCCGCGCCAAGGGCCACGCCGACCTCGGCCAGACGGTCCCTGATCGTGGCGGTCTGACCGGACAGATCTGCGGCTTCGGCAGCGGTGAACGCGCCGCGGTCAATGCCGGTGTCGATGCCGGTGGCCAGGCGCCGCACCTCGGTCATCACCAGCGCGGGGTTTTCGACCTGTGCCAGATAGGCATCGGGAAGGCCTGCGGTGATGATGTTGTCGACGAAAATCGGCTGAACGATCAGCCAGACGCCAAGGACCAGCAGCGCGGGCACCATCGTCAGCAGCGTGACATTGGTCCCGTAAAAGACCGGCAGCGAGTGAAGATCGCGCCTGTCCCCGCCGGCGCTGGCGATGGCCCGCTGGCGGCCCATCACGAAGCCCAGGGCGCCAAGGATCAGGAGTATTGTAAGGATCCAGAGCATCGTTCACCGCCTCGGCACGTTGGACTTCATCGGCGGGGCGCGTCGTGTCGCCCCGCCCGGTGTCTTAGGTCAGGCCTATTGGCCCATCAAGGTGCCATTGGCGACCATTTCCTGTGTCGCGGACAATTCCGGGTCGGACACCAGGCCGTAGGCAGCCAGAGGACCCCAATCGCCCGCGATATCGTCGCTGACGAAAAACTCCGCATAGTCCTGCAGGCCGGGGATCACGCCAAGGTGTGCGGCCTTGATGTAGAAGTACAGCGGACGCGACACCGGATACTCGCCCGATGCAATCGCGTCGACGGTCGGGAAAACTCCGGCCATCGTGGCAACCTGCAGGACGCTGGTATTGTTCTCGTAGAAGGCGAGGCCGAAGACGCCGATGCCATTGGCGTCCGCGCTGATGCGCGCCAGCGTTTCAGTGTAGTCGCCGTCGATGTCCACGGACACCCCATCGGCACGGATTTCCATGCAGGTGTCCTCGGCCGTGTCCTCATCCATGCCCATCTCCAGCATGGAGGCAAGCGCACCGCTGTCCTCGCAGCCCTGAAGGATCACCCGCTCGTCAAAGACTTCACGGGTGCCATGACGGGTGCCGGGGATGAAGGCCGCGATCCGTTGATCGGGCAGTTGATCATCGACATCCGACCAGCTGGTGTTGGGGTTGGCGATCATCGCGCCATCGACGGGCAATTCCGCCGCGAGCGCCAGATACCAGTGCGCCTGGGTGAATTCGAACGCCGGCCCGTCGATATCGGACGCGAACACGATGCCGTCATAGCCGAAGCGCACTTCGATGATGTCGGTGACGCCGTTCTCGGCGCAGGACGCGATTTCGCTTTCGCGGATCGCCCGCGAGGAATTGGCGATATCGGTGGTGTTTTCGCCCACACCCTCGCAGAAGCGGCGCAACCCGGTGGACGATCCGCCGGATTCAACAACCGGTGTCGGGAAATCAAAGTTCTCGCCAAAGGCTTCGGCCACGATGGTTGCATAGGGCAGCACGGTGGAGGAGCCTGCGATCTGCACGTTGTCGCGGCTTTGCGCAGTGACTGCGGTGGCGGAGACGGCGGCGATGGCCAGAGCCGATAGGGAGATTTTTGCAGGTGACATGAAGGGTCTCTCTTCTTTGGTGTCAGACATCAAGCGCCGATCTGCGCGCTTGAGGGTCGTGCTAAGGTCACTTGGCTATGCTTTTGTGACAGATGTGTAACAGTTTTATGACGGCGCGGGCGCGGGCCGTTCCATCGCCGGAAACTGCACCGAAAAAGTACTGCCTTTTCCAAGGTCCGAGGTGATCTTGAGCCGCCCGCGATGACGGTTCACGATGTGTTTCACGATCGCCAGTCCAAGGCCCGTTCCGCCCATTTCACGCGCGCGGTGACTGTCGATCCGGTAGAATTGCTCTGTCAGACGCGGCAGATGCAGCGACTCGATGCCGGGCCCTGCGTCGGTGACATCCACGGTCAGCACATCGCCCTTGGTCAGCCCCCGTCCCCGCCCGCGCGAAAGCGTCAATGTCACCGGCGTGCCGTGCTCCGAGTATTTCATCGCGTTCTCGATCAGGTTCACGGCCACCTGCATCACCTGATCCCGGTCGCCGGGAATCAACGCGGCATCCTGCGCCTCCGGCTCCACGGTCAGGGTCAGGACATGACCGCCGTCCTCGGCGCGCGGTCTGAGCGCGGCGATGGTGTCGGTCAGCACAGCGTGCAGATCCACCGGGGTGTTCGGGCGGACACGGGCCTCTGCCTCCACCCGGCTGAGCGACAGAAGGTCCGAGATCAGACGGTTCATCCGCCGCGCTTCGTCTTCCATGATGCCAAGAAAGCGCTCCTGCGCCTCCGGATCCGTGCGGGCGGGGCCGCGCAGCGTTTCGATGAACCCAAGCACAGAGGTCAGAGGCGTGCGCAACTCGTGGCTGACATTGGCGACGAAATCGCGACGCATGTCTTCGGCCTCCGACAGATAAGTGATGTCGGTGACATGCACCAGAAGGCCATCGCCAAGCGCCGTGATCTGCGCGCGATACTGGCTGACGCCGGATTGGTCTGAACGCTCGATCAGCGCCTCGGCACCCGGTGCGCCCTGCAACACCGCCTCGATCCGGGCCAGCAGCGCGGGTTGACGCAGCGCCGCCCCATGACTGCGCCCGACGATCCACTCTCCCAGCAACGCTGTCGCCGGTGCGTTGGCCGACGCGATCACACCATCCGCCGTTATATGCAGCATCGGTTCGGGCACCGCGCGGATGACAAGGGCGATCAGGTCTGTGTCCATCGGATCCTCTGCGTGACCTTGGCCCTAGACAGCCGCCAGACCGCCCTCGAAATCGGCAATCAGAAGCGCGATATCCTCGATCCCGACAGAGACGCGGAAGAACCCGTCCGAGATCCCCAGCGCTGCCCGCCCTTCGGCTGTCAGACCCCGGTGGCTGGAGGATGCCGGGTGGCTCAGAGTGGTCCCGACATCGCCAAGCGTCGGCGCAAACGGCAGATCGGGGGCGGCCTGCACCATGCGATCCGCGGCCGCCTCCGTCCGGTCGGACAGCTCGAAGCTGACCATATTGCCGAAGTTCCCGCCCAGAAGCGACGCGGCCAGGGCATGATCCGGGTGATCGCTGCGACCGGGATAAAGCACGCGGCCGACCTTCGGGTGATCGGCCAGAAAATCCGCCAGGCGCGCCGCATTGGCCTGCGCCTTCTCGAACCGCAGGGGGAATGTGTAAAGGCCGCGCTCGGCCAGCCAGCATTCGTTGGGCGCAGGCGTCATCCCGACGGTGACGGCGAAATCGTAGATCAGCTTCATCTGGTCAGGGTCTCGCGCCGCGACATAGCCAAGCGTCACGTCGGAATGGCCGGCAAGCAGCTTGGTCACGGAGTGAATGGTAATATCCGCACCGTGGTCCAGCGGCTTGTAGCCGACAGGTGTGGTGAAGGTGTTGTCAACCGCGAGGATCACGCCAGCCTCTTTTGCGAGGGCGACAATCCCCTCCATATCCGCCACCCGCAGGGTCGGATTGGAGACGACTTCAATCAGGATCATCTTCGTCTCTGGCCTGATTGCAGCGCGCAGATCGGCCACATTCGTCGGATCAGCCACCGAGGTGGCGATCCCGAACCGCGCCAGATCCTGATGCATCAGGCGCAGTGATCGCCCATAAAGCTGGTTGCCGCCGATGATGTGATCGCCCTGCCCCAGAATCCCAAGGATTGCAGCACTGACAGCGGCCATCCCGGACCCGAGGATCAAACCGCCCTCAGCACCTTCCAACATGTCGATCTTGCGGGCCAGAAGCTCCGCATTGGGGTGCCCCTCGCGCGCGTAGGTATACCCATGGGCGCGCCCTTCATATTGCGCATGCAGCGTCGCAATGGAGGGCGACGCATAGACGACCGACGGCTGGATCGGTGTCACCACCGCCCGGCTGACCCCCTCGCGCAGCACAGCACGTCGTACCAAAGTTCCCGGCTTCACATTGCGCCCGTCGCTCATGGCGCGGCTCCTTCATTCATCTTGCCAATTACAACTCCGGGGTTTGGGGCTGGCCCCAAAATGCCCGCCGCACATGGGCCGGTCAGCCCCGGATCGTCCCGTCCCCGCTGACCAGATACTTGAACGAGGTCAACTGCTCCGCGCCCACCGGCCCGCGCGCATGCATCTTTCCTGTCGCAATTCCGATCTCCGCCCCCATCCCGAACTCCGCTCCATCGGCGAATTGGGTGGAGGCGTTGTGCATCAGGATCGCCGAGTCGAGCCGTTGGAAGAACCGCGCCACAGCCGCGTCATCCTCGGCCACGATCGCGTCCGTGTGATCGGATCCAAAGGTGGCGATATGCGCAATCGCGGCGTCGATATCATCCACGACCCTGGCGGCGATGATCATGTCAAGAAACTCTCGCCCCCAGTCATCGTCCTGAGCCGCAACAACGCCCTCAATCCCCTGCACCGTCGCGTCTCCGCGCACGTCAACGCCCGCATCCATGAGCGCACGCACGACACCCTGGCCGATGGTGTCAAAGACATCCCTGTGGATCAACAGACACTCCGCAGAGCCGCAGATGCCGGTGCGCCGGGTCTTGGAATTCAACACGATGCGCAACGCCTTTTCGGGATCGGCACTGCGATCCAGATAAACATGGCAGATCCCCTCCAGATGCGCGAAGACGGGCACGCGCGCCTCCCGCTGCACCAGGCCCACAAGGCCCTTGCCGCCACGGGGCACGATGACATCAATGGTGTCGGTCATCGTCAGCATCGCCGACACCGCACCACGATCGCGCGTCGGCACCAGTTGCACGGCGTCCTCGGGCAGGCCCGCGACCCGCAACCCCTCCCTGAGGCACTCGGTCAGGATAACGGAGGAGTTGAACCCCTCCGATCCGCCCCGCAGGATCACCGCATTGCCAGATTTCAGGCACAGCGCGCCGGCGTCCGCAGTCACGTTGGGACGGCTCTCATAGATCACGCCGATCACGCCAAGCGGCGTGCGCACACGTTTGATATGCAGGCCCGACGGACGATCCCACTCCGATATCACCTGCCCCACCGGATCACCCTGCGCGGCCACAGCGCGCAGCCCGTCGACGATGGATTTCACCCGCGCCTCATCCAGCATCAACCGGTCCATCATGGCATCCGACAGACCCTTGTCGCGACCGTAGGCCATATCGCGGCCATTGGCCTCGAACACCTCGGCCCGGCGCGCCCAGACGGCGTCCGCTGCGTGCTCCAGCGCCGCCTGCTTGATCTGCGGATCCGCGAACGCCAGCTCGGCCGCGGCGGCAGTCGCCCGCGCCCCGATATCGGCCATCAGGGCGGGAATATCATCGGTCTTGGGGGGAAGATCTTTCATCGGGAACCTCATCACGGGCGGTGGCGGCAGGATATAGGGAATTTTTGGACTGTGAAGGGGTCACAGCGCCATATCATCGCGGTGCACCAGCGCGGCACGTCCGGGGTAGCCCAGAATCGCCTCGATCTCATCGGAATGATGCCCGGCAATTGCGCGCGCATCCGCTGCGGAATAGCGACTGAGCGCGGTGCCCAGAGCGGCGCTGTATGGCCCCTCAAGACGCACCGGATCCCCGCGTAAGAACTCTCCCTCAACGCTCACCACGCCCGCAGGCAAAAGCGATTTGCCACGGGTCAGCGCCGCGGCAGCGCCCGCATCAAGGCGCAGCGTCCCCTTGGGCTTCATCGCCCCGATCCATGCCTTGCGCGCCTGTTGCGGCGTTAACGTCGCCGTGAAAGTGGTTGATTTTGAACCATTTTGCAACGCCTGCAAGGGTCGCGCCACGGCCCCGTGCGTGATCACCATAGCGCATCCCGCAGCCGTCGCAGTGCGCGCGGCCATGACCTTGGTCTTCATCCCGCCCTTGGACAGTCCCGATCCCGCATCCCCCGCCATCGCCTCGATCTCCGGTGTGATGGTCTCAATGACGGGCAGATGTCGCGCGCTCGGATCCGCATGAGGATTGGCGGTGTAGACCCCATCCACATCCGAGAGCAATACGCACAGGTCAGCGCCTGCCATCACCGCCACATTGGCGGCCAGACGATCATTGTCGCCGTAGCGGATCTCATCGGTCGCGATGGTGTCGTTCTCATTCACGATCGGCACCGCGCCACGGGCCAGCAGGGCCGCGAACGTCGCACGGGTGTTGAGGTAGCGCCGCCTGTCAGCGCTGTCGTCCAGCGTCAGAAGGATCTGCGCGCAGGTAAGACCATGGGGCGCCAAAACCTCCTCATAGGCCCGCGCGAGGCGGATCTGACCCACGGCGGCGGCGGCCTGCGCCGCGTCCAGCGACAGCGCGCCGTGCCCAAGGTTCAGCGCGCCGCGACCCAGTGCGATAGCGCCGGACGACACCAGAATCACATCGGCCCCCCCGGCCTTCAATTCCGCCACGTCCAGGGCCAGATCGCGCAGCCAATCGCTGCGCAATTCGCCGCTCACCCGGTCCACCAGCAGGGCCGAGCCGATCTTGACAACAATACGCTTGTGATCGGTCAGGGACGCCATGTGCCGGGATCTTCCAACTCGTCCCGCGCCGAACTGCGGTCCGCATCCACCCGCGCACGCAACATGCGCAGCACGTCGGTGACGCCCTGGCCCGCAACACCCGACATCTCCATCAGATTGCCCGCGACGGCACCAAGGGCGGCGCGTTTCCCGGCCAGCTCCTCAGGGTCAATCGCGTCGATCTTGTTGAGCACGGTGATACGCGGCTTCAGCGCCAACTCGCCGCCATACGCCTCCAGCTCGGCGATAATCGTCTGGTAATCCGCCACCACGTCCTCAGCCGTGCCATCGACCAGATGCAGCAAGGCGGCGCATCGTTCCACGTGGCCAAGGAACGTGTCGCCAAGGCCCCTGCCCTCGCTCGCGCCCGCGATAAGACCGGGAATATCGGCAACCACAAACTCCGCCCCATCCACGCCGACGACACCCAGATTCGGAACCAGAGTGGTGAAAGGATAATCTGCGATCTTGGGCCGCGCGTTCGAGGTGGCGGCAAGGAACGTCGACTTGCCCGCGTTCGGCAGGCCCACCAGACCGACATCGGCGATCAGCTTCAGACGCAGCCAGATCGTGCGCTCCACCGCCTCCTGCCCCGGATTGGCGCGGCGCGGCGCCTGATTTGTCGCTGACTTGAAATGCAGGTTGCCAAAGCCGCCATTGCCGCCCCTTGCGACACACAGGCGCTGGCCCACTTCATCGAGATCCGCAATCAGCGTTTCCTGATCCTCCTCCAGCACTTCCGTGCCCGCAGGCACCCGCAGCACAATATCATCGCCACTGCGCCCGGTGCGCTGGGCGCCCATTCCGGGCTGGCCGCTTTTTGCAAAAAAATGCTGCTGGTAGCGGAAATCGATGAGTGTATTGAGCCCGTCCACCACCTCGATCCACACATCACCGCCACGGCCGCCGTCGCCGCCATCGGGACCGCCGTATTCAATGTATTTCTCGCGCCGGAACGAGACCGATCCACCGCCACCGCCGCCCGAGCGGATATAGACTTTCGCCAGATCAAGAAACTTCATGTCACACCGCGCGCTCCCGCCCGCTCCTTCATCTTGCCAGTACAACTCCGGGGGGTATGGGGGCCGGCCTCCCATGATCCGGCGACTGCCTCTTACGCCAAACGCCTGAGATATGTCCACGTCGCAACCTTCCCATTGCGGGCCACGGAAAACGCCTCCGCGTCGCCCAGATACTCGAACCCCGCATTGGTCAGGACCCGTGCCGATCCCGGGTTGTCCTGGAACACAGACCCGAACATCGTGCAGTTTTTCAGTGGATTGGCGGCCACCAGCGCCTGCACCGCCTCGGTCGCGAACCCGGTGCGCCATGTCACCGGCGCGACCCAATAGCCGATCTCGGATTGATTCCGGTCCATCTGGTCAAGCGAGATCACACCCAACAATTCGGACCCTCCGTGATCCGTTGCATCCATCACCCACGCGACAGAGCCATTGCCCTCCTTCAGCATGCTGGCAATGAAGTTCTCGGCCGCGCCGGGGGGATAGGGATGGGGCACCGTCGCAGTCATCTCGGCCACGCGCTTGTCGGCGCAATACATCGCCAGCAGCCCTGCATCCGATGGGCGCAGGGGCCGCAGCATCATGCGGGGCGTCTGGATCACGGCCTGGGCCACGATGTGTTCCTGTTTCATGATCCGGTCCTCCCGACCGTTGTTGTGGACTGCTTTGTCTTCCCTCGGCCCGCATAGGTGGGGATTGAGGCCTCCGTACGCAAGGCACGCGGCGAAAAAGCGAAGGGGCCGGCACTGTTGCCGACCCCCTGATTGTTCACATCGGAAATGGCGATTACTCGGCTGCGTCCTGCGCCGGGAGCACGGAAATGAACGTGCGGCCCTTGAAGCCCTTCCTGAACGTCACGTGGCCCTCGGTCACGGCAAAGATCGTGTGATCCTTGCCTTCGCCGACACCCTCACCCGGCCACCACTTGTTGCCGCGCTGGCGTGCGATGATGTTGCCGGAGATGACGGATTCTCCACCGAACTTCTTGATACCAAGGCGACGACCGGCTGAATCGCGGCCGTTGCGGGAGGAACCACCTGCTTTTTTATGTGCCATGGGTCAATTACTCCTGTTCTGCGGCAAACGCGGTGGCTTGCTCAATCCAGTTGTCACGCTCAATGCGGCCTTTGAACGACAGTTGGTCATCCATATAGGCAATCTCGGACGGGCCCCAGGCCATGATCTGGTCAAAGTGGAACACGCCGTTCTCGTGCAGCACGCCTTCCAGCTTCGGACCGACGCCGGAGATCTTTTTGAGATCGTCCGGCTGGCCGCCACGGGCCTCGGTCAGAAGGTTGGCCGGACGCGAACCTGCATCAGCGGCTGGCGCCTCGTCGGCTTTCGCCTTCTTTGGCGCGGCCTTCTTTGCGGCTGGCGCCTTTGGCGCCGGCGCCTCGGCAGGTGCCTCAGCTTTTGCCGTCTTGTTCTTTACGGCTTTCGTCGCGGCGACCGCGGCAACAGCAACCGCACCGGCGGCAACCGCCACCATGCCTGCGCCGATCGCGGTCTTCATACCGGACTTTTCACCACCGGACGCGAGAATATCGGTGATCTCGATCAGGGTCAGCTTCTGGCGGTGGCCCTTGGTGCGCTTGGACGAGTGCTTGCGGCGCCGCTTCACGAAGTGAATCAGCTTTTCGCCCTTCACCTGATCAATCACGGTGGCCTGCACGGCAGCGCCCGCAACAAGGGGCGCGCCGATGGTCGGGCTATCGCCCCCCAGCATCAGAACGTCGTTGAACTGGACCGCTTCTCCGGCCTCGGCTGCAAGCTTTTCCACGCGCAGCTTGTCGCCTGCGTGAACTTTGTATTGCTTGCCGCCTGTCTTGATGACAGCGAACATGGGTTCTTCCTTTTTTACCCGCGTCCTGTGGCCCCTCCTTGATCCAGGCCGAAGCCGGGTCAGAGGTGTTTCGGGGATCCTGCCCCGCCTCGGACTGCGCACCGCCCTCAGCAGGGAGGCTTCCGTTACATATTCCGCGCCCGAGGAGCCCCGGGTGTGTGCGAGGCCCGCATATGCAAGAGGCATCCGCCCCTGTCAAGTCTGTGCGCGCGGGTCAGCGGGCAAATTCCGACCACAGGCCCGATGCGACCTGCGCCTCAGGTATCGTCGCCCGAAATGAAGATCGCAGCGGCAGTGCCAAGGCTGTAACTGAGTTCCGCCGAGACCGCGTCAAAGGCACCGAACACCGCCGCGTTCACCGCGCGCCCGGCGGGGCTGTCCGACAGGGTCAGATAAGTTTCCAACTCTGCATCCGTGACCTCCGCATAGGCCAGCATTTGAAACGCATTCAGCCGTTCGACGATGGTCCGGCGCAGCTCGGGCTCCTGCGCCCAGACCAGCTCCAGCATCATGTTTTCCGGCAGATCGGTCGGCATGGCCCCGCCATCGTTCAGCCCGCGATAGAAGGCGAAGCGAAGGTTCAACGCGCCCGAGACGCTGCGCTCCACCAATTGGGTCGCGCGGTTCAGGCGCTGCAGGATCGCCAGCCGGGCGCTATTGCCGGCATCCGCCTCGGCCCGGACCGCCTCGATGGCCAGATCCGCGGCGTCAGGATCCGTCATGATCCGGGTCGCCGACACTTCGCCGGTGAAAATCCGGTCGCCGGCATCCGACAACGCGAAGGCGGTGATGGCGTCGATCTGGGCGCGCGTCACCGCGTCAGGCGGAAATGCATCCTCAAAACGCGCGATGATCCGGTCACGGGCATAGAGGCGCGTCACCATCGCCAGCCACTCCGCACCACCTGCATCAGGAAACATTGCCTCTTCGATGGCCGATGCGCCCTGGATGCTTCCCGTGCCCATGATGCCAAGAACCTCATAGAATCCCGGTCGCCCGCAGCATGCGATAAAGCGGCTGGTTCCCGGCGACCGACGGGCCGTCTGGCGGGTCAGGAACGACCTGAGCCTGCGCCGCCAAAGGGACAAGCAACGCTCCCAGCACGGCCGCAACCACCAGACCTCGGGCCTGGTCCGCGCGGGTGCGGATCAATCGCAACATAGGGGACCTCCAGCTCGCCACATCCAGCAACGATCATGCCAAGGTTCGGGTGGCTTGACCATGGCCAATGCCCCGGTGTCGACAGATCGGACGCAGACCGGATCCCCTCCCGCGCAGGCCACAGGTCCCGGTTGCGGCCTCCAGAGCCAAAAATCCATACCGCCCCTTGCGCGACGCACCGCTTGCCGATACCTAGCCGCGCACGGGTCCAGACCCCCCGTATGCGGAGAGGTGCCGGAGTGGTCGAACGGGACGGTTTCGAAAACCGTTGAGCTCGAGAGGGTTCCCAGGGTTCGAATCCCTGTCTCTCCGCCAAATGGCTCAACAAAAGTTTCACATCCTGATCGGTTTTTCCTTGGGCACGGCTCTGTTGATATCGTGGCGAACAGGCAAGTCGCTCTAATCCGCAGTTCGCGCTGGCCAGGACACAAGACGACGTTTGACAAAAATCGGACGGATTCTATCCAAACCATCGCGGGTGGAGGCATTTGAGGGTCTATCCTGTGCCGGCGCTGCCGATAGTGGTTTCACTGAAAAGCCGTGGCATGCGCCATACCTTTGGCAGGTTTTGCAATAGCGACTTGTGCATACGGCGGAGAGTAAGTGTATTGGCGGCGGCAAAGCAGGTTGCGAAGACAGCAACGCCGCCGCTCCTGCAATCATCAAGGAATAGCATACCATGTCGTCGCCTCAGTCAGTTGCCAGCGACCTGGCCCGCGCCATTGAAGATTTCGCGGACGCTCCAGCCTTGTCGGATCAGGGGCGCACGCTGTCCTACGACCGGCTGGGTCAATTCGTCTCGGATCTGGGCGGGCATCTGGAGCAACCTCAGGTTGTCGGGATCTTCGGCTCCCCCGGCGTTGCGATGGCCGCCAGTGCCGTGGCCTGCGTCATCCACGGGCGTCCCTTCGTGCACCTTGACCCGGCGATGCCGCAAATGGTGCTGCACAACATCATTTCCGAGCTGCACGTCAGCCTGATCGTGACATGCCAGCCTGCCGCCCCCGGCCATTTACCGGGCGATTGTGTCGCGCTTGACGCAGACACCTTGCTGAATACCGCGCCCGCGCTCTACGAGCCGCTCCGTGCCGCCAGCGTGTCGCCGGACGATCCGATCTATCTGGTGGCGACATCCGGCACGACGGGGCGGCCCAAGTGCATTCCGGTGGCTCAGGACGCGGCCTGTCTGTCGTACGCGTGGCGCGACGCCTATACGCCCTACGCCCCCGGCATGCGCGTTGGCATATATGTCTTCGCGATCTGGGAGATGTTCCGCCCCCTGCGCAAGGGGGCCGAGTTATGGTTTCCCAACGCCAGCACCCTGTTTGCGCCGCGCGACCTGGCTGACTTCCTGATCGAGCACGACATCGACGAAATGCTGTTCACGCCGTCGTTCTACGACACATTTCTGACCGCTCTGGGGTCCGAAAAGGCTGCTGCCATACCGCTGTCCCGCGTGGTTTTGAACGGCGAGGTTGTGAGCGATGACCTGATCACCGCGTCTTTGAACAAACTGCCGAATACCGCCCTTTGGAACCTCTACAGTATCTGCGAAACCCATGATGTCTGCATGTCGCATCTGACAGCTCCTGCGGGTGATGCGCCCGCTTCTGTCGGTGTTCCGATGGACCATCTGCGTGCCGTCATCCTTGATGAGACGGACACGCCCTGCCCCCCCGGTACCTCCGGCCTTTTGCATTTTGAAGGGCCAAGGATGCTGGGGCGCGGCTATATCAACCGACCCGAAGAAACCCGCCTGCGGTTTCGGGAACTGACCATCGAGGGACGCCAGACGCGGCTCTATGATACTGGCGATCAGGCGTGGGTGGATGACAGCGGCGCACTGCATATCGAGGGGCGGATCGCCCATATGCTGAAGCTGCGAGGGTTCTCGATCCAGACCCGGGACCTGACGGACACGATGCGCGACAGGCTGGCGTTCTCCAGTGCCGCGCCCTGGGTGGCAGAGGTCGGAACGCGCGGCCAGAGCCTGATATTCTACTACGCCGCCGATGCGGCGCAGGCGGCACGAAATGCCGACGTCTGGGGGCTGAGAGCAGGAACCAACCCGATGCCGCCCGCACTGGCCACAGAGTTGCGCGCGGTGCTGCCTTCCTATTGCGTGCCCTCGTTCCTCGTGCAGATGGACGCGCTGCCGCTGCATCCGGTGTCGGGCAAGGCCGACATGCGGGCGTTGCCGGCTGTCACGGATGACGCGCACCATGCGGAAGCGTCGGAGGATGCCGTGATCGCCGCCGCCTCCCTGGCCATGGGCTGCGCGCCGTCGCAGATTGATCCGGCGCTCAGCTTCCACGATCAGGGCGGCGATTCGCTGATGTGCGTCACTCTGATGCTGGAGCTGGAGAAAACCTATCATCGCCCCATCGATTTCGAGCTGGCGATGAACGTGCCCCTGCACCGCCTTGACCAGTTGATGACGCAGGAGGCCGACGCGCCCGCCCCTACGGACAACTTTGATCGCCCCGGCATTCTGGTGACCGGGGCCACCGGGTTTTTAGGTGGTCATGTTCTGGCGCAGGCCGCCCGCGATCTGCCGGAGGCCGAGGTGATCTATTGCCTCGTGCGTGACAAGAATCGCGGCGCGCGCGATCGGTTGGACGACGTGGCCAAGGCGCAGGGCGTTGCCCGCGACCGCTATGTCATGGTGCCCGGGACGCTGGATGCGCCCGATTTCGGGTTGCAGCCGTCCGCCTACACGGCATTGGCCGCATCGGTCGGAAGCGTGGTCCACTGTGCCGCGATGGTGAACCTCGCTATCGGTCGCGCGGATATGCTGGACTGGTCGGCGCGCGGCATCGCCACGGTGCTGGCGTTTTGTGCCCGCGCCGGTGCCGATTTGCGGTTCACGTCGTCCAGCGCGGTGTTCCCGGATCGCGGCGGCCCATGGCCGGAAGCCCCCGCGAGCGCCTGGGACGGGTGCACTGGCTATGGTGCGGCCAAAATCGCGGCGGAACAGGCGATCCGCGCTTCAGGCCTTCCTGCCGCAATCGTGCGGTTGCCGTCGCTCTACGACCTGGCCGCTCCGAACCCGCGCGACATCTATGAGATCATTCTGAAGGCATCCGTGCGCGCAGGTCACTGGCCCCAAGGGCTTGAGTTCCCGATGACCGATGTGGCGGCAGCGGCGGCGTTCCTGCTCGGCCCGGTAACCGCACCTGATGCGCCGATCTACAACCTGATGGCGGACGCGCGCATTGTGCCGGACTTCGCGCCGACGTTACCCGCGCCCGATTGGCTGGACGCGGTCACGCTCGACCCCGGCATCGCCAGGGTGATCGCTGATTTCCCCGATACCTTACGGGCCGATGCCGCCTTCGCAAATCAGGCCGCACGATGCGCCTGGGCGCGGCTCAGCGCGGAGCCATACGACCGTATCAGTGACGCAAAGGCCCTGCTGTCACAGCGCGCGCGCAGCTACCAGAGCGAGCCTGCGTTGATCTGATAATCCTCCATCGTCAGGGCCCGGGCCGCATCGCTGACCAGGAATGCTGCCAGTTCCGCAACTTCCGACGGCTGAACCAGCTGGTTCTGCGGGTTCGACCTGGCATATTCGCCGCGTACGTCTTCCAGGCTTTGGCCCGTTGACTTCATATCCGCGTCAATGAAGCGCTTCAGCATCTCGGTCTCTACCCAGGTGGGACTGATCGAGACGCAGGTGATGCCATGCGCCGCACCCTCCAGACTGACGCAGCGCCCGAGGCCCAACAGCCCCGCCTTCGAGGCGCAATAGGCCGCGTTGTTCGCCATTCCGTTATGGGCGGCGACCGAGGCCATATTGACGATCCTGCCCCATCCCGCCTGCTTCATATGCGGCATCACGGAGCGGATCATGCGGAACGTGCCGTTCAGATTGGTGTCGATGTGATCGTCCCAGATCTTGTCGGGATGGCCGATCACCGCAGCCTCCTCATAGACGCCCGCCGCGTTCACCAGAATGTCTACACCGCCGTGGGTCTTCACGACATCGGCGACAAACGCATCGACACTTTCACTGGACCGGACGTCAAGTGCTGCCGCCTGAATGCCGTCATCCGAACCCAGCACCGAACGAACATGGGCGTCATCCCCTGCCCCACGCGCGCCGACCACAACATTTGTGCCATCTTGCGCGAGCCTGCGCGCGATGGCCAATCCCATCCCCGATAGCCCACCTGTGATGATTGCGGTTTTGTTCGCTGCTGCCATGGTGCGCTGTCCTGGGTGAGGAGGGTTGATGCCGCTTTGCTACGACAAACCCGGCCAAGGTACACGCGAAATCCTGTCGCGGTAAGGTAACGAAGCCATCACCGGTGCCGGACGATCAAAACCGTCCGCAACAAGGCCTCCGCTGATGTCTTCCGGGCCCTGTCCGATGTTGGATGGATTGGACCTGTCGCGTTTTGGTGCCGCTCCTTTGATAGCATTTATTGCAGCAAAGGAGATGAACTACGGGACAGAAACGGACGGACGAAATCCGGCAGGATGCGGTGCGTATTGCGCTGACCAGCGGGCTAACACGCAAGCAGGTTGCTGATGACCTTGGCGCTGGGATGTCGACGCTAAATCGGAAACTCAGCCACAGAAGCAAGCCTTTGCGCCTGGACCCCGTCGTGGTTTCAACTGATGCCGGTCAACAGGTTACTGGCGTTCCATGCGCTATCGGGCACACGCGCCGCGTCGCGCGAACCGATACCAAAGCGCGGACCTGCCCGCTCTAAACCAGTTCAGCGTCGGTCATGATCTCCACCAGCGACGGGCCCGCCACCGCAAGTGCCTCGATCAGGGCGGCTTCCACGTCAGATCCTTTCGTGACCTTCGCCCCATGTGCCCCGCAAAGCCGTGCGAAGGCTGCGAACGATGGGTTCACCAGCGACGTTTCCCACACCTCCCACTCACCGGAGCGTTGCTCCTTGGAGATCTTGCCAAGCTCATCATTGTGCAAAAGGATATGGGTGATATCCATGCCGTACTTCACCGCTGTCGTCATCTCCATCGCGTATTGGCCGAACCCACCGTCACCCGAAACGGAGATCACTTTGCGACCCCGGAACGCGTCAAAATCCTGCGTCGCGGCCCAGGCGCCCATGGCGGCCGGCAGCGAGAAACCGATGGACCCCAGATAGCCGGACATCATGACACGCTGGCCTCTGGTCTCGAAGTAGCGTCCGAATGAATAGGTGTTGTTGCCGACGTCCACGGCAATGAGCGCGTCGGCAGGCGCGACGTTTGAGAGAGCCTCGAAAATGGCGGCTGAGTGCACCCCGCGCGTGCCTTCCTCGGCCAGACGCGCGGTTTTCTCGTCTCGCCACATCTTCCAGCGCTCGGCAAGTTCCGCAATCTGATCCGGCGCATCGCCGTGTTTCGTGACGCGCGGTGCCACCGCATCGCAGAACGCGCCGATTTCTCCCCATATCGGCAGATCAACGGGGTGGAACTTGCCAAGCTGCATCCGCTCAAAATCGACCTGAATGGTGGGTTTGCCGGAGTTGATGCCGGTATGGTTGGAGAATGACGCCCCAAGCGCAATCTGCAGGTCGCATTCGTTCATGAACCAACTGGCGATCGGAGTGCCGGAGCGGCCAAGCACGCCGCCCGCGTTGGGATGGCTGTCGGCGATCAGCCCCTTGCCCTTGAAGGTGGTGACAACGGGGGCGCCGATGGTCTCTGCCATGGCGATAATCTGCGCATGCGCCTCCCATGCGCCGTGACCGATCACGATGATCGGGCGTTTGGCGGAGTTTATCATGGAGATCGCCGCTTCCACATCCGCATCCGCCGGCTTCACCACCGCGCCCGAAATCCGGCCATCGGGCTTGCCCGCCGGCTTGTCGCTTGGCTGTGTCTGCACGTCATCAGGAAAGATCAGATGCGCCACGTCCCGCTCGATCAGAGCCGTTTTGCACGCAAGCGAGGCCAGTTCCGAGTGGGTCGAGGTCGACAGCACGGGTTGGGAAAACCTGGTGACGGCGGCAAACGCCGACAGCAGGTCAATATCCTGGAATGCCCCGGGTCCCATGACCTGCGTCTGGACCTGGCCCGTCAGCGCGATCACCGGCGCGCGGTCCACTTTCGCGTCCCACAGCCCCGTCAGCAGATTTGTCGCCCCCGGCCCCGCGATGGTCAGGCATGCGGCGGGTTGGCCCGTCAACTTGCCGTAGGCCGACGCCGCAAAGGCAGCCGCGCCTTCATGCCGGATACCCACGTAGGACATCGCGCCGGTCAGCGTCTGCCGCCGGATAGCGTCCGACAGACCGAGGTTGGAATGGCCGACCATCCCGAACACTCGCCTCACGCCCCAGTTCACCAGCGTCTCGGCCATGGCGTCGGACACGGTACGGGCATGCTCCGGCTCCGGCTCCAGGCCCACGAATACCTCCGCACCCCGCACCTCCACCGGATAGGTCTTTTGCCCGGTATCCTCGTGCCCGCCCGGAGGCGCGCCGGTCAAGGGATCGAAATCCCAGCCGTGCCACGGGCAGCGGATCCAGCATTTGCCGTCAATTCCGCGCTCGATGGTGCCCTCGCCGAGCGGCCCGCCCTGATGTGGGCAATGATTGGTCATCGCGGCCCATTGGCCATCAAAATGCGACAGGCAGAGGAATGTCGTGCGGGCAGAGACGGTTTTGACACGGCCCTCAGGCACCTCAGCGATGTCGGCCACGCGGAACCAGTCAAGCATCGTGTCAGTCATGGTCATCATCCTTTGGGGAGAGAGCGTCGAACAGTTTTTGCAGAAGTGTGAGAAGTCGACGAAAACCGCGATCACCCAGATCAGCAATTCAAATACGGCAAAGTCCGTGCCACGCAGCCAACGAGCGAGCAGGCCACCTTGAGGGCTGATTTGCGCGATCCCAAAGAGCCCCTCCCGGTCCCACAGACGGACATCGTAGAACCTGGAGATATAGTAGAAGCTTGCAGTGAGGAGGGCAGTGATGCCAAGGAACACGATGCGACGGATCATTCCGCCAACTCCACGGTGCTGGTGTCCACCGTCAGAACCAGCAAATCGCCGTGACGCGCGACGTCTCCTTCCAGCGTGACATAGAGGCCGACGTAATCGAACAGCGCCGGCGGCAGAAGTCTCGTCTCCCTCGCCCGCGATCAACAAAAATTCTTCGCCCGCAACCGGTTGCGTGGTCACGAACACCGGAGGAATCCCGCCCAGAAGGCACAGATTGGCGCAGGCCCGATGCGAAATGCCATCGCCCGGACGCATGGCCCCGGCCCGACATTTGCCGTCACTGACCTCTCCGGTGATTTGCCAACGGCCGAGCGGCACCGGATCGGGGATCTCGGGGATTACCGATTGATCCTCAGCGGCGCGGAAATTGTTGCCGCCGTTGAGTTGCAGCATCTCCAGATCGCCGCGTTGCAGCAGAATGCCCGTGGCCGACACCAACTGGCCTTCCAGCGCCATGGCCCGCTCCACCGCGCCGTTCTTGCCCTGCCCCGACAGCATCAGGGTACGGCCCGCAGGGATCGCGTCGGTGCCCTGGGTGACGTGCAGAATCGGCGACGGCGTCAGTTCCAGAACACCCACGACCGTCTGCGGCCCGAAATCGAAGCGCAAACGCCCCTCGCCGGGATCGTCCTGAGTCACCGAGATGGCGTAACCCACGCCCGCAACACCGATCAGCAACAGGAGGCCAACCAAAGTAAGAAACGCCCGCAATCGTGTGGGTGTGGCGAGATAGCCGACAAAGAATGGCTCATCGTCCCGGGTGCTCATGAGGTGGCCTCCCGTGTTTGATCTGGCGGCGCGGGGATCGGATCGACGGGCGTGCCGGGCGGGTTGGCTCTGGGGTCCACATAGATCATGCCACCGTCCAGCTTCACGCGGTAGGTCGGGACTTGTTCGGTGAACGGTGCGGGCGAGCGACCGGTGCGGACGTCGTACTGGAACCCGTGCCACGGACAGGTCACGAGGCAATCAAGGATCCGGCCTTCCCCCAACGGCCCGTTCTGGTGCGCGCAGGCGTTGGAAATCGCCGACAACGCGCCCTCATGGCGAAACACCGCCACCCGGTCCCCGTTCGGGAGCAGGGCGACCTTGGCGAACCCCTCGGCGATATCAGAGGCCCGACCCACTTCGACCCACTCGGCCGCAGGCGAGCGGGTGCGGCGTTCCCGGACGGCGGCCCAGATGTGCAACGCCACGACCGACAATGCGCCCGCAGTGAAAAACACTGCCAGCGTGTCATTGTCGCGGGATTGAAACGCGCCGAGGCCAACGTGGCCCACCAGCGCCGCATAGGCCGGATATATGAGGTAATGGATGCCCTTCCACACCGGCGGCGTCAGGAACTTGAGCCAAAAGTCATGGCTGGTGGCGGCTAGAACCAGCAGACAGATCAGCGCAAAGATGCCAAGCGCCTCGAACGGGAATCCGAGCACCTGTCCGTAGCTGGTGTTGGAGAACAGAACCGTCTCCCACTGGGTCGCGCCCTGACGGAACGAAAAATACCAGCCGAGGACGAAATAGGCATGGCTGAGGGCCACAGCGGCTGTCATCACACCGAAATGGCGGCGGTTGTACAGCAGCGGCAGATAGCGACGGTCGAGGCGCGCAAGAGGGCCGATGCAAAGGATGATCGTGAGCATCACGAACGCACACGCCCCGAATGCGCGGGCATTGCGGATGGCAGGGTTGATCGGGAACTCATGGTTCAGTGCGCCCGGCGCCACATAGATGAAAATCCAAAGAAATATGAAGACACCCGTCAACATGACCGCGTCATACCATTGTTTGGATGCGTTCCATTGGACAGGAGTATACTTGACGCTCATCCCGCCACCTCTGGTGCGTCCAGCAAGACGGGGGCAGTGTCGGCAGGCCAGGTCTGGCGGATGGAGAAACTGACGGCCAGCGTGACCGCGATCACAACACCCATGACCAGCGCCGCTATGCCATGGGCCCTGCGCGGTGGGCTATGCCGGCCCTGCCAACGCGCTGTTCGCGTTTCCTCCCGTAGCCAGCGCCATGCGATCAGTGGCCAGATCAGCAAAACAGCCGGGATCAGGAGCGGACGAAACGCGTAGGCTCCGCGCGCATCTTCATCAATCCGGTCGATGCCGATGGTCAGGAAAACCGCTCCGAACAGAGCGCCGATCAGAGTGTAGATCCGGGCAATCGCGATGAGGGTTGCCGCGCTCACGCGACGCCGCCGTAAGCCACGCCGGACAGGTCCGCCATGTCCTTTTTCCACGTCGTAAGGTCGTCAATGTTGAAGCCGGACAGGTGATCATGCCCGCAGGCGCGCGCCATGACCTGCATCAACTCCACGCTCGCCTCAAAGTAATTCGCCAGCTGGCGCGCCGATTTCTCGACGACCAGGCGATTGACCAAATTGGGTTTTTGCGTCGCGATTCCGACCGGGCAATTGTTGGTGTGGCAGGCGCGCATCGCGATGCAGCCTATCGCCTGCATCGCCGCGTTCGACAGCGCCACCGCGTCCGCGCCAAGGGCCAGCGCTTTGATGAAATCAGCGGGCGTGCGCAGGCCGCCGGTGATGACGAGCGATACGTCCCTGCGTCCCAGACTGTCCAGATGCCGCCGCGCGCGGGCAAGCGCGGGTATCGTCGGCATCGAGATATTGTCGCGGAAAAGTATCGGTGCCGCCCCGGTGCCGCCGCCGCGTCCATCAAGAATGATGTAGTCGACGCCGACTTCCAACGCGGCATCGATGTCTTTCTCCACATGCTGTGCTGACAGTTTGTAGCCGATCGGGATCCCGCCGGTGCGATCGCGCACGTCATCGGCGAAAGCCTTGATCTGTGCAGGCGTCGTCCACTCCGGGAACCGAGCCGGAGAGATCGCGTCCGTCCCCTCTTCGATCCCGCGCACGTCAGCGATCCTGCCCTTGTTCTTGGCACCGGGCAAATGCCCACCAGTCCCGGTCTTGGCCCCCTGCCCGCCCTTGAAATGGAACGCCTGGACGCGGTCCAGCTTGGCCCATTCGAAGCCGAACCTGGCCGAAGCCATCTCGTACATGTAGCGCGAGTTGGCTTCCTGCTCCTCCGGCAACATTCCACCCTCGCCGGAACAGATTCCGGTCCCGGCCAATTCTGCCCCCCGTGCCAGCGCGATTTTCGCGGCCTCGGACAGAGCGCCAAAAGACATGTCGGACACGAACAGCGGGATCTTGAGCCGCAGCGGCTTCTGCGCATTTGGCCCGATCACTACCTCAGTCCCGACCTCGTCGTCCTCCAACAGCGGCGGCCTGTGAAGTTGTGCCGTCAGGATTTGAATGTCTTCCCAAACCGGCAGTTGGTCGCGCGGCACCCCCATGGAGGTCATCGCGCCGTGGTGACCCGTCTTCGACAGCCCGTTCCTGGCATAATTCTGGATCGCGCCGTTGGACGGCTCCTCCGGCGTGCCGTGAGAGGTATCGGCGTAAAGGCCCAGATAGGCGTCGCGATTAAAGGGCTGGGGGTTCTCCTCGGCCCAGGCGTTGATCTCATCGGTATCGACAAGCACGTCATCGCCCTCAATCCAGGCAGTGAATTTCGGCAGTTTCTCCTCATTGGCATAGGCCGAGACGCCGGTGTCCAGGCGGTAGTCCCAGTCGTGGACGCCGCAGATCAGATCTTTGCCGCGCACGAACCCGTCCGCCATCAGTGCGCCCCGGTGCAGGCAGCGGCCATAGAACACCGACACGTCGTCGTCGAAGCGGACGACAACCAGATCAACCTCTCCCACGATAGCATAGGCGGGGCTTCGGTCCGGCAGCGTGCTGAGCCTGGCAACGGATGTCTTGGTCATGCATGGTGTCCCATCGTTTATTGTCGCGTGTGCTCGTCCTGGCCGCGCGTCTCCCGCGTCGTCGGTAACAAGCGGGGCAATGATAGTCCAACTTTACAGGGCTCTGAGGCGATCACTTTTTTGCGGCCACCAGGTCCGGTGGCTGCATCCACCGCTCTCGGCTGGTCAGTCTTGATGCAATAGTCTAGCCCGTCTGCCGTTTGTGCTTTTGGGCGCAGCGTTTACTGTAGCCGGCATTTCCGGTGCCGAAGGGACCGGCACCTACACGTTGGCGGTGCTGCAAATCGTCCTCGGCCCGCTGGCAGGCATCGCGACCGGTTGGGTCATGGCACGGGCCATGGACGCGGCACGCGATCGTGGCCTGATGGAGGAAGCCGCCGGTGGTGTGGCCTTCGTGGTTGTGGCCTTCCTGGCCTACATTACGTCCGAGGTGATTGGCGGCAATGGCTTCATCGCGGCTTTCGTGGCGGGCATGGTTTTTGGCAATACGTTCCGCCACCCGATCCGCTTCATCGGAGAGTTCACGGAGGGCGTGGGCGAGCTTTTGACCATGGCGGCGTTTCTCGCTTTCGGCGCGCTTCTGCTGCCCGAGGGTCTGGCGCATGCAAGCTGGACTACGGTGATTTTGGCACTGCTGTTTCTGACGGTCGTTCGGATGTTGCCAATCTGGGTGTCGCTGTCTGGTACGGGCCTGCATGAGCGCGAAAAGCTGTTTCTTGGCTGGTTCGGACCTCGTGGCCTCGCCTCCATCCTGTTCACGTTGATTATCGTGGATGAATATGACTTTCCCGGCGAAGCGACACTTCTGGCCTGCGTGTCGATGACGGTCTTCCTGTCGATCCTTTTGCATGGCGTATCCGCCGCCTATCTGGCCAAGCGGATCGGCCACACCTGAGGTGTGCCTACCCCGCCCTCTCGGCCCCCAGCGCGCCTTGTCCCGATCGTTCAAGAAGCGCGCCGAACTCAGCGGCATTCACCGGATGGTGCAGGGCAAAGCCCTGCAGCGCGTCGCAATCCACACTGCCGATAGCGGTCATCTGGAGGTCGTTTTCCAACCCCTCAATCACGATATCCGCGCCCTCGATACGGGCAATCTTGGCCAGGGACTGCAGTGTCAGGATCTGGTTCGGCCTGGTCGCCAGGGGCTCCACCAACGACCGGTCAATTTTGACCCTGTCGGGTTTGAGCGCCTGAAGCGCTGCAACAGACGAACGACCGGAGCCGAAATCATCCAGCTCGATACGCAGGCCCAGATCACGCAGCGCCTGAAGTTTAGCGGCCAGACCATCATCTATCCGGTCAAGGAACGCCGTCTCCAACAACTCAAGCGACATTTTGTGATGCGGCGCAAGGACCGCACGGATTGACTCCACCAGATCATCGCGGCGCAGTCGATTTGCCGAGGTATTCACCGACACAGTCGGGTAGGAAATGCCATCGCGCGCCCAGAGCGTTTGCTGATCCGCCACGATTTCGAACACACGGGCGTCAATCGCCGACACCAGGCCCACGCGCTCTGCCTGAGGCAGAAAGGCGTCGGGGGCCAGAATGCCCCGCTCCGGGCAATTCCAGCGCACCAGAGCCTCCGCGCCGACAATCTCCAGCGTGGAGGCATCGAATTGCGGCTGGTAGACGCAGACAAACTGATTGGATCTGATCGCGTTGAGGATGTCCTGGCGGGACGTGGTGACGCAATTGATCGGCGCCGCCACGCCCGTGGAATAGCCCTTGTAACTGGAGCGTCCGGCATATTTCGCGGCATAGAGCGCCGCATCGGCGTTCATGAACACGTCGGAGGGGTTCTGCGGGCGGCCGACCCCGAAGGCATATCCGATACTGACCCCGACGCTGCAATCCTCGCCCTTGAATGTCAGGGGTGTCGCGAATTGTTCAATCAACACATCACACAGGCCGACGATGACGTCCTCGTCAGGGGCCTCCTCAAACAGCACAGCGAACTCATCACCGCCGACCCGAAAACACGTGCCAAGCGTGCCCACGACGCAGACGAGTATCATCGCAAGGCTTTGCAATACATGATCGCCGGCCAGATGGCCGAGCGTGTCGTTGACCTGTTTAAAGTGATCAAGGTCGAGATGCATGACGCAATAGCGATCCTCATCCGATAACCTCTCGAACAGGGCCAGCGTCCTTTCATCGAGCCGCCGCCTGTTCCCAAGACCCGTCAGAACATCCTGGCGTGCCTCAAATTCCAGCTCGCGCTGCGCCGTTTCCAGGGCTTCAGCGCGCAAATAGTCTTCGGTGACGTCGATATTCACGCCGATGAGCTTGAAGGATTTGTCCGGCGTATCCACAGACCGCGCAAGACTGCGGATATGGCGCACGGCACCATCGTCGCGCACAATGCGATAGTCGTGATTGAAATCGGCGTTATTGGCATAGCACTCTTCTGAATAGGCGCGCGTGGCTTCCAGATCATCAGGGTGAATATGCGCCTCCCAGACGTGACCGGGCCGCTCATTGAGACCATCGGTGATACCATAAATCTCCAGCATCCTGTCATCCCAATGAACGCTGCCTGTGCGTTCATCGAATTCCCACACGCCCATACGAGAGGCCGCAACCGCCAGTTGGAGCTTGCCTGCCAACTCTCTCAGCTGCTTTTTATCTGCGGTGCTGTTTGGGATGGTCGACCTCATTGGGTAGCGGGCATGGACAGGAACGTTTAGCTATCACTATATCACCAATGATTGCGAAATCACTTAACGCGGCATCCGCGATACAAATAATCCGCAGCGAAAACGCAGGTCGCCGAGCCAGCCGTCCAAAAAGTTAGCCGTTCAGAGGCAGGCCAGAAGCAACTTTCGGGTGTTGTCCTCGGTCATCTTGACCGGATTGCCGCCGGTGCTGGGATCCGCCAGCGCCCCTGCGACGATGCGGTCGACATCAGGATCGGCGACGCCCAAGTCCGTCAGGGTTCCGGGTATGGCAAGCGACGCATTCAATTCGTCCACATATGCGCAGAATCCGTCGAATCCCTTTTGCAGGCTCAGGTAATTTGCGGCACGGGCCAGAGATTTGCGGATCTTTGGTTTGTTGAACTGCAGCACGGCAGGCATGCAGACCGCATTCGTCGTGCCATGGTGCGTGTGGTACATCGCACCGATGGGATGGCTGAGGGCATGGATCGCGCCCAGACCCTTCTGGAACGCGGTCGCCCCCATGAGCGCCGCCGACATCATGTGCGCGCGCGCGGCGATATCGGTGCCGTCCGCATAGGCGCGCGGCAGGTAATCCTTTACCAGACGCATGCCTTCCAGCGCGATGCCCTGGCTCATCGGGTGGTAGTGCGGCGAACAGAACGCCTCCACACAATGCGCAAAGGCATCAAGTCCGGTGCCTGCGGTGATGTGCCGGGGCATGCCGACAGTCAGTTCGGGATCGCAGATAACGACCGTCGGCAGAACCTTTGGATGGAAGATGATCTTCTTTTCCCGGGTCTCGGAATTGGTGATGACAGAGGCACGCCCCACCTCAGACCCGGTGCCGGCCGTGGTCGGAACAGCCACAATCGGCGCAATCGCATCGGCATCGGCGCGGGTCCAGTAATCGCCAATGTCCTCAAAGTCCCACAAGGGGCGGGCCTGGCCCGCAAGGAAGGCGATCAGCTTGCCCAGATCAAGGCCAGATCCACCGCCAAAGGCGACCACACCGTCATGGCCGCCGTCGATGTAAGCCGCCACACCGGCAGCGGCATTCTTCTCGTTCGGGTTCGGGTCCACGTCCGAGAACATCGCCCGGCCAAGGCCCGCAGCATCCAGCAGGTCCAATGTGGCTTGCGTGATATCCATCCCCGCCAGGCCACGGTCCGTGACCAATAGCGGTTTGGTGATGCCCGCAACAGCACAGGCCTCTGCAATCTCCGAGATGCGACCGGCGCCGAAGCGGATGGAGGTGGGGTAGGACCAATTGGCAGTCAGGCTCATGGGATCAGGCTTTCTTGAGGTGGTAAGATTTCGGACGCGTCAGATTGTGGTAGCCGATCACCGACAAGCCCCCGCCACGACCAGTGTCCTTGCAGCCGGTCCAGCACAACCCCGGATCGAGGTAATCAGCGCGGTTCATGAACACGGTCCCGGTCTCGATCCGGTCAGCGATTGCTTCGGCACGGGCCGTGTCCGGCGTCCAGAGCGACGCGGTCAGCCCGTATTGGCTGTCGTTCATCAGCGTGGTGGCCTCTTCGTCTGAGGCCACCGACATAATACCGACAACAGGGCCGAACGACTCTTCGCGCATGACATCCATGGCGTGGGTCACGTTTGTCAGGATCTGCGGCATCAGATACGCGCCCTGGTCCTGCGGAAAGTTTGCCGGGTCGATGTGGGCCCTGGCGCCCGCCCGGACAGCGTCGGCGGTTTGTTTTCGGACGTGATCTGCGAAGCGCACATGGGCCATGGGGCCAAGGGTGGTTTCGGGGTCCAGCGGGTTGCCAAGCCTGTAGCCATTCACGATAGCGACGGCCTTTTCGACGAACGCTTCAAACAGGCTCTCGTGCACATAGATCCGCTCGATCCCGCAACAGCATTGGCCGGCGTTGAACATTGCCCCGTCGATGAGCGTTTCCACGGCAGCGTCCAGATTGGCGTCTTCCATCACATAGCCGGGGTCCTTGCCGCCCAACTCCAGACCCAGCCCGGTAAAGGTGCCCGATGCCGCCGCCTCCATGGCATTGCCACCGCTGACGGAGCCGGTAAAGTTCACAAACCCGAAGGCGCGGTCGGCAATGAGAGTGGATGTCGTGTCGTGGTCGAGAAACACGTTCTGAAACACGTCCTGCGGGATGCCGACGGAATGGAACGCCTGCGCCAGACGCTCTCCCACAAGCGGGGTTTGCGAGGCATGTTTCAACAGCACCGCATTGCCCGCAATCAACGCGGGCGCGACTGTGTTGATCGCGGTCATGTAGGGGTAGTTCCAAGGTGCCACGACCAGCACGACGCCGTGAGGCACGCGCTTGATCACCCGGCGGAAGGCGTCGCTGTCTTCCACGATGATATCCGCCAGGGCGGTGTCCGCGATGTCGGCCATATGCGAAGCGCGCTCGTTGAACCCGCCGAATTCGCCCCCGTAGCGCACTGGACGGCCCATTTGCCAGGCAAGCTCCGGCACGATCTCGTCGTTCATCGCACCAACCGCGGCAGCGCCAGCCCGAACCAGCGCGACGCGCTCGGACAATGGGCGGGCGGCCCAGGCGACCTGTGCGGCTTTCGCGCGGGAAACGGAGGCCTCAGCCGCCGCAAGGCTCAATACCTCACGGGTTGCGTAAACCGAGCCATCAATGGGAGAGATACATTGGATCATGGTGTGGAATGCCTCATGCGATTGGATGGCCGATCATGAACAGAAACGGGCCGTGGATCAGGTGAAATTCGCGAACGCCGTAGTCTCTGTCGGTTGGAGGCGCGCGGTTGCTGTCTGGCAAGGACATAATTGCGCTGGCGTGTGCATCCCACAGCGCATCCGGGTCATCACAATCGAGGTAGATCACGATCTGGCGGTCTGGATCGTCCATGTCCGCACCGGGCGGGGCCTGGATAAACCGCACCGCGCCGCCCCCGCTTTCGCAGTACGCGTGGCCTTCACCGTGCATGCAGACCTTGAACCCAAGACATTCCCGGATGAAGGCGCAAGCGGCGGGGATGTCCAGAACAGGCAGCATGGCTGAGGCATTGCGGATCATGCGCGCTCGAACCCGCGTGCAATCTCCCAATCCGTGACATTGCGGTCAAATTCCTCCTGCTCCCACTCTGCGCATCGGGTGTAGTGATCCACCACGTCTTCGCCAAGGGCACCTCGCAGGAACTCCGATGAGCGCAGCGTTTGCGTCGCCGCGCGGAGGGTCTGGGGGATATCGGCGGCTTTGGCGTCCTCGTAGACGTCACCGGTCGTGGCGGGGGCAAGCGCCAGTTTGTCCTCGATCCCCTTCAGTCCTGCGGCCAGCATGACGGCTTGCGCCAGATAGGGGTTCAGGTCCGAACCGCCGATGCGACACTCCACACGAATGCCCCTGGTGTGTTCGCCGCAGAGCCGGAAGCCCGCAGTGCGGTTGTCCACAGACCAGACGGTTTTGGTGGGCGCAAACGTGCCCTTGGCGAAGCGCTTGTAGCTGTTGATGTAGGGGGCGAGGAAATAGGTATAGTCGGGTGCGTACTTGATCAGGCCCGCCATATAATGCGCCATGGTTCGGGACATGCCGTGCTTGGCATCGGGGTCGAAAAACGCAGGCTTGCCGTTTTGCCAAAGCGACTGATGAACGTGCGACGAGGACCCAACCCGATCCTTGTGCCACTTCGGCAGGAACGTCGCGGCATGGCCGTTTTGCCAGGCAATCTCCTTGATTGCATGTTTGGCGATGGAATGGTGATCAGCGCAATCGAGGGCCGGCGCGTAGCGGATATTCAACTCCTCCTGGCCTGCCTCGGCCTCCCCCTTGGAATTCTCGATCGGCAGACCAGCGGCAAAGAGGTGATTGCGGATCGGTCGCATCACGCCCTCTTCCTTGGTGGTCTGGAAAATGTGGTAGTCCTCGTTGTAGCCGCTGATCGGATCAAGATTGCGGAAGCCGCCTTTGCGGATCTCGTCGAGGGAGCCCGCGAAAAGGAAGAACTCCAGCTCGGTGGCCATCATGGCGTCAAATCCCAGCGCCTCCAGCTTGGCCACCTGCGCCTTCAGGATCGCGCGGGGCGAATGCGGGACCGGGTGATGGTCATGGTGGTCGAGAACGTCGCACAGGACCATCGCGGTCCCGTCAAGCCACGGCACCGGTCGGATCGTGCCCAGATCCGGCTTCATCACGTAATCGCCATACCCTGACTGCCAGGAGGTCGAGGCATAGCCCGGCGGCGTCGCCATCTCCAGATCCGTGGCCAGCAGGTAGTTGCAGCAATGCGTTTCCTCAAACGAGGTTTCCACAAAGTTCACGCCATGGAAGCGCTTGCCCATCAGGCGCCCCTGCATGTCCACGAAACACGCCAGAACGGTATCAATCGAACCGTCCGCGACGGAGGCTTTGAGTGCGTCAAATGTCAAGGGTCCGGGCATGGGTCTGTCCTATCATGAAGGAATGGGGGCCACCGTTGCGGCCCCCAATCGTCTGTCAGGTGTAGCGATACGGGCGTCCAGCGGCGACCATATCGGCGTTGTATTGGCGGAAGATATCCACGACGCGGCGCTTCACGTCTGATTCCGCCGCGATCTCTTCCCAGAACTCCTGGGCTGCGGCTTCGACTGTGGCCCATTCCTCATCCGGGATGGAGGTCAACTCCAGCTTGTCACCCTGCGTCCGCAACCGCGCCTCGCCGCCCCAGTACCACCACTGACGGTAGTAGTGCGACTGATCGGTGCAGACCCGGAACAGCGTCTGCAGGTCTTCGGGCAACTCGTTCCAGCGCTCCATGTTGGCGAAGAACGAACCGGCCCAGGCACCGGATATGTTGTTGGTGAGGAAGTAGTTGGTCACATCGGCCCACCCGACGGTGTAATCCTCGGTGATGCCGGACCATGCGATGCCGTCCAGCTCTCCGGTCTGCATCGCAACTTCGATGTCTTCCCACGGCAGGTTGACGGGCACGACGCCGAACCGGGTCAGGAAGCGGCCTGCGGTCGGGAAGGTAAAGATGCGCTTGCCTTCCAGATCAGCCAGCGAGCGGATCGGATCACGGGTGGCGAAATGGCACGGATCCCATGCGCCAGCAGAAATGTGCTTCACGCCGACTGCGGAATATTCCTCGTCCCAGATCTCGTTCAACCCGTACTGGTTGAACAGCACCGGAACGTCGAGCGAGTAGCGCGAGCCGAAGGGGAAATAGCCGCCGAAGACCGTCACTTCGGTGGGGGAGGCCATGAAGTCGTCGTCGGACTGCACTGCGTCAATCGTGCCGCGTTGCATGGCCTGGAACAGTTCCCCGGTCGGGACCAGTTGATCTGCGTAGAACAACTCGATCTGCATGCGGTCGCCCGCGATCTGGTTGAACATCGCGATGGCCGGATCGATAACCTCAGCGGCCAGCGCCGCGCCTGCATAAGTCTGCATCCGCCAGCGGATCGTGCTTTGCGCCAAGGCGGGTGTCGCTAAGGCAGCGGCCGCAGGTGCCACAGCGGCGCCTTTGATAAACGTGCGTCTTGAAGTCATGTCTTCTCTCCTTGGTTGGGTGAGGCCACTTGGAGCGCGGCTCTTAGGGTTGGTTGAGCACAACATCGGGCAGCCACAGGGCGATGCCCGGAAAGGTCATGACAGTCGCGAGTGCGACCACCATGATCAGAACAAATGGCGTGATCGACGAATAGATATCGCGCAGCGTGATCTCGGGCGGGGCCATCGCGCGCATCAGGAACAGGTTGTAGCCGAACGGCGGCGTCATATAGGCGATCTGTGTCGTGATCGTGTAGAGGATGCCGTACCAGATCAAGTCGAACCCAAGCGCGTCAACCAGCGGAACATAAAGCGGCGCAACGATCACCAGCATCGCCGTGTCGTCCAGAAACGTGCCCATCAGGATAAAGCTGAGCTGCATCAGGATCAGGATGGCCCATGGGCTGAGGTTGAGGCGTTCCGTGAACACGCCCTCAATGGCGTTCACCGCGCCCAAACCGTCAAACACCGCTCCAAACGCCAGTGCGGCGAGGATGATCCACATGAACATGCAGGTGATGCCGAGGGTATTGCGCACCGAGTTCTCGAACACCTCGCGGGTCATGCGGCCCTTGAGGACGGCGGCAGCGAAGGCCGCCAGCGCACCAATGGCGGAGCTTTCAACAAGCGATGTCCAGCCCTTCAGAAACGGCACCATCATGGAGGCGAAGATGACGATCGGCAGGACGCCCGCCCATAAGAGCCTCAGCTTCTCAGCCCTCGGGATGTTGCGGGACCTGGCGTCCAGCACCGGGCCCAGTGACGGATTGATCCGGCAACGCACGACGATGTAGATCACGAACATGCTCGCCATCATCAGGCCCGGCACCACGCCCGCGACCCAGAGCTGCGACACCGGCTGACGCGCGATCATGGCGTAAAGGACCAGCACGACCGAGGGCGGCACGAGGATGCCCAAACTGCTGCCGGCCTGAATAACCCCAGTCACCATGCGCTTGTCGTAGCCGCGTTTCAGCAACTCCGGCAAAGCGATGGTCGAGCCAATCGCCATTCCCGCAACGCTCAACCCGTTCATGGCAGAGATCAACACCATCAAGCCAATGGTCCCGACGGCCAATCCGCCGCGCAATCCGCCCATCCAGACGTGGAACATCTTATATAAGTCATCGGCGATTTTGCTTTCGGACAACACGTAACCCATGAAGATGAACATCGGCAGGGTCAGGAGCGGATACCACGACATCAACCCCATGGAGGCCGAAAACGCGATGTCGAACCCGCCCCGGTCGCCCCACAGGAACAGCGCCGCGATGACCGCAACGAACCCGATGGCCCCGAACACGCGCTGGCCGGTCAGCAGCATCAGCATCATCGACGAAAACATGAGAGTGGCAATAAGCTCGTACGACATCAGAGTTGTTCACCTCTGATGCGGAGCACGTCCTTGAACAGCTCGGACAGACATTGCAGCAGCATCAGGAACATGCCGAAGACCATCATCACCTTGATCGGCCACATATACGGGCGCCAGGCCGATGACGACGTTTCCAATCGTCCGATCTCCTCCGCGCCCGTGACCAGCCCCGCAAAAAACGAGAACGGAGCGCTGCCCCAGTACCCCAGGGAATAGGCTGTGGACGCGACGGCCCCGTAAAACAGCACGCCGAGGTAGAAGATCAGGAACATCACGGTGAACAGATCAAACCAGGCTTTCCGCTTCACCGACCATTCGCCGTAAAGCAGATCCATCCGCACATTCGATCCCATCTGGATCGAGTAAGGTCCGCCAAGGATGTAATATGTCACCATTACGAATTGCGCCATTTCGAGCGTCCAGAGCGTTGGCAGGAAAAACGTCTTGCTGATCGAGGACCACAGCAAGATCCCCATCAGCACGAAAATTCCGTACATCATCACCCGACCGACACGGTAATTCACGGCGTCCACAACGCGAATGTAGCCGTGCATCAGACCCTGCATGTCACGCCCTCTTTCACACCGAGCGCCGCGCAGGCCTCCGCCACCCAATTCACCACCACGCCTGCCATGGCGTCCTGCTCTGCCGCAGTTGTGATCAGGTCATTGCGGACCTCCAGCATCACGTTGAGGCGGTCATGTTTCAGGCCGTGTTCCTTCAACGTATGGGTCACGCCATGCTCTGGGCCGTAGGGTTGATTGCGCTCCACCTTCAGGCCCGGTTGCTCGATGCCGAGCATCGCATCGGCAAGGCGCGTGTCGGCGTCATGCAACACGCCCACCTCAACCGCGCGGGCCTGTCCGTGGTAGGTCGGGGTGAAGCTATGGATCGTCACCAAGATTGGATCTGCGATCTGCTGCATTACTCTATTGAGCGTGTCGCGGAATGGCACGTAAACGCCGTTCACCCGAGCGGCTTTCTCTGCCGCGCTCAGGCCGCGATTGCCCGGCACCTCGATCACTTCACTGCGCTCCGGCATCGCATCGGCGGCCTCGGGCGGACGATTGCAATCGTAGACCAACCGAGACACCTGCCCCGCCACAAGCACCGCGTTCAGGCGCACCGCCACCCTTGCCGCCAGCGCCAGGGCACCGGGATCCCATGCCGCGTGGCTGACGGCATCCGCCTCCGACAATCCCAACCCATTGAATTCCGGCGGGATAAAAGATGACGCATGTTCGCACACCAAGACAACGCGCGACGCCCCGTCGGCGTTTTCGACCAGCGCTTGCTTGTCGTGTGCATCCAGATCTGTGCGCAAATTGGCCCCTCCAACGTCGTCAGCGTGGGGTCTGGGGGGTATTGGTGTCAACGCATTTCTGACAACGATTTATCAAGCGGGTCATCTATGTTATATTTTCGGTCAAATATGGAGCATCAGCCATGTCAGACGATAACCTAACGATCTCGGATCGTATTCAGGCCCAACTCGACGACCTGACGCGGGCGGAGCGGCAGTTGGCGCATTCGATCCTGGAGAACTATCCCGCTTCGGGCCTTGGGCCGCTGTCCGCGCTGGCAAAAGACGCGGGCGTGTCGGTGCCGACCGTGGCGCGGATGGTGCAGAAACTCGGATTTTCCGGCTACCCGGAGTTCCAGACAGAGCTGCGCGAGGAGCTGAAAGCCAAGGTCCAGTCTCCCATCGCCAAACACGATACCTGGGCCGAGGGCGCGCCGTCGGAACATATGCTCAACCGCCTGACCAATTCGGTGATCGGCAACATCCGCAACACATTGGGTCAGATCGACCCCGCCGAATTCGATGCGGCCTGCGCGCTTGCGTCCGATACCTCCCGGCACCTTTATATCGTGGGTGGCAGGCTCAGCCACACTCTGGCGGAATTCCTGTTCCTGCACATGCAGGTTCTCCGGCCCAAAGTCACCCATATCCAAAGTACGTCCAACGCCTGGCCGCACTACCTTTTGGACGTGGCCGAGGGTGATGTGTTCATCATCTTCGATATGCGCCGCTATGAAAACAACACTCTGAAACTGGCGGAGATGGCCCATGCAAAGGGTGCGAAACTGATCCTGTTCACCGATCAGTGGCGCTCTCCGGTGCACCAATTGGCACAGATCAGTTTCAGCTCCCGGATTGTGGTGCCCTCGGCATGGGACAGCGCCGTAACCCCGCTCTTGCTGCTTGAGACGATGATCGCCACGGTCCAGAACCTCACGTGGGACGACACCAGGGACCGGATGCAGGCGCTGGAGGACATGTTTGACCAGACCAAGCTGTTTCGGAAGTTCACTTGAGCGCAGCCAGCCCCGCCGTTAGCCTGCCGCCATGACCGAGACCCCTTTCCTTGCAGCGGGCCAGGCTGCCGCCGCGGCTCCTCGGTTCCGCGCCCGCCTGGCCGAACTGATTGCCCTTCGCACCGATGCGACCGCCTCCGCCAACGCGACCGAGATAGAGGCATTCCTGGCGAAAGCGTCGGAATGGTTGCAGTCCACGGGCTTCACGACTGAGCGGGTTGAAGCCGCGGGCCACCCGTTCCTCATCGCGCGGCGGATCGAGGATCCCGGTTTGCCGACGATCCTCAGCTATTCCCACGGTGACACGGTGCCCGGAATGGAGGGGCGCTGGCGTGACGGGCTTGACCCGTGGACGCTGACGGAGGTCGGGCCGGATTGGTACGGACGCGGGATCGCTGACAACAAGGGTCAGTTTCTGGTGAACCTGACGGCGGTAGAGGCAACTCTGGCCCTTCGTGGCAGGCTTGGGGTGAACCTGATCTGGCTCCTTGAGATGGGCGAGGAAATCGGCTCACCCGGTCTGGAGGACGTCTGCGGGGCCTATGCGGATCTGCTGAAGGCCGATATGCTGCTGGCCTCGGACGGCCCGCGTCTGGCCGCCGACCGCCCCACCGTCTTTCTGGGCGCACGAGGTGGGACCACATTTCGGCTTGATCTGGTGCGACGCGACGCGGGCAGGCATTCCGGGAACTTCGGCGGAGCCTTGCGCAACCCGGCCATGGAAATGGCCCATGTGCTGACCTGCATCACCGACCGCAACGGCGCATTGCAAATTCCCGGATGGACGCCGGGCACGATCCCTGCCGCGACCCGAGACGCCCTGCGCGGATTGACCCCTGCGGGCGGCGCGATTGACGCGGATTGGGGCGCGGACGGTCTGACGCCGGCCGAGCGGATCCACGGGTGGTCATCGGCAGAAGTGCTTGCAGTCCACGCCGGTGATCCGCCTGCGCCGGTCAATGCCATCCCCCCACGCGCCTCGGCCTGGGTACAGCTGCGCTACGCTCCCGGCACCGATGACAGCGCGCTGGAGGCCACTTTGCGTGCGCATCTTGAGGCCCATGGCTACGCGGACGTACAGATTACCCCGGAGGGTCCGGCGTTTCGCGCCAGCCAGACACCCGTTGATCATCCGGCTGTGCAATATGTGATCCGCGCCATCACACAGGCGACAGGCACTGCGCCCGTTGTCCTGCCCGCTCTCGGCGGCTCCCTGCCCAACGACATCTTCCGCGACGGACTTGGCCTGCCCACGATCTGGGTGCCCCATTCCTATCCCGGCTGTTCGCAGCACGCCCCGGACGAGCATTTGCCCAAGGCGCTGTTGGTGGAGGCCACCGGCCTGATGACCGCCATTCTCGGTGCATTGGCGGCGGCCTCGCCCGAGGATCTGCGTTAGTCGCTTCCCTGCCAATCCGTCAGCGCCGGATTTTCGGACGGTGCTGCTGCCGGCTCCTGACGCTCGCGGCGAAAGATCCCGCCCAATCGGTCCCGAAGTCCGCGCCGCGGTCTGGACGACGCCCTGCCACTCACGCCTGGCGCGCGTTGATAATGCAGCTCACGCGCGCCGAAGTAGAAACTGACAATCGCCCCCAAAAGCCACCAAAGCGGCTCCGGCACTTCCTGAAGGCCCAACATACGGGAAGAAAATCCCACGGGTTCGGCCATCGCGTATACGAACAGGCCCAGTGTCCCAAGCGCCAGAAACGGACGCGGCAAACGGTTCAGACCATTGATCAACTGGTCGAACCAACCGTTGCCTGCGTATTGAAACTCGGATGCCGCAGTCTCCAGTGTCGCCTGACGAATTCTGACGCCAATTCCATGGCGCGGGTGGCATTGGGCACGAAAACTTCCGACAGGCCCTCCGCTCCTTCAACAAGTCCCTCGATGCCTGCGCCGCCCAATGCGCGATCAATCAATCCCATGATGCTGTCCTTTCCCGATGTTGTTGAGCCGTCAAATGGTAGCGCTCGGAGATGAACTCTTCCGCCCGCACGATCCAGCCGCCCTTGCCGCCATCGCGCCTGCGCGCATATTTGCGCGACGCTGGCCGCCGGTCCGCCAAACGGTAGTAATAATTACGCCGGGCAATGCCGTAGGCATCAACCAGATGATCGGGCGCTTGCCCCAATGCCGCATGGGCCGCCCGCGCGGTCTGCGGGCCGATGGAGCCGTCCACGGCAATGTCCAGCCCCATGTCCCGCAACAGCCGTTGCAGGATCCTCACGGCGTTGGAGCCTGCGTTGACCTGCATGTCAAACACGCTGGCCTGCAACGGCTCTGGCAACAGATGGATACGGGGCCGGGAGAAGTAGTTTTCGAGGAACAGATCAGTGGCGATCGCGGGGGTCATGAGGCGCACATCGGCCACATCCACATCACCATCCTCGTCAAGATCAAGGCCGAGCGCGCGCATCGTGCCGATCGTCACGCCATGTTTGGTCGCCCCGCCGGGATCGTCGGGATCATTCACAAAGCCGCCTTCGCGCGCAACTATCTGTTCTGCTATCAACCGAACCGACTGCATGGGTTCGCCCTCCACGGTGGTTTCAAGAAGCGCTGAAATCCACCATGGAGGGGTTAACAATCCCCTAATGCAGGACCACCGCGCGGTGCCCCGCGCTTGGTCCCGCGACGCCCGCGTCAACTGTCGTTTTGCGGGACGGAATAGCCCTGTGCTTCCAGCGCTTCGGTGACCTCGGCTGGCATGTATGTCTCATCATGGCGGGCCAGAATTTCCGAGGCTTCAAAGGTGCCGTTCACCAGTCGGCCGGTGCCGATCATGCCTTCCCCCTCGCCAAACAGATCCGGCAAAATTCCGGTGTATGTCACCGGGATGGAGGCCGCAAAATCTGTGACATTGAAAGTGACAGTCTCGCCCTGGCCGCGCACCAAAGTGCCCTCTTCCACCAAACCACCAATGCGAAACACCTCCGTCGCAGGCGGCGGGTTCTCGGCGATCTCTGCGGGCGGGCGAAAGAAATTGATGCCGTCGCGAAGCCCGTAGCCGATCAGGACAGACGACAGGGTCAGCGCCACTGCTGCCACGACAACGATCTGGATCCGTCGCTTTTTCTTCAATCCGCGCATCAGCGTCTCCTCCTTCGGGTGTCCGCCCAGAGATGTTCCTTTACGGGAAAACACCCAATCCCATCAGGCCCGCCGTCTCATCCAGACCCAACATCAGGTTGGCGTTCTGGATCGCCTGGCCACTGGAGCCTTTGCAAAGGTTATCCAGTGCTGCCACGACCTGCGCCCGGCCGGTGCGCCGGTCCGCCGCCACGCCGATATGGCAATAATTGGTGCCCCGCACATCATGTGTCGAGGGGGCCTGACCAAAAGGCAACACGTCGATGAACACTTCCGCGTCATAGGCCGCCGTCAGCGCCGAGTGGATCGACTGTGCGTCGCCCCTGACGTAGCAGGTGGCGAGGATACCGCGGTTGAAGGGCGCCAGATGCGGGGTGAACTGCACCTCTACCTTGCGGCCTGCGACCTTGCTAAACTCCTGATCGAACTCACCTAAATGCCGGTGCGTGCTGCCGAGGGCGTAGGCGTTGGTGCCCTCGCTCAACTCCGCGTGCAGGATAGTCTCCTTGAGGCTCCGCCCGGCGCCCGAGACGCCGCAGATCAGATCAAGGATGATCTCATCGAGATCTATTGCGCCGGCCTCTATCAGGGGCCGGATCGCGAACTGGCCCGTGGCCGCGTTGCAGCCCGTGCCCGCCACCAGCCGGGCCGAGCGGATCTCGTCGCGGTAAAACTCCGTCAAACCATACACGGCCTCGGCCTGAAGCTCCGGTGCGTCGTGGGATTTGCCGTACCATCTGGCGTAATCCGACACATCGCGCAGACGAAAATCCGCCGATAAATCCACAACTTTAAGATCGCCTGGCAACTCTTTGATAACATTCTGAGACGTGGCATGCGGGAGGGCGCAGAAAGCCAGATCAACCCCAGAGAAATCCACATCCTCGATGCGGCAAAGATCGGGCAATCGCGCGCTGCGCAGGAAGGGATAGACCGAGGCCATGGATTGGCCAGCCTTGCGGTCGCCGGTGAGCGCCACAATCTCCATCCCGGAGTGGTTGCCGATCAGGCGGCACAGCTCCGCGCCGGTGTATCCGGAGGCTCCGAGGATTGCGATTTTCCTGGTCATGATCTTCACCGTATTGCGTGTTTTGTGCGGGTGTATGTCAAAGCGCTGCGACGATCAAATCATCGCTTGTGATGGGGTCTTCACGGGGGGCACAGCCCGTACACATTCTGTACACACCCCGTACACCGAAACCGGCAGTCCGCGCGCGGTCGGCCAATGGCGGCGGCGCAGGCCAGCCACTCACACCGGGTCGAACCTGATCTGTCGGCGCAGGAACAGGGTCGCCTTGTTCTCCACCGATTTCGGGTCGCCGGTTGTCAGGAACGCGGGCGTGCCCGCGCCGATCATCTCGGGCCGTCGCTTGAGGTAATCACCGAGGCTCGCGGCCACGAGGGACGGCTGCGAGTAGACCGCCACGGAGTCGCCAAGCGCATCGCGGAAAACGTCCTCGACCAGCGGGTAGTGCGTGCAGCCAAGGATGGCGGCCTGGGGCATCGGCATCCGGCGCTTCAACGCCTCCACATGGCTGCGCACCAGCGCTTCGGCCAGGATCATGTCGCCCTGCTCGATCGCGTCGACGACACCGCCACAGGGCTGCGCCTCCACATCCACACCGATGGCGCGGAACGCCAGTTCGCGCTGGAACGCGCGTGACGAGACGGTTGTGGGCGTGGCGAACAGGGCCACGTCGCTGACGCCCACCTGCCGGGGCGGAGAATTGTCGCCCCACTGCCGCTCCGTCAGCGCCTCGATCAGCGGCACGAAAACGCCCAACACGCGCTTGCCGTCTGGCACCCACCCCTCCTGCATCCGGCGCAATGCCGCCGCAGAGGCGGTGTTGCAGGCCAGGATCACCAGATCGCAGCCGCGATCGAACAGCACCTGAACACCGGCGGTGGTGAGGTTGTAGATATCGTCGGCCTCACGCACGCCATAGGGCGTATTGGCGTTGTCGCCGAAGTATATCAGCGGCACGTCCGGCAGTGCCTTGCTGACCGCATCCAGAACCGTCAGCCCACCCAATCCGCTATCGAATATCCCAACTGCCATCCGTTCGCTCCTTCAGTTTCGTCTTCACTGACCTGTTTTCGGGCCCGCGATGCCTGTCCCCGAACTCAAACCCGAGTGCGCAGGGGTCAAGGGGGCGTGGGGACAGCGCGTACGTGGTTTGACGCAGGAACTCCATCAGTTCCTTGCCGTCACCGGAATGGGCGTCAATCTGCGCGCGCGGGATCGGATCACCGACCACAAGGTTCACCTGACTGTCGGTGCGCGCGCGGAATTCCTTGATCAGGAGGCCCAGACGCAGGGTGGAATGCAGATGGCTCAGCAGCTGAAACAGGCGCGAATTGTGGCCGTCAAAGAACATCGGCACCACGGTGGCATCGGATCTGGCGATCATCCGTGCGGTGAAGCTGCGCCACATCGGATCCATCGGGCGTCCGAACGGTCTGGCCGCCGTGCTGACGGTGCCGCCGGGAAAGACGCCAATCGCGCCGCCCTCACCGAGGTATTGCAGCGCCGCCTTGCGGGTGACGACGTTCCGGGACTGCGCCTCTTTCGTGGGCTCGAACGAGACCGGGAGGATGACGCGGTTGATGTCTTCGGCCCGCCGGAACGCCCGATGCGCGAGAATGCGGAAATCGCCACGGGTTTGCGCCAGGATATGTCCCATCATCAGCCCGTCAAGGATGCCGTAGGGATGGTTCGCGATCAGCACCAGCGGGCCGGTGCGCGGGATATTGTCGAGTGATCCGCCGATGACATTCAGGTCCAGCTTGTAGCGTTCCACCATCACGTCCCAGAAGTCGCGGCCCCCGGCCACATCGTCGGCATAGCCATCGGCCTGTCGGATCAGGCGCAGACGTCCAGTGGCGTTTTCCATCACCCGGATCATCGCGCGCCCGCTCCTGGAGCTGGCAGAACCGGCATAGGAGATGTCGCGTGCAACTGCACGTTGTCGGGGATCGGGGCGTCGACGCTGCGGCAAGTGCATGACCTCGTCAGGGGCGATGGTCTGACATCTAGGCATAGTCGCGGCCCCGGTCCAGTGACGTTTGAAATCCGGTGACACCCCGCAAGCCAGTGACGCCGGAAGGGCGACCCGCTTTATCGGCGGGTCCAGCCCCAAAGGCACAGCAACTCCATCGCGACATGCGCACCCGCGACGGCGGTGATGTCGGAGGTGTCGAAGGGCGGAGAGACCTCCACCACATCGCCGCCGACCAGATTGATACCCGCAAGATGACGCAGAAGCAGGGCCGCCTGGGCGCTGCTCAGCCCCCCCCAGACCGGCGTGCCGGTGCCCGGAGCATGGGCGGGATCGAGCGCGTCGATATCAAAGCTGAGGTAGACCGGCGCGGTGCCGGCGCGGCTGCGGGCGGCCCCGGCCACCGCGACGGCACCGCGGGCGTGGACCTCGGGTGCATCGTGGATGTGAATGCCCAGATTGTCGTCGACAACCGTGCGGATGCCGATGTGCGACGACCGCGCGACGTCGATCAGCCCTTCCCTGACGGCGGTATAGCAGAACGTCCCGTGATCAATCCGGCTGGCGTCATCGTCGGGCCAGGTATCGGTATGGGCATCGACCTGGATCAGCGCCAGTGGCCCGTGAACTGCCGCATGGGCGCGCAGGATCGGCAGGGTGATCGAATGATCGCCGCCAAGGGTGATGGCAGCGGCCCCGGCCGTGAGGATGCCCGCGACATGCGCCTCGATCCGGGCGGGCACCTCCGCCGAATGGGCATAGTCAAACGCCATATCGCCGTAGTCCGCGATCGCCAGGGCCTCCAGCGGCGAATAGCCGTCCCAGCCATAGGGCGGATCGAAGGGTTGCAGGCTTGAGGCGGCCCGGATCGCGCGCGGGCCCAACCGGGTGCCGGGGCGGTTCGTGACGGCCTGGTCGAACGCGATCCCTGTGACGGCAATGTCCACACCGCCGAGGTCTTTGGTATACCTGCGGCGCAGGAACGACGGCGCGCCCGAGAACGCGTTCTCGAACGACAGGCCCTTCAGGTCGGTGCGTGTCACCGCGCCATCGACCTCATTTTTCGCGTCTTCCAGCGCCATACCGGCCTCCTGTCAGTGTATTCGGCCCTTGCTACACCGCCGGTTTCCCAAGACGAAGCCCCGAATTGATCCATCTTGTACCGCGCCGACGGGTGGGCGATGGTTGCGGTCTGGCGGACAGGGGCAATTTGATGAGCGATCAGGACAATCTAAGGGCCCGTTATCTGGAGGGGATGAGCCGCGCCGCCTCCTCCGTCAGCGTGGTGACAACGGACGGGCCTGCGGGACGGGGCGGTGTGACCGTCTCGGCGATGACCTCGATCTCTGCCGACGGCGAAGCGCCGACGATGCTGACCTGTCTGAATGCCTCGTCCTCCACCCTGCCCCTGCTGCTGGAGAACGGCTGTTTCTGCATCAACGTGCTGTCGCTTGGCCAGACCGAGATTTCCGACATCTTCTCGTCGCGCGTGCCCGCGCCCGGAGGTGACAAGTTCAATGCCGTCACGGTGGAGGTTCTGGCCACCGGTGCGCCATGGCTGACCGAGGCGCTGGTGGCGTTCGATTGCCGCCTGGTCTCGGCCGAAAAGCACGCAACGCACCACATCTGCATCGGCGCTGTGGAGGCCGTGCGCGTGGCGCGTGAGGGAGAACCGCTGCTCTACGGAATGCGCCGGTATCTGCGGGCGGAAAAGCACTGATCGCCGACACCGGCGCTTACATCCTGCTGTCCTGCGGCGAGCCGCCCGCAGCGCAGCCAGTGCCGCCGGGGTTTCGCGGCACCACATTGTCAGGGGCCGAGAACTTCAGGTCGGACGCGCCCAACGGCAACTCATTCACACCCGATGCACAGGGTGACGTTCAGGACGACGCGACAGCCGATCCCGGAACCGGAAGTCCGGTGCAATGTCTTGCCGGGACACGGACCGGGACCGCAATCGGGCCTCGGGCCAAAGACGGCAGGTGACCGGGTGATCTGGTCGGGACCTGCGATCCCTGGGTTTCACCGCAGCACAGCCCGGCACAGCAACCCCGGAGCGCATGTCCGGGTCGGGCGGCTTTCCAGTATCTGGCACCAAACTGCCGGGCCTTGCGGGGATTACGCGCGGCTGCTGAACGCTTGTTGCCGGGTGCGATGCGGTCGCCGGAGGCAGCAACCGGCGGTCGGGAAGTGTTTCCACGCCTCGTAGGCGATCTGCCCGCTGCTTCGGGCGTGTTCGGCCGTGGTCCGCGCAGCTTTGTGCACCGGCCGCGCGCCACGCCCGGACCCCTGTGTCGGTCGCAGCGGTTCAACGGATCGCCGCGCGCCGTTCCGACAATCGGTCGCGGTCATCTGGCGAGAGGCCGGGACTGGTCTCGATCCGGTGGTCCAGCTCCTTCAGCAACGCCGTGACACCCGCGCCGAAGACCTCGGGCGCGAGCGACGCCAGCGCATCCAGCGCCGCCAGGAGCCGCATCATCACCTCCAGATTGCCGCAGCCATCGCGCGCGATCGGCCGGAAGGCATCCGACAGCACGTCCGACGGATCGATCGAGGGCACATGGACCGAGCCAAAGCACACCTCCGGCCCCTCGCGTTGCCGCCAGTCCGCGAGGACAGACACCTGACGTCCGATCACGGCAATCGCGGTGCCGGGGTCGTTCACGCCGGGCGACAGCGCGCGCGACGCGATCTCGGACAGAACCACCATGCCATAGCCAGGGTCCTGGTCGAAGCTGCGGTTATGGGCGGTTGTGAAGGCCTTGCGGATGTCGCTTTCGTCAGGCAATGGCCCAAGGACTTCGCAAAGCGCACCACCGTGATGGACGAAATCACCGGGCAGCACGGACAGGTAGATCTGACAGCTGGCGGCGTCAGAGGCCTCCTGCAGCGCCTCCATATCGACGTGCTGAACGTATCCGGTGGCCTTGCTGGCGATCGCGGTCGCACCCTCAGGCGCCGGTCCCCGGTGGGGTCTGCCGCCCATCCAGGGTGCATCAAGCCGGGTCTTGAAGGCAGCGCGCGCGGCCTCCTCCACCCGGTCCAGCGTGTTGGCCATACGTCCGAAGTCCGGCAAGTAACCGATCCAGCGCAGCAGGGCCATGACAACGACGATGACCACCACGATGGTAAACAGAAACAGGACGACCCGACCGCCCGCGTCATAATACCCGGCATTCAGCCCGATGATCGAGACGATGGCATAGACGAATGCGCCCAGAAACGTGGCCAAAGTCGCTTGCGTCGTCGGATCCTGTTGCAACAGCGCGGTGGAGCGCGGCGTTGCGGATTGGGCGGCGGCGGTAAAGGCATTGACCGCAATGGAGAGCGAAAACGTTGTAACGGCCAGCATCGTGGTGGCAAGGATGTTGAGGATATCCTCAACGGCGCCGCCGCCGAGGGCTTCCGCCCACTGGGACGGCACGAACCGGGACAGCGTGGGCGCAACCGCCGCCGTGGCAAGTGCAAGCACCGCGAAGGCGGCCACCCGCACCCAAAGCTCACGCAGGGTGCTGCGCAGCGTCCAAAGCCACTTACTGATCATGAGACAATGATAACGCGATGTGCGGGTCGGGCAAACATTGTGACCTCCCCGGTCAGGTTTCCACCGATACCAGCGCGGCCTGAGGCCGCACAGCCATCTGGCGGCGGTGGCACTTTCTCCCCGGAGGGGGAGAAAGTGCGGGCGCGTGTGGTCCCGCGATCATGCCGGGTTTGCCGTTTCGACCAGACGGGCGAAGAGACTGGCACCGATGGGCGACATCTCATCGTTGAAGTCATATTCCGGGTGGTGCAGGCCCGCGCCCGGCCCCGCGCCGATGAACAGATACGCGCCGGGACGTGCTTGCAGCATATAGGCGAAATCCTCCGCGCCCATCTCTGGCCCGGCGCTGTCATCTACATTGGCCGCGCCTACCACATCGCGCGCGACCTCTGCGGCGAAGGCTGTCTGATCGGCGTCATTGATGGTGGAGGGATAGCCACGGTCAAAGACGAATCGCGCGCGGACGCCGTAGCTGGCCGCAGTGCCTGCCACGATCCCGGCCATGCGACGCTCCACCATGTCCTGCACGGCCGTGTCAAACGTGCGCACGGTTCCGTTCAGATAGGCCGTGGCCGGGATCACATTGTCGACGGTGCCGGAGTGGATCTGGGTCACGGAGATCACCAGATCGCTGAACGGATCATGGTTGCGCGAGACGATGGTGGAAAAGCCCTGCGCCATCGCCATCGCGGGCGGGATCGGATCAAGGCAGTCCTGCGGATAGGCGCCGTGACCGCCCTTGCCCTCTATATAGACGTGGAAGGTGTCGGCGGCTGCCATGATCGGGCCCGGGGTCGTGTAGATCCGGCCCAGATCGACGCCGGGCGTGTTGTGGATGCCGAAGACGCGGGCAATCGCGAACCGGTCCATGATGCCTTCGTCGACCATGACGCCACCGCCGCCACCGCCCTCTTCCGCCGGTTGAAAGATCAACGCCACCCGGCCAGAGAAATTGCCTGTCCGGGCAAGGTATTTCGCCGCCCCGAGCAGCATCGTGGTATGGCCGTCATGGCCGCAGGCGTGCATCTTGCCGGGACTGGTGGAGGCATGCGCCGCTCCAGTGGCCTCAAGGATCGGCAGGGCATCCATATCGGCGCGCAAACCGATGGTGGGACCGGGACGGCCCGAATCGATGATCGCCACGATGCCCGACTGCGCAATGCCCTCGTGGATATCCGTGATCCCGAAGCCGCGCAGCTTTTCAGCCACGAACGCCGCCGTCTGGTGGCAGTCAAACTGCAACTCGGGATGCATATGCAGGTGCCTGCGCCACACTTTCATGTCCGGTGCCATGGCGGCGATGGAATTGAGAATGGGCATGGGGTGACCTTCGCGGTTGTGTGGCCCGTTCATCGCAGAGCGCACCGCGTTGCACAATGAAGCCATGCGGACTTGTCTGCAACGGGCACTTGCGCCAAATCTTTGCCATGACACCGCCTGACCCCGACACCCTCCCGTCCGATCCCATGGCTCGCCTGCGCGCCATCATGGCCCGCCTGCGCGATCCCGAACGGGGCTGCCCCTGGGATGTGGAGCAGACGTTTGCCTCCATCGCGCCCTGCACCATCGAGGAAGCCTACGAGGTTGCCGATGCCATCGGGCGCGGCGATATGGCGGAGTTGCGCGGCGAACTGGGCGATCTGCTGTTCCAGTCCGTGTTTCACGCGCAGATGGCCGAGGATGCCGGGCTGTTTGATTTCGACGATGTGGCGCGCGGCATTGGCGACAAGATGATTGCCCGCCACCCGCATGTGTTCGGGGATGAGAGCAACGCCAAATCCGCCGAGCAGCAGGTGGCGGATTGGGAGGGGGTGAAGGCGGCGGAGCGGGCGGCGCGGGCCAAAGGCGGGGTGCTGGATGATGTTGCCATGGGGCTGCCCGCGTTGATGCGGGCGGAGAAGCTGCAAAGGCGCGCCGCGCGGGTCGGGTTCGACTGGCCGGAGATCGCCCAGGTGATCGACAAGATCGCGGAGGAAGCGACCGAGCTGGCCGAGGCGCGTGAGACGCTTCCGCAGGAGAAGATCGCCGAGGAAATGGGTGATCTGCTGTTCGTCATGGCCAATCTCGCCCGCCACCTGAACGTGAATCCCGAAACCGCCCTGCGCGGTGCAAACGCCAAATTCGTCAGGCGCTTTACCTACATAGAACAACAACTTGCAACACGATCTTCAAGTCCTGCGTCCAGCACTCTGGAGGAGATGGACGCGCTGTGGAACGCGGCCAAGGCGGAGGGTCTTTAGCCCGTTGCCTGCATCGCCGGGACTGCGCCTCTTTACCGGCGATGGTCCGTTCTTGCCATAATCCTGTGGCACCATGGGTCTCCTGCGCAGTCTTCAATGCGGTATCCCGTCGGTCGCAGGACGTTCGGTGGCGTCATTTGTCCGGCCTCCACCACGGTCCTTAACGCCGACGCCATTATCGTGCCTCCGGCCCTGCCGCCGGTCATCGTGCCCGCGGTTAAGCTCTTTGAAGGCGTCCACGTGGCTCGGTCATGGATGGGGCGAGACTGCGGATGCTGCATGTGACTGACGTCGCTGCCCCGGACTTTGAGCCCGCTGCGGCCCGCAGCCTCCGGGTGATCCCCGGTCCGAAGCAGGAAGATGATTTGATCGGGTGGCCTTTCATGGCCATCCGCATTCGTGCCACAAGAACCGGCAGGGCCCCGCGCCCGCACCGTCGCAGGGCCGAAATGAGCACTCCTCCTCCTCCATCCAACATTCCCGCCGCGGCGCTCTGGATGGTCGGCGCGATTGTCGCGTTTTCGGCGATGGCGATTGCGGGACGCGAGGCGAGCGTGGAACTGGATACGTTCGAGGTGATGACCTACCGCTCACTGGTCGGCATGGTGCTGGTGCTGGGCATCGGCGGCCTTGCGGGGACGCTTGGCCAGATCCGCACCCGGCGCCTGCCGGTCCATATCGGGCGCAACATCGCGCATTTCATCGGGCAGAACCTGTGGTTCTGGGCGTTGAGCCTGATCCCCTTGGCGCAGCTGTTCGCGATCGAGTTCACATCTCCGCTTTGGGTCATGCTGTTTGCGGCGCTGTTTCTGGGAGAACGGCTGACGCGGGTCAAGCTGATGGCGGGCGCAATGGGGTTTATCGGGACACTGGTGCTGGTGCAGCCGGGACTGGCCCCGATATCTCCGGGAATGATGGCCGCCGCACTGGCCGCCGTTTTCTTTGCGCTGACGGCCATTCTGACCAAACGCCTGACGCGGGATCAATCCATCACCTGCATCATGTTCTGGCTCACGGCGATCCAGCTTGTCCTCGGTCTGGCCACGGGGTTCTATGACGGCAAGATGGCCCTGCCCTCGGCTGCGGCACTGCCCTGGGTGGTCGTGATCGGCATCGCGGGACTTGCCGCACACTTCTGCCTGACCACCGCGCTGTCGGTCGCACCCGCCTCGGTGGTGATGCCGATGGACTTCGTGCGCCTGCCCGTGGCCGCCGTTCTGGGGATGCTTTTTTATGACGAGCCGCTGCTGCTGTCGGTCCTTGCAGGTGCCGTCCTGATCCTTGGCGCGAACTATATGAACATCCTTGCAGCGCACCGCAGACCCAGCGGCCCGTAGATGTGTATCTTTTCGATCACAATCACAGGGATATCCTGGCCTGCAGTCGTCCTGACGTGGCGGAATATTTGACCGAAGGGCAAACTTGTCACCTTACATATCAGCAGCGGACGGCCCGGGATGGGACCGCCCATGACATTCGGGACATCAACGTCGGGGAGGCATCCATGACCCGCTTCACATCTACAACCACCGCATTCGCGGCCTTGCTCGCATCCACCACACTGGCCACCGCCGGTGGGATCGAGCGGAACGCATTCACCACCGCCATCTTGTTCGAGACCGGCAACTACGTCGAAATTGGCTACAGTTTTGCCGATCCCGACGTGAGCGGCGTTCAGCAAGAAACCCTCAGCGCAACCTCGCTTGCAGGAACCGAGACCGGCAATGTTGCGCCATCGTACAGCTTTACGACCCTGAGCTACTCGAACGAGCTTACCGACCGACTGACCTTCGCGCTGGTGTATGATGTACCGGTCGGCGCGGATGTGGCCTACGACGCCGACACGGGTTATGGGTTTGCGGGCTCCGTGGCCGAGCTTCGGTCACAACAGATCACGGCGGCCCTGCGCTACGAGTTTACCGACAACATCTCGGTCTACGGGGGCCTGCGCGCCGCGCAGGTTACAGGGGATGCCTATGTCGCTACGACCGCGTTTTCCTATATTCTTGACGATGCGGAAAGCGACGTCGGCTATGGATACATGCTGGGGGCGGCGTATGAAATGCCCGAGATCGCGCTGCGGGTTGCGCTGACCTATTTCAGCGAGATGGACCTTACCTTCGACTCGAACGAATTTCTTGCCGGACCGGGCGTGTCCGGATCGGCACTGGAAGCACTGGCCGCATCTTCACGCTTTGACATGACGCTGCCCGACTCGCTCCTGCTTGAAGCGCAGACCGGCGTTGCCGAAGGAACGCTCGTGTTCGGATCGGTCCGCTGGGTCGACTGGAGCGAGTTCACGATTACGCCAAACCAGTATCCGGACGGTGCAGGTGGCACTGGCGGCGACCTCGCCTTCTACCGTGGCGATACGATCACCTACACCATCGGCGGCGCCCGTGTCCTGAACGAAAACTGGACGGTGCTGGGTTCGATCCTGTACGAGGATGGCAATGGCGGCTTCGTCGGCAACCTCGGTCCAACGGACGGGCGCACGGCGCTGTCACTCGGCGCGCGGTATACCCAGGGTCCGATGGTGATCTCGGGCGGTTTGCAATACAGTTGGATCGGAGACGCGGAAACGGCCTTCGGGCCTTTCCAGCCTGTCTCGACCTTCGACGACAACTCGGCCCTGAGCGCATCGTTGCGGATCGGCTACCGTTTCTGATCCGCTTTGATCAACAGATCAACAAACCCCGCTCGGCCCCATCGGCCTGGCGGGGTTTTCTTTGGCCAAACCGCAGCTTTCGGGTCGCGCGCGCGGGCGCTCCGCCATAGACCTACCCCATGCGATCAACAGCGCCCCAAACCACCGTCAGCCCCCACGCCTGGGGCCTGATCACGCTTCTGGGCGTGATCTGGGGCGCGTCGTTTCTGGCGATCAAGCTGGGGCTGGAGGAACTGCCCTTCCTGACCCTCGTGGCGCACCGCATTGTCTGGGCCTGCGTGATCCTGTGGCTGTATATCGCGATCCGCCGCTTTGCCCTGCCGCGCGATCCGCGCATCTGGGGCGCGTTCGTGGTGATGGGGCTTCTGAACAACGTCATCCCCTTCGCGCTGATGGCCTGGGGTCAGCAGTTCATCGAGACCGGGCTGACCTCGATCTTCAACGCGGGCACGGCGATTTTCGGCGTACTGGTCGCCGCGATGGTCTTTGCGGATGAGCGCTTGAGCGCCCGCAAACTGATCGGCGTGCTGGTGGCCTTTGCCGGAGTTGCCGTCGCCATCGGCCTCGACAGCCTGCGGCAGTTCGATGTCCGCAGCCTCGCGCAACTGGCGGTGATCGGCGGCACGATTTCCTACGCCATCGCGGCCGCCTGGGCGCGCAAGACCATGCGCAGCCTGCGCCCGGAGGTGTCTGCCGCCGGGATGCTGACCGGGGCTTCGGTTATCATTCTGCCCGCCGCCTATATCGTCGACGGCGCGCCGGTCCTGCCCGCCCTGCCGCAGACCTACGCCACCATCGTCTATTTCGCGGGCATCGGTACGGCCTTCGCCTATCTGCTCTATTACCGCATCATCGCCATGGCGGGATCGGGCAACGCAATGCTGGTGACGCTGATGTCCCGCCGGTGGCGATCCTCCTGGGCGCACTGGTCCTTGGCGAACGGCTCGCACCGCAGGCCTTCGCGGGGTTCGCATTGCTGGCCTTGGGTCTTGTGATACTGGACGGGCGCATGTTCCGTAAATCCGACCGTCGTCGCTGACTTGCCAAGCCGGCAAATCCCGTGGCAACACACGCCCATGGATTTGATCTACGACAGCCCCGCCGCATTCCGTGACGCCGCCGCAAAGCGGGTGGCGCTGTTTGGCATGTCAGGTCTGGGCAAAACCGTTCTTTCCGACAAGCTGCGCCGCAGTGGCGCGTGGTTCCACTACTCCGTCGATTACCGCATCGGCACTGCCTATATGGGCGAGCATATCGCCGACAACCTCAAGCAACTGGCGATGCGCCAGCCGTTGCTGGCGGAGCTTCTGCGCTCTGACAGCATTTACATCGGCTCCAACATCACCTTCGACAATCTCGCACCGCTTAGCACCTACCTCGGCAAACCCGGCGATCCCGCCAAGGGAGGGCTTGCCTTCGCGGAATACCAACGCCGTCAGGCGCTGCACAAACGCGCCGAGGTCAATGCGCTGCTGGACACGGTGCCGTTCGTACAGCGTGCCCGGACGATCTATGGCTATGATAACTTCGTCTGCGACACGGGCGGGTCAATCTGTGAGGTCGTGGACCCCTCCGACCCCGCCGACGAGGTTCTGCGCGCGCTCAGCAGTCAAACGCTGATGATCTGGATCGAGCCCCCCGACGGCCACGCAGCAGAGCTGATCCGCCGGTTCAAGGCCGATCCCAAGCCGATCTACTACCAGGCCGGGATGCTGGAGCAATTGTGGCAGGCGTATCTGGCCGAGCACGACCTCAGCGAAGACCGTGTCGACCCCGATGCCTTCGCCGCCCACGCCTTTTCCGCCGTCATCCATCACCGCGCTCCGCTTTATGCCGCCATGGCGCGCGACTGGGGGATCAGCGTCAGCGCCGCCGATGTGGAACAGGTGCGCGACGCCGCTGACGCCGACGAGATGATCGCCCAGGCGCTGGCGCGCAAATAGCTGTGAGCGCTGTTGGCAATCCATCGCCTGCGGCCTAGATCCCGGACCAGACTCAAAAGAAGACCGATATGCCCATCACCCTGCCCGACAATCTGCCTGCCTTCGATGTGCTCTCCCGCGAGGGGGTCATGGTGCTGTCCGATGATCAGGCCGCGCATCAGGACATCCGCCCCCTGCGCATCGGGTTGCTGAACCTGATGCCCAAGAAGATCCAGACCGAAACGCAGTTTGCCCGGCTGATCGGGGCGACACCGTTGCAGATCGACTTTCAGCTGATCCGCATGTCGGACCACGAGAGCCGCAACACCTCCGCCGCCCATATGGAGGAATTCTACCGCACCTTCGAGCAGGTCGAAGCCTCGGGCGAGAAATTCGACGGTCTCGTCATCACCGGCGCGCCGATCGAGCATCTGGCCTTTGAGGACGTGACCTATTGGGCAGAACTGATCCGGGTGATGAACTGGACCCAAACCCATGTAAACTCGACATTTGGTGTGTGCTGGGGTGGGATGGCGATGGCCTATCATTTCCACGGTGTCCCGAAACATATGCTCGACGCCAAGGCCTTTGGCTGCTTCCGCCACACCAATCGCGCGCCCGCCTCGCCGTACCTGCGGGGCTTCTCGGACGAGCTGGTGATGCCTGTCTCGCGCTGGACGGAGATGCGCGGCGAAGAAATAGCTGCAGCGGGATTAACGACGTTGATCAGTTCCGACGACGTCGGCCCGGCCCTGGTGGAAGACGCAGACCATCGCGCGCTCTATGTGTTCAACCATTTCGAGTATGACAGCGATACGCTGAAACAGGAATATGACCGCGACGCGCAGGCTGGTGCGCCGATCAACGTGCCGGTCAATTATTACCCCGGCAATGACCCGAGCGCCACACCGATGAACCGCTGGCGATCCCATGCGCATTTGCTGTACGGAAACTGGATCAACCAGATCTACCAGAGCACCCCTTTTGACATGTCCCTGATCGGGACGCCGCCCGCCGATCCGGCCCCGGTCGGTTCGCGGTGATGCGCGTGGCCTTGGTCCTGTTGCTGATCCTCGCGGTCGTCGCGGCCGCCACGATCTGGCGCGCCTCCGTTCGGGAAGCGGCGGCAGAGGCTGATTATCCGCCCGCAGGCCAGTTCATCGAGGTGCGCGGCACGCGGGTGCATTACGTGGACCGGGGCCCCGACGATCCGGATACCCCGACCGTGGTGCTGATCCACGGCTCGTCGGGCAACGTCAACGACTGGACGTTCGACATGGTGGGCCGCCTGACCGACCGCTACCGCGTCATCGCGTTTGACCGCCCCGGCCTTGGCTACACCGAGAGGGTCGGGCGCAACGCCTCGGCGGCCACTCAGGCCCGGTTGCTGGCGGATGCGGCCATGGCGCTGGGTGCGGAGGCGCCCATCGTCGTCGGCCATTCCTACGGCGGGGCGATCGCGCTGTCGTGGGCGCTGGAACGGCCCGAAGCCATCTCGGGCCTGATGGTGCTGGCCGGTGCGTCGAACCCCTGGGAGACGGGCGTCGGCACCTATTACAATCTGCTGTCGCATCCGATCACCGGCCCGGTTATGGCCGCGCTGATTTCTGCCTGGGTGCCGGACCGCGTCGTGACCGACAGCATCGCCGCGACCTTCACGCCCCAATCTCCCCCGGACGGATACGCCGGGCATTTCGGCTCCGGCCTGACCCTGCGCCGCTTTTCGCTGTTGGAAAACGCCCGCCAGCGCGCCAGCCTTTTGCCGCAGATCGAAGCCATGGTGCCGCGCTATGGCGACATCGATGTCCCGACCGAGATCCTGCACGGCGATGCCGACAGCATCGTCGGGTTGCGCATCCACTCCGTCCCCCTCAGCAGGCAGATCCCCGACGCCGACCTGGTGGTGATGCAGGGCGTCGGCCACATGCCGCACCACGCCGATCCGCAAGCCGTCGTTGATGGCATAGACCGCATCGCAGCCCGCACCGCCTTGCGCTGACTCCGTCTGTTTCATTGCGAAACGTCGCACAAGCGCTTAATGTAATATGCAATAACATGATTGCGTGAACAGGCACTCCATGACCGAAGCGACCAAACCCTTTGACGGTGCCATCAGCGCCTATTTCTCCGATGCTGCCCCCGAGTGGGTCCGCGACCAGATCAAGGGCGCGCGGAAGGGCCGCGTGCTGGATGGCTCGTATCCCTATGGCACGCGCATGGATAAGGACGAATATGAGACCGATCTTGAGGCGCTTCAGATCGAACTGGTGAAAATGCTGGCCTGGGTGAAAGAGACCGGGGCGCGCGTCGCCGTTGTCTTTGAAGGCCGTGATGCTGCGGGCAAAGGCGGCGCGATCAAGCGGATACGGGAAAACCTGAACCCGCGCTCCGCCGGCGTCATAGCTCTGCCAAAGCCCACTGAACACGAGGCGGGTCAATGGTATTTTCAACGCTACATCAAGCACTTGCCAAGCGCCGGTGAAATCCGGCTGTTCGATCGCAGCTGGTACAACCGCGGCGTCGTGGAGAAGGTGTTCGGCTTCTGCACCGATGACCAGCGCCAGATGTTCTTCGCGCAGCTTCCCGGCTTCGAGTCGACGATTGCCACCGACGGCATCCACCTGACCAAGATCTGGCTCAATGTGGGGCGCGCCGAACAGCTGCGGCGCTTCCTCGACCGCGAGGATGATCCGCTCAAGCAGTGGAAACTCAGCTGGATCGACGTGGAAGGCCTGACCCGCTGGGACGCCTACAGCGATGCGATTGCCGAGACGTTGCAGCGCTCGCACACGCAGGCCGCTCCCTGGACGGTGATCCGCTCCGACGACAAACGCCGCGCGCGCCTCGCCGTGATCCGTGCGGTTCTGCACGGCCTTGACTACACCGGCAAGGACACCAAACTGGTCGGCGCTCCGGATCCGAAGATCACCGGCGGACCGGATATCTGGCAGGACCCCGGCCCAGAGAATGCGCGCCGCTGAGATGTCCAAGCGCGGCTACCATCATGGCAACCTCAAGCAAGCCCTGGTCGATGCGGCTTTGGGCCTGATCGAGGCAAAGGGCCCGACCGGCTTCACGCTGTCGGAGGCGGCGAAGACCGCGGGCGTCACCCCGGCCGCCGTCTACCGCCACTTTGAGGGACGTGAGGACCTGATCGCCGAATGCGCCCGGCAGGGCCATGAGATCTTCGCCGATCTGATGGCGCATGCCTTCAACGCCGGGACCCCCTCGGCACTGGCTGCGTTCGAGGCCACGGGCCGCGCCTATCTGGCCTTTGCACGCAGGTTTCCCGGCCACTATATGGCAATGTTCGAGAGCGGCACCTCCGCCAACGCCACCCCGGAACTGGCGCTCGCGGCCGGCAAATCGCGCGCCGTTCTGGAGCGGGCGGCAGAAGATCTGTCCAAGCATATTCCGCCCGAGAAACGCCCGCCGCCGTCGATGTTCTCCGCCCATATCTGGGCCATGAGCCACGGTGTGGTGGAGTTGTTCGCGCGGGGGCGACCCGGCGCTAACACGCCATTCCCGCCCGAGGAACTGCTGGAGGCCGGCATCGGCATCTACCTGCGCGGCCTTGGCCTGATCCAGCCCGACGATTGAGACCGCAGGCGTATCTGCCCGCTCCCGCCTTCATCTTGCCAAATACAACTCAATCCCGCAGCCAGCCCCATGCGCGCGCATCGCCGGTTTCACGCGAACAATTCGTGACACAGCTCCAGCGCCTCGATCAGCACATCCACTTCCGCGCGGGTGTTGTACATCCCGAACGACGCCCGCGCGGTGGCGTTCACGCCCATATGGGCCATCAGCGGCTGCGCGCAATGGTGCCCGGCACGCACCGCAACGCCCTTTTTATCAAGGACGGTCGAAATGTCATGGGCATGGGCCGCACCGGACATCGTGAAGCTGAAAATCGCACCCTTCGTCGCACTTTTTCCCTGCACCGCCAGCCAGTTCAGACCCTCCAGACGCTTGGTCGCGTATCCAGCAAGGTCTTTCTCATGGGCCGCAATCGCGCCCATGCCGACGCCCATCATATAGTCCAGCGCCGCACCGAGGCCGATCTGCTGGACGATGCCCGGCGTTCCGGCCTCGAACTTCATCGGCGGATCGTTCCACGTCACCACATCGCGTGAGACCTCGCGGATCATGTCGCCGCCGCCCATGAAGGGCCGCATCTCGGCCATCCGCTCGCGACGGATGTGAATCGCGCCGGACCCGCTCGGCCCATAGAGCTTGTGGCCGGTGATCGCGTAGAAATCCGCGCCAAGTGCGTCCACGTCCACCGGCATATGCACCGCCGCTTGCGATCCGTCGACCAGCACCGCGATGCCGCGCGCATGCGCCGCATCCACCACGGCCTTCACGTCAAACACCGTGCCCAACACGTTGGACATATGCGCCATCGCCACCAGCCTGGTGCGCGGCCCCATCGCGTCGATCACCGCTTGCGGGTCCAGATCGCCGTTGGCATCCACATCGACCCAGACCAGCCTGACGCCCTGCCTCTCTCGCAGGAAATGCCATGGCACGATATTGGCGTGATGCTCGGCAATGGTCAGGATGATCTCGTCGCCCGCTTCCATGCGCGGCATCGCCCAGGAATAAGCCACCAGATTGATCGCTTCGGTGGTGCCGGAGGTGAAGATGACCTCATCCTCATCCGCAGCACCCAGGAATCGCGCAATGGTGCCGCGCGTGGCCTCGTATTTCTCCGTCGCGAGGGTGCTAAGGTAGTGCAAGCCTCTGTGAACATTGGCGTATTCATGCGAGTAGGCCTGAGTGATCGCATCAATAACTGCCTGCGGCTTCTGCGCCGAGGCTCCGTTGTCCAGATACACCAGCGGCTTGCCGTTCACCTCTCGCGAGAGGATCGGAAAGTCGGCGCGGATGGCGTCAATATCGTACATGTCGTGGTCTCTCCTCCGGGCGCGGAGGCGCCCAAATCGTTGATCTCGCGCGGACGCGCCCAAATCGGTGTCTCTGGCGCGGACGCGCCCAAATCGGTGTCTCTGGCGCGGACGCGCCCGAATATTTAGTCTCTCGCGCGGATGCACTGTCTTCACAAAGAATGGCGCACCACGCGTGTCGCCAGCGGCAAACCGTCCGTCACGCCTCGATGAATACCAACTCCGGGCTCAGCCCAAGGATCGTCAGGATCAGGCTGAGCGCAAAGAGGATGCCCAGAAAGCAGACGATCGTCATCACGAAGACCATCCCGGTGGAGGCGAAATCGTGCAGAACGGCGATGAAATTGACCAGAAGCCAGAAGAACAGGCCGACGGCGAGGATAGAGATCATGGCCGCGACCAGCGGGGCCACCAGCAGCAGCCCCAGTTGCACCAATTGCACCAGCAGGAGAACGAACTGCAACCACGTCACCAGCGCCAATGCGCCGTCAAACGCGCCGGTGCCGCCGCACAGTCTGCCGAAGTAGGTGATGGCGAAGACGGTTACGAACAGCAGTGCGCCTTGCAGCAGGCCAAGGACAATGGGCGATTGATCCATCAACGGACCTGCCTCGACGGGCGGCACCAACATCGAGACGACTTCGCCCATCATCAGCGACGCCACAACCATGAGCGAGAACGCCAGCCAGAGCGCGCTGCGGTCCGGGGCCACGCGCAGAACTTCAGCAGCGCCTTCCCGTGGGGACCGCACGGTCAGAGCCGCCAGTTCCAGTAAATAGCGTGGGTCTGTCAGATCACTCATGCCCCTGCCCCTTCCGGGTTTGTTTCAGCCTCTCGCAGGCCCACGGTCCAGAAGGTCAGGAACGCGGCCAGCACGATGCCGCCCGCGATTTGCAACGCCGGTCCGGGGCCGATGAACCCCGCCACCAGCCCCTGGAACAACCACGCCGGGGTTGAGGCCAACAGCGCCCAGAACAACGCCAGACGCGCGGTGTAGAAGGTGCCGCGACCCTTGAACATCCGCGCGATGATGTGGCTGAAGCTGCCGATGCCGTAAAGCAGCAACGGCCAGACAAGCAGCCACGCAAACAGCGTGATCGCGATCTCGGCCTGCAGCGTCACCACCTTGTCCGAGACCTTTTGCGCCAACTCAATCCGGTCCGACGCCAGAAGCGTGTCGGCGCGGGTCAGGCGCGGCAATTGCGCCACAAAGATCAGTGCGCAGGCGGCAAACAGTAGCGCCAGCGCGCGGTCCTCCCGCCGGCCCATCGCCAGCAGTCTGCGCATCACGGTGCGGGGCCGGATCCATGTCGCCGCCATATCCTGCGTCACACTCATGATCTCAGTCAGCCCGCCTGCGGATCAGCCATTGCTCAAGGAGCGCTGTGATGTCCTCACGCAGTGCCTCGTCTTCGATCTCCTCGATGGCTTCGGCCAGGAATGCGAGGGTCAGAAGATCCGTCGCCACCGCTTTCGGGACACCTCGCGATTGCAGATAGAACAGAGCCGTCTCGTCGATCGCGCCGGTCGTGGAGCCGTGGGAGCAGATGACATCGTCGGCGTAGATCTCCAACTCGGGCTTGGCCTGGAACGAGCTGTCATCATCCAGCAGCAACGCCTGACTGATCTGGTAGCCATCGGTCTTCTGCGCGCCCGCCTTCACAAGGATCTTGCCCTGAAACACGCCCTCGGCTCCGTTGCGCAGCACTTTCTTGAACACCTGGCGGCTTTCGCAATCCACTGCGTCGTGGGTGATGAAGACCGTATCATCGTGGTGGAACGGCGCGGTCCCACCGTCACCCAGCGCGGCGCAAGCGACGTGGGCCGTGGCATTATCTCCAACGATATCAATAACATGCTCGTTTCTGGTCACAGTACCATTGGCGGTGGTGGTGAATGACTTGTAAAGTGATCCCGCGCCGACACGGGCAAAGATATGGGTCACGGCGCGGCGTTCATGATCGCGGCCCTGAGCGCGGACATGGTGGAAGGTTCCGCCATCGGCGACATCGATTTCCATGCATTTGTTGAAGCGCGCGGCCGCCGGGCCAGTCTCCAGCACCGTCAGTTCCGCGCCGGTCTCGACCCGCACAAGATGGTGCAGGATCGCGTCCGAAGTCTCATCCTCGTGCAGATAGATCAGCGCCACGGGTCTGGCCGCCTTGCCGGTCGCACGGATCACGACACCGTCGGTGGCAAACGCGGTATTGAGCGCCGCGAGGGGCCGTGCAACGGGGTCCTGGCCTGCCGCTTCGCGGGTGCCGTAAAGGTCGCGCGCCCAATGGATATCCTTGGCCAGCGCGTCGGACAAACGCTCGATCTCGATCCCCGCAAGCGACAGATCATCGGACCGCTCGGCGTCAAACACGCCGTCCACGAACACCACTTTCAGGCGGTCGACATCCTTGAACAACGGCACCTGATCGGGGTCATGGAACACCGCCGCGCGGGGCGGATTGGCCTGGGTCAGGGACGCAGGGTCGGTATAGCGCCAGTATTCATCGCGGCGGGTGGGCAGGCCCATGGTGATCAGCCGGTTCAGGGCCGCCTCGCGGGCATCGGCGGCGTTTGCGGGCATCGCCAGGCCATCAAGCCGCTGCTGCAACAGGTCGGGTTTGGGGGCGGGATTTGCCATCTACGCCACCTCCGCAAGAATATCCGCATAGCCGTTGTTCTCGACTTCGACCGCAAGCTCCGGTCCGCCGGATTTCACGATGCGACCGTCCGCCATGATGTGCACGACATCGGGTTTGATGTGGTCCAGCAGGCGCTGATAGTGGGTGATGACCAGAAACCCGCGCCCGGCATCGCGCAGCGCGTTCACGCCATCGGACACCAGCTTCATCGCATCCACATCGAGGCCAGAATCGGTCTCGTCCAGGATGCACATCTTCGGCTCCAGCATCGCCATCTGCAGGATCTCGTTGCGCTTCTTCTCACCGCCCGAGAAGCCGACGTTGACCGGCCGCTTCAGCATTTCCGCATCAATCTCCAGGTCCTTTGCCTTGGCGCGGATCACCTTGAGGAACTCACCTGCCGACATTTCCTCCTCACCGCGCAGCTTGCGTTGGGCGTTCACTGCCGTGCGCAGGAAGGTCATATTGCCGACGCCGGGGATTTCCACCGGGTACTGGAATGCCAGAAACAGGCCCGCCGCCGCGCGCTCTTCCGGGTCCATATCCAGCAGATCCTTGCCTTCAAGCGTGGCGCTGCCGCCGGTGACCTCATAGCCGCCCTTGCCCGCCAGGACATAGCTCAGCGTCGATTTTCCGGATCCGTTCGGCCCCATGATCGCATGCACTTTTCCCGCCTCGACCGTCAGGTCAACGCCCTTCAGAATCTGCTTGTCTTCTTCTTCAAGTTTAACGGCCAGGCCTTTGATCTCTAACATGTCTTTTCCTTCATCTGTGCGCCCGAACCGGCGTTAAGCGTGATACCCGGCGCGCAATTCGGCCGGGAAATGGCGGTGGAGGCTTTCGCGACACCGCGCGATCCCCTCTGCGTATGGCAATGGCCCGTCGCGGACCGCCCGCGCGGCGCGTCCGACGTCCCCGATCTCGATCGGCGCAATCATGTCGCGCCCGATGGAGGCCGCATAGTCATGATACTTCAAGCGCCCCTGCGCGTCGGGGTCCATCCAGGTGTTGGCGACCCCGTAGGCATCGGCGACGATCAGCCCGTGCAGGCTGGCCGAAAACACATGCGCCGAGGACGCAATGGCATGGCAGACGGTTTCCGGATCCAGCCGCACATCAATCAGGTGCAACGCGGAATCCGCCTCGACCATTTCGACGAATCGTGGGTCCTCCATCTGGGAGTGGTGCGGCACAATCGCCACCCGGTCGAGACGCTCCGCGACGGGGCCAAGCGCCTCATCGGCCAGCAATCCGGGGTCCCCGAACTCCGTCATCTTCAGGCGCAGGAACGCCGCCGAGATCGGACCGCGCAGCAGGCGCACGCGGACATTCGCCAGAAAATCCTTGCGATAGAACGGGTTCAGCAAACCTGTCCCCCACAAAAGCGGCCCATCGCCAATGGAATGATCCGTCCAATGCCTGGAGATCACATGCATCAACGACCCCAGCGCAAACAGCTCTGCCTGTTTCGGGCGCACGTTTTCCACCGCCCGGCCCGAGACATGGCTGACCACCAGATGCGACAGCGCATCGCCGAAATTGGGCGCGGGCCAGTAGTATAAACGGATCGGTTCGGTCACTTCGCGGCCTCGGTCCCGGCGCTCGGGATCAGCAGAAAGTTCTGGTTCGCCGCATAATGCCGCACCTCAGCCGCGATGTCGTAGTCGTGATCCTTGCGCCATTGCTCGAACGCGTCCGCATTCTTGCGATCCACCTCGACCAGAATGACCGGACGGCAGCGCGCGACCGTCTGTTCCAGCCCGCGCAGCACGTTCATCTCCATGCCTTCGACATCGATCTTGATGAACCCGGGCGTCTCACCGGCCAGCGCGGTGTCGCCCACGACCGTCGAGACATCGCCCTCGCCCGCGACCATTTGCGCCGCGCCGAGGTTCTTTTGCCGATCCGTCATCCCGAACCCGTCCTGCGCGGTATCGGACACGCCCATACCGATGAACGCGTAACTCGCGACATCCTCCAGCCGGTTCAGCATCAGGTTCAGGGTCAGGAGGCGGTAGGCAGGCGGGTTGGGCTCGAACGGAATGATCCGCCCGGCGCCAAGGATCACGCCCGCGAAGATCGAGTGGTTGCCGACGTTCGATCCGATATCCACAAACGTATCGCCCTTTTTGATGTGGGCGCGCAGCATTTCCATCTCTTCCTGCTCGAAGAATACGCCGTGGCGGTGTTTGCGCTGGATCGGATCGCGCGACATGTCGGTGGCGAAAAAGATCCGTTTGCCATCGACCTTGCAGGCCGTCACGTCGGTGTTGCGAAATCGCACGACGCCCTCGCCCTCCAGAGCCGGCAACGCCTCTGCGATGGTGAACCTTCGGATCGGGCCGGGACCGGCGCCAGTATCAGGGCCGGAATCGCGGCCGGACTCAGGGCCAGGCTCACGGATAGTATCCGGGACGGGGTTCAATTCAGGGGTCTCGGCCATCTGTCGGCTCCTTCGACGTCTCATTGGTTGGAGGGGCGCAGCCCCTTACCCCACCGAGCCTTCCAGCGAGATTGCCACCAACTGCTGTGCCTCCATGGCGAATTCCATCGGCAGCGCCTGCAACACTTCCTTGGCGAACCCGTTGACGATCAGCGCGACCGCCTCTTCCTCGTCCATGCCCCTGCTTTGGCAGTAGAACATCTGGTCGTCGTCGACCTTGGAGGTCGTCGCCTCATGCTCCACCCGGCTGCTGTTGTTCTTGACCTCGATATACGGCACCGTATGAGCGCCGCATTTGTCGCCGATCAGAAGACTGTCGCACTGGGTATAATTCCGGCTGTCGGTCGCCTTTTTATGCATGGAAACCAGCCCGCGATACGTGTTCTGCGCCCGCCCCGCGCTGATGCCCTTGGACACGATCCGCGATTTCGTGCGCTTGCCGAGATGGACCATCTTGGTGCCCGTGTCGGCCTGCTGCATGTTGTTGGCAATCGCGATGGAATAGAACTCGCCCTGGCTGTCATCGCCGCGCAGGATGCAGCTTGGGTATTTCCAGGTCACCGCACTGCCCGTCTCCACCTGGGTCCACATCACCTTGGACCGGTCGCCCCGACAATCGGCGCGCTTGGTCACAAAGTTATAGATCCCGCCCTTGCCGTTCTCGTCGCCCGGATACCAGTTCTGCACGGTGGAGTATTTGATCTCCGCATCATCCAGCAGGACCAGTTCCACCACCGCCGCGTGCAGTTGGTGGGTGTCGCGCATCGGCGCGGTGCAGCCTTCAAGGTAGCTGACATACGCGCCTTCGTCGGCAATGATCAGCGTCCGCTCGAACTGGCCCGTGTTCTCGGCATTGATGCGGAAGTAGGTGCTCAACTCCATCGGACACTTCACGCCCGGCGGAATATACACGAACGACCCGTCCGAAAAGACAGCAGAATTGAGCGTCGCAAAGAAGTTGTCGGTGATCGGCACGACCGAGCCGAGGTACTTTTTCACCAGCTCCGGGTGATCCTTGATCGCCTCGGAGATCGAGCAGAAGATCACACCCGCCTTCTTCAACTCCGCCTGAAACGTCGTCCCGACCGAGACGCTGTCAAACACCGCGTCCACGGCGACCTTGCGCCCCTCGGCCGGGATATCATCCGCGCCCTCAACCCCCGCAAGGATCATCTGCTCCTTCAGCGGGATACCAAGTTTCTTGTAGGTTTCCAGAAGCTTGGGATCGACCTCGTCGAGGGACTTCGGCTTTTCGGCCATGCTTTTCGGCCGGGCATAGTAATACTGACCCTGATAGTCGATGGCAGGATACGTCACCATCGCCCACTGCGGTTCCTTCATCTGCTTCCAGCGCTTGAACGCCTGCAGGCGCCAGTCCAGCATCCACTCCGGCTCACCGTTTTTTTCCGAGATCAGTCGCACGATGTCCTCGTTCACGCCGATCGGCGCATAGTCCATCTCGATCTCGGTATTCCAGCCGTACTTGTAGGTGCCGCTCAGGCCCTTGACGGCATCCACCGTGTCCTGATCGACGCCCTCTTTGACCTGAACTTCCTGTGTATCAAGTGCGCTCATTTCATTCCCCAGTCGCACCAAAGGTGCGCATAAACATCATCAACACCAAAGGTGCGCATAAACATCATCAACACCAAAGGTGCGCATAAACCGCATCAGCACCAAAGGTGCGCATAAACATCATCAGCACCAAAGGTGCGCATAAACCGCATCAGCGCCAAAGGTGCGCATATAAAGTCGTCAGCCCAATCAGCGCTTGAACTTCTTCTCATAAGCCGTTGTCCACGCGTCCAAAAACGCAAAAACTTCAGCCTCTGTCGTGCTCGGCCCCAGCGACACGCGCAACGCGCAGCCAGCCTCGGCCTCCGTATATCCCATCGCACGCAACACGCCCGACATCCTGACCTTGCCGCTGGAGCAGGCCGAGCCTGCCGAAACGGCGAAACCCGCAAGGTCCATCGCCATCACCTGCGTCTCTCCTCGCCAGCCCGGCGAGATAACCATCGAGGTGTTCGGCAAACGTTGCGCCCCATGTCCTACTAAAATAGTCGTCTTTCCGGCGGCGTCCAGACCTGTTTCTAGAATATTTCTAAGTTTGTCCACCGGCTCCCATAGTCCGTCGGCCAAATCGCGGGTCGCCGCCTGCGCCGCTGCGCCAAATCCTGCGATGCCGATCAGATTTTCCGTGCCGTGCCTGCGGCCCATCTCCTGCCCGCCGCCCCTGATCTGCGCCGATACGTCAAGACCGCGCCGCAGGATCAGCGCGCCGACACCCTTGGGGCCGCCGATCTTGTGCGACGACACGAACGCCATTTCGACACCGGACCAATCGAACGCCAGTGGGATCTTTCCGAAGCCCTGGGTCCAGTCGCTGACCGCCAAACCCCCGGGCAGGGCCTGCAAGATCCCGGTCTCGGAATTGGCCACTTGCACGCAGGAGGCTGCGGGATCCGCCACTGTAATGGTCCCATCGGCTCCAACCGCCAGATCTTCCGTCACCCATGCCCTCACCGCATCATGCTCTACGCCCGAGCCATGCAGGTGTCGTCCGGCCAGGGCCAGGGCAGCGGCCTCCGTCGCGCCCGACACAAACACCACATCGGCTGCCTGCGCCCCCAAAGCCTCCGCCACTTGCGCCCGCGCGCGCTCCATCAGGGCCTTTGCCGCGCGCCCTTCCGCATGCACCGAGGACGGATTGCCGACCAGATCCATGGCACGCGCCATCGCCGCGCGCGCCTCCGTCCGCAACGGCGCCGTCGCATTCCAGTCCAGATACGCCCGGCTCACCCCTGAGGCCCCGCACAGCCGCGCGTAGCATCGGAACGATGCACCTGACCTGTCCCGACAGTCGCCAAAGCCGCCCCGCTCTCGTTACTCATCCACCAGCTCGAACAGATTCGGCACCGCCGGGCATGGCGAGAGCTCATTTCTGACCACATCCGACAACCGCGTCTGATGCAGGAACACGTAGACATGGGCCGAGAACCCTTCCCACAGCCGGTTCGTCAGGCTTTGCGCGCGGCTGCCCGAGGCCCCGCCCGTCGCGCCGGCACCCGTGTGCAGCGCGCTCACCGTCTCATCCACCGCCTCGAAGATCTCCACCACCCGGATCTCGGACGCCGCGCGCCCAAGGCGGTAGCCGCCTCCGGGTCCGCGCACGGAGACCACCAGACCGGCACGCCGCAGCTTTACAAATAACTGTTCCAGATACGGCAGGCTGACGTCCTGGCGTCTGGCCGAGATCCGACAGCGGCGTCAGCGCGCCCTCGGGCTGCAACGCCAGATCGGCCATCGCAACCATCGCATACCGGCCCTTGGTGCTCAGTTTCATCGCAGCTCACTCCCGCAATCCGCACCCGAAAGCGCTTGACTGATTGACCTTTTCGCGCCCCGCCCTTAACTGCGATGCAACCCTGTGCGGAGGTCTTGCCCCTCGCATACTTTGGAATCGTTCTAGGGAGGCAGGCGCGGCTCGTCAAGAAACGGGCTAGAAACCCGCGCTTGAGCCGAACCCCGGACGTAAGGACGCGATAGGAGACGTGGATGCCCGAGGTTATTTTCCCCGGACCGGAAGGCCGTTTGGAAGGTCGTTACCATCCCCAGAAGGCCAAGGACGCCCCCATCGCGATCGTGTTGCACCCGCATCCGCAATTTGGCGGCACGATGAACAACCGTGTCGTCTATAATCTGCACTACGCGTTCCATCAGATGGGCTTTACCGTGCTGCGGTTCAACTTCCGTGGCGTGGGCCGGTCTCAGGGCGAATACGATCAGGGCATCGGAGAGCTGTCGGATGCCGCTTCCGCGCTGGATTATCTGCAATCCATGAACCCGAACTCAAAGCACTGCTGGGTCGCAGGATTTTCTTTCGGGGCGTGGATCGGGATGCAGCTTTTGATGCGCAGGCCCGAGATCACCGGTTTCATCTCCGTGTCGCCGCCCGCGAACATGTACGACTTCTCGTTCCTCGCGCCTTGCCCCGCGTCCGGTCTGGTGATCAACGGCACCGCCGATCGTGTGGCCAAACCGCAGGACACCCGCATTCTTGTGGACAAGCTGCACGAGCAGAAGGGCATCACCATCACCCATCAGGAAATGGAGGGCGCCGGTCACTTCTTTGAGGATCCTGCGATGGACCCGATGATCGACAATGTGCAGACCTACGTGCGCCGTCGGCTGACGGAGACGACCCGCTAACCCTTTTATGTCCGGGCCTGGTATTCCAGTCGTCCGACGCAGGGTCGCAGTGGCCGACGTGCCAAAGGTGGTTGCTGTCAATGCCAGTGCGATACTTGATGCGGCTTATCGGGACCGGACACTTCGTACGATGACAACAACGGCACCGTCGCCGCGGATTTGGCCGAATGCCCTTGGCCCCTGACTGCGCACCGATGCCTGCGAACCGATTTCTCGGTCCAGCTTCCTGTGCAGGTTTCCCGGCCCTCTCTGCCTCATGGGCATTCAGCGGCAACGGCGGAGCGCTCGTGGTTTGGGCGGTTTTGTGCTTCGGCACATTTCTCATGCTCTGGTCCGGACCGTGGCATGGTTGCGGTGGGACAGGCTCCGACCTTGCCATCGGCCTTGTCCTCCGGCGGATCCCTGGTCCGGCTATCACTTTCATTTCCCTGCTGTTCCAGGCCGGCCGCAGGGTCTATCGTCGCCGGGCCGCTTCTGGCGGGGACTGATTTCAACGACAGCGAAAGACACCACATGGGACTTGCCAACGACCTCGCCGAGCAACTCGCGCTGGATGCCTGCAACACAGCCCTGGAGCTTGATGACGAAGACCTGCCGGAGCAGATCGCCCAGATCGTGGGCTCCTCGTCTCCGACCACGGAGGAACTCTACCGCACTGCTGTTCGGGTCATTCAGGCCGAGCGGCGGGCGCGAAAAGTGTTGGAGGCGCGGATCAAGGCGGCAGACAATGCGGCACTCGGCGCCTGACGTCTCAGGCGACATCTCTGGATGGGTGCGACGGCGCACGGCGTTGACCCAGCCGTTTCGTGATCTCAAATTCGCCCATCCGACCGTTCAAGGCTTCGGCCCCGCGCACGATCCGACCGCCCAGTGCCGAGATCTCTTCGGTCTTTACAGCCCAGGACTGGATGACCGTGTCAATTTCCGCCAGGCTCCGCGATACGTCCTGCACCGCGCTCGATTGCTTTGCCGCCCGGTCTGCCAGGGGTGCCCGGCAAATGACGCGGTCCAGACGCTGGCCTGTCCGACCAGCGCCACGCCGATGACAACGCGGCCCATCTGGCCCTTCACATGCAACGCCAGGGCAGCCGCCACAGCAAGGGCCGCCGTCAAAGCGGTCAATTGAAGAATGTCGCCCCCAACGAGCCAATTGGTCAGAAAAACGACGCCGACCATGGCCAACGACACGTTGCGTGCCCGGGAGGGGGCGATTGCCAAAGCGTTGTTTCCAAAAGCAACGCGCCCGCCCGTCAGGACCGCAAGCGGCATCGAAAGGGTCGCGATCAACCCTGGTATCGCAACCGACCAACTGTTCAACGGTGTTTCCAGGAGTGAAAAAAAAGCGGTTCATGCAACGAACCTACCCGACCAGCCCTTAACGGCGATTTAAAGCAGCCACTGTTCTTCGAAGGTTGAGCAGAGTCCTGGCATCCCGCGACATCGCGACCCGGTATACAACGGTATACGCCCTTTGCGTTCCCCGCAAACTCCGCTACAGCAAACGCAACACTCACACGCCGCGCGGAGGACTATCGTCATGACCACACCCGATATCATCTATACCAAGGTCGATGAGGCGCCTGAATTGGCCTCTGCATCCTTGCTGCCGATCATTCAACGCTTTGCGGCGGCGGCAGGCATCTCTGTCGGCACCAGGGATATCTCTCTGGCGGGCCGCATTCTGGCGACCTTCCCAGAGCATCTGGCCGAAGATCAGCGCATCGCCGATGACCTTGCCGCCCTGGGTGACCTGGTCAAGACGCCCTCCGCCAACGTGATCAAACTGCCAAACATCTCGGCCTCCGTGCCGCAGCTTGTTGCCGCCGTCACCGAACTGCAAGGCAAGGGATTTGCGCTGCCCGACTACCCGGAGGCGCCGAAAACCGACGACGAAAAGGCCATCCGCGCCAAGTATGACGGCATCAAGGGCTCCGCCGTGAACCCGGTGCTGCGCGAAGGCAACTCGGACCGCCGCGCGGCGCAGGCCGTGAAGACCTACGCCCAGAAAAACCCGCACCGGATGGGGGCCTGGACGTCCGACAGCAAAACCCGCGTGGTGGCAATGGACGGCGGTGATTTCTTCTCCAACGAAACGTCGGTGACCCTGCCCAACGCAACCACAGTCAGAATTGTGCTGGACACCGCCTCCGGCGAAACAGTGCTGAAGGACGGCCTGTCCTACCCCGCTGGCACAATCGTTGACGCCACCTACATGAGCGCAAGCGCGCTGGACACGTTCCTGGCGGAGCAGATCGGCAGTGCCAAGGCCGACGGCGTGCTGTTTTCGCTGCACCTGAAGGCGACGATGATGAAGGTGTCGGACCCGATCATCTTCGGCCACGCCGTGCGCGCCTGGCTGGCGCCGGTGTTCGACCGGTTCCCGGAGGAACTGGCGGCGGCGGGTGTGACCCCCAACTCCGGCCTTGGTGACCTGTTGGGCCGGGTCGCCGACCATCCCGACATTATGGCCGCGATCGAGGAAAACCGCAGCCAGCGCCCGCCGATATACATGGTCGACAGTGACCGCGGCATCACCAATCTGCACGTCTCTTCCGATGTGATCATCGACGCCTCGATGCCTGCGCTGATCCGTGCAGGTGGCAAGGCCTGGGGGCCTGACGGGTCCGAGCAGGATACGCTCTGCGTCATCCCCGACAACTCCTACGCACCCGTTTATGACGAGGCGATCAAGTTCTTCAAGGCCAACGGCGCACTGGATCCCGGAACCGCCGGCACCGTGCAGAACCTCGGCCTGATGGCGCAGAAGGCCGAAGAATACGGCTCCCATCCCACTACCTTCGAGATCGCCGAGGCGGGCACCGTCAAGCTGATCGCGGACGACGGCACCGTGCTGCATTCCCATAACGTCCAGCCCGGCGACATCTGGCGCTCCGCCTCGACACGCAAGGCCCCGATCGAGGACTGGGTGGCGCTCGCCATCGCGCGGCAGGCCGCCACCGGATACCGCTCGATCTTCTGGCTCGACGCGGATCGCGCCCATGACGCGGAGTTAATCTCTTACGTGAAGCCCATCCTGCAAGACGCTGGTGTTGCTGATAAATTTGAGATTATGGCGCCGCGTGAAGCGACCCGAGCCTCGCTGGAGACGATCACCGGGGGTCAGAACACGATTGCTGTCACCGGTAACGTGTTGCGCGATTACCTGACCGACCTGTTCCCGATCCTGGAGCTGGCGACATCGGCCAAGATGCTGTCCATCGTGAAGCTGATGCAGGGCGGCGGGCTGTTCGAGACCGGCGCTGGCGGATCGGCCCCCAAACATGTCCAGCAACTGCACGGCGAGGGTCATCTGCGCTGGGACAGCCTGGGCGAGTTCTGCGCGCTCGGAGAATCCCTGACCTTCCTCGCCGATGCCAAAGGCAACGCCAAGGCCCGTGTGCTGGGGGCTGCGGTCGACACGGCGACGCAAGGCATCCTTGACGACAACCGCTCTCCCGGTCGCAAGGTGGGCCAGCCCGATAACCGCGACAGCCACTACTGGTTCGCGCGCTACTGGGCGCAGGCGCTGGCCGCCCAGACAGAGGATGCCGATCTGGCGTCCGAATTCGCTCCGATGGCGCAGGCCCTGGCCGACAACGAAGCGAAGATCATCGCAGAGCTGGACAGCACCGAAGGCTCCGCCGCCGATACGGGCGGATACTACATGAACGTGAGCTCGAAACTCGCGGACGTAATGCGCCCCTCCGCAACGCTGAATGCGATCATCGGGTAGACGCAACGACCATCAGGCGCATCACCGGGCGGCAGGTCGGTGATGCGCCCCTGAGGCATCGGTGCTTTATTGTATGCAGCCGCTCTTGCCGCACCGGGCTCAGCATCGGAAACCAGATTGCCATGCCGGAGGGGCAGATGCCGCGCGGCGGCCAATGGCCTTGATTCCGCGCGGGCACGTTGGTCTAACGGCAGTACTCAGATCGCCTCTCCATCTAAGGATCACCCCATGACCAAGATCAAAGTAGACAACCCCATCGTCGAGATGGACGGCGATGAGATGACCCGCATCATGTGGGCGTTCATCAAGGACAAGCTGATCCTGCCGTACCTCGATATTGACCTGCTCTACTACGATCTCGGCATGGAATCCCGTGACGACACCAACGACCAGATCACCATCGACGCGGCCCACAAGACCAAGGAAGTGGGCTGCGCGGTCAAATGCGCCACCATCACGCCCGATGAGGCGCGGGTCGAGGAATTCGGCCTGAAGGAAATGTGGAAGTCCCCCAACGGCACGATCCGCAACATCCTTGGCGGCGTCGTCTTCCGCGCGCCGATCATCTGCAGGAACGTGCCGCGTCTGGTGCCCGGCTGGACCCAGCCCATCGTCATCGGGCGCCATGCCTTTGGTGACCAGTACAAGGCCACCGACATGAAGTTTCCCGGCCCCGGCAAGCTGACGATGAAGTTCGTCGGTGAGGACGGCACCGTGGATGAGCGTGAGGTCTTCGAGGCCCCCTCGGCCGGCGTCTTCATGGGCATGTACAACCTTGACGACTCGATCCGCGACTTTGCCCGCGCCTCGCTCACCTACGGCCTGAACATCGGCTGGCCCGTCTACCTCTCCACCAAGAACACGATCCTCAAGCAATACGATGGCCGCTTCCTTGAGCTGTTCCAGGAGATCTTCGAGGCCGAATTCAAGGAGAAGTTCGAGGAAAAAGGCATCTGGTATGAACACCGCCTGATCGACGACATGGTCGCCTGTGCGATGAAGTGGAACGGCGGCTTCGTGTGGGCCACGAAGAACTACGACGGAGATGTGCAGTCCGATACCGTGGCGCAGGGCTTCGGCTCGCTTGGGTTGATGACCAGCCAGTTGATGACGCCGGATGGCAAGATCGTGGAGGCCGAGGCCGCCCATGGCACCGTCACCCGGCACTTTCGCAACCATCAGGAGGGCAAGGCCACGTCCACCAACTCCATCGCGTCGATCTATGCGTGGACCGGCGGGCTCAAGCATCGTGCCAAGCTCGATGACAATACGCGGCTGATGACCTTCGCCGAGACGCTGGAGCGGGTGATCATCGAGACGGTGGAGAGCGGCCACATGACCAAAGACCTCGCCCTGCTGGTCGGCCCCGATCAAAGCTGGCTCACGACCATGGGCTTTCTGGAGAAGATTGACGAGAACCTGGCTGCGGCGCTCGACAATGTCGACTAGCCTGCGCAAACGCTGGCTACAGATGAAAAACGTCCAGCCGGACGCCTTGTCGGGCCTGCCTGATGGCAGCCGGGTCATGCTGGCATCGACCGCAGGGTTCGCCAATCAGGTTCGCGCAGCGATGGCCGTAGCGGTCCAGGGCCATACGCCCGTGGTCCAATCCAGTGACGACTATCAATCGCGCGCCGCGCGGGAGGAAGGGATTGCTCTGGGCGATCTGTTCAGTGGGCTTGCCCGCGAATCCTCTGCCCACGAATCCTTTGCCCAAATCCGGGCGCGCGCTTACCGCGACTGGGTCATACCGCCATGGGATGGCCTTGGGCCGGAACAGGCCGCCATCGTATTCAACGCGCTTAACTTTCAAGGGTTGATCAACCCCAGCGTCCTGCCCCACCTCCCCGATGTCCGCGCCACGCTGCGGGATCTGTTCGATGGATTTGGCCCCGTTCTCGACCGAGTTCGAAACGGCCGCGCGTGTCGACCCGGACCATCTGGCCGTGCATCTGCGCATGTTTGGTCGCAATTACGAGACCAGCTATTGCCCGCCCGGCAGGCATATGCCGCCGGGTCGGCATGTCGTCAAGGAAGCCTGGAGCGTGCCCCGGATCGCGGCGGCTGTGGCCACGATCAAGACCCTGACGCAGCCCGGAGATCCCGTGGCCATCTACACCGACCGCCGCGATCACCCCGACGCGCAGTCCATTCTCGCGCAGCTGCGCACCGCCGACCGTCACCCGGCCTTCGCCACGCTGGAACACGGCGGCGCAAAGGCCGCGATGGAGGAGTGTCTGCTGCTGTCCGGTCACCGTCGCTTGGTGCTCACGACGCTGTCGACCTTCGGCCACCTCGCAGCCCTTCTGTCCGACAATCTTGAAACGGCGATTGCGGTCTGACCTGGGCTGCGGCCAAAGCCTGCCGCATGGACGCTCACAGATCGTCCCACCGCCGCAACATCCAATACCATTGATCCGGGTTCACCCTGATCCGCGCCGACAGGCTGTCGTTGAAGGCGCGTGTCATGGTGATCGCATCGGACGTCGGGATCGGAGCCTCGAACACGACCCGGAACGTATGGCCGTCCGGGTTGCGGATGCCGTAGGCAGGGATCATCGGCAGGTCGTACTTCAACGCCAGTTGAGCCGCCGACAGGGAGGTCAGCGCATCCACTCCAAGGAACGGCAGGCGCACGCCCTCGGCGAATTTCTCGTCAAGCAGGATCGACATGATCCCGCCCCCGCGCACATGGCGCACCAGGGCCTTCGTGCCGACGCGCCCCGTGGTCAGAACCGGCGTGCCTCCGGCCTGAATGGCGGTCTTGATCCGACGCTCGTAATGGCGGTTCTTGTTGGGGCGATAGACCGCGCCGCTTTCCATCCCGTTCATCCTGATGACCGCGCGGACAGCCTCCCACTGACCGAAATGGCCCGACACAACCAACGCGCCCCTGCCGTCTCGATGGGCCTGTTTCAGCGCGTCCAGTCCGGGGCCGCTGCCATGGAATTTGTGGGTCAGGGTCTGGAATTCGACATCGTGGTAGATCTCGAACAGGGTCTGGCCCATCTGGCGACCCATCTCCTGGCCCAAGGCGGCGCGCGCCCGTGGCGCCATGTCCGGGAACACGCGGCGGGCTTCCCGGTCAAAGCGCCGCGTCGCGGGCGGGAACCATCGCATCACGAAGGCGAATGTCGTCCCCAATCCACGCGCCCGGGCGTCAAACCCGCGCCACCTGACGGCGGTCAGTGCGGACCACAGCGGGAAATACCTGAGGTGATGCAATGCGGATCTGAACGTGGCCGAAATCATGGCGCTGTATGCTCTGATCGGCGGCAAAGACCAATCGAAAACCACGCAAATATGTGCCCGGGCGCGAAGTTTCTGGCTGTGAGATTTCTGTAACCTGTGCCAAACGGGTTTCAGGCCCCAATTCCACGACCCATTGCGGTCTTGCAGCCACTGCAACACCCAGACCGGAGCGCGCCCGATGATCGTTATTCACCACAACCCCGATTGCGGCACCTCCCGCAACGTTCTCAGCATCATCCGCGCCACGGGCGCCGACCCTGTCGTGATCGAGTATCTGAAAACCGGCTGGACCAAACCGCAGCTTCAGGGTCTGTTTGCCGCAGCCGACATCACCCCCCGTGACGCCCTGCGCACCTCCAAATCTCCGGCAGAAGCGCTGGGTCTGACCGATCCCGGCGTATCCGATGACGAATTGCTCGATGCGATGGTGGCGCACCCCATCCTCGTGAACCGCCCCCTGGTCTGCACCCCGAACGGCGTCGCGCTCTGTCGACCCAGTGTCAACGTCATTGATCTGTTGCCGTCCCCACCCGCAGGCGAGGTGCTGGACGGAAACGGGCAGGTCATCTGGCCCCTGGATTAACCCATGGCTAACCGCGGTTGTGGGTTTTGGAATAGAGCTCCGCGATGATCTTGCTGGCTGTCTTTTCGAACAGGCACGGGATCACGGCGTGGACCGCAGCCGCCCCTGCCGCAAGACACAGCTTGCCGCTGAATTTCCCCGCGAACGCCATATGCTCCAGATAGCTTTCGTCCACATGGGCAGGATGGTCGAGGAAAACACGACGGATCATAGCGGCACTCCTTTTTGATTTGCTGTCGCCAAATTGCCATGTAACGCCGGTGATCTGATCCCAAATATTGGTGAAATTTCGCATGACTTGTGGAACTTTTCCCGACATATTCGAAAACATGGAGCATATTGACCATATAGACCGCCGAATCCTCGCCCATCTGCAAGTCAGGTGCGACGAACCGCTGGAGGAATTGGGCCGCCACGTCGGCCTGTCGCGCAACGCCGTCTGGCGGCGCGTCAAGGCGCTTGAGGATCGCGGCGTCATCACCGGGCGCATTGCAGTGGTGGATCCTGTCGCCGTCGGTCTTGGACTGATGGTTTTCATCCAGGTGCGTGCCGCGCATCACTCCGCCGACTGGCTCGACCAGTTTCGCCGCGCCGTGCGCGCGATGCCCGAAGTCCTCGGCGTCTACCGGATGACCGGCGATCTGGATTACCTGATCCGGGCGCGGGTCGCCGACATGGCCGATTACGACCGTCTCTATCAGCGGCTGATCGCGCGGGTGGAGATGGGCGATGTATCGGCGTCGTTCGTCATGGAAGAGTTGAAAGAGGGACAGGCCCTGCCCCTCTGACGTATCCGGGCCGAAGACCGGATGCGCCGGTCAGGCGTTCACGTCAACCACGACCCGGCCCCGCACGCCGCCCTTCAGAATGGCGCGGCCAAGGTCCGGCAGGTCACTGAGCGTCGCGGCATGGACCATCGCCTCGAGCTTCTCCATCGGCAGATCCTTGGCAATGAAATTCCACGCCCGCACCCGGTTCTCATAGGGCTGCATGACCGAGTCGATGCCAAGCAGGTTGACGCCGCGCAGCAGGAACGGGATGACCGTCGCAGGCAGGCCCGCTCCGCCCGCAAGACCCACCGCCGCGACGGACGCACCATACTTCATCTGCCCCAGAACGCGCGCCAGCATGTCGCCGCCCACGGCATCGACGCACCCGGCCCATGTTTCGGCCTCCAGCGGGCGCTTGACGGTCTCGTTGATCTCCTCGCGGGCGACGATCCGGGTCGCCCCCAGCGATTTGAGGTAATCACTCTGTTCCGGACGCCCGGTCACGGCGGCAACCTCATGGCCGAAATTGGCCAGGATCGCGGTGGCGACAGATCCGACACCACCGGCGGCGCCCGTCACCAGAACCTCGCCATTTCCGGGCTTTAGCCCGTGATCTTCAAGGGCCATGATCGCCAGCATCGCGGTGAACCCGGCGGTGCCCACGGCCATCGCCTGCCGTGTCGTCAGCCCCTTGGGCAGCGGCACCAGCCAGTCGGCATTCACCCGCGCTTTTTGGGAGTACCCCCCCCAGTGCGCCTCTCCCACGCGCCAGCCCGTCAATACCACCTTGTCGCCCGCCTTGTACCGCGCATCCGACGAGGCTTCGACGGTTCCGGCAAGGTCGATGCCGGGGACATGCGGGTAATTGCGGACCAATCCGCCGCCTGGTCCGATGCACAAGCCGTCCTTGTAGTTGACCGTCGAATACTCGACCGCCACTGTCACATTACCCTCGGGCAACCTGTCTTCGGTCAGGGATTGTATCGACGCGCTCGTCTTACCCTCGTCATCCTTTTCGACAACCACTGCGTTGAAGCTCATCTCGTTTCTCCCTCATGTATCACTTTAAAGTCACCACGTAACTCGCCGAAATCACGCCCAGAAACCATCTTTAACTGTCGCGTCAAACGGCCCTTCGGGCGTCTGAACCGTCAGGGCCGTGCCAGCGTCCCAGTGGGTCATACGCACCATGCCGATGGCCACGCCTTCGTTGAAATCCGGGCTGAAGGCCGCCGACGTCACCTGGCCCACACGCTTTTCGCCCGCCATCAGTGGCCAGGCCCGGTCACAGCCAGGCAGCGATGTCGCATCAATGGAGATAGCGCGCACCTGCTGCACCGGCCCCTCCCTGGACACCCGCAAGAGCGCGTCGCGCCCGATGCATCCCACGGCTGTGGCCGTGTCACAAAACCGCCCCAGACCGCACTCATGGGGCGTGTTGTCATCCGTCATGTCATTGCCGAAGCTCAACAATCCGCCCTCGATCCGCTCGATCGCGTTTGGACATCCGGCGGAGACGTCCAGATCTTGTCCCGCGTCCATCAGGGCGGTCCACAGCGGCATGCCAAGGTCCCAGCCCTCCACATAGATCTCGAACCCGCCCTGTTTGGAATAGCCGGAGCGCGCGACAAGCATCGTGTGGCCCTGAAAATCAAACCAGCCGTAGCGGAAGAAGCGCAGCGATTTGACGGCGTCGCCGAAGACCCGCGCCATCAACTCATCCGCCCTGGGACCCTGCACCGCAAGGGGGAAGACATCGGGTTCATCCACCAGCACATCCAGCCGATAGCCGCCCGCGACGCCCTTGACCCACAACAGCAGATCACTGTCCGCGATGGAGATCCACCACCGGTCCTCCGCCAGCTTCAGCAGCACCGGATCGTTGAGCATGCCGCCGGTCTCATCGACCACGGGCATGTAGTAGCATTGCCCCGGCAGCATGCCGCGCAGGTCGCGCGGGGTCAGCATCTGAACCAGTCGGCCAGCATCCGGTCCGCGCACTTCGACCTGCCGCTCACACGACACGTCCCAGACCTGCACCGCCGACTTCAGATGGTGGTAATCCTCCACCACGGATCTGAACACCGTGGGCAATAACATATGGTTATAGACCGTGTAGGCGGTGACGCCTGCGGCCTCGACCCCGTCGGAAAACGGCGTGCGACGCAAGCGGCGGGAGGGGGAGATCAGCGTCATATCAAGGACATCCTTACCTTTGAACGTACACCGCAACCGGCGTAGAGTGAGTGATATCAGTCAGAGAGGACTTGTGATGAGAGGATTGAGTTTGGCCACAGCAGCCCTTGCCGGCGTCACGCAGATGGCCAGCGCGCAGGACTACAGCGCCGAGGCGGTCGCTTCCGCGATCCTGACGGGGTTTCTGGACCAGGACGCAGCAACGATCGCGCCGCACAGCAATGCCGCCAATACCGGGTTTTTCGCAGCCATTCTGGCCGGAGAAGAGGATGCCTCCGAACTTTTCGGCGGCTGGAGGGGGGCCGCCGGAGCCAGCTGGGACGGGATGATCCTTCCGGCCCGGTTCGAGGCCACGCGCGCCTACGTGCCGTTCGCCATTGAAACGCCCTCGGGCAATGCCGCGCTGACCTCCGGCGTGCCGGGGCGCTACATCGTCGTGACGCTCGAACTGGACGGGCCGCAAGACAGCACGTGGGGCCTTGAGGACATCAACACTATCGCGCGCCAGGATTACCTCGCACGGGCTGAAACCCGCCCCTAACGCCATTCCGGCACCTCGGCGGGCATGAACGGCAGATCCGTATCGCAGGTTTTGACGCCAAGGCCGGTCAGCATGGCATGAACCTGCCCCCGATGGTGGGTCTGGTGGTTGAACATCTGCATGATGCAAACACTTCTTGCGACGGTCATATCTCGTCCAACTGCGCCCGAAAACCAACTGAAATCGCCGGTGAAATCGTTGTCGTCGGCGGACCAGGCCCAGGCCGCAATGCGCGCGTCCAGAAGCGGGCGCCGCGCCATCAGCGCAGGCCAGTGATAGGCGGACGTGGTGTCGGTCATGGAGGTCGCCGGGGCAACACTCTCGCCGCCGTCAAACCGCGAGATCCAGAGGGTATCGCCCCACATCACGTGGCTGAGCGTCGCCTGAATGCCGCCAAAGAAGCCGCCGCGATCCTCCTGGCGCTGCGTGTCGGTCAATCCGTCGGCGGCCTGAAACATCCACTGGTTTTGCCACGCGTTGTAGCGCGCCATGGTCCGGGCGTAGGCGGGCCCGATCATGTGCCGCCTGCGCTGCCGGACCAGTCAATCGGGCAGATCTCTGCCGATTTACCGGAAAAGTCCCACATCTTGCCGAAGTCACGGACCTTCGATTTCAGTCCCTTCGCGGCAATAATATCCGGCCCCATCCAGTACTTGGAGTTTGTGATCATCACCGGATGATCCGGATCGCCGCCATCAATCATTTCTATCTCGCCCTGGATCTTGCGCCCCACAATCAGCGAGCGGCGCTTGCCGTCGCGCAGGATCTCGACCTTCTCGCGCTCCGCATTCACGATGTCGGAGACCAGCAGCGTGAACAGGCCCGTGGTGCCGCCGGCCGCGCCCGAGAAGATCTCCAGGATGCCCTGATACGCCTTGCCCGACGCGCGGTCGTCCACATAGGCCGCCACTTCCCAGCCGCCGTCCGCCATACGGCCCGGAATATAGACCATGAGGCCGACGTTCAGCCCGGAGAGGTCCTCGCCCTCGAAGTGGCCCTCATCAATCGCGATGCCCATCCAGGCCTTGCAGTCGCCCTCCGTCGGCTCATGTTTGCCGAGCGACACCACACAGGGGCAGAATACGGTGCAGGAACAATTGAGGATCAACTCGCCCCTGATCGCCCAGTCGCGCGGCTTCATCATCCGGCGCTTGGGATTTTCCATACGCTGATCAATGCGTTGGCTGACGGCCAGGCGGTCCGCGTCAGGGCGTTTCTTGAGGCTCATGGTTTAATCTCCCTATGCAGCGATATACGGGTAAGTCAGCACGGCCAATCCTCCAAGACCCAGGAGCACTCCGATCGGCTTCGTCACACGATGCCCGATCTGTGGCAGTTTTTCGAGCACCATGAACACCGTCGCAAGGCCCATCCAAAGCAGGTTCATCATGCCGCCGGCAAAGCCCAGTGCCATGAAGCCCCAGCAGCAGCCCGCGCAATAGATCCCAAGGACCGCGCCCATGCGAAAGCTGCCCGCAAAACCGGTACGCCAATGGCCGAGAAAATAGGTCATGGGGGCATGGCACACCCCATGGCAGACCTCTTTCGCGCGACTGAACTGGAACGCGCCCACGGCGATCAGCATGCCGCCTGCGATCCAGGTGGATCGGGCGACGCCCATCGTGTCGATGACGCCAGCCCGCAGGAGCGTGATCTGGGTCAGCGCCAGCAGCGCCGCGACGCCGATCCAGACGATCGCGTAGCCGGACAGCACGCCCAACCAGCCCGCGCGCGTTCCGGTCGCCGACGTGATCAGGCGCTCATAGGTGGTGAGGGTCGGGACAAGCGTGGGCAGCATCATCGCGGCCATCATGATCGACCACATGCCAAACAGGGGCACGAACCGGGTCATCGCCGTCATGTCCACGCCAGGGCCCCCAGTGCCCGGTATCATATCGGCGGGCCTGTCGCCGATCACTGGCGGCTCAGCGGCGGGCGTCGTCCTCTCGCCTGTGGCGGGCGCGACCGCCTCCTCCATAACGGGCATGGTCATGCCCGCCATGTCCTCGACCGTGTCACCCCCGGGCTGATCCATCACCATCGTGGCCATGTCCGGGGACGGGCGACCGATCAGATCAAGGCCCATGCCGGTGCTTGCCTGATAAAGCACCACCCAGGCGACCAGAATGGTGGAGAAGTACATCAGCCAGAGGGCGGATTTGATAGAGTAACTCACGTCGTGCCTCCCCCGTCCCTGCCCCGCCTACCGCCTTCGGCTGCCTGAGGCGTGTCCTTTGCCTACCGCCTTCGGCTACTTGAGGCTTTGTTTATCGCCTACCGCCTTCGGCTGCCTGAGGCGTGTCCTTTACCTACCGCCTTCGGCTGCTTGAGGCGTGATTCCACTTGCCCAACGTGATGTCAGACATTTAAATGTCTGACAAATGAAAATCGACCCGAACTCCAAAACCGACCTCTCCGCACAGATCGCCACCGCGATCCGCGATGCCATCATATCGGGCGCGCTGATCGTGGATGCCCGCCTGCCGTCCGAGGCGGAACTGGCGGAAACTCTCAACGTATCGCGCTCCACCGTACGCGAGGCGCTGAAGCGTCTGGCGGCGCAAAGCCTGATCCGCACACAGCGCGGCGCGTTCGGCGGGGCCTTCGTGAACCGGCTCAGCTACGAGGACGCCTATAACCAGCATATCACCACCTCGACGCTGCTTCTGGGCATGAACGACGTCAGCTTCAACACCGCCTGCGAGGCCCGGTTTGCGCTGGAACGCGCCTGTACGGCGCTCTCGGCAGAGCGTCGCACCGCCGATCATCTGGCCACCATGCGGGTGGAGGCGCTGCGTTCAGGGGCAACCGGGCCTCAGCGACGAAGCGTTCTGCGCCTCTGACGTGGCCTTCCACCGCGCGCTGGTCGACGGCGCGCACAATCCGGTCATGTCCTACCAGCTGGCCGGCGCCGTGGAGGCGATGCAGCCGCTGATGAACATGATCACGTTCTCGGCGCGCAACCGTGCCGAAATCGTCCGCCTGCACACCGCCATCGCCGACGCCTCCGAGGCCCGCGACGGCGGCGCGGTCGCCGCAGCGCTGACCGAACTGGAGGTCTACACCAAAACGCTGGCGCAGTCGGTTTTCGCGGCAAAAGCGCAGGGCGGCGGAACCTCCACAGGGTCTTGAATCCACTGGACGCCCCTGCCCCTGCGCCGTAGTCTCCGCGCCAGTCTGACACTCAAATTCGTCAACAGGGACACAACCAAATGAAAAAATCTGCACTTCTGACCTCGGCCATCGCATTCGGGTTTGCGCTTCCGGCATCGGCCCAGAATCTCACGGTTTTCGACTATTCGGGATTCGAGAACCCGGACTTCCACCAGCAATACATCGACGCTCACGGCGCTCCGGACTTCGTGTTCTTCGGCGATGAGGATGAGGCGTTCCAGCGCCTTCTCGCGGGCTTCCAATCCGACGTGACCCATATCTGTGCCGGCTCGGTGCCGCGCTGGCAGGCGTCCGGTATCATCGAGGCCTGGGACCCCGCCCGGATCGCCGCATTCGAGACATTGAACGCGGATTCTCGTGGGCCAGGACGTGCTGTCGGGCAGTGAAGAGCTGTTCTTCCTGCCGACGGACTATGGCTCCACCGCGGTGGCCTATAATTCGGACGAAGTGCAGGCCTCTGACGTGACATCGCTGGAGATCTTCAACAACCCCGCCTACGCGGGCCGTCTGTCGATCCCCGACAATGTCGATGATGCCTTTGCGCTGGCCTACCTCGCCACCGGCGTCACTGACTGGTCTGATGTCACGGACGCGCAGTTCGAGGCCGCAGCCGCCTGGCTGCGCGGGATCCATGGCAACCTGCGCACCTACTGGACCGACCCTGCCGAAATCAGTCAGTTGATCGGCTCCGGCGAGGTTCTGGCGGCCTGGGTCTGGAACGAGGTGCCGGTGGCGATGGCAGAGGAAGGCTTCCCCGTAGGGTTCGCGCGCAACACCGCCGAGGGGTCGTCGGTCTGGCTGTGCGGCTATGTGAACATGGTCGAGGGTCCCGGCACGGAAGAACAGGCCTACGATTACGTCAACGCGCTTCTCAGCGACGCCTCCGCAGGCGCGCTTCTGGCCGATGGCTTTGGCTCTGCCAATGATGCCGCGTTGCAGGCGTTGGGCGCCGAAGCGATGGAGGCTGCGGGTTTGGGCGAGGTGACGGTGCCGGTGCTGGCGCAGCTGCCGATTTCCAACACGCAGCGGGAGCGTCAGGCCGAGGCGTTCGAGCGGATCAAGGCGGGCTTCTAGGCCCCGGATATACAGTCGCTTTCAGGGCGCGCGTTGGATCCTCCGGCGCGCGTTTTCGGCCGACCTCATGTGTCAGAACATGAAGAAACGCGCCGGGGGTGAGACCCGACGCGTTCAAGTTCGCCAGAAGACGGGCGTCTGATCCCAGGACCAGATCGCATGTTGTTGTCTCCTATGACCGCAGCTTGACACGGGTAAGTGGCCCGCGGCCATAGGAGCAAAAATGGGGGAGATTTCCGGATTTCTCCGGGCACGCATTATTCACCCACACACTTTCAACAACCTGTATACACGTATTTTCAGCCTGTATACAAGAGATCTCTGCACCCCACCGCGGGCACCCTCACCGCAGCGGCCCCAGCGCGCGCAACCAGTCTTCCTGTGCCGTGCTCTCGACGGCCTCCTCGAAGTGGCCCCGGACCAAAGCCATTGCGTCATCGGCGGAAAGTCCGGTTTCCATCAGGCACAGGCAGGCCATCAAACCGCTGCGCCCTGCCCCATGCTGGCACGTGTATGCCAGGGTTCCACCCGCGCGCAGCACCTCGGCGCGGTGCGCGCGTTCACCCAGCCACCGCGCATACATCTGCTCGGACGGCGCGTTGTAATCCTCGATCGGGTGAAACTGTAACCCCAGGCCGACCTCAGCCGCCGTGCGTGCCAACAGATCAAATCCGGCCTCTTCGATTTCCTGGCGCTCGACCAGTACAACAAGATCCAAGGCCCCCGCTGCCCTGAGGCCAGCCAGCGTTTCGGTGCAGGACACCGGATCAGAATAGGCGGCACCGTCAAACGCGGTCTCCAGTCCCGGGAACCCCGTCATCACGATGTGACCGCCGTAGGGATGCGGGATCACGGCCCGCATTGAACCCGGCAGATCAGCCGGATCCGCCGCGCGATTCCGATCCTCTTTGTCGACGGGGCAAGCGGAATTTCGCATAGACAGCGCTTTCAAATGAACATGTATACCGATATGGGGAAGTATGCATCATTGCAAACGAAACAATGCTCTGGACGTGTCCCATGTCGAAACACAATGCCAACACCATCGCAAACACAATGCGAAAGCGCATCTGCCTGGAGCCGCCGACCGCAAGCCCGGTGCTACACGAGCAGGAACTGGCCGTCGAATTCGGTGTCTCGCGCACTCCGGTGCGGCAGGCCTTGCAGCGGCTGGCCTACGAGCGACTGGTTGAAGTCCGATCCGGCGTCGGCACTGTCGTATCGCCGCTGAGCGAGGACAGTCGCGAGGCTGATGTGAACCTCGCGTTCGCCCTGATGGATGTGGCCGCCAGAATTGAAGGCGACAAACCTCTGTCGGCCGAGGCGACGTCGGTGATCGTGGCGCTCAACCATCAGGTGCGCGCCGCCAAGGTCCTCGATCTGGAAACCAATTATGTCATCCGCTCGACGTCTTTGATGGTGATCACACGAGAGATGTCCAGCGACATCCTGGCCGAAGCGCTCAAGGCGGCGCTCTGGCGGCTGTTCCGCTGGCGTATGGCCGAGGCATCAGCGGACCCGTCGGGGATCGACCCGCGCCTGCCGCAGGTAATGGAAACGATGGCCAGGGCCACCCGGATCGGCACTTTGGGCGCCCTGCTGGACGCGCATCAACTGCCCCAATAGCCTTCCGTCGCCAGATCCGCTACGCCTTGAAATCATCCGCGCGGATGCGTATGTTGGCTGTGTTCCTTTCGGGGGACTATGGAAATAAACGCGCTTGTAATAAGCGGATCGGACCCGGGGGCGGTACCCGGCGACTCCACCAACACACCTGTCTTTGCGGGAGGTTCGGGGTCGAAACAGGATCGACGAACGTCTAAAGAGGTTAGCTTTTTCCCGGTGAGTTACCACCGTTATCGGTACAAATCGTACAGTTGCAAATGACAACCGTGCTCCGGCAATGGCCCTCGCAGCGTAAGCTGCCTGAGTCGCCGAACTTAAGCCCAGTTCTCTAGCCAGAGCTGGCGGGGCCCGCCGGAGCCTGGCAACAGAATCCGGCACCTTTTCACAGGACCGAAGGCCCCCGAACAGGTTTGCGCCCCGGCCCGTCAGGGCGCTGTGGCGCGCCGACGACCGGATGCGACCCGCGCGCCCCCGATCCGGCCCGCCTCATTCATGGCCCGGCCCGCGCGCGGTCCGTCGGGGTCCGTCGGGGATCGACGGACAAGGTGGTATTACGGCCCCCGTCACACCGGTCCCGCCAGCGGTCCCTGACCCAAACCCCTTACTGGTGCTGGATCAGAACCTTTGACACCGCGCCAATGGGGATTGTTTCTGAAATCGAAAGAATAATTGTGGCTCAGACCGGCCCCGGCGGGCGCGACACCGAAAATATAAACCCGCTGGCGGCAGGTCCGCTGCCCCACCCCATCCGGCGAAAAACGGCGCGCGATCGCATCTATTTGTGATCCGCAGGGCTGCGGCCTGCGTTAACCTTGCAGATGCGCCCAAGCAAAGGACCTCTCGCCACATGACTTTGATCGACTCCATCAACTTTGCCGTTGCGATCCTCACCATCGGTTTGGGAGTTTGTGGCTGGCTTGCCACGCGCTGGACGATGGAGATGCTGGATATCAGATCCGGGTCCACCCATATGGCGATGACGGAAGTCTCTGCGGTTTCGGGATGCCTGTTTGTCGGCATTGGCCTGGGGGTTATGGTCCTTGACAGCCCCGCCGCCTGGGTGGCGCTTGGCCTGGCCTATGCGGGCGCCGCCGTGGGCCGCGTCACCTCGATCCTGCGCGACACTGCGGGCTCGCGCCAAAGCTGGACGTTTTTCGGGACCGAGGCGGCGCTGGCCGTCTGGCTGGTGTTCGCGAACCTGTCTGCACTCTAGACGCGCAGGCACCTTTCATCCCGCTCCGAATCTCGTAAGATGGGCGCGACCAGTCCTTGCGCAACGGTTCTCTGCCCATGTCCGACACCACGCCCTCCATTGCCTATGGCCGTCTCATGCACGAGGCGGTATGTGGCGTGATCCGCAAGGTATTGCAGGATGTGGCGGCAGACGGCCTGCCGGGGGACCACCATTTCTTCATCACCTTCGATACCCGCCATTCCGGGGTAGAGCTGGCCGACTGGCTGCGTGAGCGCTACCCGGAAGAGATGATGATCGTGATCCAGAACTGGTACGATGATCTGGTGATCGTGCCGTCGGGCTTTGCCATCACCCTCAACTTCGGGGATGCGCCCGAACGGTTGCATGTCCCGTTCGATGCGATCCTGACGTTTGTGGACCCGTCGGTGGAATTCGGCTGGCGGTTTGAGCGAACCGACGAGGATGAGGATGGCGATGACACACCGCCCCGGACACCGGACCCCGATGGCAGTGACCACACGTCCGATGACAAACCCGCCGGTCGCGATGCGGAGGTTGTCAGCCTCGATACCTTCCGCCGCAATCACTGACAGCCATGGCATCCGGCGACCTGGCGCTTTTCATGGGACAACTCCTGCGCAAACCGCATCAGGTTGTGGCGCTTGCGCCGTCCTCAACGGCGCTCTGTTCAGAGATGGCCGCAGGCCTGGACCCGGACGGCGGCCCCGTGGTCGAACTGGGTGCCGGCACCGGCAACATCACGCAGGCGATCATCGCCGCTGGCATCGCGCCTGAGAACTGCCATTCCATCGAGATGAACCCAGAGTTCTGCGCGCGGCTTCGCACCCGGTTTGCAGGCCTCAACGTCTATCAGATGAGCGCGGGCGATTGCGCCGATCTGCCGGTGGCAAAGGCGCAGGCCGTCGTCTCGGGCCTGCCGTTGCTGTCGATGCCGACCCCGTTGCAACGCGCCATACTGACGGGATTTACCAGGCTGGTCCGTCCCGGCGGCGATTTCGTGCAGTTCACCTACGGCCCGAAACCGCCTGTGACATCTGCGGTGCGCGAGCAATTGCACCTGACATGGCGCAAAAGCGAAAAGATCTGGTGGAACATGCCCCCCGCCCGCGTCTATCGGTTTCAGCAGGCAGGCGTCCCGGCGGCGCCCCCCGCACCTGCGCCGGTGAACTGACGGCGCAGGAACGCGCGGCGAAAGGCTGCACTCCGGTGGGGGATCGCAGATCAGCGACCGGCCCGCGATCCGTCGCCCTGTCAGGGGCCGGGCCGGACGTGGCGATTGTGGAACCGGCACGGGCGCGGTAAACCGCGTTTGACCGCGTATCGGAGAACCGCAGATGACCACCACTCGCACTGAAACCGACAGCTTTGGCCCCCTGGAGGTTCCGACCGACAAATACTGGGGCGCGCAGACGCAGCGCTCGATCCTCAACTTTCCCATCGGCTGGGAAAAGCAGCCCGTGGCCGTCGTGCGGGCGCTCGGGGTGATCAAGGCCGCCTGTGCGCAAGCCAATATCAGGGCCGGCAAGCTGGACAAGGTGGGCGACGCGATCCTGGAGGCCGCGCAGGAGGTGATCGACGGCAAACTTGATGACAACTTTCCGCTGGTCGTCTGGCAGACCGGCTCCGGCACGCAATCGAACATGAACGCCAACGAGGTCATCGCCAACCGCGCGATCGAGATCATGGGCGGCGAGATCGGCTCCAAGTCACCGGTGCACCCCAACGATCACTGCAACATGGGGCAATCGTCGAACGACACCTTCCCCACCGCGATGCATATCGCCACCGCGATGACAGCGCGTGACGTGACGCTGCCGGGTCTGCGCAAACTGCACGCCGCGCTGGAGGCGAAAGTGGCGGAGTTCGACGGGATCATCAAGATCGGCCGGACCCATACCATGGACGCCACGCCCCTGACCCTGGCGCAGGAGTTCGGCGGCTACGCCCATCAGGTGCTGAAAAGCATCGAGCGGGTGGAAACCGCGCTCGGCGATATCTACGAACTGGCGCAGGGCGGCACCGCCGTGGGCACCGGCCTCAATACCCCGAAGGGCTGGGGCGAAGAGGTCGCCGCCAACATGGCGCGGATCACCGGGCTGCCCTTCGTGACGGCCCCCAACAAGTTCGAGGCGCTGGCGGCGCACGATGCCATGGTGGCGATGTCGGGCGCCTTGAAGACCACCGCCGCCTCGCTGTTCAAGATCGCCAACGATATCCGCCTGCTCGGCTCCGGTCCCCGGTGCGGCCTGGGCGAGTTGATGCTGCCCGAGAATGAGCCGGGATCGTCGATCATGCCGGGCAAGGTGAACCCGACCCAGAGCGAGGCTCTGACGCAGGTCTGCGCCCATGTGTTCGGCAATGACGCCGCTGTGGGCTTTGCCGGGTCGCAGGGTCACTTTGAACTGAACGTCTACAAGCCGATGATCGCTTACAACGTGCTGCAATCCATGCAGTTGATCGGCGACGCCTGCGTGGCCTTCACCGACAATTGCGTTGTGGGGATCAGGGCCGATGTGGTGCGGATCGAGAAGATCATGAACGAGAGCCTGATGCTGGTCACGGCCCTCGCGCCGACCATCGGCTACGACAATGCCACGACAGTGGCCAAGACCGCCCACAAGAACGGCACCACCCTGAAGCAGGAGGCGATTGCGCTGGGGTTCGTGGATGAGGCGACGTTTGACGCCGTGGTGCGGCCCGAGAACATGATCGGGCCAAAGTGACGGACAGACCGATCAACCTCAACCGTGTGCGTAAGACCCGCGCGCGCGACCAGGCGAAGCGGCTGGCGGATACCAATGCCGTGACCTTCGGGCGCAGCAAGGCCGAGCGGGCACAGGACGCAGCCACCCGCGCACGCGCCGACAAGCGGCTGGACGATCATAATCTCGGGCATGATCTCGGGCATGATTGCGGCGATGAGTGACATGGGCGTTGCCTGCGCGGGCAGAGTGCCTGCGGCACGCGCACCCGCCGCGCCGCCTTCGGCAGAAAGTCGTGTGATGGGTGGGTGCCGTGACTGAATTTCCCGATACCGCGCGGCCTCGGAAACGGTCGCTGACGCTGCATGGGCACCGCACGTCGGTTTCGCTGGAGGATGCGTTCTGGGCCGAGTTGCAGGCCATCGCGGAGGCGCGCGGTCAGTCGATCAACGCGCTTGTGGCCGAAGTGGACGCCGCGCGGGGCGTGTCGGCCGGGCTGGCGTCGGCGATCCGCGTGTTCATCCTGCAGCAGGCGAAGGCGCGCTAGGCCCCTGCCCCTGCCACTGCCGCCTGATATGCCGTCACGCAGGCGGCGTAGTCTGGCTCCGGCACATCTTCCGGGCCCGCGACAACACCCATGGCGCGGCAGGCCTCGACGATCGCTTGGCGCGACAGCAGGAACGGGCCGGATTTTCGCGTCGCATCCGATATCGGGTTCACCTCCAGCCTGCACACCTCATGGGTGTTGGATTTCAGGCGCTCGATCAGCCGGAAGTTGCGATTGAATATATGGGTGGTGAAATACGTCAGCCGTTTCGGAGCCGTCGCGAACATCAGCATGTGAAAGGCCGATCCGGCAAACCCGCCCACTCGTTCACGGGTCAGCCAGGTGCGGATCTGATCGGCGATGCCGTGGTCTTCGAGGTGAATGATATCCACCCCGTTGCGCGCCAGAATACCCTCGATCAGCGCCTCTCCAAAGTAGTAGCGCCCGCCCCGTGGCGTCTTGCTGCGCGACAGGTAGGCAGGCACGGAGTTGGAATTCTGCGTCACGCCTGTCCGGGCCGCGATCTCGGTGCCAACTGCGGCATAGGCATTCACGAAGGCAGGCTCGATCCGGTCCCGGATCACAAATCCGGCGGGGACGACATGAAGCCTCTCCACCCGGATCGGGCGATCGGCCAGAACGATGCGGTCGCGCGGCAGGCCCATGCCATCGACCAACGCCCAGAACAAATCCATCCGCGATGGATTGGCCACCGTGAAGATCACCGGCAAGTCAGAGGCTTCGAACAGCCACAGCCGACTGAATGTCTCCAGCAGGATATGGCCGAAATGGTCGGCGACCAGGCCACCGTACAGGTGGTCCCCGTCCAGCCGGTCAGGGGCAACTGGCAGGTCGGACGTCGCAAATCCCGTCACCTGCATGAGCCCCTGATGGATCGCCGAGGCCTGACAGGGGCTGCCATCGGCATGGAAGACGCCGTGGTGGCGCATCGGCAGTGGCTTTGTCAGGATCAGCGCATCGTCCACGATGATATCGGACGGCGCGCGGGCCACCGGATTTTCCGCCAGCCATTGGCCGCAGAAAGCCTCCGGCGCGACCGGCCTGGCTATGGTTCGTATCTCCTCCACCGTCAGGGTTGGCGCGTCGTCGCGCATCAGGTCGGCCTCGATCTCCGGATAGGCCTCGTCCAGCACATCGGACTGGGGATTGAGGCCGCGCACCAGCATCAGGCCCTTCATCTCCACGTCGAAAACGGTCACCTCCAGGTCCGGGCGGTAGCGCCGCAGAACATCCGTGAGTTTGTAAATGTCGCCGGTCCAGCGCGAGGTGGTCCGGGTGCGGCTGGCAATCCCGACCTCCTCCGGCAGGACATCGTCAAGCACAATCCACCCGTCAGACCTCGAAAATTTCTCCACGTTGATGAAATCGCGCAGCGCGAACTCCGCCAGATGCATGCCGTCAATGAAGGTCAGGTCAATCGGCGCCTTCAGCGCCTTGGCGGCTTCGGTGTCAAAAAAGGCATCGCTGGTCATCTTGTAGAGCCGGGTCGGCGACACGAGCGGGTGCGAGATGTTGAACTGAGGGTCGACGGCAACACTGTCCTTGGCCCGGCTGAGGCCGAGGCTGCGTCCGGTGCGGCATCCGATCTCAAGATACTGGTCGATGCGGCCCCTCGACTGATGGATGCGACGCAGGAGTTGGATGTAATTCATGTCAGGTTCCTGATCGCCTTCTGGCCCGGTCCTGCCCGCGAGGGGGCAGTCGGTTTGCCCATTTGACGCGGATGCGCCGGTGCTGTCCACAGCACGCTGATAGCGGGTATCGCGTAACGATACGTTAATGGCCGGCGTGGTACGAGACAGCCATGACAGATGATCGTTCCCTCTCCGCCGAATCCGCCGCATGGATTGAACAGACATTCGACAAGCCGGGCGTGCGCAATGGCGCCATATTCCGGACCTCGGTGAAGGCCGTTGAAGCCGGCATCGGCATGGCTGGCTTTATTGCCGAAGTGCAAAAGCGCCGCTTTCGAGCCCTGGAAAATCGCGGCCATATCGTGGTGTTCTGCAATATGGACCCCGTGGCCATCCTGACCGACAAGGCGCGCCCTCCGCGTCCGGGCGTGTCGGGCCAGTCGGCTGCAACGCATTAGCGGCTACCGCCTGGCCACGCCAAGCCAGATCCCGTCACGCGCACGCACCGTCAGATGCGCCGCGGGAACCGGATCCCAGCCATCTATCCGCGTGAAGTGAAACGCACGCACCAGCATCGCCAGCAACAACGTCCCCTCCACCATCGCAAACCCCGCGCCGGTGCAGACCCGCGCACCGGTGGAGAAGGGGATATACGCCTCTCGCATACACCTGTGGCCATTCTCGGTCTGCCAGCGGCCCGGATCAAAGCCATCGGGATTGTCCCAGAGCCGCTCGTGACGATGCAGGTGCCAGGGCGAGATCACGACCTGACTGCCCGGCCTGACCGCCCGCTTGCGGAAGGTCTCGGGCCGTGTGGTTTCGCGCACCATCATCGGTACAGGCGGATACAGGCGCAGCGCCTCGCGAAACACGTCGCGGGTGATCTTGAGGTTGGACAGCGCCGCAAAGTCCGGAGTGTCCGGAAGCCCTGCCGCTTCCTGCGCGACCCTGTCCTGCCACTCCGGATAGCGCGCCAGCAGATACAGCGACCACCCCAGCGCCGAGGCCGATGTCTCGTGCCCCGCGAGGAAGAAAATCGCCACCTGATCGACCATCTCGGCGGTGCTGAAGGTCTCTCCGGTGTCCGGATCCGGGGTCGTCATGATCTTGGTGGCCAGATCGTCGGGCGCGGTGCCCGCCCTGATCTGCGCCATGCGCGCCTCTGTCATCCGGGTGATCAGCGCCCGAATCGCCCGCGCCGTGGTGCGGGTTCTGGCGCGATGGCCGCGGGGCATCCACCGCGGCACCCACCTGGGCAGCGGCACCAGGGCGGCGGCGTTCAGGATCGGCTGCGTGCGCTGATAGGCCCGAAACTGCCGGAACACTTCGGTGGCGATCTCGGCCTCGATCGGCAGCGAAAACAGCGTGCGGAAGATCACGTCGGCGGCGGCGTGGCTCATCTCCTCCTCTATCTCGACGGTGCCTTCGCCCATCCGCGCCACCGATGCCTCACCCGCAGCCCACATCGCCGGAAAGGTATCGCGCAGGCGTCCGCCCTCGAACGCCGGATCAATGATGCGCCTCTGGCGTTTCCAGACCTCGCCGTTGGTCAGGAACACCGAATTGCCCAGTAGCGGTCTCAACCCCTCGCCCACGCGGCCGGACTTCGGAAAATCCATCGGCCGCAGCTTCAGGACATCCTCCACCAGCGAGGGTTGATTGATCATGTACGAGCGAAAGAACGGCGTGCGAAACTCGGCCATCCACGCCCGGTAGAGCCGCGCAGGCTGCGCCGACAGGATGTCTTTGCGAAACAGCCGCATATAGCGCAGGAGCGAGACTCGATCGGCGCGCGCGGGCGGTTTGGGAGGCAGATCGCTCATGTGTCGGTGAACCCGCTGGCGGGCGTCACGATCCGGGACTTCGACGGCGCGCGGGTGGCGTAGCGCTCCGCCAGTGTCAGCGGTCCCAATGTGGTGCGGAAATAATCATAGGCGTCGGGCCGGTCCGGCAGGGTGTCAAAGGCGTTCAGGTACTGGAAGTGCGCCTCGAACGGCCGCCATTTCAGGGCCTGGCGGCGGCTGGCACTCAACGTCTGCGAGAACGCAGCCGAGATGACCAGCGGCCCGACCTGCGCCTCGGACGCCACGCCCGTCACCGCCACCGGATCGCACAGCGCGAACGAACAGCCATCGCCCGGCGCGGTCACGTCGACCCATGCCATGTCCTGCGCGCCCAGATATGCCAGATCGCCGCGCAATCGTGTGGCATCCGGCAGGAAGCTGACCATCGGCACGACGTGACCCAGGGTCAGCAGCGACAGCACCGGCCCGCCCTCGGGCACCCTGCCTGCCCGGATCAGATCCGCCAGCACCGATATGGCGATATAGGCGCCCGACGAATGGCCGACGACAAGCACCTCGTCCACGTCGCGTTGCAGCACCGCCGCGATCCGGTCCGCGAAGCGCTCCATCCGCGCCTCCTGTTCGGGCGGATACGCGCCCCTGCGGCAGGACGAAAACGCGTAATCCTTCATCAGGTACCACGCCAGAAGACGATCACGCCGCGCGCACCGGCGCAGATACAGCCCGCCCGCAATGACCCCCGCAAGGGCCGCCATCAGGCTCACGGCCCAATGTCCGGCCAGACGTCCGACAGCCCAGAACAGCGCCACAAGTGCGGCCGCGATCAGCGCCTGGCCGATGAGGACACCGACAGGATAAAGCGCCGCGATCACCGGCCCCTTGCGCAGCCGCATCAGGCGAAACAGCGCGCCCGATCCGATGTAGATCCAGGCCGTCCGCGCCAGTTGCCCGTAGGTCGCGATGACCCCCGGCGCCATGCCGGCGCGCACGATGTCGGCCCAGTACAGCACCTCCAGATCGACGCTGACGCGCGCGCCCTCAACCTCCGCGTCCACATGCCAGCCGAACCGCGCCCCCTCAGGCGCTGCGCCAGTCCCGATCTGGTAGCCCGAGATCTCCGCCTGCACCGCCGCCTCGCGCCGAAACCTCTCGCGGTAGGCGCGCGGCGGCACCGGGTCGAAGCCCGGAATGTAAAGGACATGTCGGCGCGCAATCCTGCTCATGGCGGCAGCATAGGGATGGATTGCGGCAGGGCTGGGCCGATCCGCCCCGGTCGCCCGCAGTCAGGCGCGCGCCCCGGCCCGGCAGCGGCGTCGTGACACCCGGAAAGATTGAGACCGCCGACAGATCCGTCCCGACAATCAGCGCCAGATCTGTGGCCCCGGCCCGGCGCGGTCACTTCGCCGTGGACGCCGCAGCTGCCTGCGCCTATTCCTGCTGCCATGAGGCCAGTGGAAACCATCGACGCGCGCGACCTGCTGTGCCCGCTTCCGGTCCTGCGCCTGCGCAGGGCGCTGCAGGCGGCGGGTCCCGGCGCAACGCTCTGCCTCATTGCCACCGACCCGGCCGCGATGATCGACGTGCCGCATTTCTGCGCCGAGCAGGGCCATGTCTTCGAGGGTTGCGAAGCGCGCGACAACGGCGCAACCGCCTACACCGTTCGCAAAACCGCCTAACGACCGGGGGCGCGCCCTCCGCTCCCGCGTTCGTCTTGCCAGATACAACTCGATCCCGACCCCGGCCCCGGATCCCGCCGCCAAAGGGTCACTGCGCAAACACCACCATCGCGCGCGGATCCCACGCCACCCGCGTGCGCGCGCCAACCTCCAGAACCTCCCGCCCGACCATGTTGCGCATGGAGATCCGGACCGGTTCCGCCACACCCGACAGCGCCACGTCGTAATAGGTCATATCGCCGTAGTAGACGACCTCCTCGATCACTGCAGCGGTCTCCCGCGCGGCACCGGCGTCGTCGTCATACAGGATCGACAGCGTCTCGGGCCGCATGCCGACGCAACACGCCCCGGAGACCGCGCCACCGGGCATCTGCTCCGGCGTCACCTGCGCACGTCCAAGACCCGCGACCTCGACCATGCCCGCATCAGCCGTCCCCGACAGAAAGTTCATCACCCCGATGAAATCCGCGACCCGCCGGGTTGCCGGGCGACGGTAGAGCACTTCCGGATCGGCCAGCTGCGCGATCTCGCCCTCGAACATCACCGCAACACGGTCCGACATCACCAGCGCCTCCTCCTGATCGTGGGTGACCAGCACGAAGGTGATCCCCACCTCGCGTTGCAGCTTCATCAACTCCACCTGCATGTCCTCGCGCATCTTCCGGTCCAGTGCGCTGAGTGGCTCGTCCAGCAACAACACCTTGGGTTTCAGGATCAACGCGCGGGCCAGCGCCACCCGCTGCCGCTGCCCCCCCGACAGCGCGTGCGCCGCACGGCCTCCGAAGGCGCCCAGCCCGACCATCTCCAGCGCCCCGCCGATGGCGCGGGTCTTGTCCGCAGCGCTCAGGTCCGATTTCCGCAGACCAAACCCCACGTTCTGTTCGACACTCAGATGCGGAAAAATCGCATAGCTTTGAAACACCATGTTCGTGGGCCGCCTGTTGGGCGCCACCCCCGCCATATCCTGCCCGCTCAGCATGATCGTGCCGCCCGAGATGTCCTCAAACCCCGCAATCGCGCGCAGCAGCGTGGTCTTGCCGCACCCCGACGGCCCCAGCAGCGAGAAAAATTCCCCCGCGCCAATGTCCGCCGTGATGTTGCGCAGCGCATGATAGTCACCGTAGTACTTGTTGACATCGCGCAGCGCGATCAATGCATCACTCACAGGAATCCCCCGTTGTCGGATTGGCCGAGGCGGCGAAGCCCCCGGCGGCGCAGGGCTTCCGCGCAGATCAGAAGGATGATGGACAGGCCGACCAGCAACGTCCCAAGTGCCATGACCACCGGCAGGCGCGCCGGGAACCGCAACTGCCCCCACAGGTAGACAGGCAGCGTCGGCTCATTGCCGCTGAGGAAAAACGCGATGATGAACTCGTCGAGCGAGATGATGAAGCAAATCAGCAACGACGCGATGATCCCCGGCGCAACAAGCGGCAGGATGATCAGCCGGAACGCCCCCGCGCGCGTCTCTCCAAGGTCAATCGCGGCCTCCTCCAGCGACTGGTCCAGCCCCGCGAAACTGCCCTGCAGGATCGCGATCGCAAACGGCATGCACAACAGCGTATGGCCCGCGATGATCGTGAAGATCGAGGTGTCGAGGCCCAGTTGCATCAGCACCACAAGCAGCGAAATCGCGACGATAACCTCCGGCAGGACCAGAGGCAGCATGATGAACCCCATGATCCCGGCCTTCAGCGGAAAGCTGTAACGGGTGGCGGCGCGGGCCGCGAACAGACCCAAACAGGTCGCCAAAACCGCGACAGAGACCGCGATGATCAGCGAATTGACCGTCGCCTCATGCAGCGCCGGGATGGCTGTCAGATCGGTGAACCAGCGCCCGGTGAAGCCCTGCAACGGGAACGCGATCACGGTGCCGTCGTTGAACGCGAAGATCGGCAAAAGGATGATCGGCGCATAAAGGAAGATCAGGTAAAGACCCGCGAACAGCCCGAGGGCGGATGGCCTCATATCCCCCACCTCCCCTTCGGCACCAGCACGGCAATGGCAATCGCGCCCCCGGCCATGATCGCCGCCATCAGGCCAAGCGTGCCTGCGGGGCCAAAGTACGGATCCCCGTTCAGCAGGATCCACCGCAAGATCCCGATATCGACCACCGCCGCGCCGCCCGCCAGCGCAAGGCCCTGCAACCCGCCGCCGATCCGGTCGTTGAGGTAGACCCAGAACCGCACATGCAAAATCGCCCAGGCCAGCGTGACCGTCACCGTCAGCATCGCGAAGACCGCCAGCGTCGCCCCCATGGGCCGGTTCGACAGATCAAAGATCTGCACATAGATCATGTTGGCGATCATCGTGCCGCCGGACCCGCCCACAAGGCGCGGCGTCACGTAATCTCCGACCGTGGGGATGAACACGATCAGAACCGCCGCCAGCACTCCGGGCATCGCCAGCGGCAGGGTCACGCGGATGAACGTCATCACGGTCGCCTCCCCCAGATCGCGGGCGGCCTCCAGCAGGCTCCGGTCGATCTTCTCAAGGCTCACGAAAATCGGCAGGATCGCGAACGGCGCGAAGGCATGGGCCAGCGTGATCACCACCGCATTGGCGTTGTAGAGGATGAACGACAGCGGCTCGTCGATGACCCCGAACGCCAGCAATGTCCCGTTCACCGGCCCGTCGTAGGCCAGGATGACCCGCCACAGAAAAATCCGGATCAGGTAGCTGGTCCAGAACGGAATGGTGATCAGAAACAGCCACAGCGCCTTCTTCTCGGGCCGCACCTTGAAGCTGATGTAATAGGCAATCGGGAAAGCCAGGATCACCGTCACCGCCGTGACCGAGGCCGAAATCCGCAGGCTCCGCAGCATCAGCGCACGGTACAGCGGATCGGTCAGCGCCTCGGCGTAGTTCTCCAGCGTCAGCACCCGGTTGATCGTCAGGAAGTCCTGGGTCCAGAAGCTGAACAGGATGATCGTCAGAAGCGGCACCGCCAGCAACAGCAGCGCATAGCCAAGCGCCGGGCTGACCATGATCAGGCCCCGCTTCGCCTCGTTCGATAACCCCTTGTGACGTGCGATCGCCATGGCTCCCACCTGCTGCTGCCTGGTCAAAGGCTGATCGGAACGATTGCCGGATTAATGACAAAGAACAAGGTAATATCGACGCAGTTTACGTGCCACGAGCACTGAACCAAATCCGGCCGCCCTTTGCCAAATAGCCGGGGCATCGACATGTCAATTCAGAGCAGCCGGAACCTCGGCCAAAATGCCGGTGAAAATGTTATTTCGGACGTTTGGGCCCTAATCTGTTAGGGCTAGCTGGTGATTATTAATGGATCACGACCAAGAATAGGGAAGATGTCATGGACAAGAATTTGGAAGAATACGCCGGAAACGGCGAAGTTGACGATGTGAACGCGCGCTACGAATCCGGAGAGTTTCCAGACTCCGATGATGTCATGGGAGACGGCGGAATCCAGGTAACGGCCATGATCCCAAGGCCGAAAGAACTGCAAGCCGACGTGCAGGTTGCCGCCGATGGAAGCGTTTGTTTCAAGGTGCCGGCCAAGCAGTGCAGGATTGTGTGGAGGAAGACAGCGTCCGGCCGAATGAAGCGCGTGCGGGAATGTTTCTTGGGCGAAGTCACTATCTGCATGGATCGGAGAGATTGGAGCTAGGACCTCACGGACCGGCCTTCCTGCTGCTTCGACATCGCAGTACAGGACGGTAGCAAAGCATCGGGACGGCCTGCGTGCCAATGGCTCCGCATTGGACGGACGCCGGGCCGATAGGCGCGCGTTGTCTGATAGACGCCGTCTGCGTCACTGTCCGCATCGGGCCTCTCATCGTGGAGCTTTGTCGAATAGTCTTCATGAAGCCAACTCAATCTGATCCGTTACAACTTCTTTGAAGTCCGCGGGCGCTTGTTGACCTCCTTTCATGACGGTTCAACCCGCGTTGGCGAAGGCGCCTGACCGTCCGGCCAGGCCATCAACAACATCGTGTAAGTGTGTGCGGATTGCCTGGCCGTCGACGTGATAGCCGCGGTGAAATGGTCCCGAAGCCTAGCCTCCCGAATGCTGAACGAAGGATTAACGAAAGTTTTTATATGTTTGAAGTCAGGGACTTCGGTGGTTGCTCAACCTTGAACAGCGCGACCCGGTCAAACAAAAAGGACGGCCCTGATGCGATGTCGGACGGGTCAGCGCTTGGAGAACTGGAAGCTCTTGCGCGTCTTGGGCTTGCCGAATTTCTTCCGCTCGACCACACGGCTGACGCAGCATCATCTGCAACACGGGACACGCGAAGCAGACCGGCATGCCCTTGCCGTCAACGGTGGTCCCGCCAAAATGATTGTTGCAAAAAGCCAACTGCAAATTCGAGTGTCAGGCCAGTCTCAGACAGCAATCTGGATCAGCATCACGATCGCCATGCCTATCATCATCAGGTTTTCAGTCAGGCTGACGAAGCCAAGCGGCACGTTCGAGTTGCCGCCCACGCAGGCGCATTTCAGTTCTCGCTTGTCGATGTAAACTGCCTTGAAAACGCTTATTGCGCCGATTGTTGCAATAAAGAGCGCCGATGGGGCCGCAAGCCAGGTCAGCAACATGCCCGTCATCAGAATACCTGCCGCAGTCTCGACCCAGGGGTAGACGTAGGCGTAGGGCACCCATTTCCTCGCGAGCAGGTCGTAGTTGAGGAACATCGTCGAGAAGCTTTCGATGCCGCTGAGCTTCTGCATCCCTAACAGGATCATCGAGACCGAGATGAACCAGCCAAGTGTTTGCCATGTTATTGCACCAAGAAAACCGATGGACAGAGCGAGAGCCGTCGCTGCAGCCACGGCGAAGAGGTAGATCACCGGATTGTAGGATGTCGCGTCCGGGTCGTAGTCGGTGAGCTTTTGACGCAGAGCGTCGTAGCCGCCGACCCGCTCTCCTTCGATCCAGACCTGTGGAGTTGTGGAGACGTCATATTCCGTCTTGAACGCATCCACTTCTGGCCGCTCCCGGAACAGACGGTCATCGACCTCGAAGCCGTGGCGGTCCAGGAGCCAGCGCGCCTTCTGCCCCGCCGGACACAGGTGGTCCGGCAGAGCCATGCGATAAAGCACTGCCGTCTTTCCGGTCGCGGCGGGGGCGGGCGCGGTCGTTACATCGGCAACGTTACGGCTGTCCTTGGGCATGATGGCTTTCCTCGTCTCAGGGTTCGGTATCTCAGGGTTCGGATCGCGGGGTGCCGGGGGCTGCATCGCCGTTGGCTTCGATATCGGCAATGTATCGCTCCATTTCCGCAATCTCGCCGCGCTGCGCCTCGATGATCGCGTCAGCCAGTGCACGAACCCGCGGGTCGGAGATGTCCGCCCTCTCGCTGGTCAGGATCGCGATGGAGTGGTGCGGGATCATCGCTTTCATCCAGGCGATGTCGCCCACCGTGTCCTGCGACCGCACCAAATAGACGCCAGCCGCAACGGCAATCGCGGCACCGACGAAAATCGCGATGTTGGCTGTCCGGTTGGAATACCTACCGAGCATGAAGGCGAGCATGATAACCGCCATCATCCCGCCCATGTAAAGTGCCATCCACATCCGCGTCTGCGAGAAATAGACGTGATCAAGCGCATAGGAATTGAGATACATGAGGCCATACATCACAACCGTCGAAGTGGCGATCATGGCGAGAAATCGGCCATATCCGCTGATTGTTCCACTATGGCCATCGGGATGTGCATTTCGGGAACCCATTGTAGTATCGTCTCTATGTGCCATTGTTTCTCTCTCTGATATGTTCCTATGCGGTGTATAACCGGAAAGTCAGCCGATGGTTCCGAACATTGGGGGATATTTGGCGTATGGCCAAAAAGGACCAGACCCTGGACCGGCTTTCCCGAGGGAAAGGACCAGTGCGCGGGGTGGCGGGCATGGTCATCGCCGACCGCTCCTGCGTCAAAAACTGCCTTCCGACAATGGCACAGCAGATTGTCACCTCTCGCAATCCACCCTCTGCCTTTTGGCCGTCATGCCATATTCGTCATGACCCGAGCGCGAGCCAGAATTGCAGTTCGGATGGACCCATTTCAGGCCATCCCGACACACCAGCAGAAACGGTGAAAATATCTCCTGAACAGCCAAAGGCAGGTCTCCGCCTACGGATGTCATATTCGACTACTGCCAGGTTTTGCACCCAACAAAGCCAGGCGACAACCGGGTAAGCGACGTCCATGGAAATGCCGGACAAAGGCTGATCGGGCAACAATACCGCAACGTCACACCTGCAAACGTCAGGGCAATTGAACGGATCATCCGGTCTTTGTGGGCGTTATCTGACCTGGCCTGACGACTTGCGGCGCTTGGAACGTCGAGATCGGCCAAGTCACTGCCAGCACCGCAAACCCGGACTGAGCGACTGGGACGCCCTCGGCGTTGAAGGGGATTGGTAGGCCAGTAACCCCTGCGACGAAATCCGCGACGCACTGTTTTCCGCCCATCAACCGATGCGGCGAACCGCTGTTGCGCGAAACCTTCTTGATCATTAAAACCTTCTTGATAGTTGAAACGGTGCGATGAAAAACGCAACCGGTGCATTGATGACCGCAGTTGGAACGCATTTTGGATGACAAGCAGTCTATCGGTCGTATTCGCTCGCAAAGATGGATCTACGGCCGTTTCTGATGCAGTCACCTGACCTGTCAGATACGGCTTGCGCGGACGATTTTGCACGGCATCGGCAACCAAAGCGCGTGACCAAAGGCGCGCATCTTTCCCGGCAGGGCCAATCCGAAACAGATGAATTCATTCTTTTGGAAAGGCGCCCGGCAAGCAGTATTCGCGACCGGGACGACAAGGAAGTTTGCGTATGGTTTTATGTCGGCCCCTGAGTTGTCACGCCGAATATCGCCCGGACGCGGGACGGTGTGTCGCTCGTGTCGATTGTTGCGAACACTGATGCCCTTCCGGTAAGGATCGACAGCCAACTGCTATCAAATATGATGCTCTTGTCTGAACCGTTTCGGGATTGGGCCAATTCCGATCTGCGTGCTGCGTTGAACCGGAAGGCGGATGGAGAATGGTGCGTCGCGGCTCCCGGAGGGGCCGAACCACTCACCCGGTTTCACCATGCATTTTCTGGCGACGAGGACATCTTTGCGCATGCGTTTGCAGCGTTGTTTTTGGGGGTCACACCTGCCACCTTGCGCCATCCATGCGCCCGTGAGAAACACAGACAGGGCGTGGATATCTGTTCGTGGCGCAACAGTCTGCACTCGGGTTCAGAGAACTCGTTTGCTGCACCTGAACGTTTGAGCCGGTGGACCGTGCCTACGTGTTCTGACGGGCATATGGCCTGTTCAATCCCCAACAAATGGTTCACGCCAAAATGAAGACCGTCTGCAATCAATACGTTACGTCTCTGCTCAACCCTGAACAGCGCTGCCCGGTCAAACAAGAAGGCCGCCCCGAAGGACGGCCCTGATGCGATGTCGGACGGGTCAGCGCTTGGAGAACTGGAAGCTCTTGCGGGCCTTGGCCTTGCCGAATTTCTTCCGCTCGACCACACGGCTGTCGCGGGTCAGAAAGCCCGCCGCTTTCAGGGCGGCCCGCAGGGACGGCTCGTAGAGTTGCAGCGCCTTGGAGACGCCGTGACGGACAGCACCGGCCTGACCGGAGAGGCCGCCACCCTTGACCGTCGCCATGACGTCAAATTCGCCGTCGACGCCAGCCACGGTGAAGGGCTGACGCAGCATCATCTGCAACACGGGACGCGCGAAGTAGACCGGCATGTCCTTGCCGTTCACGGTGATCTTGCCGGAACCGGGCCTGATCCAGACGCGGGCGACCGCGTCCTTGCGCTTGCCGGTGGCATAGGAGCGGCCGAGCGCGTCGCGCACGGGTTCGCGGTGGATGGTTTCAACGACAGGGGCTGCCGCTTCAACACCGTCGACAGAGCCTTTGAGCTCGTCGAGCGAGGAAAGTGTCTCGGTCATTATTTCGGATCCCCCGTGTTGGCCGCTTGCGCGTTGCCGGACCGTGTATTCTTGGAATTCATCGACGCCACGTCCAACACAGTCGGCTCCTGTGCCTCATGGGGATGCTCGGCGCCCGCATAAACGCGCAGGTTGGTCATCTGCTGACGCGACAGCTTGCCGCCGGGCAGCATGCGTTTGACGGCCATGGTCAGCACACGCTCGGGGAACTTGCCCTCAAGGATCTGACCAGTCGTGCGGGACTTGATCCCACCCGGATAGCCGGTGTGCCAGTAATTCGGCTTGTCGCGCTTGTTGCCTGTCACCTGCACCTTTTCGGCGTTGATGACGATGACATTGTCGCCCATGTCCATGGACGGCGTGAACGACGGCTTGTGTTTGCCGCGAAGACGCATGGCGATGACCGACGCAAGACGGCCCAGAACAACGCCCTCGGCGTCGATCAGGATCCATTTCTTGTCGATATCCGCCGGCGTGGCAGAGAACGTTTTCATGTAGTTTCCTTCCGGGTAGCTTCGCGCCCGGTGGGCGTTCGGCCAAGAAAAGCGAAAAAGGGCACCTGCCCCCTGAACATGAGCGTCTTCTAACGGGTTGCGTGGCCACGTCAAGGGGCGTGAATGGATGTTGGGTGAGTAAAAACAATGATTTACACGTGGGGTTTTATTTTACCCCACTTTTGCGCGCGTTTGCAACTATCGCCATACTATCACCCCAAAACCATGCGACGCCCGTGCCCATAATCCGCACCGCCCTCCTGATAGCCCTCGTCCTGCTCACCACCGCGTGCAACCGCAACACCTACACGTGGAACCAACGCATGACGGTGACGGTGGAGACGCCCGATGGTATTGTCTCCGGCTCCTCGGTGACCGCGATCAATGTGCGCCTTTTCCCAAACGGCGAATTTATGACGAACCGCACCGCTAGCATGGGCTTCCAAGGCGAAGCTGTCGCGGTTGAGGTTGCGCCGGGTCAATGGCTGTTCACACTTCTCACGGAGTACCCTGCGATCCTCGTCCACCAAGCCAACCCGGACCTCTTTGGTGACACACGTTTGCGAGACTACGGCGAGTGGATGCCGGATATCCCCCGAGAAACCGCCCCCCACGCAGCGATCCCGGTCCTGAAAGCCGCGTTCGAGACCGACATCGACACCGTCACCGAACTCCACGGCGGCCAGATCGCCACCTGACCGCTCCCCTTCATCTTGCCAAGAACACCTCTCCGACGTGCACCACAGGCGCACGCGCCTGCCTTATCGCGCAGGCGGCATCGAATACGTCATCGACGCCCGCGCTACAGGCTCGGCGACCCCGTCGGAGTAGATCAGACACTCCCCTACCGCCAGAACCCGCCCCAGCTTCAGCAACCGACACTCGCAGATCAGATCGACACCCGCCGCCGGTTTGCGCATGAAATCAAACGAGCCACCCGTCGTAACCGCCAGAGCCTCCCGCCCTTTCATCGCGATCACCGCAATGTACACCGATACATCGGCCAGCGCGAACATTGCCGGGCCTGAGACGGTGCCGCCGGGCCGCAAATGCCGCTCCGCCACCGGCATGCGCACCCGGACTTCACGGTCATCGACCCGTTCAATCACAAAATCGCCCCGGACCTGCGGAAAGACCTCATCAAGGTATTCCGCAATCTCTTCAGCCTGCATCTTCGCACTCATAGCGTCGCCCCCAGCGGTCCCGGACGGTCCTCTCCTCAGGCCCCTCCTCCCTGACGGTCCTCGCAGGCGCTGCGACGAAAGGCCTGGGCCTTGAAGAGGGGACTGAGGCGATTAAACCCCGAACAATGCCCCATATTTGGCGTCCAGATAATCCAGCAACGGTGCCTCGGAAATCGCTGTTCCCGTCGCGTATTCGATAGTCTCGCGCGGTGTCCGCAATCCGCCATGGATCTGAACCCTGGCTCGCAACCAGTCCAGCGCAGGTCCCGGATCGCCCGCTTCCAGCGACCTGTCCAGATCCGGCACGTCTCGCCTCAGCGCCGCATGCAGACAGCCCGCGTAGACGTTTCCCAACGCATAGGTCGGAAAATAACCGAACAGTCCCACCGGCCAATGCACATCCTGCAACACGCCGTTCGCGGGTCTGTCCACTGCCATACCGAAATCCGCGAGGAAGCGAGCGTTCCAGGCCTCCTCCAGATCCGCAACATCCAGTTGACCGCCGAACAGCTGTCGCTCCAGATCGAACCGCAACATGATGTGGAGGTTGTAATGCACCTCATCGGATTCGGTTCTGATAAAGCCCGTCTCCACCCGGTTAATCACTCGGGCGAACCCATCGGCACTGGTGGACAACGCTCCGAAGTGCGCCTCCATGCGGCCGTGCAGAAAGCGCGTATAGGCAGGTGAGCGCGCCAATTGGTTCTCATAGATCCGGCTCTGGCTCTCATGGACACCCATCGAGACGCCCTGCCCCAGTGCCGTCAGACGAAATTCGTCCATGATGTTCTGCTCGTAGGTGGCGTGGCCGACCTCGTGAATGGTGGAATACAGCGATCCCCAGGGCTCCGTTTCGTCCACGCGCGTCGTGATCCGCACATCCGCGCCGGAACCGGAACTGAACGGGTGCACAGCCAGATCAAGACGGCCATGGCTGAAGTCGTATCCGAAGGCGCCCGCGACCTCTGCACTCAACGCCATCTGCGCATCGGCCGCAAAGTGGCCTGTCAGAGCGGGCGGCATCTCCACACCCAAGAGACGGTCGCGCAGTGCCACGAGCCGGGGCCGCATCCGGTCAAACAACGCCGCGATCTCCTCCGCTGTGGTGCCGGGCTCATAATCCTGCAACAGCGCGTCGTATAAATCGCCCCCGTCGGCGATAGCTGCCGCTTCCAACCGACGCAGGTCAACGACCTGACGCAGGGTTGGCAAAAATGCGGCGACATCTTCGTCGGCGCGCGCGCGCGCCCAGATACCCTGGCTCACCGAGGTCACCCGGGCCAGCTCCGTTGCCAGATCTGCAGGCACCTTGACGGCCCGTGCATAAGCGCGTGCAATCTCTCTCACATGCGCGCGATCCGCATCCGTTTTCGGCTCTGCCGCCGCCAGCCACTCCCCCACCCGAGGATCGGTCCGGCGCGCATGGATCACCGCTTCCATCGCGGCCATCTCCTCCCCACGTTGCTCGCCAGCCCCGGCCGGCATCACCGTCTCCTGATCCCAACCCAAACGGCCCATGACCTGGCTCAAAGCCTCGGTGGTGCGCTGATACGCCAGCAGATCTTCAAGTGCGGCCATCGGTTCAAGCCCCCCGGACAGATTGTGGGAGCGGATAGCGCGACAGGAATCGCGCGCGGACAAGAAGAGTGATCAGAACCACAGCGCCGAATTGATGGGCGATTGCCAGGTACCAGGGCGAGGAATTCATCACCGTGGCAATCCCCAGTACAATCTGGGCAACCATCATCGCGGCGACCCAATCAAACGCGCGCCGTGTCGCAGCACGAGCCGAACGGCGCGCCATGATCCATGCAGAGATCCCCGCGACCAGCACAGCATAACCCGCCAGACGGTGTACAAATTGCACCGTCCCGTCGTTCTCGAACAGGTTGCGATACCACGGCTCCAGAACCCACATATCAGGCGGCGTGACCGCGCTCGCCATCAGGGGCCAGTCGATATAATTGCGCCCCGCATCAATGCCTGCGACCAGCGCTCCGATCAGGATCTGCAATGCGGTCAGATAGATTAACCCTGAAGCCATACCCGCCAGCGTCCGGTCGCCATCGCGGCGCGCGGACATCAGGTCCGCCTCCGTCCGACCAAGCCTCAGCACATCCCAGGCCATAAGCCCGAGGATCAGGAACGCGAGGCCCAGATGCACTGCCAGCCGATAGGAGGCCACATCGAACATCCCCGGCGCCATGCCCGACGACACCATCCACCAGCCTGCCAGTCCCTGCAGCCCTCCGAGAGCCCCCAGGAGAACCAAACGCCCGGTCCATCCCACAGGCACCGATCTCGTCGCCAACAGCCCTGCAAAGCCTACGCCCCACACCACGCCGATCAGGCGCGCCCACTGCCTGTGGCCCCATTCCCACCAATAGATCACCTTGAACTCTTCAAGGCTCATCCCACGATTTTGCTCCTGGTATTCCGTCGTGGCGCGGTAGGCCTCCAACTCAGCCTGCCATGCCGCCGCGTCCAGAGGCGGCACTGCCCCTGTAATCGGGGCCCATTCGGTGATCGAAAGGCCTGAATCCGTCAGCCGGGTCAGCCCTCCAACGGCGATCTGCACCACTACCATCGCGAACAATATCATGATGAACACGCGCATACGACCACGCCCGCGTCCGCGATCCCGGCTCACACCGCCGGGCGTTACAGCGCGCTTTTGCGCCTCGCCCACGTCTTCGAAAATACTGCGCTGACCCGCCATGCCCTGTCCCTCATCATCTCAACCAAGAACTATCCCGCAGCCTCCCCCCCTTCAAGGACCCGCGACACCACGACCGCTCCGCCATTCATCTTGCCAGATACACCTCCGGGGGGAGACGCGGCCAAAGGCCTCGTCGGGGGCAGCGCCCCCTCCTCAGGCGCGGGCCGCAAAATCCAGCAGTGTCCCGCGCCCGAGCGCAGCGAGGGCGCCCGGCGACGGCCCGACGCGCCCGCAGGGCAAGTCGCGACGGCGCAACACCTCGAAGATCCTTTCGTTTGCCCTCGGACCAGCGCACCATCTGCCGCAACACTCCGTGCAGTGTCTGCACGTCCGCGCGTGTCAGGCTCACCCTTCCCCACAGATTGCGCAGCGTCAGCTTCATGCTGTCGGCCTTGTGCGGCGGCCAAAAGAATCCTGCCTCCTCCAGCCGCTCCTCGTAATGATCGCCCAACTTCTCGATTTCCAGACCACTGGCGAAATCCGTCCTGGCCAGCACCATGACCTCTGCCGGAATCTCCGCCACCTGCCTGCGCCACTCATAGGCACACAGCAGCACACATTGCGCGAGGTTCAGAGAGGGGAAACCGGGGTTCACATCGACGGAGATGATCGCATTGGCCGGAGCCAGGTCCGCGTTCTCCAACCCTGCCCTCTCTGGCCCGAACAGAACGCCGACCTTGCCGCCTGCCGCCATGATTTCCCGCGCCTGCGCCATGGCACGTTCGGGCGTGACCACGGGTTTGGTCAACTCCCGACCGCGCGCCGTGGTCGCAAAGACGTAGGTGCAATCGGACAGTGCCGATGGGACGTCATCGTAGAGCCGCGCGTCGTCCAGCAAGCGCCCCGCGCCGCTGGCCAGCGCCACCGCACGCTCATTCGGCCAGCCGTCGCGCGGGGCGGTGACGCGCATCCGGTCGAGGCCGAAGTTCCACATCGCGCGTGCCGCCGCGCCGATATTCTCGCCCATTTGCGGGCGCACGAGGATGAACACAGGTTGTGTGGTGTGGCTTGGATCTCGACATGGACCCGGCCATAGCGCTGCGCCGGGCGCCCGTCCAGCCTCGTCGCTCATCAGCCACCCGTGCCTGCGGCCCCATTGCTCAAACGTCACGGCCGCGCTATCAGCCCCCAGTCCAGTTCCACGTCCCTGCAGGAGCGCCCCATGGCCGATCCCGACAGCCCGCAAATCTACCTCATCACCCCCACCGCATTCGACGTGGACGTCTTCGCGCCGCAACTCGCCGCCATTCTGGACACGTTCGAAGTCGCCTGCCTGCGCCTTTCCATGGCCTGCGAGGATGAACCCACGGTGTCACGCGCCGCCGATCGGATCCGCGAAGTGGCTCATGCCCGCGATGTGCCACTGGTGATCGAGCGCCATATCCAACTCGTCGAACCCCTCGGCCTCGACGGTGTGCATTTGACTGACGGCGCGCGGTCGGTGCGGGCCACGCGCAAGACGCTTGGCGCAGATGCGATTCTGGGCAGCTTCTGTGCCGCCTCGCAGCATGACGGTATGTCAGCGGGAGAGGCCGGCGCGGATTACGTCAGTTACGGACCCCTGGGCGAAAGCGGGCTTGGCGATGGCACACTGGCGGAGTTGGATCTGTTCCAATGGTGGTCGCAGATGATCGAGCTGCCGGTTGTGGCCGAAGGCGCCCTCGATCTGGCCCTGGTAGAGCGGTTCGCACCGGTCACGGATTTCTTCGCCATCGGGCCCGAGATCTGGCGCGCGGATGATCCGCTGTTGGCGTTGCGCGATTTGACCGCTCCGCTGCGCTAGGTCTCAACGGGACCGCTCCAGGCCCTGCCGGACAGACACCTCTGCCGCTTTCGCCAGCGTCTTGCGATTGCCCGCCTCCGACACCTTCAGTGGCGGATGGTACATGACCTGCACCCGGCCCGATCCTGGCCAGATCAGCACCTGCAGCAGGCTTGGCCCCAGATCCATATCTCCCCACCAGCCGTAATGGTTGGGATGCGCGCCCACGGGCGCGATGTAGCGCAGGGTGATCGGCTGCACTGACAGGCTATCGCGCAACCGGTCCGAGAAGAACGCTGCAAACAGCGTCGTTTTGAACGGCAGCACCTGTTGGCCGTCGGAGGACGTGCCCTCCGGGAAGAACAGCAAATGATGGCCGGCAAGCAGTCGGTCTTCAAAGATCCGGGCGTGCCGCGCCGCCTCCATACGATTGCGGCGGATAAACACCGTCCCCGTTCCACGCGCGAGCCAGCCGATCCCGCTCCATCCGCTGACCTCGGCCTTGGCCACAAAATAAAGCCGTTTGCTGGCGTTGAGCACCAGAATATCCAGCCAGCTGACGTGGTTGGCGACGTAGGCGCCCGGCGTACGCATCGGGGACCCGGTCACTTCGCGGTGCAGGTTTGCGAACCAGCAGGCCAGCTTGCACACCACGAGCGTGATAGAGGGTGTCACGGGGCGCTTGAGGTCCCAGATCGCGCGCTCCGGCAGGCGCAGGATCAGCAGCAGGACGAACCCGATCGTCAGGACCAGCACCATCGGAGCGCCCCGGCGAAAGAGCCGGACATACTCGGCAAGTCCAAGCGCGCGCGGCTCAGGTGGCGGACCACCCTGCCAGGCAGCGCTCATTGCCGGGCCTCCCTGGCGTAGATCGCGCGGTGCGTGTCGGACATCCGTGCCACGTCCATCACAAGGCAGACGTCGATGCAATTGAACGGACGGTCGATGAATGCGCCCTCCCCCACAAACCCGCCGAGGCGCAGGTATGCCTTGATCAGCGCGGGCATGGCGCGGATCGCCGCGGGTCGGTCCAGCGCATTGATGTCGACGATATCCATGGCGTGACGTCCCGGAGCGCGCGCGCGCGGCCGAATTTCGGCAGGGGCGAGATGGCGATGATGGAGCAGCGAAAGCTGGGTCCTGATCGGTTCCGGGTCGAGACCATGAAAACTGGCCACACCAAACATGACCTCAATTCCGTGGGTGGCGATGTAATCGGCCAAACCGCTCCACAGATGCATCATCGCGGTGCCGCCCCGGTAATCGCGATGGACGCAGGAGCGGCCCAGTTCCAGCAGCCGCCGGTCCGAGGCACGCAGCGCGCTGAGGTCGTATTCGTCCTCCGAATAGAACTGCCCCGCCAGCGCCGCGCCACTGGATTGCATCACCCGGTAAACCCCCACGACTCTATCATCAGGCACGCGGCGGTGGTCCAGCAAAACAAGGTGATCGAAGTGCGGGTCGAACCGATCCCGTTCCAGACGCGCTGCATGGTCCACCAGCGGGCCGTCTCCTCCCAATTCCTCCACAAAGACGGCATAGCGCAGGCGTTGAGCGGCCTCGATCTCTGCCGCACCCGCAGCCAGGCGCAATTCGAAATGCGGCTCATCAATCAGCATCTGGCGGACGCGTCCTCTTTCGACTTTGGCGGTGCGGTGTAGCAGCCTGCCGCCTATTTGCAAACAAACGGGAAGCGTGTCGGTTCGGGCGTCTCCGCTTCCCCGGATGCCTAACGATTGTCATGAATTGAGATTGTTTCTACGCTTACGTTCACGTTAAGTCTGTATTAACCATTTTCGGCCTACAGTGGCGTGCCGAGTTAGGAGGGGTGGTCGATGACTAATGCTATTTTGCGCCCGTCCAGCACGACCTTCCCTTCATTTTCGAAGTTTACCGTGACCTTGGCGGCAATGTTTGATTGCACCTGTCCCAACCCCCATTCGGGTGCTGCGGGATTTCGCACGAACATGCCGGGTGCCAGCACGGACGTCAGATCAGCGGCGGTTGAGGTGTCTCGGTCCATATGTGAAAGGCCTTTCCGATGAGAGACGACCAAGTTGATCCGGGCGCGGTGCTGGCCGATCTGGTGGCCTCCAGACTCTGCCATGACCTAGTTAACCCGCTCGGCGCAATTGGCAATGGGGTGGAGTTGCTGGAAATGACCGGCAAGGCCGACGGTCCCGAGATGGAGTTGATTCGCGACGCCGTGCGCGCGGCTGAGGCGCGCATCCGGCTGTTTCGTCTGGCGTTTGGCGGAGCGGGCCCCGGACAGGTCACGTCGCTGCGCGAGGCGAAGCTGGTGGTGGAGGGTTACTTCCATCAAAGTCGCGTCGATGCCGTGTGGGCGGCCGACGCCGACCGTTCCCGGCAGGAGACGAAACTCGCGATGTTGATGCTGCTGTGCGCTGAAACCGCGCTGCCGATGGGGGGCACTGTGCGCGTGGGGCCCGATGCCACGGGACAATGGCATTTGGAAGCCTCCGGCCCGCGCCTGAACGTGGCCGAGGATCTGTGGGACATCCTGCGCTTTGGCTCCTCCGCGCCGGAGCGGGCTCTGCGCCCTGCCGACGCGCATTTTCCGCTTCTGCTGCAATGCGCGGAAGCGCTGGACAAGACGGTAAACTACGTGACCGATGCAGAGACGCTGCGGATGTCCACGACCTGAGGCTGGACTAGACCGCCACCAGCCCGTCCCGGAACCGGCGCATGTTGGTGCGGTAATGTTCGGCAGAGCGGAGCAATGCGGCGCGGGCCTCCGCGTCCAGGTCCCGCACAACCTTGCCGGGCATGCCCATCACCAGAACTCCCGTCGGGGATCACCTTGCCCTCGGGGATCAGCGCGCCAGCCCCGATCAGGCAGCCGCTGCCAATCTGCGCACCATTCAACACCGTGGCCCCCATGCCGATGAGAGAGCCTGCGCCGATCACGCATCCATGCAGCATCGCCTTATGGCCAATCGTGCAATCGGTGCCGATGATCAGCGGACAATCCGGATCGGTATGGCAGACGACGTTTTCCTGCAGGTTCGACCCCGCTCCCACCCGGATCTCTTCGTTGTCACCACGCAAGGTGCACCCGAACCAAACGCTTGCGCCATCCTCCAGCACAACATTGCCGATGACGTTGGCGTCGGGCGCAACCCATGTGTCCTCCGACAGCCTGGGCAAAAGCCCGTCCAGCGCATAGATCACTGCGGCAACTCCTCGAATTCATCCTGCAACATGCGCACATGGGTCTGAAGACCCGGCTGCTGCTCGCGCCGCAACCGCTCTGCGGTGATGATGGTCTTCAGCTGTGCCTCGGTGCCATCCAGATCATCGTTGACGATCACGTAATCGTAGGCGTCCCAACGGCTGATCTCGTCCCATGATTTGCGCATTCGTTTGGCGATGACGTCGGCACTGTCCTGCGCGCGACCTTCCAGCCGGCGCTTCAGCTCCGGGATCGAGGGGGGCAGGATGAAGATCGACAGCGTATGTTTGCCAAGGTCCGAATTGCGGATCTGCTGCGCACCTTGCCAGTCGATATCGAACAGCACATCGCGGCCGGTCTCGATTGCTGCCGCAACAGGTGCCATCGGCGATCCATAGAAATTGCCGAAGACGTGGGCGTGTTCCAGCATCCGGCCATCATTGACCATGCCCTTGAACGTCCCTTCGTCCATGAAATGATAATCCGCCCCGTCCACCTCGCCGTCGCGTGCGGGCCGTGTGGTGGCCGAAACCGAGAAGCTGAGCGTGTCGTCCCACTCCATCAACCGGCGCGCCAGCGTGGATTTACCGGCACCCGAAGGCGAAGACAGGATGATCAGAAGACCGCGCCGTTGATGATCGTCTCTTTGACTACCGGGCATGCTTACTCCACATTTTGAACCTGCTCGCGCATCTGGTCTATGGTCAGTTTCAGGTCAAGTCCAATGGCCGTCAAATCCGTGTCGCCGGATTTGGCGCAGAGCGTGTTGGCCTCGCGGTTGAACTCCTGCATCAGGAAGTCGAGCTTTCGGCCCACGGGGCCGCCTCCAGCGATCAGGTCCTGCGCCGCCGAGACATGGGCGCGCAGGCGGTCGATTTCTTCCATCACGTCTCCCTTGACGGCAAGAGTGGCGAGTTCCTGGGCCAACCGCGCTTCATCCACCCCGTTGGTGGCATCGAGCAGGGACGCGACCTGCGCTTTCAGGCGGTCTCCCTGGGCATCGGTCCGGGCCCTTGCGGCCGTTTGCGCCGCCTCGGTCAATTCTGCCATGCGCGCCAGTTGGACCGCCATGATCTTCGCCAGTGCGGCCCCTTCGATCCGGCGCATGTCCACGAAGGCAGCGATGACTTCGTGCGCTTCAGTCATCAAGGCGGAGCCATCGGGCAAGGCGGCATCCTGGGTTGCGTCCATCACACCGCGCAGGCCCAGGATCTCTGCTCCGGTGCTGCGTGCCAGGTTTTCGCCTGCCGCAGCCTCCACCTCCGCCAGAGCCTGCAGCGCCGCGGCCAGCGCGTCGGGGTTGAGGCGTCCGGCAGCGGCCACCTCCGCACGCGAAAAGCGCAGGCCGAGTGTGACGGTGCCGCGCGTCAGCGCCGTCTGGAGGGCGGCGCGCAGGGGCTGCTCCAGCGCCGCCATCCCATCGGGCAGACGCAGGCGCAGATCGAGGCCGCGCCCGTTGACGCCACGCATCTCCCACGACCACGACACTCCCGCCGATCCGCCATCAGCCGATGCGAAGGCGGTCATGGAGGCGAGGCCGCGACTACTCATGCAGGCGCCCCAAACTTCCCCGTGCTGGATTAACCATCTGTCAACTCTCCCCCTGCCCAGACAATTTTAGATAGTGTATTCGAAAAGGGACAGGAAGTGCCGCACAGGTCAAGGCGCGCCTGTCGGGGGCAGTGGCAATTCAACAGGTCGGCCCAACTTGCGGACCACCTTCGAAGGAGTGAGACAGATGAGCGATCAGCACGAACAATCCAACACTCTGCCCCCCCTTGATCCCCGGATCACCAGTGTCATGCGCTATTGGAACGAGTTGCGCGGCTCCCGCGTCGCACCAAGCCGGGTGGAAATCCGGCCCTCGGCAATTTCTCGGCATCTGTCGCGAATCTGCATTCTTGAGCGGCCCCGCGCCGGCACGTTGCGGATGCGTCTGACGGGCGCGACGATCACCTCGCGGATGGGGATGGAACTGCGCGGCATGCCGTTTCGCGCGCTCTTTGATCTCGATTACCGAGCGCAGGCGATGGACGCGGCAGAGACGGCGATGACCACGCCCGTCGTGTCGATCCTGTCGCTTGGCCGTGTCGAACGGACGGGGATCGTGGCCGAGGCGACGCTGGCAATTCTGCCGCTGACCGATACGCGCGGCGCACTGACCCGCGCCATTGCGCTGTATTCCGAACGTCCCTCCATGACCCAGTTCGTCTCCGACATTCGTGGCCGGTTTACGGTGCAGGGTGCCTGGACATTGGACATTCCCGAGCACGGCCCGGTCATCGGCGCGATGGGCGAAGGGGCCAGCAGCCACGTGCTGGACCGCCCACAGGATCGCTTGACCGCAACGAAGGTTTTCCGCCCGCAGCTTGCCTCCCAAACCGTACGGAAGCTGGTGTTGGACGAGGCCGTCCAGGCCCAGAGCAAGCCTGTCTTTCAGGTGATCGACGGCGGCCTGGCCTGAACCCGCCCGCCGCGACATTGTTACCCCGCCGCGCGCAAGGCTTCACGGGTTTCCGACAGCTCTTCCGCCACCAGAAACGCCAGTTCCAGCGACTGCGACGCGTTCAGACGCGGGTCGCAGGCGGTGTGATAGCGCGAGGACAGATCCTCATCCGTCACCGCACGAACGCCACCAGTGCACTCAGTCACGTCCTGACCCGTCATCTCGAAATGGACGCCGCCCGGAATCGTGCCCTCGGCCCGGTGGACCGCAAAGAACTCCTGCACCTCGCGCAGTATACTGTCGAACGGACGGGTCTTGTAGCCCGAAGTCAGCCTTGATCGTGTTGCCGTGCATCGGATCGCAGGTCCAGACAACCGGATGCGCCTCCTCTTCGACAGCGCGCACCAGTTTTGGCAGAATGTCATTCACCTTGCCGGCACCAAAGCGATTGATCAGGACGATGCGGCCCGCTTCACGGCCCGGATTGAGCGTGTCGAGCAGAACCTTGAGGTCCGAGCGCGTCATTGATGGACCGCACTTGATGCCAATGGGGTTCTGCACGCCTTTGCAGAATTCCACATGCGCGCCGTCGGTCTGACGGGTGCGGTCGCCGATCCAGATCATGTGGCCGGAGCCCGCGAGCCACTTGCCAGACGTGGAATCCAGTCGGCACAGCGCCTCTTCATATTCCAGCAAAAGCGCCTCGTGAGAGGTGTAGAAATCCACCTTCGACAGTTCATGATTGGTCTCGGACGTCAGGCCCGCTGCGGTCATGAAATCCAGCGCGTCCTGGATACGGTTGGCCATGTCGCGGTACTTGGCGGCGTCGTCGCTGTCCGTGAACCCGAGTGTCCACGAATGGACATGATGGATGTCCGCATACCCTCCGGTGGAGAACGCGCGCACCAGGTTCAGGGATGCGGCGGCCTGTGTGTAGGCCTGCAGCATCTTCGCCGGGTTCGGGATCCGTGCCTCCGCCGTGAACGGCAGGTCGTTGATGATATCCCCCCGGTAGGACGGCAGTTCCACGCCATTCTTGACCTCCACGGGTGACGAGCGCGGTTTGGCGAACTGTCCCGCCATCCGGCCAATTTTCACAACAGGCACTTTGGCGCCATAGGTCAGAACCATCGCCATCTGCAGCATCACCTTGAAGGTGTCTCGGATGTTGTCGGCAGAGAATTCCGCGAAACTTTCCGCGCAATCCCCGCCCTGCAACAAGAATCCGTCGCCCCGGGATACGTCAGCCAGCTCTGCCTTCAGGCGCCGCGCCTCGCCTGCAAACACAAGCGGCGGATACTGACGCAACTGCGCTTCGACAGCGTGCAGCGCATCGGCATCCAGATAATCAGGCATCTGCACGCGTGGCTTGTTGCGCCAGTCGGATTTGGTCCAGCTTTGTGCTGCAGTCATCGGTCGTCTCCACGATTGAGCGAGATTGGTCGAAGCCCTCTCTACACAAGCCGTGCGCGGCTTCCAACAGTGCATTTTCGGTGCATCCGACAGCCCGCACTCTGTCGCAAATGCGACATGCGGCATTGCGCCTGCCTCGAATTAGTGGTTTCGCTTAACAGTTGTGGTTGAAAGCGCCCCGCGCTTGGTCGACCTGAAGGGAGTGGCCCAGATGTCAGACACCAGCGCCCGCCTGCGCCCTGGCGATGGACCCAAGCGGTTCGTCTTTGTTCTGCTCGACCAGTTTTCCATGCTGTGCTTTTCGTCTGCGGTGGAGGCGCTGCGCATCGCCAACCGCATGTCCGGCAGGCCGCTGTATCAGTGGACGCTGTCAGGCGAAGGCGGCGAAATGGCGGAATGCTCGGCCAAGATCGGGTTCCGGCTGGATACTGATCTGGAAGAAGTCTCCCGCGATGATGTCATCATGGTGTGCGGCGGCATTGATGTGGCCCGTGCCACGACCAAGCGCGTGATCGGCTGGCTGCGGCGCGAGGCCCGCAAGGGGCCGCTGATCGGCGGGCTGTGCACGGCAGGTTACACGCTGGCCAAGGCCGGACTGCTCGACGGCAAACGGGCCACCATCCATTGGGAGAACCAGGACAGTTTCGCCGAGGAATTCGAGGAGGTGACACTGACGAAATCGGTCTTCGTGATCGACAACAACCGCATCACCACGGCGGGCGGCACGGCGTCCATCGACCTGATGCTGAAGCTGATTGCCGAAGATCACGGCGAAGATCTGGCCAATCTGGTGGCCGATCAGTTGATCTATACATCTATAAGAACGGATCAGGACACGCAGCGCCTGTCGATCCCGACGCGCATCGGCGTGCGGCATCCCAAACTGGGCCAGGTGATCCGCATGATGGAGCAGAATATCGAGGATCCGATCAGCCCGGCGCAACTGGCCTCGGACGTCGGCATGTCGACCCGCCAGTTGGAGCGGCTGTTTCGGCGCTATCTCAACCGGTCTCCGAAGCGATATTACATGGAACTGCGCCTTGGCAAATCGCGCAACCTGCTGATGCAGACGGACATGAGCGTGATCAACGTGGCGCTCGCCTGCGGTTTTGCCTCGCCCTCGCATTTTTCCAAATGCTACCGCGCACATTACGATACGACCCCCTACCGCGAGCGTGGCAGCCATGCGTCGCGGGTTCAGGTCTGATGTGATCGGCGATCACCCTCGCTGACATTCAATCCGTCATCAGAGGCTGAGAGTTTCGGGCCGTCTGCGCAGACGCCAGCCGTGTCGCACGCACAAGCCTCGCACGCCGAATGATCGACGGTCAAAGAGCGATCTTGCCGGTCCTATGGGTATTGACCACGGCACGGGCGGGTGGCCTGGGCAGATCCAAGCCACCGGACCGGACTAGTACCCCAATCGCGCCGCCCGTCCCCCGCGTCGCCCGCTGGCCGGTTTCGGAGACAGACCCTCCGTCAGGACTGCCTTCATGGGATGATCATCCCGATCGCTCCTGTGGCGCGCCAGAAGGGCCGAGATCAGCGGAGTGTGATCCTCCACCGACACGCTCAACGCCCAGTCCATGAAGATGGAACGGCACTCGCCCACGGTTATGCCGTCAATGCGGAACGCCTCGTAGATCAGCCCTTTCGGGTCGTTGGGATCGTTATCGTTCATCGCAGCTCATCCTGATTTGCGCTGAGTGTCTCGGCTATGATATCTGCGGCTTCGGCGCGAAACCTGTCAAGCTGCGGCACCAAAGCGTCCGGGGGCGTCACGTCCGCCATCCGCTCCAGAAATGTGCGGCCTGCCTCTCCGATTTCGGCCGTCTCAAGGGCCGCGTCCGTCAACAGCCGACCCCCTTGCTGGATCGCGCTGAACAGGGTGTATGCGTCGCTCAGCGTGGCCACCGCCTCCGTTCCGATCAATGCCTGCCCGGCGCGCAACTGATCCGGCGGGCGCCGCGCCTCGCTTCCTGATGCAAGGGCCACCGCCTGGGCCAGCAGCGCGATGTCCTGCAAGCCACCCGGACCGTCCTTGACGTCCCATGTGCTGCCCGCGCGCCCCGCCGCCTGCAACCGCCTGCGCATCTCGGCCACGTCCTTCAGGATCGCCTTCGGATCGCCGGAACGTGCTGAAATCGCGGCGCGCCGCACCGCTTCCACGTCTGCCGCAAGGCTCGCATCACCGGCCACGACCCGCGCGCGGGTCAGTGCCATATGCTCCCAGGTCCAGGCCTCCTCAAACTGATATCTCCTGAACGCGCCAAGGCCCGTGGCCACCGGTCCCTGCCCGCCGGAAGGACGCAGGCGCATATCCACATCATACAGCTTGCCCGCCGCCGTGGGCGCGCTGAGCGCCGTGATCATCGCCTTGGTCGCCTTGGCGAACCATCCGCGCGGGTCGAGGGGGCGGCGGCCATCCGTCATCTCCACATCGCCCGCATCGAAAATCACGATCAGGTCAAGGTCCGAGGTCGCAGTCATTTGCGCCGCCCCAAGGCTTCCCATCGCCAACACCACACCGCCACGCCCCGGTGCGTCCCCATGCCGGCGCGCGATATCGCGGCACACACAGGGCCAGAGCCCCGCCACAACGGCCTGCGCGATGTCGGCATATTGCTGTGCCGCATCCTGCGGTCCGATCAATCCGCGCAACATGTGCACGCCGACGCGAAAGTGCCACTCCTTCTGCCAGCGCCGGGTCGCATCGAGTTGTGCCTCATAGTCCAGCGGCTGCAGGTCCTGAACCAGATCCTGTGTCAGACCACCCGCGCCGGGCCAATCGGCAAAAAACTGCCCGTCCAGAACCGCGTCAAACACCCCGGAATTGCGCGACAGGTACACCGCAAGCCCCGGAGCCGTCGCGCAGATGTCACCGATCAGGTCCACAAGGCTCGGGTTGGCCTCGAACAGCGAAAAGATCTGCACACCGGCAGGCAATCCGCGCAGAAATCCATCGAAATTTGACAGGGCATCATCGGGCTTGGGGGATTGGCCGAGGCGGTTCAGAAGATCCGGCTTGAGACGTTCGAAGATCGCCTGTCCCCGCTGGGAGCGGAGTGCAGGATACCCCGGCCAGCGCGCAATGATGTCCCGAGCCGTTTGCGACAGGCGCGGCGCGGCAGAGGCGCGGGTCTTGGGGGCATAGAGATCGCCGGTAAGCGTCGCCACCGCATCCAGGCGCGCCTTGAGGTCTTCCCGATACGTCGCGGTGTCGCCTTCGCCGCTTAACCGAGCCAGACGGTCAAAGCCCTCGGGCGATTTCGGCAGGGAGTGGGTCTGCGCGTCGTCGATCATCTGCAACCGGTGTTCGACCTCGCGCAGGGCGGTGTAGTGCTCCGCCAGTTCGGAGGCCACATCGCGGGTGATCCAGTCCGCCCGCGCAAGCGCTGCCAGCGCCTTGACCGTACGGGGCGTGCGCAGGCTGGCATCGCGACCGCCCGCAACAAGTTGGCGGGTCTGAGCGAAGAACTCGATCTCGCGAATGCCGCCTGCCCCGAGTTTCACGTTGCGCCCCTCCAGCGCCACCGAATGCAGTCCCTTGTGATCGCGGATCCGCTGCCGCATATCCATCGTCTCGGCCACGGCGGCGAAGTCCAGATGCTTGCGCCACACGAAGGGTGCCAGCGCCGTCAAAAAGCTGGCGCCCGCCGCGATGTCCCCTGCCGCCGGACGCGCTTTGATATAGGCCGACCGTTCCCAGGTGCGCCCCTCCGCCTCGTAATACCGCTCGGCGGCCGCCATCGAGATGCACACGGGCGTAACGCCGGGATCCGGTCGCAGGCGCAGGTCGGTGCGGAAAACGTAGCCGTCGGATGTGGGGTCATTCAACGTCGCAGCCATGGCGCGTGTGGCGCGAATAAAGCCTGCGCGCGCCTCCATCTCTTCCGCCGGGCCGTCAAACCGCCCCTCATCGAACAAGCAGATGAGGTCGATGTCCGACGAGTAGTTCAACTCTCCCGCGCCCATCTTGCCCATCGCAAGCGCCACCATGCCCGCGCCACCTGTCAGTGCGTCCTCTTCCGTCTGACCGGGGATCTTGCCCCGCCGCGCCATCACCGCCACATGGATCGCCAGAGCCGCCGCCACACAGGCATCGGCGAAATCGGTCCAGGCCTGCGTGACCGTCGCCAGCCCCCAGACCCCGCCCAGATCCGCCAGACCCACAATCAACGCAGCGCGGCGTTTCAACTGGCGCAACCCGGCGTCTATAGTGCCGGCGTCCAGGGTGCCCGTTTCATCGATGAGGGCTGCAACGACATCTTCCGGCTCCTCCTCCAGCGCATGGGACAGCCAGTGCCCCTCCTTCCGGATGAGATCCGCGAAGAACGGCGAAGACCCTGTCGCGCCCTGAAGCAGCTCCCTCAGGTCAGGGGCCACGCCATGCACATGCTCCAGCGCGTCCGCAGCGCGGTCTGGGGAATGCGCGATGGGCGCGCGGGTCATGCGGGCGGAAAATGGCATATCGGGCTTCCTTACAGCGCCAGATGGCACTACGTCCATGGCCCTGGAATGGCAGGAGGATCGCGCAGTGTCAAAGTCGTTGAAACGAGTACGGTCCGCGCTGGCGGCCGCAGGCGTGAGCGTGGACGTGCTGGAAATGGCGGACGGCACACGCACGGCGGCGGACGCGGCACAGGCAGCGGGATGTCATATCGACCAGATCGCCAAGTCGATCATCTTTCGCGCAGAGACGTCGGGCGATGCGGTGTTGTTCGTGACCGCCGGCGGAAATCTGGTGGACATCGCGAAAGCCAGTGCCCTCGCGGGTGAGGCTCTGGGCAAGGCGACCCCGGACCTGATCCGGCGTCAGACCGGGTTCGCGATCGGAGGCGTGTCGCCGGTGGGCCATCTGTCACCGATCCGCGCGTGGTATGACCCGCGATTGGTGCAGTTTGACGTTGTCTATGCCGCCGCTGGCACCCCGCGTCATATCTTCGCGATTGCGCCGCAGGTGCTGGTCGATCTGGCAGGGGCTGAGGCTGCCGATTTCACCTCCTGATCGCGGCCAGCACGGACCGGGCCGCGCGCAATCCCGGCGCCTCGCCCCCCTTGCCTAGCCGCTCCATCGTCAGCGCCATCGCGTCATCCTGGCCTCTATCGCCCCGGAGCAGGCCCTGAACGGAGGTGCGAATAGCCTCGGGACGGCAGTTCCCGGCCAGAAATTCCGGCACGGCGCGGGTTCCGGACACCAGGTTCACCAGCGTCACGGTGTCGATGCGGATCGCGCGCTTCACGATGATCCGGGTCAACCAGTGCATGTCGTAGGCAATGACCATGGGAACAGCATTCGCCGCGAGGTCCAGCGACACAGTCCCGGAGGCGGCCAGCGCCGCGTCAGCGCTGGCAAAGGCGGCGCGTTTGAGAGCCGCATCCTCCGCATCAATCAGGATCGGTGCGGCAGACCATGCAGCGGTCAGGCTGGCCACGGTGTCGCGGATATGGGGCAAGGTCGGCAGGATGAGACGCGCATTGATGCCGTCAAGGGCGTCCCCAAAGATCGGTCCCAGGCGCGTGACTTCGGACCTGCGGGACCCGGGAAGGACCAGCACCGCCTTGTCGTCCGGTCCGATGTCATGGGCGGCGCGGAAGGCCGCGGCCTCCGCAGGGCCAGCCAGCGGTTCGGACACCACCGGATGGCCGACGAAGTCGCAACTCATGCCTGCGGCTTCCATGTAAGGCGGCTCGAACGGCAAGAGCGCCAGGACATGGTCAATGACCCGCGCCATCTTCTTGGCACGTCCGGGCCGCCAGGCCCAGACCGAGGGTGCGACGTAGTGTATTGTCTTCAGTGACGGGTTGACGGCGCGGGCCAGCCTGGCCACGCGCAATCCGAAATCGGGGCTGTCGATGGTGATCAGCGCCTCCGCGCCCGAGGCGGCAACTGCTTGCGCTGTCTGCGCGATCCGACGTTTGAGGTGGCGGTATTTCGGCACAATCTCGGCGATGCCCATGACGGCGAGGTCTTCGTACGGGAAGATCGACGCCATCCCCTGCGCCGCCATCATCGGACCGCCAACGCCCGATACCTGCACGTCAACGCCCGCCTGTCTGAACCCCTCCAGCAGCGCTCCGCCAAGGCGGTCGCCGGAGGGTTCGCCAGCCACCAGAAACAGCTTCACGGCCCCGCCCACAGGTTCATGCCCGTCTCGGCGCAGGCGGCAAGAATGCCGTCGCGGTCCAGAAGCAGCACCGTGCTGGCCGCAATCTCTATGCCCGACAGACCCGCACGGGCGGCGGCGCGGATCGTCTCCGGCCCGATGGCAGGCATATCAACGCGCAGGTCCTGGCCCGCCTTGGGGCGCTTGACGAAGACACCGCCAGAGCCCGGAGCGGTCCGGGCCACAAAGGCCAGCATCGCGTCGGTGCCCTGCAAGGTCTCCACCCCGATGATCTGGCCCTTCGCGGCCACAGAGCCCTGGCCGACATCAAGCGGTCCCAGCGCGTCCAGCACCGCCCGGGCGCGGGCGGCGTCGGCCCCATGCACACGGGTTCCCGCCAGCACCCCGGCGGGGGCAACCAGATCGGGGCGGAGGGCATGGGCGGCCACGACCGCGAAACCTTCCCCCTCGATCACGGCGATCACGGCCCGCAGCAGCGCATCATCGCCCTGGGTCATGGCCTGCATCAGGATCGGCATTCTGGCGACAGTGAAGGGATCAAACGCCACCGGGTCCAGCGCCGGGCGGCCCATGGCACCGGCAAGGCAGACCTCGGTGATGTCTGCCGCGCGGAGCGTGTCGAAAAGTTCGCCCAACTGCTCGAACCGCGCCTCGACCGTGACGGGCGCATCCACCTGGACGCCGGCAAACCGCACGACCGCCGCAGGTCCGGCCTCCAGCAGCAAACCCGGCAATCTACCGGTCCCCGCAAGTATGGCCCGCGCGCTCATTCCGGGGTCAGGAACGACCGATCGCTGTCGCCCATCACAAACTCGATGATCTCCCGGACATATGCGCTGTCAACCTCGCCGCTGTCTCCCAGGCGCCGGGCGCGTTCCTGAAAGCTGTTGCCCTCGCCTTGCTTGAGCGCCTGCAACGCCGCGCGCAGGGCCGTGATATCCGACTTCGACACCCCCTTGCGCTTCAATCCCACAAGGTTCAACCCGTCCAGCCGCCCCCGTGGGCCCTGCACCAGACCATAGGGGATCACGTCATTCGTGACCATCGTCACCGCCCCGACAATCACCCCGCGCCCGATGCGCACGAACTGATGCACCCCCGAGAGGCCGCCGATGATCACGTCATCGCCAACGATACAGTGCCCGGCCAGTGCCGAAGAATTCACCATGATCACCCGGTCACCAACCTGACAGTCGTGCGCCACATGGGAATTGGCGAGGAACAGGCCGTCGTCGCCCACCCGCGTGATACCGCCGCCGCCGTCCGTTCCGGTGTTCATCGTGACACCTTCGCGGATGCGGTTGCGTTTGCCGACAATCAGGCGCGTGCGTTCGCCGCCGAATTTCTTGTCCTGGGGGATCTCTCCGATAGAGGCGAAGGGGAATATCTCGCACCCGTCTCCGATGTCCGTCCACCCGGAGATTACCACATGGGATTTCAGCACCACATCGGCGCCGAGCGTCACCTCCGGGCCGACCACGCAGAACGGGCCAATGCTGCAACCAGCGCCGATCACGGCTCCGTCCTCGATCACGGCACTGGGGTGGATCTGCGCAGTCATTTAACGCGCCTCTCCCGGCAATTCCATCATCGCCGTGAAACTGCACTCGCACGCCAGTTCGCCGTCAACGACCGCGCGGCCCTCAAATTTCCAGACCTTGCCGCCGGGTTTGCCCCGTATCGCCTTGACGTGCAGCTCCAGCACATCGCCGGGCACGACCTTGCGGCGGAACTTGCACGCATCCAGCCCCATGAAGAACACCAGAAATTTCTTGTCCGCCAGACCGGCGGAAATCCCCACCAGCAAGGCCGCCGTCTGCGCCATCGCCTCCACAATCGTCACGCCGGGCATGATCGGCAGTCCGGGAAAATGGCCCTGGAAATGCGGTTCATTGACCGTGACGTTCTTGATCCCGACGGCAGAGTCGTAGGCCACGATGTCACGAACCTTGTCCACCAGCAGGAACGGATAGCGATGTGGCAGGATGCGCTGGATCAGGTCGATGTCGGCGGTCGTTGGTATCTCAGCGCTCATGATGGTGTCCTTGCGGCAAGTGTCGGGGAATGAGGCGTAGCAAGTCGGCGCGGGCGCGGCAAGCGCGCTACTCCTGCTCCGGCGGCGTGTCAGACTCCAGGCCAGGCAGCATGATCAGAGGCGCGTCGCCGCCCCGACCAAGACCCGCGTCGATGGCTGCAATCGCCGCGTCTGTGATATCGACGGACCCTGCCGACAGCAGCACCGTGCGACTGTCAAGCAGAACGGAGGCGCCGCGCGCGTCCACGATCTGCAACAGGATCGGAAAGGTCTCCTCAAAGAACCGCTGCTGTGCGGCCTCGGACTGGGCTTGCAAATCGCGGGCCTTGGCGGCTTGCGCCGTACGGATGCCAACGACACGGGTGTCGAACTCATCGGCCAACACGCGGAAGTCTTCCGGTGACATGGTCGGGCGTTGCTCTGTCAGAGACAGTTCCTCGGCCACAAGCCGTTGCTCGATGCTGCGGTTCTGGGCGGCCAGGGTGCTGGACGCCTCTTCCACTTCCTGCTGGATGCGCAGACCGAACTCGGTTTGCGATAGCAGGCGGTCTTGATTGAGTACAAGGATCGCAGCCGGGGGAGGCGTCGGCAATTGCTGCGCTGTTGCGGGAACCGCAATCGCCGCCATGCTCATGCAGGCGGCGATCATGATCTTGAAAAGATGTCGCATGGGGCTCAGAAACGCGCCTCGACGGTGAAGTCAAACTCGCGGGTGCGGTCGTAGTCTTCGACCTGGATCGGACGCGAGAAGTTGAACCGGAGCGGCCCGATGGCCGTGTCCCAGAAGATCGAGACGCCAACGACAGAGCGCAGGATGAAGAAATCGTCAACCGTGGCAGCACCGGCGGTATTGTCCAGACCCCAGACCGACCCGACATCCGCGAACACGCCGCCCGAAATGCCATATTCTTCCGGCAGGCCCAGGGGGAATGCTGCCTCAAAACGCGCCACGGCGAACTGGTTGCCGCCCAGAGCGTTCTGGTTTGTCGCTCCCAGATCACGCGGCCCAACGCCACCGCTTTCAAAGCCGCGCATCTGGCGCGAGTTCAAGCTGAACCGGTTGGCCTGACGGGTCCCGTCATCGAGCGCGCTGATGACGCCGCCTTCAAACGTGGCGCGCAGCGTCACTTCTTCGCGGGCCACCCGCGTTTCGCCAATGGCCCGGACCTGACTGCGCACGAATTCCGTATCGCCGCCAAGGCCCGCGTATTCACCGGTCAGAAAGATCGCCACGCCCGCGTTCGGGTTCAGTCCCGTGGTACGGTTGTCGAAGCTGTAGGTCACGCCGACGCGCGATGTGTCGGCCTGGGACGGCTCCGCCAGCAGGATTGGTGAGTCCGCAGCAGCGTCCAGTTCCGAGATTTCATCGTGGTCAAAGTTGTAGAAGAACCGCAGGCGGCTGTTCTCGCTGATCGGGAAGCCAAGCGCCACGCCCGCACCATAGCGCACCGTATCAAAGGAATTGCCGTCCTGTTCTTGCGACACGCCGTAATAGGCGCTCAATCCGAGGGCCAGATCACGGCGCAGGAAGGCCGGCTCTCCGAACGAGAAGTTCAGCGACTGACCGCCACTGACCGTGCTCAGGCCGACCGCAAAGGATTGGCCACGACCAAGAAAGTTATCCTCGGAGAAGTTTATCGCAAAGCCCACGCCACTGTCGGTCGAATAGCTGGCCGAGAACCCGAGCGATCCGGTGGGCTGCTCCTCCACGTCCACGTCCACGATCACCTGCTCGGGGGTTGTACCCTGGCGGCCCGCGACCTGCACGTCGGCAAAGAAGCCTGTGGCGCGGATACGCTCTGCCGCAGCGCGAATCTGGCGCGCGTCCATAGGGTCGCCTTCGACGACGTCAAACTGACGGCGGATGACCCGATCCAGTGTGGTCTGGTTGCCCTCGATATCGATCCGCTCGACAAACACGCGCTCTCCACGGGTGATGATGAATTCCACATCCACGGTCAGAGCGGCATCGTTGCGGATGATGCGCGGCTCGATCCGGACAAAGCGCAGGCCGGCGTTGGAGGCGAGGTTCTCCATCCGCGTGATGGCGTTGTCGATGATACGCGGAGAATAGCGCACGCCCTGGCGGATATTGATCGCACTGGCAAAATCGAGCCCTTCGGAGCCGGGCAGCTGGTTGGCCACGCTCAGGTTGCCAATCCGGTAGCTCTGGCCTTCCTGGATGTTGAACGTCACGAAATACGCGCCGCGATCCCGGCTCAACTCCGGAGTGACCGACAGAATGGCAAAGTCGATATACCCGCGATCCTGATAGAAATCGGTCAACAACTGGCGATCGAGCGCGATGCGGTCCTGAATGAACGTGTCGGAGCGGATCAGCGCGCGGAACAGGCCCGCTTGCGTCGATTCGAGGATCTGGCGCAGGCGGCGGTCCGAGTAGTCACGGTTGCCCACGAAGGCGATGCGTTGCGTCTCAACGACGCCGCCTTCGGTGATGGTGAACACCAGATCCACCCGGTTGTCGCCGCGACGAATGATCTGCGGTGTTGCGGTGGCTGTAAGGCGGCCTGTCACGCGGTAGGCTTCGGCTATCGCGGCTGCATCGCGTCCTGCCGTCACAGGCGAGTAGACGCGGCGCGGGGTCGAATCGATGACGGCCAGAAGTTCATCATCGTCCAGGCGGCGGTTGCCCTCCATCGCGATGCGGTTGATCGTCGGGAATTCCACAACCGTGATGACCAGGGTGTTGCCCCGGGGCGAGACCTCGACGGATTCGAACACGCCCGAGTTCTGCAGCCGTTGCAACGCGTCGTTGACCTGTCCGGCAGAGACAGTGGATCCGGGCTCGATACCCGCCACCTGCAGCACCGACGCATCGTTTGTGCGGGTGTTGCCCTGAACGTCGAAGGAATTGAACCGGAACGATTGCGCATCGGCCGGGACGGCGACAGCGACCAACACAACCGACAGCATCAGGGATGCTGCGAGACGCCCGAATTTGGACATAACGCGTACTGTTGTACGATGGACCATGGAATCCCACCCTTTGGTCAAATTTGCAGACACCTCTCGGTAGCCTGCCGCAAAGGGGTAGTCAAACCCATGTGGGACATCTGTTGTGGGTCAGGCGCGCTTTATCACAATCTGTGGCCGATCCGGCACGCGAACGACTTTGGGCGCCGGATCACTCCGCCGCCTGAAATCCGTTTGAATTCTTTGGTTTGCGCAGGCAGTTTTACCAGCAACCGGCCTTAGAACGGGCCAGAGATGCGCAACAGCCACCCCGCCAGTGTCAGCGCGGCCACAATCAGCAAAGGCGCCAGAAAGCGGTCAGTGTTCAGCAGAATTAGCTGGGTCATGCCACGGGTGCTTTGAGTGAGGAAACGCATGTCTTTACAGGGTCCATATGATTGCAATGACCGCAACATCGCCTCAGAATGTGGCAAGACCTTGTCACTGCTGTGCTGATTTAACGATTTGGCAATCAGTTTGCAAAAGGTCTTCTGCCCTCACGTGCGCGCAGGACTCCGCCCGCGTCTTCAGGGGCAGAAGATATCGTTCGTCAGCGCAAATAGCATCAACGACAGCAGCAGCGTCAGGCCCACGGTCATGAACATGCGCAGCACCCTGTCCGACGGTGGCTTGCCCGTCACCGCCTCATAGGCGTGAAAAATCAGGTGGCCGCCATCGAGGACCGGGATCGGGAACAGGTTCAGCAGGCCCACAGCCGTGGACAAAACAGCGATAAAGAAGATGAAGTTATCAAGTCCCTGGCTCGCCGCCGCCCCGGAGGTCTCCGCAATTCCGATCGGGCCTTGCAGGTTGCAGGTGGAGATCGCTCCGGTAATCATGTGCCACATGCCCGACAGCGACGAGTCGATGATGAAGATCGTCTGGTTGACGCCGTGCTTGACTGCGGTCCAGAGGCCGACGTTCTCGATCTGAGGTTCAAACATCAGACCGCCGGTGATGCCGATCAGCCAGCGCGTCTCAAACCCGTCCTCGGTGGGCAGATCAGTGGAGCGCGGCGACAGTGTCATGTCCAGCAGGTCCCCTGACCGCCAGACGACCAGTTCCAACGGCCCCCCCAGCGAGGCATCCACCGCCGCGCGCAATTGGCTGAAGCCGTAGATCGGCACGCCATCAACGGACACGATGACGTCGCCCTCGGCGATCCCCGCCGCGATCGCCGCGGATTGTGGCGCGACGGAGCCGACAATGGGAAGCAGCGGAAACGCCGCCTCAACCTGCATGGCAGTGCCACCGCGGACGATATCATAACTCAGCGAGCGCGCAGGCTCCAGAGACCGGCCAAGCGTGATGACATCCGACAGCGTCCCGACCGGCTCGCCTTCGATGGCGGTGATCAGGTCGCCCGGCTCAAGGGTCAGGACCTCTGCCGGGACCGGGATCGTGGCGCCCACACGCGCCTCTTCCACGGCGCGGCCGTTGACCAGGACGATGGCGGCAAAGATCAGGAACGAGAAGATGAAGTTGAACACCGGGCCTGCCGCAACCGTCACCGCGCGCGCCCACAGGGGCGCTCCGGGCATGGACCGCCTGCGCTCCTGCGCATCCAGCGCATCCAGGACGGCACCGTCGGCACCCGCCGAGGCGGCATCGGCGTCGCCAAGGAACTTCACATAACCCCCGAATGGCAGGGCCGCCAATTGCCACCGCGTGCCATGCCTGTCGGTGCGGGTGACAAGCACGGGACCAAACCCGATGGAGAAGACTTCAGCATGGATGCCGGACCAGCGACCGACGATATAATGACCATATTCGTGGATCGCGACGATGATCGACAGGGCCGCCACGAAAGCCAGCAAAGTGAATCCGATATTGCCGAAGGCTGGAAGGAAATCCATCGTGTTTGTCTTTCTCTGGGGCCACTAAGGCCGTTCGGCCTCGGGCTGCTCAATGCGCGTCGATGATCTGTTGCGCCATGTCTCTGGCGCTTTGGTCGGTTCGTAGCACGTCCTCTAGGGACTCTGGGGCAATTGAAAGGCCCATTCTGGACGACATGGCGTCAAGCGTGTCCGAGACAATGCCTGCCATGTCCATAAAGCCGATGCGACCGGCAAGAAACCCGTCGAGTGCAGTTTCTTTGGCCGCGTTGAACACTGCACCGGTTTTGCCCCCCGCCTCCATCACCTCGCGCGCGATGTGCAGCGCCGGATAGCGGCTGTCGGAGACGGCGTAGAACTCCAGCGTGGCGATTTGGGCGAGGTCGATGCGGGCGACCGGCAGGTGCCTGCGGTCCGGGTGATGCAGCGCGTAGCCGATGGCATGTCGCATGTCAGGGGCGCCAAGATGCGCCATGAGGGCGCCATCATTGAAGCCGACGAGGGCGTGAACGATGGATTGAGGGTGAATGACGGTTTCGATCTTTGAGGCGGAAATGCCAAAAAACTCCCTGGTTTCAATCAGCTCCATGGCCTTGTTGAACATCGACGCGGAATCTTCTGGTGATCCGCTGTCCCATGTCCCAGTTGGGATGCGCGCCGGCATCTGCGGGGGTTGCATTGGGCAGCGCGCTTTCCGGCCAGTCGCGCAATCCGCCGCCGGAGGCTGTGATAATGATCTTCTCCACCGCGTCCATATCCTCGCCCCCAAGGGCCTGAAACACGGCTGAATGCTCGCTGTCGACGGGCAGGATGGTTGCGCCGTGCCTGGCGGCCTCGGCCAGCAGCAGCGGCCCTGCGGTGACGAGACTTTCCTTGTTGGCCAGCGCCAGCGTTGTGCCATGGCGCAGCGCACGGAAACCGGGTGCCAGACCTGCGGATCCCACGATGGCGGACATGATCCAGTCGGCGGGCCTGTCGGCGGCCTCGATCAGCGCGGCCTCGCCTGCGGCGCATTCAATGCCGGACCCGTCCAGCGCCGCGCGCAGATCGGGCAGCAGACCCTCCTCGGCAGTGACCGCGACCTGCGCATTCAGCCTCCTTGCATCTGCGGCGAGTTGCGCGATATTGCGGGCCCCGGTCAGCGCGACGACGTCGTAGCCGCCCGGATCACGTGCGATCAGATCAATGGTATTCTGGCCGATGGAGCCTGTCGCCCCAAAGATACTGACGCGCCGGATCACGCAGACCCCACCGATACACCGACGGTGATCAGGATCAGCCCCGCCATTCCGAAACCGCCGATCATACCGTCAAAGCGGTCCAGCACGCCGCCGTGGCCGGGCAGAAGGTTGGAACTGTCCTTGACCCCTGCCCTGCGTTTGAGCGCGCTTTCCGCGATATCGGCCAGTTGCGCGGCAAAAGAGACCGCCACCAGAAACAGAACCGCGACCACGACTTCCAGGGCCGGGCTGCCCCATGTCATCACCAGAGCAATCAGCGCCGACATCAGCCAGCCACCTGCGGCCCCCGACCATGTCTTGTTGGGCGAAAGCGAGGGCCAGAACTTCGGCCCGCCGATCAGCTTGCCAAAGAAGTACCCCGCCACGTCGGTCGCAACCACTGTGGCCACGACAAGCCACATCACCGATGGCGTACTTTGGTGGATGTAGAAGAACAGGAACGCGCCGAGCGGAATCAATGCGCCAAAGGCCACTTCAAGGCGGCTCTTGTGGACCATCGTGATCACCAGTGCCACGCAGACCGACAGCACGATGAGGGCGCTGATCGCAGGCGACAGCACCAGGTCATCGGCTTGCGGTGCAAACCGATCTTCCGCGATCAGCGCAATGGCCAGAAGCGTGGCGGAGGCTCCGGTCACGCCAAGCGCCACCGAGGGCGACAGGCGGACGATCAGGCGGAAGTATTCCCACAGCATCGCGGCGCCCAGACAGGACAGCAGCAGCGCCAGGACCAACCCGCCCAACCACAAGCCCGCGCCCGCGACCACAAGCAGCACTCCGGCCGAGGCTATGCGCGGCACCAGATCGGCAAATTTCGGCCCCGTGGCTTTCGAACTGGAGACCGCCAAGGCGCTCAGACCTTCACCGCGCCAAAGCGGCGGTCGCGGGCCTCGAACCGGCCCAGGACTTCGGCAAAGATATCTCGGGTGAAATCGGGCCAGAGGGTGTCGATGAACTCATACTCCGCATAGGCAGACTGCCAGAGAAGGAAGTTGGAAATCCGCGCCTCGCCACTGGTGCGGATCACCGAGATCCGGGTCGGGCAGAACGTGGGTGTCAAGGTACTTCGGAAACGTCTCATCGCAGACATCGCGCGGGTTCAACTTGCCCATCGAGACGTCATAGGCCATGCGTCTGGCGGCACGGGCAACCTCATCGCGGCCCCCGTAATTGAGCGCGATGGTCAGATGCACCTTGTCGTTGTCGGCGGTCAGAAGCTCCAACCCGTCCATCAGATCCACCAGCGCAGGCTCCAGCTTGACGCGATCACCGATGAAACGCACGCGCACACCCTCCTCCAGAAGGCTCGCGGCCTGCTGACGAATATACCGTTTGAACAGTTTCATCAGGCCCGCGACTTCGCTCTGCGTGCGTTTCCAGTTCTCGGTCGAGAAGGCGAAGATCGTCAGGTATTTCACGCCCACATCGGGACAGGCGCGCACAATTTCCTGCACCCGTTTCGCACCCGCGTGGTGGCCTGCAAGGCGTGGACGATGGCGCATCTGTGCCCAACGCCCGTTGCCGTCCATGATAATGGCCACATGGCGCGGCCCAGGCAGGTGGGGCGCGGTGAACTGCGTGTATGACTTGCCCATCAAAAACCTTTTGTTACCCGGACGCCGCTGCTCTTAGGTAATTCCGATCGCGCCCAAATTTTCTGATCTATATCAGATCGCCGCTCCAATGCACCCCCTGACGGCTGCGTTCATGATATTGAGCGCAAGTTGGGATCACCGAGATTGACGCAAAGGAACACATGGGATTTCACATAAGGTTAATTTCCGTCGCTCATCGCCTCGGAAGTGATCGGGGCCTCCGACACAGCCGATGCGTGCAATGTCGTCTCACAGCGATGGCCCGAAAACGGTGTGGGCGGACCTTTCGGCAGCGTTGAATTGAGCGTTTTCGGACTTTCGGCCGGTTTTTCCACGACCTCAGGCGTGGCCAAAAGCGCGCTGCCGGCGCTGCGCGTGCCCGTCCCGGACGGCTGCCTGAGGATCGCCGTTCATAACGGTATCGGTCCTGATTTTGCCAGACTGGACGACGGCCCTGACCACGCGACGCAGTGTCCGGGTCCGGAAGCCTGTGACTCTGACGCCACAGGGTCGGACCGCTACAGCGCCTGTTTCGGGCCCCTGATGCAATCGCGATGACCCAGGTCCGGGGATTGCAACGACTGCCTGCGCCATGATTGCAGCGGATGCAGCCAGCGCCGTCAGACCTGCATGATCTCGTCCTGCTTTCCCTCAAGCTGGTCATCGACGCGCTTGATGAACGTGTCGGTCAGCTCCTGCACCGCGCCTTCCCAGAACTTCTGGTCATCCTCGCTAATGCCATCCGCCTTGGCTTTCTTGATCTTGTCCATACCGTCCCGGCGGATGTTGCGCACAGAGACGCGGGCGTTCTCGGCATATGTCCCTGCAACCTTGGTCAGTTGCGTGCGGCGTTCTTCGTTCAACTCCGGGATCGGCAGCATGATGATGGTGCCGTTAAGCTGCGGGTTGATGCCAAGGCCGCTTTCGCGAATGGCCTTTTCGACCTTGCCCACAAGGCCCTTGTCCCACACGTTCACCGTGACCATTCGCGGCTCTGGCACATTGACCGTCCCCACCTGATTGATCGGGGTCATCGCGCCGTATGCATCGACCATAACCGGCTCCAGCATCGCGGCCGAGGCGCGCCCTGTCCGCAGCGAGGCGAATTCCGTGCGCAGAGACGAGATCGCCCCCTCCATCCGCCGCTCCAGATCATCGGTATCGAGCATGAAATCGTCTGACATATCGTGCGGGCCTGTCGTTGTGTGTATACTGGCTCAGCTTGTAACCTGTCGGGGTCAACCTCGGCAACACCTCACGTTCAGTGGCTTTTTGCAGCGGTTAGGGTGCACAGGCGATCCGCGCGTCCGGGGCTCACAACTGCGCCAACCCATCAATTCCGGGGAAAATAGGGCCTGTCGGGATTGTAATAGGTGCCGAGGTAGTCGAGGATCTGGTCCCGTTCCTCCTCGATTAACTCAGGCATCCCCATCTCATCGACCATCCACACCAGGATCTCGTCCCAGTTCTCGCGGGTCTGACCCTGCTGCGCGATGATCATCTCGGAATGGCAGCCGGTGCACAGATCATAGGTGATCTGCGCGCCCGGTGCCGCATGAAGCAACCCAATCTCGACGATTTCTTCGCTGCGCCCGGCGTCATCCGTGACGATGGTTTGTGCACGGACATCGCCCGTGGCCAAAAGCCCCACCACAGTGAGGGCCGCGACTAGATTGGCAGGGAAGCACGTCATATTGGTCTCCGGAAGATGGGAACGGGAAATGGGAACGGGTATACGTGAAACGGGTTGATGGGACGGGCGCGGACCCCTTGCCGCGCCCCCCTGTTATGCCTGTCATACTCAGCCAGCCATCACGCCCACACGGTGCAGGGAATTGTTGAGATACCCCCGTGGGTTCCACGCAATCGCATGCGGCTGCGCCACGCCTTCGCTATCGGTGGCCCGTGACCAGATCTCGTAATACCCTGCCTGCGGGAAACTGACATTGGTCCGCCAATTCTGCCAGGCACCGGGATTGACCGGCGCATCCAGCTCCGCATCGGCCCAGGTGGCCCCGAAATCGATCGATACCTCGACCCGGTCAATCGTCCGGTCGCCGACCCAGGCGTGACCGCGCACCTCGACGGTGTCCTCCAGCGTCGTGCCGTTTTCGGGCGCAGTGATCAGCGATTTCACCGGCATCGCCTCGATGATGACCATATCTTCATCGGGCACATCGGTCCCCGGCGCGACGGGATAGGCCGGCACGCGGTAGGATTGCCCGCCCATCTTTTCGCCATCATGCACCACATCGCGCACCTGGATCCGTGTCAGCCACTTCTGGGAACACGATCCCGGCCACCCCGGCACGACAAGACGCAAAGGGGCCCCGTTCATCGGATGGATCGGCGCGCCGTTCATCTCAAACGCGATCATGACCGTCTCATCGAGGGCCTTTTCAATCGGCAATCCGCGCGACAGTGGCAGCTTGTCGGGATCACCCGACAAATGCTCATCCGCGCCCATATGGCCGGTATAAACAGCGGCCTCCTGGACGCCCGCGGCCTCCAGCACATCGCGCAACCGCACGCCCGTCCATTCCGAACAGGCGACGGCCCCCACGGTCCACTGGTTGCCGCGCGCGGGCGGATCAAAGGCCGCGCGCCCGTTGCCGCCGCATTCGATATGCAGCGCCTGGGTGATGACCTCGAACGTCTCGCGCAATTCGGCAATGGTCAGGGTCATCGGGCTGTCGACAAAGCCGTCGATGGTCAGGGTCCAGCCCTCGGCATCCATCTCGCGCGGCAACAGCCCATTGTTGCGAATGAAATGCCGCGCAGTCGGCGTGATCGCATCATCCAGAAGATGCGCCGGGGTTTCCGCATTGACCGGCCGGTCGCCAAGCAGCGTCAGGCCATCCTTGCCCCCCGTCGGATCGTCCTGCGCGAACGCCGCCGGGATCAGCCCCGCAGGCATATTGCGCTCGAACGGGATGGTGAATCCGCCCGCGACGCCGACGGCGGCAAAGCCCGCCTTGCGCAGGAAGCTCCGCCGATCCGAGAGCGGCAGATCCTCCTGCCCGGCCTCTGCCGCCGACCCGTCCATCAATTGCGTGTTTTCAATATCTTTCATGAGCATATCCTCCCAAACAGCGATGAATTCCTTCTCCAAAAAAAAGCATGTTTTCGGTGGAAGTTCAAGTTTTGTGCCCGAGTGCTTTGCGACTGCGGCACGGTGGGGCTGCGGCACGGTCGGGCTGCGTCGCCAGAAGGGTTTTCGCCCGTGCCGACCAGCCGCCCATGCGCGCGCGCAGGACCCCGCGACCGTCGGGGATCGACCCGACCCCAGGCCCATCTTGCCCCGTGTCCGCGATGCCCCACGGGGGGGCAGCCCGTCTTCCCCACGATTGCTGTTTGCGCGCGTTTATGGGGGCGGGGGGCGCAAGACATCGGGGCCCGTAGCAGAGGCCGGGGGATCAGGTGCCACGCTATTGGCCGCTGGTGCGTCGTGCCTGATCTCAACCACCCCAATTCACAAAAGCGCAGCAACGGCGCGCTCCCTGCCCCCTCGCCCCTCGGCGAAGATCACTCAGGTCGGGCCAAGGCTGCCCGGTTCAGGTCTTGCGGCCTGCGCGCCGAGCCAGATCCAAGTGACCCCGTGCACCCGGCCCCAGACCCGGTCCCACACCGGGCGCACGGCACGCCCCGAAGGCCGGAACAACCGCTTGGAAGGCCCACGGCTCTGCGGCGCAAAGCCGCCTCGCGCCAGTCACGCCGTTGCCCGTTGCCAGTCTACAAAGGCCGTCACGGTCTGCCCCTGAAACGTTGCGCCGGAGGCGCTCAGCCGCAACCGCTGATCAACAAAGGCGACCCGGCGAACCTGTTCCGTACCAATCCAGTTCGGGCAAGAGGCCTGCGTCACATGATGGATCACCTGATCTCCATGAAAGTCATACCGGCCTGCATAGGTGATATGGGATTTGAAGGCTGCGGACTCCTCCTCGACAGCCCCGCAAAACGGGTCATTTTCGAGGAACGGCACCCGATCAGGCGCCATCATATGCACAAAGACGAACCCGTCCGGAGAATAGCTTATGTAACCGGATGCACGTTCCCCCAAAGGATGCAAACGCCGGCCCGTGTCGGTTTCATTGTACCAGTCCAGCAGCGACCATGTTCCAATCAGTGGCGTCCGGTTATTCATGAAGGTTCCATTTCAAAGGCCTCCGTCGGGTCAACGCCTCCCCGGATCGTCACCGCAGGATCGGCGCCGGGGAAACGCCGTCGGCGCTTGTCGTTATCGACAGTGCCACCCAACCGTCGCCGCTTTCAGTACCCGGCGTCCGCCCCGCTGCAATACCGCCGTCGCGCACCTTGCGGCAGGCCGGTTGACCGGGCGCTAGGATTTGATGGCGTAGCGGTCAGCTTCTTCAAACACGTCGATCACCCGTGTGCCCGCCTTGATGACCGCCCCGTGTTCGACACCGGCAGCGATGGAGTAGCTGTCACCCGGCCTGTAAACATCCGTCTTGCCATCAATGGTGAACTCGATCTCGCCTTCCACCACAGTGCCCCACTGTGCGCCATGGGAATGCGCGGGCAGTTCCATGTCCTTGTGAAAGGTGAAAAACGCCACCAGACCAGCTTCTGATCTTACGACGGCCGTTGACACGACGTCGTCCGGGAAAGGCACGTCAATGCCGGGAAATGCGGTGATGAACGCCGGAAACGGCATCAAACGATCCTTTGCAAGATGGAGACACACCCGCCACCCTGCCAGTGTCCTTGCCCCTTCGCAACTGTAGCTTCTGTTTGGCTTCGGGCCACGTCCTTGCCGATGGCAGCGCACAGACCGTCCAACCGACCGAAGATCTCACAGTTGACGGCAGCAGCAGCAGAAAGCCCTGGTCACATCCGGGACACGTCAGGGAATGGCGTCAGAAGACCCGGTTTCGCTCCGGGCGCGATCAGGCCACAACCCGCGTATAGGTGCCCGTGCCATCCAGAATGCTTTTGAAGCCACCCGGTTCATCCAGCGAAAACACCATGATCGGCAACTTGTTTTCGCGCGCCAGGGCGATTGCGCTGGCATCCATGACACCAAGATGTTGCGCCAGAACCTCGTCGTAGGTGACGGTCTCGTAGCGCCTGGCGTCGGCGTATTTGGCCGGGTCCTTGTCGTAGACACCGTCAACTTTGGTGCCCTTGAAAATCGCCTCACAATCCATCTCGCTCGCGCGCAGGGTCGCGGCGGTGTCGGTGGTGAAATACGGGTTGCCCGTACCGGCGGCAAAGATCACCACGCGCTTCTTTTCCAGGTGCCGGATGGCGCGGCGGCGGATGTAGGGCTCGGCCACCTCGTTCATCGTGATGGCCGAAATGACCCGCGTGAACACGCCGAGACTTTCCAGCGCGCCCTGCATCGCCAGCGCATTCATCACCGTCGCCAGCATCCCCATGTAATCCGCCGTGGTCCGCTCCATCCCCTGAGCGCTGCCCTGCAGACCCCGGAAAATGTTGCCGCCGCCGATCACCAGACAGATTTCGACACCGGTCTCATGAACCGACTGGATTTCACGCGCGATCCTTTCCACCGTTGGCGGGTGCAGACCAAAGCCCTGATCGCCCATCAGCGCCTCACCCGAGATCTTCAGCATGACGCGGGCATAAGTTGCGTCTGCGGCAGGGACAGCGTTTGGCATGGGGGCAGCATCCTTGTTTGTAATTCGCCCAGACAATGGTCTAAATGGACCGCCGGTTCAACGACCCAAACACCTCTTGTCGATTCACTTGAAGAACGGTCCGCAAGCCATTGATAGACATTACTTCCATTCCGACCGACAGGCCCGTGTTGATCGCGGGGCCGACAGCATCGGGCAAAACCGCGCTGGCCATTGCGGTGGCGCAGGCCCAGGGCCGCGCGATCGTGAACGCGGATGCGTTGCAGGTCTACGACGGCTGGCGCGTGCTCACGGCGCGTCCCTCTCCCGCCGAGGTCGCGGCAGCCCCGCATCACCTGTTTGGACATGTGCCCTTCACCCGAGAGTACTCGGTGGGTCAATGGCTGCGCGATGCGATGCCCCTCCTGTCGCAAAATCCGGTCATCGTCGGCGGCACCGGCCTCTATTTCCGGGCGCTCCTCCAGGGGCTGGCGGAGATCCCCGCCACACCCCCGGAGGTGCGCGAGGCGGCCAACGCGCTGCCCTTCGACCACCTCCAGCAGGACGTCGCCAAAGGCGATCCGGTCCTCTATGCGCGCACAGACCGCCGCAATCGCGCCCGTGTGCAGCGCGCCTGGGAGGTGCTAAGGGCCACCGGTCGCCCGCTGTCGCAGTGGCAGGACGCCACCGGCCCCGCCGCTCTGCCCCTCTCGCGGACCACTGCCCTGGTCCTGACGCCGGAGCGTGACTGGCTCAACGCCCGCATCGAGCGCCGCTTCGATCAGATGATCGCGCAGGGCGCGCTGGAGGAGGCGCGCGCAAACCTGCCCCGCTGGTCCCGCGCGGGCGGCGCCGGCAAAGCCATCGGCGCGCCCGACCTGATTGCGCATCTCCAGGGCAGGCTGACCCTGGCAGAGGCCCGTGACGCGGCGATCATCGCCACGCGACAATACGCCAAACGCCAACGCAGCTGGCAACGCGCCCATACCACGGACTGGACACAGATCCGCCTGCCATGACGCGCCCGCCGTCATCTTGCCCCGCCATCATCTTGCCCCGGCTTCATCTTGCCAAATACAACTCTCCCGGCGCCGCCACGCCTCCCGGCCCTGCCGATCCAGCCTCCGCCCCCGCCCCACACGCCCCTGCCCGGCCCCGCCGGGCCACCACCGGTGACGTGTTTGGCGTCAGCCGAATCAGGAACCGGAAGCTGGCCTCGCGCGCGCCATTTCCCCCCTTGCACCCCCGACGCGCCACGTTACGCTGCCCGCATGTTCGAGATCTCCCGCAAACCCTCCGTTCACTCCGTAGCCTCCCTCGGGAGGCTGCGCATGCAGGGCGCGTGGCGGGTCGAGATGTTGCATGCATCGCGGCGCAACCGGCTCTATTGGATCACCCGCGGGCAGGGCCGGGTCTCCGTCAACTGCATCACCCGTGGCTACGGCCCCAACACCGCTGTGTTCGTGCCCGCACGGGTGCCGATGGCTCTGGAACTGGCGCCGCAAACCCAGGGGCTGGAGCTGTGCCTGCCCCCCGACGACACCCTGAAACTGCCGGATCTGCCGTTCCACCTGCGCGTGTCCCATATCGAAGGCCAGGCCGCCCTGACCTCCCACATCGAAAAGCTGGAGGGCGAACTGACCGCGCAGGCGCCGGCGATGGATCAGGCACTTACGGCGTATTCGCTGCTGATTTCCGTCTGGATGGCCCGCGAACTGGCGCGTCATGACGGCGTGCCCGACACGATCCGCAACCACCGGCTGGTGGAGCTGTTTGCCGAACGACTGGAGGCGCAGTATCGCAGCGGCAAGGGCGTGGCGGACTTCGCGCAGCAGCTGCACGTCACGCCGACGCATCTGAGCCGGGTGTGTCGCGACGCCTCCGGCCGGCCTGCGCTGGCCCTGCTCAACGAACGGACGATGCACGAGGCGCGCCGCCTGCTTCTGGAAACGGACCTGCCGGCGCGTGAAGTGGCGCAGCAACTGGGCTTTTCGTCAGCCGCCTATTTCACCCGGGCGTTCACCCAATCCGCGGGCCGCACCCCCTCTGCGTTCCGAAAGCCTGCCCTGCGCGCATAAGTCCCGTACCTTCAGCGCACCTGTATACAGCAACCGGTTGCATCTCACGCGGATGTCGGTTTTGTTGGGGGCCAATGTCGCAAACAGGCAATTTACGCCGCAACTGATGATTGACGGGCTCCGCCAATACGGTTGCTAATGCAATGAGCCGCCATCGCAGCCTTCAATGATCTGCACAAAGAGCGACGCCAAAACCAACAAAGACGTCAGGGAGACGACGACACATGAAAGATTTCACCCAACCACACACGCCGACACACGCGGGCCTCACAACCCACCCGGTCGCGGAGATGTATGCGGCCGAGCATAGGTCCGGCAAGCTGGACCGCCGCGAGTTCCTGGTGCGCTCCACCGCACTCGGGCTCTCCGCCGCCGCCGCTTACTCGCTGATCGGCGCGACACCGGCGCTGGCCGACGGCCACCGCGCCGTGCCCGCCATGGGCGGCACCCTGCGCATCCAGACGCGGGTCTATGCCGGCAAGGACCCCCGTGTCTACGACTGGTCGGAACTGGGCAACATGAGCCGCGGTATTGTCGAGTATCTGGTCGAATACAACGCCGATGGCTCCTTTTCCGGCGTCCTGCTGGAAAGTTGGGAGGCCAATGAAGATGCCACCGTCTACACGCTCAATGTGCGTGAGGGGGTGACCTGGAACACCGGCGAAGCACTGACCGCAGAGCATGTCGCCGCCAACATTGTAGGCTGGTGTGACAGCACCGTCGAAGGCAATTCCATGGCAACCCGCATGGGCGGCCTTGTCGATCCCGACACCGGAGTTGCCCGCGAAGGCGCGGTCGAAGTAACCGGCGAACGGACGGTCCGCGTGACCTACCCGGCGTCTGACATCTCCTTCATTCCCGGCATTGCCGACTATCCGTCTGCGATCCAGCACTCGGACTACATTGGTGAGGATCCCCTGCAGCACGGGGTCGGAACCGGAGCCTTCATGGTCGAGAACTTGGAAGTGGGTGTATCGGCCGCACTGGTGCGCAACCCGGACCACACCTATTGGCGCGACAGCTACCTTGATCGGGTCGAATTCGTGGACGTCGGCGAAGATCCCGCGTCATGGTTCTCCAGTGCCGAGGCTGATGAATTCGATATGACCTATCAGACGACAGGTGATTTCATCGATCTGTTCGATGCCATTGGATGGGAACGGTCGGAAGTCAACACAGCCTCCACCTATGTCCTGCGGATGAACCAGAACAACCCGCCCTACGATGACGCGCGGGTCCGTCGAGCGGTCAACATGGCCGTGGACCGTCAGGTGCTGTTGGATCTGGGGTACGGGGGTCTTGGCACGCTTGCGGAAAATCACCACGTCTCTCCGATCCATCCCGAATATGCCGAACTGCCGGAGCCCGAATTCAACCCTGAAGGGGCCTACGCCCTACTTGAGGAAGCCGGTGCCACGGACCATGTCTTCGAGATCACGTCGCTCGACGGCGGGTTCGAGCGCAACTCCGCGGACACGATGGCGGCGATGATGCGCGATGCCGGGTTCACCGTGGACCGCGTCGTCATTCCCGGAGCGACCTACTGGAACGACTGGACAAACTACCCGTTCAGCGGAACCACCTGGAACCATCGGGAACTTGGCGTGATGATCCTCAACCTCGCATATCGCTCCGGTGAAGCGTGGAACGAGACTGGCTTCGCCAATGAAGAGTTCGACACGCTGCTGACCGAGGCCAACGGCATCCAGGACGCCGATACTCGCCGCGAGCTGATGGTCCGGATCGAGCAGATCATGCAGGAAGAAGGCGTCATCAATCAGGCCTATTGGCGCTCACTGTACAATCACGCGCGCCCCGGCGTGGTGAATGCGCAGATCCATCCGAAGTTCGAGATCAACCCGCACTATATCGGGTTCGAGGCCTAAGTCTCTGAACACAATCGGCGCTTCCCACCCGGGCGGCGCCGATTTTTTCGTGGGCCTTCGGACCCACAGACGTCTAGGCTGACATATGGCTGACCCCCGCCCGCTCGATGAGGCAGGGACAAACGCCAAAGGTGCCGCGCATCTGGACGATCCAGACCAGCGTCACCCAGACAACAGGGGATACGACACATGGGGGCTTTCATCCTGCGCCGCACCGGCGTGATGATCCTGACCGCACTTTGCCTGACCTTCGTGGTATTTTTCCTCACGAACCTGTTTCCCAACCTGGAGAAACTGGCAAAAACCCAGGGCAACGCCCGGATGAGCGACGCGGAAGTCGTCTCCTGGCTCGACCGCAACGGCTATGGCGGGCCGCTGATCGTGCGTTACGGCGAATGGTTGGGCGTCATGCCGGGCTGGGTCCGGGAAGACCCGGTCACCGGAGAGATCACCGGACGCTGCATAGATTTCGGCACCGATCCCGCCGACGCCCCGATCCATTGTGGCCTGTTGCAGGGCGACTTGGGCTTTTCCACCGTGTCCGACGACGAGGTCGGCAATGTGCTGCCCGGCCGTCTGCTTCTGACCCTGAAACTCATGGGGTGGGCGTTCGGATTGATGGTTCCCGCGGCGCTTCTGGTGGGCGTATTGGCGGGGATGCGCGAGGGATCGCGCCTTGACCGCTCCCTCTCGACCTTTTCCATCGCCTCCACCGCCACGCCGGAATATGTGTCAGGCGTCATTTTCATCGTGCTTCTTGCCTCGTCGACCTCCGGGATATCGCCAATGCTGGCGGACTGGGGCTGGATCGACGGGCGCACGCTGTTTCTCGGCTCTGCCCGCTCCGCCATGGATGACATAACGTTCTGGAACTTCGCCCTGCCCGTTGTCACCATCGCGCTCTATGGCATGGGCTACATCGCCCGCATGACCCGCGCGTCGATGGCCGAGGTGATGACCGCGCAATATATCCGCACCGCGCGGCTCAAAGGCGTCAGCTTCCGCAACATCGTGATGAAACACGCGCTCCGCAACGCGCTGATCGCGCCGTTCACCGTGATCATGCTGCAATTTCCCTGGCTGCTGACCGGCGTGGTGATCGTCGAGACGCTGTTCAACTACAACGGCTTCGGCTGGACCCTGGTTCAGGCCGCCTCCAACAACGATATCGAGCTGCTTCTGGCCTGCTCCATCGTGGCGGTCTTCGTGGTGCTCGTGACCCAGCTGATCTCGGACATCGGCTACGTCTTTCTCAACCCCCGCATCCGGATCGCGTAAGGAGACTACGACATGGAACCCCTTACCTGGACCGGCTCATTCGGCAGCGTCCTCAACCCGCTGATCCTCGCCTCGGTGGTGATCTTCATCGCGGGCTTCCTCGCCAACTTCGTGATGACCCTCGCAGGCCTGCGCGCGGGCGAGATGGAGTATCACGCCGACGGCACCATCTCCGTGGATCGCACACCGATGGATTTCGCGCTGATGACGATGAAATACGCGGTCCTTCTGTTCGTCGCCTGCTGCATCGGCTTCGTGATCGGTGGCCTCGTGCTGCCAACGACGGAAGCCAAAGGCATCCTCGGGGCCATGGCCCTGCGGCTCCTGCCGGTCTGGATCGCCCTGATCGTGACGTTCTTCCTCTCCATCACGTTCAAGCGCAAACTCGGGCTCTACGGCAAACTCTTCGACAGTCCCATCGGCATGGCGGGCTTCGGTCTGGTGATGTTCTGGGTCTTCGCTGCGGTGTTTTCGGGCATCTTCCCGCTGGTGCCGACCCATGGCTCCATCGACCTGATTTCGTCGATGCGCAACGAGCTGCCCGGAACGCCCCTGCCATCGCCCGACGAGGGAGAGTTCGCCTATTACCTTCTGGGCGGTGACAATCTGGGCCGCGATGTCTTCTCCCGCGTGTTCTTCGGCGCGGCGGACGTGTTGAAGATCACCCCCATTGCCACGCTGTTCGCGTTCATGGTCGGCATCACGCTTGGCCTGCCCGCCGGCTACTTCGGCGGCAAACTGGACATCATCCTGACCTTCATTGCCAACCTCGCGCTGGCCTTCCCGGTCATCCTGCTGTTCTTCCTGCTGGTCACGCCGGAAATCGTCGCCGCAGGGGTGCCGCAATACATGTCGATGGTGCTGTTCCTGTTTCCGATCCTGTTTCTGGTGGTGCTGTTCAACTCGCGCTACCACACGGATACGGCGCGCCGGAACATCTTCGTGGGCCTGGCGCTGATTGTCGGGCTGGTCCTCTACTTCTCACTGATCTCCAACCGCGCCGACCCGGACCTGCCGGGCATCTTCCGCATCTGGCCGGAGGCGCTGGACCTCTTCGACATTCCGGGCAACCTGCTGATCGTGTTCGTGTCGGTGGTCTTCGTGAACTCGCCCACCGTGTTCCGCATCGTGCGCGGCATCACGCTGGATGTGAAAACCCGCGATTACGTCGCCGCCGCCCAGACCCGTGGCGAAGGCCCGTGGTACATCATGCTGTGGGAGATCCTGCCCAACGCGCGCGGACCGCTGATCGTCGATTTCTGCCTGCGCATCGGCTACACCACGATCCTTCTGGGCACCCTCGGCTTCTTCGGCCTCGGCGTGTCACCTGAATCGCCCGACTGGGGCAGCACCATCAACGAAGGCCGACGCCTTCTGACGATCTACCCGCACCCGGCCCTGCCCCCGGCGCTTGCCCTGATGTCGCTGGTGTTGGGTTTGAACCTGCTCGCGGATGGCCTGCGCGAAGAAAGCCTGAAGGATTGACGCGCCGCCGGTGCACAGGGTGTGTACAGCCTGTGTACGGAAGTCACACACCGCCTTTTTGTCGGTCAGTTAAGGAAAACTAAAATGGTAGATGTGATCGCAGACGACGTGAAGCCCGTGCCGGACCGCTACGACGGCCCGATCCTGGAGATTGAAAACCTCTCCATCTCCTTCTTCACCCGCCTGCGCGAAATCCCCGCCGTGATGGATTTTTCCTGCAAGGTGATGCCCGGCGAAGCCATGGGTCTGGTCGGCGAGAGCGGCTGCGGCAAATCCACCGTCGCGCTCGGCGTGATGCAGGATCTGGGCGTCAACGGCAAAGTCGTGGGCGGCACGATCAAGTTCAAGGGCCGCGACCTCAACACCATGTCCCAAGAGGAGCTGCGTGACCTGCGCGGGTCCGAGATCGCGATGATCTATCAGGAGCCGATGGCCTCCCTGAATCCGGCGATGAAGATCGGCAAGCAGTTGATGGAAGTGCCGATGATCCATGAGGGCAAGTCCGAGAAAGAGGCGTATCAACTCGCGTTAGACGTCGTCACCGACGTGCGTCTGCCGGACCCGGAACGGATGCTGAAAAGCTATCCCCACCAGCTCTCCGGCGGCCAGCAACAGCGTATCGTCATCGCTATGGCCTTGATGTCAAAGCCATCTTTGCTGATCCTCGATGAACCCACCACGGCGCTCGATGTGACGGTGGAAGCGGGCATTGTCGACCTGGTGAAGGGTCTGGGCGAGAAATACGGCACCTCGATGCTGTTCATCTCCCACAACCTCGGTCTGGTGCTGGAAACCTGCGACCGCCTCTGTGTCATGTACTCCGGCGAGGCGGTGGAAACCGGCTCCATCCACGATGTCTTCGATGAGATGCAGCACCCCTACACCCAGGCCCTGTTCCGCTCGATCCCGTTGCCCGGCGCCGATAAAAACGCGCGCCCCCTGGTGGCTATTCCCGGCAACTTCCCCCTGCCCCATGAGCGGCCCCAGGGCTGCAACTTCGGCCCCCGCTGCGATTATTTCGAGGTCGGCCGCTGCGACGCAGGCCCGATCCCGATGGAAAAGGTCCCCGGCAATGACCGGCACGCCTCGCGCTGTGTGAAGTTCAGGGAAATCGACTGGAACGCACCGATTACGCTGGCCGCCACGACCGAAAAGGCACCCGTCGGCGATGTGGTTCTGAAGGTCGATAACCTCAAGAAATACTATGAAGTCGCGGCCAATGCCCTGTTCGGCGGCGGCGACACAAAAGTGGTCAAAGCCAATGAAACACTGAGTTTTGAGGCCCGCGAATCCGAGACGCTGGCGATTGTGGGGGAATCGGGCTGCGGCAAATCCACCCTCGCCAAAGTCCTGATGGGCCTTGAGACGGCGACCGACGGCACCATTGTGATGGGCAACCAGGAAATCCAGGACATCGCGATTGAAGACCGCGACACCAGGACCGTTTCCAGCATCCAGATGGTGTTCCAGAACCCCTTTGATACGCTCAACCCCTCCATGACCGTGGGCCGCCAGATCATCCGCGCGCTGGAGATCTTCAAGATCGGCAACAGTGACGCAGATCGCAGGAACCGGATGCTCGAACTGCTCGATCTGGTGAAGCTGCCGCGCGCCTTTGCGGACCGGATGCCGCGACAGCTCTCGGGTGGCCAGAAGCAACGCGTCGGCATCGCGCGGGCGTTTGCCGGCGATGCCAGCATCGTGGTGGCGGACGAGCCTGTCTCGGCCCTTGACGTGTCTGTCCAGGCCGCTGTCACCGACCTGTTGATGGAGATCCAGCGCCGCGAGAAGACGACACTTCTGTTCATCTCGCACGACCTGTCCATCGTGCGCTACCTCAGCGACCGGGTCATGGTGATGTATCTCGGCCATGTGGTCGAAATCGGCGAGACGGATCAGGTGTTCAGCCCGCCCTACCACCCCTACACCGAAGCCCTGCTCAGTGCGGTTCCGATCGCCGATACTTCGGTCGAGAAGAAGCACATCGTGCTGGACGGCGACATTCCGTCCGCAATGAACCCGCCCTCCGGCTGCCCGTTCCAGACCCGGTGCAACTGGAAATCGCAGGTTCCGGGTGGGTTATGTGAACTAGAGGTGCCGCCGATGAAGACGCTCGCCACCGGTCATCAGATCAAATGCCACCTGTCCGATGACATCCTGCAAACGATGGAACCGGTCATCAAGATCGCCGCCGAATAGCGGGGCCGCCGCACCCGGCGGTCCTGGTCTCGGGGTGGTCTCAGTTCGACTGCGCCGCGACTGGCGACCGGCACAGATCAACGCGCGGCGCTCGCCCCCACATCGCCGCTGGCCACCGCGACGGATTTCACGACCCCATAGCCTTGCCACCCGTCGGCCAGCCCCATGGCGCGCGCGGAGCGTTCGGTGACACGGGCCAGGATCAGATCCTCGCCGGCTCGCACCTGCACCATCACCCCCGGACCGGTGCCGTGACGCAGCGATGTCACCGTCACGGCCATGACGTTCAGCGCTGAAATCCCCTCCGGCCGCGTCGCCGCCAGCATCACGTCCTGCGCTTCGATCCGCACACGCACATCCGCGCCCGGCGCGCTTTGCAGTCGCGGCAGCCAGAGCACGCCGCCCGACCAGGACAGTTCCGTCAGCCCGTCCGCGTGATGCGCCACAACCCGCGCCTGAACCAGGGCCCCCGCCTCTCTCACCCCGAAGACCTGCACCACGCCCGGATCCGACAACACGTCCGCCGCAGGCCCCGCGCGCACGACGCGGCCCGCCTCCATCGCCACGACCGTGGTGGCAAGCCGTGCGATCTCGGACACCGAGTGCGAGACGTAGAGGATCGGAATGCCAGCCTCGTCCCGCAGCCGCTCCAGATACAGCAAAATCTCCGCCTTGCGGGCCTCGTCCAGCGCGGCCAGAGGCTCATCGAGCAGCAGCAATCGCGGGCGGGTCAGAAGCGCGCGTCCGATGGCGACGCGCTGCGCCTCTCCGCCCGACAAGGCGCCGGGGGCGCGCGCCAGCAGATCGCCGATCCCCAGCATGTCGATCACGGCCTTCAGGTCATCGCCGCGCATTCCGTAGCGCAGATTGCGCAGGACCGACATGTGCGGGAACAGGCGCGGCTCCTGGAAGACGTAGCCGATACGCCGTTTTGGCACCGGGAGCCGAATGGCCTTTGTGCTGTCCTCCAGTACGGTGCCGCCCACGATGATGCGCGACTGATCCGCATGAAGAACGCCCGCCACCGCCTTGACAACGCTTGTCTTTCCTGCCCCCGAACGTCCGAACAGCGCCGTCACGCCCGCCGGTGCATTCAGCGCCACATCCAGCGAGAATCCGGGAAACCTGTGCCGGAGGTCAATCTCTATCATGGCGCCCTCCGATCCGCCTGGCCATGCGGCGGGCCAGCACCTCGGACACCAGCAGCGCCCCCATTGCGACGACGACTGACACGATCACCAGGCGCCAGGCCGCGCCCTCTCCTCCCGGCATTTGCAGGAAGGCGTAGATGGCCGACGGGACCGTACGCGTCTCGCCGGGGATGTTGGAGACGAAGGTGATCGTCGCGCCGAACTCGCCCATCGCCTTGGCGAAGGCGAGGATGCCACCGGCGAGGATCCCCGGAGCCATCAGAGGCAGTGTGATCGTGACGAAGACCCGCAGACGTGACGCACCAAGCGAGCCGGCGGCCTCCTCCAGCCTGGGATCAATCGCCTCGATCGACAGGCGCATGGCCCGGACCATCAGGGGAAACGCCATGATGCCCGCCGCCAGTGCCGCCCCGGTCCAGCGGAACGCAACGCCAAGACCCATGGCCTGCAACGTGGACCCAAGTGCAGTTTGCGGACCGAAGCTGATCAGCAGCAGATATCCGGTCACGACGGGCGGCAGGATCAGTGGCAGATGCACCAGACCGTTGACGATACCGTGGCCCGGAAACCGGGTGCGTGCCAGAAGGTAGGCCACCGCGATCCCGATCGGCAGCGTCACCAGCGTGGCGGTCAGCGCGACGCGCAGCGACAGGGCCACGGCTTGCCATTCGGCAGGGCCAAGCAGCGCGCTCATTGCGCGACCAGCCCGAATCCCGCGTCCTCAAAGACGTCTCTGGCGAACGGGCCCTGCAAATCAGCCGCAAAGTCCCGCGCAACCTCGCTACCGCCCCGGGCCGTGACTGCCATCGGATAGCGGATCGGCGGATGCAGGCCCTCCGGGATCTGCGCCAGCACCGCGACGCGCGGCTCATGCGCGGCGTCGGTCGCATAGACGATGCCAAATCCTGCGGCGCCAATGGCGACCAGTTGCAGGGCGGCGCGGACGTTGTCGGTCTCGACGATGCGGTTGCGCAGGACCTCCCACTGGCCGAGGGAGTCCAGCGCGGCGCGGGCATAGATACCAGCCGGAACCGCCTCGGTCAGGGCCAGCGCAAGCCGGTCCCGACCGATGAGGGCCGGAAGATTTTCGAAGTCGATCGCGGCCTCTCCCGCGCGCCCGATCAGCACCAGCCGGTTGCTCAGCAGCGCAACGCGGGTGCCGGGCAACAGCAGGCCGCGCGCCTCCAACCTGTCCATCCAGTCGTCACTGGCGAGGATCACAACCGCCGCAGGTGCGCCCGCCTCGATCTGTCGCGCAAGGGCGGAAGACCCGGCATACGACAGCGTCACCGCATGGCCAGTCTCCTGCTCAAACCGCGCGGCAATGGTATCGAGCGGCCCGGCAAGGCTGGCTGCGGCGAAGACCAATACGTCTGCCGCCGAGGCAGGCAGGGTCAGGATCACCGACAACAACGAGCTGAGAAGGACGGAGCGCATGGGCCGGAGTATCGCCCGCGGCGCCCTGAGCGGCAAGGGATGAAAAACGCTCATGCGTCACCTGAAGAACACCGCACAACTAAATGATAAAACAGGAAAAAGGGGCCTCCGAAGAGACCCCCAGTTTCGCTTATCAGGCTCTGATCTTTAGACTGCTCGTCATATTCTGCCTGCGGCCTGATCCGCGTCAGGGGTGAGCGCACCCACCCCGGATATCGCGGGTTTCCAACGGAAACCCTGTGACGTGGGATGCAGCGAAAATCGAAGATTCTCTGCGGGTCCCACCCCGTTTCTCAGACATGCGGGTCTGGTGAGGGACCCGCATGCCCGATCTCTCAGCTACACCCCGACGTTCCGCCGCAGGTGTTGCATTTCATGCAGGTGCCGTTGCGCACCAGCGTGTAGTTGCCGCATTCGCCGCAGGCCTCGCCCTCATAGCCCTGCATCTTCGCCTTGGTTCTGGCGTCGATGGAGACGGCTCCGGTGGTGATTGCCGTGGTCGACGCTGCGGCCGCGATGGTTGTGCCCCTGACCTCGGGCACCAGCGTTTCCAGCACCGCGATCGGGTCGGACTGCATGCCGCCCTGCAGCACATGCAATTCCTGCGGGGCGCGGTTGCGCAGGTAGCCGGTGGAGGCCACCTGCTTGAGCACATCAACGGCAGAGGTCGCGCGCGATCCCGGCACTTCCTCGAAGTTGCGCACCCCTTCCTCCTGGCCGCGACCGACGTCATCGAAGGTCTCACCCGTGGGCGCGACATGCGCCAGATCGGTACGGTCCAGATAGCTGACGGCCAGTTCGCGGAAGATGTAGTCGAGGATCGACGTGGCGTTCTTGATCGTCTCGTTGCCCTGCACCATGCCCGACGGCTCGAACTTGGTGAAGGTGAAGGCGTCCACGAACTCCTCCAGCGGCACGCCGTATTGCAGGCCGACGCTGACCGCGATGGCGAAGTTGTTCATCATCGCCCGGAAGCCCGCACCTTCCTTGTGCATGTCGATGAAGATCTCGCCCAGGTTGCCGTCCTGATATTCGCCGGTGCGCAGATACACCTTGTGCCCGCCGACAATCGCCTTCTGGGTATAGCCCTTCCGGCGCTGAGGCATCTTTTCGCGACCGCGCGCGACCTCTTTGACGATGACCTTTTCGATCACCTTCTCGGCCAGAACGATGGCCTTCTCGTGGACTGTTCCGGTCTCAAGGATGTCCGCCGCCTCGTCATCGTCCTCGACCAGCGCTGCGGCCAGAGGCTGCGACAGCTTGGAGCCGTCGCGATACAGTGCATTGGCTTTCACCCCCAAAGACCACGACAGCTCATAGGCCTTCTGGCAGTCTTCAATCGTGGCGTGGTTGGCCATGTTGATCGTCTTGGAGATCGCACCCGAGATGAAGGACTGCGAGGCCGCCATCATGTGGATATGTGCATCCACGCTCAGATAGCGCTTGCCCTTCTTCCCGCAGGGGTTCGCGCAATCGAAGACGGGCAGATGCTCGTCCTGAAGGAACGGCGCGCCCTCCAAGGTCATGGTCCCACAGACATGGTCGTTGGCGGCGTCGATGTCCTTCTTGGAAAAGCCCAGATGACGCAGCAGATCGAAGGTGGGATCGTTCAGTTTCTCGGCCGGAATGCCGAGGGTCTCGGAGCAGAACTCCGCACCAAGGGTCCATTGGTTGAACACGAAGCGGATGTCGAATGCGCTTGGAAGCGCCTCCTCGATCTTGGCAATCTGTGTCGGGCCAAAGCCGTGGCCGATCAGCGAGGTGTGGTTGATGCCGGGCGCCTGACCGATGGTGCCGTGACCGACCGCGTAGGCAATGATCTCTTCGATCTGCGACGAGGAATAGCCAAGGCCCTCCAGCGCGCTGGGGACCGATTGATTGATGATCTTGAAGTACCCGCCACCGGCCAGCTTCTTGAACTTCACCAGGGCGAAGTCGGGCTCGATGCCCGTGGTGTCGCAATCCATCACCAGACCGATGGTGCCCGTGGGCGCGATCACTGTGGCCTGGGCATTGCGGTAGCCGTGCTGTTCGCCGAGCGTCAGCGCCTCATCCCAGGCGTGTTTGGCCAGTTCGACCAGCTTCTGGTCGGGGCAGTTGATGTGATCCAGCGCGACGGGGTTGACGTTGACATCCTCAAAGCCCTCCGTCTTGCCGTAGGCGGCGGCGCGGTGGTTGCGCATGACCCGCAGCATATGCTCGCGGTTCTTCTTGTAGCCCGCGAAGGGGCCAAGCTCAGACGCGATTTCGGCCGATGTGGCATAGGACACGCCGGTCATGATCGCGGTCAGGGCACCACAAAGGGAGCGACCCTCGGCACTGTCGTAAGAGTATCCCATGTTCATCAGCAGGCCGCCGATGTTGGCAAAGCCCAGACCCAGCGTGCGGAAATCATACGACCGCTGCGCGATTTCCCTGGACGGGAACTGCGCCATCATCACCGAGATTTCCAGCGTCAGCGTCCAGAGGCGGCAGGCATGCATGTAGGATTCCGCGTCAAACGTGCCGCCGGTGTAGAAGGTCAGCAGGTTCATCGACGCGAGGTTACAGGCGGTGTCGTCAAGGAACATGTACTCGGAGCACGGGTTCGATCCGCGGATCTCGCCGTCTTCCGGGCAGGTATGCCAGGCATTGACCGTGTCGTGAAACTGAATGCCGGGATCGGCGCAGGCCCAGGCGGCGTGGCCGACCTTTTCCCACAGATCGCGGGCCTTGATTTCCTTGGCGACCTTGCCGTCCTTGCGGTTGGTCAGCGCCCACATCTCGTCGGTCTCGACCGCCCTCAGGAACGCGTCGGTCACGCGGATGGAGTTGTTGGAATTCTGGCCGGAGACGGAATTATACGCCTCGCTGTCCCAATCCGTGTCATAGACGGGGAATTCAATGCTGGTGTGGCCCTGACGCGCATAATCCAGCACGCGCTTCACGTAAGTCTCCGGGATCGCGACCTTTTTGGCCGCCCGAATGGCAGACTTCAATGCCTCGTTCCTGGCCGGATCAACCGCATCGTCAAGCGCGCCGTCCCAGGTTCCGATCGCCGCGAAGATCCCGTTGAGCATCTGCTCGTGCATCTTGGAGCCCGCAACGATGGAGGCGACTTTCTGCTCCTCCAGCACCTTCCACTGGATGAAGTCTTCGATATCGGGGTGGTCGGCATCGACGATGACCATCTTCGCCGCACGGCGCGTGGTGCCGCCGGACTTGATCGCCCCTGCCGCCCGGTCGCCGATCTTCAGAAAGCCCATCAGGCCGGAGGATTTGCCGCCCCCCGACAGTGATTCCCCGGCGCCGCGCAGGTGGCTGAAGTTGGTGCCGGTGCCGGAGCCGTATTTGAACAGACGCGCCTCACGCACCCACAGATCCATGATGCCGCCGTCGTTGACCAGATCGTCCTGCACGCCCTGGATAAAGCAGGCGTGCGGCTGTGGATGCTCGTAGGACGACGTGGATTTCGTCAGCTTGCCGGACTTGTAGTCGACATAATGGTGGCCCTGCGCCGGACCGTCGATGCCGTAGGCCCAGTGCAGGCCGGTGTTGAACCACTGCGGCGAATTCGGCGCGGCCATCTGGCGCGCCAGCATCAGCTGCATTTCGTCCAGATAGGCCTGCGCGTCGGCTTCCGAGGTGAAATAGCCACCCTTCCAGCCCCAGTACGCCCAGGCTCCGGCCAAGCGGCGAAACACCTGTTTGGACGAGGTCTCTCCGCCATAGCGCTGATCTTCGGGCAGCGCGGCCAGCGCCTTTTCATCGGCCACGTGGCGCTGAAGGAAGGACGGGACACCCTTTTCCTTCAGCGGCTTCAACGCCGCCGGAACGCCTGCTTTGCGGAAGTATTTCTGGGCAATCACATCCGAGGCGACCTGGCTCCATCCGGCAGGCACTTCGACGTTCTCCAGCTTGAACACCACCGTCCCGTCGGGGTTGCGGATTTCCGACGTCGTCGTCGTGAAGGTCTGGTCCGCGTACACATCTGCGCCATCGCGGGTAAATCGCCGTTCAATCTTCATCCTACTGCCTCTTATCTCACCAGAGCCCTCGGGCTCATTTCCCTAATACCGCCGGTTTGCCAGGGTCTTGCGCCCTCTGACCGTCTCTCATTCTGGCAAGTCTGCTCTGTCGCCGACGCACATGGTCTCCGGTCGTCCGCAGAAGGCCTGCGGGCGGCGCGAGAGGATAAATGTGTCGTCGTTGGTTGAGCTATCCCTATGCCCCATCAGAAGTGCGCTATATGTAGTAGTGCTTCTTCCGATAACCACTAAGTGACGTATTCACCCCAATCGGGTCAATGGATTTTTGTCATAAATCTGTGGAAAAAATACTTGCAAACGTAGGGTCAATTCGGCTGACCCACCGACAGGGCGATTCCTATGACTACAGCGGCATCCTGTCGTGCAGGAGTTTTCCTTTAAACCGGGCGGGATAGGTTGCGACGTGAAAGCGATGCCTTCACATTAACACTTCGCAGACCAAGCTCTGTTGTCCGCAGACGCGCATTTTCGCCGCCACCACATATAGCCTCGTGGTGACGCAAACGACACACAACCCACCACATAGCGACAGCCATCTGTGAAAAACTACTAGATTTAGAAAAATGGTCGGGGCGGCGAGATTCGAACTCACGACCCCCTGTACCCAAAACAGGTGCGCTACCAGACTGCGCCACGCCCCGACCGTGCGCGTGTCATAAAGGTCCGACGCGTGGGTTTGCAAGCCCGTTTCGTGTTGTCCTTTGAGATAGGCTGAAACAGCGTGTGTTCACTCGGGGCAAGGCCAGAGCGCTGTGTCCTGATCCATGCTGGGATGACGCATCTGACTTCCGGGCGCGATGCCCAGATCTTCGGCCACGCCGCCGTTGAGTTCCAGCACATAAAGGATGTTGTCGCTGCCGCCCGGAATTGGCGTACGATCCAGTGGCACGGCGTTGGAGTGGACGTTGACCACCAGCCCCGTCGGATCCATGAAAATCATGTCCAGCGGAATCAGCGTGTTTTCCATCCAGAAGTTGACCTGTTGCGGACGATCATAGACAAACAGCATCCCGGACAGGCGCGGCATCTCTTCCACATTCATCAGACCCTGGGCGCGTTCCCGGCGATCATCCGCAATCTCCACCCGAAACCGTGCGGTGCCCCACTCGCCGCGCAATTCCACCCGGTCTTCACTGCAAAGCGCATGAACCGGCATGGCCGCGAGGCTTGTCGCCGCGAAAAAAATGCTGAGAATCGTTGTGCGAAACATGATGGTCAGGCCTTTCGTTTACCAGGGCGCCTGCGCGTCCCGTGGTCCGAGCGGCCGCCGTTAAATCTCGTCCCAGGTCCGCACCTCTGCGGCCATTTTGCCCCGTGGACCGTCGACCACTTTGATCGCGACCGCCTCACCCGGCATAACCTCGGCCAACCCAAATCGACGCAGCACCTCCACATGAAGGAACACGTCCTCGTGGTCGCCAAAGGCGTTGGCAAAACCAAAGCCCTTGATCTTGTCAAACCATTTCACACGGGCCGGGACAAGAGAAACGTGAGAGGCATCAGGCAGATCAATCGCGACGTGCTCGGTTTCTGGTGTGCCTCCCGAGACAGCCTCGATGCCAATCACCTCGGTCGCCTGAACGCCCCTTGCAGTGTGTTGCGCCCGGACGATGATCCGCGCGCCCTCCGCCACCGAACCGCGTCCATAGTTACGCAGAACATTGGCGTGCAACAGGATATCAGGCCCACCTTCATCGCAGACAACAAAGCCAAAACCTTTGACCGTATCGAACCACTTCACCTGCCCAGACACCTGAGGCGCCAAGTCACCGTCTCCGATCATGCCCAATTGTTGACTCCTGTCCCTTGTTAATCTTTTCATGGTGCCACGGTTCTGATCGTATACAAGTTTTAAGAATCATTGGATTTCAGATACTTGCAAATTCACGCTACAAAAAATTGCAATCCGGCAACACTAAAGTCAGGTAACGCGCACGTCATTTAGGGATTCAGGCGGCGGACGTTCCAAGGGTTGGCCTCATCATCGCGACGCCACTGGAACCGGTCATGGAGACGGAATGCACCGTCGGCCCAGAACTCGATTTCCAGCGGCGTGATGCGGATCCCGCCCCAGTGCGGCGGCCGTTTCGGGGCGGGTCCATGGGCCGCCGTGACGCGCGCAACCTCGGCCATCAAGGCCGCCCGGCTGTGCAGCGGTTGCGATTGATCCGACGCCCAGGCCCCCAGTCGGCTCTTGAGGGATCGGGTCGCATAATAGGCATCGGCCTGGACATCACTTACGCGTGACGTCAGGCCACGGACGCGAATTTGGCGGCGCAGGCTTTTCCAATGCATCACGAAGGCGGCTTTGCCCGCCGCCTCGATCTCGCGCGCCTTGGCGGACCCGAAGTTGGTGTAGAACACGAATGCCCCCTGCCCGTCGGCCGGCGCCTCGATCTCCTTGAGCAGGACCATCCGCGCATTGGGCAGCCCATCCGCGTCCACCGTCGACAGTGCGATGGCGTCCGGATCATTGACCTCCGCCGCCTTCGCCTCCGCCAGCCAGGATTGCGCCAGCGCGAACGGATCCTCGCCTGCAAATATCCCTGCTCTTTCGGTCATGTCCTGCCTCCTTGCCCATGTGCCTTCCCAGCAGCTAACGGGCGCGGGGACCCCGGACAAGGGCACTTGGGGCCTGCCCCGCCTTGTGGCCCTGCAAGCGATGTCTTACCACAGGCTTACACCAACAATAACAAATGGGACAAATGCGATGGGGATGATGGACGGCAAGCGTGGCCTGATCATGGGACTTGCGAACGATAAATCCATCGCCTGGGGGATCGCGAAGGCGGTGGCGGCGGAAGGCGCGGAGCTGGCGTTCTCGTATCAGGGCGATGCATTGCTGAAGCGGGTGAAACCATTGGCCGAACAGGTCGGATCGTCGCTGGTGATCCCCTGCGATGTCGGCGATGAGGCCTCGCTGGATGCTCTGTTCGAGACGCTGAAGACGGAATGGGGCAACATTGACTTCGTCGTCCATGCCATTGGTTTTTCGGACAAAAACGAACTCCGTGGCCGCTATGTCGAGACCTCTGTGGCGAATTTCGAGATGACAATGAACATCTCGGTCTACTCCTTCACCGCCGTCTGCCAGCGCGCCGAAAAGATAATGAACAACGGCGGCTCGCTCCTCACCCTCACCTACTACGGCGCCGAAAAGGTCATGCCGCATTACAACGTCATGGGCGTGGCAAAAGCGGCGCTGGAGGCGTCGGTCATGTATCTGGCCGAGGATCTGGGCCGCGATGGCATCCGCGTCAACGCGATCTCTGCGGGCACGATCAAGACCCTGGCCGCGTCGGGCATCGGCGATTTCCGCTACATCCTGAAATGGAACGAGAACAATTCGCCCCTGCGCCGCACCGTGACCCAGGACGAGGTCGGCAAATCGGCGCTCTATCTGCTGAGCGATCTGGGCAGTGCTGTCACCGGCGAGGTGCACCACGTCGACGCGGGCTATCATGTGATCGGCATGAAAAACCCCGAGGCACCCGATATGACGTTGGAGAAGAAGGGCTGATGAGATGACCACACAACTTCCCCATGAAAAGGGCTTCCACATCTCGTGGGACCAGATCCACCGCGACAGCCGCGCGCTGGCCTGGCGTCTGGACGGCAAAGGCCCCGACACCATTGATGGCAAAGGCGGCGCGTGGAAAGCGGTCGTGGCGATCACCCGTGGCGGCATGGCGCCCGCGATGATCGTGGCGCGCGAATTGGACATCCGCACCGTCGATACGATCTCCGTCGTGTCCTACCATTCAGGCGGCGGCAAGGCCGACCGGCGGCGTGAGGCGCGGGTGCTGAAACTCCCGGATGCAGAGCTGATGGGTGACGGCGAAGGCATTCTTATCGTCGATGATCTGGTCGACAGCGGCAAAACGCTGGAACTGGTTCGCGAACGCTACCCCAACGCCCATTTCGCCACCGTCTACGCCAAGCCCGAGGGCGAGCCGATGGTCGATACCTTCATCACCGGCGTGAGCCAGGACACATGGATCTTCTTCCCCTGGGACATGGCCCTGCAATACGTGCAGCCCTATCGCGGCACCGACTGATCCACCCCCGCCCGCGCCGCTCGCAGGGCCTCGGCTGTGCGCGACGACCCCTCGCAGGGCGTCCGCTGTGCGCGACGACGCCGACCGTCGCAACCGGCCTCTGGCGGGCTGCTCGGTGATCCGAGCGTTATCCGTCGCCCGCCGCAGAACGAGGCCAGTGCGGGTGCCAGTCGTCTATAATGATCGGATGGCTGTGCGGGATCCCACCAGCAAGGTGCGGGTGATCTTTCGGAAGATCGGGATGGCTGTGTTCGACGTCAAGATCCTGCTCGCGCGGCCATAACAGCACCCCTCCGATCAGGCCCGCGCCCGCGATCAGGCCGAGGCCGATAAACGCAACCACGGGGCTGAATGCGGTGATCAGCCACCCCGCCAGCGGATAAGCCAGTAACCAGCAGACATGCGACAGGGCGAATTGGGCGGCATAGACCGAAGGACGGTCCTCGGCATGGGCCGACCGTTTCAGAAGCCGCCCGGACGGTGTCAGCACGACGGAGTAGCTGAGGCCAATGGCAAACCATCCAACCAGCAGCACAGCCCAGGTCGCGCCGACGGCTGCGATCCATACTCCAAGCACCAAGAGCGCGATAACCAGTGACGCCGCGCCCGCAATCATCACCGGTCGGTCGGGTCGATTGTCGAGAAGGCGCGGCAGAGCAAGCGCGGCCAGCATGGAGCCACCGCCAAAGGCCCCCAGCGCCATCGCGACCTGCGTGTCGCCAAGACCCAGATCCGATTTGACCAGAATGATCGTGTTCACCAGCACCATGGCCCCGGCAGCCGCCGCCGCAAGGTTCAGCGATAACAGCCCGCGCAGGCGCGGCGTCGCAAGATAAATCCGTATGCCCCGCGTGGTCCGGTCGTAAATGCCGCGCGGCGCGGTGGCCTTTGGACTGGGCAACAGGACGGACACCACCAAAAACGCCGACCCGATGAAGCCGACGACCGTGCCATAGAACAGCACCTGATAGCTGACGAACGCCAGCAGGATCGCGGCCAGTGTCGGGCTGACGAGGTTCTCCAGATCATAGGCCAGGCGCGACAGCGACAGGGCGCGCGTATACCGCTCGTCGTCCGGCAGGATGTCGGGAATCGTGGCCTGAAACGTGGGGGTGAAGGCGGCAGATGCGGATTGCAGCACGAAGATCAGAACATAGACCTGCCAGATTTCGGTGACGAACGGCAGGCAAAGAGCCACGACCGCCCGGATCAGATCAAGGCTGACCAGCATGGTGCGTCGCGGCCAGCGATTGGCAAAGGCCCCGGCAATGGGCGCAACGCCGACATAGGCGATCATCTTGATTGTAAAGACCGTCCCCAGAACCAGCGCCGCCCGGTCGCCCGCCAGATCGTAGGCCAGCAATCCAAGGGCGATTGTGGCCATCCCGGTTCCAAGAAGGGCGATGATCTGCGCCAGAAACAGGTGCCGGAAGGTGCGGTCGGCAAGGATGGAAAGCATTGACTGAGCCTTGATGGGAGTGAGCCCTTATCCAGAGTCTAGATCAAACGCCGCCTATCGGGAAGCCGACATTCGCGGCGTGAGGCGCGCGTTCTGAAAGCCCCCGATGCAGAGCTGATGGGCGACGGCGAAGGCATCCTGGTGGTCAATGATCTGGTCGACAGCGGCAAAACGCTGGAACTGGTCCGCAACCGCTACCCCAACGCCCATTTCGCCACCGTCTACGCCAAGCCCGAGGGCGAGCCGATGGTCGATACCGTCATCACCGGCGTGAGCCAGGACACATGGATCTTCTTCCCCTGGGATATGGCGCTGCCATACGTGCAGCCCTACCGCGGGGTGGATTGAGGGGGGGCTGAACAATGCGCACGAATGGCGGCTGAGCGGACAAACATGCCGTTCGCTCGACGCGCGCCAACGTCTGCTCTAAGGCTTATTCGCAGAACGTCGCATTTGATCCTAAAAAAGAACAGGTCTGATCCATTGTCTACTGGCCCAATCCAGATCAACTCGCTGGTAGCAGAATTTGCTGTTCTGGACTGGCGGGAAAGTCTAGAATTCTATACGCAATGCCTAGAATTCAAGATTACCTTCCAGCGTCCCGACGAGGGCTTTGTCTTCTTGGAGTTCGAGGGCGCTCAGCTCATGTTCTATCAAGCGAACCTTGAGCGTAATTTGGTGACTGATCAGACACCTTTGGAACGACCTCTTGGTCGCGGCGTCAATCTGCAAATTCAAACGAAATCCATAGCGCCGCTCATTAAGAGACTGGAGCGAACAGGTGTCGAACTTTCTCTTGCACCGGAAGAACGATGGTATCGCGTCGGAGAGTTCGACATTGGCGTTCTACAGTTCGCTGTCGCTGATCCGGACGGATATCTGCTCCGGTTCAGTGAAGCAATCGGCTCTCGTGCTGCTTCCCGATAGCTGGCATTCGCTGCTACGCAGAAATGCTACTTGATGGGCTCGAAACAACCATTCGCCGCACCCGCGAAACGCCCCTCACTCAATCGCTCAATGACGCCCGCTGCGCGCTCAACTGCTCAATCGCAATCGCCAGATGCGTGTCGGCAATCGCCTCGTCGCCTGCCTCCACCCGAACCTTGTGGGCCGCCATCAGCACATCCGCGTGGGTGTGGCCTGCGGGCGGCTCGAACCGATACGACGCCAGTTCCACCAGCATGCCCAACGGGTCACGGAAATAGATCGAGTTCATGAACCCGCGGTCCTTCTCGCCCGAATGCGAGATCCCGCGCGCATCCAGCCGTTCGGCCAGCTGGGAATACATCGACTGGCTGACCGAGAACGCGATGTGGTGCAGCTGGCCCACGTCCTGGTCCGCCGCGCGTCCCGGGGCTTTGCGGCTCTCCGACGTGAAGATCGTGATCAGCCTGCCGTCGCCGGGATCGAAGTAGAGGTGGCCCTGCTCGGGATCGTCCAGATTGGGCTGCTCGAACACGAACGGCATGCCGAGCACCCCTTCCCAGAAGTCGATGGAGGTCTGCCTGTCCGCGCCCATGATCGTGACATGGTGCAGTCCCTGGGATTGCAGTTTATGCATGGTGGTCTCCTCTCCTGTATGTCCGCCGCCGCAATGTTGCGGCGCGGCTCCTGAGCGGTTCCGGCGCGGCTCCGACAGGTGTACAAATGGTTAACGCTTCAGACTATCCCTTTAGTATCAGCATCTTGGACGTCTGCTCAACCTTGAGCAGCCGCCCTCACAGCCGCCGGATCTTCAATTTCGTCAACCGATTCTGCTCGCGCGCGGCCACCTCGAACCGGAAGCCGTGGAAGGCAAAGCATTGCCCCTTCTCGGGGATCGTCTGCGCTTCATGGATCACCAGCCCCGCGACAGTATTGGCCTCTTCATCGGGCAGGGTCCAATCGGTCGCGCGGTTCAGATCGCGGATCGTCATCAGCCCGTCGATCATGAAATTGCCCGCCGAATCCGGCTTCAGAACCGGGGCGTCCGGCGTGTCGAATTCATCGGTAATTTCGCCCACGATCTCTTCCAGAATATCCTCCAGCGTGATCAATCCACCAAGCGCGCCGTATTCATCCACCACCAGCGCAAAATGGGTGTGGCGGCGCAGAAACTGCCGCATCTGATCGTCAAGCGTGGTGGTCTCCGGAATGAAGTAGGGCTTCATCGCCACATCGGCGATATCGAAACCGGCCAACCCGGGAGCGTTCTCGCCGCGGGTCAGCCGGTCGATGGCGCGCAGCAGGTCCTTGGCGTGGACGACGCCGACGATGTTCTCGGAATTGTCGCGAAAGACCGGCAGACGGGTGTGACGCGATTGCAGCGCCTGGCTCAGGATCTCCTCCGGGTCCGCGTCAGCGTCGATCATCTCGATGCCGGAGCGGTGGAGCATGATTTCCTCCACCGTGCGCTCATGCAGATCAAGCGCGCCCATGAGCCGATCCCGGTGTTCCTTCTCGACCGACCCCTCCTGCTGACCGATGGAGAGCGCCCCCATGATCTCCTCATGCACCGAAAGCATGTTCGCGCCTGCGTCAATATGCAGACCAAACAGACGCAGCACGCCGCGCACTAGAATCCGCACGACGGCCACAACGGGGGACATGATCGTGATGATCAGACCGACGGGCCGCGCGACACGGGCCGCGGACATCTCGGGGTTGTTGATCGCGTAGGTCTTCGGCAGCACTTCGGCGAAGATCAGCACCAGCGCGGTCATGACCAGTGTCGCCGCCACAATCGCGCCATCGCCAAGCACCGACGCGAAAAGCGCCGTGGCCAGCGAGGTGGCCAGAATGTTCACCAGATTGTTGCCCAGAAGGATGCCTCCGATCAGGCGTTCGCTGTCCTCCTTCAACTCCAACGCGCGGCCCGCGCCTTTGGCGGGTCCATCTTCACGATCCGCAATGGACCGCAACTTGCCGCGCGAAGCCGCCGTCAGCGCCGTCTCCGAGCCGGAGAAGAAGCCCGAGATCACCAGCAGCGCCAGGATGACGCCGGTTATGATCCATGTGGTGGGATCCTGAAAAGCGGATGGTTCGGGAAGGGCGAGGTCTGTGTCCATCCTCTGGTTATGGGGATGGTGCGCGCGCCATTCAAGCCGTGGCTGACGCAGGCACCCGCTTTATCGGGCGGTGATGCTATGAACGCTTCGCCAGTGGATGCTTTTCGAGGACCAGGTCACGCAGACGCTCATCAAGGATGTGGGTGTAGATCTCGGTGGTGGCAATATCGGCGTGGCCCAGAAGCGTCTGGATCGCGCGCAGATCCGCACCGTTCTGCAACAGATGCGTGGCGAAGGCATGGCGCAGGGTGTGGGGCGTGACGCGGGCGGGATCAATATGAGCCTCCACGCAAAGCCCCTTGATCAGAGTATAGAACCGCACCCGTGTCAGATGACCGGACTTGCCGCGTGACGGGAAGGCAAACAGGCTCTTGGTCTCACCGTCCTCCACGTCGTCCAGATGCTTGAGCCACGCAGTGATCGCCTCTCGGGCGGGCGGCGACAGGGGCACCATCCGTTCCTTCCCGCCCTTGCCGAGAACCAGCAGCATCCGCGGATCGCCGCGCAGGGCCGACTTCGGAAGCGATACAAGTTCGGTCACGCGCAGGCCGGTGGCGTAGAGAATTTGCATCAGGCAGTGGTTGCGCAACCTGTCCGCCTGCGAGCGCCCGACGGTTGTGCTGGCCTCCAGCAACGCATCGACCTCCGCCACGGTGAGGGAGGACGGCAGTTTGCGGGCTTTGGCGGGGCCGGTGATCTGCAAGGTCGGATTGTCGCTGCGCCAGCCTTCCTCATAGGCGAACCGATAGAGTTGCCGAAGCGATGACAAGCGGCGCGAGCGGGTGGCGGCGGCAAGCCCCTCTGCCTCAAGCCCGGCGATGTAGCTTTCCAGCGCGGTCCGATCCGCTGCCCTGAAGCCGCCGGAGCGCCGCAACGCCGCCATGGCGTCTTGCAGATCACGCCCATAGGCCAGAAGCGTATTTCGCGCCGCCCCCTGCTCCGCCGCAGCGGCGTCCAGATAGAGCGCGATCCAGTCAGTATCGGTCGCGGGAGCCGCCATTCTACCCGTCCAACAGGTGCAGTTGCAACGCGGTACGGCGTGCCAGATCCTCCAGCCCCACGACACGAAACAGGACCAGGGCATCGGTCAGATCGTCGGCGTCCGGCGTGCCCTGTCCCAGCACGAGAGTTGCGCGCAACAGTGCTTCACCCAGTCGGTTTTGCTCAAGGTAGAGGCTATAGCGATGCTCTGGCAGCGTCGTGGCGAACGCAGCCGCGATGGCAGCATCGGTCGGGTTTCCGCCCGGCGCCAATGGCGGCAGACCTTGCGCGATGGCGAAGGAGAACCGTTCATCCGCACTTTGGGGCACGGCAGTCTGGGCCACCTGTTCATAGACCGGCGACAACAGGCCGATGCGCCGGGCCAGGACCCCCGCCTCATCCACAAGCGGCATGCGAAGCAGACGCTCGCCGTAGATATTGGCAAAGGCAACGCTGAGGCCTGCGCTGGTCATCGCGTCCCACGCGGGCTCCAGCAACTCAGCTGCGCGCGCGGCGTCGCCTGCCAGCAGCGCCGTATCAAAGGCCTGTACAGCACCCACGCGCTCCCACACCGCGCCGGACGCTGACGGGGCCTGCGCGGTATAAATCGCCAGCCACTCCTGCGGGGCAATCGCGCCTGATCGCGTCAACCGCTCTGCCGCGTCCAGTTGCGCGCGCCATCCCGCCAGCACGCTGAGATCCGCATGGACGAAAGCCAACGGCAGACCAGCCGCGTAGGGACGCTCTGCTATGGCCATGCGCATCTGGAATTCCAGCGGCGTCAGGGTAGTGTCGGGGGGCAGCGGGCCTTCACCCTCGAACAGCTCGGGATCGAGGAACCGCGCTATCAAATCGCCCTCCTCCTCAGAGATCTGACCGACGGCCTCAGCGGTATTCAGAAGCAGCGCGGCTGACGGCCAATCGCCGCCGCGAGCGAGGCAGAAAATTCGCGCCGGGTATGTGGGCGCGATGGAAGGGTTGGCGTTCATCGTCGCGCAGGCCCGGTCCGGTCGGTCGGTCAACAAGGAGACATCGAACCAGCGCCGGAAGATCGCCGGATCATTGGGTCCTGCCCGCTCCATCAACGCCTGCGCCGGGTCCAGCGCGCCGCGGGCCAGCAGCATATCGAGGCGGGCCAGCAGCAACTCCTCTCCCCCCGGCGGGGCATCCATCGGCGGGTCCAGTTCGGCCAGAGCCAGGATCTGTGCGAACCCCTGCATGGCAGGTAGCCCCTGGATCGGTTGAGAGCGCATCAGGGTTGCCAGATCCTCAGTCTTGGACGCGCCCCAAAGGCCCGCAGGCAAGCCGGTAATGGACGTCGGCAAAAGCCCCACGCCTTCCAGCGCGATTGCATCCAGCGACATGACCGCAATCGCTGGCGTAGAGGCGTCCGTGGCAATGTTTGCATGGGGCCGTGTAATGGCGTCCGAGAGCCAGGCCGGTTCCCCCAATTCAGGAAGCCCGGTCGTGTCGATCTCGGTGGTCTGGCCACTGGCCGCACTCAGAAAAAGCATCAGCGAGAGGCTCGCGCCCGCGACCGCAAAGGGTGTGCGGCTAGTCCACATTCAACTGAACCGGTTGCGTGACCGAACGCACGTCAGGCTGCAAAAAACCGGAATAGGCATAGCCCACCAGCCCAATGAACCCCAAAATTATCAGCAAGATCAATATGATAAGTATCCGCCCCATGGTTCTACCTGCCCGGTCCCAAAAAATCTCATCGGCGTTTGCCGCCGCTTGTGATCTCATATAAGCCATGGACGGCGAGATTTCGCCACCGATCGGGGAATTATTTTCGACCATGGGCGAAAGCGTGCCACACTTGAAGCTGCGATCAGACCTTAGGTTGGTCGAAAGCGTCGTGCTGATTGGTATGATGGGGTCGGGCAAGACAGCGATTGGCCGGACCTTGTCGGCGCGTCTTGGGGTTGAAATGTGCGACTCGGACGCGGAAATCGTTGCGTCGGCGAAACTTTCTATTGCCGAGATCTTTGACCGCTACGGAGAGCCGTTCTTTCGCGACAAGGAAGGCCGTATAATCGCGCGCCTGTTGGATGCCCCGCCCTGCATCCTTTCCACCGGCGGCGGCGCCTGGCTGACCGAGGGCAACCGCACCTTGTTGCTGGACAACGCCTGCGTGGTCTGGCTTGAGGCTGATCTGGATCTGCTCTGGTCCCGCGTCCGACACAAATCCCATCGTCCGCTGCTACAGACCAACGATCCCAAGGCGACCCTGGCTGCGCTTCTGAGAACGCGAACACCGTCGTACGAATTAGCACCATGGAAGGTATCGGTTCAGCCCGATTGGTCCATCGACGCCACCGCAGACCGGGTCATGGACATTTTGATCACGGCCCAGGCCGTCCTTCCGAACGGGGCCTCTGCATGAGCGATATTGTCCGGGTTGAACTTGGCGAACGCGCCTATGACGTGGAGATTGGTCAGGCCCTACTGGCGCAATCGGGTGCGCGCATCGCGGGCCTGCTGACGCGACCCAAAGTCTGGATTGTGACGGAGGAGACGGTCGCAGGCCTGCATCTGGCGACCCTGCGCGCCGGGTTATCTGCCGCAGGCATCGACAGCGAGACGCTGATCCTGCCCCCCGGAGAGAGCACAAAATCCTGGCCCCACCTGCAACGCGTCGCGGAGTGGCTGCTGGACGAACGTGTCGAACGCGGCGATGTCGTCGTCGCATTCGGCGGTGGCGTGGTCGGAGATCTGGTGGGGTTCGCGGCTGCGATCCACCGTCGCGGTATTCGGTTTGTGCAGATCCCGACGTCGCTTTTGGCGCAGGTCGACAGCTCCGTCGGCGGCAAGACCGGTATCAATGCACGTCAAGGCAAGAACCTGATCGGCGCCTTCCACCAGCCGTCGCTGGTGCTGGCCGATATTGATGTGCTCGGCACCCTGGAGCCGCGTGATTTTCTCGCGGGCTATGGTGAGGTCGCAAAATACGGAATGCTCGGCGACAGCGCTTTTTTCGCATGGCTGGAGGCCAACGGACCGGCACTGGCCCGAACCCCCACACTCCGGCAGGAAGCTGTCCGCCGTTCCGTCCGGATGAAGGCCGATATCGTCGCCGGTGATGAGACAGAGCAAGGCGACCGCGCGCTGCTGAACCTTGGCCACACATTCTGCCATGCACTGGAGGCGGCAACCGGCTATTCGGACCGCCTGCTGCACGGTGAAGGCGTGGCGATCGGTTGTGCGCTGGCGTTCGAGCTGTCATCCCGCCTCGGCCTCTGCTCGCAAGAGGATCCGAGCCGCGTCCGCGCCCACCTCGCCGCAATGGGCACCAAGCGCGACATAAGCGACATCCCCGGCGATCTGCCGGACGCCGAGGCACTGATGTCCCTGATGGGGCAGGATAAAAAGGTCGTTGCAGGCCAACTCCGCTTCATCCTTGCGCGCGGCATCGGTGAGGCGTTCGTGACAGCCGACGTGCCGCAAGACGCCGTGCTTACGATGCTGCGGGACGCGCTGGCCCAACGATAATCCCCGCCCGCTTCCCCGATCATCTTGCCAAATACAACTCATTCCGACGCAGCCACGGGCTCTGTCGGTCCCGGCGCAGGCAAATGTCGCAATCAGACTTGCCATGCGTCTGCCCCTCCTCTCAGATGCCCCGACACCCAAGGAGCCGCGCCTATGAAATCCCACACCCGCGTTTGCATCATCGGGGGCGGCGTTGTCGGCGCTTCTGTCGCCTACCACCTGACCAAACTGGGCTGGTCTGACGTGACCCTGCTGGAGCGGTCCGAGTTGACGTCCGGCTCCACCTGGCACGCGGCGGGCGGGTTTCACACGCTCAACGGCGATACGAACATGGCCGCCTTGCAGGGCTATACCATCCGGCTCTACAAGGAGTTGGAGGAGCTGACGGACCTGTCTTGCGGATTGCACCACGTGGGCGGTGTGACCCTGGCCGACACGCCGGAACGGCTCGATATGCTCAAAGCCGAGCGCGCCAAGCATCGCTTCATGGGGTTGGAGACCGAGATTATCGGTCCCGACGAGATCAAGGCCCTTGCCCCGGTGACCAATGTGGACGGCGTGTTGGGCGGGCTGTTTGACCCCCTCGATGGCCACCTTGACCCGTCGGGCACAACCCATGCCTACGCCAGGGCCGCCCGCATGGGCGGTGCGGACATTCATACGCATACCAAGGTGCTGGAGACGCACCCGCAGCCCGATGGCACATGGCAAGTCGTCACCGACAAGGGCACGATCATCGCCGAGCATGTCGTCAATGCGGCGGGCCTCTGGGCGCGCGAAGTGGCGGCGATGGCGGGGTGCTACCTGCCGTTACACCCGATGGAACACCAATACCTCGTCACGGAAGACACGCCAGAGATCCATGAGCGCGACACCGAACATCCCCATGTCATGGACCCGTCGGGTGAATCGTACCTGCGTCAGGAAGGGCGCGGGTTGTGCATCGGGTTCTACGAGAAGACCTGCCGCCCCTGGGCTGTGGATGGCACGCCGTGGGACTTCGGGCACGAGCTGCTGCCTGACGACTTCGACAAGATCGAGGACTCAATCGCGTTTGCTTTCAAACGCTTCCCGGTGCTGGAGCGCGCCGGAATCAAATCAGTCATCCACGGCCCGTTCACCTTTGCCCCCGACGGCAACCCGTTGGTCGGCCCGGTTCCGGGCCTGCGCAACTATTGGTCCGCGTGCGGCGTGATGGCGGGGTTCAGCCAGGGCGGCGGCGTTGGCTTGTCGCTGGCTCAATGGATGATCGAGGGGGAGGCAGAGCGCGACGTCATGGCGATGGACGTGGCACGCTTCGGTCGGATCATCACGCCCGGATACACGCTTCCAAAGGTGATCGAAAACTATCAGACAAGGTTCTCAGTGGTTTACCCCAATGAGGAGCTTCCCGCTGGCCGCCCCTTTCGCACGACACCAATGTACGATGTGTTTGATGGCATGGGCGCGGTTTGGGGGCAGCAGTACGGGCTGGAAGTTCCGAATTACTTCGCGGAACCAGGCGAACCAAAGTACGAAACGCCTACGTTTCGACGCTCGAACGCCTTTGCGGCAACCGCACGCGAAGTAAAGGCCGTGCGCGACGCAGTGGGCATCAATGAGGTCCAGAACTTCGGCAAGTATGACGTGCAGGGCACCGGCGCGCGGGCGTGGCTCGACCGGGTCATGGCGGGGCGGATGCCTCAGCCCGGTCGGCTGTCCCTGACACCTATGCTCTCCGGGAAGGGCAAGATTATTGGCGACTTCACAGTGACGTGTCTGGCGGAGGATCACTTTCGCCTGACCGGATCGTATGGCGCGCAGGACTACCACATGCGCTGGTTCATGGCCCATCTCCCGACTGCCAAATCTGGTCCTGGCGAGCCAGGGGACAACGTGGTGCTGGACAATATCTCGGACCGGCTGACCGGGTTCCAGATCGCCGGGCCAAAGGCGGGAGAGGTATTGCGGGACATCTGCCGGGAGGACATCACCGACATGGCGTTCCTGGACGCGCGGCAGGTCACGATCGGATGTTCGACGGCGAATGTGCAGCGCGTCAGCTACACGGGCGATCTGGGGTTCGAGATATACGTGAGCCACATGGAGCAACGCGCGCTTTGGAACGTGCTTTGGCAGGCGGGGAAACCCTTCGGGATGAAGCCGTTTGGAATGCGGGCGATGATGAGCTTGCGGCTCGACAAATTCTTCGGGTCGTGGATGCGGGAGTTCTCGCCGGATTACACGCCCGCCGAGACTGGGCTGGACCGCTTCATCTCCCTGAAAAAGAACGTCGATTTCATTGGGCGGGCCGCGGTGGAGGCGGCACGGTCCGCCCCACCTGAGCGCAGGTTATGCGCGTTTATCGTCGATGCGGACGACGCCGACGTGGTGGCCTATGAGCCGATATGGATCGACGGGGAGGTGCGCGGATTTTGCACCTCCGGCGGATATTCGCACACCGTCTGCCAGTCCGTGGCCATGGGATTTGTGCCGACAGATCAGGCCGTTGAGGGATTGGAGGTCGAGATTGAGAATCCTCGGGTCAATGCGCCCGGCCCGGCTGGTCACGACGCCATTGTTCGATGCCGACGGGTCGTTCATGCGCGCGGATTTGCGCGGCGCAAGGACGCGTTGATGAATGTGCCTGCTCTGATCGTCCTGCTCGCAGCCGGAAGCTCTTCCCGGATGAAGGGTGCAGATAAGCTTCTGGAACCAGTGGACACCAAACCGTTGATCCGCGTGATGGCCGAGCGGTGCGTGAAGGCCGGAGCCACGCGCGCGGTGCTGGGGCCGGGTCAGGCCAAGCGCCGAGAGGCGTTGGACGGACTGGACCTTGAGGTTGTGGAGGCGTCTGACGATGACGGCATGGCGGCGTCGATCCGGACGGGCATCAAGGGATTGAAAAACAAGACGATCATGATCGTCCTGGCGGATATGCCAGAGGTCACGGCCTCTGACATGCACCTGCTTCTCGGGCTCCATAGCCAAGGCCTGTCTCCGATCGTGCAAGCCGCAAGTCATGACGGAAAACCGGGGCAACCTGTTGTCTTTTCTGCGAAATACATCAAGCATCTTGCCAGATTGCATGGTGATGAGGGCGCAAGGTCGGTCCTGAAGGCTCATGCACGCGATGTGGCACTGGTCCCGCTCAAGGACACACGGGCCGTCACGGACCTTGATACGCCCGGGGATTGGGCGGCCTGGCGGGCGAAAAATACCTCCCAAACGGGATAGTCCCATTTGGTGGCGGATTGATCGTGACCGTGGCCTCAGTCACTGATCGTCTTCATCTTGCCGGAAATATCGTCTGGGGGAAGGCCCGCAAGGCACGGGGCAGACAGCCCTTTTGCAGACTTTCGTAATGTGTTGTTTGAATTCACATAATGCGGACAAGGCCGCCGTCCGACCAATGTCAGTTTTCAGCGGCCACGCAACTCGTTCTGGATTTCTGCAGGCAGTAGCTTTGTTGCGGCGGTCATTGTCGTTTTCGGCAATCGAACGGAGTTAGCTGTCAGATAAGCCACCAGTGCAGCCTCATCCTTTTTCCCGGCCTCCCTTACCCAGGAACCGATCGCCTTTTGAACGTAGAGATCGCTGTCATCCGCAAGTATTTCCGCAATCCGAAAAGTATCACCGACCTCACCGCGTTTGATGAAGGCATAGGTTGCAACTAAAGCGTTTTGCATTTAATCTGAGGCATATCCGGCAGCCTTGATGAAGTTCCAGCACTCTTGGGGGTCGAAGAGTTCACAGATTTCTGCGAGCGCCTCGAATAGGGCGTCGAAGGTTCTGGCCCCGATCCGTCGGAGGTGTGCCTTGAGTTTTGAGAATGCCAATTCGATTGGATTAAGGTCGGGGCTGTAGGCGGGCAGGAACAAGAACCAACAGCCTCGCCGTCGCAATGCTTCGGCGGCGCGGGGGCTTTTGTGCGTGGACAGGTTATCGAGGATGACAACAGTGCCGGGTTCGAGTTCGGGGGCCAGTTGCGTTTCGATATACCTGTCAAATGCAGGGCCGTTCATGGCCCCGGTGATGACCCAAGGCGCAATCAGCGCGTTTTGCGTCAACCCGGCGATGAACGTCTGTGTCCCCCATTTGCCGAAGGGTGCGGTGCCGTAAAGCCGTTCCCCAACCGGCGCACGGCCACGCAGGCGAGTGAGGTTCGTCTTCACCGCTGTTTCGTCAATAAACACCAGCCTGTGCGGCTCCTGGCGCATTCTCGGCTGGCGACGCATGATCCAATCCCGGCGTGCCAGGCGTAGCGCAGGCCGATCACGTTCAGCCGCGATCAGTCCTTTTTTTATATGACAGCCCGGCCCGTTCCAGTGCCCGGTGCAACGATGAGAGCTGAACCTGCACGCCGTGGGTCTCAGTCAGAGCCGATGCTAATTCCTTGAGAGTGATGTCCGGCTCGGCGCGCACAATATCAAGAAGGAAGTCCGTATGCGGTGCCAACTTGCCAAACCGCCCAGGCGGTCGCCCTTGCGACATCGGAGCACACTCACCCTTCGCCCGATGTTCAGCTCCGAACCGCACAGCGGTCGCAGCACTCACACCAAACACCCGCCCCGCAGCACGCGCTGAATGGCCCCGCGCAACATATGCGCAAATCCGCTTTCGAAGATCCAAAGAGTAAGGCTTGCCCATGATCCACCTCCCAACTGGAGTGAATCAGACAAATCCTTCCCTGTGAATCCCATTTGACTCACATAAAAAGCAAAACGCTTTAGCGCAGTCCGCCTTTCATGAGGGTTCTCGGAACGGGCGAGCTTGTCGAGTACGGTTCGATCCTTGTCGAAAAGGTGCTCGCCGATCACATGCGGGGCCGCGCGGTCCACAAAGTCCCAGTTGTTCAATCTGTCATGTCGATTCAGGTAAAGGCGGAACAAAGCCGCGCGGTGATCTGGGTCCAGCTTCTTCTGACGCGCCTGAAAATCCATGATGGATACACCGGCCATCCTGACCTCGTAGCGGTCGTCATCGAGTAGTTTGTCGAGTTCGTCCAACGGCAATGACTTGAAATCTTTTGGCGATGGGAAAGACCTTGGGCATTCGAACCCCCATCACCTCAGTCGCTTGGTCGCCACCCTTGTAGAAGCGCGCCACGTAATCGGTATCGGTGGGGTCGGCTTCGGCCTCCAATGCAGCAATAACATCCTTCGCTTTAGACATCACACGGTCTCGGATATCAACTTGTCGAGGCTCTGATAGCTGGACTCCAACCCTTCATCCATCGGACTTTGCAAGACGCCATCCCGAGTTTCCTTGCTGTCGTAATGTAGGCTCATTGTGACGATTGTCTGACCATCACGCTCTCTGAAGACCTGCTCCACAAGGGTCTCGTTATTCGGGAAGATGTCGAACGTCTCGGTCAGCAAAAGCCGACGCTCCGCCTCGATCTCCCGAAACGTGCCGTAGGCCGCCATGCGGTTGTCATCCCATGCCCAGACATAACGATATGCTCCTCCGACCCGCAGGTCGATCTCACATTCGGGCATGGTGTGACCGGGCGGACCTGTCATCCATCGCTTCACAAGGTCAGGTTCGGTGTGGGCGCGCCAGACCGCTCGGACAGGCGCGTCGAATCTGCGCTTGATTTCGATGGTCGTATCGGTCGGCGTTGTCATTGAGAGAGGTTTCATTCTGCATCATCTTCCTGCTTGAGTTGTTCTAAAAGGCCATCAAGCCGTTCGTAATTTGCCTGCCAGATGGCGCGATATTGCTTCAGCCAATCCTCAATCGCAGCAAACGCCAAAGGCTCGATGCGCCGAGGTCTTGATGTTCCGTCAATTCGGGTGGTGATCAGCCCCGCTTGTTCCAGCACCTTGAGATGACGCGAGATCGAAGGCTGAGACATATCAAACGGTTCGCGGATCTCATCAACCGTTGCTTCACCATTGACAAGGCGCGCAAGAATGGCCCGGCGCGTTGGGTCGGATAGAGCTTGAAAGACTGAGTCGAGGTTGGTCATAGTCCAATAATATAGCAATTACACTATATAGCAATAGGTGCATACAAATGCGAAAGCGGTCCTTCGCTGCGCTGCCAATTTCGAGAGGTTTGGGCTTATTTTGTTGAAAAAGTCTTTGTTGCTTTACGGCAAGTCCTTTGATTCATTCGTTATTGTAGGATGGGGGAGGATTTTGCGATGATGGGCACCCAGGAAGCTTCGGCGCTGCTGTTTTACGACTTTGACATGGAAGCGCATGTCCCGTCGGATCATATGCTGCGCGAGATTGACCGGTTTCTGGACGTTGGCACAATCCGCCAGCAGTTGAAGCAGTATTACAGCCACCTCGGACGTCCCTCGATTGATCCTGAGCTGATCGTACGGATGCTGGTGGTCGGATACGTTATGGGCATCCGGTCAGAACGGCGGCTTTGTGACGAAGTTCATTTGAACCTGGCCTATCGCTGGTTCTGTCGCCTTGGCTTGAACCAAAAAGTGCCCGATCACAGCACGTTCTCTAAATATCGTCACGGCAAGTTTCGGGACAGTGATCTATTGCGCTCGGTGTTCGAAGCCACCGTAGCACGCTGTATCTCAGAAGGTCTGGGCGGTGGTCATGGCTTTGCCGTTGATGCCAGCCTGATCGAAGCCGATGTCGATCGAATGAACTCAACTGCGCAGGCGGAATGGGACGTATCGGCCATCGACCCGAATGATGTACCCCGCGCCGTCAGAGAATATCTCGATGTTCTCGACCACAAAGCGTTTGGGGCATCAACGCCGGTCAAGCCGAAGTTCACGTCCCATTCCGATCCGGCAAGCCAATGGACTGCGGCCCGTAAAGGCCCCGCGATCTTCACGTATTCGAACAACTATCTGATCGACACCGACCATTCCGTCATCGTCGACGTTGAGGCGACACGCTCAATCAGGCAGGCCGAAGTGGGCGCGGCGCAAACCATGATTGATCGAACAGAAGAGCGCTTTGGTATCAAACCGGACTGGCTCGTTGCAGATACTGCCTATGGCTCGGCGGAGAATCTAGCGTGGCTGACAAAGAAGCGCAGCATCATTCCCTTCATCCCATTGATCGACAAATCCGAGCGTAAAGATGGCACATTTTCCCGTTCCGACTTCGAATGGGACGAAGACAACGACCGCTATACCTGCCCTGAAGGCCAGCACCTGTTGCAGTCCCGCCGGAACTATTCTGACCCGCGCAGGAAAGAACCCAAAACCGGTCGTCGCAGATACAGGGCCACCAAAGCCATTTGCGATGCCTGCCCATCAAAATCAAAATGCTGCCCAAACACAAACACCCGCTTCATTGGCCGCGAGGAACACGAAGATGCGCGTGACTTTGCCCGACTGGCTGCCAAGTCTACCTTCAACCCGAAGGCCCAGGCCAAACGCAAGAAGGTCGAGATGCTCTTCGCCCACCTCAAACGCATCCTTGGCTTGGGACGGCTCCGACTTCGAGGGCCATGCGGTGTGAGGGACCAATTTACGCTCGCTGCAATCGCCCAGAACCTTCGAAAACTTGCAAAACTAAGACCCAAGACCACCGAAACAAGGATCACGATATGATCTGAACCAGCAATGCGACAGACCAACAAGCCGTCCCGTGCAACGGGCGGAACAATAAGCCCGCGACCAACGCCGCAAGGCGACCAAACTCTCAAATCAAAGCGAATTCTTCAACAAAATAGGCTCAGAGTGAGATTTCGCGGCGCGCTGCCTAGACGACCGCTTTCTACTATAGGCTTGGCCTGCACGAACTCAGTCGGTAAACGGGCGCAGCAGCTTCACTGCATCGACATCCAGTGCCACCGCGATTTTTTCCAAGGTGTCGGTGCTGACCGAATGCTTTGTGTGTTCGATATGACCGATGCATACGCGACTGATACCAGCGCGCTTTGCTAGGTTTTCCTGGCTCAGGCCAATGCTCTTGCGGCCATCAATGATGTTCTTTGCCACGCGTTCTCGAAGTCTCATTTCGGGGTTTTACTCTACGGCTCGCCATCGGTGCCACGCGATATATGCTACATTTGGCGCAACCTGACGCTGTGATCCCGGCAATGTGCCGGTCTCGCTTTGAGCGATAGACAGGGCGGGGGATATCGACCGGGTGACGAACTCTTGGCATTCCTCGAAGCTCTCTGAATTATGCCGACATGCCGCGCCGGTCCAACCGCAACGCAACTGGTTCTGCGGTCCCCATCGAAACGAGAACGTGTCTGACACATCAAACCTGCCGTCACCTTCCCCGTGATTTGCGCCCATGCACGAACACTGACATCCACTCAACTTCATTCGACTAATGCAACAGTCCCATCGCAACTGACAAATCCGCGTTGTTCGCAAACACAGTCCCGTGTCTTGTCATCGGCTATCAGGCTTGATCTCCTTCAGTGCCGGATGCGGGTTCCGCGACACGGACCTTTTTCAATTTCAGCTTCTTGCCGAAGTCTTCCGCCAACAGGGCTCGGGCAAGTTGGTCACTGACAAAAATCGTTGTCACAACCTGCGGATCGGTCCAGATATCCGGCCCCTCCATCGAGGAGCGCAGGGCAACGACACTCTCGTCCACCACCTTGTCCGCGCGAAGGGGGCCGCGGGTCTTGCGACCGAGCTTGAGCGGAACGGACAGGGTCGGATCAATCGTCGGCTTAAGATTGGCAACCGACAGGATGTTGAAATCCGTCCGCACGCCGCCGTCATCCGGCAGGGTGATCCGGATCGGTGCAAGCACGGTCTTGCCAAGGTCGAAACGGCGCATCACCTCGGCCACGTCATCGCGCACATGGATCAGCCCCGAATACCACATCGGCAGGTCCAGATCGCGGCTGGGGCTTGTCTTCCGCACTTGGTATTCGGTCGGAAAATCCGCAGCATCGATCTTTTCTCCGATCTCCGTCCGATAGCTCAGCGACCGCATGAGGTTAAAGACCTTCTCGCCGTCCGGCCCGTCGAAATCGCCTGGCGTATACCCGCGATTGGTGCCCGGATCCGTCGCAGCCTGAAGGAACCAGATGAAGTCGGTCATGCCTGGGCCCCGATCGGCGAAGCACCCATCTTCTCCATCACGTCCTTGGACACGAGACGCGGCACCAGCGGATGCAGCCGTAAATCACCGCCCTTTGCCACGTGGCGGGAATTCGCGACCACCGCCGCCGCCGAAGCCTCATCCGGAGCGATCACGTCGAACAGCCAGTTGATCTCACCGCTCTTCCAGTCTTCGGGCCGCAGCCTGACGGGGAAGACCCCTGCCGATATCTGCTCGCGGACCTTCGCGTCCACCTCGATCGAGACGCTGGCCCAGATCGCCATGCCCGCCACATCGCCCAGCGGGCCGTCGTCGTCCTTGCGGCGCGCCAAGGCGATACGGTCCTGCACCATGGGTTCGAGGATCAGGTGTTGCAGATCACCGATGGCGAGATGGCGATACCGGGGCAGCGCCATCATGGCCATCGCGACACTTCCGAAATTCTCCCGCACGGCACTGCGCAGTTTGGCGACTTTGCGCAGTACTTCTTGGTCCGGCTGCGGGGCACCCGCGTCGTCAATCTCGGTCATGAATTTGTCCCTGCAAAGTCGGTCTCGATTTACCGCTCAGTAACCCCGATTACGAAAACGTTATCAATCGGTGTTTCACGTATTTTCTGTCGTTAACAATTGTTAACGACAAAGACCGCGACCCCAAGGACAGATCTTTCCACAAGCATCTGTTTTGTTGGGACTGTTGCATTAGTCGAGTGAAGTTGAGTGGATGTCAGTGTGGCACATTTGATCATGCGCCGGGCTCGAACAGTCGGCTGATGAACTCGATCTCGCCTCTGACCCCTGGTTCTTTGTGATGGATGTGGCCGCGTTTGATGGTCCGGATTGTCTCGATCCCGGTTAAGGTCGCCTTTGCCGTTCGCAAAGATCGGAAGCTGAGCTACTGTCAATTCTGGTGTCCAAGCGGTCGTCATGCGGCGGCCTGATCTGTGTTTGATGGCTTGATGCCGTTGACGAAATCGACGCCCTGAATGACGTCGGCGAGATGGACAAAGCCGCGCAGTTTGCGCCAGCTTTTCTCTGCGCATTGGCCGAGTTTAAACATCATATGAAGCATACCGTCTCGGCTGAGGCAGCCTTTGGTGCGCTTGGTTCGATGCCGTATCGTCGCGAAGGCGCTTTCGATGGGATTTGACGTGCGGATGCTTTGCCAGTGCTGGGCCGGGAAGTCGTAAAAGGTCATCAGTTCTTCTCGGTCCTTGATCAAACATTCAGTGGCCTTCGGGTACTTCGCCTCGAAGGTTTCGATGAACAGATCAAAAGCGGCATGCGCATCCTCTCGCGTCTCAGCCTGCCAAATGTCATGCAGCATCTTCTTGGCCTTTGGCTGGGTACGCTTGGGTAGATAATTCAGTACGTTGCCGGTTTTATGCACCCAACAACGTTGCTGTTTGGTGGAGGGGAACACTTCCTCCAGGGCTGACCAGAAGCCCATAGCACCATCGCCGATGCCCAGTTTCGGGAAGCTAAGACCCCTGCTTTTGAGACCAAGCAGTACCTCTCGCCAACTTTGGGTACTTTCCCGGACGCCGTCCTCGATGGCAAGAAAATGCTTTTCTCCCCGTGCGTTGACCCCGATGACGACAAGAACGCAGAGCCGGTCATCGGTGCCGCGCAACCCGCTGTAAATGCCGTCCGCCCAGACATAGACCCATTCATCCCGGCTCAGATCTGCCTTGCGCCATTCGTTGTATTCCGCCGCCCATTGGCCTTTCAGGCGCGAAACGGTCTTTGCGGAGAAACCGGTGGCGTCCGGGCCAAGAAGCACCCTCAATGCTGTGCCCATTTCACCGGTAGAAATACCTTTCAGATACAGCCAGGGCAGCGCGGCATCGATAGATTTGGCCTTCCGGACATAGGGCGGGACCAGTGCCGAGTGGAACGTCACTGGTTTTCCGTCTTTCGCCCGCACTTTTGGCACCTTCACCGTGACTGGTCCGATCCCGGTTTGCACCGCGCGTTCAGGATGATAGCCGCTGCCGACGACCGCTGCGCGGCCATCCGACGTGCGGCGCTCGGAAAACCTGGCAAGAAATGCATCCCGCTCGGCCTCAACAGCCGCTTGAAGCAATTCCCGCGCACCCTTGCGCAGAAGATCAGTCAGCGGATCAGTGACCGCGTCTCGACCGGTGAAATCAATAATGGTAGCGTCGTCCATGGTGGTGCGTCCTTGAATGGTTGGTGGCTTGTGTCGCAACAACAAACCAACCAGATGCACCGCCAGCTTTCAAATCACCCGGACACCAAATTCACTCATAACTCTCGGAAGCTTTGTCGATACCCCAAGAGCCGCTTCAGGGCGGCATGGTCGCTTTCGATCAGGTTGTTCCGCCACTTTCGATCGACATGGCGGATGCTGTCGAAATGCGGGTCATATCGGTGGTTGATCTCGCGGATGACGCGCCGATAGGCATGGGCTTTGTCGGTGCAGATCGCGACCGGTCGGTGAAGCCGCACCCGTTCGATTGCCTTGCGTAGGAAGGCTCTCGCGGCCTTTGCATCGCGCCGTGCGGTCAGCCGGAAGTCGACCATCTGACCATTTGCTTCGATCGCGCGCCACAGGTAGCGCCACTTTCCTCCAACGCGGATATAGGTTTCGTCCACGTGCCAGTCGACGCTCGCCCGCTGTAGATGTTTCTCGGTCCGCTTCTTCAATTCAGGGCCAAATTTCTGCACCCATCGGTAGACGGTCGATCGATCAAGCGAAATGCCGCGTTCGGCCAGAAGGTCGACCACATCCTGATAAGACAAGGGATAGCGAAGATACCAGCGCACGGCGCAAAGGATGATGTCGCGCGGAAACCGATGATGTTTGAACGGAGAAATGTGGGGCATGATAAACTTCAAAAATTTGAAAATTGAACCGCCCCGGGTTTACCGGAGAGTAAAACTCTCGAAGGATGAGCCCTATGGAAGAGAAGAAGAAAGCCCCGAAGTACACAGCTGAGTTTCGCGTTCGCGGCGTTCGGTTGTTCGCCGAACATCGCCCTGACTGCGGAAGCGAGTTCAAGCGGTCCGCGCCAGCGGATTGAATGATCCGGGGGATCATTCAAAGGCGCAGAACGCAGCCTACAAGGCAATTGCACCGAAGGTTGGCTGTTCGCCTGACACGCTGCGCGCCTGGTGCCTTCAGGCAGCACGCGATTCAGGTGATCGCGATGGCCTGAGCAGCGAAGAGAAGGCCCGGATCAAGGCGCTGGAACGCGAGAACCGTGAACTGCGCCAAGCCCATGAGATCCTGAAGAAAGCGTCGGCGTATTTTGCACAGGCGGAGCTCGACCGCCGGTTCCGCAGATGATCGCCTTCATCGCAGACCATCGCGCCGTCTTTGGGGTCGAGCCGATCTGTCCCGCTGCCCGGCAGGGTATTGCACAGCAATGCCCGAGAGGGGGGTCTGCCGATCGCCCCATCGACGTATTACGCCCGATCTGCCGTTCTCCGGAACCCTTGCCTGGCCTCAGATCGCGCCAAGAGAGATGCAAAGGACTGCGTAGAGATCAAGCGTGTCCACGAGGAAAGCCGGGGTCGCTACGGGGTCCTCAAAGTCTGGCATCAGCTGCGACGAGAGGGCAAGGACATTGCCCGCTGCACAATCGCACGCCGTATGGGCCAGCTTGACCTGCAAGGCGTTGTGCGTGGGAAAAAGAAGAAGACTACTATGCCCGACCCGGCTCTGGCCTGCCCAGACGACAAGGTGAACCGGGCATTCGTGGCATCGGTCCCCAACCGGCTTTGGGTCTCCGATTTCACCTACGTGTCCAGCGTGCGCAGGGCTGGCAAGTGCGATTGCTCAACGACGCGGATGATCTCAATCTTCTCCGATGCAGGATATCTCATTCCGCGTCGCCCCCATCCCCGATCATGTTTTTTTGAGCACCAGACCGCGTTTTCGCCGGAACCGGGATCTGCGGACAGGCCCCGGATCAGCCGGGCCAGCGCTTCGGGATCGTAGCTGCCGACAATCCTCAACTGATGACCGCCTGCGATATCGATCTCAATCGCATTTTGTGCGGGCACGGAATGAGGTGTCGAATCCGGCTCTTCGTTCCGGGCCCGATCAACAATCTCAACCGGCAAAAAACAAGGCGGATCAACGGCCCGACCCTCAACCGCCTCGGGATCAGGCGCATATCGGGTATCACGCAATCACCTGAAGATCATGTTCGCGTTCATCGGGTGGCGCCGGGCAACCTGCGCCACCGAAACGCCTGCCGCCGTCGTCTGAAAACAGATCGACCGCTTCTCTTCATCCGCCCAAAATCGCTTCGTCCGTCGCGCCATTCCCAACCCCATAGTGTCCGCTATCCAAAGTTGACACTATCCATCATACTCCAGGAGCGGCAGAGCAGGCAGACCGGACGCTTACGATAGATCGCCTTTGGGACAATAGGCAAACTCCGATCGTCCCACCTCGGATCGTCCCGCAAGAGACCATCCTTCTCCGGTCATTGATGAAAAAGCGGGCGACCCCAGGTTCCTGAGATCACCCGCTGATACTCATTACTCACCCCGGCCCATCTGTGCGGGCGAAGGATCCGGAGGACGGCGTGTGGTGCGAGCAACACGCCGTCCTTAGCTCACTCAGTTCCGCAATAGCTTTGCCTCATGAGCTTTCAGTGTCCGGCGCGCGGCCGTGTAGTCCGTCAATCCCTTGGCTGTTGCAAGCTCGGGGAACAGCGCGAAGATCTCATCACGTGTCGCCTCGCCCATGGAGCCCATGGATTGATCGCCGGGTTGGAAGCTTTCCGTCCAGGCGCCGTCCGCGAGCACGACTTCGTGGCTCTCGAACATGAAGTGGATGTAGGTGGTCCGCATCGTATCCATGATGCTGACGCCGGTCTTGCCGACCAGATGCTTGGCCGCCACCAGAACCTCGCTTTCCTCGAAGTAAAGCTGCGGTTGCTCACCGGTGACCAGCACGCGGTGTTGCGGACTGACCAGCATGTCCCGTTCGGGCAGATTGCGGCCCAATGAGCCTGCCTTGATCAGGATCGGCTTCATGCCGTCGCCTTCGGACAACTCCCGACGGGTCAGGGTGCGAGCCCCGGACCAAGCGATCTCCTGGATGCCGTTGTCGCGGGTGATCACCCTGTCACCGGCGCGCAGGGTCTCCACCGGGACTTCACCGCGAGGCGTAGCGATCATCGCCCCCGGCGTGAAGCAGGGGATGACATTTTCGATTTCCCTGAACTCAAGACGACCGGATTCTTCCGTCTGCGTGGCGTCGGTGTAGAAGATCACCGTGCCACTCTCACCCGGTGTGCCGGTTGGGTCGACACTGTCGTCATAGACGACTTTCAATGAGCCGCCGCCGGTCAGATCGAGCGTGTCGATGTCGCCATCGCCGGGATCTTCGCCGCCGACGATCGTGTCGCCTACGCCTTCCTGATAATCACCGGTCCCGTTCGGGTCAGTGAACGTGCCGACATTGAACACATCGTTGCCCAGGCCACCGTCGAGACTGTCAGCACCCTGGCCGCCGACGATGACGTCGTCACCTTCGCCACCAAGCACGGTGTCGTCATCAATGCCTCCATCCAGCGTATCGTCGCCCGTGCCGCCGTCGATCAGGTCACTATCGTCTTCACCGCTGACCACGTCATCGCCAGCACCGGCATTGATGGTGTCATTGCCGTTGTTGAGAATCGGGTCAGCGGTGAAGCCCTCGTTTGGCTCGTCGATGAAGTTTGCCAGCGGGCTGCCCACACCGCCGTAAATGGTGTCATCGCCGTCGCCAGAATTGATCAGGTCGTCACCCTCGCCGCCGACAATGCTGTCGTTGCCGTCGCCGGTGGTGATGGTGTCACGATCCGTGCCGCCGTCGACAACATTGTCGCCGTTGCCCGCATCGATCAGGTCCGCGTCGTCACCCGCGTTGATGGTGTCGTCGCCCGCACCTGTGGTGATGGCATCCCTGTTGTCGTTCGGATCCGCGTCCGGAGAGGCAATGACGAACGGGCCAGTGCCGCCCCCGGTCGGGATCGGTGTTCCCAGGTCCGGATTGAACGATCCGGGGTTATCGGAGTTGATCAGGTTGTCGCCGTCCAGATCCGTGATGCTGTCGGCGCCGGTGGACCCGGTGATGGAATCATTACCCGATCCGCCGTCGATGATGTCATCGCCGGAGCCGCCCGTCAGGCTGTCGTCACCTGCGCCGCCGTCGAGCACATCGTTGCCAGCACCGCCCGTGACGCTGTCGTTGCCAGCGCCACCAGACACAGTGTCGTTGCCTTCTTCGCCACGGACCGTGTCATCGCCCTCACCGCCTTCGATGATGTCATCACCGTTTCCGCCAAGGATGCTGTCGTCGTCAGCGCCGCCGTCCACGGTGTCGTTGCCTGCGCCAGCGTTGATCGTGTCGTCGCCGCCATTGCCACGGATGCTGTCGTCGTCGCCGTCCGTGCCATCAATCTGGTCGCCGCCGCCGTCTGTGGGTAGGTTATCGTCGTTGTAGCCCGGCTGCATGTTTTCGCCGAAGTCCTCGCCGTCCACGATGCCGTCCGCTGGCGTCGGGTCTTCGCCCACGTCGATGGTGTGCGTGGCCTTGTCCGTGCCACCATTGCCATCGGAAATGGTGTAGGTGACGGTCGCTGTGCCCTCGAACCCATCCGCAGGCGTGAAGTCGTAGACGCCCCGTGCGGTTTCAACCAGCGTGCCCTCGGACGCCGGAACAGTGATGCTGGTCACGGTGAGAGTATCGCCGTCCACGTCGCTGTCATTGTCCAGCACGTTGATTTCAACCGTTGTCTCGAACGGAGTGGAGTTGCTGTCGTCAACCGCGTCGGGCTCATCGTTCACAGGTGTGACGTCAACGGTCACGAGGCCTGTGTCGTTGCTGCCGTTCCCGTCCGAGATCGTATAGGTTATCGTCGCCGGGCCGTTGAAGTTCTCGGCGGGCGTGTAAAGCAGTTCTCCCCCGACGATTTCAACTGTCCCTTGTTCGGGTGGCACCGAAGCGCCGGTGATTGCAAGCGTGTCGCCGTCCACATCGGTGTCATTGTCCAGCACATCGATGGAGACTGCGGTGTCCTCAAGCGTGGAGATACTGTCGTTGACCGCATCCGGCGCATCATTGACCGCCGCCACGTTGAAGGTGATCGTAGCAGTGTCCGTGCCGCCATTGCCGTCGTCGACAGTGTAGGTGACGCTGTCAGGGCCGTTGTAGTTGTCATTCGGCTCGTAGGTATATGTTCCGTCGCCGTTGTCGGTCAGCGTGCCGTTGGCAGGCGTCCCGATCGACGTCACAGTCAGCGGATCGCCGTTGGCGTCCGTGTCGTTGGACGTAGGGTTGAACGTGATGTCTTCGTCTTCATTCAAGTCGTAAGTGTCATCGACTGCGACGGGATCATCGTTCTCGACCCGGTCGCCGATGATCTGTTCGATCTCCGTGAAAGTCATCGTATCGCCGGTGGGAGTGCCATCGGCGTTGAGGAAGCTGATCGTGCCGGAGGTGGAGTTGCCGTCCGCATCCGTCGTCTCGTCCACAACCTCAAAGGGGCCTGCGCCCGTCAGGTCGAGAATATCGTAGTCGTCCACGTCGCCGGGCGCTGTAGAGCCGGTGCCGCCGTCCACGACGTCGCCGTCATTGCCACCGACAATCATGTCCCGGTCATCGCCACCCTGAATGGTGTCTGCGCCGTCGCCGCCTTCCAGCAGGTCGTCGCCCTGCCCTCCGGAGAGGCTGTCATCACCGTCCTGGCCGTACGATCTCATCCGTGCCGGTGCCGCCTTCAATCGTGTCATTGCCGCCTTCGCCCGGCGTACCGGCCAGTTGCACGAGGGAAACGCTATCGATGGAGGCGCCGAAATTGTCCTCGGCGCCCAGACCCACAAACTCCAGCTTGTTGGAACCGTCGCCCGAACCGCCGGTCACGTTGAACGTATACTCGTTCATCTGACCGCCTTCGGGGTCCACGGTCGCGATCAGCTGACCGCCCCAGTAGACCTGGATCAGGTTCTCACCCGTGCCGGATTGCGGCTCGTCGCGCTTGTCGCCGGCGTCGAACGTCAGCTTGTAGGTTTCACCGTCCTGGACCCCGTCCACGATCTGACCCACCCGGTTGTTGCCGGGGGAGGCTTCGAGGTCCAGCCAGTTGTCGCCCTCGGTCGGGTTCACACCGCCACGGCCGTCGTTGTGGAAATCAATCTCGTTGCCGTTGGCATCCGTCCAGCCGGGCGCAGTGCCGTCGCCCACGAAGCCGTAGCCCGTGGTGGCCATGCCCGACGTGATCTCGAACGAGCCGTTGAAAATCAGGTTGCCAGACACAGGCGTGCCCTCGGCGGGATCATCGCCGAAAAGCGTGTCGTCGCCGGCGTTGCCCTGAATGCTGTCGTCGCCCTCATTGCCATAGATCAGGTCATCGCCTGCGCCACCGATCAGAGTGTCGTCACCGGAACCTTCAGGCGTGCCGAAGTTTGGCACGTCAAAGAACACATCCGTGACGTTGATTCCGGAGTTGTTGCCACCATCTTGGCTGTGGATGATCTTGATCTCGGACACCGGGCCGGGGATCGTCACCAGAATCGAATATTCCGAAGACGTGTCTTCCAGGTATCCACCATTGCTGTCGGCTGTGTCGTTGCCCGCGACACCATCGGTGTCGAACAGGGTCAGGTTGGAGCCCGCGGAAAGCACCACTTCGATCGGGTCGCCGTTCGCCGCGAAGGCTTGGACTTTCACAATGCCGTCGCCGTCGATGTCATTGACACGGAAGGAAACATTCTCGACGGGATCAGAGAATCCAACTTCGTAGGCGGCCTCATTTCCGCGGCCATTGGTTGTGCTGGAGAACGACGACGTGTTGTCCACTTCTTCTGAGCCGGAATCGATCTCGGACACGTTTTGCGCGTTATCGGCAATTTCTTCCTTCACGCCTGAATCGGCTGAAATTGTGCGGAAATCTACGGTCACATTGCCGGTGTCTTGGCTGAAGTCGTCGCCTTTGGCACTGGGGGAGAGATTCCACTCAAAGCTTTCGCGCACAAACTCGCCGCGGTCCTGGCCACCTTCGTCGCCGAAGATCGTGTCGTTGCCGCCGCCGCCATAGGCGCGGTCATCGCCGGAGCCGCCAAGCAGCAGATCGTCTCCCTCCATTCCGTCCAGCAAGTCGTTGCCCGCGCCGCCGTCCAGCGTATCTTCGCCGTCCAGCCCGCGGAGTGTATCGTCACCCCCCTCACCCAGCAGCAGATCATCACCGTCCTGGGAATTATCGTCATCACCCAGAACGAAATCGTCGCCAGAACCGGCGTGCACCGTGTCGTCGCCATCTCCTGCAAGTACCGTGTCATCGCCCGCGCCTGCCTCGACGACATCATCGTTGTTTGGCGGTGTCAGGTCATTGTCGAAGGCATCGATCATGTCGCCTTCGGGATCACCGGAGTAGCCCGCGTCGATCAATTCGCCTGCGGATGTGCCTTCCACGATGTAGTTGGGGCCGACGGGGTCAGGGTTGCTGATCGGATCGTTGGTGGTGGTGTAGAGGGCCACGTAGTCGATGGCACCCTGAAATTCCTTGTCATATGCGCCGTCATCTTTTTCCCGCGCGCCAAAGGTGAACTCTTCATCATCATTATCGGTCAGATCGAAGGTCAACCCGGTTTCGCTCGTCGTCAGGGATTTGATCTCGCCCGTGGTCAGGTTTTCAACGGTCAGACGTGCGCCAGTATCTTCATCGAAGGAGTATTTGACGTTCACCAGATCGCCCGGTGAGAAGAACCATTCCGAGGTCGACAAAGTCGCCGTGGAGTCACCGTCATCGGTGTTGTGGTAGGATTGGACGCGTCCGTCAGAGGTCACTCGGATTTCGAAGAAGCCCTCGTCGTCTTCGTCAATTTTCTTTTCGCCGCGCGACAAGATCACGTCGTCCGAACTGCCGGACTGGCTGGACTGGGTAAATTGCACTTCAATCGTGCCGCGATCGAGGTTGAACTGACTGTCATCGGAGGACGAGTTGGCGTTTGCATTTACATCAAAAACCGTGGGATCTGAGTTGCTGCCCCCGCCGACAAGCAATTGACCATTGGAAAACGCAGGTGCGACGCCGTTGCCGTCAACCGCGTTACCGTTTTGGGCAAGGCCGTCGTCAAGGCCGGTGTCTGCTGTCTCGTTGCCGGATAAAAAGTCCCATAGGCCGATCAGATCGTCTACATTCGTCGGCTCTGTAAAATTCGTCATCTCGCACTCTCCTACACCGGCCGTAATGCGGCCCCCCCATCCAGATGGGTAAATACTGACTCAACCTTAGTGCGATGTCGGACGACCCAGGGGCAGCGCGCAGCACGTTGATCCTAAGCTGGAGAGAGAAGGCGACCAAAACCGGCCAGCACCACGGTCCTGCCACGAAAAATCGCGACACAGAACAACATGCTATCGCGCACGGTCAATTAGACCCGAGATTACACGCGCCAACACTCATCTCTCGCGAAAACGCGATCATCGTGTGCGGCCGCCCCCGTGGCCTATGTAGCAGACATCGCCCCCAGTTGGGCTGTTCATGGGATAGCTTGGAACTATCGACAATTAGAAGGGAAATTTCATCCGATGCGTCATCAACACGGCGGAATCAGTTTCTTTTCGCATCAAAAACGAGGCAGAAACGTGTCGCATTGTTTCCATTTCGTGAAACCAGGGCAGGCATTGTTTCGGGGATTTTCCATTATTCACAGTGTAATGGAAAGACTTCAGGAAAAGCTCGTTTCAGGTTCTTCAAAGATTGTCGCTAATCTGGCAACGATCGTTAACCTTTGGGCAAGAAACAGTGTGTGTCGTGTCGTCAACTCAATGCCGACCCACGACTTGTCTTTTTAGTCATGTCTTTTTTGGCAGGTCGGTCAGAATTGGCGATTTTTTGCCCAGCCTCTCCGCCGAACGGCCGAATCACGCTCAACTAGGTGTCTGCTCCCAGGATTTGATGGTTCGATCTTTTCGAGGAGTGTAAGCAAGCTTTATGGGACAGGGTCGCCACGGGGGCGCCACGACTACCTACGTGGTCCGAGCAGCATTAAAGTGATCGCAAGCTTCGGTCGCGAGGTTGAGCCGGACCCATGGGATCAATGTCAAAGCGGTTCTCAAGTGGCGCAAGCGCGAGATGGTCGAGGATCGCAAGACCGGGCCACTAGAGCCGCGCTCGACCTTTCTTGGCGGCGATGAGAAGGCTGTGATCGTTGCGTTCCGGCGGACTACTCGCCTGCCGCTGGATGATTGCCTTTATGCGCCGCGACCGACCATCCTGCATCTGACGCGTTCCTCTCTGCATCGCTGCCCGCAACGGCATCAAGAGCGACTGGCCGATCATGTCGACAGTCGCGGTCCTCTCACTCTCGCAGCGATTGCCGAATGAAACATGGCGGATGCCGTTTACTCCGAGCCACAGAATTTCGGGGAGTTGGCTTCGGCCCGAATGGCCAGGAAGCGCTACGTCACAGGAGACCCTGGGTGCGCGCAGTCCCGGAAACGAAGATGGTTTGGCGCACAATCGATTTTCAACTTGAAACGATCGAACGGCCCTGACGCAAAGAAATTCGACACCGCACCGTTTATTTTGCCATTAGTTAGGTATGGACCGTTTCTTTACTCTTCAGATGCCATTTTGGAAATTTGCGCGAAACACGATGATCGTGAGCGGGGCGGCGTTGGTACCGATATTGGTGGTCTTCGTGCTGACCACACCCGGTTTCGCAGACCTGCTTGGACAGAGCGGAGCCGCGAGAGGTCGATTTCTCCGACAGGTGGTCACCAACGGCGTCCCTGTGACCTTCCTTGTGAACTATTGCTCGTTTTTCCTCTTGGCTGTTCTCGTTGACAAAGGAACACATGGATGGGCCGCTCTATTAATCCTGATCGACGTGCCTCTCCGCGTCATGACATTCATTTTCTTGCATGCCGTCATCTACGTCCTGTCGGCGCAATGGTACGGGTCCTTTGGCGGCGACAAGCTGCAGGCATTGCAAGTCGTCGGTCCAACTCTTGCCCGCGCGGCTGCATTCGAAAACATTTCGGGCGTTTATCTCTACGCAACGTTGGTGGGGGCTTTACCTCTTTATGGTCTGGCCCTTGACCATCTTTTGCGCCGCAGGCTACCGTTTTCCCCCAGCCTGCAAACTGCCATTATCGTGATGGTTTCCTTGGGCGTTTTCGCATTTTCTGCCCTTGTGACCACCGGCGTTGCGCGCGCTATTGTCGCTCTGTCCCCGTGAGGTATCCACTCTTGCGTCGGGCGGTATCGTCGACCTTGTTGCGCAGACACTATGAAGGCAAAAGACTGTGTTGGACCCTGACGTTGCACGAGCACCCGCGCCACCATCAATCGTATGCCAAAGGGTGCATTTGAACTCGCCACGACGTCTGAGTAAGGAATTCGCCTGATGCCATTCAGCTTGCAGGTCTTTCCCACCGAACCCGTTCCAAGTCCGTGTGGTGCGGCAAGGCGATTCTGAAACAGGGCCGGGGCGTGAACCCATCGGGCAAACGCGCCCCGCGCAGCGTAATCTGACGTTAGGGACCGTCCACTTCAGGTGTGGCTGGCGGACCGCCTTGAAGGTCGGCCATCAGGGCGCGCATTTCGTCGATCTCAAGTCGCTGTGCTTCAACGATATCATTCGCCAGCGATTGGACGCGGGGGTCGGAAAGTTCGGCTTGCTCGCGGGTCAGGATAGCGATCGATTGGTGTGGGATCATCGCGCGCATCCAGATCATGTCCTGCCGGGTTGTTTGGCTGCGGACCAGGCACAGCGATCCCGCGACCAATAAGGCCGAACTCAGGAAGATCGCTGTGTTCAAGGATCTACTGCGATACATTCCCAACATGAAGGACGACATCACCACGGCCATCACGCCGCTCATCAGAACCGCCATATAGAACCGGGTTTCGCTGATGTATGTATGATCAAGCGCACAATTGTTCAGATACATCAATCCGACCTTGATGACGCTGGCGGTTCCGACCATCGCCAAGCAGCGGCCATGTGATCTTGGATGCCCTTATGCGCTGTTGGATTGAGCCTGGTGGGTGTTCGCATGAACGGTTGGCAAATTGTTCTCTGCTTGGCTCAAAGCGCAAGAAAAGCATTTCAGTCGGAAGGTTCCACCACGAAGAACTTTTTTGGGGGGTGGCAGACGGCGGGTCCGGTGTCTTGCCCCTCGCCAGGCCCGTCAATCATGTCTGTCAGATGCGCTCCTGCAAGACAGTCGGCAATCCTTCAGAACGATAGCCCCGATGGAACGACGACACGGAAGATCCTGATTTTCGAATTGGCAATGCATGTACTCAATTCGATGGTGGTCACATTGCCCCCCGGAAATTCAGGATTTTGCCTAATCCTACTCAATATCCAACTGGTCGTGTGATTTGGTGCTGTCACCTTCAGGATCCGCCAGCGACGCCAGAATTGGGCAATCTGGATGTTGATCTCCCGAACATGAAGACACCAAGTCTGCCAATGTGGCGCGCATCTCATCCAGATCGCGGATCTTCTGCTCGATCTCGGCCAGATGCACCTGCGCGATGGCCTTGACCTCGGAACTGGCGCGACTGTCATCCCCATAAAGCTGAAGCAGATTGCGGCAGTCCGCGATGGAGAAGCCCAACGCGCGCGCGCGACCCAGGAAAGCAAGTTTGTGGACGTCGGTTTCGCGGAAGGCACGATACCCGTTGTTGCTTCGCAACGGCTGGATCAAACCAATGTCCTCGTAGTAGCGGATCGTCTTGGGAGGAACGCCCGCCATTCTCGATACGTCGCCGATGTTCATATCTCGTTCTCCTTCGATCGGTTCACGATCATCATTCCGCGGGCGCTGGCGCCAAGGTCGGCGCGGGCGACTTTGTGCCATGTCCGCCCTGTCCGCCCTCCCGCATTGCCGGTTTGATCCGCCGCAGCCTCAACGCGTTTGCCAGCACCGACACCGACGAAAGCGCCATGGCGCCCGCTGCAAACACGGGTGACAGAAGTACGCCCATGATCGGAAACAACACCCCTGCCGCAACGGGGATCAGTGCCGTGTTGTAGGCAAAGGCCCAGATCAGGTTCTGGCGGATATTGCGCATGGTGCGGTGCGAGACCTCGAATGCATTGACCACGCCCGTCAACTCGCCCGAAATCAATACCACGTCGGCACTTTCTATCGCAACATCCGTGCCGGTTCCGATGGCAATTCCGACATCGGCATGGGCCAGCGCGGGCGCGTCGTTGATCCCGTCACCAACAAACGCCAACTTACGCCCACCTGCCCGCAATTCTTCAAGTGCCCGGACTTTGCCGTCTGGTAAGACGCCTGCAACCACCTCGTCGATGCCGATCTCTGCAGCGATCGCCTCGGCTGTCTCACGCTTGTCTCCGGTGATCATTGCCACGCGCAAGCCCTGATCGTGCAATGCACGGATCGCGGCGGCGCTGGCGGGTTTAACCGGGTCCGACACGGCGATGACTGCGGCCACCTTGCCGTCAATCGCGGCAAAGAGCGCGGTGCGTCCCCGCGCAGCAAGCTCGGTCTCGACCGTGGTGAGGGCACCCATGTCGATCCCTTCTCGCGTCAGAAGGCGATCAGCCCCCACCAGTACGGCGTGGCCATTGACCTGCGCGCGCACGCCATATCCGGGGATAGCCTCGAACTCCGTAGCGTCGGCACGAGGAGCGCCCTCGGCCCGCGCGGCGCGCAGGACGGCTTCAGCAATCGGATGCTCGGACCGGTCCTCGACCGCTGCCACAAGCGACAGAAGGCTTGCACGCTCAAATCCGTCTGCCAGCACCACCTCGGTCAGTTCTGGACGACCGGCGGTGATCGTGCCAGTCTTGTCCAGGGCGACGATGCTGACATCGGTCAGTTGCTGGAGCGCATCGCCCTTGCGAAACAGCACCCCCAGCTCCGCCGCGCGGCCCGTACCCACCATGATCGAGGTCGGCGTGGCCAGCCCCATGGCACAGGGGCAGGCGATGATCAGAACGGAAACGCCTGCGACCAACGCGTATGTCACGGCGGGGTCCGGGCCAAACGCAAGCCAAACCGCCACGGTCAATGCCGCAAGCACCATGACCGCCGGGACAAACCACAACGTAACACGATCAACCAGCGCCTGGATCGGCAGCTTGGCGCCCTGGGCGTCTTGCACCATGCGGATGATCTGCGACAGCGTCGTGTCATCCCCCACACGTGTGGCGCGGAACTGTATGGAGCCTGCCCCATTGACGGTGCCGCCAGTGACCGGGCTGCCAGCGGATTTTTCCGACGGGATCGGCTCTCCGGTGATCATGCTCTCGTCAACGTGACTGCTGCCCTCGATCACTTCTCCATCGACGGCGACCCGCTCACCCGGGCGCACGACCACGATGTCCCCCATGACAATTTCATCGAGCGGCAGGTCCACGGTTTCGCCATCGCGCAGGACACGGGCGGTCTTGACCTGAAGACCCAGAAGCTTCTGGATCGCCGCACCGGTGCGCCCTTTGGCGCGAGCCTCCAGGAACCGGCCAAGCAGGATCAATGTCACGATGACGGCGGCGGCCTCGTAATAAACAGCACGCGCCACCTCCGGCAGAAGTCCGGGTGCGAAAGTGGCAACCAGAGAGTACGCGAAGGCCGCAGAAGTGCCGACCGCCACAAGGCTGTTCATGTCGGGGGCGCCTTTGAACAGCGCCGGGAAACCTTTGAGGTAGAAGACACGGCCCGGCCCGACCAGCACCAGCGTGGTCAACGCGAACTGAATCAGCCAACTGGTCTGGTGGCCGATGGTTTCCGCGATCCAGACGGACATGCCGGGGATCAAATGGGCCCCCATCTCCAGCACGAAGACGGGCAGGGTCAGTACGGCGGCCAGCAGGGTGCGGCGCAAGGCACGGTCGGCCTCCGCCGCTTTCTCGGCGGCGTGGTCGAGCGGCGCATCGAACTCAGCCACCTTGGCGGCATAGCCCGCATTCGTTGCCGCGCGCGCCAGGTCCGCAGGCGTGACACTGCCCTCAAGAAAGGTGATTACCGCTGTCTCAGACGCGAGATTCACGGCCACGCTGATCACACCCGGTACCTTTGCCAGTGCGCGATCGACACGCCCGACGCAGGACGCACAGGTCATCTCGGACACGCTCAGCGTCACGTTTGCGCGCCGCGCCGGATACCCCAGTCCGTCCAGCGCCGCAGCAGCGTTGGCCAAGGCCTCCGCGTTATCGACGTGCATGGACGCGGTTTCTGTGGCGAGGTTCACATTCACGTCGCTGACACCCTCGATCGCAGACAATGTGCGATCGACACGCCCGACACAGGACGCACAGGTCATCCCCTCTATCTTAAGGGTTCCGGGTATTGTTGACGATGCCATTTCACAACTCCTGACTGATCCTTGCCTCCCTACATGGTTCTTCCAGTAACTGGAAGGTCAAGGCCGCGAGCAGAACTATTTTCTCGCTTGACCTTCCCGTGTTGTAAGGGTGAAAAAAGTGGGGATTCGTAATACCGGATATGGAGCCTGTGATGAAATTTAGCGTACCAGACATGAGCTGTGGCCATTGCAAGGCCACAATCGAAAGCGCGGTGAAAGACGCGGATGCAGAGGCCATCTTGACCTTCGACATGCCCAATCGCCATCTTGAAATCCAAAGCCAGATGGACGCGGCGCGCTTGCAATCCGTGTTGTCGGATGCAGGGTATCCTGCTCAGGCCGCCTAAGCCACTTTGAGGATCAGGCGCGCCTCTGACCGACCAAGCGATCTATGCTGTCGTCACTTTGGGGTAAAGATAGACGCGCGCGCCAATCTCGACCCTCGGGTAAAGATCAGAGACATGCTCATTGGTCAGACGTGCGCAGCCGTTTGACACCGACGTTCCAATCGTACTGGGGGCATTGGTCCCGTGGATCCTGAGATATGTATCGATGCCATTGTCATCGTAGAGGTAAAGTGCGCGCGCGCCCAACGGGTTATCCACGCCGCCAGGAACGCCGTCGCTATACCGCTGGTAGGCCCTGGGATTTCGGGCAATCATTGCGTCGGTTGGACGCCACCGGGGCCACTCCTCCTTACGTTGAACCGTGAATATACCGTCATGGTAAAGATTGGCCCGCCCGACACCGACCCCGTAGCGGATGGCTCGCCCGCGTTCGAGCATGAAGTAGAGGTAGAATTCATCGGGTGTGACGTGAATATCGCCCGGCAACCAATCGCGTCGGTTTGTATTTACCAGTCGCGGCAGGAAATTGTCCGGCAACACGAATTCATGCGCCTGCGCAATTGTCGCTGGCAAAAGGGTTGAAGCGCCAAGACCGCCCAACAGGCCGCGTCGATCAATATTAAATTTCAAATTCCTTCTCCAAAAATTAGCAGTTTCGTTAGTCGTATGTGTTCAGGGATACAGGACAACATCAAGCATCTCCCAATCTTGTTTCAAGCGCGGCCTATTTCATCGACCGGTGCCCGAGGCGTGCCGGGTCATAACCCGGCCCGTACTTCGTCCACGGCCTGCTGAAGAACATCCTGATCGACCGCGCCTGGGATTAGATTGTCCCCGATGATGAAGGCCGGTGTTCCGGTGATGCCCAACAACTCTGCCAGGCGCATGGAAGTATCGATATGCTCCTGAACGTCAACGGCTTCCATATCCACACGAAGCTGGTCGAGATCCAATCCGACTTCTTGCGCGATCATCATGACCGAGCGTTCTTCAGCCCGCCCGTTCATGCCCATCATCGCCCAGTGGAATTCTTCATAGAGTCCTTGTTCCCGCGAAGCCAGCGCTGCTCGGGCGGCGAAGACCGACCCGTCGCCAAGGATCGGCCACTCACGATAAACGATGCGAATTTCAGAATCGGCCTCGATCAGGGCCTCAACCGTTGGCATCACACGGCGACAGTACTGGCAATTGTAGTCGAAGAACTCAACAACAGTGACATCCCCGTCCGCATTGGCGAGCACCGGCGCGTTCGGGTCCTGCTCAAGAATAAATCGCTGCTGGCTGATAGCGTCCACACGGGCTGCCAATTCGTCATCTGCGGCGCGTTGCTCAAGAATCGCGAAGACTTCAATGATGATTTCGGGATCTGCCAGTAGCGTTTCGCGCACCAATTCCCGAACGCGGTCTTCGCTGACTGCGTCTTGCGCCGAAGCAGTCAGCGGCGCCATCAGAAGTATTGCGGCGACAAGCGCCGATTTCACGAGTTTCATCTTAATTATCTCCCTCTGCGGCCAATTCCGCCTGTGTACGATCGGCCTGCGCCTGACGCTGACGATCAGGCCACGTCGATTGGATAAAGGCCAGAATGTTCCAGATTTCCTGATCGGTCAGCATATCCGCCACGCCCGGCATACCGCTGTTGTACTCAATACCCATTTGCGCCATCACCTCTCGCCCGCCAAGTGCGATGTAGCTGTAGAGGAGCGCATCAGTATGGTGCCAGGTATGGCCAGATGCATCATGAGGCGGCGCGGGCAGGACGCCGTCGTCGCCGGGAACTTGCCAGTCTGGCTGCCCCTCAAGATTAGCCCCATGGCAGGCCGCGCAATTCTGGGCATACAGTGTTTCGCCCGAAACGATATCGACCGTGTCGGGCATCACAGGAAGAGCGTCGTCGGAGGTCTGAGCTGTCGCGGACCAAAGGACCGCGATGCCCGCAGCCATCAGAACGGCAATTGCTATCCCGCGCTTCATGCGATTTCGATCCATGTCATCATCCCTGCATCCGCGTGGGATAGCATGTGGCAATGGAACAACCAATCACCAGGATTGTCGGCGGCAAATGCGATCTCGCGCCGGTCGCCACCATCCATCAAAATCGTGTCCCGCAACGGGCCGAGAGTGTCGCTCGCAAGCACTTCCCGGAAGTGCATCCCATGCAGGTGCATCGCGTGAGGGAAAGAGGTGTCGTTATTCAACGATAGACGCACCGTTTGACCACGCTCCAGCAACGCGAGCGGTGAGTCGGTCATTCCGACGGTTCCATTGAACGCCCAGAACTGGTTGGCGCGTGCCAATTCACGGAAGCTCATCGCCTGTCCCTCGAAGGTCGCTTCACGCATCCGCCCCATAGCGCCGCCTTCGATATCGAGCGACAATTGCAAAATATCACCTGACAGATCGAGCATATGGCCAGGGTTCGCTGGTAACGCGGCCGGTTCGCCCCGCCGCGCGAGGCTGGCCTGTCCCTGCACCTGAAACGTCACTTGCGGCGTTCCGCGTCCGTCTTCGGCGCGCACCAGATAGGCCGGTTCTCCTTCTTCGGCGACAACGTCCACGATCAGGTCGGCGCGCTGTCCGGGCCCAAGCACGATCGTATCCCCGACAGGCTCCGGTGACGACAGGGGCATGCCGTCTATCGCCACGGTCCAGCCTTCCAGCCCGACAAGGCCGAGGAAAAATATCCGCGCATTCGCGGCGTTGATCAGCCGGAGGCGCATCCGTTCATGGCGCTGTACGCTCATCATCCGGTCGTAAATTCCGTTGGTGAGGATCAAATTCCCAATGCGTCCGGCATGGCTGCGCTCGTGGGAACCGTCAAATTCCGGCAAGATCTGCGCGGTCTCGGTGTCGACCAGCCAATCCCCGAGCACCATGACCTCGTCACGGTCCACATCCGGTTCTTCGGCTTCCTCGACGATCAGCGCGCCATAAAGCCCGCGCGCTACCTGTTCGGTGGACTGATTGTGGGAATGATACCAATACGTTCCGGCATCCGGTACCAAAAAATCATAGTCAAAGCTGTCGCCCGGTGCGACAGCATCCTGGGTCAGGCCAGGCACACCGTCCATCGCGTTCTCAATACGGATGCCGTGCCAGTGAACGGAGCTTGCTTGCGGCAGACTGTTGACAAAGCGCCGCTGCAACCGTTCGCCCTGGGCCACGCGCAGGACCGGGCCGGGTGCCGTGCCACCGAACCCCCAGACATCGGTGGGCGCGTAGCCATCGGGGGCCAGTTGTACACTGGCCTGCATCGCCTCCAACGTCTCGAATGACGATTGGGCATAAGAAGATGTGGCCATACCGCTGCCATACACACCGATTGCGGCGGTCGAAGTTGCCATAAATTGTCGTCTGGTCTGCATGATCGTATCTGTCCTTCAACATGCCTCTGCCCCCGGCCGGGCTGATCCGGCCGAACTTGGATTTACTGATCGGCCCGCGTCAAGGCCTCTTCCTCCGGCTCCATGATGTACGTTGCGATGGCCAGGCGATCTTCCGGCGTCAGAAAACTGGTGCTGTTTTGCACGACCTCGCCCATGTCGCCGGCGAAGACGTCACCGGAGGGGGTGATGCCTGTCTCAAGCGCATAGACGAGCGACTCTACCGCCCATCCTTGGTTGAGCAGGTGCTCCAACTGGATAGACGGCGCAGGATCACCGCCGGGCAATTCGTCATTGCCTGAATAGACATTCGTTTCGATGAGCGCGCCCGCGATGTTGCGACCCGTGTGACAGGCCCCGAAATGGGCCGCGCCTCGCGCCAATTCACGGCCTCGGTTCCAGATTTCGTCGCGATCTGCGTCACCTACCAGATCAATCCGGTTCGGGGATTCACCAATCGGCCGAAGCACCACGGCACCGGCGGCAGCCGCCATGCTCACAACCAGAACACCGCTCAAGAGCAACCAACGCATCAGTCACTCCCGCTCAACGCGATAGTCGGTATGGCAGGCCGAGCATGTCTGGGCAGCCATCGCAAAAACACGGTCTACCGGCATCTGCGCCATCATCGCGGCATCAGTCTCAGCAAGGGCTCCCATCACGGAACTTGCTCCGCCCATCATCGCGCCTAAGTCGGCTAGTTCTCCGGCATCCGACATGGACGATTTCAGGGGGATTGTCCGCCGCCACTTGCAGGGCGCGCGCGACGACCTCCGGACGCTTCGCGAGGCGTTCGAATTCGTCCCAGTCTTCCCAAACAGCGGGACTGGCCGCGGAAGATATCTGATCGTTGCCTTCCGGGAACAAGGCCGTCATCGTCTCGCCCGCATGGCGTTGCATGATCGCAGCCGCAACCATCACGGATTGGGGATCATAGTCTGTGCTGCCCTGCATCGTCGGCACAAGGGCGCGTACGGATGTTTGCATGGTCATCATGCCGTCCATCCTTTCGCGTACAACTCCAGTGGCACCCGGGTGCGCAGACGCGACTGCAGTCAAATGCACGTCGCTGGGAGTCAGTGCCGTCAATTTTGTGTTCATCGACATTTCCTAGGCTTTGATTGTTCTGATCTGATCAAAGCGGCAATTTCGGCGGAGGCGGTTCGGACATTACACGGATCGAGGCATTGCGGGACCCGCCCTCGGTGCGCTGGCCCTGAAAGACATTCCCAGGCTCGCTGACCCGCGCGGCCGCTTCGCCGCTCCAGGAAAGAGCCGATATCAGTGCGGTCATCAAGATCGGCAGGCCCATGCGTTCACGCAAGGCCATCGGCGAGGCCCAAGGCATCAAAGAATACCGTTTTCGCGTTGCAACGCGCGAATATACTGGGTGATCGCACGCACATCTGCGTCCGTAAGTCCCTCAATCACAGGCATGTTTCCGAAATCCCAATGGTGAGATTGAACGCCATTTCGCACAGCACTCAGAAACGCGCCATCGCCATGGTGGTTTGGCTCATATGTGATGTGCACAAGCGGCGGTGCGACGCCGTTCTGACCCACGGCATTCAGGCCATGGCAAGCTGCACAAAACGCCTCAAAGCCACGTTGCCCGATTTGAGCCTCCGACGACAGCTCTGCTGGCAACGCGACAGTTACGATTGCGCCATTGGCCTCGACCTCAGAGAGGTCCGGCGGTTCCATCGAACGGACGACGGCGGGTTCTTCCCGAGTGGACACGTTGAAGAGGGCCAACCCGACGCCAACCAAAAGAAACGCTATGATCCCTAGACCTGTTTTCGACATACTGTACTTTATACCTTACGATAGATGAGGAGGTGATACCCGCAGGAATTGTCCGCGTTCTGACATACGGCAGGCTGTGCGCGCAACGGGTCGCACCGAATACGGCAAAGGATGCTTCGGCCGTCAAACCGCACACCGAACACGACGTCGTCCTACCGACAAGCGGTTGCTCTTTGATTGGCTGCTCATTTTATTGAACGCGACTCGATCCCGGTTTTTTGTTTCTTCAAAGGTTCCAGCGCAGGAACGTCAATCGCCCTTGGCCTACAACTACGTGATTTTTGTATCGGTATGTAATCTTGACCTTCCAGCGCAGGACCCATGGCTGGTAGAGTGATCGCTATCGCTGACATACAGGTTGAAAATGGAACAATCCTCTTGCCCAAAAAATTATGGCAGTCGCTTTGCGAAGCTCGGCATGGCGGCGTGCTGCGTCTTCATGACGATACCGGTCGCTGCCGTCCTGCTGGCTGGCGGCGGCTTGAGCACGATCACCGGCAATATCGGTTTGATCGCCCCCTTGGCGTTGTGCCTCGGAATGCATTTTGTGATGCACAAAATGATGGGGCGCGCATGCCATGGATCAGCTGCGGCGGACGAGGATTTGCAGCCCGTGAACAGCGTTGTGAATGCCGGAACAGACATTCAGCCAGCTGTGCGAGACGTCCAAATGGATGCCCGACTGCAATCGTAGACTGATTTTGATGCGTATCATGGCCTGTGTCGGTTGTCGTCGTGATGTCCGTGACCAAACACCCGACCGACAGGACCTGTTGCCCGGCACCCAATCACAGTGAAGTTTCTGACACGATGATATCACGCAGAAATAGTCTCTACCTCATAGCTGCGGCAGGTGTCGGATATGCTGGCTTCCGAATGGCGCGCCCTGCCCTCGAACCTGACTTGGTATTTGCGGCTCTTGATGATCCGCAAGGATTTCGCTCGTTCGGTGGCGGGGATTATTCTGGTGGGGCATTCAATGCATTTGTGGGCCTTGAAACTGATGAAGATCTCGGAACAGAACAATTTGTAACCGAACAGGATATCCGCAATGACATCTGTGCGGCGCTTTATGAGCCCCTCGGCCCGCCTGACGGTCGTGTGAGGATCGCATCATTTTCGGACTACTACTGCCCGTTCTGCCGCGTCCAGACCCGCAACCTGTCTGCCATTGAAAAGCAGTATGAAAATCGGGTAGCTATAGCTTGGCACGAGTTGCCTTTGCTCGGAGAGGCTTCGGAAACAGCAGCACGCGCAGCGATGGCAGCCCGCAGACAAAACCGGTATGTCGAGTTTCAAGAGCAACTCATTCGGACACCCTTCGTCGCCAATGCCGCCTACATCGAGGCGCTCTCAGACAGTATTGGCGTCGATCACTCACAACTCGTGGAAGACATGGCTTCGGACGCATTGACCAGAGATTTGCAAACATCCGAGATATTGGCGAGTATTTTCGGCTTTGTCGGAACCCCCGCCATGATCATCGGGCGAACCGTTATCATGGGACAAATAACAGATCGTCAAATCCTGGCTATTGTCGCAGCCGAGGAAAACGAGCCACAGTCAGGTATATGCTAGTGTCAACTCAAACAGTTTTGCGTCGCGCAACCCGGGCCTTGAGATTTGCGGCCATCACTTGGTCACTCGCAGTCACATCTTCCGCTTTCGCAGCGTCCACCGAGATACAATCGAGCCCGGCGGCGGACATCGCTCTTGTCACGGCGGAAGATACGATCGCTCCCTCTGCTGCGTCCATATCGGCCGGGCTTGCGATTTCCTTGTCTGACGGCTGGAAAACCTACTGGCGCAGTCCGGGCGAGGTGGGCCTGCCACCGGAACTGGATTTCACCGGGTCCGAAAATGTGGCCGAGGTCGAGATCCTATGGCCCGCGCCGCATCGGTTCACAGCGTTCGGAATCCAGAACTTCGGATACTCCGACGAAATTGTCCTGCCGCTTCGCATTCGTCTTGAGCGTCCCGGCGAGCCCGTGGACCTCCGGGCCACCGCTTCCTTGCTTGTTTGTTCCGACATCTGCGTCCCGCTCAATCTTGACCTGGCACTTGACCTGCCCACTGGCGCGACGTCCGCGATTGATCAGGTGTCGGCAGAGCGGATTGCGACTTTCGCGGCTCAGGTTCCGCTTGAGACTGCCTCCGACGCCTTCAGCACGATTTCTGCTTTCGTGGACGAAGACGCGCGCACGCTGACCATCGAAGCCCGAGGCACGCATATCTACGAGGACCCGGACGTGTTCCCCGAACTGGGCGAGTATACGGCCTTTGGCGTTCCGGATATTCGCCTGGGAGACGGCGGAACGGTTCTCTGGGCGCAACTGCCGATCTTGTCGCTGGACGAAGACGGCGCGGACCCCACCATCACCCTGACCGACGGCGATGTGTCTATCACCCTTGCGGCAACTCCGGTTGACACCGCGCCACGACCGCCGTTTTCCGTGGCCGCGACGCAGACCTCCGCCAGTGCGCTGCTATGGATCGCCTTGCTGGCCTTTGTCGGAGGCCTGGTTCTGAACATCATGCCCTGCGTCCTGCCGGTGCTGTCGATCAAGTTGGCCTCCGTCGTGTCCGGAGGCACAAAGTCCCGCGCGGAGATCAGTGCAGGCTTCCTGGCCTCGGCGCTTGGGGTCATGGCCTTCATGTGGGCGCTTGCGGCAATTACTTTTGGGTTGAAACAGCTCGGTGTCACCGTTGGCTGGGGGCTTCAGTTTCAAAATCCGATGTTCCTGTCGCTGATGGTGGTGGTCCTCGCGGTGTTCGCGGCCAACATGTTGGGCCTGTTCGAAATCACGCTGCCCTCTGGTCTGCAGACCCGTCTTGCGCGAAGCGGCGCGCGCAAAGGCTATTCCGGGGATTTCGCAACCGGCGCCTTTGCGGCCGTCCTGGCGACGCCTTGTTCTGCACCGTTCCTGGGGACGGCAATCGCGTTCGCCCTGACCGGTGGCGCGCTTGATATCGGGGTGGTGTTCACCGCTCTCGGGCTTGGGCTCGCCCTGCCCTATCTGGCGATCGCCGTGTACCCGCGCATGGCACAGGCGATGCCAAGGCCCGGCCAATGGATGGTGGTGGTAAAGGTTGTTCTCGGATTGTTGCTCCTGCTGACCGCAGGCTGGCTGATCTGGGTTCTGTCAGGCGTTGCCGGTCAAATGGCTACTGTCGCGACGGTCGCACTGACCGCGGCGCTTGTCGTCCTGATCGCATGGAAGCGGCTTCCGGAAATCCCGCGATGGGCAGGCATTGCGACTTTGTCGATTGCAGCCGTCATTGCTGCCGGACAACTTGCCGATCGCTCGGCCACGCCAGACACTGTTCAGGCAACCGATTGGACGACATTTGATCGCGGAGCGATCGCGCGCCATGTGTCGCAAGGTGAGGTCGTCTTTGTCGATGTCACCGCCGATTGGTGCCTGACCTGTCAGGCCAACAAACTTCTGGTGCTGGATCGGGACCCGGTCGTCAGTGCTTTGGCCATGCCAGGCGTTGTTGCCATGCGGGCCGATTGGACGCGCCCGGATGAAAGTATTTCCCGTTTTCTCGCGTCCTTCGACCGCTACGGCATTCCGTTCAACGCGGTCTATGGCCCCGGTGCGCCGGACGGGATCGTGTTGTCGGAACTGTTGAGCACCCAGGCTGTGATGGACGCGTTGACTGCCGCAGGTACGCTTGATGTGGCGGCAGAGAACTGATCCCTCCCGTGCCGTTACGGTTCCAGCTCGTCCACAAGATCATCGTATGTCTGACGCGCGGGTCCGGTATCGGGGAGCAACGGCTCGGCTTGATCCAAGGCGTCGCGTGCGGCATCCGTTTCACCCATGACCCTGTAGGCATTGGCCAGCCGCAGCCATCCTTCCAGATCGTCCGGTTCTTCCTCCAGCCGAGCGGCGAGGCGTGCGACCATGGATTGCACCATCCCGGCCCGATCCTCCTCCGTCATCTCGGCGGCGGCGGCGATGTCATCCGCAGTCGGACCCGGCGCGTTTGATCCGGCCATGAGTGTCATCGGCCCGACGGGCGGACGACCCAAACGCTCGCCAATGCGGTTAATCTGGCCGATGTAGGTCTCCATCCACGGGGCGATCTCCAACTCCCGCGCGATGCGCTGCACCAAAACGTCGTAAGCCAACGCAGTCCGCCCGGTCTGATCAAGCGCAACCGCCTGATAGAAGATCGCGGCAGGGTTCAGGGGACCGCGTTCCAGTGCCTCGTCGATGGCCTCCTGTGCCGGCGGCGTGACAACACCGTTCTCGGAGGCGATCAGGGCTTCGGCATATTGCGAAAAGGTGCCTGAGTTGGCGTCCGGCCTTGCAACTGCAACCGCGTAGGCATCGACGGCCCCGGCGTAGTCGTTTATCCGCATATTGGTCTGACCAAGTAGCACCCACCCCTCGAACGGGCCGCCGTCATCAGCGGCTTCAAGGCGCGTTCGCAATTCTGCAGCCAGGCCCGCGACCTCGGTGGATGCCGCCCGCTCCTCACTGCGCGCAGCGAAAGGGAGGCTGGGGACACCGGGCTGACCCAAGACCAGATAAAGTCCGACGCCGCTGACCGCAACGACCACCATGGCAGCGCCCAGAAGCCAGCCACCGCGCTGTGGGCCGATGGTTGCACCCTGCCCGACTTTGTCAAGCGCCAGAAGACGCCGCTTGACCTCGATCCCGGCATCCTTTGCCTCCGCCGCGCTGATCAAACCGCGCGCCTCATCGCGCTCGATCTCTGCCAACTGGTCCCGCAGGACGGCCAGCGCACCGTCATCGCGGTTGCCGCTGTCATGGCTGCGGCGCAGCAGCGGCAGAACCAGGAAAGCCATGGCAAGGACAACCATCGCTCCGAAACTCAGCAATAAGATCATAGGGTGGACTCTGTTTTTGAGGATGCATCCAGAACCGCCTGGACTTCAGCTTCTTCTTCATCAGTCAGATCCGCAGGTCGGGTGGTTTTTCGGCGGGCCTGCCGGATCACAGCGACCCCGACGCCACTCGCGATAAGGACCAGCACCAGCGGCGCAAACCACAGGGCATAGGTCTGGGCGTTGAACGGCGGACGCAGCAGCACATAGTTGCCGTAGCGCGCGACCATGAAATCGAGGATGTCGGCGTTGCTGGCCCCCGCCACGATCTGTTCGCGCACGAGGATGCGCATATCCCGCGCAATACCCGCGTTCGAGCTGTCGATGTCCTGATTTTGGCACACCACACAGCGCAACTGTCGCGATACCTCGCGGGCACGCGCCTCCAGAAGGGGATCGGACAGGACCTCGTCCGGCTCCACGGCCAGTGCGGCGGTCATGGGCATGACCGACAGGGCCAGGATGAGAAGTATCCGCGCGATCATGACGCCCCTCCCGCCTGACGCGCCTGTGCGAGCGCCGTTGAAAAGGCGTCGATGGCGGCAGCGCCCAGGATTGGACCGACGTGTTTGTACAGAACCGTACCATCGCCGCCCACGATGAACGTCTCCGGCACGCCGGTCAGGCCCCAGTCTATCGCAACACGCCCCTCCAGATCCGAACCGATCCGCTCATAGGGATTTCCAAGCTCAGACAGCCAGCGCCGGGCCGCGTCCGGCTCATCTTGGTAGTTGATGCCGAACAGGCGCACGTCTTGCTCCTGCACCAGGCGGGTCAGCACCGGATGTTCCGCTCGGCAGGGCACGCACCAGGACGCAAAGACATTGACGACCACTGGCGCGTCGTTGCCCACAAGATCGGCCCGCGTGAATCCCGGAACGCCCGTACCGGCGACCTCTGGCAGTGTGAACTCCGGCGCCGGGCGGGAGATGAGGACCGACGGGATGGCGTTGGGATCGCGTGATGGGTTCAGGCCCCACAGGAAGAATCCCCCAACGATCAGCACAATTAGGACGGGGAAGGTGTAAATCATGCGTTTCATGCGATCATTCCGCCGGTGTCACTGCTGCATCTGGCCGCGCCGAGCGTTTTGGCGCGCCCACCCGCAATCTTCGGTCCGACAGCGACAGCGCGCCGCCAAGCACCATCATCGCGGACCCGATCCAGATGAAGTTCACCAGCGGTTCATACAGAATACGCAGCGTCCACGCTCCGTCCTGCGCGGCCTGGGCATCTGCCGGTTCTGCCAGTGACGCATAAAGATCGCCCGCCAATGTGGAGCGGATCGACGATTCCGTTGTGCTGTACTGCGCAACCGGATAGCTGCGACGCTCCGGGTAGAGGGTGGTGAGGTATTCTCCGTTCCGCTCCACCGTCAGCGTGCCCCGGTTGGCGACGTAATTCGGCCCCGTCACACGCTCTGCGCCCTCGAACCGCACATCGAACCCTGCGATGGAAATCTCCGTTCCCGGCGTCACGAACACGATTTCTTCCGATTTCCAGGCGCTGGACCCGACGAAGCCGAAAATCGCCACGGCCAAACCGGCATGGGCCAGCGTCATGCCATGGGACGCCCGCGGCAAGTTGCGGGCGCGGCGCATCGCATCGGTAATCGGCCCCTGCCCCAGCCGTATCCGGGTGGCCCATTCTTTCAGGGTCGCCAACAGCAACCATACGGCGATGGCGATACTCAGATAGGCCAGCACCGGGCCGCCTTGGGTCAGATACCAAACCACCAGCGCCGCCAGGCCGGACACGACGAACACTGCCTTGAGGCGTTGCAGGATTCCTGCCAGATCGGCCCGTTTCCACGACAGAAACGGCCCGAGTGCCATGGCGAACACCAAGGGCAACATGATGGGGATGAACGCGGCATTGAAGAACGGCGGACCGACGGACAGCCGTTCGCCCGAGATCGCCTCGACAAACAGCGGGTAGAGCGTGCCGAACAGAACAACGCCTGTTGCCGTGGTCAGGAGCAGATTGTTGAACAGCAACCCCGCCTCACGGCTGATCGGCCGGAACAGTCCCCCGCCCTCCAATGATGGAGCGCGCCAGGCGTAAAGCGCCAGCGATCCGCCGATGCTGAGGCCCAGAAGCCAAAGGATATACAGGCCACGCTGGGGATCGACCGCGAAGGCGTGGACTGACGTCAGCAGGCCGGATCTGACGATGAACGTGCCCAGAAGGGACAGCGAAAAGGTCAGGATCGCCAACAGGATCGTCCAGCTTTTGAATGCGTCGCGTTTCTCGGTCACGATGGCGGAATGCAGCAGTGCCGTGCCAAGGAGCCACGGCATGAAGCTGACGTTTTCAACCGGGTCCCAGAACCACCAACCGCCCCAGCCAAGCTCGTAGTACGCCCACCAGGATCCCAATGCGATGCCGGCTGTCAGGCTGACCCAGGCCGCAAGCGCCCACGGACGCACCCAACGGGCCCAGGCCGCATCCACGCGCCCCTCGATCAAGGCCGCCACGGCAAACGAGAACACGATCGAGAAACCGACATATCCAATATACAGAAGCGGCGGGTGCATCGCGAGACCAACATCCTGCAACAGCGGGTTCAGATCCTGCCCGTTTGGCGGCGCCGGAAATATCCGCTCAAAGGGATTGGAGGTGAACAGCATGAAGCTGAAGAAGCCAACGCTGATCCAGGCCTGGACTGCCAATGTCCGGGCCCGCATCCCGGCAGAGATATTGGTTCCAAACGTCGATACGCCCGCCCCGAAAAGCGTCAGGATCAGAACCCAAAGCAGAAGCGAGCCTTCGTGGCTGCCCCATGTCCCGGCAATCCTGAACAACAAGGGCTTGAGGGAGTGGGAATTCTCCACCACATTCAGGACTGTGAAGTCACTGACTACGAAAGACCGCATGAGGGCGGCAAACGCGATGCCCGTAAACAGCAGCTGCGCCAGAGCCGTCGCATGGGCGGATTGCATCCAGAGGCTGTTGTTGCGGGCCGCCCCAAGCATCGGCAAGACGCTTTGGACCAGTGCGAATCCCAGGGCGAGTGTCAGTGCGAATTGGCCGATTTCAGGGATCATGTCTGCTTCCTTGATTGGTGCCGGAAAGTGCAATTTCAAGACCGATTGGGTCAGCGTCAAACTCGTTTCGTTGCGTGTCGCCATTTACAGGTGGAGCCGTTTGATCCAACGGCAACGACACGGTTGCCATCAACCCGCCCGCATCTGAATTGGACAGGACGACATCGCCGCCATGGGCCCGCAAGATGCTGCGTGCAATCGAAAGGCCCAATCCGTGACCGCCCGTGTCCAAAGATCTGGAGTGTTCCAACCTTTGAAACGGTGCGAAGACCTGCTCTAACTGATCTTCGGGTATCCCTGGGCCGTCGTCAACAATCCGGATCTCTACCTGATCACTCTTTACTTCGTGTGACACGTGAACTTTGCCGCCATATCGTTGCCCGTTTTCAATCAGATTTCGCAGCGCCCGTCGAACCATAAAGGGACGTACGGAAACCACGGCGCTCGGGCCTGGTTCCAAAGTGAACGCCGATGGTAGCGTCTGGTTGATATCCTCCAGCAACCGGACGGTTTCAAAGCGTTCCGGAACATCTGACGAATTCACACCGCGCGCGTAGGACAGGGTCGCGTCGAGCATTCCCTGCATCTCTTCGATACTGGCTGTCAGGCGCTCGCGGTTCTCATCATCGTCGACCATCTCGGTTCTGACCCTGAGCGCCGTCAGAGGAGATCGAAGATCATGGCCGATCGCAGCCAGCATGCGCGTGCGATCATCCACCAGACGCGTCAGACGTTCCTGCATGATACCGAAGGCGGCCGTCAAATCGCGCACTTCCAACGGTCCGGTTGGCGTAATGGGCAGCATATCCTCGCCCCGGCCAAGACGTTCGCTGGCCAGAGCCAAGCGCCTGAGGGGGCCGGTAATGCGCGCCATCAAGAACCAAAAGCCTGTCGCCAGAAGGACCGCAGCGGTCACGACGAACGTCATGGTCGAACCCCAGGCCCATTGAAGGGGCGGACGCTCGAACCGCGTCTCCACGTTCAGCCACCTCCCCCCAATCAAAGCTATCGACAGGCTCATCTCAATGGCTGACATATCCCCCCTCATCATCGCGGTGTGCATCTCTGCCATGTCAGGAGACAAATGCGGCAGAGGTAGAATATTGCCTTCGACCTCATGCACATCAACCCGGATCTCACGCGTGAACGGATCATCGAGCAGCGTTCTGATGCGCGACTCCACGGGGCCACCGTCCTGGTGGGTGTACCGCTCGAACTCGGGGGCCGTCGGTCATGTCGAAGCGCACCAACGGCGAGTTTGCCGCCCGCAGGATGGCAGCATGCAAGTCCGGCGGCGCTTCTTCCAGCAATCTGGCGACACTTGCGGCACGGCCCGCTGCTTCAAATCCAAGCGCCGTCCGCACGGCCAGGCTGCGTTCATCAACAAAGAAAAACAGCCCCACGATCTGTGCAGCCAGCAATACCCCCACAAGAAGAAGGAACAGCTGTCCGCGCAAACTGAGGAAAAGCCGCCTGATCACGATGCTGTCACCACATCACACGCTAGGCTGTAGCCACCATTGCGCACAGTCGTGATGATCTTGGGGCGCATCGCATCCACTTCGATCTTGCGGCGCAGGCGGCTTACCTGATTGTCGATAGTCCGATCAAAAGGACCCGCAGAGCGGCCCGCCGTAAGGTCGAGAAGCTGCTCCCGGTTCAGCACGAGGCGTGGGCGTTCCAGTAGCGTGACCAGCAACCGGAATTCAGAATTTGACAAGATCTCTTCCTGCCCATCGTCCGACGCAAGAACGCGGCTGTCCGCATCAAGTGTCCAATGCGCGAAACGCACCGATCGCCCGGCCAGCTGCCCGGCAAGTACTTCAGGTCAATTCGTGCGCCTGAGGACCGCCTTGATCCGTGCCAGAAGTTCGCGCGGGTTGAACGGTTTCGCCAGGTAGTCATCCGCACCGACCTCAAGTCCGATAATACGGTCGGTGTCATCCCCAAGAGCAGTCAACATGATGATCGGACACGCACCGGTCGCCGAAAGCCTGCGGCAGACCGACAAACCATCTTCGCCGGGCATCATCACATCAAGCACGATGAGATCGAAGCGGCCAACTGCCAGTTTCTGATCCATCTCGACCGCATCTTTGGCTGACGTCGCACGCAGCCCATTCTTTTCAAGAAATCGGGTGACCGCGTCACGGATCTCGCGGTGATCGTCCACGACAAGGATATGATGGCTTTCCGAGGTCATCGCCACGTTTCTATGCGAGCGGAGAGGACAATTCTGCCCCTCAATTGTCGCGGATTGTATCACACCTTTGCGTGGCGACGAACGGATACACTTCGCTAAGGCACCCATCCTAGTAAACCGATTGCAGCGCAATCATCTGAACAATATAACCCATGATTAGGAGATCCCTCATGAAACCGATCGTAGTTTTTGCCTTGGCCGCAGTTGCACCGTTGGGCGTCGCCACGGCTGCTTTTGCTGACAGCCATCACAATAACGGTGAGTCCGATATCACTGCTGTCAGTCAGCCGAGCCCCGGCGCGATGGGAGACCATCCAATGAAGGTCCAGATGATGCAGATGCACGCGGGCATGATGCAGGGCGGAGCGGACCACGGCGGCGCGATGATGGGTTCAGGACCCGGCATGGGTATGATGGGCGGCGGTATGGCGTCCATGATGCAAGATTTCGATGCTGATGCGGACGGGTCGGTTTCACCTGAAGAACTACGCCAAGGACTTTTGTCTCAACTGGAACAGTACGATGCAGATGGCGATGGCACCATGGCGCTGTCGGAATTTCAGGACTTGTTCCTTGCCATGATGCGGGAAACCATGGTTGACCGGTTCCAGGACCTTGACGCCGATGGCGACGGTGCGATCACGACTGAAGAAATGACCGCGCCAGCCGACCGAATGGCGCGATCCGGAATGGGAATGAATGGGACTATGCCGATGTCGGGCTCTATGCCCGGGATGGGCGGATCGGGAAGCACCCAAGATAACTGATCCGTCTCCGGCGACGCGGGATCTTCCTCGCCCGCGTCGCCATACACGACACAGGTCGACACGTCCATTCGGGGCGGATGACCGGAAGCCTCCAAGACCTCGACTTGGCCGAAATCAAATGGCTGGCTACTGCCCCATCGGCAACTGGACCATCCAGGGAAGACTTCAGGTTTCGAAAGAATATCCAGAATGAAGCGTCCTCTAGCTGACTCAGGTAGCGCACCTACGCGGGCTCCGTGTCCGCCCGCCGCCGTCCGTTTCAGCATTGCAGCGCCCGTTGATTTCCGACTACCATTTGCTCAATCGCTTGTGATTTCCGGATTGGAACTGGTCTTGTCTTATCGCGCAAAACCTTTGAAATCATGACGTTATCCACTGCCGCAAAACGATTTTTTTTACTTTCCATTGCGCTTGTTGCCGTTGGTGCGATTTTCACCTTCTGGACCGAGATCAACGATGCCTTGAATGCCATCGATCCTGAAACGGTGCGTTCCCTGGTGGAGCAGGCAGGGCCAGCAGGTCCGATCGCAATTGTTGGCCTCATGACGCTGGCCATCGTCGCGAGCCCAATCCCGAGCGCTCCGATCGCTTTGGCCGCAGGTCTGATCTATGGTCATCTGTGGGGTACGATATTGGTGGTCGTCGGGGCTGAACTGGGGGCAATCACCGCCTTCTCTATCGCGCGACACTTTGGCAGGAAGCGAATAGAGAGATGGTTGGGAACCATGTATCAAAACAGAATTCCTCGGATCGCAGAACACCCTGATGGCGACGGTTTTTGTCAGCCGCCTCCTGCCGTTCGTCTCTTTCGATGTCATTAGCTATGCCGCTGGGTTAAGCAAGATCACCTTCTGGCGTTTCGGACTGGCAACGTTTGCCGGAATTGTTCCTGCCAGCTTCGTGTTGACCCACCTTGGTGCCGCCACGTTGGAGGGACAGGGGAACGTCGGCTTCTGGATCTCATTGGTATTGGGCAGCGCGGGGCTTTTGACGGCAGCGATAGTGCATCACACCAAAACAAAAGGCCCCGGCGCGCGCTCGTAGAAAGGACAACGAGATGACTTCGGCCCAGACACATGCCCATGCCCACGGGCAGATCGCGACGGCAGACGGCCAACTGGAAACCGACCCCGTCTGCGGGATGAGGATCGCCGTCACAGACAACAGCCCGATCGCAGAAAACGACTTAAAAACCTCCACCTCTAAGCGGAAAGGTACCAAGGCACCTACAATGCCGACCCTTTGTATTTTGCCTCGGGCCACGCCTTTGCCTACACCACGGCCGTCGCGCCAATCGCGGTGGGCGTTCTTTACCCCGTTTTCGGTTTGTTGCTATCGCCAGTGATTGCGACTGCGGCGACAAGCCCGTCGTCTGTCTCGGTGATTGCCAATGCCCAGCGGCTGCCGTGCGTGAACATCCGACCAAAGGGGCACAGTGATGAGCCGGGACCGCGAAACGCGACATCGGGTCGGATCCATGGCGGGGGCAATGGGTGCCCTGCGTCGTGCACGCGAATACGTGAAGTGCCGAAATACCCTTTGCGTTTGCTGACCGGTGCGATGCATGCCAATGATCCACGGACACTATGCCAGTGTGGATCTTCACTTTTCTGAACGTCCAAAGGATTCAATTTATGAACCGTCGTAGCCTTGTACTTGCCACCCTTTCCCTGCCGCTGCTGCCACGGATTGTGTTCGCAGCGCCTTCCAGAATGACCGTCTACCGCTCTCCGACCTGCGGATGCTGCGGCGCTTGGATAGAGCATGTCCGCGTCGCCGGCTACGACGTCACGACGATCGAGATCGATCAGGAGGAACTGCGGCAAGAAAAGCTGGCGCGCGGTGTGCCTGAGGCGCTGGCATCGTGCCACACTGCGGCAATCGAGGGCTACACCCTTGAGGGCCACGTCCCGGTCGAGGACATCGCCAGACTGCTGTCTGAACAGCCCGCCGGACTTGGCCTGGCCGTTCCGGGCATGCCAGCGGGATCCCCCGGCATGGATATGGCGGATCGCCGCGACGCCTTTGACGTCATTCTATTCGATGCGGATGGTGACACCCGTGTTTTCTCGAGCTACAGCTAACATGCAGCACGCCTTCCAAATGATGCCATTTACCGTGGCCATGGTCGTTTCGTTGAGTGTGAATGGCGCATCGGCGTCAGACCATGAAAGTGCGATTTTCTCTGAAATCATTCCTGTCGATACGCCCGTTGGTCCCGGCGCGCAGGACCCGTCCCTGTTTGCGACCGCGACGGGCGATATCCTGATGAGCTGGACCGAGCCTTCGCCCGAGGGGCATGCCGTGCGCATCTCCAGGTGGAACGGAACTGAATGGACAGCGCCCCAGACCGTGACCGCGTCGGACCAATTGTTCGTCAACTGGGCCGACATCCCGTCCGTGGCGGAATTCCCGGACGGAACGCTGGCAGCGCACTGGCTACAGGGCAATGGCCGCACGTCCTATGCCTACGACTTCACTCTGGCCCTGTCCTCGGACCGTGGCGAAACATGGGGAGCGCCGATTACACCTCATCGCGACGGCCGGTCTGTCCAGCACGGTTTTGCCACGCTGCTCCCCGTGGCCGACGACCAACTGATGGCCATTTGGCTGGACGGACGCCAGTACGCGCTGGATGATCTGGATGACGAACAGGGCGGAAGCCCCAATGAGATGCAACTGCGCGCGGCCCTGATCGGATCGGACGGCACTCTGGGTGAGGAGATGCTGATTGATCAACGCACCTGCACCTGTTGCCAGACGTCTGCGGCCATGACCGGGGATGGGACGGTGGTTCTGGTCTACCGCGACCGCACAGCCGACGACGTGCGCGACATTTCTGTAGTAAGCTACCGGAACGGGGAATGGACCCCACCGACTACGGTTCATGAGGACGGTTGGCAGATCTCCGGGTGTCCGGTGAACGGGCCAGAGGTTGATGCGCAAGGAAACCGTGTCGTGACGGCGTGGTTCACTGCGCCCGAAGACGCGCCGGAGGTTTATGTAGCGTTTTCCGAGGATGCCGGATCAAGTTTTGGACCCGCGTTTCGGGTCGATCTGGGCGAACCTGCGGGCCGTGTCGATGTCGTGTTGCTCCAGGACGGCCAGGCGTTGGTGTCCTGGGTGGAATGGACTGCTGAAGGCGAGGCGATAATGGCGTGTCTGGCAGATGCAGACCAAGGCTGTCGCACCACGCAGCGCCTGTACCTGAACACCGCACCGGGAACGATCAATTTCCCGCATATGGTTGCCGGTGCGACCGGCATTCATGTCGCCTGGACACAACCCGGATCTCGCGGTACGGATGGTTCGATGGCACCAGATACAATTCGCATGATCCGGGCGGTGCGCTGACGCCGAATTAGGCATCGAACCAGATCGGGCGGTCGTGACGAATACTCCGTCTTTGGCCATCGATGGATTTGCTCCAATGTCCACTCGTTCCTGTCCAAACTGTGATGTTTGCATGCTGTGATACCTGGGGCATCGGGATACTGTCTATCGATATGACACTCGCCCGAAACCGGGGAAACAGGGCCAATTCACGCGGACATCTTCACGTTCTCGGCAGGAGACAAGCCGCCAATGCCCATGTTGCGCAACGCGTCATGGCAAGGACAGCGCCGTGCGGCCGCCTGGGCCAGTGCCTCTTCAATAGATCAGGGATGCTTTGCCCCAACCATTCGCCACGATGGTTCCACCTGTGGCACTCGACACAGGCGTTCTGCTTTGGCTTGCCCGGCTGGACGGTTACAAGCAGCACGCTACCTGACGCGGCTCATGCCATCACCCTTCCACAACCCACTCGGGCGCACTATCGACACAAGTTTCTGGTGGCAGGTTTTTCATAGAACAGAAATTGCCTTGCCGATGAACGCTCCCGGACGCCGGGCCACCAGTGCGAAACGGTCTGGCTCATTGACCGTTCGCCGAATAGCTGTTGCAAGTAGGACGTTGGCGATGGATCGCGATCTTGGTCTTCGGGAACCGTGAAAGAAGATGCTGTCGACGTCCAGACGGCCTGGAATTGCAGGCATTTTCGATGGAACTGATAGTGATAGGTTTATTTTATTGTTAAACATTAATGCGTTAGGTCGGGTATGTGGCGACCAGGTCGGAAAAGCGATCATATGATCGCCCGCAGGTTGGGCATATGGCTCAAGAGGATCGTTGTAGGGGGCGCGGTGGTTTGGACCGCGACGTTCCTGGCGGTCTTCGTGTATTCCGCTTGGCCAACGACGCAGCCGACATCAATTGCTCCGGCGGATGCGATCATTTGTCTGGGCGCAGGCATGTCACCGACCGAGGGCTGGATGGTCCCCGATGCTGCAACCCGACGGCGCGCCGCGACCTGCGCGCAACTTTATCTTCAGGACGCGGCACCGACTATTATTTTCACGGGGTATGGTCAGCATGTCAGTTCAGCTGCGGCCGCAATGGCCCGTGTTGCAGCAGAATACGGGGTGCCGCCGCAGGCCATGGTTCTGGAAGAAGACGCCCGCTCCACCATCCAGAACGCGGCGTTCAGTCTGCCCTTGCTGCCGCCCGACGCCAGCCGTGTCATTGTTGTGACCGACAGGTTTCATCTTCCCCGCGCCGGACTGATTTTCCGCGCGCTCACGGACCTGGAGTTGGAGATGGTTCCCGCAGATACCCGTCTTGACGGATCCCATGCCAGTGGGCGGTCCATGCTGCGCTGGATTGCACGGGAAGCTGTCGCGATCTGGAGCAATCTGGCCCGCGGCGCGATCTATCTGGTGGCGGGGTTTGCCGGGGTCGATACCGATACGCGCATCGGCTGGTTCAACTGAGCGTCAGCGGAAGGCGGTCAGGCGGCCATCTTCGGTCACGACCAGAAGGATATCGTTGACCACGATCGGATGGGCCGCAGCACCTCCGCGCAGTGCCACGGAGCCCGTCAGCGCGCCAGAGGCCGGATCGAAGAACCGAATATTGCCGTCGCCCGAAGCCACAACCAGACGTCCGCCCGCGAGGATCGGGCCGAAGTGCGTGAACACCGCACGGCGGCGGCGTTCGCGGCTATTGACGTAAAGCGGCAGTTCCGTGCCCCAGACCCGCGCTCCGGAGGACGCATCGAGCCGGATCAGCTCGTTGCGGTCCGAGACGAAGAACAGATCGTTGCCGGTGACGAGCATCGGCGAATACGCCCCCTCATCCGCCGTCCAAAGCCGGGTGCCACGGGCGGGATCAATCGCCACCACGCGGCCCGATTGATTGCCTGCATAGATCCGGCCATTGGCGACGACGGGATCCGAAGTGATATCATTGATATTGGCATAGGCCGCGCCATCGCGCCCACCGGCCACAGAGGTTAGCCACAGTTCCGCGCCGGAGCGGCGCAGGATGCCGCCGATCTCGCCAGAGCCGAACGGAAACGCCACGATGCGCCCCGCGACGGCCGGAGCAGCCCCGCCCGCAAGAACCGCGCCAGTGTTGCTGGCGGGCACGTTCCAGATCAACTGACCCGTACCGGCATCAACCGCCCAGGCCTGACTGTTGCGGCTGACGATATAGACCACTCCCGCCTCAACGGTCGGCGCGCCGATGCCCGCCTCCAGCCGCTGCCGCCAGGCGACACCTCCGGTGGCGGGGTCCACGGCAATCAACTCGCCGTATCCTGTGGTGACGTAGAGACGCCCCTCGCCCAGAGCCAGACCGCCGCCAGAGATGTTACCACCCCGGTCAAAACCAGCTTGCAGGTTCGCGCTCCAGATCGTGGCGCCGGATGCAAGATCCGTGGCGCGTACGCCCGCAATCGCATCCATGGTAAAGACGCGGCCATTGGCAGCGACGGGATCAGCGGTGATGTTCAGACGGCGCGTGCTGCCTCGCCCGATATCTGCCGACCAGACCTGCACGGGGGCGGCGCTCAGCGCTGCATGGGGCACACGGTTGGAGGAATTGTAGCCGCGCTGATCCCACGACGCCAGTCGCGTGACTGCCGGCAGACTGATCGCGCGCGGCGCATCGGCAGGCGTTACGACGCCCGCGCCACCGTCCAGCGTCGCCTCCAATGGCACGTCGATGGAGAAGCGCTGGCCCTGAAGCAGGACCTCGCGTTCGCATCCGGCAAGCGCCAGTATGCCCGCGACGGCAAGCGCGCCTGTTACCAGCGGCCTGGAGGCCCGCGATCCAACGCTACGTCCTGGAATTGCAAAAGCCATGCTGCGTCCACCACTCGTCTGTTTGGGGCCGGTCCCTTGAAAACCCCAAGGGCGGGCCCGCGTTTACTCCCCCAGCGCGCAGAAGCGTCCAAAGGATCTGGCAAGCGCAGGTGCGCTCAAGGGTCTTGCTCCTCCGCCGGATCGGCGTCGTCCTCCACAACCACTGGGGCTGCGTCCTCGTCCACCGGGGCGGCCTCGTCCTCGACAGGAGCACCGTCCCCGGCAGAAATGTCCTCCTCGGCAGGTGTTTCGTCTGCCGCAGGTGCGGCAACCTCCTCGGGTGTATCCGCCACAGGGGCCGTGTCCAGCAGGACAGAGCCACTTTCCAGCGCCACAATCAACTGTGCGGCACGTTGTTGCAAGCCCGCCGTGGCCGCAGCGCTACGTTCAATGGCGCGCAGACGGTCCAGGCCCGCATCCAGATCCCCGGCGCGGATCTCCATCAAGGCCAATTGTTCTTCGGCCAGCGCCGCATAGGGCATTCCGGGAGCCGCGATACTTTCCAGGACCAGCCGCGCCTCATCTTCGGGCGCGGGATCCAGCATTTCGGCCTTCAGGAGCGCCAGATGCGAGTAGCGCACTTCAAGTCCGGCGGCCTCTGCGGCGGTGCGCAACATGGCCGCCGCGCCCGCGCGATCGTCTCCATTTGCCGCCTCGCCCGCCGACAAGAGCGCCAGAATGATGCCCGCCTCAGGCGTTGGAACGTCAACGGCGGCCAACCCGGCCAGTCGCGCCTGCGTGTCATCGCCGTCCAATGCCGCCAGGATCGCATCGCCAAAGGCCCGCGAGGTGGCCTGCTCCTGCGCCTTGTTCCATTCGTTGTAAGCCGCTCCGCCCACGATCGCCAAGATGAGCAGGATCGGAATCCAGCCCCACCGGCGCATGAGCGCATAAAGACGGTCGCGACGGACCTCTTCGCTGACTTCATCGATGAAACTGTCGGTATTGGCCATGAATGCCGCTCCACCCCGGACGTTTATTGTCGGGACACGGCATTTGCGCCGCGCCTCTGGCACGACTTACCCCGGTGCGCGCCTTAGTTGCAAGCCCTGCACGGGCCGGAGGCGCTGCCGTTCAGGGCGTGTGCCCATGTTCGCGGCATTGGCTCCGCAAGGGCGTGGCAAAAACGCGCCATTTCCGGTTTTTCTGAACCGTTCCGTTCACTATTTTGAAATGCGGCTCTAGATTAACGATCTAAACCGCTCGGTTCAGCGTAAAAGAACCAGACATTCGCGATATACCTGCAGCGCCACTGGATCAGTTAAGGCGTTTCGGCCCGATAAGGTACACGATCATGCGGCTCTTCCCCCTTTTGACGGCGGCACTTGTTACCGTAGCGTTATATTTTGTGGTTCTGGATCGCGACAGCTTGGTGCAGTTTGCAGAGCGGTTCGCGCCGGAGCCTAACAACCGACCCGTCACAGTGGATGCGCCTGCCGAGGATGCCGCGGAAATCGTTGGGGATGACCGCATCAACGTGGTTGTGCGCCGGTCCTTGTCCGAATTGGCCGAGAATGCGGTGCAATTGCGGGGCCGCACGGAAGCGCTGCGTCTGGTCAATGTGTCGTCTGAGGTGTCCGGCCGGATCGTTTCCACGCCCATTCGCGCGGGCGCCTTTGTGGAAGACGGTCAAGTGATGTGCGAGATTGATCCCGGCACCTCGCAGACCGCTCTTGCCGAAGCCGAGGCGCGGCTGGCCGAGGCGCAGGCCCGCGTCCCCGAGGCGGAAGCGCGTCTGCCCGAAGCGCAGGCCCGTCTGCCCGAGGCGCGTGCGATGCTGGCCCAGGCCACGGCGCAGCTGACCTCGGCAGAGATCGACGGAAACGCCGCCACGCGGCTCAACGAATCCGGGTTCGGGTCGGATACCCGCGCCGCCTCTGCCGCGGCCGGCGTAGCGGCCGCCCAGGCTGGCGTGGAAAGTGCCCAGGCGATGGTGCAGGGCGCAGAGGCCGGCATCCAGGGTGCACGCGCGTCCGTGCAATCGGCACTGGCAGGCGTTCGTGCGGCGGAAGCCGCAGTGACCCGTGCCGAGGAGGCAATCACACAATTGACCATCCATGCGCCTTTTGCCGGCATTCTTGAGACCGACACGGCAGAACTTGGCTCCCTGATGCAGCCCGGCGCCGTGTGTGCGACGATCATTCAGCTTGATCCCATCAAGCTGGTGGGCTTCGTGCCGGAATCCCAGATCGGGCGGGTCCGCGTTGGTGCCACCGCGGGGGCAGAACTGGCCTCCGGTCAGCGGGTGCAGGGCGAGGTGACGTTCCTGTCGCGCTCCGCCGATGAACAGACGCGGACATTTCGGGTGGAGATCACAGTTCCGAATACCGAGTTGTTGATCCGCGACGGCCAGACCGCCAACATCGTGATCCAGACCGAAGGCGTGCCCGCGCATCTGTTGCCCGTATCCGCCCTGACACTGAATGATGAGGGGCTGTTGGGCATCCGCATGGTGGTCGATGGCATTGTGGAGTTCGCCCGGGTCGAGATGATCCGCGACACCGTCCGCGGTGTCTGGCTGACCGGCCTGCCGGACGAAGCAGATGTCATTGTTGTGGGCCAGGAGTTCGTGACCGCAGGCGTCGCGGTGCAGACGACGCCAGAGGAGTTGACCCAATGACCGGTCTGATCGACTGGGCCACCAGCCGCTCGCGGATGGTTCTGGCTTTCGTGATCCTGTCGCTGACTGTGGGCACGTTCGCCTACGTGGGTCTGCCCAAGGAAGGTGAGCCGGACATCGACATTCCAGGCCTCTTTGTCTCTGTTCCTTTTCCCGGCATTTCCGCCATCGACAGCGAGCGGCTTCTGGTGCGCCCGATGGAGGCAGAGTTCCAGGACCTCGATGGATTGCTCACCATCAACGCCACGGCGGCCGAAGGCTACGCGGGCATCTTTCTGGAGTTCGAGTTCGGCTGGGACAAGAGCCAGACCATCGCCGATGTGCGCGATGCCATGGGGCGCGCGGAAGTCCAGTTTCCGTCCGGAGCCGAGAGCTTTTCGATCAACGAAATCAACTTCTCCGAATTCCCGATCATGGTCGTGGCCCTGTCCGGCGATGCGCCCGAACGCACGCTGATCCGCCTCGCCAATGAAATGCAGGAGGAGTTGGAGGCGCTGGCCCCGATCCTGTCCGCAGGCATCGCCGGATCGCGCGATGAAATGCTGGAAGTGATCGTCGATCCCCTCGCGCTGGAGGCCTACGATGTCACAGCCGCCGATTTGATCAACGCAGTGCAGGGCAACAATCAATTGATCGCTGCGGGTGAGGTGGAGACAGCAAGCGGCTCGATCTCCGTCACAATTCCGTCAAGTTTTGACAACGCGCAGGATGTCTACAACCTTGCCATTACCGTGAACGGCGACCGCGTCGTGACGCTTGGCGAATTGGCTGACATCCGTCTGACATTCCAGGACCGCTCCGGGACCGCTCGCTTCAACGGAGAGACGACGCTGGCCTTGCAAGTGATCAAACGCCAGGGTTTCAACATCATCGATACGGTAGCCCTGATCCGCGAAACGGTGGAACGGGTGCAGGCGACCTGGCCCGAAGACCTGCGCGCCTCGGTCAATGTACAAACGACGCTGGACCAATCGGTGCAGGTCGACGGTATGGTGCGCCAGCTTGAAGGCTCCGTCCTGACGGCGATTGCGCTGGTGATGATCGTGGTTCTGGCAGCCCTCGGCATCCGCTCCGCGCTTCTGGTCGGCTTTGCAATCCCCACATCGTTCCTGTTGTGCTTCATTCTTCTCGGCGTCATGGGCATCACCATCTCCAACATCGTGATGTTTGGCCTGATCCTTGCAGTCGGTATGCTGGTGGACGGCGCAATTGTGGTGGTCGAATATGCCGACAGGCGGCTGGAAGAGGGCGCGCGCCCGATGCAGGCTTACGGCGATGCGGCCAAACGGATGTTCTGGCCGATTGTCTCATCCACCGCCACCACACTCTGCGCCTTCCTGCCGATGCTGTTTTGGCCCGGCGTGCCGGGAGAATTCATGGGCATGCTGCCCGTGACACTGATTTTCGTCCTCTCGGCCTCATTGATCGTGGCGCTGATCTATCTGCCCGTTCTTGGTGGTGTGGCCGCGCGCGGAAGCCGCGTGATCGAGAACGCCGCCGTGGCCGTCAGGGATCTGATACCTTGGTATGTCGCGCGCCTGATCCTCGCGATCGGCGTCGCTTATCTGAGCTTTCTGTCTCTCTTGCAGACCGTTCGGACCGGCGTGTTGTTTCCCTTGCCGGACTCCATGCCATTGCTCTTTCAGACGTTGATCAGTGGCGCAGTTGCTCTGGCAATTGCCGTCGTATTGTCGGCACTGATCGCCTCGATACGGTTGTCCAAACCGGAAGCGAAGGTGACATCCGGCTACCGCCGGACGCCGTTCGGGTGGTTCATACACGGCATGACAGGCAATCCGGTGATGCCCGTCGTGGCGATTGTTGCGGTGAGCGTCTTCGTCGTTTCTGTCTTCACGTACTTCGGCGAAAACAGCCGCGGTGTCGAGTTCTTCGTCACGACTGAACCCGAGACCGCCATCGTCTACGTCCGCGCCCGTGGCAACCTCAGCATCGAGGAACAGGATGCGCTGGTCCGGCAGGCCGAGGAGATCGTTCTGCAACAAGACGGCATCCGCGACGTCTTCGCCTTTGCGGGCGACGGGGGCTTGAACAACAACACCGGCGGTGCAGCCGCGCCTGCCGACACTATTGGCCAGATCCAGATTGATCTGGAGCCCTGGGGCACACGCGCGGGCGGCGATCTGATCCTTGAACAGCTGCAAACCCGGCTCGACGAATTGCCCGGTTTCGTGACCGAGATCTTCTCGGTTGCGACCGGCCCTGCCTCCGGCAAGCCCGTGTCCCTGCGCCTTTTGGGCGACAATTGGGAGGAATTGCAGGAGGCCACAGCCACCGTTCGCGCCTATTACGAGGATCTCGACGGGCTGATCCTGGTCGAAGACACCCGCCCCCTGCCCGGCATCGACTGGCAGATCAACGTCGATGTGGAAGCCGCTGGCCGCTTCGGCGCGGACGTGCAGACCGTGGGCGCGATGGTGCAACTGGTGACACGCGGCATCCTGCTGGACACCATGCGCGTGCCCACCTCTGATGAGGAAATCGACATCCGCGTGCGGTTCCCGGAGGAAGAGCGCGTGCTGTCTACCCTCGACAGCCTGCGGGTACGGACCCCCGACGGCCTGATCCCACTGTCAAATTTCGTCAGCTACGAGCCGATGCCGCAACTCGCCACGATCGAGCGCATCGACCAGACGCGGTTCTTCATGGTGAAGGCGGATGTGACCTCGGGCCTGTCCGGTGTGGTGGATGACGACGGCACCATGGTTGCGATCCTGCGCGATATGGCGGAAGTCGCAAATGGCGGTCGCGCCGATCTGACGTTCGCGGAAACCGAGTACCAGCTGTTCGCAGCCAATGGCGGGGTCACTGTACCCGATCTGGAGGACGGTCTGGACGATGGCACGTTCACCACCACTCCCGTGAACGCCACCGAGCGCATCGCGGCAATCACGGACTGGCTGGAGGCTGAAACCCCGCTGCCTGCCTCCGTCAGCTGGGAATGGGCCGGCGATCAGGAAGAACAGGAAGAATCCCAGGCCTTCCTGTCGTCTGCCTTCGCGGCTGCGCTCGGTTTGATGTTCATCATCCTGCTGGCGCAGTTCAATTCGATCTACAATTCGGTTCTTGTCCTTCTCGCGGTGGTTCTGTCCACGACGGGCGTGCTGATCGGAATGCTGGTAATGGATCAGACGTTCTCCATCATCATGACCGGCACCGGGATCGTGGCGCTCGCGGGGATCGTGGTGAACAACAATATCGTTCTGATCGACACTTATCAGGAATACTCCCGTTACATGCCGCATCTGGAGGCCATCGTGCGCACGACCGAGGCGCGGATCAGGCCGGTCCTGCTGACCACGATCACGACCATGGCGGGCCTGGCCCCCATGATGTACGGAATCTCGCTGGATTTCGGGTCAGGCGGCTACACCATCGACAGCCCCACGGCGCTGTGGTGGAAGCAACTGGCGACGGCCGTCGTGTTCGGCCTTGGCATCGCGACCGTCCTGACGCTGGTCTTCACACCGTCGCTGCTGGCCCTGCGGATCTGGTTCTGGACTATTCTGGGTGGGTTGTTTCGCGGCCTGGCTTTGCTTGGCGCCCGGCGGATGAGCCAACGCGCGCAGGATTGGGCCTTGCAGCGTCAGGCGCGCCGCACCCGCGATCCGGTGATTTTCTGGGACGAAGATCCGACCGGGGATGAGGGCGTGGCGCCCGACCTTCCAAAGCAGGAGATCCCCGCGGTGGACGTGCCCCAGGAACCGGCCCCGTCGGTCCTGCCCGAGACCGCCGACGCGCCCGATCCGCCCGATCCGATTGAGGACCCCGACCTCGACAGTGATATCGGACCTCACCGCCCTGTTCGCGCAGCGGAGTAAAACACCATGATCCGGACGCCCAGACCGCAGCACGGGTCCGCCGGAACTGCGGATCGCAATGACGGATTTCGGGTATGGAGCAACTGACCCACCGCCAGTTTCTGGCCACGCTCACACCCGAAGACCGCAGGGCTCTGACCGCAACCTCCGACACAGCAGGTCTCAGACCCCTCCTCGGCCACATCGGCCTCATCGCAGGTCTGGCAGGGTATATCGCCTGGGGCGGCCCGTTCTGGGGCCTGGCGGTCTGGCCCCTGGGCATCGCCCTGGCCTTTTTGTTCACGCTGCAACACGAATGCACTCACCGTACACCGTTTGCGACCGCTTGGATCAACGACCTCGTGGGCCATGTCAGTGGCCTGATCCTCGTGCAGCCGTTCCTCTGGTTCCGTGCCTTTCACATGGCGCACCACAAGCATACCAACGATCCCGAGAACGACCCGGAACTGGCGGAGGGCAAGCCGCACGGTCTGCGCGCGCTGGCGTGGCATCTTGCCACCGTCAGCTACTGGTACGGGAAGCTGCGGCTGCTGTGGAGCAACGCAACCGGCCCCGCGCCCGCGCCCTATATCTCGACCGCCAGGCGCCGACCGATCCGCACCGAAGCGCGCATCTACCTTGCGGTCTACGCGCTGATCGCCGTGGTCACGCTCACCGTCTCCCCGATCCTGTTCTGGGTCTGGCTTTTGCCCATCGCCACCGGATTTCCCGTCCTGCGCCTGTATCTCCTGGCCGAGCACGACCGCTGCCCGGAGGTCGCGGACATGTTTGCAAACACCCGCACCACTCTCACGACCCGCGCGGTCAATTTCATTGCCTGGAACATGCCTTTCCACGCCGAACATCATGCCTGGCCCATGGTCCCGTTCCACCGCTTGCCTGACTTGCACTGCGCCACGAAGCCACACCTCAAGACGCTCTGTCCCGGCTACGCAGAGTTCGCCAAAGACACGCTCCGCACCGCCCGGTGAACCCGACATCCTTATACCAAAGGGGCGCACCCCACCGAGACGGATAATCTGCGAGGAGCGTGGGGCGCAGCCGTCCGCGAGGAGGGGTCAGACGCCGTCACACCTCTTCTGCGACCTGACGATTCCAGAGCTGAGCGTAGCGCCCGTCGCGCGCCAACAGCGCCTCGTGCGTGCCCTCTTCCACGACCTCACCCTTCTCCAGCACCACGATCCGGTCCGCGTCCACAATCGTGGACAGGCGGTGCGCGATGGTCAGAACCGTGCGGCCCTCGCCCATGGCACGCAACTCATTCTGGATCTCCATCTCGGTATCGGTATCCAGCGCAGATGTCGCCTCATCCAGCACGAGGATCGGCGGGTCTTTCAGCAACGTCCGAGCGATACCGACGCGCTGCTTCTCACCCCCTGACAGCTTCAGGCCGCGCTCGCCCACGGTCGTCTGATACCCGTCAGGCAGGGACAGAATGAAGTCATGGATCGCTGCCGCCTTCGCCGCCTGCTCCACATCCTCCCGGGTCGATCCGGCCTTCCCATACGCAATGTTGTAGTAGATCGTGTCGTTGAACAGCACGGTGTCCTGCGGCACCACGCCGATCTGCGCATGGACCGAGGCCTGCGTGACCTCGCGCAGATCCTGCCCGTCGATGGTGATCGCCCCGTCCGCCACGTCGTAGAAGCGGAACATCAGCCGTCCAATCGTCGATTTTCCGGACCCCGAAGATCCCACGACCGCCACCGTCTGGCCCGCCGGAATGTCGATGTCGACACCCCTCAGGATTGGCCTCTCTGTGTCATATCCGAATTTGACGCCCTGCAAGCGCACGTTGCCGCCGCTCACCTGCAACGCACCGGCACCCGGCGCATCGCGCACCTCCTGCGGCTGCTCCAGCAGAATGAACATCTCGCCCATATCCACCAGCGCCTGGCGGATTTCCCGATAGACCGAACCCAAAAAATTGAGCGGGATGGTAATCTGGATCATGTATGCGTTGACCATGACAAACTCACCCACCGTCAGTGCGCCATTCTGCACGCCCGCGGCTGCCATCACCATGACTGCCACAAGGCCCACGGTGATGATGATCGACTGCCCAAAATTCAGGAACGCCAGCGTGTAGGAGGTCTTGAGCGCCGCCGCCTCATACCGTTCCATCGCGCCGTCGTAGCGAGTTGCCTCGCGGCTCTCGGCACCGAAATACTTAACCGTTTCGAAGTTCAGCAGGCTGTCGACGGCCTTCTGGTTTGCATCCGTGTCCTGGTCGTTCATTTCCTTGCGGATCCGCACGCGCCACTCGGTGACCTTGAAGGTGAACCAGATGTAGATGGCAATCGTAACCGTCAGCACGATCAGGTAATTGATATCAAACACCAACGCGAGAATGATACCCGTCAGCAACAGCTCCAGAATCAGCGGCCCGATGGAGAACAGCAGGAAGCGCAATAGGAAATCGACACCCTTGACCCCGCGCTCGATGATGCGCGACAGGCCCCCGGTCTTGCGGGTGATGTGATAGCGCAGGGAAAGCGCGTGGATATGTTGAAACGTCTCCAGCGCCAGCATCCGCAAGGCGCGCTGGCCTACCTTGGCGAACACCGCATCGCGCAGTTGCTGGAAGCCCACATTGGACAGGCGGGCGATACCGTAGGCGACCGTCAATCCGATGGCCCCGGCGCCAAGTGCCCAGGCCGGGTCCGGCGTACCGTCACCCGCCAGCATATCCACCGCGCCGCCGAACAGGAACGGTGTCAGCGCCGCGATCACCTTCGACAACCCCAGCATGATCAGAGCGATCACCACACGCTGCTTGACCCATGGCTTGTCCGCTGGCCAAAGATATGGCGCGACCTTGCGGATCGTGCGCCAGCCAGAGCGGCGCTCTGCCTCATCAACATCCGCGATCAATGCGGCCCCGGCGTCAGTTTGGGACGCGGTGGCGGTGGCGGCGGAAGAAGCGGAGGTATCGGCGGGCATGAAGCAGACGTCCTGAACATTTGGGTGTCTTTACCACATAGGACGACAGGGCGGCAGAGACCAGAGCGGACGCCCTAGTTCTCGGGCAACGCAGTCTCCTGTTCAGTACCCAACTCCGGCATACGGAATATCTGTCCGGGAAAAATCCAGTGCGGATCCCGGATCTGGTCGCGGTTTTCCTCGAAGATCTGAACATAGAGAATACCGCTGCCAAATGTGTTCTCTGCCATCCCCCATAGCGTAAAGCCGGGCTGCACGGTGATGACATCGATCCCGGCCCCCGCCGCTGTCGGCGCCTGAGCAATCCGCTCGGGGTCTTCACGCAGGAACGGAGTTTCGACCCGGCTTGCGGTGGTCCCGTCCGCAGTGATTTCAGCGACCGCCAAGGTGTAGGTGCCGGGATCGACGTCGGGCAGTTGCACCGACCAATCGCCGCCCGGCCCGATTTCCCCCAGCTCGATGGGCTGGTTGTTGATGTAGATCTGGATATCCGCCGCCGCAGGGCCACGGCCCGAAAGGATCACCGCGCCCTCGGCGTTGTAGGAAATCGCATCGAGCCGCACGCTTGTCTGAACGGCAGGCCCGGGCGCGGAGCCCTGAACGACGCGCAGGCCGTCCGGCCCGCCGATGATCACGGCGGGATTTGCCGCACGCACCGGCCGTGGAGCGGCGGGGCTGAGACCGGGAGAATTGGGCGCTGCCCCAACAGCAGGCGCGCTCGGCGCATCGGGCACAGCACTTGCGATGACAGGGGCAGCCGGGTCAGCAGCGGCGGGGTCGGCGACAGTGGGACCAGGAGCCGTTGGGTCAGCAGCGGTGAGGTCAGCGGCATCGGGTACGGGGGCCGTCGGGTCGGCAGCGGCGAGGTCAGCGGTATCGGGTACGGGGGCAACCGGGTCAGCAGCGGCGAGGTCAGCGGTATCGGGAACAGGGACTACGGGATCGGCAGCGGCGAGGTCAGCGGCATCGGGGCTTGCGATAATCTCCTCCTCCGGGATCTGCGCTGGTCCTTGTACGGGGGCTTCCGACGCCATGTCAGTGGGGCCGTCAACCGGTGCCGATGCCGGAGCCTCCACTGGCGCCTCCGAAGCCGGATCCAGAGGCAGCCCGGCAGCATCCGCATTCCCGGGCGCCGCCGGTTCGGCGGACGCAATCTCCGTGGGCTGTTCAAGGGGCGTTTCAGCGGGCGGATCGAGGGAGCCTGCGGCTGCTAAACCCTCCGGTGTTTCAACAGCGCCTTGCGCGATCATTGGACCTTCGGGCGTTGCGAACGGCGCGATCAGGACAGTCTCGGTGCCTGCCACGGCCTCCGCTCCCTCCGGACGCGCCTCTGCGGCTAGTACGCGCGGTGTTTCGGAGGGCGGCACCGTCAACAATGCCACGAAGTTGCCCGCGCCATCCGCGCGCACCAAATCCACCTCGATCCCGTCCAGCAGAACCGCGACCGGCAGGTCGGGAGAGGTCCGGCCAGCGATCACCGTATCGCCGTTGGGAGCCACACGAACCAGATCAAGGCGCGGGGCCGCAATGGCGGGGTCCTGCGGGGTGATGGTCAAAGGATCGAGCGCAGTGGCGGGCAAGGATGTGGCCCCGGCACCGGCGGGATCAGCCGCGGCGGTCGCGTCGGGGATGTCAGACGGGGCCGCAGAGGAGACCTCTGACGGGGTCGCGCCCGGATCGTCAGACCCGACATCCTCGGCATCGAACAAGGTGACGCCGATCGCGCTTGCGATCACGACCATTGCGCCTATTGCCACCGCTCCAATTACGGTTGAGTTGGACCCGAATATCTCCCTAAGTTTCATACATGACCCTTTGGCCTCCAGTGCGAGGCCGCATTGACATCCCAGATGCAGGCAAGGCCCGCAAACATTCTACCGCGCAGGCAATTCCCGCGACGCCCCCAATGCCACACAGCTTGAGGCCGCGCGCAATGCCCACTATCAGGAGGCAAGTTGAACAAAAGCGCAAGGTGTTGGGATGAAACGGCTGTCATTGTGTGTCTATTGTGGCTCTAGGGCCGGCATTGATCCGGCCTACGAGCGCGACGCGACAGCGCTGGGTCACGCGATGGCCGGAGCCGGCATCCGCCTGGTCTATGGCGCGGGCGATGTGGGGTTGATGGGCGCTGTGGCGCGGGCGGCGCAGGCAGGCGGCGCACAGACGTTCGGCGTGATCCCCACTCATCTGCTGGACCGGGAAGTCGGCAAGACCGACCTCGGCACCTTTGTGATCACCGAAACCATGCATGAGCGCAAGAAGGTGATGTTCATGAACGCCGATGCCGTGGTGGTTCTGCCCGGTGGCGCAGGTAGTCTGGATGAGTTCTTTGAAGTGCTGACCTGGGCGCAATTGGGCCTTCACGACAAGCCGATCTACCTGCTCAACACCAATGCCTACTGGACCCCTTTGCTTGCCTTGATGGATCATATCGTAGCGCAGGGCTTTGCGGATCCGAGCCTGCTGGAGTTTGTGCAGACGGTGGACGATGTGCCGGATTTGATGGCTGCCCTGCGCGCCTAGGTCTCGGACCCCTCCTCCGGCCCCAGGGGGCCGCTGTCGCAACTGTCGGATGAGCGGACCCGCGCGGCCATCAGGCGTCCGCGCAGGCTTGTTCTTCGTGGGCATCCGGCACCATGCGCCCACGGATATCGCAGCTCAACGTCCGGATCTCAGGATGCCGGAGTGGTCGCATCCACGACCCGCCGGGCGATCTCGTCAATCGGATGATTGGTCAGGGTCATATCCGTCTCGGCCACAACCTTCGAAGTCACTTCGATGTGCAACTCCTTGCGCAACTCGCCCAGAATTTTCGGCGCGGCAGCGATAATCAGCCGCTCAAACCGGCCCGTGTACGCCAACTTGTACAGGATGTCCGCCAGATCAGACGCAAATCGCTCTTTTTCCAGCCAGTGCCAGTCCGTGTCGCCCACGGCGGAGCGATGCACAGACGGGCCATCGTTGAAGCGACCGGGCTTCTGGGTGCCCTGTTCGCGCGTCGGAGGGTTTTCCTGCTCCTCCTCCCGCACAACGGTGAGGTTTGGCGTGTCAGCATCGCCGTCGTTGCGCAGGAACAGCGCCTTTTCGCCATCGGCAACCAGGACCCAGGTCCCCTCCGTCAGGGCAGAGCGGTTGTGGCGCACGAAATCAATATTGGGTTGTTTCAGTGGACCAAGAGCCATGTCATTTGTTCCTTTCGCCGAGGTTATCTGTGCCCGGACGATCTTCATCTGACTTCGTCACGCGCGTGGCCCCGGCAGAGGCGTTCGTGGTGTGGCGCAACTCGTCCTTGGTGCCGGTCTTGCGCGCCAGATCGCCGCCCGAGCGCCCGCCGTACGACGGGGCTGGTCCTGCGCCTTCGATCAGATCCTCGGTGTCACTGATGTGATCGGTTGGTTTCTTGACGTCTTTCATGGAGGTCCTCCTGCGGTGAGAGTTTCAGTGACCAGACAACACGGAAAGGGTGCGGCGGGTTCCATGGCAGCGTGCAGGCCCCACACGAAAAAACCCGCCGACATTGCATGCCGGCGGGCCAGAAATCCGTGCGAGGCAAGGCGCTTACATGCGCGAGGCCACGTTCTCCCAGTTGACCAGATTGTCGAGGAAGTTGGTCAGATATGCCGGGCGCTTGTTGCGGAAGTCGATGTAGTAGGAATGCTCCCATACATCACATCCAAGCAGTGCGGTCTGGTTGAAGCACAGCGGGTTGACGCCGTTTTCAGTCTTGGTGACCGCCAGCGATCCGTCCGCATTCTTCACCAGCCAGCACCAGCCGGAGCCGAACTGGCCCGCGCCAGCGGCGGAGAACTGTGACTTGAACTCATCGACCGATCCGAAGCTGTCGTTGATCGCCGACTCCAGCTCCGACGGCATCGCGGACGCCCCCGGCCCCATCATCTCCCAGAACTGGTTGTGGTTCCACAATTGGCTGATGTTGTTGAAAATGCCGCTTTGCGCGACAGCGTTCGCGTCGTAGGTGCCGGTGATGATCTCCTCAAGAGATTTTCCATCCCACTCAGTGCCCTCAATCGCCTTGTTGCCGTTGGTGACGTAAGCGTTGTGGTGCAGGTCGTGATGGTATTCCATCGTCTCGGCTGACATGCCGGCGCTGGCAAGCGCATCGTGGGCATAGGGTAGGTCGGGAAGTTGAAAGGCCATGTGTGGGTCCCCCTGGTTTGGTTAGTTTCGCTGCCTCACAGATGGAGGCTGTGAGAGGGTAACGTCAAGGGTGCGCCGCGAGTTCCTCAACCAGGATCGCGTGCAGGGGGTGACGGAACCGGTGCCCGCGACCGTGCTACCGATCAAGGCCAGCGCCAAGATTGCGTGGTCGCCGCTCGATGGTGCGGCGTTGTAGATACCACTCCCGACATTCGGATTGCGCAACCGGAAACGCGATGCCGCTGCCGTCGGGCCGGAGCGCCGCAAGGTTGACCACGGAAATCGGACCCGTGAACAGATGCCCCCACGGCACGCAGATCGCCTGCCCGAACGGAAGATTGGACATAAAGCTGGCATTCAGCAGCGCATCATCGACGTGTTCGGATACATTTATTTCCACATGGAACACCCCGCCTTCGGTGCGGTATGTAAATTGCCCTGCGTTGGGCTGCGTGTTGCCCCGCTCGGCGATCTGCTGCACCTGCTGTTCGGACAGCACCGGGACCAGCAGACTGCGCAGGCCCGCTGACAGGATCCAATCCCCGGCAACCGTCGCCCCGAGGATGCAGGCCACAGCGATCAGCGCCCCCCTGTCGCGCGCACCGGACCCGAGCGCCTTAATCACGTAAAACAGCGCGATCAAGGCAGGCACGGTGACGAAGCCTGCGACCATCGCCAGCCAGCGGCTCTGGGCCAGGACGAAATCGGCGGGCATGTAGAACCCGGCTTCGATGCCGCGCCCCAGGATCATTATCGTGGCGAAGGCCGAGGGAAGCACACCGACGAACAGCGCAAAGGCGATCAGGCCCGGACCCGGAGCCTTGGGGAAAACGCCATTGCGTGGCGTGGCGGGACGCGTCCCAGTCATCGTGATCGCACGCACCTGTGGGAGGGCGGGGGGTGTGTTCGAACGCATCTGTGCCTCTGCCGGATCGACTTCGCCCGGACCTACGACGGCAACGTGGCCAATTCATGGCCGTCAGCGGTGATAGCCAACCTCGCTGCCCGCCTGTGCGGCATTGCTGAGCAGATCAAACGCATAGTGCGCAACGGAGCGGAAGCAGATGACTGTCGCCTGGCCCTCATGGATCCAGAATGCGGCCGGCACCTGCGCAAGGCGTGATCGGCGCACTTCGGACGGCGCCAATGCGTTCAGGTCTGCGGGCGTCAACTTGCCGAGGACGTCCCTGACCCCTGCCCCCTCCAGCACAAACACCGCGCGCGCGTCAGACACGTTGAGCGCCAGATGGTGCGTGTCTCTGAGGGTCTCCGACAGGTCGGCGACAATCCTGTCGGCTGCGGCGTGATCGCACAGGATCAGGACTTCGTCGGGGGCCATCCAGGCGACGGAGATGTCGCCCTGCACGATCCGGCGCGGCTGCGGCACGTCTTGCCCCGTCACTGATCTGATCGCCCTGGCCGCTGCTTTCAGATCCGCCTTCAGCGTCACCATTCCACGCAACCCGGCCTCTCGCACATTTGCGATCCCATCCCTCTGCGCGCCTTGTAAGGCGCTTGTCGCATCAGACATTTTGCTTCGCTCCTTCTGGATCATAGAACACGGCATCGACGATCCTGGCCTCTACGGTGCTGCCGTCCACCTTGTTGAACGCGATCACCTCGCCCATCCGCTCCGGCCCGTTCAGAACCAGCCCCATGGCGATGCCACGATCCAGCGTCGGCGAGTAATACGTCGAGGTCACCCGCCCCTGCACATTGGCCTGACCATTGGCATTGGTCCCCCCGGCAAGGCCATAGCTGCCATCGGGCAGCACGGATTTATCGAGCGTCTCCAACCCCACCAGCTTCCAGCGATCGGGATCGGTCATACAGGTTCGCTCCTGCCCACGCTTGCCGAGGAAATCGTCCTTCTTCTTGGAGATCGCCCAGTTGAGGCCCAGATCCTGCGGAATAACGGTGCCGTCGGTTTCATCACCGATCATGATGAAGCCCTTCTCGGCCCGCATCACGTGCAGCGCTTCGGTGCCATAGGGTGTGGCGTCGAAGTCCTCACCTGCCGCGTGCAGAGCCTCCCAGAATGCCATGCCGCGGGACGCGGGAACAGCGATCTCGTAGCTGAGTTCGCCGGAAAAGGAGATGCGGAAAACCCGCGCGTCAAAGCCTCCGATCCTGCCTTCGGCCATGCCCATGAACGGCAGCGCTTCGGCGGACAGGTCGAAATCCGTTCCAAGTTTCTCCAGCAGGTTCCGCGCGTTGGGGCCAACGACAGCGACCTGCGCCCATTGCTCGGTCACGTTGGTGGTGTAGACGTCCCAGTCCCACCACTCGCATTGCAACCAATCCTCCATATGGGCGTGGACATGCTCCGCCCCGCCCGAGGTCGTGTGTACAAGGAACGTGTCTTCGTCGAGGCGCACAACCACGCCGTCGTCCATCAGGAACCCGTTTTCGGAACACATCAGCCCGTAGCGGCATTTTCCCGGTTTCAGCGTGCTCATCATGTTGGTGTAGAGCATGTCCATGAACCTGGGTGCATCCGGGCCCTTCACGATGATCTTGCCCAGGGTGGAGGCATCCAGCAGGCCAAGCGACCGGCGCGTGGCGTTGATTTCCCGGGCGACGGCGTGGTCATGGGTTTCCCCCGCTTTCGGATAGCAATAGGCGCGGCGCCAGTGGCCGACCGGTTCCATATAGGCGTTATGGTCCTCATGCCACTGATGCATCGGCGTGCGGCGCAGCGGCTGGAAGATCGCGGCGCGGGCCTCTCCTGCAATCGCCCCCATGGAGATCGGCGTATAAGGCGGCCGAAAGGTCGTCGTGCCAACGCGGGGGATTCTGTTCGTTCAAGGCATCAGCCAGAACCGCGAGGCCGTTGATATTGCTGAGTTTACCCTGATCCGTCGCCATGCCAAGGGTGGTGTAGCGTTTGGTGTGCTCGACGCTCTCGTAGCCCTCCTGCGCCGCAAGTTGCACGTCGGAGACCTTCACATCATTCTGGAAATCGAGCCACATCTTGTGGCGCTGCGCATGGCCCGCTGCGCGCGGCATGATCCAGGTGGCGGCCACCCCCGCCTCGCTGGCGCTCCTCGCGGTTGACCCGCTGGACCCGGTTTTACCCATTGAAGTTAAAACTTTGGATGTGGTTGTTGATGCGCTGCGGAGGCTATCGGCGCCTTGCAATGCGCCCTCGGCGGCTCCTGCACATGCCACGAACCCTTCGCCGTTCTGGTTCAGCGGCGGGCGGGCGGCATCGGGGCGGAAGAAGGCTGCGTCCTCGTCCCACGTCAGCTTGCCGCCGCAATGCGACCACAGATGCACCACCGGAGACCAGCCGCCAGACATGGCGATGGCGTCGCAAGACACCTCCTCGGTCAACGGGTCGTCGCCGTCCTGCGGGCACAGCACGACCGACCTGACGCCGCGCATGCCCCTGACGCGGGCGATGGCGGCATTTACTTTAACGTCGATACCTAACGATCTGGCTTTGTTCGGAAGTTCTCCGTCCGCGGTTTGGCGGGCGTCCACCACGCACGCGATCTTCAGACCCGCCGCCGCCGCCGCGATCGCGGTCCGGTATGCGTCATCGTTGTTGGTCACGACGACGATGGTTTCCCCCACTGCCACGCCGAAATCGGCGATGTAGTCGCGCACGGCGGAGGCCAGCATGACACCGGGCTTGTCGTTGCCCGCAAAGCTGAGCGGACGCTCCAGCGCGCCGGTGGCAGAGATGATCTGCCCGGCCCGGATGCGCCACAGCCGATGCCTTGGCGCGTCGGTCTCGGGGGCGTGATCGGTCAGGCGTTCGTACCCCAGCACGTAACCGTGATCATAGACGCCCGCCACCATGGTGCGCAGGCGGATCTCGACATTCTTCATCTTTTCAAGTTCCTGGACCGCGTTGTTGATCCAGTCTTGCGCCAGCATGTCGTCAATCACATCGCCATCCACCGGCGCGCGCCCGCCCCAATGGGCGCTTTGCTCCATCAGCAGGACCCGCACCCCGGCGCGGCCCGCGATCACTGCGGCTTGCAGGCCCGCAATGCCACCACCCGCGATGACAATATCGGTGTGGGCGTAGAAATGCTCATACCGATCCGCATCCATGTTTTCGGGCTCCGGTGCCTTTCCAAGTCCTGCGGACTGGCGGATGACGGGCTCGAACACATGTTTCCAGAAGGCGCGCGGGAACATGAAGGTTTTGTAGTAGAAGCCCGCAGGCAGGAAGCGGGCGACCAATTGGTTTATCGCGCCGACATCGAATTCCAGGCTCGGCCAATGGTTCTGCGACGTGGCCTGCAACCGCTCGAACACCTCTGTCGTGGTGGCGCGCTGGTTCGGCTCGTGGCGGGTGCCGCGCCCGAGGTTGACCAGCGCGTTGGGCTCTTCCGGGCCGCTGGTCATGATGCCGCGAGGGCGGTGATATTTGAAGGAGCGCCCCACAAGCATCTGCCCGTTCGCCAACAGAGCGGAGGCCAGCGTATCGCCTGCGTGCCCGCGCATCTGCTTACCGTTAAAGCTGAAACTGACGGAGGTTTGGCGGTCGATCAGACGACCGCCCTGAGTAAGGCGTCTGCTCATGTCGAGTAGCTCCAACCGGGGCGTTTTTCAGAGATCAGGGCGACAAGATCGGCAGGCGGCGCCAGCGTCTGCGCCGAATATGTCCCGAACACCTCCAGTGTCGCAGTGTCGCGCGCGGCCAGAAACCATTTGCCGCACCCCGCCGCGTGACGCCAGCGCTCGAAATGCACCCCGCGCGTATTGGCGCAGGAACATGTATTCCTCGAACTGATCATCGGTGGATCCGGGGCCAAACCGCTTCAGATGCGCTTCGCCACCCGGCGCAAGCTCGGTCTCGCAGGCATCAACGCCGCAAACGGGACAGGTGAGGGTCAGCATGCGCGACCTCCTTCGGCAGACAGGGGGAGGGGTTTGTACGCCTTCAACACGAAGGCCACGTCGTCGTAAAGCTGCGGATCGGGGCTGCGTGCCTCGTATTTGTCCAGCGTCGTGCCCCAGTGATGCTCGGCATAGATCGGACCCTCGCCATCATAGCGCCGGCCTTTCTCGTGCTGGGGAATGAAGAAATACGCGGGCCAGATGCGCAGATCCTTGATCGTGTCACGATGCTTTTCCAGAAATCCGCGCAGGAACAGGTTTCCCACGGAGATCCAGGGCTGGCGCGCGGCTTCGGGCGCGTGGGCAAAGCTGGCGTGGATCTCCTCAAGGGTCAGCGACAGAGTCTGCGTGCCGGGAGCTGACGCCAGAAGACGGGGTCATCTTGGATCGGCGCTTGGGGAACGTCTCGTAACAGGTATAGGTGCAGGGCTCGGTGAACAGTTCATCGCACTTGCGCAGCGCCTCAAAATCCGCTCCGGGCAGGAAACCGCCCTGTTCGTACAGAAGCTCATAGCGCATCAGGTCGGCGACACCCTCAAACCGACGCTGGTCGAAATAGTGCGAGATCAGGCGCTGATTGCGCCAGCGACGCCCTGCCAGATAGGCGTTGTCATACAGGGTATAGGCCCAGTCCGGGTGCAGATCGCGCCACGATTGCAACCAGCGCTTTGGCGCCGGCCTGTCCCGATCCAGATATGGCCAAGGCGCTTGGGGATGGCAATCGCGCTCATAGGTGGGGCAATCCCGCACTGACGCATGGCGAGGTTTCCGCTATAGACATGCCATGTCGGACGACGCTTCCCTTACCCTGCTGGACGTCTGGCCGTTCTTCGCCCTGGTCGGTTCTGGCGCTGTTTGCAATCATCGTCGTGGCCCGTGGCCTGCGCCGCAGGTCCGATGACAGCAAGAACAAATCCGCTGGCGGCGGGTCGGGCTTTCCCGGCCGGGGCGGACGCTGGTAGCAGACGCGCGGGCAAAGTCCCCCCGCCCGAGCCTGCTGTGATGGGACGGACGCGTTATTCCACGATGACCGGAGCCGCCGGTGCGCCGTCCGCGGGCGTGACAGCGACGGGCGCCGTGGCGTCCTGTGGCAACGAACTGCTGCCGCCGCTGAAGAACAGCATGGCAAGCAGGAACAGCACGACGATGCCACCGATAAGCAGCAACACCCCCGTACCCGAGCCGCTGCGGGCGGGTGGCGCGTGGTCAAATGGTCGGTGTCGCGATTGAGAGTTGGACATGATGTATCCTCCATTTCTGTAGGCCGGAGTGTGCGGCCACTTCGCATGGAAGCGTAGAGCGCGCGTGCAGACGCGCGATTTGCGCCAAAACAGGCCGGAACAGCGTTGTTCGATGGGCTAAAAATGGCCGCGTCCCGACATGAGCCGGAGAGTCCGCTCACAACAACGGGGTCCCTTGACGATCGAGAGACCCCGGACCCGTGGCCCGCCGCGCGGCAAAGCCCGTGACTTACGGCAAACTTATTCTGTTGCAGCTTCGCCGCTGCCGCTGCCGCCGCCTTCGCCGACGGTGACGCTGATGCTCGCACCGCCACTGTCGCCACCAGCGGTCGGGCCGCCACCATCGAGGCCGAACATGAGGTAGACCAATACGCCCAGGGCGACAACGACACCGCCCAGAATGAACGCCATCGTGGTTCCGCTGCCGCGCCGATCGACTTCAAGGTATTCGGTGCGGGTAAGAGTAATGTTTTGGGATGGGTCAGACATGATGTACCTCCAGGAAAGAGCACAGATACCAAGGCATGGACATCACGGTCTGCAGGGTTCCGAATACCGGCACAATTTTTGCATGTGCTGTCCACTAGTGCGCCACCCCGGCCGCCACGCTCTCGTCGATGAACCGCCCCTCTCGGAACCGTTCCATCCCGAACTCGGCAGTCAGCGGCGAATGCCCCCTGGCCATCAACTCCGCGAATCCCCAGCCGCTTCCGGGAATGGCCTTGAAGCCCCCCGTCCCCCAGCCGCAGTTCATGAACATGCCCTCGACCGGCGTTTTCGACAGGATCGGAGAGCGGTCTCCGGTGATGTCCACGATCCCGCCCCACTGGCGCAGCATCTTCAGGCGCGACAGCATCGGGAAGGTCTCGATCAACGCGCGCACGGTTTCCTCGATGTGATGGAATGAGCCGCGCTGGGTATAGTTGTTGTAGCCGTCCGTGCCGCCCCCGATGACCATTTCGCCCTTGTCGGACTGGCTCAGGTAGCCGTGGACCGTATTGGCCATGACGACCACGTCCATCGCCGGTTTGATCGGCTCGGACACCAGCGCCTGCAACGCCACCGATTCCATCGGCAGACGGAAGCCTGCCATCTCGGCCAGCACCGATGAATGCCCCGCGACCACGCCACCCAGCGTCTTGCACCCGATGAAGCCTTTGGACGTCTCCACGCCCTTCACCGCGCCGCCCTCGACCCGCACGCCCGTCACCTCACACTGCTGGATGATGTCCATCCCCATGTCCGAACATGCCCGCGCGTAGCCCCAGGCCACCGCATCATGGCGCGCTGTGCCGCCACGGGGCTGATAAAGCCCGCCAAGCACGGGATATCGAGGCCCCTCGATGTTCATGATCGGGACCAGTTTCTTGACCTCATGCTTGTCGATAAACCGGGTCTCGACGCCCTGCAGCGCATTGGCGTGCGCGGTGCGCAGATATCCGCGCACCTCATGGTGGGTCTGGGCCAGCATGATCACACCGCGCGGGCTGAACATGATGTTGTAATTCAAATCCTGGCTCAGGGTTTCATAGAGCGAACGCGCCTTCTCGTAGATCGCCGCAGAGGGGTCCTGCAGGTAGTTTGACCGGATAATCGTCGTGTTGCGTCCCGTATTGCCCCCCCCCAAGCCATCCCTTCTCGATCACCGCGACATTGGTGATGCCGAAATTCCTGCCAAGGTAGCAAGCGCTGGCCAGACCATGCCCGCCCGCGCCGACGATGATCGCGTCGTAGCTGGCCTTGGGCGTCGGCTTCGCCCAGGCCCGGCCCCACCCCGAATGATGGCGCGCGGCCTCGCGGGCGATGGCAAAGGCGGAATACTTTCGCATCGATCAAACTCCGGCTGGTGTCCCCTCGCTTGTGCGCGCACGGGAAGAAAAGAGGATACTGCGCGCGACATAATAATGGCAATTTGCGACGGCTGGCCAAGTTGTCGCGCCAAGGATTGCAGCCATGGTGCTGTTGGGACGGCGTTATGGGTTTCGCAGCGGCCTCAAGCGGCCTATGTCGTGGGCATAGCGCAGACACAAAGGACCCGCACGGGAATGGCGTTTTGGATTGCAGTGGCGTTTATCTGTGCCGTGGTGGCGGGCCTTGTGCTGTGGGCGGCCCTCAGGTTCCCTGTGCAGACCGCGCCGACCTCGGCGTATGATCTCCCGGTTGACCGCGATCGGCTCCGCGACCTGAACCGTAGCGTTTCGCGCGGCACGCTCACGGAAGAGGAAACCGCCCACGCCCTGCATCAGGCACGCGGCGCGTCCGGCACGGCGCGGGTCGGCCTCGGTCTTGGCCTCGGCCTCGTGGCAGGTGGCGTGATCGCGGCAGTGTCGGGAAGCCTCTGGCTCTACAGTCAGACCGGCGCACCCGGCGCCCCGGATCTGCTTTCGACAGACCGCATCGCGATGGTCGAGAGCGCGGGCGCGGGCGCGGAAGCGGGCGCAAACCGCCTCACTCAAGCCAGCGCAGAGGATCAACTGGGGGCACTCCCCGCCCCGGCCGCCAGTGCAGACCGCCTCGCCATGGTCGAACAACTCCGCACCGTGCTGGAACGCCGCCCCGATGACACCCGCGGCCTGGCGCTTCTGGCCGCAAACGAGGCGATGGTGGGCAATTTCATTGCCGCGCGCCGCGCACAACAGCGCCTGATTGACCTGTTGGGAGACGACGTGACCGCGCGCCACCACATCGATCAGGCCGAAATGATGATTTTCGCCGCGGGCGGCTACGTCTCGCCCGAGGCCGAAGACGCCCTGCGTGCGGGTCTGACGCTGGAGCCACGCGATGGAACGGGCCGCTTCTATGCCGGTGAGATGTATGTCCAGCGGGGCCGACCTGATCTGGCCTTGCCGATCTGGTCCGACCTGTTGCGGGACTCGGACGCGGATGCGCCCTGGGTGCCTGCCATTCGCGCCCGGATCCGTGGCGTCGCGACCGCCGCCGGCGTTGACCCTGACCCTGACCTTGATCTTGACCCTGCGCCTGCCGCCGCCGCGCGCGGGCCACAGCCCTCGGACATGGAGGGGCTGTCGGAGGACGACCGGCAGGCGATGATTGAAACCATGGTCGCAGGCCTCGCGGATCGTTTGGCATCGGACGGCGGCACGCCTCGGGACTGGGCGCAGCTTGTCACCGCCTACGGCGTCCTTGGCCGCGCCACTGCCGCCCGAACCGCCTACGACGACGCGCTTGTGAGGTTCGCCGATGCTCCCGAGGCGCTGGCGATTGTGGAAGAGGCCTTTCGCGCCGCCATGGCCCGGACAGGTGCGCAATGATCGCGGCCACGCTGGAAGACCTCGCCAATGCGATCCCGCCGATGCGCGGGCTGATCGGGCTGGACCTGGGCACCAAAACCATCGGCGTGGCGCTATCGGACCGTCTGCTCAACTCCGCAACCCCGCTGGAAACGATCAGACGCCGCAAGTTCGGCCTCGATGCCGATGCGCTGTCGGCTCTGTGTGCCAAGCACGAGGTCTGCGGCCTGATCCTCGGCCTGCCGCGCAACATGGACGGATCGGAAGGCCCCCGCGCGCAGGCGACGCGGGCCTTCGCGCAAAACCTGTCGCGACGCGACGATTTCGCGGCCCTGCCCATCACCTATTGGGACGAGCGCCTCAGCACCGTCGCGGCAGAACGCGCGCTGATCGAAGCCGACACCAGCCGCAAACGCCGCGCCGAGGTCATTGATGCCGTGGCTGCGGGCTACATCCTGCAAGGCGCGCTCGACCGCCTGCGCCATCTGAGGGCCAGCGCATGAGCGATGATGTATGGAACCGCGACGAGATCCAGTCGCCCTGTATCAAGGTCTGCGTGATCCACCCGTCCGAGCGGATCTGCACCGGCTGTCTGCGCTCCATCGAAGAAATCACCGTCTGGTCCAAACTCTCCCACGAGGCACGCGCGCAGGTGATGGACGCCCTGCCGGAGCGGAAAAAGCTGCTGGCCAAACGCCGGGGCGGTCGCGCCGCACGCTTGACGCGCAAATTTTGACGGAAACCTGCAAAGTCCTCCACCCGGTGTGTTTGAGATCCGAGGAAACGACAGCGGATGGCGGGCGACACCCGGAGCCACAGGGTTGAATGGGACCGGGGCAACGGCTCCGCAACCGGCACCGTACAAATGACATATGCTCGAAAGATCACCCGAACTGGCGCCGTGACGCAACCAAAGCCGCCGCTGCGCGGGATCATCCGCCGCGGCAAGTGCGGCCTCGCGCACCGACCGTACCCACGCCGCCGTCGCAGGATCCGGCCCGAAGGTCTGAAAGCCGGTGTCCGGCCACGTCAATACCCAAGCGCCTTGCGCAGCATGTTCACGGCCATGACCATGATAAACACCGCAAACGCGCGCTTGAGCGGTTTGGGGTCCATCGCATGGGCCAGCTTCACGCCAATCGGTGCAGTGATCAGCGTCATCGCAACCACCGCCACGAAAGCCACCAGATTGACCTGTCCCACGGTGAACGGCGGCCGGTTCGCGCCGTCCCCGGTGATCAGCAGGAACCCGATGACCGACGGCACCGCGATCAGCACTCCGAACCCCGCCGCAGTTGCCACAGCGCGGTGGATCGGCACGCCATACAACGTCATCATCGGCACCCCAAAGGACCCGCCCCCAATGCCCATCAGCACCGACAGGAACCCAAGAACCGGCGACGACACGATGGTCCCCGCGCGCCCCGGCATGGTATCGCCCAGGCGCCATTGCGCGCGTCCAAAGGCCATGTAAAGTCCGACCGACAGACCGAGAACGCCGAAAATCCCCATCAGGACCTCATTGCGCAGCCCGGACGCCGCCACAACACCCAGGGCCGCGCCGACGGCGATCCCAGGCCCCCAGGCGCGCAGGATATCCCAGTCCACAGCGCCCTTCTTGTGATGCCCCATGACAGATCGCACCGAGGTCACGATAATCGTGGCCAAAGACGTCGCCAGACAGATCTGCATCAACCCATCGGTGCCGTACCCAAGCCCTTCGAACGCAAAGAAAAACGCCGGCACCAAGACGATGCCGCCCCCCACGCCCAACAGTCCCGCGATCACACCGGCCAGCGCCCCGATCACAAGGATCAACGCCAGCATCGGCAAAAATTCAGATACCTCAGGCATGGCGCTCTCCTAAACCCTGCCCGGGCGGCTTAACGCAACGCGCAGACGCGCAAAACCCCTCCCCGGTTCATCTTAAAAAATACAACTCAGTTCCGACATCGGCCCCATACCGGATCCCGTCAGGTGAAGCACCAACACCCCCCACAGGCGAGGAGGGGTCCGATTACTGCGCCGCCGCCAACGACTGGTCTCCGCCCGCGTCCAGAACCGCGATCAACTCCGCGCGTCGCTCCGCCGCCACACGGGCGTTTGCGTCCTTCACCGGGCCAAAGCCCCGGATACTCAGCGGCAGGTCCGCCAGCGCAAGAACCACCGCCGCCCGCGCACCGTGCGCCAACGGCAGCCACTGCGCCATGTCAGCCTCGAACTGCCTGATCAGCGCACGTTCCATCCGCCGCTCCGCCGAATAGCCAAACAGATCCAGTGGCGTGCCGCGCACCGCCTTCAGGCGCGCCAGGATCCGGTAGACGCCCCCGACCCAGGGCCCGAATTCGCGCTTCCTGGGCCGTCCCTGCCCGTCCCGGCCCGGCAACATCGGCGGGGCCAGATGATAGGTCATCCTGAAGTCGCCCGCGAAGACCTCGCGCGCCTTGGCTTCCGTGTCCAGATGCAGACGCGCGACCTCGTATTCGTCCTTGTACGCCAACAGTTTGTGATAGCCCTTCGCCACCGCCTCACGCAGCGCGGGATCGCTGACGCTGTCGACCAGACGCCTGTACCGTCTGGCCAGACGCTGGCCCTGATAGGCCACCAGATGCGCCTCGCGGAATGCGATCTTCTCCTCCAGCGACTTTGGCAACGACATCAGATTGGGCCTGGTCAGACCCGCAACCTCGGCAGGGTTCAAAACCGCCCAACGTCCCATCTCGAAGGCCTGCAGGTTGGTGCTGACGGAGGCGCCGTTCATCTCGATCGCCCGCGCAATCGCGTCATGGGACAGCGGGATCAGACCCATTTGCCAAGCCGCGCCAAAGGTCATCATGTTGGAATAGATCGAATCCCCCAACAGCACCCGCGCCAACTCGCTGGCATCAAACAGCACCAGCCCGTCGCGCAACCGGGCCTGCAATGCGACCTCCAGATCCCTGCCCGGAATGGTGAATTCAGTGTCGAGCGTGAAATCTCCGGTGGTGATCTCGTGACTGTTCACAGCCGCTCCGGTGCGGCCGGTTTTCATCAGCCCCAGCGTCTTGGCCCCGCCCGTCACCACCAGATCGCCGCCGATCACGGCGTCCGCCTCGCCCGCACCCAATCGGATCGCGGCGATATCCTCGGGGCTCTCGGCCAGCCGCAGATGGATCGAAACCGCGCCGCCCTTCTGCGCCAGGCCCGCCATCTCGATCATGCCGACACCCTTGCCGTCCAGTTGCGCCGCCTGCGCCATCACCGCGCCGATGGTCACGACACCGGTGCCGCCGACACCCGTGACCAGCACGTTATGGGTGCGGTCAATCACGGGCAGCACCGGATCCGGCAAATCCGACACATCCACCGAGGCCCTGGCCTCCTTGCGGATCACCGCACCCTCAAGGGTTACAAAGGACGGACAAAACCCCCTCACGCAGGAGAAATCCTTGTTGCAGGTCGACTGATCAATCGCCCTTTTGCGGCCCAGTTCCGTCTCGACCGGCACGATGGATACGCAGTTCGACTGCACGCCGCAGTCGCCGCAGCCCTCGCAGACGTCGGTGTTGATGAACACCCGCTTGTCGATGTCAGGAAACGTGCCGCGCTTGCGCCGCCTCCGTTTCTCTGCCGCGCAGGTCTGGATGAACAGGATCGCCGAGACGCCCTTCACCTCCCGCATCCGCTCCTGCACCGCGCCCAGTTCGTCACGGTCATGGCGCGGGATACCTTTCGGGAACCCGGCCCAGTCCGGTTCTTCCTTGGGGTCATAGACGATCTCCAGCGTTTCGACACCCATCGCCAGCAATTCATGCGCGATGCGCTGCGGCGTCAGGTCGCCCTCATTGGGCTGCCCCCCCGTCATCGCCACGGCATCATTATAGAGGATCTTGTAGGTGATGTTGGTTTTCGCCGCCAAGGCCGCCCGGATCGCCAATGTGCCGGAGTGGTTGTAGGTCCCCTCCCCGAGGTTCTGGAACATGTGATCGCGGGTGCTGAACAGGCTTTCGCCCATCCAGTTCGCACCCTCGCCGCCCATGTGACTATAGGCTTCGGTCTCGCGGTCCATCCATTTAGCCATGACGTGACAGCCGATCCCTGCCCCGGCCCGGGAGCCTTCGGGCACTTTCGTGGACGTATTGTGCGGACAGCCCGAACAGAACCAGGGCGTGCGCACGGCCAGATCGGGCGCATTGGTGGCGCGGCGGGCCTCCTCGACAGTGGCGATGCCCGCGCGGATGCGATCAGAGCCGCAGCCCTCCGCCTCCAGAATATGGCCAAGCTTCACGGCAATATCCGCCGGATCCAGTGCAAAATGCTGCGGAAACAGGATGTTTCCATCGCCATCCTTATAGCCGTAGACGCGGTGGGGCATGTTGTCGTCAAACAGCGCCTCCTTGACCTGCACTTCGATCAGCTTGCGCTTTTCTTCTATAACAACCACGAGGTCGATCCCCTCGGCCCAATCGTGGAACCCGCGCATATCCAGCGGCCAGGTCTGTCCGACCTTGTAGGTCGTGATCCCCAGCGCCCGGGCCTGCGCCTCGTCAATCCCCAGCGCATCCATCGCCGACAGCAGATCAAGCCAGTTCTTGCCAGCCGCCACGAAACCGATCTTCGCCCCGGCGCGCCCATGCACGCGCCTGTCGATGCCGTTGGCGTGGGCAAAGGCCTCGGCCGCATAGCGCTTGTGTTCGACCAGCCGTTCCTCCTGCGGGATCCAGTGATCGCCGAGCCGGATGTTCAGCCCGCCCGCCGGCATATCGAAGTCCGGTGTCACGAACGACATCCGGTCCGGCCGCGCATCGACAACCGCCGTGGCCTCGACCGTTTCCTTGACGCATTTCAGGCCAACCCAGACGCCCGCATACCGCGACAGAGCATAGGCGTAGACCCCGAAGTCGAGGATCTCCTGCACACCCGCCGGACTGAGCACCGGCATGTAGGCGTCAATCATCGCAAAGTCGGATTGGTGGCACACGGTAGAGGATTCGCCCGTGTGATCGTCGCCCATAGCCATGATCACGCCGCCATGCTTCGACGTGCCCGCCATGTTCACATGGCGCATCACATCGCCGGTGCGGTCCACGCCGGGGCCTTTGCCATACCACAGACCGAAGACGCCATCATGGGTGCCCTCGCCGCGTAACTCAGCCTGTTGCGCGCCCCAGTGGGCGGTGGCCGCGAGGTCTTCGTTGAGGCCGGGTTGAAAGGTAATATCCGATGCCGCCAGCCGCTTGCCCGCCCGCACCATCTGCAAATCCACCGCGCCAAGCGGCGATCCGCGGTACCCGGTCACAAATCCCGCCGTGTTCAGCCCGGCCAGCGCATCGCGCTCCTTCTGCATCAGCATCAGGCGGACCAGCGCCTGGGTGCCGTTGAGCAGGACCGGGGATTTCGTCAGATCGAATTTGTCGTCAAGTGAAACCTCAAGCACACCCATCATAGGTCCTCCCGTGCGTGGTCAGTGACTTTTTCCCATCATAGGTCAATACCTATGACCTGTCTAGCGCTGTGATTGCGTCGCATCGCGCGCCGTAGTGCCTATATTAGTCGCATCTCTACGTTTGTGAGGTCACATCACCGGGATTTGGAGATTCCTTTTGCATGCCATAGACCCCGACCTTAGGTTGCCGCAGATTACGCCAAGGGAAGGCCGCATCATGGACTGGGACAAACTACGCATCTTTCATGCGGTGGCCTCGGCCGGATCGCTGACCCATGCGGGCGATACCCTGCACCTGTCGCAATCCGCCGTGTCGCGCCAGATCCGCGCGCTGGAAGAGGGCCTCGATACCACATTGTTCCATCGTCACGCCCGTGGCCTGATCCTGACCGAACAGGGCGAATTGCTGTTTGACGCCACCAAGCACATGACCAAACGGCTCGACACCGCCTCGGCCCGCATCCGCGACAGCGAAGAAGAAGTGTTCGGCGAATTGCGCGTCACCACGACCATCGGCTTCGGCTCGCTCTGGCTGGCCCCTCGCCTGCCCGCGCTTTACGCCAAGTATCCGGACCTCAAGATCGACCTGATGCTCGAAGAACGCGTGCTGGATCTGCCGATGCGCGAAGCTGATGTTGCGATTCGCATGAAAGAGCCGTCGCAGGCCGACCTGATCCGCCGCCGCCTGATGACGATCAACATGCGCCTCTACGCGACACCGTCCTATCTGGAAGCCAATGGCACGCCCGCGTCGCTGGAAGATCTCGGCAACCACCGTCTGATCTCACAAAACGCGTCTTCGGCGCAGGTCAGTTCCGGCGCCCTTCTGGTGCGGGAGCTTTTAAGCTATGACATTGGATCAACGCTCTCGGTGAACAACTACTTCGGCGTCCTGCAAGCGGTCATTCACGACCTCGGCATCGGCGTCCTGCCGGATTATCTGATCCAGGATTTTCCGGACATGGTCCGCGTCCTGCCCGAGATCGAATCAGCCGAAGTCCCGGTGTTTCTCGCCTATCCCGAAGAGCTCCGGCAATCGCGGCGGATTGAGGTTTTTCGTGATTTCGTCGCGGAAGAGGTCATCGCCTACCGCCGCCGTCAGCGCGCAGTAGACGCGGAGCCCGCCGCATGACGTACCCGCGGATCCGGAATATCGCCCCTCAGGCAAGGCGCAAACGGCGCGGGCACGGGTCCAAAAATCGTGCCGTGTGGCGTTAAATCAACCTACTTTAGCTGTGTGCTATGCGCCACAGACATATCGGCAATGCAATGACGAGGTTCGATTTGCCTTGATTGACCGCCATGTGCCGCTTTATTTATCACTTATTGGATCGGCAGAGATTGTCGTTTCAATACCTCCCTGTTGGACTTCGGCCGAGATTCGTCTCGGCCTTTTTTTTGGCCAATTCGGAAACACACTCAGGGGTTGCGGCATGATTGGTTCCATTCCCGAAACAAACCCTGCGGGCTTCGACGAGGTGGCAGAGGTCCATGACCTGCTGCGCGCGGCCTTCGCGCCAATGGCGGGGCGCATTGATCCCCCCTCCTCCCTGACTTCCATGTCGCGGACCGATGTGGCGGCCAAGATCGACACGGAAGACTTCTTTGTCATCCGTGAGGGCGCACGGACCATCGCCTGCATGTTCGGCCATTGCGAAGGTGCGGCTTACGAGGTCGGGAAACTAGCGGTGGCCGCCACGCATCAACGTCGCGGGCTCGCGCGCGCTTTGATCGACACCGCCGCCACCCATGCCCGCACGCTTGGACATACCAAGATACAACTCTACGCCCGCGTGCAATTGATGGAAAATCACGACGTTTACCGCGCGCTCGGGTTCGCCCAGACCGCCACCTTCACCCACCCCGGTTTCACACAGCCCACGGCGTTTATCTTCACCCGCCCCCTCTAAAGCGTCCGACCATTAATCTGAGGCATATCCGGCAGCCTTGATGAAGTTCCGGCACTCTTGGGGGTCGAAGAGTTCACAGATTTCTGCGAGCGCCTCGAATAGGGCGTCGAAGGTTCTGGCCCCGATCCGTCGGAGGTGTGCCTTGAGTTTTGAGAATGCCAATTCGATTGGATTAAGGTCGGGGCTGTAGGCGGGCAGGAACAAGAACCAACAGCCTCGCCGTCGCAATGCTTCGGCGGCGCGGGGGCTTTTGTGCGTGGACAGGTTATCGAGGATGACAACAGTGCCGGGTTCGAGTTCGGGGGCCAGTTGCGTTTCGATATACCTGTCAAATGCAGGGCCGTTCATGGCCCCGGTGATGACCCAAGGCGCAATCAGCGCGTTTTGCGTCAACCCGGCGATGAACGTCTGTGTCCCCCATTTGCCGAAGGGTGCGGTGCCGTAAAGCCGTTCCCCAACCGGCGCACGGCCACGCAGGCGAGTGAGGTTCGTCTTCACCGCTGTTTCGTCAATAAACACCAGCCTGTGCGGCTCCTGGCGCATTCTCGGCTGGCGACGCATGATCCAATCCCGGCGTGCCAGGCGTAGCGCAGGCCGATCACGTTCAGCCGCGATCAGTCCTTTTTTTATATGACAGCCCGGCCCGTTCCAGTGCCCGGTGCAACGATGAGAGCTGAACCTGCACGCCGTGGGTCTCAGTCAGAGCCGATGCTAATTCCTTGAGAGTGATGTCCGGCTCGGCGCGCACAATATCAAGAAGGAAGTCCGTATGCGGTGCCAACTTGCCAAACCGCCCAGGCGGTCGCCCTTGCGACATCGGAGCACACTCACCCTTCGCCCGATGTTCAGCTCCGAACCGCACAGCGGTCGCAGCACTCACACCAAACACCCGCCCCGCAGCACGCGCTGAATGGCCCCGCGCAACATATGCGCAAATCCGCTTTCGAAGATCCAAAGAGTAAGGCTTGCCCATGATCCACCTCCCAACTGGAGTGAATCAGACAAATCCTTCCCTGTGAATCCCATTCGACTCACATAAAAAGCAAAACGCTTTAGAACCTCCGTCATCCCTCACCACCATGACCCGCGCCGATGTGGCCGCCAGACTTGCCAGCGATGATTTTTATGTCATCCGTGCGGATGGCTGGCCAATCGCCTGTGTCTTCGGACATGGCGAAGCGGACGCCTACGAGATCGGCAAACTCGCCGTCGCCCCCACGCACCGGCGCCAGGGCCTCGCGCGGCGTTTGATCGACGCGGCGGGCAACCGTGCCGCATCGCTTGGCCATGACACCCTGCGCCTCCATGCCCGCGCCGAGTTGACCGAAAACCACGCCGTCTACCGGGCCCTCGGCTTCACCCGGACCGCGACCTTCACGCATCCCGGCTTCACCCGGCCCACAGCCTTTATCTTCCAACGGCGCCTCTCCAGCCTTTCCACCGCGCGCCCACGCCTTTAAAGAGCGCCCGAAGACAGGGGAAAACGCATGACCGATCCGACCATCACGCCCGAGATTATCGCCGCCCATGGCTTCACGCCGGACGAATACGCGCAGGTCAACACGATCCTCGGGCGTGCACCCAACTATACGGAAATGGGCATATTCAGCGCGATGTGGAACGAGCATTGCTCGTACAAATCCTCCAAGAAATGGCTAAGGACGCTTCCAACCGAAGGTCCCCAGGTGATCTGCGGACCCGGAGAGAACGCGGGCATCGTTGATATCGGCGACGGTCAATGCGTGGTCTTCAAGATGGAAAGCCACAACCACCCCTCCTACATCGAGCCCTATCAGGGGGCCGCCACGGGCGTCGGTGGCATCCTGCGCGACGTCTTCACCATGGGGGCGCGGCCCATCGCGGCGATGAACTCGCTGTCGTTCGGAGACCCCGCCCACCCCAGGACCCGCCAGCTGGTCAACGGCGTGGTGGACGGCGTCGGCGGCTATGGCAACTGCTTCGGCGTGCCCACGATCGGCGGTGAAGTCCGTTTCCACCCGGCCTATAACGGCAACTGTCTGGTCAATGCCTTTGCTGCCGGGCTGGCGGATACCGACAAGATTTTCTACTCAGCGGCCTCCGGCATCGGCATGCCCGTGGTCTATCTGGGCGCGAAGACAGGCCGCGACGGCGTCGGCGGCGCGACCATGGCCAGCGCTGAATTCGATGATACCATCGAGGAAAAGCGCCCCACCGTGCAGGTTGGCGATCCGTTCACTGAAAAACGCCTGCTGGAAGCGACGCTGGAGCTGATGGCGAGCGGCGCGGTGATTTCGATCCAGGATATGGGCGCCGCCGGTCTGACCTGCTCTGCCGTGGAAATGGGCGACAAGGGCGGGCTCGGCATCCGGCTTGATCTCAACGCCGTCCCGGTGCGCGAAGAGGCGATGACAGCCTATGAGATGATGCTGAGCGAATCTCAGGAACGCATGCTGATGGTCCTCAATCCGGACCTCGAAGACGTGGCCCGCGCGATCTTCGTCAAATGGGATCTGGACTTCGCCGTGGTCGGAGAGACGATTGCCGAGGACCGTTTCATCATCGTCCATGACGGTGAAACGAAAGCCGATCTGCCGCTGTCCAAGCTGGCCTCGACCGCGCCCGAATACGACCGCCCCTGGGTGGAAACCCCCGCCGCCGAGCCGCTGAGCGATGTGCCGCAGGTCGATGGCATCGACGCGCTGCGCGCGCTGGTCTGCTCGCCGAACTATTGCTCCCGGCAGTGGGTCTATCGCCAGTACGACCATCAGGTCATGGGCGACACCGTCGTCTCGCCGGGTCTGGGCGCAGGCGTTGTGCGGGTGCACGGGACCGCAAAGGCGCTGGCGTTCACCTCGGACGTGACACCGCGCTACGTGAAGGCGAACCCGGAGGAAGGCGGCAAGCAGGCCGTGGCCGAAGCCTACCGCAATCTCATTGCGGTCGGCGCCACGCCTCTGGCCACGACCGACAACATGAACTTCGGCAACCCCGAAAAGCCAGAGATCATGGGCCAGTTCGTTGGCGCGATCAAGGGCATCGGCGCGGCCTGTATCGCGCTGGACATGCCGATCGTGTCGGGCAATGTCTCGCTTTACAACGAGACCGATGGCGCCGGCATTCTGCCCACGCCGACAATCGGGGCCGTCGGCCTCCTCCTCGATCATGAAGATCTCGTCGCGGGTGTGGCGCGGCCGGGCGATGTGCTGCTTGTGGTGGGGGAAACCTTGGGCCATCTGGGCCAGTCCGCCCTGTTGGCGGAGGTCTTCAACCGCGAAGACGGCGACGCGCCGCCGGTGGATCTGGAGGCAGAGCGGCGCCACGGCGACTTCATCCTCGCCAACCGCGCGATGATCGAGGCCTGCACCGACCTCAGCGATGGCGGGCTGGCGCTGGCGGCCTTCGAGATCGCCCATGCGGCGGGCTGCGGCGTGACACTGGACGTGATCGACACGCCGACGCTGTTTGGCGAGGATCAGGCGCGCTACCTGATCGCGACCTCCTTTGACTGCGCCGAGGCCCTGATGATCGCGGCAGGCCACGCGGGCGTGCCGATGGTCACGGTTGGAAACGTCGGTGGCGACGCGGTCCGGATCGGCGAGTCCACCGCGTCCCTGGCAGAACTGTCGGGCGCTTACCTCGCGACCTTCGGCGCGAGTTTTTCCTGAGCCTTGCGGGGCCGCACGCGCGGCCCTACATTTGTCTAAACAACCAAGGACCCGCCGATGCCCATCACCGCCCGCGAAATAGAAGACCTTCTGCGCGAGGATTTTCCAGACGCCCGGATCACCGTCGAAGGCGACGATGGCACGCATTTCTCGGCGCAGGTGATCGACGAAAGCTTTCGCGGCAAGAACCGTGTCCAGCAGCAACGCGCGGTCTATGCGGCGCTGAAGGGCAGAATGGACGGCTCGGCCGGGGATCTGCACGCGCTGGCCCTGACCACCAAGGCACCGGAGTGATTTCGCCCGTCGGTTGCGCCCGGTGCGCGATTATCTTATTCCCCCCGGCGCCACCACGCTGAAGACCAAAGGACAAATCCAATGAGCGCTGAAGACCAGATCAAGACCACGATCACCACCAATGATGTCGTGCTGTTCATGAAGGGCACCAAGGAGATGCCACAATGCGGGTTTTCGTCCCGCGTCGCCGGAGTGCTGAATTACATGGGCGTGGAGTTCGCGGATGTGAACGTGCTCGCCGATGAAGGTGTGCGCAGCGGCATCAAGGAATTTTCCGACTGGCCGACAATTCCGCAACTGTATGTGAAGGGTGAATTCGTCGGCGGTTGCGATATCATCACCGAGATGACGCTTTCGGGTGAACTGGACACGTTGTTTGCAGAGAACGGCGTGGGCTACGACAAGGACGCGGCGGACAAGATCCGTGAGGCCAACGCCTGATCGGTCTGTCGCCCTGACGGGCGACCAACCGGGGGATTTCATCCCCCCGGACCCCCTGAGAGTTGTATCTGGCAAGATGAAGGACGGAGCGCCGGGCGAGAGTGTCAGCTTTTCTTCGTCTCGCCTTTTTTCACGTGTTTGTTCAACCGCGAGGGCGTGGACTTCTTGCGGTTCTTGTAGGGGTTATCCTCGGACTGGGACCGCATCCACAACCGGATCGGCGTGCCCGGCATATCGAAATCACTGCGCAGGCCGTTGACCAGATAGCGCGAATACGCCTCGGGCAGGTTTTGCGGGTGCGAGCACATGACAACGAACCCCGGAGGACGGGTTTTCACCTGCGTCATGTAACGCAGCTTTATCCGGCGGCCACCGGGCGCAGGAGGCGGGTGCGCCTCCACCATGGCGCCGAGCCATTGGTTCAGGCGTGCGGTAGAGATGCGGGTATTCCAGATCCCATGGATCTGCATGATCGCGTCATGCAGCTTGTCGAGACCTTTGCCGGTGATGGCCGAGACCGTGACCAGGGGCGCGCCGCGCAGTTGCGGCAGCAGCTTTTCGAACCCGGCGCGCAGGTCTTTCAGCTTCTGCTGCTTTTCGGGCTCCACGTCCCACTTGTTCACCGCGATCACGACGGCACGGCCTTCCCGTTCCGCAAGGTCCGCGATGCGCAGGTCCTGGCTCTCGAACGGGATCGCGGCGTCCAGAAGCACCACCACGACCTCCGCAAATTTCACCGCTCGCAGCCCGTCGGACACGGACAGTTTTTCCAGTTTCTCCTGGACTTTCGCGCGTTTGCGCATGCCTGCGGTGTCGAAGATCCGCATCGGAACATTGTTCCAGTCGAACGACAACCCGATGGCGTCGCGGGTGATCCCGGCCTCCGGGCCGGTCAGCAGGCGCTCCTCCCCGATGATCTGGTTGATCAGCGTGGACTTGCCCGCATTGGGCCTGCCGACGACGGCAATCTGCAATGGCCTTGAAGGGGTTATGACGCGATCTTCACTATCCACATCAACGTCGGCCTCGGCCTCTTCCGCCGGCGCCGCGGCCTCGATCAGCGGGCGCAGCACATCGGCCAGATCGACCATGCCCTCGCCATGCTCCGCCGACAGCGCCAGTGGCTCCCCAAGGCCCAGACGGTACGCGTCCATCAGGCCGTCCTGGCCCGCGTTGCCCTCGGCCTTGTTGGCTGCAAGGATCACCGGACGTCCGGTCTTGCGCAGGATATCGGCGAAGACCAGATCGTTGGTGGTCACGCCCGCGCGCGCGTCCACGACAAAAAGCGTGGCGTCCGCCATCGCCACGGCCCGTTCCGTCAGGCGGCGCATGCGGCCCTGCAGGCTGTCGTCGTTGGCATCCTCAAGCCCCGCCGTGTCGAGGATCGTGAACCGCAAGTCAGCGAGTTTCGCAGCCCCCTCCCGCAGGTCCCGCGTGACGCCCGGCTGGTCATCGACAAGCGCCAGCTTCCGGCCCACAAGCCGGTTGAACAGCGTTGATTTGCCGACATTGGGACGGCCGACAATGGCGAGGGTGAAGGACATGACGGGTACCACCTGTTGATCAAGCAGCGGCTCTACGCGCCTTTGACCCTCACTTCAAGCGCCGCAGCGCGGTCTCCAGCGCGTTGGAGAAGGCCGAGCGATCCTTCTGCGAGAACGGCTTCTGCCCGCCGAGGGTCTGGCCCTCCAGCCCGGATCGCAGATCCGCCATGATCGCGCGGGTCGCGACCTGCGACCCGATGGAGTTCGCGGTGAACGCATTGCCCTTGTGGTCGATGACCAAGGCGCCCTTTTCCAGACACCGTTCCGCCAGCAGAATGTCGGCGGTGATGACCAGCGTTCCGGGCGCGCTGGCCTCATATATCACATCATCGGCGGCGTCGAACCCGTCGCCTGCCATCACCATCGTGATCAGCGGATGGTCGGGATGGCGCAGGTAGCTGCCCGCGACCAGCCGCACCGGGATCGCGTGGCGGTAGGCGCATTTATACACCTCCTCCTTCACCGGGCAGGCGTCACCGTCGATCAGAATCAGCCTATCCATCGAAGTGCCCCTCCGGGAACGGGATCGCCAGCGTGCCGCCTCCGGCCTCCCGCAGGTGCAGCTTGCCGTCGTGAAGCGTGATATCCGACACCTCTGACCACCCCGGTGGCCGCGGCAGCGATACCATCGCGTGGCGGATCACATGGCGCGGGCCGAGCGTCAGGCAGGTCGGCACATCCATCGCCGTCAGCCTGTTCCCGGCGATGGAGGCGCGCAGCCCCTCGCCGCCCATCGCGCAGCCATCCTCGATCCCGATGACACCGGTATGCCGCCCATTCCACGGCGCAAAATCCCGCGCGCCGTTGGAGATCCAGAGCATCGTCACCGGCATCACGCCCGCGTCCTTCAGCACGATCAGCATGTCGTCTTCGGCATTGCGCATCAGGCAGGTCCAGCCCAACCGGCGGTCGCGCGCCTCAACGAGCGTACAGAAATCCTCAACCGGTTTTCCCGCCGGATAGACCTGCGGGGTCGAGGGTCCTCCCGCCTCGGTCTCAAGATTAAGATCGCCTCGTAATTGATTGAGTTTCCATAGGTTTGCGCCCTCATGCTGCGCGACGGGATCGGTCAGCGCGGCGCGTTTGGCCGAAAATGACAGCCGCCCGCCCTCCGCCATCCGCGCCATCGGATGATGCGCGAAGGACACCTTGCCGCTGCCTCCGTCTACCGTATGGGTCTGCAACAGGCACGGCCCCACAAGGCGCACCTCCTTGGTGACATGGGCCCCCAGGACGCCGGTGCGCAACGCCAGCCGCGCCAGCCCGACGTCCTGCGCCACCAGATCCCACGGGTCATTGGCCGTGGGGCCGTGGATCGGAGCGGGTCGCGGCCCACCATGCACATCGTCGCGCCCGAACGGCATGCAGAAGAAATCCCCCGCCAGCCGTTTATCCACCAGCGCCACCTCCGGATCATCCTGCACCTCCGCCTCGTCGCGCCAGGGGGCGACATGCAGCGGCACCCGGCCCGAGACCGTCCAATGCGGGATATTGCCCACACCCGGATCAATCAGCGCTTCGGCGTCTCCATGGGCGATGCGGATCATCCGGTCGCGAGCAGGGACATCACCGATCATGTCGCAGCCAATCCGGCCAATGCCGCCTGCAATATGTTCGCGTCCGACCCGCAGCCAAGGAAATTGACCCCAGCCGCGACCATGCGCGCCTCTGCCTCAGCGCCGCTCACGAAGATGCCGGCGGATTTGCCGCCCGCCCGGATCACCGCGACCGCGTCCTCTATCGTCTGCCACAACGCGGCATTGCCCAGGTCATCGCGGCTGCCCGTATCGGCGCCCAGATCGGCCGGACCGATGATGACGCCGTCAACGCCGTCCACGGCCACAATCGCCTCCAGATCCTCTATCGCAGCGCGGCTTTCGGCCTGCACCAGCACGCAGATCTGGTCATTGGCCGTGGCGGGATACTCTGTCAGCGCGCCAAACCCTCCGGCGCGGGCGACCATGGCCCCCATGCCGCGCACACCCTGGGGCGGATAGCGACAGGCCCGCACGACTGCCTCCGCCTGCGTGGCAGTGTTAACCATCGGTATCAGCAGCGTTTGCACGCCCAGATCCAGCGCCTGCTTGATCACCCAATCCTCCGCCACCGGGACCCGCACGACAGCAGAGGCGGGCGTGGCAGCCAGCGCGATCAGCTGATCGCGGATGCCCGCAGGGTCCCACGGCCCGTGCTCTCCATCAATCAGGCACCAGTCGAACCCGGCATTGCCTGCGATCTCCGCCGGGATCGTGCCCGGCAGGTTCAGCCACAGCCCGCGCTGCAACTCTCCACGCGCCAGCGCCGCCTTCAACTCGTTTACAGGTGCCGCCATACTGTCCTCCGATTGCTGGCCCACCCTGACCAAATCCGCCCCGCCCACGCAACCAAACTCTGCGACGCGGCGAAATTCGCGCTTGGCAAGTCGTCCGCACCGCGTCTAACCTGATCTCCAGAGGGGCTGCACAAGACGGCGCCGAAAAAAAATGAGTTCTGGGAGGATCATCATGAAACATCTTTGCACAACCGCCATCGGCGCGGTTCTGTCGCTGTCGTTTGTCGGCGAGGCGGCCGCAACCGTCTGGAACGTCTCCGTCTGGGGCCAGCGCCGGGCGTTCACCGAGCACATCCATTACCTTGCCGATGCCGTGGCCGAAGCCACGAACGGCGAATTCACCATGAACATCAGCTACGGTGGCCTCTCGGGCAACACCGAAAACCTCGATGGCATCTCCATTGGCGCATTCGAGATGGCGCAGTTCTGTGCTGGCTATCACCGCGACAAGAACCGCGCGATCACCGTGCTGGAATTGCCGTTCATGGACGTGCGCACCCTTGAGGAAGAAGTCGCCGTGTCGCGCGCCGTCTACGCCCACCCCGCCGTGGCCGAGGAAATGGCCCAGTGGAACGCGCGGATGCTGATGACCTCGCCAATGCCGCAGTACAACCTTGTCGGCACCGGAGAGCCCCGCGACACGATCGCCGAATTCGACGGCATGCGGGTGCGGGCAACCGGTGGTCTGGGTGATCTCTTCGCCTCCGTCGGCGCTGTGCCGACCTCCGTGACCTCGTCGGAGGCCTATCAGGCCATGGAAGGCGGCACCGTGGATACCGTGGCCTTCGCGCCGCACGCCCACCTCAGCTTCCGCACCATCGACATCGCCGACTGGTGGACCGAGAACCTGAACCCCGGCACCGTGAACTGCCCCGTGGTGGTGAACATTGATGCCTACAACGCCCTGACCGATGAAGAACGGGCGGCGCTGGACGGGGCGGTAGACGGCGCGATGGAGCATTACCTCGCCAACTACGCCGACCTGATGGAGAACCGCTGGGACGTCGCCCTGGCCGAAAACGATGTGGAACGGATCACCGTACCGGACGAGACGCTGGCCGAACTTGCCGCCAACGCCGCCCCGATCCATGCCGCGTGGATCGAGGACATGACCGCCCAGGGCTTCCCGGCGCAGGAGTTGTATGACCTCGTCGGCTCCACCCTCGCCGAAGTCCGCGGCCAGTGACCTGACCAGGCAGCCCTCCGGACCGATCCGGGGGGCCGCTGATGTGCCATGGCCATTGCATCAAACGTCCTGACCGACAGCAGCCGCGGATCGCTGCTTGACCGCGCGCTGGTGCGTGTCGAAGCCCTGCTCAACCTGCTCGGCGGCATCACCATCCTCATGCTGGTGCTGATGGCGGTGTGGCACGTCGTGGGCCGCAAACTGTTCAACGCGCCGGTCTTCGGCTATGTGGACTGGATCCAGCAATTCATGGTCGTGTTCGCGTTTTTCGGCCTCAGCTACTGCCAGCGCGAAGGCGGCCATATCCGCATGGACATCGTCGTCATGCGCCTGAAGGGCCGGGCGCTGTGGCTGGCGGAGTGGCTCTCGACGATCTTCATGCTGGTCCTGGCGATCGGGCTGATCTACGGCTCCTGGATGCACTTCGGTCGCTCCTTCGATCTGGGCAGCCCCAACTTCTCCCGCGACAGTTCGATGGATATCGCTCTGCCGCTCTGGCCCGCGAAACTGATCGTGCCGGTGTCATTTGGCATTCTCGCCCTGCGGCTGACGATCCAGCTGGCAATTTACACGCGCGCCCTGATCACCGGAGAGGAGCGCCCCGCAGGCGTGCCCCTGCCCGAGGATCCAATCGCCATCGCGGCACGGGAGGCCGAGACCGTCTCCGGCCGGCCCGAGGACAGATAGTGGACAACCTGATCGACATGCGCGCGCTGCTGGACGGCGTGGATATCTTCACCATCTCGCTCTGGCTCTGCGGTCTGCTGCTGGTGCTGGTGCTGATCGGCGTGCGCGTGGCCTTTGCCGCCGCCTTCGTGGGCATGTTGGGACTGTCGCTCTATTTCATGGCGCGCTCGGGGTTTGAGCGCGGCCTGATGACGGCGCTTCTGACCGCCGGACAAGTGCCGCATTCCAAATCCTCGGGCTATGCACTGTCGCTGATCCCGACCTTCATCCTGATCGGGTATCTCGCCTATTACGCGGGTCTGACAAAGGCGCTGTTCGAAGCGGCAAAACGCTGGGTCGGCTGGCTTCCGGGCGGGCTTGCCGTGGCCACCGTCTTCGCCACCGCAGGGTTCGCGGCGGTGTCCGGTGCCTCCGTCGCCACCTCCGCCGTCTTCGCGCGCATCGCCATCCCCGAGATGCTGAAAGAGGGCTACGACAAGGCCTTCGCCGCCGGGGTCGTGGCCGCAGGCGGCACGCTCGCATCCCTGATCCCGCCCTCCGCGATCCTGGTGATCTATGCGATCATCGTCGAGGAATCCGTCGGCAAACTGCTGCTCGCGGGGTTCATCCCCGGCTTCGTCTCCGCCCTGATCTATGCCGGTCTCGTCACCGGTATGGCCTGGCGCAATCCGACGCTCGGGCCGCCGGTCAAGGGCTTCACCTGGGGGGAGCGGCTTTCGTCCCTGCCCGGCACCCTGCCGATCCTCTTCGTGATCTTCATCATCATCTTCTCGATCTACTATCGCGGCGAAGACGGCGCCTGGGCCACCCCCACGGAGGCAGGCGCGCTTGGGGCCTTCGTCGTGTTCGTCATGGCGATGGCGCGCGGCATGAAATGGGGCCAGCTGAAAACCGCACTGATGGAGGCCGCAAAGCTGACCGCGATGATCTTTGCGATGATCTGGGGGGTGCTGATCTTCGTGCGCTTCCTCGGTTACGCCGATCTGCCCGATACCTTTGCCACCTTCATCTCCGGCCTCGATTACTCGCCCTATGTGATCTTGCTGTGCATCCTGCTGGTCTATGTCGTCCTCGGCATGTTCATGGATGCCATCGGCATGCTGATCCTGACCCTGCCCGTGACGTTCCCCGCGATCATCGCTTTGAACGGCGGCCCCGACGTGACCCGTGAGGCTGCGGCCTTCGGCATGACGGCTGAGGAATGCGCGATCTGGTTCGGCATCATCGTGGTCAAGATGGCGGAGCTGTGTCTGATCACACCGCCCATCGGGCTGAACTGCTTTGTCGTGGCGGGCGTCGCCAAAGACAACGGCATGCCGATCACCGTGCAGGACGTCTTCAAGGGCGCAACGCCGTTCTTCGGGGCGGATGTGGTCACGATCGCCGTGCTGATAGCGTTTCCGGGCATCGTGTTATGGCTGCCGGGCCTTGTCGGATAACCCGCTGAAAAGCCCCCTTCCCCTTTACAAATACGGGCGCTAATCTCGCCGCCACCAAGGGCAACAAATGTCCATCTCAGGGAGAGACACAATGAAAAAGTTTTTGCTGGCATCCGCCGCATCCATGGCGCTGACAGGCGCTGCCATGGCCGATGGCCACCAGGGCGACGTCACGCTTGGCGTCATTCTCGGCTTCACCGGCCCCATCGAATCCATCACGCCCGCGATGGGCGACGGCGCAGAGCTTGCGATGGCCGAAGTCACCGCATCCGGCATGCTGTTTGGCGGCGCGGCGGTGACGTCTGTTCGCGCCGACAGCACCTGCGTTGATTCGTCCGCCGCACAGGCGGCTGCCGAGCGTCTGATCACCTCCGATGGTGTGCACGGTATCATGGGCGCGGATTGCTCCGGCGTGACCGGCTCCATCCTTGCCAACGTCGCCGTGCCAAACGGCATGGTCATGGTCTCGCCATCGGCCACATCGCCGGGCCTGTCTACGGCCGAGGACAACGGCCTGTTCTTCCGCACCGCGCCGTCCGATGCGCGCCAAGGCGTCGTCATGTCCGAGATCCTGATGGAGCGTGGCATTGACACCGTCGCTCTGACCTACACCAACAACGACTATGGCCAGGGTCTGGCCGATGCGTTCTCGGCTGCCTTCACCGAGGCTGGCGGCACGGTGACGCTCAGCGCCGCGCATGAAGATGGCCGCGCGGATTATTCCGCCGAGGTTGGCGCGCTGGCCGCTGCCGGTGGCGACGCGCTTGTGGTCGCAGGCTATGTGGATCAGGGCGGCTCCGGCGTGATCCGCGCCGCGCTGGACACGGGCGCATTTGATACCTTCGTCCTCCCCGATGGCATGGTCAGCCAGGCTATCGTCGATAACTTCGGGTCCGAGATCAACGGCTCCTTCGGCCAGAACCCCGGCACCGACAGCGAAGGCGCTGGCATCTATCAGGCGATGGCCGAAGAGGCTGGCTTTGACGGCACCTCGCCGTTCTCCGCTGAGTCGTACGACGCAGCCGCGCTGATCCTTCTCGCCATGGCCGCCGCGGACAGCCGCAACGCCGCCGACTACATGGGCGAGATCATGAACGTCGCCAACGCCCCCGGCATGCAGATCCTGCCCGGCCAGCTTGGCATGGCGCTGCAGATGATCGCCAACGGCGGCGACGTGGATTACGTCGGTGCCTCGGCGGTGGAACTGATCGGTGGCGGCGAAAGTGCCGGCAACTACCGTGAGATCGAGATCGTGGACGGTGAGCTGACGGTCGCTGGCTACCGTTAATTGATCTGCCATTGACATAGGGGTGGTCCGGGAAACCGGGCCGCCCTTTTTTAGAATTTCAGGGCCTTTCCACATGATCGAAGTTCATGACCTCCACAAACACTTCGGCGGCTTTCACGCGGTCGATGGCGCGAGTTTACGGATTGAAACCGGCTCGATCACCGGCCTTATCGGCCCCAACGGCGCTGGCAAGACGACGCTGTTCAACGTCGTTGCGGGTGTGTTGCCGCCGACGCGCGGACGCGTCGTGATGGATGGCGAAGACATCACTGGCCTGCAACCGCACGAGTTGTTCGCCAAGGGCCTGCTGCGCACCTTCCAGATCGCCCATGAATTCTCCTCCATGACCTGTCGTGAGAACCTGATGATGGTTCCCGCAGACCAAACCGGCGAAAGCCTCTGGAACACCTGGTTCGGGCGCAAGCGCATCGCCGACGAGGAACGCGCCCTCGCGGCCCGCGCCGACGAGGTGCTGGAGTTTCTGACCATCCGGCATCTGGCCGATCAGCCTGCGGGCATGATCTCCGGCGGGCAGAAGAAGCTGCTGGAACTGGGCCGCACGATGATGGTCAACTCCAAGATCGTGTTTCTCGACGAGGTCGGCGCGGGCGTGAACCGCACGCTGCTCAACACCATCGGCGACGCGATCATCCGGCTGAACCGCGAACGCGGCTATACCTTCTGCGTCATCGAACACGACATGGATTTCATCGGCCGCCTCTGCGATCCGGTGATCTGCATGGCCGAGGGCCACGTGCTGGCCCAGGGCACACTGGCCGAGATCAAGGCCAACGATGCGGTGATCGAGGCCTACCTGGGCACCGGATTGAAGAACAAGGACAAGCTCACGGCAGAACCCGCATGAGCGCCGCCGCACGCGCCGCATCGCACACCCCGCAGGACACCGGTCCTGCCGCTTTGGCGCAGCAACATTTGCCGTCCGGGGCATTCCGGACCACAAAGGGTGCCGACACGGGTGAAGCCGTGTATTCTCGACCTGCGATTATCGGCAGCGAACTCGTTCCGTCCCAATACGCAGGCAACTGCCAGATGGAGAACTGGCCATGACACAGGCGGCCTCCGTGGCTTTAGCCACCACCACCCCGTTCCTGATCGGTGACGCCATGACCGGCGGCTATGGCTCCGGCGCGGATATCCTGCATGACTGCACCATCGCAGTGAACCCCGGTGAGATTGCCGTCATCGTCGGGCCCAACGGTGCAGGCAAATCGACCGCGATGAAGGCCGTCTTCGGGATGCTGAACCTGCGGCAGGGGCATGTGATGCTCGACGGCACCGACATCAGTCACCTGTCCCCTCAGGCGCGGGTCGCCGCCGGCATGGGCTTCGTGCCGCAGACCTCCAACATCTTCACCTCCATGACCGTGGAGGAAAACCTCGAGATGGGCGCCTTCATCCGCCGCGACGATTTCCGGGGCACGCTCGAACAGGTCTATGATCTGTTCCCGATCCTGCGCGACAAGCGCAGGCAGGCGGCGGGCGAGCTGTCCGGCGGTCAGCGCCAGCAGGTCGCCGTCGGCCGGGCGCTGATGACCAGACCCAAAGTCCTGATGCTGGACGAGCCGACCGCCGGCGTCTCCCCGATCGTGATGGATGAGCTGTTTGACCGCATCATCGAGGTCTCGCGCACCGGTATCCCGATCCTGATGGTCGAACAGAACGCCCGCCAGGCCCTTGAAATCGCAGACAAGGGCTATGTTCTGGTGCAGGGGCGCAACGCGTTTACCGGCACCGGCAAGGAACTGCTGGCCGATCCCGAAGTGCGCAAGTCGTTTCTGGGCGGCTAGATGCGCGCGGCTCTCACCCCTCTGGCGCTGTGCCTGGCCTCGCCCGCGATTGCGGCATTGGGGGATGACACCACCTCCGCCCCCTATCGCGGGATCTGCACGATGCCGCAGATCTGCTCCGCCACCGCAGGCTGCGCCGCGACGCCGGTGATCGGCGAAGTGCTGATCACCATCGACGGCGACGGAACCGCCATGGGCCGCAGGGATCAGGACCTGACGCCGATTGATCACTACCCCACTCTGGACGATGCCTTTCCCCTGCCAGCGATCGAAACCCATCGCCGCAGCTTTCTGGTGGACCTGCCGCCCCAGGGCCGCACGCGGCGCTTCGCAATCCATATCCAACTGCTCGACGCGCAGACGCGGGACCCCGTCCTGCGCCCGCGCTATTGGGTGCTGGACTGCCTTGAGGTCCCGGCATGAGGGCGCTGGTCGTCTGCCTGATCGCTCTGCCCGCACCGGCCCCCGCGCAAGAGTTGAGCTGCACCTTCACAACGCTGTGCAGCCCGCAGACCGATTGTCAGCGCCACGACGGCGTGCCATTCCGCTTTGAAGCCACAGACAGCGGGCTTCGGTTTGCAGGGGCCACCGGAGACGTCGACGGCACCTTGCTGCCGCATCTTGCACCGCCCGCGTTCGGCGCGCTGTTCGAGATCGGGCAAACCGCGACAATGCTGTTGTCGGTGACGGGCGACGGAGCGGCGGTGATGACAGAGCAAACCGTGGACCCGCTCGGCGGCCTCCGGTCGGTGTCCTACTATGGCACCTGCGCGCCGGAAACCTGACCCGCCATGTGCCCCCGCGTTTCGCCCCAAACCGCCCGACATCATCCGCCCGGCATCGTCCGTCCGACATCTTCCGTTCATGAAGGATCATCCGATGCGCGCAGCCTGCCTCGCCCTGCTCTGCACCCTGCCCCTGACCGCACAGGCCCAGGACGCCCCGGTGAACTGGACCTGCGTGCTCGATGTCCTGTGCCCTGACGTTGCGGCCTGCCGCGACTGGGACCAGACGATCACGATTGTGGAGGCGGCAGACGGCTGGCGCGTCAACTGGAACGATGATCTGCCCAATGACTACACCCTTGTCGCGGATTATCTGCCCGCCGCCGACGCGCTGGAGCAGGTCCGGGTGCGCAGCCTCGTGTATCTGAACCCGAGGGCGCAATCGACGCAGATCATCACCTTCGACAGCATTGGCCGAGTGGTCGTGTCCGGCCATCAGCCGCAGGCGGGCACGCGCGTGGTCAGCGGCCTTGGCACCTGCGAGGTGGCGCGGTGATCCACCGCCGCCTCTGCCGCCTCTGCGCGCGCGGCCAGACACCCGCCGCCCGCCCTGGAACAGGCGCGCAACCCATTGGCGAACCGATCATGATCCGCGCAGAGGTCCGGGCGCGCCGGACGATCCACGGATCAGGCGGCCCTGCGCGCGCCATCGGCCGCTTTGGCCCGTTCGGCCCCTTTGGCCCCGGCACAGCCCTCCGGCGGGCCACTTCCACTGGCGCATCGCTCCAAGGCGCGCTACCAATTCCAATGCAAGCGCCACCATAAGGCGCTGCACCCAGGGGGAGACACGTGTGGATTTTTTGAATGCTTTCGTGACGCTGGCGAATTTCGTCATCGTTCCGGCCACGGCTTACGGCGCGCAGCTTGCGCTCGGAGCCCTCGGGGTGACGCTGATTTTCGGCATCCTGCGGTTCTCGAACTTTGCCCACGGCGATACGATGGCCTTCGGCACCATGGTGACGATTTTCGGAACCTGGGGTTTGCAGGCGGCAGGCATCGGCTTCGGCCCGCTGCCCACAGCGCTGATCGCCCTGCCCCTTGGCATCGCGGCCACGGCGCTGCTGATGATCGGCACCGACCGCGTCGTCTATCGGTTCTACCGCAGGCAAAAGGCGAAACCCGTCATCTTCCTGATCGCCTCGCTGGGTGTGATGTTCATCATGAACGGCATCGTGCGGTTTTTCATCGGCGTCGACGATCAGCTGTTTTCCGACGGCGAACGGTTCATCATCTCCGTGCGCACCTTCCGGGAGATGACAGGACTGGAGGAAGGCCTCGCCATCCGCACCACCCAGGGGCTCACCGTCGCCGTGGCGCTGATCGCGATGGTCCTGTTGTTCTATTTCCTCAACCGCACCCGCACCGGCAAGTCGATGCGCGCGTTTTCCGATAACGAGGATCTGGCGCTTCTGTCGGGCATCAGTCCCGAACGCGTCGTGCTGATCACCTGGATCATCGTCGCGGCGCTGGCGACCACGGCGGGGGTGCTCTACGGCCTCGACAAATCCTTCAAGCCGTTCACGTATTTCCAGCTGCTGCTGCCGATCTTCGCCTCCGCCATCGTCGGCGGCCTCGGCAATCCGCTAGGTGCCATCCTCGGTGGCTTCCTGATCGCGTTCTCCGAAGTCGGCGTCACCTACGCCTTCCGCAAGGTCGTGGGCTACCTCGGCCCGGAGGACTGGCAACCCGACGGCCTGCTGCAACTGCTGTCGACCGACTACAAGTTCGCGGTCAGTTTCGTGATCCTGATCATCGTTCTGCTGTTCAGACCCACCGGCATCATGAAGGGGAAATCGGCATGACAACACTGACCACAAACCCCGAGACATCGGTGAACACCAGAAACGTCCTGCTGTTCGCACTGGTCGCGGTGCTGTTCATCGGCACCGGCTTCGCGCAGTCATGGAACTCCGCGCTGACGATTTTCAACATGGGGCTGATCAGCTGCATCATGGCGTTGGGCGTCAATATGCAATGGGGCTACGCGGGCCTGTTCAACGTCGGCATCATGGGGTTCGTGGCGCTCGGAGGCCTCGCGGCCGTCCTGATCTCCTCCGATCCGGTGCCCGAGGCATGGTCGGCGGGCGGGCCCCGCATCCTCTTCGGTCTGCTCGTCGGCGCGGCCACGGTCATCGCCGCCGTCCTCGCCTATACCAGGCTTCCCAGGGGCCGGATACGCGGCATCGGAACCCTTGTGGTCATCCTCGGCGGCTACGCGATCTATCGCTTCGTGTTCGATCCCGGCGTCGCTGCGGTGGAGGCCGTGGACCCCGCCTCCACCGGCAACATCGGCGGCCTTGGTCTGCCCGTCCTGCTGGCCTGGCCCATGGGCGGCGTGCTGGCCGCGGGTGCCGCCTGGATCATCGGCAAAACCGCCCTCGGTCTGCGGTCCGATTACCTGGCCATTGCCACCCTCGGCATTGCCGAGATCATCATCGCCATCCTCAAGAACGAGGACTGGCTGGCGCGCGGCGTCAAGAACGTCACCGGCATCCCGCGCCCCGTCCCCTACGAGGTTGACCTGCAGGTGTCTGAGCGCTTCCTCGGCCTCGTCTCCAACTTCGGCGCAGACCCGGTCTCCGCCTCCACCATCGCCGTCAAGATCCTGTACGCCCTGCTGTTCATGGTGGTCCTCGGCATCCTGATCTGGCTGTCGGAGAAGGCCTGGAACTCGCCCTGGGGCCGGATGATGCGGGCGATCCGCGACAATGAGGTCTCGGCCGCCGCCATGGGCAAGGACGTCAAATCCCGGCACCTGCAAATCTTCATCCTCGGCTCGGCCGTCTGCGGCGTCGCGGGCGCGATGATGACCACACTCGACAGCCAGCTTGTCCCCGGCACCTACCAGCCGCTGCGGTTCACCTTCCTGATCTGGGTCATGGTCATCGTCGGCGGCTCCGGCAACAACTGGGGCGCCGTGCTTGGCGGCTTCCTGATCTGGTGGCTCTGGGTGCAGGTGGAACCGCTTGGCCTGCTGCTGATGCAGGGCCTCACCTACGGTATGGACGACGGCTCCTGGCTGCGCGATCACCTCCTCGATTCAGCCGCCCACATGCGCCTGCTGACGATGGGGTTGATCCTGTTGCTCGTGCTCAGGTTCAGCCCGCGCGGCCTGATCCCCGAACGCTAGAGGCGCGGCGGAGCCGTCGTGCCGGACATCTCGCCGGCCGTCGCGCCGTCAACAAGTGTCGGGCACGCGGGACCCAACGGGCCTTGTGTGGTCCAAAGCCCAACCTCAAAGAGAAATCGAGACCCCCCCCGTGGAGGGCTCGATTCAAAACGTCGCTGCCTTTCCATCTCGCGGGAAATGCTCACCAAGAAACTTCATGAATTTGCGCACTCTCGGTTCCTGGTAAGCCTCCCTTGACGCCACAAGCCAGAGCCCGCTGGTCAGGTCGTCGGTCGTGAAACACATGACGAGATCGGGCAGCGGGTCGCCCTCGACGCAGGGAAGCGCGCCGACGGCCATTTCTGTCCGGAGAGAGGCCGACATCGTTACAACTGAATCCACTGTGCTGACGATCTTCGATCTGTCCACATGCTGATCCAGCCAGTTCAGGGCTTTCACGCCCCTTACCATTGCGTCAGGGTGGTTCAGAACCGGGTGATCTTTCAGGTCGTCGACCGTCCGCGGCATCCCGTTCGCCGCCAGATAGGCCTTGCTGCAATAGACGCCCCATCGGACCGGCGGAAGCCTTCTGGCGATCAGGGTGTCGCCTTCGATGGTGTCGGCGGCACGGATTGCGATGTCCGCCTCTCCTGCTTCCAAAGACACGTATTGCCCGGAGGCGTTTGTCTCAAAATGGGTGTTCGGATTGTGCTTTCGGAATTCCGAGATCAACGGCAGCACCCAGTGGGTCATGCTGGAATGGGCCGCAGTGATCCGTATTGTCCCGGCTGATGCCCTCCGCAGATGGCTTGCCCGTGTCAGGACCTGATCCGCCGCGTTCTCCATGCCTGCGGCAACGTCGAACAAGGCGCTTCCCTGAGCGGTCAATGCGTAGCCCCGCGTGGTGCGTTCAAACAAGCTCAGCCCCAACGCTGTCTCCAGCGCATGAATGCGTCGGCCGACAGTCGTCTGGTTGATGTTCAGCTTCTTTGAAGCGGCCAGCGTCGATCCTTCACGCGCGACACCAAGGAATATGCGTAGGTCGTTCCAGTCAAACATCAGCGGGCACCCCTGCGGGCACTCTGCACGGACGCCTAACCGTTCTGCAAGTGCAGAGATACCCGACGGCCCGCGCCGGGATCATGCTGACGGAGTAATTCATTCAACCCGGGAGACAGGACATGACCGCTTTACCAATCAAGACCCGCGAAATGCACAATCATCACATGGACAGCACGGTTTGGAATGATATCGACTTTCGCGACGACGACATTGTCATCGCGACCTATGCCAAATCAGGCACGTCGTGGATGCAGCAGATCATCAGTCAGTTGATATTTCAGGGTCAGGAGGGGCTGCCGGTTGCTGCGATGTCGCCCTGGGTTGATCTTCGGGTGCCGCCCAAAGTGGTCAAGCTGCCCGAGATCGAGGGACAGACGCATCGGCGATTTCTGAAAACCCACCTGCCGGTCGATGCCCTGGTGTTCTCGGAAAAGGCCAAATACATCTATGTCGGGCGCGATGCACGCGATGTCATATGGTCCCTGCACAACCACCATTCGACCGCGAACGAGGCGTGGTATGACGCGCTGAACAACACGCCGGGGCGCGTCGGCCCCGAGATCGGCAAACCCCCCGCAAGTCCGGTCGACTATTTCACCCACTGGCTGGACAATGACGGCGCGCCGTTCTGGCCCTACTGGGAAAATGTCCGTGGCTGGTGGGCGCTGCGCGATCTGGCCAACGTGAAGCTGATCCACTTTGCCGATCTCAAACGCGATCTGCCCGGCCAGATCCGCGACATCGCCGCCTTTCTGGACATCGACGTGGCGCCGGACACGATGGAGGCTGCCCTGCTGCATTGTTCGTTCGACTACATGAAGGAAAATGCCTCTAACTCGGTGCCACTGGGCGGCGCATTCTGGGATGGGGGGGCAAAGACATTCATTCACAAAGGGACGAACGGGCGGTGGCGCGACCAACTCGGGGATGACATCAGTGAGCGGTATCTGGCGCGCGCCGAGCGGGAGTTGGGGCACGATTGCGCCCGGTGGCTGGCGCAGGGATCACCAGGCTGATCGAAATTCAAAGGGGCGGCGGGGGCCAGGCCAATACGGCCCTCCTGCCGGCCTCCGTCAGCCGGTGCGCTATCGGTTGTTCGGATAAAAACCGGCCCTTCGCAAGATCTGTAGCGAAGGGCCGGTTTGGCTATGCCAACAGGCGGTTCAGAGCCATCTTTCGGTCGATCCGGGGTTGGATTGAGCGTCGAAAATTGGGCCAAAAGGGATTAATCAAGAATTAACGCAAATATTAAGACAATTGATTACAAGGTGTTAGGCCGTTGCTCAACCTTGAGCAGCGCGGTTCAGCGGCCCTCGAAGACCGCAGGCCGTTTTTGCAGGAAGGCCATCACGCCCTCCTTGAAATCACGCGACTTCCCGCACTGGCCCTGCAATTGTCCCTCCAGATGCAATTGCTCCTCCAGCCCGTTCCCGTGGCTCGCCCGCATCACCTGTTTGATGCGCTTGAAGGCCTCCGTCGGCCCGCTCGCCAGATGCCTCGCGCGGCCCATCCAGACCTCCTCAAAGCTCTCATCGGGCACCGCTTCCCAGATCATCCCCCAGTCGGCCGCTTGGGTGGCGCTGATCTTCTCCGCAAACAGGGCCGCCCCCATCGCCCGCTGCAGGCCGACGGTGCGCGGCAAGGCCCAGGTCCCGCCCGCATCCGGAATCAGACCGATGCGCGAGAATGCCTGAATGAACGAGGCCCGCTCCGCCGCGATCGTGATATCGCATATAAGCGCCAGGTTCGCCCCCGCCCCCGCCGCCGTCCCGTTCACTGCCGCAATCACCGGCACCGGGCAATCGACGATCGCCATCAGCATCGGGATGTATTCATCGCGCAGCGTGCGCTCAAGATTCATGTTGCCGGCATTGGCGCGGTCGCCCAGATCCTGGCCCGAGCAAAACGCCCGCTCCCCCGCGCCCGTCAGCACCACCACCCGTGCCGTCTTGCCCGCAGCGGTCACCGCATGAGTGATCTCCGCACGCATCTGCGTGTTCAGCGCGTTCATCACTTCCACCCGGTTGAGCGTGATGACCGCCAGGCCATCCTGGGTCTCTAGCGTGATGGTCTCATATTCCATGGGCCGGGGCCTCCCTAGTTGCGTGGACGACCCTAGCCAAACCGGTCAGTTCGGAAAAGTGGAAACGCTACGTTACCTGTCGCGATCATCGACGCACACACGATCTTCCAACCATCCAGGGCCATGACGATCGTTCCGCAGCGGAGCGACCTGCGGAACGGGTGTAAACGAGTGCGATGGCCGGGACCTGGCATCACGCAAACGGTATCGCGCGCACATCATTCGGGCCGTGATTGAGGATACGGCAGGATGAGTTGTACCTGGCAAGATGAAGCCCGGAGCGATGCGTTATCGACCGCGAAACAGCCCCCCCAGGATGCCCCGGACCACAGCGCGACCCGACTGCGTGCCCATCTGACGCGCAAAGCTTTTGGCGAAGGCTGTGCCGACGCTGTCAGAGCGGGACCGGCTACGGGTGCGGGCGGGCTTGGACGTGGAACGGCTGACGCCGCCACCTGTATATCTGCGTCCGGCGCGGAATTCGCGTTCCTGCGCCCCGGCCTGCTGTTCCTTTTCTTCGGCTTCTTCCGCTTCCCGCGCGGCATCGGCGGCGCGCCTGGACAGGATCTCAAAGGCGCTTTCGCGGTCCTGCACGGTCTCGTATTTGCCTGCCACGGGAGACATGCCGATCAGCGCGGCGCGGGTGGCGTCGGTGATGGGTCCGAGCTGCGACGATGGCGGGCGGATCAGCGTGCGTTGGGCGATGCCGGGAATGCCCTTGCGCTCCAGCAGCGATGTCACGGCCTCGCCTACGCCCACTTCGCGGATCGCATCCTCGATATCGAGTGCCGGATTGTCGCGGTAGTTCTCAGCCGCCTGTTTCAGGTCGCGCCGGTCCCTGGCGGTAAACGCGCGCAGGGCGTGCTGCACCCGGTTGCCAAGCTGCCCGAGAATATCCTCGGGCACATCTGCCGGACTTTGCGTGATGAAATAGACCCCGACCCCCTTGGAGCGGATCAGTCGCGCCACCTGCTCGACCTTGTCGACCAGCGCTTCGGGCGCGTCCTCGAACAGCAGATGCGCCTCGTCGAAAAAGAACACCAGCCTGGGTTTGTCGGGGTCGCCGACTTCGGGCAGGGTTTCGAACAACTCCGACAGCAGCCACAGAAGAAACGTGGCGTAGAGGCGCGGCGATTGCATCAGCTTGTCGGCGGCAAGAATATTGATACGGCCGGCACCAGCCGCATCGGTCAGGAACAGGTCGTCCAGATCCAGCGCCGGTTCTCCGAAGAAATCGGTACCGCCCTCGTTATCCAGCACCAGCAGCCGACGCTGGATCGCGCCCACAGAGGCGGTGGAGACGTTGCCATACCGCAAGCTGAGCTCCTTGCGGTTCTCGCCCACCCAGACCAGCAGCGCTTGCAGATCCTTGAGATCCAGAAGCGCCCACTCTTCCTCGTCCGCGACCCGGAAGGCGATGTTCAGCACGCCCTCCTGCGCATCCGACAATTCCAGCAGGCGCGACAGCAGCAATGGCCCCATCTCCGCCACTGTGGTGCGGACCGGGTGACCTTGCTGGCCGAACAGATCCCAGAACGTCACAGGAAACGCGCGGTAGGTGTAGTCGGAGAAATTGATGGTCGTGGCGCGGTCGGTGAAGGCCTGGTGCAGTTTGAACGTCTCGGTGCCCGCCTGTGCCAGGCCCGACAGGTCGCCTTTGACGTCCGACAGAACCACCGGCACGCCCATCGCCGAGAAGCTTTCGGCGAGGATCTGCAACGTTACTGTTTTTCCGGTGCCTGTGGCGCCTGCGATCAGCCCGTGGCGGTTTGCGTAATCGGCCCGAAGCACCTGAGCCTCTTTGTATTCCGGCCCGCCGCCGCCCACGAAAATGTTGTTTACGTCTTGCTCTGGCATCTGCCGCTCTCCGGTTCCGCATATGGTCGCCCATACCAATACATTATTAACCTTTATGCGCTAGGCTGATCCCATCACTGGGCTGACTGCCCTTTGATAACTTCCTCCCTGTCAACTGGCCGCGCCCATACTTGGGTGCGGTTTTTTCTTTCAAAACGGTCACGACGACCGAACGAACGCGCATGCGATCACTTTCCGAAAAGTGCTGTTGACGGACGCGAGAACGTCGCATAACGTCCGCCCACGAAGTCGGTCAGTCCGACAGGGAGAGACAACAGAAAAGGGTCCGTACTACGGGCCCTTTCGCCTTTTCAAGCACACTCTTGTATACATGCACACACAATCCATTGCTGCCAGTCTCACCGACGGTCGGGATTTTGGCACTGACAGACGTGCCCTCCCCATGATACCCACCACGTTGAACGGTCCGCATCAGGCGCGTGACCCCGTATTCGACGTTGAAAGGAAGCACCTCACATGATGGTTTCAAACTCGCTCAAAGCCCTTGCTTTGCTGGCTGCCCTTGCCCTTCCAGGTGCAGTCTATGCCCAGACGGACCCGCTGGTTCTTCCCGACCGCTCCGAGGTCGAGCCGGGACAGGCGTTTGTGGCCGAGATCTTCACCGATTGGCAGGTCCGCTGCATTCGCTCGCCCGACGACAACACGCCGGACCGCTGCGAAATGTTCCAGATGCTGGAGGAGCAGAACGGCAACCCCGTGGCGGAATTCCGCGTCGCCGCATCGCTCTTGCAACAGGACGGTGAGGTCGCGACTGCAACCTTCCTGACGCCGCTCGACACGCTTTTGAACCGGGGCCTGCAATTGCAGGTGGACGACAATGAACCCGCCGTCGTTCCCTACGCTTTCTGTCGTGAGATCGGGTGCTTCGTGCAACTTGCCTTGACGCAGGACGACATCGAGACGTTCGAAAACGGCATTGATACCCAGGTCGTGATCTTTGCGCTGATGCGGGATGACCTCGGCCAGATGGGCGGCGCGCCGGTGCCGTTGGTGGCATCGCTGCGCGGGTTCACGGCGGCCTATGCCTCGGTGGAGGAGCGTATGGAGGAAATCCGTGTCTTCATCGAAGAGCAACGCGCGCTGGCCGCCGAAGCCGAGGGCGAGGGCGCAGCCGCGTCTGAATAGACCGCTCTGACGACCGCAGATTTCGGCCCGCGTGGAACGCTCCGCGCGGGCCTATTCATGGCAGCGCTATGGGGCGGCGCGCAGGGCAAGAACCGCGTTCATCCCTCCGAAGGCAAACGCATTGCTCATCACGGCAGTGACTTTGGCCTCGCGCGCCACGTTCGGGACCACATCCAGCGCGCACTCCGGGTCCGGTTGCTCGTAGCCCACGGTCGGCGCGATGACCCCCTCGCGCAGGGCCATGATGCAGGCCAGCAGTTCAACCGCGCCGGTGCCGCCGATCACATGGCCGTGCATCGACTTGGTGCCGGAGATCATCAGCGTTCCGGCGTCCGCACCGAAGACATCGCGTACTGCCGCGCACTCCACCCGGTCATTGGCCGCGGTCCCTGTCCCGTGAGCGTTGATGTAGCCGACGTCTGCCGCATTCAGTCTGCCATCGCGCAACGCCCCCCTGATCGCGCGCGCCGCGCCGGCCTGTGAGGGCATGACGATATCGGCGGCGTCAGATGTCATGGCAAACCCCACAACTTCGGCCATGATCTCGGCGCCCCGCGCCTTTGCGCGCTCGAAATCCTCGAACACGAAAACCGCAGCGCCCTCGCCCTGCACCATGCCATTGCGGTTGGCGCTGAAGGGACGGCACGCGTCCCTGGACATCACGCGCAGGCCTTCCCAAGCCTTCACGCCGCCAAATGTCAGCATCGCCTCGGACCCGCCCGTCACCATCACATCCGCCTGTCCGGTTCGGATAAGATTGAAGGCCTGCCCCATGGCATGATTGGACGACGCGCAGGCCGTCGCGACCGAGTAACTCGGCCCCCGCAGCCCGTATTCCATCGACACATGGGATGCCGCCGCGTTGTTCATCAGTTTCGGCACCACAAAGGGGTGAACGCGGTTCTTCCCGTCCTCATAGACGCTGCGATAATTGTCATCGGTGGTGCCAATGCCGCCACCCGCCGTGCCGAGGATCACGCCCGCGCGCTCTGCCTCTTCGTCGGTCAGATCCACCCCCTCCAGCGCCTGACGCGCCGCGATCATGGTGAATTGGGTGAACCGATCATAGAGCGCCAGTCTGGCACGGGGGAACGCCGCCTCCGGGTCGAACCCCTTGACCTGGCCGCCGATCCGGATGCTCAACCGCTCCACGTCGCGGATGTCCAGCTCGCCGATGCCACAGCGGCCCTCGCGGAACGCCTCCAGCGTGGCGGGCACATCATGGCCAAGCGCGTTGATCGTGCCTTGTCCGGTGATCACGACACGCCGCAAGGGTCAGCCCTTCTGATCGGCCACAAGGCCTTCGACAGCGCGCACGATCGACGCGACCGAGGAGATATCGAAATCCGATGCCTCCGGCTCATTGGCGTTGAACGGCACCTGAATATCGAACGCCTCCTCGATGGCAAAGATCGATTCCACCAGCCCCAGGCTATCGATGCCCAGATCATCCAGCGTGCTCGACAGGCTCACGTCGCCCGGCTCCAGCACCGCCTGCTCCGCGATAATCGCGATGATCTTGTCCTGAACTTTCGCGTCCATCGTTTCTTCCCTGTCCACGGGAGTGATCTAGGGTGTCTTGCCGGAGTTTGAAACGGCTTTCTGCAACGCCGCGACCGTGCGCGCCGTGCGCGGCAGGCGACGCAGCGCCTTATACATCTCCACATGACTGTCCATCTTGACCGCCGGATGCCCCATGACGATGCGGCCCGCGGGCACATTGGTGAACAGTTTCGAGGCCCCGGCCGCCACCACGTCATTGCCGATGGTTATGTTGTCGCTGACCCCGCATTTGCCACCCAGAACCACCCGGTCGCCCATTCGGACCGATCCCGCAAAGCCCACCTGCCCGCAGATCAGGCAATCTTTGCCGATGACGCAGTTGTGCCCGATATGCACAAGGTTATCGATCTTGGTGCCATCGCCGATCTCCGAATTGCTGATGGTGCCGCGATCGATCGCCGTGTTGGCGCCGACCTCCACGTCATCGCCGATAATGAGGCTTCCAAGCGAATGGATGCGGACCCAGCTTTGGTCCTCCACCACATGATCTGCTGTGCCAAGGCTTTCGCGCGCCGCCTCCACGGTGGATTTCTGCGGCGTCACGAAACTGAACCCGTCGCCCCCGAGCACGGCACCGGGTTGCGCGATGAACCGATTCCCGATGCGGACGTGATGGCAGATGCGCACGCCCTCATGCACCAAGACGTCATCGCCGATCTCGGCCCCGAACCCGACCGAGCAATGGGACGCTATCCGCGCGCGCGCGCCGATCTTTACGTCAGCCGCAATGACAACGAACGGCCCGATTGCGGCCCCTTCTCCAATGCTCGCACTCGGATCAATCACCGCCGTCGGGTGAACCCCCTCGGCAATTGCCGGTCCTGCGTCCATCCTGGCCGTCACGCCCGCCATAGCGTAGCGCGGGCGCGGCGTCACAATCGCCGCCTCCAGCCCCAGCGCCCGCCAGTCCATATCGGCCCCGATGATCGCCACACGCGCGCGGCCCGCCGCCAACCCTTCGGCATACTCAGGCCGCATCGCCAGCGCCAGATCATCAGGCCCCGCTGCCGCAGGCTCCGCCACGCCACTCACCAACAAATCAGCGGCGCCAAAGGCCTCCGCCCCAAGCGCCGCTGCAATGTCTTTCACGCTGAACTCAGCCATCGTCATCCCCGATTGTGTCGGGCAGAGGATTAGCCGTTCACGCCTCTGATCTCCACCCCAAGGTTCTGGATCGCCTGGCGCAGTTCCGCGTTGCGTCCATAGATGTCGTTGCGGAAATTCAAACGACCCTCGGTATTCACCCATGCCGTCCAGTAAACGATATGGACCGGGATCGGTGTCTCAAGGTTCACCTGCGTCTCACGGGTGGTATCGAGAATCGTGTTGAAGAACGTCACCGGATCGCTCTCCTGCGGCGCAAGAAGGTGGTAGGCGAACTCGAACGGATCATCCAGACGGACGCAGCCGGCGGAGAACGCACGGACTTCCTCGGTCATCAACTGCTGGTCCGGGGTATCGTGCAGATAGATGTTCCACTGATTGGGGAACATGAATTTCACATACCCCAGCGCATTGCGGGGACCGGGTGGCTGTCGCAGATCGAACGGGAAGTTCGAAACCGTATAGCGCGACAGATCAACGGAGCTGCGGCTCACATCACGTCCGTTGGCCCGCAACTGCAAGTGATTTGCACCTCCGGCCAGGATCGCGGGAATGTAGCCCCGTGCCAAAGATCGCGGCAGATACCACGACGGATTGATCACCATATGCTCCATCATGTCCGAAAACTCGGGCGTGCGGCGGTCACTGGCGGCGGAGCCGATGACCGAGCGCGTGATGAAGGTCACTTCTCCATCATCAATCACGCGGGTCTGGAAATCCGGCAGGTTCACGAAGACGTGCCGGGGGCCACGGTCAAAGTTCAGCCAACGCTGGCGCTCCATCGCGAGGATGACCTCAGAGAGGTGGTCGCTGGCGGAGCGGTTGAGCGCACGCAGTGTATCGCCGCCGGCGACACCATCGGCCGTGATGCCGTTGTCGATCTGAAACTCGACCACCGCCTGCTGCAGGCGCAGGTCATAGGTTGCCGTCGCGGACCGCTCCAGATAGCCCATCGCCATCAGGCGGTCGCGCAACTGAACCACAGCGGCCCCGGTGGCACCCGGCGCCAGCGATCCGGCCTGCACGGTCGGCCCGTAGCCGCCCGCGTCGATCAGGTCTTCCAATTGCAGCTTGGCGCGCATCAGGCGGGTGTATTCAGGGTGCTGCGGAGGCAGGGTCGCGATGTACTCATAAGGGTTCGCGGCGACAAATTCGGTAAACAGCTCCAGCGGATCGCGTCGTGGCAACGTGTTGACGATGTCACCGACAATATCGCCGGGCTCCAGGAACCCGGAATGGATGTCCTGGGCGTACTGAAGGAACAATAGCGAGGCCTGAACATCTGCCTGGCCCATCGCATAAGGATTGGTCGCGCTCTGGAACGCCGCGACAAGGTCCGTCGTGTCGTAACGCTGTGTCGGCAGGCCGTGGTTATTGGCCTGCGCCAGCGCACTGAACAGCGCATTGCGGCGGTCCGCATCGGCGGCAGTGGTCCAGATCGGTTGGAAATCGCGCTCGCGGTAGAATGCGGCCAGCTGCTCTTCACTGGACGACGCCTCGGCGATGGCCTGGCGGAGGCTCGAGAATGCCTGCGCCTCAACGCTCGCGGGCACCAGCAGCGACGCGACAATCGGGGCTGCGGCCAGTGCCACCGAAAGCAGCGATACCTTTGCAAATCTCATCATTAATATTCCATCCCCAATAGCCGATCTCAGGCAAACGTCGTTGCGATGTCGAATTCCCCCACACTTTTACGTGACCCGCACCCCAGGGTCTATTCACAACTTTGAAAGTTTTTTGCGGTAATCTCTGGGTACAACGACGTGTGCACCGGCTTCATCACACTGCGTCACTGGTCCGTGATGGTTTGGTTGGGCCACAGATCGCCTGCGATTCTCTGCTAAACCGGCAGAAAATCGCCGAATTTCGGGATTTATCAGGCAAGGAGAGCAATAGCACTTCCAGAAAAGTTTCGATTGTGTCATTCCACTCACACTAAGCCTGTGGGGACAGCGCACACCTTCGTGAGGGATCGTTCGGACAAACGATCGCGGCGCTAGAGGCAACAGGCAGACGGAAAAGGGGCAATACCTTTATGACTAAATCGACACTGACGCGACGCCACCTACTTGGGGCGTTTGCGGCCACTACTGTTGCGGCAGCACCGGTGATGGCAAATGCAACCGGCCTACTGCGCGGTGCAGGCGATATCCGCCGCATCAACATGTACAACGGGCGCGCGGGCGAAAGCCTGAACATGATTTACTGGATTGAGGGTGAGTATATCGCCCCCGCTCTGGATGAGGTGAACTACTTCATGCGCGATTGGCGCAATGACGAGGTCATCAACATCTCGGCCCGCAACATCGACATCATGGCCGCATCCCATAATCTTATGGACACGTCCGAGCCCTATACCCTGTTGTCCGGCTACCGATCTCCTGAGACCAACGCCATGCTGCGCCGCCGCTCGTCCGGTGTTGCGCGCAACTCTCGCCACATGGTGGGTGAAGCTGCGGACCTGCAATTGCAGTCGCGCTCCGTCGCTCAGATGTTCAACGCCGCGCGGGCTTGCAACGCCGGCGGTGTCGGGCGCTACTCCCGGTCCAATTTCGTACACATGGACAGCGGCCCGGTCCGCAGCTGGGGCGGCTGAGGGATCCACGCTCCCTGCCCGATTGTCCGCAGTTTCAAGACGCTCCGCGCTCACGCCGGGGCGTTTTTTTTCGTGAAGGCGTCAGGCATTGGACAATGCGCCCCCCACCCCCATATCGTGGCGTAGACAGATAAAGGGGGCCCTATGACCAGCTATACCAAAAATCCGGACGTTATCGCCACACTCACGCCGGAGCAGTTCCGCGTGACCCAGCAAGACGGCACGGAGCGGCCGGGTACGGGCCCGCTTCTGGATAACAAGGAGCCGGGCATCTACGTCGACATCGTGTCAGGCGAGCCGCTGTTTGCCTCTTCGGACAAGTTCGACTCCGGCTGCGGCTGGCCGTCGTTCACCAAGGCCATCGACAGCGATATGGTGAAGGAGTTGCGCGACGGCTCCCTCGGTATGATCCGCACCGAAGTCCGCTCCAGCCACGGCGATAGCCACCTGGGCCACGTCTTCCCCGACGGCCCGCGCGACCGGGGCGGATTGCGCTACTGCATCAACTCGGCCTCGCTGCGGTTTATCCACCGCGATGACATGGAAGCCGAGGGCTACAGCAATTATCTCAACCAGGTGGAGGACGTGCAATGACAGACCGCGCAGTTTTGGCAGGCGGATGCTTCTGGGGCATGCAGGATCTGATCCGTACAATACCGGGCGTGGAGGCCACCCGCGTGGGCTACACCGGCGGCGACGTGGCGAATGCAACCTACCGCGACCACGGCACCCATGCAGAAGCGATCGAGATCCTGTTTGATCCCGGGCGCATCAGCTATCGTCAGGTGCTGGAATTCTTCTTCCAGATCCACGATCCCACGACGCCAAATCGCCAGGGCAACGACCGTGGCATGGCCTACCGCTCTGCGATTTACTACGTGGATGACGCGCAAAAAGCCGTGGCCGAGGATACTATCGCCGACGTCGACGCCTCTGGCCTGTGGCCCGGCAAGGTGGTGACCGAGCTAGAGCCTGTGGCCGAGTTCTGGGACGCCGAGCCAGAGCATCAGGACTATCTGGAGCGGATCCCCAATGGCTACACCTGCCATTTCATTCGTCCCGATTGGGTGCTCCCCGAACGGACCCAGGCCGCGGAGTAGGCACGCGGGGCGCTTCGTCGAGGTCGTCTCCACGTTCCGGTCCGTGCAGCGGCCTTGGCCGCCGGGATCGGCAATTCGACTGAACCACACACCGATGACCGTGACCGCAAGCCGCGACGCGGGCGCCGTTCGTCACATTCGAACATCGATCTATGTATCTATCGTCCCGGGAATGTGGCAACCGCCCGCGTTCGGGACGATGCCAATTGGGAGCTTCAGGGGGCCGGTCGCGCCAAGGCCATGACCTGCACCATGAGCGATCAAGGCGGACGCGGAGTAGAGCGGATATCAGCGGGAGACCTGCATGGAAGGCTTTTACAAAAGTCGACTGTAGGACCGAACTGAAAACATGCCAACGATACAAGGGAAAATGCGCAACGGCCTCAAGCAGCGCAAAACGCGGTAGGCCGGAAATGTGGTCGCATGGCGGTCCCGACAGGATTCGAACCTGTGACCTCTCGCTTCGGAGGCGAGCACTCTATCCAGCTGAGCTACGGGACCACTCAACGGGCCGTATATCCGTGACCTCCCGGCCCCGCAATCCCTAAGCCGCCTGCGCCATCAGCTGATCCAGCGCCCGGACCACGAGCTCAGGGCCCGCCCCGTCACGATGAGCATTCTCGGACAACACACGCCGCCATCCCCGCGCTCCGGGGCGTCCGGCGAACAAGCCCATCATATGTCTGGTGATTTGGTTCAGGCGACCACCACCCACCAGATGCGCCTCGATATAGGGCAGCATGTCGTGCACCACGTCCTCGGCCTGTCTGGCCCGTGCGGCATCACCAAAGATCAGACGATCCGCGTCCAGCAGAATGTCCGCAGGTGAGTGGTATGCAGCGCGACCGATCATTACGCCGTCCATGCCCGCGTCCAGATGCGCCTGGACCTCGGCCAGGGAGCCAACGCCCCCGTTGAGAGAAACGTGAAGCTGCGGAAACGCGCGTTTCATGGCGTAGACCAGATGATAATCCAGCGGCGGCACGTCTCGGTTTTGCTTGGGGCTGAGACCCTCCAGCCAGGCCTTGCGGGCGTGGATCGTGACACGGCGTACGCCCGCATTTGCCACGGTCTCAAGGAATAGGGGCAAGACCTCACGAGGCTCTTGCTCATCCACGCCTATGCGGCATTTGACGGTCACATCGACATCGGTCTCTGCCATCATGGCCAGGCAACACGACGCAACCAGTTTCGGCTCGCGCATCAGAACCGCACCGAAGCACCCCGATTGCACCCGGTCAGACGGGCAGCCGACGTTCAGGTTGATCTCATCGTACCCGTAGTTGCGCACCGCGCGCACCGCCTGCGCCAGTTCGCGCGCGTCCGAGCCGCCCAGTTGCAACGCGACGGGATGCTCCGCCGGATGGTACGCCAACAACCGGTCGGGCTGATCTCCTCGGACAATCGCCGGGGCGGTTACCATCTCCGTATAGAGCAACGCGCGGCGCGACATCAGGCGATGCAGGTAGCGACAATGCCTGTCGGTCCAATCCATCATGGGTGCGACGGATAATCTGCTACTTACGCCAATCTGCGAATTTACCGCCTTTTCCAATACTTAACTCCAAACCTTCATGCTTGTCCGTGTTCGATATCTTGCCATTCTGACCCATTTTCTGATACATTTACAACACGTGTTGTAAAATGAAAGGCCATGTTGTAAATTATGGGCACAATCATAAAGCGTCGCCGCAAAAATGGCACCATAGCTTGGCTCGCACAAATCTCAGTGATGCGCCAAGGCAAAGTCTTACTCCGTGAAAGTCAGACATTCGAGCGGAGATCGACTGCCGCGGCATGGATCGAAAGCCGCGAGGAAGCTCTTGCACAGCCCGGCGCACTTGACGCGCTCAAAGCACAGCCGAAGGGCAGAAGAACACCAACTTTGGGCGATGCTATCGACAGGTATGTGAGCGAAAGCAATAAACAGATCGGTCGAACCAAGACCCAGGTTCTGAAGAGCATCAAGACGTTCGATATCGCGGAAATGCACTGCGACGCGATCACGAGCGCTGACATCGTCGCATTCGCACAAGAGAAGCTGGACACGGGCGTGCAGCCACAAACCGTCTCAAATTACATGTCACATCTGGCTGCCATATTCTCCATCGCCAGACCTGCCTGGGGATACCCACTAAACCAACAGGCGATGGACGATGCCCGCAAGGTCAGCGACAGGCTTGGTATCACAGGCAAGAGCAGGGAGCGCGGCCGCCGCCCTACCCTCGACGAACTCGATCAACTGATGCAGCACTTTCTTGACCGCTCGAAGCGCCGTCCATCGTCCATTCCTATGCACCGGATCATCGCTTTCGCCATCTTTTCTACCCGGCGACAAGAGGAAATCATCCGCATCAGGTGGAATGATTTGGACACCAATGGACAACGAGTACTTGTGCGCGACATGAAAAACCCGGGCGAAAAGATCGGCAACGACGTCTGGTGCGACCTTGATGAAAATGCGCTGGAAGTTATTCAGGCAATGCCCAGAGTAGTCGAGCAGATATTTCCCTACTCAACGGATGCGATCAGCGCCGCATTCACGCGCGCTTGCAAGCTACTTGAAATCACGAACCTACACTTCCACGATCTCCGCCACGACGGCGTCTCGCGGCTGTTCGAACTCGGCCTAAACATACCGCATGTCGCCGCGAACTCTGGCCATCGGTCCTGGACGTCGTTGAAGCGCTATACGCATCTTCGCCAGACGGGCGACAAGTACGCAGATTGGAAATGGCTGCCGGAAGTAACCAAGCTGGACAACACCATAACGCTGGTCAAGAACGGCAAGTATCCAAGGCGGCGAAGATCGGCACGTGGGGTGTAATCGCATTGTTGGCAAGTGCTATTCTGAATGCCTGAACGTCTTGGCCGTCCCCGTGGCTATGCCAACCTAGCCAAAAAGCTGCTTCCAAATAGGGCGCGATGAATTCACTAAGAGTCTTAGCGGACTTCATAGTAAACTCTACTTCATGCTGACTGACCTACCGATCTGAAGATGGAGCCAACAAGAGAAGAAACTCCATCTCGTAAACCAGTATTCGTTGCGCTCTAAAGCGTTTTGCATTTAATCTGAGGCATATCCGGCAGCCTTGATGAAGTTCCAGCACTCTTGGGGGTCGAAGAGTTCACAGATTTCTGCGAGCGCCTCGAATAGGGCGTCGAAGGTTCTGAGAGGTGGCCCGACTAATCTGAACAGGTGAGTTGGGTGGATTTTCTGTTCCCAATCCGGCAGCTTTGTCGGGACGAAGGAGCGAAGATGCCAAGACGACCCAGACGGAACCACGGCCCTGTTTTCAAAGCGAAGGTCGCATTGGCGGCGCTGAAGGGCGACAGGACGATGAGCGAGCTGGCAACGCAGTTTGATCTGCACCCCAATCAGATCAAGCAGTGGAAGGATCAACTTCTCGACGGCGTGTCGGATGTGTTTGACGACAAATCGAGAGCCGCGAAAGCCCCCGAGATCGACGTCAAATCCCTGCATGCCAAGATTGGCCAGCTGGCGCTGGAAAATGATTTTTTAGAGGGAGCGCTCGACAAGGCAGGTCTGTTGCCGAGCGCAAGGAAATGACGGACCCGAACCACAGGCTGAGCCTGACACGGCAGGCCGGGCTTCTCGGGATCAGTCGGGGCAGCCTGTATTATGCACCACGCCCGACCAGCGACGCGGACCTCAAACTGATGCGGCGGATCGATGAGCTGCACATGGAGTATCCCTTTGCTGGCAGCCGGATGATGAAGGGCCTGCTGCGCCAAGAAGGCTTCACCGCCGGGCGGCTGCATGTGGCGACCTGCATGAAAACGATGGGCATCGAGGCGCTCTATCGCAGGCCGAACACGTCCAAACCTGCACCGGGGCACAAGATTTACCCCTACCTGTTGCGCAAGCTGGCGGTGACGCGGCCCAATCAGGTCTGGGCCATCCACTGCCCGACAGGCGATTTGCAAAGCAAATCTGCCGTTAGGGACATTACCTACATCCCCCCTCTCGGCAGATTTGCTTTGCAAATCGCCTGTCGGGCAGTGGATGGCGCGCGGGTTCGTCTATCTGGTCGCTGTTCTGGACTGGTTCAGCCGAAAGGTTCTGGCCTGGCGGCTGTCGGTGACGCTTGAAACCGCACCCTGCCTGGAGGCGCTGAAGGACGCTATGCGCAAACACGGCACGCCGGAGATCATGAATACGGACCAGGGCAGCCAGTTCACGTCCATCGACTTCATCAAGGCGCTGAAGGACGCCGATATCCAGATCAGCATGGATGGCAAAGGTGCGTGGCGGGACAACGTCTTTGTCGAGCGGCTTTGGCGCAGCATCAAATACGAGGAGGTCTATCTGCACGCCTACGACAGCGTGTCGGCCGCACGCAGCGGCATTGCCCGATACCTGACATTCTACAACACCAGAAGACCGCATTCATCGCTGGGCGGGCAGACGCCCGATCAGGCATATCACATCAAGCCGCAACCAATCCCGGTCGCGGCGTAACAGAGCGGGACATCCACTTAGGAAACGGCTCGAAACTGTTCAGACTAACCGAGCCACCTCTGTATGACAAATCCTTCCCTGTGAATCCCATTCGACTCACATAAAAAGCAAAACGCTTTAGGTCGCGTCTTCATTTGGGGGATTCCCAAAGGCCTTGAATTTTGATTTAAGATCGAAAACGGAGGCGATCTTGAGCAGACGAACCCTGACCGACGCGCAATGGATGCGCATCGAACCGCTTGTTCCTGGCAAGAAAGGCGACCGGGGACGAACCGGAACTGACAACCGGCTCTTCCTGGATGCGATCCTTTGGCTTGCACGGACGGCTGCCCCCTGGCGCGATCTACCGCCAGAACTCGGCAATTGGAAAACTGCACATTGCCGGTTCCGGCGGTGGACATTGGGCGAGGTTTGGCAACGCCTTTTCAAGGCCTTAAGCGTCGATCCCGATTTCGAGTATGTTCTTGTTGATGCGACCATCTGCAAGGCTCATGCGGACGCAAGCGGCGCAAAAGGGGGGCTGAGGCTCACGCGATTGGCCGTTCCAAAGGCGGGCTGACCACCAAGATACATGCCGCCGTTGATGCGCTTGGACTGCCGATCCGGTTTGAAATCACTCCCGGCCAATGGGGCGACTGCCCTCAGGCACGCAGCCTGATCGAGGGGCTGACGGGGGTCGGCCATGTCATGGCGGACGCAGCTTATGACGCCGACTACCTGCGCGAATTCATCAGGGATGAACTGGGCGCAACGGCGCAGATCAAGCAAAATCCATCCCGATCAAACCCGTATCCCATCGACTGGATGCTCTACAAGGAACGCCATCAGGTCGAGTGTTTCTTCAATCGGATCAAACGCTTCCGTCGGATCGCCTTGCGCTGCGAGAAGACCGTTTCGTCCTTTCGGGCGTTCGTCTCACTCGCCTGCGCCATGGCGTGGCTGGCCTAAATGAAGACGCGACCTAGCGGCTATGACCGAAAATTCAGCCTTTCCTCCAAATCAGCAATCCGCTCCATCACGGAGTCGAAAGCGGGGGCTTCCCCGAAAATCATTCCAGACATCGCACGATAATCTCGCCTCAGATCATCGAGCATCGTCCCGACGGGGGTAATCGAAAACGTCGGCGCAACAGCCGTCGCGAGATCGAAAGCCGGACGGTTGAAGAACATCCGCGCGTGGGCGACGCAGTCGGCACCAAGCGCGCGGTCGGCAAGCGCTCTTTCGCCAAGGTCCGATCCCAGAACTTGATAGGTATCATAGTAGTGGCGCGAGACCCGCTGACCGCCGCCCTTCAGTTCGCCACGTGTGTCGAACCAGCGGCGCAGCCCGTGCAAGATAACAACCTTGTCCCAAAACGTTCGCTCTGCATCGACAATGGTGACGTTACCGACAGTCTGGTCGATATCGGGGACATCTTTTTCAAGGTACGGTCGGATGCTGCGCACTGTATTGGGATCAAGCGCTGACTTGGCACCAGATTCGATTTTCACGGCCTTTGCGATGTAGGCATCGACCGGTGTCGCTGTTGGATAGCGCAGATACAGCGCCTGGCTGTCTTCCAGATCTGGCTCGACAAAGAACTGCGCCTTGTTGAGCCCATTGCGCGCAGCGGCGTCCGAAACGATTTCGGTCAGACCTTCACAGAGCGGCCCCCGAATATATGCTTCACAGGCTGCTTTATTCGCGTCCAGCGCCTTTGCGCGTTTCTTCCCGCTCAACGCTACGAGTTCTTCGATGGTCGCGGCTTCTCCCAGATCGTCCCGGAACACAGTGACATCAATGTCCTCCGAAAACCGGCGTATCAGCCCAAGACCCTTTGACAGGGAGGTGCCGCCCTTGAACAGGAGCCTTGGTCCGGCAGGTAGACCGTTGAACAGCGCATCGAGCGTCCAGCACACCCAGAAGTCTTTTTCGACATTCTGTGGTGTTGTGCCCAGTCGTTGCGCCGTCGTTGTGAACAGGCCAAGCCGTGTTTCATCATCTGCAGAAATGACGCGGTCAAAAGCGGGGTTCATGCTGCACCCGCCTGCTCTGCTAATATCGGACGGAGCAGGCTCTGCATCCATGCGGGTAAGGTCGGCAGTCCGTCCATCAGATCGTCACGAAGGCGGTCTCCACTTTTTGGATCATTGAGAAGCGCCGTCAGGCGGCGGATCAACATCTGGTCATCTTCTGCTTGGCCCATGGTGTCCCGAAGCCAGTGCAGCGCCTGGACAATACGCATCGCCGGACGTCCTGCCCAGTAAAGCTTGCTGGCAGCGGTGGGTTTGAACACAATGTCCAACTGGCCAAGCGAAATCGCCTTTAATCGCGCGTCGACATGCACCAGGATCTTGGCGGGAACGGCGTTTGTCAGACCCAAATCGTTGGCCGCTGTCATCCCGTCAACGAGGACCCGGATTTGATCCCGGCGTGCAACGGCCTCAATGACTTCGCGGGGATCTGCTGGGCTCACCTTCCGGGTCAGGTTATTGATGGACGGTTGATCGTAAAGGCCGCGATCGACCCGGCGCAGCCCCCCTGCCCTTGTGAGTCGTTGCAACGCCTTGTCCACTGCATCACGTTCGCCAAGATCCAAAAAATCCCGCGGCGTCCACACACCGCGTGGTGTCCCGGCGGTTATTCGCGCCAGGATTTCGCTCTTCAAGTCTGATGCATCATTGGTCATGTCCGAAATTTGTAACATGATTTCGGACTGGACGGAAGAATTCTGTCCGAAATTTGTATACAGGTATCGGACAATCACCCAACGGCCGTACGATTGGACTGTTCCGTTCCAACCCAAAGCCCCCGTCGGAGGCAGAGAGTGGAAGCTGTTTCCGTGACGGGTTTGGAGGTCGAGAGAGAGGCTCCCGACCGCCCGTCGCGGGAGAAAACCCATGAATACCGAAATTATCGACGCCGGGCGTGACACCAGCGGCGGCTACAAGGTGGATGTGTCACGCGGCACGAACGTGGATCGCGTGTCGTCCGAATGGTTTTCGCGGCCGGATGACGAACGGTTTCTGTCGCTCGACGATCTGTTCGCGTCGGTCAAGGGCCGGGCCGAGCGGAGCCGGACGCGCACAGTGGAAAGCGCTGCGATCCGCGTCGAGGCGCATCGCGACAACCCTGAGAGGTTGGGGCTGATCCTGCCCGGAGCTGATGAGCCGATTGCGCCCACGCATTGGAGTTTTGGGCAGTTATCCAGCCTCGTCGGCGCGCCTGCCGCCTATCTGCGTCAACTGCCCGCGCCGTTGGCGGGGATTAACCTGCAATACGGATTGAACAATCATCGCGCCGAACAAATCAAGACGCTGGAAACCGGAGATGGTCGCACCGAACTGCGTGCCGTGACAGGGCCCGACTATGGCCGCATCTACGATCACGAGCTTGTCTCCGCCGTCCAGCGCATCGCGGGCAACGGCACTGGCGACACACGCTGGAAGGTGCCCGGTGTGCTCGATTGGTCGACCGGCATCTACAATCCGCGGATCGACATCACCAAGGACACCACCACGCTTTATGCTTCAGACCGCGACGTCTTCCTCTTTCTGGTCGATGACCTGAACCCGATAGAGGCGGGGCTGCTGCCTGACGGCTCGCCGGACCTCTATTTCCGAGGGTTTTATTGCTGTAATTCTGAGGTCGGAGCCAAGACCCTTGGCATCGCCAGCTTCTACCTGCGCGCGGTCTGCCAAAACCGCAATCTGTGGGGCGTCGAGGATTTTCAGGAGATCAAAATCCGCCACTCGAAATACGCCGCCTCTCGGTTTGCGCATGAGGCCGCCCCGGCGCTCACCCGCTTTGCCAACTCCTCGCCTGCCCCCTTCATCGACGGCATCCGCGCGGCACGCGAGAAGATCGTCGCGCGGACGGACGAGGACCGGGAGGATTTCCTACGTAAGCGCGGGTTCTCGAAAATGGCGGCGACGACGATCATCGACACCGTGCTGACCGAAGAAGGCCGCCCGCCCGAGAGCGTCTTCGACTTCGTGCAGGGGATCACGGCGGTGGCCCGGTCGAAGCCGCAGCAGGACGCGCGGTTGGTGATGGAGGGGAAGGCGAAGGCGCTGTTGGACAAGGTTGCTTAGAACGAGGGTCGGGTGGCGGCTCCAAACACTCCCACCGTCACCCGACGATCATGCTGCCACATGATCGCTCCAAGCACATCGAAATTACACTTTCACGCGATTGTCAGGTTCGCATTAGTCCCGACCGACAACCTCCCAAGTTTGAGTTGGACTACAACCTGTATCGCAGTGCTCACATTCTGCATCTCCAGATGCTCCGACAGGCGAAGACCACTTCGCACCTCTAAATTCTACAACGGTAGTGCCAGTATCACTCAGAGTCAGATTGCCTCCGCTATCATCAATACCGCCTCCGGAACTAATGACTTTAGATTCGGCTGGGTTTAGCAACTTCCAACTGTCAAAACCAATCAATGGATCTTCCAATTCAAACTTGGAAATCGTCCCGTCTGAATTGGCCATATCAATTCTCAATTTTGTCATGTTCCACTCCTCAATGACTACATGAACTAAGAAAGGCCACCCGTGCAACGGTGGCAGATACGCGTACCTGTTCCCCTTCAGTCTGACCTACTGCGTTCTCCAAGGCCAGCTAGGTGTTGGCCGATCGTGGCTTCCATGTTATCATTTTGTTGAGATTTTAGGAATTATCCGAAAGGGGGACGTACGATAGGCGTGACATCATACATAGAATTCAATGTCTCTGATCCCGCAGTAGATTCTGTCCTTGTCGACGGGAATCCGACAGCCACAAGCAGCAAGCGCGACGATGATGCGGACTATCTTGGTCAAGCGGGTCTTGAACTGGTGCAAGACGACATCGCGACAGGCTCGCCACAGACATTCGAAGTTTTCGGTGTAGTGAAGAAGACTTACATCGTCCGCGAGCAGTCTAACAACGCGTATGTCGACAAATTCACGCTCGAGGTACCCGCCAAGTTCTATATCGAAGCTTCGCTAAAGTACCAGGCGTGGGTGGATCAGACACTGACAAAGTCTGAGAAAAACCGACTCGCCCAGCTCCTTACCGAGTTTGTTGGCGGGCCAATGGACAAGCCGGAGAAGTTTGCAGCGGACAACAATGTCGACTTCAACGCATTCGCCGCTGAGCCCTATTTCTTCTTCAAACGATCGACCACGCCGCCGGTCCTTCTCGACGACTACGAGCAAGAGGTCATCAACAGTTTTGTTCAGTCAGAGCGGTTCAAACTCCAATATCTATCGCAACGGATTGAGCTTGGTGAGATCAACATCCAGAATGAGGGGATCGACGCCGACGACCCAGATGCGCTGCAAAACCATCTCGAAAAGGAGTTTGAAGAGGTTGGCTGTGCGAACCCCGACTGGAAAATGGAAGTCACCGAGTATGAGATCAAGAAGATTATTGAGTTTTCCGAGTTCAAGACCATCATCGCTTGGAAGTGGGTTACGATCGGCTGCTGCAAGACCAAGATCCCTTATCCAAAGGTGCTGGCGCGAGGCGCGGAGAAGGTCGTCGTTGTTGAGCTCATGACGCCTGACAATTTCGTGGCCAACCTTAAAACCATTCTGAAGAAGTGCGCCGAGAAAGCTGCGGTGACAGGCTTGGCCGTTGCCTACGTTGCGTGGGTGTCAGACGAAAGTCTTGAAAAGGCGTTAATCGCCTTCAAGGCAGTGTTCTTCGAATGCGTCGAAGAGGGATGGGAGGACGGACTCGTCCCCTGCATCGTTCCAGTGATCCTCGTGAAAAAGCGGCCCACAACTGATTGGAAAGACGCATTCTGACGCTTGGCCTAGTTACAAAGAGCGCCCCTTCTCTACCGGTTTGCCGCGAACCGGCTCTGATCAAATAGCAGTATCGGCGCGCGCTGCAGCCATCGAAGGTGTCCACTGAGCCGTCGGCTCCAGCGCTGCGTCACGGGGCGATCGTTCCCCTAGAGGAAGAGGTGAGCCGGGTTTTCCGTGACGGGTTTGGAGGTCGAGAGAGTGGCTCCCGGCTGGCCCGTCGCGGAGTAATCCCGATGACCAAGCAACAGAAGATCACACTCAGCGCCTCGCGCGACATTCCCTTAAACAAACTGATGCTCAGCCAATCGAACGTGCGCCACGTCAAGGCGGGCGTCTCGATCGAGGAACTGGCCGAGGACATCGCGCGCCGGACACTGCTGGCCTCCATCACCGTGCGGCCGGTGCTGGACGACAATGGTGCCGAGACCGGCATGTTCACGATCCCGGCCGGTGGGCGGCGGTTCCGGGCGCTGGAGTTACTCGTGAAGCAGAAGCGCCTGAACAAGACCGCGCTGGTGCCCTGCGTCGTGCGCATGGACGGCCTCGCGGAAGAAGACAGCCTGAGGCCGCTGACTATCAGGCGCTGAAGGCCGAATACGATGCGCTCGAAGCGGAACATGCCGAAGCGGATGAATTGCCCGAGGAGGTCGACGCACGGCTTGGGGAGATCGAAACGAAGATGGAAGCGCTGCAGGACCGCCCGATCCGGTTCGAGGCCGAAGACCTGGCCTTGGCAGGTGCCTTCGTCAGCATCGACAGTTCCGGGCGGCTGCGTGTGGAGCGCGGCCATGTGTGGCCCGAGGACGAACCGGTCGGGGAACAAGACGAAACGGTTGACGCCGATGCTGAAACTCAGATCGTCGAGGATGCAGACGACGCCGTCGCGCCCATCGTTGAAGACGAGGAGGAAGAAGACGGCCTGAAGCCGCTCTCCGACCGCCTTGTCATGGAACTAACGGCGCATCGCACGTTGGCACTGCGCAATGCGCTGGCGCAGGACCCGCAGGTCGCTTACCTCGCGGCGCTTCATGCGATGACGCTTCGGCTGTTCTACCGTTACGGCCTCGACAGCTGCGTCGAGATCGAACCGCGCAACGCTGCCTTCGGGTCGCAGGTGCCGGGCCTTGGCGATACGTCCTATGCGCAGGCCATCGACCAGCGGCATGAGACCTGGGCGCGCAACCTTCCCAAGGCGTCGGAGGATTCTTGGCGATGCGCATCGGGTGGGCCGCCTACATCAGTCCCTTCCTGTTCATCGCCACCCCTGCCCTGCTGATGGATGGCACGTGGGCCGAGATTGCCGGTGCCGGCACCTTGGCGATCATCGGGGTTGGCGCGGTTTGCGTTGCTATGGTGGGGTTTCTGGGCGCACCGCTTGGCATTGCTCCGCGCATGCCGTTCGCGACGGGCGGGACCAAACGATATGACAACCAGGCTTCTTGCGGGCGCTGCGATTGCGGCTTTTGACTCAGGGCCAGGCGGTGGCGATTGTGGCCAATGACGCAGGCATCACCGCGCGCACCCCGCCGCTGGTGGGGTATCTGCCGCTGATCAACAATGGTGAGGTCCAGTTCGGCTTTTCCAATGCGGTGGAGGCGGAATACGCCCTGACCGGCACCGGGAACGTCGACCGGGCTAACCCCAACATCATGCTCGTCGGCACCATGGTTCCGCTGACCACCGGCCTGATGGCCCCGTGCGATCTGGGCCTGACCACAGTGGCCGAGATGGCGGCGCAGGCGGGCGATCTGCGGATCGCGTCGGAATACACGGCCTCAACCATCTTCCCGTTCTACATCGGCGGCGGGCTGGCCAATGCGGGCGTATCCTATGACGATTTCCAGCAGGTCCCCGTGGCGAGTTTCGTGGCGGGCATTCAGGCGCTCGGCGACGGGTTGGTGGACGTGGCGCTGGTCTCGCTGAACGCGGGCGCGGGCCAGCAGGCGAGCGTTGCTCTGCAGGACCGGGGCGGGCTGTGCTATATTTCGCCCGACAACAGCCCCGAGGGTCTGGCCGCGTTCAACGGGTTCCTGCCCGCAGGCTCCATCGCGGCGAACCTGATGCGGATCCCGTGGATGATGCTGACCTCACAGGCCACGGATGAGGCGCTGGTCTACACCATGACCCGCGCCATCGCCGAGGGGCAGGACGCACTGGCGGAAAGCTTCGGCGCGTTCAACAACGCCAACGCCGCCACCATCGCCCCGCGCAACGCGGTGCCCTACCACCCCGGCGCGGTCCGCTACTTTGAAGAGGCCGGGATCTCGGTTAACCAGTAGGCGTTATTGCCGCCGCTCACATGCGAGCCGTGCCTGCGATCGGCCTGAGGACCGCGACGGGGCAGAGGCGGATCTGCGTGGCGACCTATCCGATCCGGTTGGTCTCGATATCAGCCGTCCGGGCCGCAGCGGGATCTCCGCGCCGGATCCGGCGCGGGGGAGCGGCGATATGGGTCCGGTGCTCCTTCTGACAGCGCGCGACGGGTTGGATGGTGTGGCCGACCTTCGCGGCCAGCGCGTTGGGGGTATGGTTGACGTCATGGCGGTCGGCGAGCCAGTTGGCGATAGTGGACAACGCATTGCGGCACGGCGGACCGACGTGGACGCACGTTCAGGTGCAACTGTCGCGTCGAGACTGCTCCGCCGGTGTACGGGTGGCGGACACAGCGCGTCGGATGTCGGCAATGTGCTGGCCCGGTTCAGGCAGGCCCAAGCCGCAGACGGCAGCGGACCGGGTCTGTCCGTCGCGGAGGCCGTGGCAGGGTCGTCGCGACCATGCCGACGTTGCCCGCAAGCTAGGGCCGCGTAGAGGAGGTCATTGCTTCCCTCTCTTTTCCGCGACGCGAAACAGCTTTGCCGCGATGGGTGCGCCGGTGATCACGATGACCAGTCGCGTCAGGTGATGCACGATCACAAAACCCAGATCGGCCCCCGCCACGATGGCGAGAACCGTCATTTCCGCCTGCCCGCCGGGGGCGAAGGCCAGAAAGCTCTCCACATGCGGGGCGAGGCCCGCGAGATAGGCCACTTCGGTGAAACCCGCCGCCAGTGCCGCCAGCATCAGCACGAAAAGGACGCCGGATATCACGTCACGCCGCAGTTCGAGAAACGTCACACCAACGTAGCCCACGCCAATCGCGACCCCGATCATGAACTGCGCCGCGAGGATCGACTCCGCCGGGGGACGTGCATGGATCAGGCCGGCAAGCGACAAGATCGCCGTGACGATCATCGGCCCGATGATGGAGGCGCCAAACAGGCCCAGACGCTCGCCCCCCTTCCAGCCGACGAGGGCTGCCGCCACCATCAACAGCAATTCCCGGACCGGGATGGAGGACGCGGGCGCGCCGATGGGTTGATCGAGCGAGACGCCAAACCCCACCGTCAGAATGATCGGCGCGACGCTGACGATGATCAATACCCGCGTGGCGTGGATCAAGGACAGCGCGCGCGGATCGCCGCCCGCCTCGGTGCCGAATATCACCATGTCCTGCAATCCACCGGGCATCGCCGCGTACCAGCTTGTCGGCCAGTCAAACCCGTAGACCTTGCGGAAGAACGGCACGCCGATGGCGGCGATGATCACCACGTAGATCGGGATCAACGCCACCGAGACCGCCAGTTGCGGCAGGCGCCAGATCAGGTCCGGGGTGATGGAGGCCCCGACGGCCACGCCCAGTATAGTCCGCGCCGCAATAGAGATTTGACCCAGCCCCCGCAACTGCGCCCCTGCCAGCGCTGCAATCAGGCACGCCAGCATGGGACCAAACAGGAAGGGCAACGGCAGGCCGGTCAACCAGAACAGACCGGTCCCGATCACCGCAACGGCAACGGTCAGCGCACGCTGGCGCAAGGCGGTTGAGTGCGGGTTGTCTGCCATATTGCATTCTATTGTATCCAAGTGTATGCAATTATGAAAGCCCCAAAGTGAGGACAGATGAAGCCCGCCGCCCCGACAGCATCCCAAGATCCCTACTCCCGCCTCCTGGCCGAGATCCGCGCGGGCGCATTGCGTCCCGGTGATCGCTTGACGGAAACCGATCTGGCGACGCGGTTCGGCACCAGCCGAACGCCGGTCCGCGAGGCGATCCGGGCGCTGGAGGCCGATGGTCTTGTTGTCCACGTCCCGCGCGTCGGCGCCACGATCAGAACGCTGTCTTATGCCGAAATCACCGACCTCTACGAGATGCGCGCAATCCTTGAAGGCTCTGCTGCCCGGTTCGCCGCGCGTGCCGCTTATGACAGTGAGACGGTGGAATTGGACGCGATCAATGCGGAAATGGCCCATGCCGCAAAGGACGCCGGGCACTGCAACGGCGCGCGGCTTATTGATCTGAACACGCGGTTCCATTCCGTCATTCTGAACGCCGCGCGCAACCAGTTCCTGGTCCGGGCGATCCAGTCGATCCAGAAAACGCTGCTGATCCTTGGCCCATCCACGCTGGAGGATGCGGAGCGCGTGCACCAGGCCGTGGCCGAGCATGAGGCCATATTTGACGCGCTGCAACGCCATGACGGGGACGAGGCGCAAGCAGCGATGCGTGCCCATATCGAGGCGGCGCACCGCGCGCGACTGACCCATCTTCGGCAGGGACCCGACAGTGGAGCCTGAGCGATGACCTGCGGCGTCTTTCGCCTCGCGGCCTTTTGCGACAGGCCAGACCAACCGGACGCCTGACCGTGCCCGTCGCCACGCCCGGTCAGGACTGCATCTGTGCGGGTCCGGTCAAATAGTGCGGCGTTCGGAACCGCTTCCAACCTGGCCATGCCCGGCATCGCGGCGGGTTGCGAGACGGCGCATCGTTCGGCCGCAAGCGTGGCAGGGCGCAGGTCCGCCACAGCCACGGACACACGGGCCGGCCTGAGAGTGCGGAACGTCATCCGGCGTTGGCAGGACGCCCTCCCGCGCCCGTCAAATCGCCGGACATTCCCCGACCGATCTAAATTGCGAGGTACTCCTCGACCGATCTAAATTGCGAGGTACTCCTCGACCGATCTAAATTGCGAGGTATTCCTCGACCGATCTAAATTGCGAGGTATTCCTCGCGGAGCGCCTGGTTCTCCAGCACTTCCCTGGCATCACCGTCGAACACCACGCTTCCGGTGTCGAGGATCACCGCCCGATCCGCCAGCTTCAACGCGGCAACCGCGTTCTGCTCGACGATAATGGTGGTGATGCCCTGGTCGCGGATCAGGTTGAGCGTCTTGGCGATTTCCTGCACGATCACGGGGGCCAGACCCTCATAGGGCTCATCGAGGAGCAGGATCTTGATGTCACGAGCCAGCGCGCGGGCGATGGACAACATCTGCTGCTCGCCACCCGACAGCGTCACGCCTTCTTGCTTGCGCCGCTCGCCCAGACGCGGGAACAGCTCGTAGATACGCTCCAGAGACCATCCGACGGGTGGCGCGATCTGCGCCAGTTTCAGATTCTCTTCCACCGTCAGTCCCGGAATGATCCGGCGATCTTCCGGCACCAGCGCGACGCCATGGGCAGACGCCTGGTGCGACTTCATCTGGTGCAAGGGCTGACGGTCGAGCCAAATCTCACCGTGGCGGACCTCGGGGTGATCAACCCGCGCAATCGCGCGCAGGGTAGAGGTTTTGCCGGCTCCGTTGCGGCCCAGAAGCGCCAGAATCTCGCCCTCATGGACGTTGAAGCTGACCCTTTGGACGATATAGCTTTCGCCATAGTAAGCATCAATTTCCCACACCGAAAGAAACGCGGGCGCAGTGGCCGCGTGGTTGGCATTGGGGTCGAACATTGGTTTCGTATTCATGTTTGATCTCCGATCAAGCGTGCAGCAGCCAGGTTAAACCTCTGCATCGCCAAGATAGGCTTCGCGGACTTTGGGGTGGCCTTTGATGTTCTCCGGAATGTCTTCGACCAGCGGCGTGCCCTGGGCCAGAACCGTGATCCGGTCCGCAAGACTGAAGACCACGTGCATATCATGCTCAATGATGCACATCGTGATGTTGCGGCTGGTCCGGATTTCCTTGAGCAGGTCAATCGTGTTGTTGGTGTCGGCGCGCGCCATGCCTGCCGTTGGCTCATCAAGCAGCAGCAGCTTCGGGTTCTGGATCAGCGACATCGCCATTTCGAGGCGACGTTTGTCGCCGCGTGACAGCGAGCCCGCAAGCATCTCGGTCTTTTTGTCCATGTCGACTTCGCGCAGCATCTCCATGGCCTGAGAGACGATATCGACTTCTGAGCCGACAAATTCGTAGGCGTGCATGCGGAACGACCCGTCGCGGCCCGCAAAACACGGGATCAACACGTTCTCCAGCACCGTTTGATCCGCGAAGATTTCCGGAGTTCTGGAACACCCGGCTGATGCCCATCTGGTTGATCTGGTGCGGTTTGCGCCCGAGCACGTTCTTGCCGTCGAATGTGACAGTCCCGCTGTCGGGCGTCAGTTTGCCCACCAGCACGTTGAGGAGTGTGGATTTACCGGCCCCGTTCGGGCCGATAATCGCGTGGCAAATGCCTTCTTGGATGTCGAGGTTCACATCGCCTAGCGCCTGCAACCCACCGAAGCGTTTGTTCACGCCGTTGACTTCAAGGATACCCATGGCTTGTTCTCCTATTCGCCGGGTTCGACGGTTGCTGTGGCGTCTGATGAGTCTGCCTGTCTGCGGTTGCGCAGGGCCGCGATCCGTTTGCCGCCCTCCACGATGCCGCCCGGCAGGAAGATCACCACCAGCATGAAGACAAGGCCCAGGGTCAGGTGCCATCCGGAGCCCACGAAGGGATAGATGATGTTGACCATTAAGTTCTCCAGCCCATCGGGCAGACCGCCGAACCAGCCATGCAACACGTTGCTGTCGATGGTGGACACGATGGATTCGAGGTACGCGATCACACCCGCCCCGAGGATCGGTCCGACCAGGGTGCCTGCCCCGCCGAGGATCGTCATCAGCACGACCTCACCCGACGCGGTCCAAAGCATCCGCTCCGCTCCGGCAATCGGATCCACGGCGACCATCAGGCCACCGGCCAGGCCGGCGTACATTCCAGAGATCACGAAGGCTGCCAGCGCATAGGGCTTTGGGTTCAGGCCGGTATAGCTCATCCGGGTCTGATTGGATTTGATCGCCCGCAGCATCAGGCCGAAAGGCGAGCGGAAGATGCGGATCGACAGATAGAATGCCAGAAGCATGAAGAACCCGGCCATGTAGTAGCCCGCGTTGATCGTGAAGGCCCAGTTTCCCATCGTCAGTTCAAGGCTGTCCCGCATCTCCAGCCCGAAGAGGTTGGTGGAGGGGATATTCCGACCGTCGGTCGCACCATCCAGAACGCGCGGATCGTTCAGCGCAAGGGTCAGGTTCGACTCGCCGCCCGTGATCGGCGTCAGCACCGAATAGGCGAGGCTATAGAACATCTGCGCAAACGCCAGCGTCAGGATCGAGAAGTAGATCCCCGTGCGGCGGAGCGCGATGAAGCCGATGAGCAGTGCAAAGACACCCGAGACGATGACCGCCATTATCAGTGCAGGCAGCACGTTCATGGTCAGAAGCTTCATCGTCCAGACCCCTGCATAGGAGCCGAAGCCAAGGAATGCTGCGTGACCGAACGACAGGTATCCGGTCAGGCCGAACAGGAGGTTGTAGCCGATGGCGAAGATCCCGAAGATCACCAGCTTCTGCATCAGGTCCGGATAGCCCGCGTTGAACTGCGCCATGCCGACAGTGTCGGGAAACGGGTTCAGCAAGAAGGGCGCGAACACAACCAGTCCGATCACGATCAGGAACAGGGTGAGGTCTTTTCCTTTAAGTCCAAGCATCACTCAGTCCTCCATCACGCCCTTGCGGCCAAGCAGGCCACGGGGACGGGTCAATAGTACGATTACGGCGACGAGGTAGATAACCACCTGGTTGATGCCGGGAATGGTCTCGATCACGGCGGGGATCGAGGCGAAGCTTTGCAGGATGCCCAGAAGGAAGCCCGCCAGGACCGCCCCTCCGAGGCTGCCCATGCCGCCAACAACCACCACGACAAAGCTGAGGACCAGAAAATCCATGCCCATATGGTAATTCGGCGACAGGATCGGCGCATACATGACGCCCGCCAGGCCCGCGACGATGGCCGCGATTGCGAAGACGATGACGAACCGCTTGTCGATATCGATGCCCAGAAGGCCGACGGTTTCGCGATCCGCCATGCCAGCGCGCACGACCATGCCGAAGGTGGTGAACTGCAGGAAGGCAAAGACTGCGCCGATGATGACGGCGGAGAAGGCGAAATAGATCAGGCGCCACGTGGGATAAAGCACGGCGTTGGCCTGCATGCCCAGATAGCTGCCCACATCGGAGGAGCCCTGGAAGTTGTCCGGCGCGGGCGTCGGGATCGGGTTCGCACCATAAAAGGCCTTGATGATCTCCTGCAGCACGATGGCGAGGCCGAAGGTCACAAGGATCTGGTCGGCGTGGGGGCGCTTGTAGAAGTGCTTGATCAGCCCGCGCTCCATGATCACGCCGATCAGCGCCATGATCGGGATCGCGATCAGCACCGAGAGCGGGACGGCCCAGTCTATCATGCCGTTTCCGACGTTTTCGCCGAACCAGTACACAACGTAGGGCGTATCAATGGTCATCGGATTGCCGAGGAAGTCGGTCCGTGTCTCATCCACCACTTCGAACGACACGCCCAGAAGGCGATTGATCGTCACCGCGACGAAGGCACCCATCATGAACAGGGCGCCGTGGGCGAAGTTGACCACGCCGAGGGTTCCGAAGATCAGCGTCAGACCCAAGGCAATCAGCGCGTAGGCCGATCCCTTGTCGAGGCCGTTGAGAATTTGAAGGATGAAACCTTCCATGGCGTTCCCCATTCAGTTTAAGCGTTTCGCCCCTTGACCTGATGCATCGGCGACAGGCGAAACGCACGCGACATGTCAGCGTTGCGCTCCGGGTCCCGAAACCCTGTGACCAGCCTTTTCGCGACACGTTTCGGCAAGAGGTCTGCCGTCCGCCACCGGCGGAAGGCATTGATTGGTGCGGCCCCGGCAGATGCCGGGACCGTTTTGATTTACGCAGGTTATGCGCCTGGATTGCACGACCCCAGATCGCCACCGGCAAAGTCCGGATGATCCTCGGCGTACATCGCATCTTCACGCGAGGTGATGTCCACGATTTCCACCAGGTCGAACTCGTTCTCGGGCTCGGCTTTGCCGCGCACCACAACCACGTCCTTGAAGCACTGGTGATCTGCCGCACGATAGAGCGTCGGGCCGTTGCCCAGACCGTCGAATTCGAAGCCTTCGAGGGCCTCGACCACGGAGCAGGGGTTGAAGCTGCCACCGCGGGTGACGGCGTCCGCATACAGCATTGTCTGGGCGTAGCAGGTCTGTGCCGCCTGGGATGGCGGGAACCCGTAGGCCTGACCGAAGGACTGAACGAATGCGTTCGTGCCCGCATAGCGGTCGCCACGCTCGTTCTCGATCTTCCAGTCCCAGTTCTGGGAGCCGAAGATGCCGACGATGTTGGAGCCTGCACCGCGCGCCATCAGCTCGGAATACAGCGGCACGACGATCTCGAAGTTGACGCCGTCAACCTGCAGGTCACGCAGACCGAACTGAACCGCCTGTGTCAGCGAGTTGACCATGTCCCCACCGTAGTGGTTCAGGATCAGAAGATCCGCACCGGAGTTCGCAACCGGCGTGATATACGACGAGAAGTCGCCCGCGCCCACTGGAGTGAGAACCGTATTGGTGGTCTCCCAGCCCATTGCCTCGGTGTAGGTCTGCATGGACCGCTGCTGCGACCAGCCCCAGGTGTAGTCTGCGGTCAGGTGATAGGCGCGACGGTCGGTGCCGAAGTTGGCCTCGAGGATCGGCGCAAGCGCACGGCCGGACTGCTCGGTGTTGAAGAAGTGACGGAACCCATTGGCGCGACGGTCTTTGCCGGTCGTGTCATTGGAGTGCGTCAGGCCGGCCATGAAGATGACGCCTGCGTCCTGGCACAGGCCCTGAACAGCAATAGCCACACCGGAGGACGACCCGCCGGAGATCATGATCGCGCCATCACGCTCGATCATCGAGCGGGCGGAGGACCGCGCCGCATCGGACGATGTCTGCGTATCGCCCGTGACATACTCGACACGGCGGCCAAGGATACCGGTGCCGTCAAGTGCGTCGGACGAGAATGTGTTCAACATCCCGCCGTCGCCTTCGCCGTTCAGGTGCTGAACCGCGAGCTGGAATGCGCGAAGCTCGTCCGCACCCTCGTCGGCATAAGCGCCGGTCTGTGGCACGTTGAAGCCAAGCGTGACCGAGCTATCGCCCGGTGCGTTGGTGAAGCCGGTATGGCCATCGGCCCAAACTTTGCTTGTAAAAAGTGTCGGCGTTGCGAGCACGGCACCAGATGCGGCGCCAGTCTTTAGCATGCTTCGACGGGTAAAATTACCTTTCGACATGTCTTCCTCCGGTTATGTGGAAAGACTCAGACCTCCCAATCTGAGTGAGGGTAATTGCTACCCATGGCTGAGGGTCGCAGGCCTTCCGATCATTATCAACAAGGCTCGATCCACGAAATTAAGTTATGTAAAAAAATTTACAAACATAGCCAAATCTTGCAAATTATTTGGACAGGGGGCGCTCTGTCGCCATGCGGATCACCAGCCGGAGACCGGGTGGTCACATCCGTTGGCCGCCTCCAGAGATCACCTGAGACCTGGCGGCTTCCCCCGTCTCGACGTCACCGGACATTTGACGGACGGGCCCTGACGCGACACTCGGAATTCGGGCGTGCCCGACGGTCAGGGCGCGATTTCAGGCGGGCGCGCGTAGGATCTTGTCCATCTTCCGGCCCTTGGCCAATTCGTCCACCAGTTTGTCCAGATACCGAACCCGCCGGATCAGATCATCCTCGATCTCTTCGACACGATACCCGCAAATGACACCGGTGATAAGCGGTGCGTTAGGGTTCAGGTCAGCCTCGTCGAATACTGTCCCGAACGTCGCATCCTCGGCAATCAAAGACGCGATCCGCGCGTCGCTCAGGCCCGTGAGCCAGGTGATGACCTGGTGTAGCTCCGCGCGGGTTCGGCCCTTCTTTTCGACTTTCGTCACATACATCGGATAGACGCCCGCGAAGGAGAGATTTGCGAAGGCATCCCGCTTAGATGTTTCCGATCCCATGGCATTCTCCGTGATGAAGCCCGTGGGCGCAGTCTAGCAGTCATCATGACGACCGCAAAGGCATGGCCCCTCAGCGAGGCAGCCTTATCGCGCGCCCTGCCCCGTCGGGCGTGGCCAGCCGCGCGTGGTCTACAGCGAAGACTGCCAGCCGGGTCGCAACATCATCCAGGGGCAGGCTGGTTTTGCGCGCCTCCAGATCCATATGCAACAGCAGCGTTTCCACCGTGGCGGCCACCCGGCCTTCGCCATCCCGGATGCTGTGGAACAGGTGCAGCTTTTTGCCAGCGCCTGCCAGCACCTGCGTCGTGACCATCACCCTGTCGCCCGCCTTCAACTCGCTCAGGTAGCGGACATGGGATTCAACCGTGAAGTAACTGCGGCCTGCGTCGATATAGGCGGCGTCGCAGCCAATCAACGCCATGAACCGGTCCGTTGCAGCGGCCGAAACCTCGACATAATGCGCCTCGTTCATATGACCGTTGTAATCGGTCCAGGCTTGCGGGATCTGCCGTGTGACCGTGATCGGCAGGTCCGCCGTTTCGGGCATCGGCAAGGTGGCCTCATGGGCGCTGACGACCTCCCCTGCGCCAGTGCCCGAGTGCCTGAGCGCTCGCACAATGCCGACAAGGTTGTCATCGCGCAGGCGTTCGAGTTGCCGGATGGAAAGATGCCCCGACTGCGCGTCGGATTGCCCGGCGATCAGGTCCACCAACGCGGGCGTGAACTCCGGCACATCCATCAGCTTGGTCCAGGGCCATGACAGCGCCGGGCCGAACTGTTCCATGAAGTGCGTCATGCCTGCCTCGCCGCCCGCGATGCGGTAGGTCTCGAACAGGCCCATTTGCGCCCAGCGGAGCCCAAAGCCCATGCGGATCGCCTCGTCAATTTCCGCGGTGGTGGCGATGCCGTCGCTGACCAGCCACAGCGCCTCGCGCCATACGGCTTCCAGCAGGCGGTCGGCGATATGGGCGTCGATCTCCCTGGCGATCTTGAGGGGGTACATGCCAATTGTCCGCAATATATCAGCGGCCTGGGCGCAATGGTCGGGATCGCCAACCACCTCCACCAGTGGCAGCAGGTAGACCGGATTGAACGGATGCGCCACGATCACCCGCGCGCCCTCGGCCGTCAGTTCCGAGGGTTTGAACCCGGAGGTGGAGGAGCCGATGACAGCGTTCCGGTCCGCCAGACGGGTCAGGTCGCCATGAACCCTGTGTTTGATATCCAACCGCTCCGGCACGCTTTCCTGCACCCACGCGGAGCCCTCGATCGCCTCTGCCAGAGTGTCGTGGAATGTGAGCGCACCCTCGGGCGGCAGCGCCCTGTCGTAAAGCGCGGGCAAGGCGCGGCGGGCGTTGTCCAGGACCTCCGCGATCTTGCGTTGCGCATCCGGGTCCGGGTCATAGACCGCAACATCCCACCCGTTCAGAAGAAACCGCGCGGCCCAGCCGCCACCAATGACGCCACCGCCGACGATGCAGGCTTTCGGGCTCATGGCGTTGCCCTTGCGACAGGGGCGCGTTTGGTCAGGCCAAGCTTTTTGCGCACGTCCTCTGGCCCAATGATCCTGGCCCCCATCGCCTCCAGCAGGCTGACGGCGCGTTCCACCAATTGCGCATTGGTAGCCAGCACACCTTTTTCGAGGAACAGATTGTCCTCCAGACCCACGCGCACATTGCCCCCCGCCAGCGCCGCCGCCGCCGCATAGGGCATCTGATCGCGCCCCAGCGAGAACGCCGACCATGTCCAACCCTCAGGCACCGCATTGACCATCGCCATCAGTGTGTTGAGGTCACTGGGCGCGCCCCACGGCACGCCCATGCACAGCTGCACCAGGGCGGGCGAGGCCAGCACACCCTCGCGCACCAGCTCCTTCGCCAGCCACAGGTGGCCGGTGTCAAACGCCTCGATCTCCGGCTTTACGCCCATCTCGGTCATGGCATGGCCCATGGCGCGCAGCATGCCGGGGGTGTTGGTCATGACGTAATCGGCCTCGGCGAAGTTCATCGTTCCGCAATCGAGGGTACATATCTCGGGCAGGCACTCGCGGATATGAACCAGACGCTCTTCGGCCCCGACCATATCCGTGCCGCCTTGCAACGGCAGCGGCGCATCAGGCGATCCAAAGATCAGATCGCCGCCCATACCGGCGGTGAGGTTCAGGACCACGTCCACCCGCGCATCGCGGATACGGTCCGTCACTTCGCGGTAAAGCGCCGGATCGCGCGACGGAGCGCCCGTGTCGGGATCCCTGACATGGCAATGCACAATCGCCGCGCCCGCCGTGGCGGCATCTATCGCCGACGCCGCGATCTGCTCCGGGCTGCGCGGCACATGGGGGCTGCGGTCCTGCGTCGCCCCGGACCCGGTGACGGCGCAGGTGATGAAGACGTTTCGGTTCATGGTCAACGGCATTTACTTGCCCCTCCTGACGGGTTCTCGTTTCTCTGCAAAGGCGCGCGCACCTTCCAGTTGGTCCTGGGACGCATAAGGCGTCGCCACAGTCGCGAACCGGCTTCGGGTGATGCGGTTCACGAGCCCCCAGCGCGCCGCCTCCTCGGCATCGATCCAGCGGCCCGTCAACAACATCTCCATGGCGATATGACAAGGGATTCGTTTGGGCAACTTCACACTGGCCGCGTCCGCGACGGTCCCCGACCGGATTTCCGGCAGCGATCACCGGCTTGTTGAGCCCGCGCAACTCCTGCAACCCGCCGAACCCGCCCTTGCCATGGTCGCCGTCGACCGCGTTCCCGCCGGCCGCCGCCCTGAGAATCCCAGCCCGGACAGGAGACCTTGCGGCCCGCTCCGGTCACGATTGCCACCCGCAACCCCGGATCATCACGGAAGTCCGCGAAGATCTCGCCCATGATCCGGCCGGTCGCCAGATCGATGGCGTTGGCCCTGGGGCGATCAAGCGTAACCGCCAGCACCATGCCTCGGCGTTCAGTTTTTACAGGGGTGCCAGTCATTTTCGTGTCTCCGGTGCGGATAGGAGCGTCTGCTTCGATGGCGTCCCGGGCGCGGCTGATCAGCGGATTGGTCTCAACCTCCTGCGGGCTGTATGCCTCAATATAGGCCTGCACGGCCATTGCCGCGTCAAGGATCGCATCGATTTCGCTGGCGGCCAGCCGAACTGCGCGGCCAGCAAGGCGGCCTCCTCAGGGCTGTCGTCCTGGGCGGATACCGGGCCGCATGACGACAGGCCCGCCACGATCCACTGGAACGAGTTGACCGGGTTCGAAGAGGCGTTTCCAGCCGTCCAGGCCCGGCGCGAACGGTTCGTGCTGGAACTGATCGGACACTTCCGTGGGGAGGCGCTGCGGGTATGGCAACGCGGCCTCCATGACGCGCGCCTTTGTGGAGGAATGCGGCAAGCCGCCCCGTGCGGTTCGGCGCGAGACATCGCTACACCACCTTGCTACCGCGCCATCTGACGATCAACCTCATGCTCCTCGTTGATCATCGCCTGCAACTGCCGCCGAAACCGCAGCTGTCCGCCATCAATCGGTAGGTCGATGTGGGGGGAGGTCTTCGCCGCCATGCCCTTCTGGACCTCATTCAGCACCGCGCGGTCCTCTTCGAACGCGTGCTGCACATCTTCGCTCATCATCTGAGACAGTGCCTCGTCATTGGGGCGAATGTTGCGCAGCTGGAACCAGTAGTAGCGGGTCTTTCCTTCGGTCACGGGGGTCATGAAGTTGTAGCTGTCCATAATAAACGTCTGCGGGTGCAGCGGGCCATCGGGGCCGCCGGTGCCTGCAGGCGTGAACACGGCACGGATCAGCGCGTGGGAGGGATAGCGCACCTCGTAATGCTGAAGGCGGTCGCAATTGCCCTCAAACTCCACCACCTTCTTGTAAAATGGCGCCGGTTCGTGATCCATCATCCAGCGATGCACGATCACGCCGTCGCCGGTTTTCTTGATCCGCAAGGGCGTATCCTTGGTGGCGTCGGTGGCGAAGCTGCTCTGGTGCACCCATGCCACATGGGTCGGGTCCAGCAGGTTGTCACACATCAGCAGATAGTTGCAGTCCAGTTCCATCGCCGCCCCGCGATTGATGCCCCAGGCGGGATCGTCATAGGTCTCAATCTCGAAGATGTCGTTTGGGTCGGCCAGCGCCGGATTCCCCATCCAGATCCAGACCAGCCCGTATTTCTGATGCAGCGGATAGGCGTGGACCTTGGCGTTCGACGGAATGCCACCCGCGCCCGGAGCCCAGACACATTGGCCGACGCAATTGAACGTCAGCCCGTGATAGCCACATTCCACCGTATCTCCCTTGATCCGCCCTTTGGAGAGCGGCAGTTTGCGGTGCGGGCAGGCATCTTCCAGCGCCACGAGATCTCCGACCTCGGACCGGAAGACGCAGATCTTCTCATCCAGGACCGTGATCTGCTGCAAGTCGCGGGTGATCTCATGGTCCCATGCCGCAACGTACCAGGCGTTCTTCAGAAACATTGCACTTATCTCCCCAAAATGCCTGGCAGGTCTAGGCCATTTTCACGCGCACATTCCAGCGCGTCCTCGTATCCGGCGTCGGCATGACGCATGACGCCCGTAGCCGGATCGTTCCACAACACGTTCTTGATGCGGCGATCCGCATCTTCCGAGCCGTCGCAGCAGATCACCATGCCGGAATGCTGGCTGAAGCCCATGCCGACGCCGCCACCGTGGTGCAACGACACCCATGTCGCGCCACCCGCGACGTTGAGCATCGCGTTGAGAAGCGGCCAGTCGGACACGGCGTCGGAGCCGTCTTTCATCGCTTCCGTCTCGCGGTTCGGGCTGGCGACCGATCCGCTGTCGAGGTGATCCCGCCCGATGACGACAGGCGCGCTCAACTCACCCGTGCGCACCATCTCATTGAACGCAAGGCCAAGCTTGTCGCGCAGGCCCAGACCAACCCAGCAGATCCGCGCAGGCAGGCCCTGGAACGCGATCCGCTCTCGCGCCATGTCGAGCCAGTTGTGCAGGTGCGGGTCGTCGATCAACTCCTTCACCTTGGCGTCGGTTTTGTAGATATCCTCGGGGTCGCCAGACAGCGCGCACCAGCGAAACGGGCCTACTCCGCGGCAGAACAGCGGGCGGATATAGGCGGGGACGAAACCGGGGAAGGCAAACGCGTTCTCCAACCCCTCTTCCCGGGCCACCTGCCTGATGTTGTTTCCATAATCCAGCGTCGGAACGCCCGCGTTCCAGAAATCCACCATGGCCGCGACCTGCACTTTCATGCTGGCGCGCGCGGCCTTTTCCACCGCTTTCGGATCACTTTCCTGCTTATCGCGCCACTCCGCCACCGACCAGCCCTGCGGCAGATAGCCGTGGACCGGATCGTGGGCCGAGGTCTGATCCGTCACCATATCGGGCCGCACACCGCGCTTGACCAGCTCCGGGAACACATCCGCTGCATTGCCGATCAGCGCCACGGATCTGGCCTCTCCCGCCGCTGTCCACGCCTCGATCATCGCCAAAGCCTCGTCCAGCGAATCCGTCTTCTCGTCCACATACCGCGTGCGCTGGCGAAAGTCGGCGCGGGTCTCATCGCATTCGACCGCGAGGCAACAGGCCCCCGCCATCACCGCTGCCAGCGGCTGCGCGCCGCCCATGCCGCCAAGGCCGCCCGTTAAAATCCAGCGCCCGGTCAGGTTGCCGTCATAGTGCTGACGGCCCGCCTCCATAAATGTCTCATAGGTGCCCTGCACGATGCCCTGCGTGCCGATGTAGATCCACGAGCCCGCCGTCATCTGGCCGTACATCGCGAGGCCCTTTTTATCGAGCTCGTTGAAGTGATCCCAGGTCGCCCAATGCGGCACGAGATTGCTGTTGGCGATCAACACGCGGGGCGCGTCTTTGTGGGTGTTGAACACGCCGACGGGTTTGCCCGATTGCACCAGCAGCGTCTGGGTATACTCAAGATCCTTCAGCGCCGCGACGATGGCGTCAAAGTCCTCCCACGTTCGCGCCGCGCGCCCGATGCCGCCGTAGACGACCAGCTCATGCGGGTTTTCGGCCACATCGGGGTGCAGGTTGTTCATCAACATGCGCATGGGGGCCTCGGTCAGCCATGATTTGCAGGTGATCCCGGACCCGGTCGGCGGGAAGACATCGCGCAGGTTGTGGCGGGGATTGGTCATTGCAGGGGCCTCCAGGTGTTGAGCGATGCGAGGATCGGGCGAAGCGTCTTGCGTAGGGACGCGGCCTTTTCAGGCGCATAGTCCCACGGCGCGGCCTCGTCGTTCAAATAGGCGCGTTGGGCGATCTCCATCTGGATGGCATGGACACCCAGCTGTGGCTGGCCATAGCGGCGCGTCGTCCAGCCGCCCTTGAACCGCCCGTTCACGACCGTGCTGTGGCCGGAAGCATTTGCGATATCTTCCACCGCCTGCCCAAGGCGCGGGTCGCAGGTGGTGCCGAGGTTCGTGCCGATGTTGAAGACCGGCAAAACCCCCTCGAACAGGTAGGGAATACGGGACCGGATGGAATGGCAATCGTGCACGATGACGTAGCCGTGGAGGGCGTGGATCCGGTCAAGTTCCGCCCGCAAGGCATCGTGGTACGGCTGGTGAAACTGCACCAACCGCTCTGCCACCTCCTTCGATGACGGAGGGATGTCCCAAAGGTCCAGCCCGTCGAAATCCGTCTGCGGCACCAACGTTGTGGTATTCTGACCGGGATAGAGGCTTTCGCCACCAGGGTCGCGGTTGGCATCAATGACATAGCGGTGAAAATTGGCTCTGACCGTCGTGACATTGTCCAACAGCCCATCGTAGAGGCGGTCAATGTGCCAATCCGTGTCCGCCAGTTTGCGCCCGTTGTCGTTGAGGGCGCGGGCGATGGCATCGGGCACATATGTCCCGCCATGCGGCAGGCCAAGAACGACCGGGCCGTATCCCTGATGCACCGAAACAGGCGTCATTCCGCGTGTCCTTTCACGAAACCCGGCAAATTCACTGCACCCACCAGGTCCCCCGACACTACCAGTGCGGCCGCCGCCTCGATCGACGGAGCCATGTAGCGATCGCGCGCAATCGTCGGGACCTTGGCGCGCAAGACTGCCACTGCGGCCTGCAGTGCGGGACTGGTTTGCAGCGGTGCACGAAACTCGATCCCCTGGGCGCCGCACATCGCCTCCACACCGATGATGACGCTCAGGTTTGCGTTCATCCGCAGCAGCCGCCGCGCCGCATGGGCGGCCATCGAGACGTGGTCCTCCTGGTTGGCAGAGGTCGGCGTGCTGTCGGTGGTGCAGGGATTGGCGAGGTGCTTGTTCTCGCTCATCAGCGCCGCCGTCGTCACTTCGGCGATCATCAGGCCCGAGTTCAACCCCGGCTCCGGCGTCAGGAACGGCGGCAGATCGAACGACAGCGTCGGATCAACCATCAAGGCGACACGGCGCTGGGCAATGGCCCCGATCTCGGACACGGCGACGGCGATCTGATCGGCGGCAAAGCCCACGGGTTCGGCATGGAAATTTCCGCCCGAGACGATCAGATCATCGTCAACCAGCACCAGCGGGTTGTCTGTCACCGCATTGGCCTCGACCTCCAACGTTCGGCCCGCAAAGTGCAGCAGATCCATGGCCGCACCCGTGACCTGCGGCTGGCAGCGGATGCAGTACGGATCCTGCACGCGGGTGTCGCCATCCACATGGCTCTCGCGGATCTGGCTGCCTTCCATTAACGCGCGCTGCGCACGGGCCACGGCGATCTGCCCGGCATGCCCGCGCAGAGTGTGAATGGCGTCCTGCAACGGCGCGGTGGAGCCCATGATCGCGTCCGTGGACAGCGCGCAGGACAGCACAGCCGTCGCCGCATTGCGCCATGCGCCCCAAAGCCCGACAAGCGCGCAGGCGGTTGAAAACTGGGTGCCGTTGATCAGCGCGAGGCCTTCTTTCGCGCCAAGGACGATCGGGGTCAGCCCAGCCTGCGCCAAAGCCTCGCCCGAGGGCATGCGCACGCCGTCAAACACGGCCTCGCCTTCGCCGATCATCGTGGCGGCCATATGTGCCAGTGGCGCCAGATCGCCGGACGCGCCGACTGATCCCTGGCTTGGGATCACCGGTGTGACGCCCTTGTCCAGCATCGCCTCGATCAACGTGACAGTGGTCATCGCCACGCCGGACGCACCGCGCCCCAGCGACAGCAGCTTGAGCACCATCATCAGGCGCGTCGCGGCCCCGTCCAGCGCCTCGCCCACGCCGCAGCAATGCGACAGGATCAAATTGCGCTGCAACGTCGCCACGTCGCGTGCCGCGATCTTCACACTGGCCAGTTTGCCGAAGCCCGTGTTGATGCCGTAAACCGCCTCCTCCCCACGCGCGGCCTTGGCCACCATATCTGCGGCGGCCAGAATCCCGCATGGGATGACGCATGAAGTTTGGCGGCTTTGGTGCCGGACCAGATGTCCTGCAACTGCGCCAAGGTGGCCGCGCCGGGCGTGAGGATGACAGTCATGGCGACCCCTTGAAGATGCGAGAATGCAGCGGGTTGAACCCGATGCGGTAAGACAGCTCGGACGGGTGGCCCGCGTTCCATACCGCCAGATCAGTCCGCGCGCCCGCGATGATCCGGCCCCGGTCTGGTTGGCCCAGGGCAGTCGCTGCATGGGCGGTCATGCCCAAAAGCACCTCCAGCGGGGTCATGCGGAACAGGGTGCAGGCCATGTTCATCGTCAGCAGTGGCGAGGTCAGCGGGGAGGAGCCGGGATTGCAGTCGGTGGCCAGCGCCATCGGCACGCCATGGGTGCGAAAGGACTGGATCGGTGGCACCTGGGTTTCGCGCAGGGTGTAGAAGGCACCGGGGAGCATAACGGCCACCGTGCCTGACGCGGCAAGCGCCTTCGCGTCCGTGTCCGTGGCGTATTCCACGTGATCCGCGCTCAACGCGGCGTATTTTGCGGCCAGCCTGGTGCCGCCGATGTTGGACAATTGCTCGGCATGGAGCTTGACCGGCAAGCCAAGTTCAACAGCCACGTCAAATACCCGCGCGATTTGGGCTGTATTGAAGGCGATCCCCTCGCAAAACCCGTCAACCGCATCCACCAGCCCCTCGGCATGGGCGGCGCGCAGTGTCGGGATGCAGACCTCGTCAATATAGACGTCCGCGCGGCCCGCGTAATCCGCAGGCACGGCATGTGCGCCTAGAAAACTGGCGCGGATATCAATGGCGCGCACGTCCGCGATACGGCGGGCTGTGCGCAACATTTTCAATTCTGTGTTCAGGTCCAGCCCATACCCTGATTTCACCTCGATCAGCGTCACGCCTTCGGCGATCAGCGCATCCACGCGCGTCAATGCGTCGTCCAGCAGCGCATCCTCGGACGCGGCGCGCGTTGCGGTCACGGTCGAAACGATCCCGCCCCCGGCCCTTGCCACGTCCTCATAGCTCGCGCCGTTCAGGCGCTGCTCAAACTCAGCAGCCCGGTTGCCGCCAAAGACAAGATGGGTATGGCAATCAATCAACGCTGGCGTAACGAGCCGCCCTTCGAGGTCATGGATCCGTTCATGTCTGTGGATCGCAGGCACATCGCCCGCCGCACCGACCCAGAGGATACGCGCACCGTCAAGGACGATTGCTCCACCCTCAACGATCCCGAAATCGTCGTTGGTCCGCAGAGTGACAATGTTTGCGTTGGTCAAAAGCATCGGAACAGACTCACTTGCAATCAGGTGCGCTTGATGATGTTATGTGCATACATAATAAACTGTCAAGCGAGTGCATCATGAAGAGTGTTTGGGCCGAGACTGCCCTGCTGCCGACCGGATGGGCATCCGGCGTTCGCATCGACATTGATGCGGACGGGCGGATCCTTGGCGTCCACCAGGACGCCGCGCCGACCGGTACGCGCACGCCTTTGCTGCTGCCCGCACCTGTGAACGTCCACAGTCATGCGTTCCAGCGCGCCATGGCCGGCCTGACGGAACGGCGCGGCCCCGATCCAAGCGACAGCTTCTGGACATGGCGACAATTGATGTTCCGGTTCCTGGACCGCCTGACGCCCCAGCATGTGGAAGCCATCACCGCCTTCGTGCAAATGGAAATGCTGGAAGTCGGCTATGCCACCAACACGGAATTCCACTACCTGCACCATCAACCGGGCGGTGCGCCCTACGACAATATCGCCGAGATGTCGGAGCGCGTGGCCTCCGCCGCCTCGCAAACCGGGATCGGGCTATGCCTGCTGCCGGTTCACTACGAATTCGGCGGTTGCGACGGGCGCGGATTGGCTGAAGGGCAGATCAGGTTCGGCAACGATCCGGACCGGTTTCAGGCGTTGCACAGTGCCGCTGTCAGCGCGCTATCGCATCTACCCAAGGACACGGGGCACGGCGTGGCTCCGCATTCCCTCCGTGCGGTGAGTGCCGAAAATCTGCGAACCTACGGCTCAGACTTTCCAACCGGCCCGGTTCATATGCACCTGGCCGAACAGGTGGCCGAAGTCGACGAGGTCAAACACCATTGGGGCGCACGACCTGTCGAATGGGCACTGGAAAACCTGGATCTGGGCGAGCGTTGGTGCCTGATCCATTGCACCCAGATGACCCCCGCCGAAACTCTACACCTGTCGCGAACAGGTGCGGTCGCGGGGCTCTGCCCGATCACCGAAAGCAGCCTCGGCGACGGGATTTTCGACGCCGTACGCTGGATGGGCGAGGATGGCGCGATTGCCGTCGGTTCCGATAGCAATATCCGCATCGCGCTGAGCGAAGAATTGCGAACCCTGGAGTATTCCCAACGCCTGCGCGACGGAACGCGGGCGGCTCTGGCCTTGTCGACCCAGTCCACGGGGCGTCGCATATATGACAGAATCCTGAAGGGCGGAGCGACGGCGACGGGGCGCAAGACCGGGCGGCTGGAGGCGGGCTATTGGGCGGACATGCTGACGCTCGACACAACCTCCGAACACCTCTGGGGACGGGCCGCAGATACGGCTCTCGACGCCTGGATCTTCGCCGGTTCCGACAGGCTGGTGTGTGATGTTTGGTCAGCGGGCCGCCACATGGTAGTGGGCGGCGACCACGTCGCCCGGTCCAGTGTGGTCGCGGCTTACAAACGCACCCTCGATGCCTTGAAAGATGCTCTATGACCACCCCCTCCTTCCGAAACTGGCAATCCGTGCAGGCCGAGGTCCTGCGCCGCATCCATGCGCGTGAATGGAAGCCCGGCGACCTGATCCCGAACGAATCCGACCTGGCGCTGGAGTTCGGCTGCGCGCGCACGACGGTCAATCGTGCATTGCGGTCACTGGCCGAAAGCGGACGTCTGGACCGGAAACGCAAAACGGGCACGCGGGTTGCGGCCCAACCTGTCGCAAAGGCCACGTTGGATATCGCCGTGATCCGTTCCGAAGTTCAGGACCGTGGGCAAAAGTACGGATATCAGCGGATCGAGAGGCACGAGGCCGTGCCGCCTTTGCCGATCAGCGGCGCGATGAAGTCAGATGCAACACGGCCGCTGCTTCATGTCCGCGCGCTGCATCTGGCCGATGACGCCCCCTATGCGTTTGAGGATCGCTGGATTGATACCCAGGTGGTGCCGGGTGCCTCAGATGAAAGCTTCCAGACCGTCAGCGCAAACGAATGGTTGTTGAAACATGCGCCCTACACCCATGGCGAGATAGCGTTTTCCGCGACGTCAGCCACCTCGCGACAGGCGGCCATTCTGGCGTGCTCCGTGGGCAGCGCCCTGTTCACGATGGATCGCCTGACTTGGGACGGGGCGTCGTCCGTTACCAAAGTGCGGCTTCTGTTTGGGCCTGGCCATCAGCTCCGCACCGCACTGTAACCTGCGCCTCATCCGACCTGACACCCGCACACCGGGCGGCGACGATGCAGTGTGCTCTCAGACGGGGTGTGGTCTTCGCCGCCGCGGCCCGGCAACCGGGCCGGGTGAGACTAATCGTTGCGGGCACAGGGTGGGAGGCTTTGAAGCGACGGTCGGTCATGAAATTTGTCCCGATGCGGATCGCGCCCGCACGACCTCGCGGAACAGCAGGTCAGCGGCGGCTCGGGGCGTGTTCTTGCCACGGGCGCGGGCCAACGCGCCACACGTCTGACAGGGTCTTATACACCTGCGATTGGATGTAGCCACGTCCCGGACACGCGTCGACCGCATCCAGTGCATGCGTTGCAGCCACGGCCGAGACGGTTTATTCGCAGCTCCAGATCCTCCCCGAGACCCCCGGTCCGGACTGACGACTACCCGCAAGGATGCCCGATGATTGCCAGCCTGATGATGTACCGCCATCCGCAGCTTGACGGTGCGATCGGGCGCTTTTGGCAGCTCATTCGCGAGCGGCTGAGCACTGTCGGCATCGATGGCCCGGCAACGCTGTCTCAGGATGCGGAGGAGTTTATGGTCTGGACCGACCCCGATCTGGTTCTGAGCCAGACCTGCGGCATGCCTTTTCGCACGCGATTGCATGACCACGTTACGCTGGTCGGTACACCGGATTACGGCCTGCCGGGTTGCCCACCCGGCTACTACAACAGCGCCCTCGTGGTGCGGGCCAATGATCCGCGCGGCGACGTGGCGGCGTTCACGTCAGGTACGTTTGCCTACAACCAGAGGCTTTCGCAATCCGGATACGCAGCGCCCTATTGGCACATGCATCCGGCGTGGTTCGACACGCTTTTGCAAACCGATCAGCACCTTGCGTCGGCTCGTGCGGTGGCGGAGGCGCGTGCCGATATTGCCTCCGTCGATGCGGTGACCTGGCGCTTGATCAGCCGGTACGAGCCATTTGCACGGGACCTGCGGGTGCTGGAGTTTACCCAGCCCACCCCCGGCCTGCCGCTGATCACCGCAAAACATCGCGACGCGGAGGCGATTTTCGCGGCGGTCAGCGCGGCGATTGAATGCCTTGACGCAGAGGATCGGGAGGCTCTTGGCCTCAGGTCCCTCATCCGCATTCCGAAAGCGGCCTATCTTGCGGTGCCGAACCCGGATTAGATCCACAAAGCGCCGGTGTGGCCGCGCCCCGGCACGCCCGCCAGCCGCGCCATGTGCCAGGCCAATACCGAATTGCTTGACAGCACGGGCATCCCCAGCGCGGCCTCCGCGCCCGCGATAACGTCCAATGTGCGTAGGTTCGTGCATGACAGGAACACCGCATCGCAAGGCGCAATGGCTGCGGTGGCGATGGCGGCATCATGAAGCGACGCGGGCGAGATACGGACCACTCGGGCCTCCACCGCCTCCTCGAAACTGGCAAACGAAACCACGGCGATGCCGGCCTTGGCAAGGACCTCCCGCAAGCGGGACGAGACCTCCGCCACATATGGGCTGACCAGCGCCAACCGCGTGACGCCCAAATGGGCGCAGGCTGCGATCAAGGCCGAGATCGGATCCGTGACGGCGTACGTGTGCACCCCCTGTTCGATTAACGATGCCACCTCTGCGGCCCCGATCTGCGCCGTGCCGGAAGTGCAGCCGAAGCCCACCGCTGCCAGCCCCGCCGCTCGTGGAAACAACTCGGATGCGCCGGTAATCTCTCTCGCCATATCCGCGAGGCTATCGGCTGAAACCTCATTGGCCGAGGCGATGCGGGTCACGAGCAGTTCCACCTCAGGCGGCAAAAGGCGGCGCAGATCATGCTCCAGCGTTTCATCCGATTGCAGGACCACGAGGCCAAGCTGCGGCGGACGATGATCGGTGAGAGAATACGGAAGCGCGGTCATAGCACCCTGATACGGGCGCCCTGGGCACGCGACAAGTAGCGCGCGCCGCCCGGTTCGATCACGATATTTTCCTCATGGACCATGATCTTGCCACCGGGCAAGGTGATACAGGGCTCCAACGTCAGGACCATTCCCGCAGCCAGTTCCGTGCGATCGGCGGCAAGGATCGAAGGCCACTCCGTCAACTGCATGCCGAGGCCGTGGCCAAGCCGCCCGGCCTCTCCGTCCGATGGCATGATCGCAGCCATCGCGTCAAAAAGATCGCAGATCAACGCACCGGGGCGGGCGATGGAAAACGCGGCTTGCGTGGCGTCAATGAGCGCGGAATGCGCGCGGTCCACGGCCCGAGACGGTGGCCCGACGCTGTAGTTCCGGTCAAAATCGCAGAAATACCCATCCCAGACCGCGCCGGTATCGAGCATCAGAACATCGCCGGCTGCCAGCGCAATGTCGCTGGCCGGAGAGATCACATCGCCGTAGCCGCTCTGGTCGGATGCGCCTGCCAGATACGGCACCCAATCCGCTCCCTCCTCCAGCAGCAGCCGCTGAAAATCACGGAACACTTGCGACAGGGCCACGCCGTCGCGGGCAATCTCCGGCACCCGGTCAAAGGCGCGGCCGGCCACGGCGCAAATGTGCGAAACCTTGGCGATTTCCGCAGGCGACTTTACCATGCGCAGGCGGCGGGTGATCGTGGCATCGCTGGCGATCCGACGCGGGGCGATGGCGGTCTTCAGCGCCGTAAAGCCCGCCAAAGGCATGCGCAGATGGCTCTCCATACGGTCTGCCAGGCCGATTGCGCCGTCTTGCGGCACGGCCTGCACCAGGCAATCCGCCAGCAGGCCGACACCGTCATCGGTATAGTCAGGCGCGGCCCAGGTGCGGATGTCGGTGATCCAGGACTGCCCCATAAGATGTGCGCCGATGGACGGTATGACGGCAATGGGATCCCCCTCCGAGGGCACCACCACGAACCACGGCCGCGTCGGGCTTTCCCAGAACCGCGTGAGGAACCCGGTATAATACCGCACCTCCGGCTCTGTCGTCAGCAGCAATGCACTGAGGCCCGCCTCGGCCATCAGCGCCTGCGCGCGCAGGACACGGGCGCGGAATTCCGCCTCCGGAAAACCGCGCGGCGGGGTCACTCCGGCCCCTCACTGAGGATCGCCAGAACACGCGATGCGGGCGTCAGCCCAAGCGTGTCCGGAGCCACCAACAACGCCGACAGGCCTGCTGCGCCCGACGGAGTGGAGGGCCAGCCAGCCGAAGCCACCGCCGCAGCGCCGTCTTCCCCCTCCGCCTCGGAGATCAGCATGAAATCGGTGGCGTCGCGGGCGAGGCCCTTCAGTGCAACTACCGACGGTTCCTTGCAATCAAGCCGCCCCATCGCGCTGGCAGGACCCTGGCTGGCCACAACCCCTCCTGCCTTGACCGACGCATACAGAGCCGGCGCGGCCTCGGGTTCCACCACCACGATGCGCGGGTCCGCGCCCCAAACCGTGCGGGCAAATGCAGCGCAGGACACAGCCAATCCGCCCACGCCAGCCTGTAGGAAAATATGCGTGGGCGGGGCGGGGATTTGACTGGCGGCCTCCGCCATCAGGACCAGATATCCTTCCATCAGCCTCCGGGGGCGATCCACGTATCCCGACCAGGACGTATCGGACAACAGCACCGCGCCCTCCGCCGTCGCATCCGCCATCGCGGCGGCCATGGCGTCTTCATATATCTCGCCGCGCCAGCGGACCTCGGCCCCGAGCGCTTCAAGCCGGGCGGCGAAGGTTTTTGGCACGGTGGCGGCCAGATAGATGACCGCGCGGGCAGCAAACGCCTGCGCGCCGGCGGCCACGGACAGCCCGTGATTGCCTGCACTGGCGGTGTAATACGCAGTGCCCGCAGCACAGCCGTCGCGCCCGTCGCAGGCGATCACATAGGCCGCACCCAGCGCCTTGAAGCTGCCAAGCCCCATCCGGGCGCGTTCATCCTTCACATGTACCGATGCCACCCCGATCCGATCGGCCAGACCGGCGCCATCAATCAACGGCGTTTGCGCCGCCACCGGGCACCGCGCCAGCAGCGCAGCGGGCGCCGCGGCATCCGTGCTTGGCCACGGGATATCATCAAGCGCGGCAAGGATGGCCTGTGACTGAGCGGGGGTGATACGCAGATGGGTCATGGCTGTTTGCTATCACGCCACCCACCCATGCCCAAGGGTTTCACGAAGTGCACCCTCCGGGCATTGGCCTCGATTCCCGTGGCGCAGCCCTGACCCTGCGTCACTTTCTGCCCGCAGCCGATCAGTGACGTGGCAAGAGCGCCCAATTTTAAGGCACGCCATGGATCTCGCGCCGCATTCATCAATCAACACTTTCCTGCATTGTTCGTCGGCCGCAGGGTTGAGGCATCCAAGCGTACCGGGGTCGTCTCCTCCCTTGAAAGTCCCGGCGCACTTGGCATCTATGGCTGGCAACCTGCCCCTCTCGTCTCTCTTCCACACCGGGGTCCGGTTGCCAGCATCTTCATTCTCACATCTCGTTCGAAAGAGGTCGTCTTGCCTCAATCTCGACACATTCGCGCCCACTCCCTGCCCTATTGAACCCGCACGGTGAAATGTTGACACCAACAAAAAAAGACGGAGCAGTACGATGCCAACGCAAAAGCCGATGCCCATGCCCGCCAAGGGCCAGTCGCCAATCAAGGAACGACCCACGCCTGTGCGTTTTAGCGATTGGGCCAGCATTTAAATATATGCTAGACATGGTCACCTGAAAGGGTCCGTTCCATGTCTGCAATCGAGACCGACAGCAACGACCGCGATCCCGTGACGGTGATCCGCAATATCGGCCCTGCCCAGGCCGAAATTCTGGCAAGAGCCGGGATCCACACCGCCCGCGCGTTGCGAGACCTGGGCGCGCACAGGGCGTACAGCGCGATCCTGCAAACCGGCGCGCGACCGCATTTCATCATGTATTACGTGCTGCACATGGCGTTGCAGGGCCGTCCCTGGAACGACTGCAAGGGCGCCGAGAAAGACGCATTGCGAGCTGAGTTCGACGCGCTGAAATCGGCAGAGGCGGATGCTGGCAACGACAGCGAGATGGAGCGATTCCTGAACTCCATCGGAACAGGTCTCAGGCGCTGAAGTGGGAACAATTCCGGAGCTGGTCCGTTTCATGAGTAATCGACAGCAAAAGGACAGCGCCCATGGATATCATCCGCTTCATCGTCGCAATCTTCATCCCGCCACTGGGCGTGTTTCTTCAGGAGGGCTTCGGCAAGCACTTCTGGTTCAATATTCTGCTGACGATTCTTGGCTACATCCCTGGCATCATCCACGCGATCTACATCATCATGCGCTCGCCGCGCACAGCCTGAGCGATGGCCTCCGCCGATCCCATGGCCGATCTTGAGCAGCTGGAGCGGCTGGCCGACAGGATGGACAGCGCGTTCCGCATCCCGGGTACGAGGATCCGGTTCGGATACGACGCCCTGTTGGGCCTCGTGCCTGGTGTGGGTGACGTGGCCGCGCTTGCGCCAGCAGCCTATATCCTGAAGAAATCGCACGGGCACGGCGTCCCGACGTCCGGTTTGGTGCGAATGGCTGCGAACATCGCGATTGACGTGGCCATCGGCTCCATCCCACTGATCGGCGACCTGTTTGACGTGGGGTTCAAGGCCAATCGCCGGAATGTCGCGCATTTGCGTGCCCATCTGGAGCGAACTGGTCGCATCGCAACGCCGGATGCAAAAAGGGCCGCGCAATCTGCACGGCCCCTGTCCGGTTAAGTCGTTTGCGACCTAGCCGACCAGCTCGAGCCCCGAGAAGAAGAACGCGATTTCTTCTGCGGCGGTCTCCGGCGCGTCGGAGCCGTGGACCGAGTTTTCACCAATTGACAGCGCGAATTCCTTGCGGATCGTGCCGTCTGCGGCCTCTGCCGGGTTGGTCGCGCCCATGACTTCACGATTCTTGGCAATCGCATCTTCGCCTTCCAGCACCTGCACGACGATCGGCTCGGAGATCATGAACTCCGTCAGTTCGCCGAAGAACGGACGCTCGGAGTGAACCCCGTAGAACGCCTGCGCTTGGGCCAGCGTCAGCTGGATGCGTTTGGAGGCGATGATGCGCAGGCCCGCTTCCTCGAACTTGGCGGAAATCGCACCCGTGAGGTTGCGCTTGGTGGCGTCGGGCTTGATGATCGAGAACGTGCGTTGGATAGCCATGGGATATGCTCCGGCGAGATGTGTTAATTTCGCCCGTGCGCTAACACGGGGCCTTCCGATTGGAAAGGCCCTGCACAGCCGAAGTCAGTCGCGCGACCGGACCCGCTACTGACCAATCTGATGACCTTGGCGCCGACGCAGGATGCGCTGCAGGCAACAATTGGGCCTGATCGCGCTGCCCCCGATTTCAGCGCTGGCACCTGCCGCGCCTCTTTGCTAACCCGCCCCCATGTTGCGCATATCAGACATCAATTACTCCGTCGCCGGTCGCTCACTGCTTGAGGGCGCCTCTGTCACCATTCCCGCAGGCCACAAGGTTGGCATCGTGGGCCGCAATGGCACGGGTAAGACAACGCTCTTCCGCCTGATCCGGGAGGAGTTGGCATTGGATGCCGGGTCCATCACCCTGCCCAACGGTTCAAAAATCGGCGGTGTCGCGCAGGAAGTACCCTCGTCCGGGACCTCCCTGATCGACACCGTGCTTGAAGCCGATACCGAGCGCGCGGCCCTGCTGGCCGACACGTCCGAGGATCCGACCCGCATCGCCGAGGTCCAGGCGCGCTTGATGGATATCGACGCCTGGGGAGCCGAAGCGCGCGCGTCGCAAATCCTGCGCGGCCTGGGGTTTCCGCATGCGCAGCAGCACATGCCCTGCTCCGCTTTCTCGGGTGGCTGGCGAATGCGGGTGGCATTGGCGGGCGTCCTGTTCGCGCAGCCCGACCTGCTGCTGCTTGATGAGCCGACCAACTATCTCGACCTTGAGGGCGCGCTCTGGCTTGAGGCTTACCTGGCCAAGTATCCCCATACGGTGCTGGTGATCTCCCACGATCGCGGCCTTCTGAACCGCGCCGTGGATCACATCCTGCACCTCGCTGACAAAACGCTGACCTACTATACGGGCGGTTACGACACGTTCGCGAAAACCCGCGCGGAACGCCGCGCCGTGCAAGCCGCCGCCGCAAAGAAACAAGACCTGCAACGCGCGCACCTTCAAAGTTTCGTGGACCGTTTCAAGGCCAAGGCCTCCAAGGCGAAACAGGCCCAATCCCGTGTGAAAATGCTGGAGAAGATGGAAACCATCCGCGCGCCCGAAGACGCCGCGCGCACGGTGTTTTCGTTCCCCGAGCCCGAAGAACTAAGTCCGCCCATTGTCGCCATGGACAACACTGCCGTGGGCTATGGCGACAAGGCAGTCCTGCAACGGCTCAACCTGCGGCTAGATCAGGACGACCGCATCGCGCTTCTGGGCCGCAACGGCCAGGGAAAATCGACGCTGTCCAAATTGCTTGCGGGCAAGCTGGACGCCATGGAGGGCCGCATCACATCCTCGTCGAAACTGCGCATCGGCTACTTTGCGCAGCATCAGGTGGACGAGTTGCATCTTGACGAGACCCCGCTCGATCACATCCGCCGCGAACGCCCAACGGATGCCCCTCCCAAACTGCGCGCGCGTCTTGCAGGTTTTGGCCTGGGAGCGGATCAGGCCGAAACGCTGGTCGGCAAACTCTCCGGCGGTCAGAAGGCGCGCCTGTCGCTGCTGCTGGCCACCATTGAGGCCCCTCACCTGCTGATCCTCGACGAGCCGACCAACCACCTTGATATCGAGTTCCGCGAGGCGCTGGTTGAAGCACTGACCGCGTACACCGGCGCCGTCGTGCTGGTCTCCCACGACATGCACCTTCTGAGCCTCGTGGCGGATCGGTTGTGGCTGGTCAAAGACGGCCACGTCGCCCCCTATGAGGCGGATCTGGAGACATATCGTCAATCGCTTCTGGGAAATGATCCAAAGCCTCCCAGACCGAGCAAAGTAAAGCCAAGACAGCTCTCTCAGGATCAGATCAGGGATCTCAGGTCCGAGGTCAAACGCGCCGAGGCGCGCGTGGATAAGATCGAGGATATGCGGGAAAAACTCGCCAAAAAACTCGCAGATCCCACTCTTTACGAGGACGCCCGCGTAGGTGAGTTGACCACCTGGCAAAAGAAGTACGCCGAGGTCATGGAAGGCCTTGCGCGCGCCGAGAGCCTTTGGGAAAAAGCAGCCTCCACGCTTGAAGCCGCTCAAAACCGCTGATCGGCTCCACCATTCATCTTGCCAAATACAACTCCGGGGTATGCGATTTTTTCAGGGAAAAAATTGTGTAAGGGGCAGCGCCCCTCCTTCTTAAACAAAAAAACTTGCGGCCTCGCCGCGCAATTTGACTAAGGTCGCACCCATGGACGCCAGTGCCTACATTCCGGCCTTTGTGACACTTTTCGTCATCATCGACCCCATTGGTCTCGCGCCGCTATTCGTCGCGATGACCCAGGGAATGACTGCACACCAGCGCCGTACCAGCGCGATTCGATCCTGCATCGTCGCGGCCGGTCTGCTCACGCTCTTTGGCATCGCCGGGGAAGCCGTGCTTGGATTTCTTGGAATATCCATGCCCGCCTTCCGTATCGCGGGCGGCATTCTCCTGTTCCTCACTGCGCTGGATATGCTTTTCGAGCGGCGTAGCGAGCGGCGGCAGAATCAGGCAGACGCAGAACCCGATACCGCCGACCCGTCCGTCTTCCCCCTCGCCATCCCGCTGATCGCTGGCCCCGGCTCCATCGCCACGATGATCCTGTTAACGGGCCAGGATGACAGTGCCTCGAACCTCATTGCCATTCACGGCGTCATGGCCCTCGTTATTGCCTGCGTGTTCGTTCTGTTCCTCTTGGCCGCCCCGCTTGAGCGCCTGCTTGGCCCGACTGGGATCAACGTCGTCACGCGCCTGTTGGGAATGTTGCTGGCGGCGCTTTCGGTGCAATTCGTCATTGACGGGTTACGGGACCTTCAGGTCATCTGAGGCCATGTCCAACCTTGAAACAGCGAACCTGATCTACCTCGTTGTGCTGCTCTGCGCAGTTGCAGGGATCTTCTTCGGCACCCAGCGCCGCGACCTGGGCCAGATGGCCAAATACACATTGATCTGGGGCGGGATCTTTCTGGCGCTCCTGGCCGCGGTGCAACTGATTACAGGCTTTTCTGCGCCTTAACTGCCCTTACTCTCAGCCTTCATTTCCCACTTTCCAGACGCCTCTGACCAGTATTTCGCCACGCATCCCGCTCCGGTCAGTGCCTTCCACTGGTCGCGTGCGATCTGCAACGCGGCCTCATTGTGACCGTCGAACAGGACCATCACCCTCTCCAGTGTGGCGACCTCGGATGCCTCGACAGCGGCTCCTTCGACAGACACCAGACACGTCGGTTCATTGTCCGCCGACCCGGTGGTCAAAAGCACAGGTTGCACGCTGTCGTGGAGGCCGCCGGCACGGCCATGCGGAAGGAAGCTATCCACGGGAGCAAGCCACATCTGCTCATCCAACTGGTCAAGTGCTGCCTCAGTGCGCCCCCTGACCGCCACGCGCCAGCCCGCTTGCAGCGATTTGCCGAGCAAGACCCGCAGTGTGACGTCCTCGGGCACCTCCGTTAGGTGATAAAAATATACTTCCCCCAAAGGCTTACCTCACGACACTAATGCGACGCATCAACCCTCATACTCGTCACGTACCAGGCGATCCAACGCCATCACGCCCCAGCCGGTGGCGCCGGGCGGAGCCAGCATCGTGTCGGTCTTGACACTCGCCACGCCCGCGATATCGAGGTGGATCCAGGGCGTCTCATCCTTCACGAACCGCTGCAGAAACTGCGCCGCAGTGATCGAACCTGCGGCCCGTCCGCCGACGTTCTTCATGTCCGCCACACGGGATTTCAGCAGCTTGTCGTAGGCATCGCCCAAGGGCATGCGCCAGGCACCTTCACCCTCCGCCCCGGCGGCCTTCAGGAACGCACCACTCAACGCATCATTGTTGGAGAATACGCCCGCATTGTCATGGCCCAACCCAACGATGATCGCGCCCGTCAGCGTGGCCAGATCAATCATCGCCGCTGGCTCGAACCTATCCTGCGCGTACCACATGACATCGCAAAGCACCAAACGCCCCTCGGCGTCGGTGTTGATGATCTCAACAGTGTCGCCCTTCATCGAGGTCACAACGTCACCGGGCCGGATCGCTTTTCCGCTCGGCATGTTTTCGACGATCCCAACGACACCCACGACGTTCGCCTTGGCCTTGCGCAGCGCCAGAGTCCGCATCACGCCTGAGACAACACCCGCACCACCCATGTCCATGGTCATGTCTTCCATGCCAGCAGCGGGCTTTATGCTGATCCCGCCCGTATCGAAGACAACGCCCTTGCCGATCAGTGCCAGAGGCTTTTCATCGCCGCCGCCATTCCACTGCATCACCACGACCTTCGATGGGCTGTCCGAACCCTGCCCCACGGACAACAGAGTGCGCATGCCAAGTTTTTCGAGGTCTGCCTCGTCCAGCACTTCGACCTTAAGCCCGATCGCCACCATCGCGTCCAATCTGTCCGCAAATTCCTGCGTTGTCAGTACGTTGGATGGCTCATTGATCAGGTCCCGAGTGAAAAACACGCCCTCTGCCACGGCCAACGCCGCCGCGCCTTCGGCCTTCAACTCGTCCGGCTTGGTGCAATAAACCGTCGCGCCCGCGTTGTCCTTTTTCTCTGCCGTTTTGTGGGTGTCGAATTCATACGCCCGCAGTGCGAGGCCCAACACCACATCTGCTGCCCGGTTTTGGTTGCCCATACAGACCGTCAGCGCATCACGTCCCTTGAATTTAGCGATCGACGCACCGGCCTTGCGCGCCTCTTCCGCTGCGGGCCGACGCTCCAGCTTCACAACCAGAAGCGAGGACGCCGCCATGCCCACGGGGAAGCCGATGGCGAACCCCTCTCCGGCCTCTACCTTCCCCCACTTATCCGACTCTAGCAATCGCGCAACCGCTTGTTTTGTCAGCCTGTTTGCCCGCCGCGCACCGGGGTCCATCTTTCCGTCGGGTGAAACGATGATAGCGACCTTTCCCTCAACGGATGCGATGGCATCAAGGTCGGTTTCGGCAAAGTCTACGGCGATCAGATCGGTCATGAGGGCGGCTCCTGAAACATGGCGCACGGCGAAAACCGTGACATTCGCGCCAGACCTTAGGGCGGTCCGCCGCCCTTGGCCAGATCGCCCCTACGCATCGCGGCAAGATTGGTCTAAAACATAGATGACGCGGTCGGGCTGCTAACCGAACACCGCATATAGGGGGCGGTCCTAGCCGTGGGTCAATACGACCGATACATACTGCGACAGCTTGTGACGCTGTTCGGCTTCTTCAGCTTTGTGCTGGTGTCGGTCTATTGGGTCAACCAGGCCGCGCGCCTGTTCGATACACTGATTGCCGACGGCCAGAACATGAGTGTGTTCCTGGAGTTCTCTGCGCTGAGCCTACCCGCCATCGTGCAGCTGATCCTGCCGGTTTCGGCATTTGTGGCGACTCTCTACATCTTCAACCGTCTCATCAGCGAGTCCGAGATGGTTGTGTTGCAAACCGCGGGCCTCTCTGCCGGACGGCTGATCCGTCCGGTCTTCGTTTTTGGGCTGTTGATGGCGTTGCTCATCGGGCTGCTTGGCAACGTGCTGGCTCCAAACGCCCGGGCACAGTTCATTGACCGACAATCCGAAGTGCGTGACGATCTCACCGGCCGTTTCCTGCGCGCCGGAGAATTTCTGCACCCCACCGCCGGCGTCACTGTCTACATTCGCGAAATCAGTGAATTGGGTGAGTTTCGGGATCTCTTCCTGCAAGATACCTCCTCCCCTGACGTGGAGGTCACGTACACTGCCACCAACGCGCTGCTCATCCGCTCTGATTCCGGCCCAAGATTGATCATGTTCGACGGTCTGGCACAGACCCTCGATCTGGAGACCGGACGGTTGGCCACCGTCTCCTTCAGCGATTTCACCTACAATGTCGGCTCGCTTGTCGATGATGGCATCCGGCAGATCGACGTGCGCGAACTGCCCACTGTCCTGCTGCTGAGCGCCAATGCGCAGATGGCCGACCTTCTCAACCTGCAACTCGCGCACATGGTGTTTGAGGGGCACGACCGCATCGCACAGTCGCTGTTCGTGATCTTCGTTCCGCTCATTGCGGCGGCGTCCCTGATGCTGGGCAGTTTTTCGCGCTTTGGTGTGTGGAAACAGATCCTTATCGCCGTGGCGCTGGTGTTGCCGATGCAGATCGCGCGCAACGTCGGCGAAGCGGCAGTGCGCGCCGATGCCGACGCCTGGGCGATGGCATATGTGCAGCCGGGTCTCGCCGCGCTTGTGGCCGGACTCGATGATGGCGCTGGCGATGCGCAGGCGCACCGGGTGGCGGGCGGTGCCCGCATGATCCTGCACCTCTACATGGCGAAACGCTTCCTGCGCGCCTTCGCGATCGTGGTGGCCGTATTCATAGCAATCCTGTTGCCTATCGATCTGGCCGACCAGTTGCGCCGCGTCGGCGGCGATCATGGGTTTATGGCTGCGATGGAGTTGGCGCTGCTGAACCTTCCCAACAGTCTAAACGATTGGATGGCGCTGTTTGTGATGCTGGCCACGTTGGTCCTGTTCCTTGGCCTCGCGCGCACATCCGAGTTGGTCGTCGTTCGTGCCGCGGGTCGGTCGGCGCTGAAATCTGCTGCCTCCCCGGTCATCGTGGCCGTGATCATTGGTGTGCTATCGTTGTTGATCCTGAACCCCATGGTCGCCTCCACCTCGCGACAGTACGACATCACGCTGGCGCGGCTGTCCGGGCTGGAAAGCCGCTCTGTCTCGGTCAGCGGCGAGGGCCTTTGGTTGCGGCAAGGGGTCGCAAGCGAGCAAACGGTGATCCGCGCCAGTGGAACAAATTCCGACGGCACCAACCTCTTTGATGCCACCTTCTTCACATTCGACGCCGAGGGACTGCTGACGGAGCGGATGGACGCGCGCGAAGCGGTGCTGGTCGAAGGTGCCTGGACGCTGACGGACGTGACGCTGTGGCCGCTGACGGGTGCCAGCAATCCAGAAGCGGAGCGGATGCAATTCCCGACACTCACCCTGCCCTCCTCCCTGACCGCAGCCCAGATCCGCGACAGCTTCGGAAAACCTGAATCCATCGCGATTTTCGACCTGCCCGCCTTTATAACTCAACTCAACGATGCGGGTTTTGCGGCGCTGCAACACCGGATGTGGTTCCAGATGCAATTGTCCTCGCCGCTGATGCTGGCCGCGATGGTGCTGATCGGGGCGGGCTTCACCATGCGCCACACCCGCTTTGGCAAGACCGGCGTGATGGTCCTGGCCGCGATCCTGTTCGGCTTCGGTGTCGTATTTCTGCGCCGCTTTGCAGAAGTCCTTGGCGAAACCGGACAAGTTTCGATAACACTGGTCGCATGGACGCCGCCCATTGCCGCAATCCTCTTGGCCTTGGGCTTTCTATTGCATACGGAGGATGGATGATCCGCCGCGCGCATATCTTCGCGGCAGCCCTGATGGCCGCCTTTGTCTGCTTCTCCTCACCGGGGGCGGCACAGGAATCTGCGCCCGCAACACTGATCGCGGACAACATCCTTTTCGATGGCTCGTCGTCCGTCACGGCCTCTGGTGCGGTGGAGGTGTTTTTCAACGGCTCGCGCCTGCGCGCGCAATCCATTCGGTTTGATGGCGCGACCCAGCAGTTGCAGGTCACGGGGCCCCTGACGCTGGTGGACGAGAGCGGCAATGCTGCCATTGTCGCGGAATTCGCGCAGCTGTCGTCCGATTTGCAGGACGGTGTGCTGCAATCGGCCCGGCTGGTGCTGGACCGCCAGTTGCAGATCGCGGCCACCGAGATCACCTATACCGAGGGCCGCTACACGCAGATCTACCAGGGCGTCGCCTCATCGTGCGAGGTCTGCGCAGATAACCCGAGACCGCTGTGGGAAATCCGCGCGCGCCGCATCATCCACGACTCGGTGGAGCAGCAGATCTATTTCGACGATGCCATCTTCCGCATTATGGGCGTTCCGGTGTTCTATCTGCCCCGAATGCGTTTGCCCGACCCGACCCTGGCGCGTGCCAACGGATTTCTGGCGCCCTCGATCCGAGCCGATGACATCACCGGCACTCAGCTGCGACTGCCGTATTTCCTGATGCTCGGGCAGAGCGCCGATCTGACGCTGACGCCATGGCTCGGCATTGAGAGCCAGACTGTCGAATTGCGCTATCGCCAGGCGTTCACCAACGGTCAGTTGGAGGCCGAGGGCGCCGTCTCATGGGACGATCTGACGGACAACGCCACCCGCGCCTACCTGTTTGCCAACGCCGAATTCGGCGTCACCCGTGACTATCTCCTGGAACTGCAGGCCCAGGCGGTCAGTGATCGTGGCTACCTGACGACCTATGGCTTCGACAGTCCCGACATTCTTGAAAGCTTCGTTCGCCTCAGCCGCATCAATCGCAATGAATACACAGAGGCCTCTGCCACGCTCTACCAATCCATGCGCGACGGGGTGGACAATGAAACGCTGCCCACCCGTGTCGGCCATGCAGAGATAACGCGCCGATATGCCGCGCTCCCTTTCGGCGGCATCCTTACCGCCTCACTGGAGGGCACCGGGTTTTATCGCTTCTCCACAGAAGATGCCGTCGGAGACGACCCCAACGGCCGCGACGTATTTCGCGTGACCGGAGAGTTCGACTGGCGCCGATCTGAAGTGTTCGGTGGGTTGATGACCACCTTTGAGGGCGCGTTGCACGGCGGGCTCTACAACACGCGGCAAGATCCGGCGTTCGGCACGACGGTCTATCGTCTGACGCCTTATGCGGCGGTTGAACTGCGCTATCCGATGCAGGCGGTTTCCTCGACCGGCGTCAGCCATGTGATCGAACCGGTCGCGCAGTTTGTCTGGTCTGAAACATACGGCGATGCGGCCCCCAATGAGGACAGCTTCATTGTTGAGTTTGACGAGGCCAACCTGTTCTCTCTCGATCGTCTGCCGGGATCGGACCGTCGAGAGACCGGCGGACGCGCCAATATTGGTCTGAACTACACGCGCATCGCGCCCTCGGGCTGGTCCCTGGGTCTTGCGGGCGGCGTGGTGCTGCGCAGCGACGACCAAGGGCAATTCACCGACGGATCAGGGCTGAACGGAGTGCAATCTGACTTCCTTGTTGCGGCGCACGTGGGCCTGAACGATCAACTGGACGTGGTCAATCGCGCACTCTTTGACACTGACTTCAACTTCACCTCCAGCGAATTGTCACTTTTCTGGACGACAGAGCGGCATCAGCTGGTCTCGACCTACACGTTCCTTGAAGCGGACCTTGGCGAACAACGCCCTGATGATCTGGCGGAACTGGTGTTTGACGGCACCTACGGATTGAGCAGCGGCTGGGATGCAGGCGTGAACTTCCGCTATGATTTTCTGGATAACGAAGCCACTCGCGCGGGCCTGTCGCTGGGTTTTACGAATGAGTGCGTGGATATGGAGTTTTCGGTCTCGCGCCGATATACGACGTCTACCACTGTTGAGCCTGCGACAAGCTTTGGGCTCACGGTGTCACTGGCAGGCTTTGGCGCGGGACGCGAAGGCAGGTCGGCTTCGCGTAGCTGCCGGGGATAAGGCAGACGCGTTTAACGGATATAACGGGGCGCATGAGACGAATGAACAAAGGTGCAGGCATGAACGGCTTACTCTCGGCAACACGGCCCTTGCGGCAACTCGCCCCAAAACTCGTGAGAGTGGCGCTGGTGACAGGTGCGCTTGGCTTTGCGGCCGCCACTGCCAGCGCGCAGAACCCATTCTCGGTTGCGGTGCGGGTCGATGATACGGTTATCACCAACTACGAAATCAGCCAGCGGGTTCAGTTTCTCGAAGCTCTGAACGCGCAGGGCGACCTCCGTCAGCAGGCCACAGATGCGCTGGTGAATGAGCGCTTGCAGGTCACCGCGGCGCTGGGTCTTGGCGTCGCTGCCTCACCGGAAGAAATTGAAGCAGGTCTGGCCGAATTCGCCTCGCGTGCAAATCTCGGGTCAGAGGCATTTTTGCGCCAGTTGGCGCAACAAGGGATCGCCCCCGAGACGGTGCGCGATTTCGTCGCCAACGGCATCACGTGGCGCAACGTCGTGCGCACCCGCTTCGCCTCGCAAGCGCAGATCGACGATACAGACATCGAACGCGCGCTGGAATTCGGCACTATTCTTGGTGGCGGCATCGAGATCCTGCTGGCCGAGATCATCATTCCCCTGACGCCGGAAAATCAGGAAAATCTGGTGTCAGAGCTCGGCCGCCTCGGTCAACAACTGAACGGCGATACGGAACAATTCTCTGCCGCCGCCGAGCGGTTCTCGGCTGCTCCGACGCGTGAGGCCGGCGGCCTGACCGGTTGGCGTCCGCTCAATCAATTGCCCGACGGCCTGCGCGAGCGGTTCCAGACCATGGGCTATGGTCAAGTGACCGAACCGATACCTTTGGGCGGTGGCCAGGCCTTTGCCCTGTTTCAATTCCGCGGTCAGCGCGAGGTCGAGGCGCCGCGCCTTCCTGTCGTGAGCATCGATTACGTTTCCATCTCGATCCCCGGTGGGCGCACACCCGAGACGCTTGAGCAAGCCGCGCGACTGGACGACGCTGTCGATGTTTGCAACGATTTCAACGGTGTGATCCCCGGTGGCTTCACTGTGCACTCGGAGCCGCCGAGCCAGGTGCCAAGCGATGTGGCACTGGCACTGCGCACCCTCGATAATGGTGAGATGACCACTGCCGTCACCCGCAACAATGGCACGGTTCTCTACGCCCTGATGCTGTGCGACCGCGTCACATCGGAGCCTGAGGCAGGTTTTGATGGCATTCGGGAGCGTCTGTTCGGACAGCGGCTGGAGGGATTGGCCGAGAACTACCTTGAACAGCTCCGGGCCGAAGCGCGTATCACGCGCGAGAACTGAGGCGGCCATGCGTGCGCCCATCGCGCTCAGCGTAGGCGAGCCGTCCGGTATCGGGCCAGAGATTGCTGCCAGCGCCTGGATCCGCCTGGAGGGACGAATACCGTTCTTTGTCATCGGCGACCCCGGCCATCTGCAAGGTTATGGCGCGAAAGTTGTGGAGATCGCCGCGCCTTGGGAAGCGGTCAGCGCCCTGTCGCGCGGCCTGCCCGTTCTGCCCCATGCGTTTGAGGCCCCTGCTGTTCCCGGCCAGCCAACCGCCGCGAATGCACGCGGTGTGATCGACGTGATCGCACGTGGCGTGGATCTGGTGATGCGGGGCGAGGCCTCGGCCCTGACCACCGGGCCAATCCACAAAAAGGCGCTGATCGACGGCGCGGGGTTCCGCTTTCCCGGCCATACCGAATATCTGGCGCATCTGGCAGGCGTCGATCGCGTGGTGATGATGCTTGCCTGTCCGGACTTGCGCGTGGTTCCGGTGACAATTCACATCGCACTGGACGCAGTGAAGGCAGCGCTGACACCGGAACTGCTGCGCGATACAATCCGTATCACCCACGAGGCGCTGCGACGTGATTTCGGGATCGCGGCGCCGCGTATTGCAGTGGCGGGGTTGAACCCGCATGCCGGCGAAGGCGGGGCGATGGGGCGCGATGAATTGGAGATGATCGGTCCGCAGATCGAGGCGTTTCGTGCCGAGGGGATGGCAATAACTGGCCCGCATTCAGCCGACACGATGTTTCATGCCGGGGCGCGCAGAGGATATGACGTGGCCATAGCGATGTATCACGATCAAGCGCTGATACCGATCAAGACGATTGACTTTGCGGGTGGCGTGAATGTCACGCTCGGCCTGCCCTTTATCCGCACCTCTCCCGATCACGGAACGGCATTCGATATTGCAGGCAAAGGCATGGCCGATCCGACATCTCTGATCGCCGCACTGGAGATGGCGCGGGACATGGCCGCCGCGCGTGGTGTGTCGTGAGCGCGTGTTTCGCCGCGTGCTCGGCCTTCGGCCTGCGCGTCGCACGCGACGTGGCACCCTCGCTGCACTCGGATGCATCAGCGCGCCAAATCATGCGGCGGTGCAGAATGGCCGATGTCGCGGGGGGTGCTGCCCCCCCGGCGTTCGTTTCCAGAGCCAGAGTATCGCCTGTCGGCTGCGGAGTTGCGCAGAGCATGATAACCAGGATCGCGGCATGAGCGCGATAGACGATCTGCCGCCGTTGCGCGACGTGATTGCCACCCACGAGCTATCCGCGCGCAAGGCGTTGGGGCAGAATTTCATACTCGATCTGAACTTGACTGCAAAGATCGCGCGGGTCGCCGGAAATTTGACGGGCGTCGATGTATTGGAGGTCGGACCCGGCCCCGGCGGCCTGACGCGGGGACTGCTGGCCGAGGGTGCCCGGCGCGTCGTGGCAGTCGAGAAAGACCCGAGGTGCCTGCCTGCGTTGGCGGAGATCGAGGCGGCCTATCCCGGACGGCTCAAGGTTTTGAATGCCGATGCGCTGGAACTTGATTGGGCAGCGGAGTTGCGGGCGCCTCGGAAGGTCGTGGCCAACCTGCCGTATAATGTTGGAACTGAATTGCTGGTGCGCTGGCTCACGCCCGCGTCATGGCCACCCCCATGGCAAAGCCTGACACTGATGTTTCAACGGGAAGTGGCAGAGCGGATCGTGGCCCTGCCCGGAACCAAAGCCTACGGCCGGTTGGCGATTCTTGCCCAGTGGCGGGCCGATGCCCACATCGCCATGACGCTACCGCCAGAGGCCTTTACGCCGCCGCCGAAGGTGCATTCTTCCGTGGTTCATTTGACCGCGCTACCCGAGCCTCGGTTCGCGGCGGACGCCGCTGTTTTGTCACGCGTGGTCGCTGCGGCCTTCGGTCAAAGGCGCAAGATGCTGCGCTCCGCGCTGAAGGCATTGGCACCGGACATCGAGGACCGTTTGCTGGCCGCTGGCCTGAAACCCACGGAGAGAGCCGAGCAGGTTCCGTTGGAAGGGTTCTGCGCGCTGGCCCGCATCATGGCGGACGTGATTCCGCGATGATCCTCCACTCTGGCCCTGCAACAAAAAGGGCCCCGCAAAGGGACCCCCCGTTACTTATTCTGCGGCGTCCTGAGGCGCCTTATCGTCCCCGCCCTCCGGCGCGTCTGGTTTGCGCCGACGGGTCCGCGCCCGCTTTGGCTTCGGCGCGCTTTCCGGCGTTTCGACCAATCCGCTGTCATCAGCCGACGGCTCGATCACGGCATCGAAAGAGCCCTGTGCTTCGACCTTTGGCTGATCTGCCACCACTGGCTGCTGCTGATCCTCGACGCGAGGTTGCTGATCATCGCCCCCACGTGGGGTGCGTTTGCGACGATTTCCGCTGCCTTGATTGCCGCCACCCTGACCACTGTTGTCCTGGGCGCCCTGCTGGTTGCCGCCACCCTGATTGCCACCGCCGCTCTGCTGACCGCCGCCCTGATTGGTGTGCTGCTGGTTCGCCTGCTGCTGTGCCGCTTTGGCGTCCTGCTCGCGCTGCGCTTCGGCCAGCATGCGCAGGTAATGTTCCGCGTGCTGCTGAAAGCTTTCCGCTGCGACACGGTCATTGCTCAACTGCGCATCGCGGGTCAGTTGATTATACTTCTCAACGATTTGCTGTGGCGTGCCACGTACCTTGCCCTCGGGTCCCGAGGAGTCAAAGACGCGATTGACGATATTGCCTCCGCCTTGGCCATTGCGGTTGCGGTTCCCTTTGGACCGCGAGCGGTTCTTCGATGATCTCATGTGATTGTTAATTCCAGTTATCCTGGTTAGCGGCCACGAAGCGCATCATATGCGGGGCCCGGAAAGTCAGTCTGCGCGAAGCCTGCGGAGTGCACGGGCGACAACGCTATCTGGTAAGAAAGGCAACATGGGATCGACGACCCCGGCTTGTCTGCCTGTGGTTGACTACACATGGAGGGCGGGCCGAGTTCAGTGTCTTTTGACGAAAATCAGTGTTTCCATGACGCAAAACGGCGATTTTATGCCTGAAGGTGCCGTTTGAGGCCGGTTGTTGCGGGCGTGGCTAAGGTTTGCGGGCCGTCACGACGCGATCCTTGCCATTCATGTCGGGAAGAATACGCAGGTCTTGAAGGCCCGCGGACTGAAATATCCCGGCGACAGCGCGAGCCTGATCATGGCCGATCTCAACCATCAGATGGCCGTCCCTTGCCAGATGCGCCGGTGCGTCGCGCGCAATGACCCTGTAAGCAGACAGGCCGTCACCGCCGGGGGTGAGTGCGATCCGAGGCTCCCATTGCGTGATCTCGGGGGCGAGGTCCGCATAGGCCTGCGCCGTGACATAGGGCGGGTTGGAGACGATGAGGTCGAAGATGCCGGTGATCTTCTGCAGCCAGTCGGACTGAACGAAGGTAACGCGATCGGCAACGCCCAGGCTCTTGGCATTCTGTGACGCCACGTCAAGCGCTGCCTGCGAAACGTCGGAGGCCATGGCCGTTGCTTCGGAGCATTCCGCGAGAAAGGTCAACGCGACGGTGCCGGGTCCGGCTCCGAGGTCGAGGAGTCTTCGGAAGCGCACCGTCAGGCCCGCGTCGATCAGGGTTTCGGTATCCGCGCGCGGCGACAAAACGTCTGGTGTGATCCGAAACATGCGGTCGCGGAATGGGGCCTGGCCGAATATCTGCGAAAGCGGTTGACGCCTCAGGCGCGCCGTCACGATGCCATCGAACACCGCTTGTGATCCGTCAAACGGATTGCGCCCGCTGACGATCTGTTGGCTGCGCGACAGACCGGTAAGGTGTTCAATAACGAGGCTGGCCTCGCGCGCGGCGTCATAGGGGCTGAGGAAATCCTTGACGGAGTTGACATATGCGGCCGCTACGTCGCGCAGCAAGCGCCGTGTCACCCGTTCATCTCCGCCAGTTTGGCGGCCTGATCTTCTGCGGTCAGCGCGTCAATGACTTCATCCAGATCCCCCTGCATGACGGCATCGAGCTTATAGAGCGTCAGGTTGATCCGGTGATCGGTCATGCGACCCTGGGGAAAGTTGTATGTGCGGATCCGCTCGGATCGGTCGCCCGATCCGATCTGCGCCTTGCGATCTGCGGCCATGGCATCGTCCGCCTTTTGGCGTTCGGCATCATACAGGCGTGTGCGCAGGGTCTGCATGGCGATCTCGCGGTTGCGATGCTGCGATTTCTCGGAGCTGACCACAACAATTCCGCTGGGAATGTGAGTGATGCGCACCGCAGAATTCTGTCGTATTGACGTGCTGGCCGCCTGCCCCGCTGGCGCGCATGGTGTCAATTCGGATGTCCGTGGCGGGAATGTGAATGTCGACGTCCTCGGCCTCCGGCAGCACGGCGACTGTTGCGGCGGAGGTATGAATGCGCCCCCCCGATTCCGTTTCCGGCACGCGTTGAACCCGGTGAACGCCGCTCTCGAACTTCAGGCGCGCAAAAACGTTCTCGCCCGCCACCCTCACCGTACATTCCTTGATACCGCCAAGGTCGCTTTCCTGCAGGTCGATCGTCTCCAGCGTCCATCCGCGCGCCTCGGAATAACGGGTGTACATCCGCAACAGGTCACCGGCGAACAGGGCCGCCTCGTCCCCGCCCGTGCCGGGGCGAATTTCAATCATCGCTGGCTTGGCATCGGCGGCATCGCGCGGCAGAAGGGCCAGTTGCAGCGACGCCTCCGCCGCCGGGATCGCCGCTTCCAACCGAGGCAGTTCCTCCAACGCCAGGGGCTTCATGTCCGGATCGTCCAACATCGCCTGCGCCGCCGCCAGATCACTCAATAACTGCTCATAGGCAGCGATTTCTGTCACGACGGGGTTCAACTCAGCATATTCACGGCTGATTTTAGCGATTTTTGACGGGTCAGGACCGCCGTTCAACTGCGCCTCGAGAAACTCAAATCGGTCCGTGATCTGGCGCAAACGGTCGCGCGGTAGGGTCGCCGCTGCCATTTATTCGCCGCGCGCCGCGGTCAGCCAGCGCTGCACCCGCGTCGTGTTCACACCCAGATCAAATTGCCCATAACGCGCCCGCGAAAAGATGTTCACCCGGGTCGTCTCTCCATCGGGAACCAGCTTCACCGTTACGAAATCCGGGAAGCCGAACAGCCGGGACCGGATCACGACGGTTACGAACCCTTCGGCGAACGATCCGGCAATTACCTGCGCTCCATCCGCCTCCGCGATGGTCTGCAATCGCCCCGCCACGGCGAGGGCAGGTGCATCGACGGACATAGCTTCCGACCCTGCGATCAACGCATAGTTCCGTGTGGTCGGTGGTGTGACCTCTGACGGGTCCACGTGCCAGTCGTCCGCTGAGATCGGGGCAAACCGGACGTAGGCAGAGGCCGCAATGGCCAGAACGGCGAGCAGGATGAGGAGGTATGATAAAATACGCATGGCACTTGAATGGTCTGTGCGCGCGCGCGCGTCAAGGTGTGGAGGATGCCTGCGTGTCCTCGGCTGCCGTGGCGTCTGTCCACTTGCACGGGTAGGCAAAACTGGCGCAGGCTTCCGGAGAAAGTTTCAAAGGTCTGCGATGGCACGCAAAATCATTATCGATACCGACCCAGGTCAGGACGATGCAGTGGCGATCCTGCTGGCGCTGACGTCGCCGGAGCTGGAAGTTCTGGGCATCACCGCCGTTGCCGGAAACGTGCCGCTGGACCTGACGGCAAAGAACGCGTGCATTGTGTGTGAACTGGCCGGACGCCCCGACATGCGGGTCTTTGCGGGCTGCGACAGGCCGCTGCGCCACGCGCTGGTCACGGCTGAACACGTGCATGGATCGACTGGTCTGGACGGTCCGGTCATGCCGGAACCGACAATGGAAATTCAAACGCAGCACGGCGTTGATTTCATCATCGAGACGCTGCGCGCGGAGCCTGCGGGAAGCGTCACCCTGTGCGCCTTGGGTCCATTGACCAACCTTGCGACGGTTTTTGAAAAAGCTCCTGACGTGGTCGCAAAAGTACAGGAAATCGTGCTGATGGGGGGGCTTATTTTGAAGTCGGCAATATCACCCCGGCGGCTGAGTTCAACATCTACGTCGACCCGGAAGCCGCGGATATCGTGTTCAGATCCGGCGTCTTGATAACGGTCATGCCACTTGACGTAACGCACAAGGCGCTGACAACGGCGGCGCGCGTGCAAGCCTTCCGCGACATCGGCACCAGACCGGGCATCGCGGTGGCGGAATGGACTGACTTTTTTGAGCGCTTCGACAAAGAGAAATACGGCAGCCCCGGCGCGCCGCTCCATGATCCCTGCGTGATCGCATATCTGATCCGGCCAAGCCTGTTCCGGGGCCGCTTCGTCAACGTGGAGATTGAGACGGTGTCGTCGCTGACCCGAGGCATGACGGTCGCCGACTGGTGGGGCGTCACGGACCGCCCCCGCAACGCTATGTTCATGGGCGATCTGGACGCGCAGGAATTCTTTGATCTACTGATTGAGAGGATCGGACGGCTTTGAGGGTCGGAATTCTCGCCTTGGTCTTCTTTCCCGGTCCCGCCATGGCTGATGGTCCCGCCCTCGCGCATGTCACCCTTGATGACCGAACGGTCACACTCACGGCAGTTGCGGATCCTCAAACACCTGACGCCTGTTGCGAGCGCGACCGCATCCTGACTTTCGCCCAGATGCATCTGGGGTTCCCGCTGCCGCCGCTGCTGACTGTCACTTTCGCGTCGCGCAATGACATCCCGGCGCTGGAAGACGGTGCCGTTCTTTTCGTGCGCGAGATCCAGCTTCAGGCTGACGCGTCGGATTGGGACGACACCGCCCGTCCCGGCACGCAACTGCCGCTATTCTTCGATCCGGCGCGGTCGGAATTGACGGTCCTGTCCGGCGCAGGCAGAGCGCTCCACTTCCGAATTGATGCGGCTGGGTTCACCCTCACGCAGCTTGGCGGGATCGTGGAGCGGGACGTCGGGATCGAGATCCAGCTCTCGTTTCCCTGAGCCCTTGGCCTATGACGCGTTGGCATATCGGAACCGAGCCACTACATCCCTCCCATCAGTCGGAGCCATCCCATGTCCACTTTCCCGTTCGACAACACCTATGCGCGCCTGCCCGACCGATTCTTTACCCGGCAAGCGCCCGTGCCCGTTTCCGCACCCGAATTGATCGCGGTGAATGAAGCCTTGGCGGAGCGTTTGGGCATCAGCCTGGGTGACGACGCCGCGCAGATCTTCGCGGGCAATCTGGTGCCGGACGGGGCTGAGCCGCTGGCGCAGGTCTATGCGGGCCACCAATTCGGCGGTTGGTCACAGCAGTTGGGCGACGGGCGCGCGGTGCTGTTGGGGGAAGTTGTGGCCCCCGACGGCGCGCGGTTCGATCTGCAACTCAAAGGCGCGGGCCAGACGCCTTATTCGCGCATGGGCGACGGGCGCGCTTGGCTCGGCCCAGTGCTGCGTGAATACCTCGTTTCCGAGGCGATGGCCGCCATGGGCATCCCCACGACGCGCGCCCTGGCCGCAGTGACAACCGGGGATGTCGTGCAGCGCGAAGCGCCGCTACCCGGCGCGATCCTGCTGCGGGTGGCATCATCGCATATTCGCGTCGGCACGTTCCAGTTCTTCGCCGCGCGCGCCGATATCAAAGCCTTGACGGCGTTGACCGACTACACCATCGCGCGCCACTATCCCGGAGCCGTCGGCCCTGCGGGCCTTCTCGACGCGGTACTGCAGCGACAGGCGGAGTTAGTGGCAAGGTGGATGGGTGTGGGCTTCATCCATGGCGTGATGAACACCGACAACATGACGCTGTCGGGCGAGACCATCGACTATGGTCCCTGCGCCTTCATGGACAGCTATCATCCTGAGATGGTGTTTTCCTCCATCGACCAGTTCGGGCGCTACGCCTATGCCAACCAGCCGCAGATCGCGGCTTGGAACCTCGCGCAACTGGCAACGGCATTGCTGCCGCTGATGCCCGACCGGGACCAGGCGATTGCGGCGTTTACCGAGGCCGTAAACGGCTTCAGCGCTCGGTTCGATGCTGCCTGGCACGGGGTGTTGCGCGCGAAACTGGGGTTGATGAGCGAACGCGATGGCGACGCCGCTCTGGCCTTCGATCTGCTCGATCGCATGGCAAAGGGTGGCGGAGATTTTACCCGAACCTTCCGTGCCCTCTCCGGACCCGAACCCGGGAGTGCGGCGGACGCGTTTCAGGCTCCCGCCGTGCTGGCCCCATGGCTGGAGCAATGGCACGCACGGCTAGCGATTGACGGGCTGTCAGAGGCCGACCGGGTCGCCGCGATGCAAGCGGTGAACCCCGCGCTGATCCCGCGAAACCACCGTGTGGAGGAGGCGATCAAGGCCGCAGTGGCAGGCGACTTCGGCCCCTTCCACCGCCTTGATAATGCTCTGAAGTTCCCGTTTGTGGACCGACCCGACATCGCGGACCTGCAGGAAGCCCCAACCGCGTCCGAGCGTGTCACGCAGACGTTCTGCGGCACATAACCCGCAGTCAGGATCTGCGGCGCGGTGGCCTGTTGATCAAAATCAGGCCCGCGCAGACCAGCACCAGTGCGATCAGAATGCCCGGTCCCACGGCCTCTCCCAACATCATCCATCCGAGGGCCACGCCGAAGATCGGCGACAGGAACGAGAACGCCGCGACGGAGCTTGCGGGATAGATCGACAGCAGCCAAAACCAGAACAGAAATCCGGCAGAGACGATTGCGACGATCTGAAACCCAAGGCCCGCCCAATGGATAAACGTCGGGTCCCGTAGGAGCGGTCCAAAGAACAGCGCGGCCAGCAACAACAGCGGCGCGGAAACTGACAATTGCCACAGCAACTGCATCTCTGGCCGCACCTCGCGCAATGATGTGGCCCGCGCGCAGAGCGCAATCGCGGCCCACATGATCGCGGCCAGCAGCGCCAAGGCATCGCCCGCAAGTGACGTCACCCCGGCCCCCTCACCGCGCATCGTCAACGCGATGACCACGCCAAGAAACGCCATCACAAGTCCGATGGACTTCTGGACAGTCAAACGGTCGCCGGGGATCAGAAAATGTGCAGCCAGGGCCAACCACATCGGCATCGTGTAGAAGATCACCGACGTGCGTGTCACGGTCGTCAGATCAAGCGCCAGGAACAGGCAAATGAACTCCAGCGCGAAAGCCACCCCGATCAGCAGGCCAGGCCCTGCCGTGCCCGGCTTGATCCGTGTCGAAAGCCCCCGCGTCCACATCCAGGCGAAGATCACCAATGCGCCACCGACGGAGCGTACTCCTGCAAAAAACACCGGCTGCAAACCGTCATTCACGACCTTGATCACCACCTGGTTGAACGCCAGCAGCAGCGCGAAACCGGTCAGGGAGATCGCGCCAAAGGCATCCATCTGCTTTTTGTGATCTGGATCCGGTGCCATGAGATCTGCCTCACCTATCTGTCGCGCCCCGCAGTGATCCCCGTGGCGTGGGGTGTCAAGAAATCACCTTGACGGAACCTTTGCCGTACGCCGCGCACTCTGTCAGTGTCTAACATGATTAACCGGGAGGAAAAACGAATGAGTTTACTTCGAACATTGGCCAAAGTTGCTGTCGGTGTCGCTGTCGCCCGCGGTGCGCGCGCCTTGGTGAACCGGGGCGACCGAGAGGAGCGTCGCTCTGGCGGGAACGGGTTGCTCGACAGTTTGCGCGGGCAGGAGTTCGGCGGCGCGGGCGGCATCGGGCAGCTGCTTGGAGGGCGTGGAAGCAGCGGCGGCGCGGGCGGTGGTTTGGGCGGTCTGCTGGAAGAATTCGGCGGTTCAGGCGCACTTGGCGGCCTGGGAGGCATGCTTGGCGGTGGTGCGGCGGGCGGGTTGCTTGGCGGGCTTTTGGGCGGCAACGGCAACACCGACCGCCAGCCTGCATTCGGGCGCCGCCTGAACGAATCCCTGCGGACGGGGGGTGAGCCTGCCGATCCCCCCACCGATGATGAGGAGGCAATGGCCGCCCTGATGATCCGGGCGATGATCATGGCCGCGAAGTCCGACGGCCGGATCGACCGGACGGAGCGCGACGCATTGCTGGGTCAGTTGGACGATCTGGATCCCGAAGAACGCGCCTTTGTGACCGAAGAGATGGAGCGCAACACTGATCCACGCGAGTTCGCCCGCGACGTCCCCGATCACCCGGCCCTGCGCGCGCAGATCTTCGCCACAGCTATGTCCGCGATCGAGGTCGACAGCCCCCGCGAGCGGCAGTTCGCCGAGGATCTGGCAGAGGCCTTGGGCGTTGAAAGCAGTGCTCGCAGCCACGTACAGCGGCGCATGTCCGGCGAATACGGCGCGCACTCCGACGATCCGTGGGAAAAATCCGCGAACACCCGCGCCTATTCGCAGCCGATCCAGGCGCCAGCTTCTGCGGGCGCACCGTCCAACGGGGCCAAGGGACAGCAGGGCAATGCCGGTCTGGGCCGTCCTTATCGAAAGTGAATCACTATCCCGTGCGGGCTTTAACCGCGCGGGCAAATCCCCTAGAGAAGCGACCGGACCAGAGGTGATCTGAGGGACATCATGACTGACACGATCGAGGATCGCTGCGCCGCCAAGGGCCTGCGCATGACCGAACAGCGCCGCGTGATTGCACGGGTGCTGGAGAGCTCTGACGATCACCCTGATGTCGAAGAGCTGTTCGCCCGTGCTGCGGCGGTGGATCCCAAGATCTCGATTGCGACGGTATACCGGACGGTAAAGTTGTTCGAAGAGGCGGGTATCCTCGATAAGGTCGAGTTCGGAGATGGCCGCGCGCGCTATGAGGATGCGGAGCGTGATCACCATGACCATCTGATCGACATGAACTCCGGCGAGGTCATCGAGTTTGTGGATGCCGAGATCGAGGCGCTACAGGAACGAATTGCCGAGAAGCTGGGGTATCGGCTGAAAGGCCATCGACTGGAGCTTTATGGAGTTCCGATCAAGAAATCCTGAGAGGTCGCCCTGGTCTGCGGTCGGACTGTGGGGGATGGATTGGACCATGCGTCACCCGTCAGGGCAGCGCCGTCTGTCCAGGTCGGATTGAGTTGGACTTGGCAAGATGAAGGACGCAGAGATTGGGCTTCCGCGCGCCGGGGAGACCGCGTAGGTCGGGGCATCTGGAAGTGACGAGGGCGGCGCGATCAATGGATAACCTCAAGGGTATGGGCTGGATGACACTGGCCATGTTGGGGTTCGCGCTGGCCGATACGTTCATCAAGCTGACTTTGGGCGCTCTGCCCGTGGGTCAGGTCATCGCGTTTTTCGGGTTTGGCGGCGCTGCCATCTTTGGCGGGTGGGCGGCGATCAAGGGCGAGAGGGTCCTGGACCCTGCCCTGTTCACCGGGCCGTTCATGTTTCGTCTGGCCTCGGAAATTGTTGGCACGTTGTGTTTTGTCATCGCCCTTGCCTCCATCGATCTGTCACTGCTATCCGCGATTATTCAGGCCAACCCTTTGCTGGTCACGCTTGGGGCAGCGCTGTTTCTGGGTGCGGCCGTGGGCTGGCGGCGGTGGGTCGCCATCCTGATCGGGCTTTTCGGGGTGTTGATCATTGTCCGCCCCGGTATGGAGGGGTTTGACGCTCAGAGCCTGTGGGCTCTGGGTGCCGCGGTTGGCCTCACGGGGCGCGATCTGGCCACGCGGGCAATATCGCGAGAGGTATCGACGCTTCTGTTGGCTGCCTGGGGATTTCTGGCGGCCGCCCTCGCAGGCCTTGGCCTGCTGGTCATCTCCGGAGGATCTGCGATACCGGACAGCTTGCTCGCTCTGCAACTGGCGGGCGCGCTGGTTTTTGCGATGATCGCCTACTACGCCGTGACGGCTGCCATGCGTGTCGGCGAGATCGCCGTAGTGACGCCGTTTCGTTACACGCGGCTGGTCTTTGCGCTGGTTCTTGCTTTCTTCGTCTTCAATGAGCGCCCCGATATCTGGACCCTGATTGGCGCTTCGATTGTCGTCGCCACCGGGCTCTATACCCTGTGGAGAGAACGGATGCTGGCGCAGACCGCGTAAAATAGACCTGTTACCGCTAACAATGCGCTTCGCGCGGGCAGCAAGCTCTGCTATAGCGCCTCCAACCTTACACAGGAGAGCACCCCCGATGAGCGTTATTATCGATATCCATGCCCGCGAAATTCTCGACAGCCGGGGCAACCCGACGGTGGAAGTTGATGTGACGCTGGAAGACGGCACCATGGGTCGGGCGGCGGTGCCCTCGGGTGCGTCGACGGGCGCCTACGAGGCGGTGGAAAAGCGCGATGGCGACAAGGCGCGCTATAAGGGCAAGGGCGTGTTGCAGGCTGTTGAAGCCGTAAATGGCGAGATCGCAGATACGCTGGTGGGCTTTGACGCAACGGAACAAGTCGCGATTGACCAGACGATGTGTGAGTTGGATGGATCTGACAATAAAGGCCGCTTGGGTGCGAACGCGATTTTGGGCGTATCTTTGGCGGTGGCCAAAGCCGCGGCGGACTTCACCGCTCAACCGCTCTACCGCTACGTCGGTGGCACGATGGCGCATGTGCTGCCCGTGCCGATGATGAACATCATCAATGGCGGGGAACATGCCGATAACCCCATCGACATTCAGGAATTCATGATCATGCCGGTCTCCGCGACCACGATCGCGGAAGCAGTACGCATGGGGTCCGAAGTGTTCCATACGCTGAAGGGTGAGTTGTCAGCGGCCGGTCTCAGCACTGGTATCGGGGACGAAGGCGGGTTCGCACCCAATCTGTCGTCCACGCGGGACGCGCTGGATTTTGTTCTGAAGAGCATCGAGAAAGCCGGATACAAGCCCGGCGACGACATGGTGCTTGCCCTCGATTGCGCCGCGACGGAGTACTACAAGGACGGCCAGTATGAGTTGTCGGGCGAAGGCAAGTCGCTGACATCGGACGAAAATGTTGCTTACTTGTCCGCGCTGGTCGCCGATTATCCGATCTTCTCCATTGAAGACGGCATGGGCGAGGATGACTGGGACGGCTGGATCGCATTGACCGAAGCTTTAGGTGACAGGGTGCAGTTGGTTGGCGATGATTTGTTTGTCACCAATCCGGCTCGCCTGAAGGACGGTATCACGCGCAAGGCGGCGAACTCCTTGCTGGTGAAGGTCAACCAGATCGGTACTTTGACCGAAACACTTGCCGCTGTGAACATGGCGAACCGCGCGGGCTTTACCTCGGTCATGTCGCACCGCTCGGGCGAGACCGAAGACGCGACAATTGCGGATTTGGCTGTGGCCACCAATTGCGGGCAGATCAAGACCGGATCGCTTGCACGCTCAGACCGGTTGGCGAAATACAACCAGTTGATCCGCATTGAGGAGCAGTTGGAAGAGACGGCGGTTTTCGCGGGACGATCCATCCTGCGGGGTTGATCGGGCCGGGTAGTGACGCCACGATGAGAAATCGAAGTCCTAACAGGCTGATTTCGCACCAAACCTGACCAAAAGCATAGGCTGACACAGGCCACCTGTCCGAGTATATGGTATTAATGACATGTACAAAGGCAGGTATCGCCCCCATGAGCACCTATTCAGATGAGGTAGCAGAGCATCGCCTCGCGGAGATGTCCGATATGGATCGCTTGTGGTGGTCGCAATTCGGCAATCCGGTGGAGTTGGCGTGCCGTGTGTCCAGCATCATCGTGGTCGGCCTTCTGGTGTGGCTCTACGATGGTCGACCGCTGGGTCCGATCTGGGTCCTGTCGTACCTTATCCCTCTGGCGATCTGCTACGCCGCGCTTCGACCCGTTGGCCCGAAAACGCCAATGGCGGGACCGGTAGGGCTTGCAAGCTATGTTACGATGGCCGTGGCCTATGCCTCCCTGCCTATCTATCTATTGACATCCCCCGACCCGGTTCTGGTGTTTTCTGGCAGTTTCGGAGTGATCATTTTGGGGGCGTTCACCCTAATGCGGGAGGAACCTCCAGCCATTGTTCCGCCGATCGATATCGCCATCGGATGGGTCGCAATTGCGGTTGTGGCCGCGACCCAAATTCCTGCCGCGGGCAGCGTTGTGGCTCAGATCGTGATGGGTCTTTTGTGCATTGTGGCTGGCGGATATTACACGCGCGCGCTCATCTCTGTCCGGGAGGCACGCGTTGATCTGAGGAAAGCGGCGCAACGCGCCCAGCGCGACAAGCAGATGGAGGCGATTGGCAAGCTGTCTGGCGGAATTGCCCATGACTTCAACAACATCCTGACGGCGCTGAAGGGCAGCCTGGAACTTTATCACGAAGTGCCTGCCGGGCCAGAGCGCGACGCGCTCGTCGATGAGGCCAACAAGGCGGGCGCGCGCGCGTCCTTTGTTGTAGCGCAACTTCTGGCCTTTGCCCGCCGTGCGCCCATTTCGCCGCGCCCGTTGTCTGTGGACACAGTGATTGACGACGCTGTCGTGGCCGCCCGGCGCGGATTGCCCGATGCCATCCCGGTCGAGACCCGCCAACCCGAGCAGCCGCTGCACGTCATGGCTGACCAAGACGGGCTACAGGCAGCGCTTCTGGCGCTGATCCAAAACGCACAAGACGCCATGGGTCCGAGCGGCACATTGGTACTGGCAGCGGACCTCTCGCATGGGCCAGCACCCGATGCGTGTTGTACGATCGTGGACGATCCCACCGGTGCGCATCTGAGTTTTTCTGTGGCCGATGACGGCCCCGGCATGACGCCCGCGGCATTGGAGCGCGCGACAGAGCCGTTTTTCACCACAAAGATGGTTGGGAAGGGATCGGGCCTGGGCCTGTCGATGGCGGCAGGGTTTGCCGAGCAATCGGGCGGGGTCTTGCGGATCAAGTCGAGCGAAAGAGGGACCATCGTGTCTCTGCACCTTCCGATTGCTACGGTGGGTCTTTAGACTCGACGGCGGTGTGAAAACCTACGGGATCCATGCCTTGCCTGCAGCGGGATTTATCGAAACCTTGGGAGTCATGGGGGCGTAACGCGACCTCAAGACCGATGCTTAACCCTTGTCACAGGCCCATGAGACACTATATTCAGTATACATTCGTATACAATAAATTAACATGAGGATCAATGCTCGACACACTTTTGTCGGGGCCATTTGTGCCCTTTACCCTATCACTCGCGCTGCTCTTTGGCCTGTTGGTCCTGGAAGTGACTTTATTGTTCATCGGCGGATCGCTGATGGGCGATGGCGCGGAGGCGGACCTGGGCCTGATTGATGGCACGGAAGTCGATATTGATCTGGGCGACTTCGACTTGGACGGCTTCGATATCGAGGCGCCCGAGTTTGATCTGGAGATGGGCGACGCCGATGTCGTTGTCCAGCCGCCCCCCTTGCACCCGCTGGCATGGTTGGGCTTTGGCAAAATGCCCACGTTGATCTGGATGGCCACTGTGTTCATGTCCTTCGCAGTGGCAGGCATCGCCTTGCAGGCGCTGGCAAGCGTATCTCTCGGCGGGCCGATCCCGGCCCTTCTCGCAGCTGTCCCCAGTGCGATCGCTTCTCTTTGGTTCACTCGCCATTTCGGCACAGCCTTCGCGGCTGTACTGCCAAAGTCGGAGACGCAATCCGTCTCCATCCGCCAACTTGGCCGCCGCAATGGACTCGTCACCCAGGGCACCGCCACCCGTGGCACGCCCGCAGAGGTCCGCGTGACAGATCGCTACGGCAACACCCACTACCTCCGCGCGGAGCCGTTGCACGACGCGGATGTGATCGTTCAAGGCGCAGAAGTTCTGGTCTTGCGTCACCGCCCCACCGGCGGATTTCGTTTAATCGCGCTCTAGCCCGCTCGGTCCTCCCTTTTGAAAGGTATTTGATATGGAACTTGGTTTTCTTGGAATTATCGTCGCCGTCATAATCGGCTTTCTGGTGCTTGTGGGCCTTGTGATTGGGCGCCTTTACAAACGCACCACGCGCGAGGTGGCTCTGGTCAAGACCGGTGCCGGCGGCAAAAAGGTGATCATGGATGGTGGCACCGTGGTCATTCCCCTGCTCCATGAAATCAGCCCGGTGAACATGAAAACCCTAAGACTTGAAGTGCGCCGGACGGGTGAAGGCGCATTGATTACACAAGATCGCATGCGTGTGGATGTCGGTGTGGAATTCTACGTCTCTGTCATGGCCAACGAGGAAGGGATCGCGCGCGCGGCCCAAACCCTTGGCGACCGCACGTTCTATGTGGACCAGCTGCGTGAAATGATTGAGGGCAAGCTGATTGACGGTCTGCGCGCAGTGGCTGCAAAGATGACGATGGATAATCTGCATGAAAATCGCTCGGACTTCGTGCAGCAGGTGCAGAACGCCATTTCCGAGGACTTGCTGAAAAACGGCCTGTCGCTTGAGTCGGTATCGCTGACTGCGCTCGACCAGACTCCATTCGACAGCCTGGACGAAAACAACGCCTTCAATGCAGTCGGCATGCGCAAGCTGGCCGAGGTGATCGCGAAATCCAAAAGGGAGCGAGCCGAAATTGACGCCGAAGCCGACGTCGCCGTGCGCCGCGCTGCAATGGAGGCTGAGCGTCAGAAAATTGGCATTCAGGAGGAAGAGGAACGCGCCGCAATCGCTCAGGTCCAGGAGATCGAGACGATGAAGGCCGCACAGGAAATGGAGATTGCCTTGCGTCGCGAAGACTCCCTGCGCGAAAGTGAGCGGGCCAGGATTGGCCGTGAAGAGCAGGTCCGTGCCGCAGAGATATCGCGTGAAAAGAACATCCGCGCCGCCGAGATCACCAAAGAGCGGGAACTGGAAGTGGCAGAACAAGAGCGCCAGATTGTCATTCAGCAGAAGTCAGAGGAAGAAAGCCGGGCACGCGCGTCTGCTGACCTCGCCCGTGCCGAGGCCACAAAAGCCACTGAGGCGGTTCAGACGGCCCGCGATGTGGCAGAGGCGGAGCGGACCAAGCAGATCGCGCTGATCGAGGCCACCCGTGAGGCCGAGCGAGAGGCCACCAAGATCCGCCTTGCCGCAGCCGCCGACAAGGACGCTGCCCACGACCGTGCCGATGCACGCCGGGAGGAGGCGCAGGCCGAGGCGGACTCGATCTCGATCCGCGCGGACGCCAAGAAGAAGGACATGCTCGCCGTGGCCGAAGGCACACGCGCTATCACGGAAGCCGAGAATGCGCTGTCTGAGCAGATTGTCGGCATGAAGGTCGACATGGCCCGCATTGAAGCTCTGCCCGGCATTATGGAGCAGATGGTCAAGCCCGTGGAGAAGATCGATTCCATCAAGATCCACCAGGTTGGGGGTCTGGGCGGCGGCACGTCGAACGGCGGCGGCATGGGCGCAGGGTCGGGCGGTGGCGAAAAACCGGTGGTCAATCAAGCGCTCGATTCGATCATGGGCATGGCCGTGCAGATGCCAGCCTTGCGCAAGTTGGGCGACGAACTGGGCCTGAGCCTTGAGAACGGTCTGGAAGGCGTGGCGGAAAGCGCACTGAAGGATCGGCCAAAGGCACCACCTGCGATTGGTGCGGAACGGGACGCCTCCAGCACAGGCGCCGCTGAATGACCGCGGACGAGATCATCGCAAAGCTCGGCCTGGCCCCTCATCCCGAGGGGGGCCATTACCGCCAGACGTGGGCTGCGGAGGGTGCAGGGCGGCCAAGCGGGACCTGCATCTACTTCCTGCTGAAGGAGGGAGAGGCCAGCCATTGGCACAAAGTCGATGCGACCGAGATATGGCTTTTCCACTCCGGCGCTCCGCTGATCGTTTCGGTATCTCCGGACGACGACGGCCCGGCCATTGACCACGTCCTGAGCCCCGACCTCGGCCTCGGCAGGCCGCAAGTTCTGGTTCCGCAAGGCCATTGGCAGGCGGCCCGAACCACAGGAGCGTTTACGCTGGTCTCCTGCACCGTCTCTCCGGGATTTACCTTCGACGGCTTCACACTGGCCGCGCCTGAGTTTGACATTCCGCGCGCCTGAGGTGGCAGCGGCGTCGCTGGATCGGGGCGCGCAGGTCGGGGCGACGTCCCGGACTTTCTACGCCAGCACATGGCCCCTGGGCCTGGACCGGCGCCCGCCTCCGACGGCCGCCGCAACGCCCGTTGTACCGGGTGCGGAGGTCGGTAATCCGCGCATGACCCGCACCGCCAGATAGGCGAAAGCCTGCGCCTCCAGCGCGTCGCCGTCGAGGCCCACGTCCTCCACTGCCGCCAACTCGCAGCCCAACGCCTCCGTCAACATGCGCATGAGCGTGGCATTCTTGCGCCCTCCCCCCGTCACCAATACCCTTTCGGGACGTGCGGGCAGGTGTGGGATACCGCGGGCCACGGCTCCGGCCGAGACCGCGGTAAGCGTCGCCAGGGCGTCGGCGTCGGGCAAGGCGGCCACCGCGTCCAGAAGGCCCGCAAAGGCATCACGGTCCAGCGATTTCGGCGGCTTGATATCGAACCACGGAGCCTCCAGCGCCTCTTGCAACACCGCCAGATCCACCTCACCCCACGCCGCCAATGCGCCGCCTGCGTCAAACGACCCGAGCCCCCTCAAAGCCATCAGATCGTCCATCGGTGCATTCGCGGGCCCGGTATCGAAGGCAACGCAGGCACCCTGCAAATCCGGGGCCTCAGCGCCAGGGTCAACCCATGTGATATTGCCCACACCGCCCAGATTCAGGAACGCCACAGGCGCGCTTATCCCGATCCAGCGCGCACAGGCCCAGTGATAGAACGGCGCCAGCGGTGCGCCCTGCCCGCCCATGCCCATATCGGCGCTGCGGAAATCCCAGATCACCTCGATCCCCAATGCATCCGCCAGCAGCGCTCCGTCGCCAACCTGATGCGTGCGCCCGCCGTCGGGATCATGGGCCAGGGTCTGCCCGTGGAACCCCAAGACCTCCACGTCTCCCAGACCCACCATGGCCGCGATATGCGCGGCCTCCACAACCTTTGCAGCAACGCTTGCCCGCGCCTCTCCGGGCCAGGCCCCCATGGCGGCGCGCAGCAGGTCACGGTCGGCGTCGGAATATGCGGCCTCGCGCACCTCTCCAAAGTCCGAAATTTCGACCCCATCAGTGCGCAGAACTGCGACGTCGACCCCGTCAAACGACGTGCCGGACATCGCGCCCGCGGCCCAGACCGGAGCACTCGGCTGTCGCCTCTTTTGTTTGACGGCCATTCCCGTTATCCCCTTCACTCAGCGCTATCATTGCCCGGACGTACCATGACCTACCAGCCCAAATCCGACTTCCTCCGTATCATCGTCGAGCGGGGATTTCTCGCCGATTGCACCGACCTTCAAGGCCTGGATGAACGGATGCTGAAAGGCCCGATCACCGGCTACATCGGCTTTGATCTGACAGCGACGAGCCTGCACATCGGCAATCTCGTGCAGATCATGCTGCTGCGGTGGATGCAAAAGACCGGACACCGCCCGATCACGCTGATGGGTGGCGGCACGACCAAGGTGGGCGACCCGTCCGGCAAGGATGAGATGCGAAAGATCATCTCGGTTGAGCAAATCAATCTGCACGCCGAGGGTATCCGGAAAGTGTTCGCGAATTACATCTCTTACGGAGATGGCCCTCTGGACAGCCCGCTGGTCAACAACGCCGAATGGCTCGATAAGCTTGGCTACATCGACTTCCTGCGTGATATCGGAAAACACTTTACGATCAACCGGTTACTGGCCTTCGACAGCGTAAAGTCGCGCCTGGACCGGGAACAGCCACTGAGTTTTATCGAATTCAATTACATGCTGTTGCAGGCTTACGATTACCTTGAACTGCATCGCCGCCATGACTGCGTGTTGCAAATGGGTGGCTCCGACCAATGGGGCAATATCGTCTCGGGCGCGGACCTGATCCGGCGCGTTGATGCTGGCGAAGCGTTTGGCTTGACGACGCCTCTCGTGACCCGCGCGGACGGCAAGAAAATGGGCAAATCCGCGGACGGGGCGGTCTGGCTGAACGAGGACCGCATGTCGCCCTACCAGTTCTGGCAATGGTGGCGGAACGTGGATGATGCTGATGTTGGCAAGTTCCTGAAACTGTTCACCGAATTGGATGTGGCGGAATGTGATCGTCTGGCCGCACTTGACGGATCCGAGATCAACGCCGCCAAGGTGATATTGGCAAACGAGGTCACCGCGCTCTGCCACGGCGCTGACGCTGCGAAAGCGGCGGAAGCAACCGCGCGCGAAGTGTTCGAGAAGGGCGGCGCGGGCGACGACCTGCCAACCCTGACCCTAAGCGCAACAGACATTGGCGACGGCATCTCGATCGTGCAGTTGTTCGTCAAATCCGGCCTCGCAGGCTCTGGCAAGGAGGCCAAGCGCCTGATTGCGGAGGGCGGTGCCAGAGTGAACGATGCAGCACTCGACAACGCGGGCCTGATGGTCAGCGCTGGCGATTTGGCGGATCCAATGAAACTGAGCGCAGGAAAGAAGCGACACGCTTTGGTGGTTCTCGACAATTAAGGCTGCCATTAACTCAAGGTTGAGTCTTCTGCAGGTATCGTGGCTCTCATGTACGATGCTTCGTCCGATCCTCGTTGCCTCCAGCACCACCCGGTTGCTTTGCAGCAATCTTCAGCGTGGCTTAAGGGCATACAGAGCCTCGGGGCAAACGCGTCGATTGAAATGATTGGCGCGGCGCGCGCCACGGTGATGCGAAAGCATGTCCGCGTTATCGGGCCTGTGGCCTTGATCTCACGGGCAGATCTGCGCCTGACGGCGACGCGCGCAGCCGCTCTGCGCGACGACCTCAACGTGCGTCATCTTTTGATCAATGCAGAAACCCGGACCGATGCGCAGGCCTTGCAGGACGCCGGGTTTTATCGCATCGCCGACGCACGCCATGTGGCGGACCTGACGCTTGAGCCCTCCACTCACGCCATGGCGGCCGCCCTGCACCAAAAGTGGCGAAACAGGCTGCGCAAAGGTCAATCAAACGGATTGACCCTGCGCCGCAGCCCGCTTGTCCCCGACACGCGCCACTGGCTGTTCCGTGCTGAGGCGCAACAGGCCCGCAAACTCCGGTATCACCCGGTGCCACCGCAGGTCGTTGTTGCCTTGGCCGACGCCTCTCCCGGATGTGCACAGGTGTTCACTGCCTATCATCTGGGTGCGCGCGTGGCCGCGATGCTATTCCTGCGCCACGGATCAGCGACCAGAGAGGCGACGTATCAAATCGGGTGGATCGCGCCGCAGGGACGCAGGCTGAACGCGGGCCAGGCGTTGATGTGGAAGGCAATGGTCGATCTCCAGTCCATGGGGACGCAGACCATTGATCTGGGTGCAGCGGATTGGGACCGCTCAGCCGATCTGGCGCGATTCAAGTGCGGCACAGGCGCAGTTATCCGGCCTTTGGGCGGAACATGGCTGGATACGGCATGGGCGCGCCACAAATCCTTCGGACAGGAAACGGACCGCAAATCATGGCAACTCGGCCTTAAAGCGTTTTGCATTTAATCTGAGGCATATCCGGCAGCCTTGATGAAGTTCCAGCACTCTTGGGGGTCGAAGAGTTCACAGATTTCTGCGAGCGCCTCGAATAGGGCGTCGAAGGTTCTGGCCCCGATCCGTCGGAGGTGTGCCTTGAGTTTTGAGAATGCCAATTCGATTGGATTAAGGTCGGGGCTGTAGGCGGGCAGGAACAAGAACCAACAGCCTCGCCGTCGCAATGCTTCGGCGGCGCGGGGGCTTTTGTGCGTGGACAGGTTATCGAGGATGACAACAGTGCCGGGTTCGAGTTCGGGGGCCAGTTGCGTTTCGATATACCTGTCAAATGCAGGGCCGTTCATGGCCCCGGTGATGACCCAAGGCGCAATCAGCGCGTTTTGCGTCAACCCGGCGATGAACGTCTGTGTCCCCCATTTGCCGAAGGGTGCGGTGCCGTAAAGCCGTTCCCCAACCGGCGCACGGCCACGCAGGCGAGTGAGGTTCGTCTTCACCGCTGTTTCGTCAATAAACACCAGCCTGTGCGGCTCCTGGCGCATTCTCGGCTGGCGACGCATGATCCAATCCCGGCGTGCCAGGCGTAGCGCAGGCCGATCACGTTCAGCCGCGATCAGTCCTTTTTTTATATGACAGCCCGGCCCGTTCCAGTGCCCGGTGCAACGATGAGAGCTGAACCTGCACGCCGTGGGTCTCAGTCAGAGCCGATGCTAATTCCTTGAGAGTGATGTCCGGCTCGGCGCGCACAATATCAAGAAGGAAGTCCGTATGCGGTGCCAACTTGCCAAACCGCCCAGGCGGTCGCCCTTGCGACATCGGAGCACACTCACCCTTCGCCCGATGTTCAGCTCCGAACCGCACAGCGGTCGCAGCACTCACACCAAACACCCGCCCCGCAGCACGCGCTGAATGGCCCCGCGCAACATATGCGCAAATCCGCTTTCGAAGATCCAAAGAGTAAGGCTTGCCCATGATCCACCTCCCAACTGGAGTGAATCAGACAAATCCTTCCCTGTGAATCCCATTTGACTCACATAAAAAGCAAAACGCTTTAGCCCACCATTGACCGCAGCAGACGCGCGCGGGCTGGCGGAACGGATCGTATCTCCAGCCCCGTGAAGACGTGCATCGTGCCGAGATCGTTATCAATGACCGCATGATCACTCACCCGGCCCCCCATCAACAGATACGTCCGCAACAGCGGCGGCATCGTGACAGTGGACAGTTTCAGGTCGGGCTTGGCGGTCATCGCATCAGCGAAGCTAACGACATCGGAGGCCTTCTCTCGCGGCCGCCATTGCATCGGCGCAAGGTAGCTGTCGCGCAGCAGCGCGAAGGCATCGAGGTAGGGCGCAGGCGACGTGCCCCGGAACGACGCACAGCCAAAAAGCATCTCGACCCCTTCCGCGTCCACGTAGGATGTCATCGCGCCCCAGGCAACCCGCAGGATATCGGCGTCGCAGCGGTCGGGATGGATACAGAACCGCCCCATCTCAATCATCGGGTCCGTGAAGGCGGTCAACGCGGAAAGATCGTAGAACTGCGCCGAATAGCTGCGCGCTATCCCGACCCCGCTGTGCAGATGCAGCAGCCTGAAGCAACACACCAAGGCCCCATCGCGCTGATCCTCGACCAGAACATGCACGCAAGCCGCGTCAAAGGCATCGCGGTCATTTCCGCCCGACGTCCGGAACACGAGCGTACGCAGGCGAGTTGCCGCTGCGATATCCTGTGCCGACGTAGCGATACGCGCCGCATACCGCCCTTTCGACAGGCTCAGGGTCGCAGCACTCTTGCCGTAAAATGTACCCCGCGCGCCCATACTACAGCGCTCCCGATAAGGAGCGTCTAGCCACCGATCGCATCGCCGATATTGATCCGGCCAAAGTTCGACAAGATCTGCGAAAGGAACCCGACATCGCGGACAGAGGCTTCGGTCACGCGGCGCGATAGTTGGATAATCTGGCCGTCCTGCAGTCCAAACCGTTCAATATTCGTTACGCGGCCAGCGTCGCTGAACGAGATTGCGACGATGTCACGCTCAATCACCTCGGGCGCGTTGTAGGTGAAGTTGCGCACCCGGTACTGGGTGTAGAACCACGCCTCATCGCGCACGACGCCGGCAGATCCCGGAACCCCGGCCAACTCGGCCACCGTCTCACGCGTGGCCCCCGTCGCGATTTCCGCCAGAATGTCATCGGGCGGCACATATCCGTGGTTTGTGTAGGTGGCCGCGCATGCGGCCAGTCCGGCGATGATCACTGCGCCCAAGCCGAGGCTGCGGAGAACAGAAAATAGGGTCTGACGCATCGGGCGTGTCCTGTCTTATATTGCTCAATCGGCCCCGCTGAATGGGCTCTCTTTGCCGCGCGCGTCTTGCGGATGCACGCGAAGGTCAATATCGGCTTACCGCAGGGGCGCGCTTGGGGCAAGCAGCGCGCGCGCTCAACTATTGCTCGGAGGCACCATGGACGCCCGTATATTGCAACTTTCGCGGATGAATCGCGCCAATGACACCGAATTCGCTCTGGATCCGGACGCGTCTTTACGCGCGGAGTTCGCGGAGGAGCTGGGTGTTCGCGCCGTCAAGAAGCTGCGCCTGCACGGCACCGTGCGGGCCGAGGCAAAGCACGACTGGCGGCTGGACGCGCGTCTGGGTGCGACGGTGGTGCAGGACTGCGTCGTGACGCTGGAGCCTGTGACAACGCGCATCGACGTGGATGTCATTCGCTCCTACCGCGTCGACCTGCCGGAGCCCGCCGGGGATGATCTGGAGATGCCGGAAGACGATACGATCGAGCCCCTGCCCCGGCAGCTCGACCTGCAAGAGTTGATGATGGAAGCGCTTGCGCTGGCCCTGCCCGATTATCCCCGCGCGCCCGGTGTGGAACTGGGAGAGGCCGTTTTTGCGGCTCCCGGTGTGGCCCCGATGACGGACGATGATGCCAAGCCCCTCGCAGGCCTTGCGGCGTTTCGTGACAAGCTGCAAGAGACCGACACTGACACGGAAGACGACTCCGGGGATTGAGGGTCAGTACCCCGCCTGAGGCACGCGCTTTCGCACCACGGGAATAGGGCTTGCATGGCGTTGGAATCAGAGTATGTTCCCGGCCTCATTCGCACCCATTCTCCGGTGACGTCCGAGACCTTGTTTCGTTCCGCACGGACGGGGTAGATACTGCACGAGAATCGCGGTTGCGCGAGACGAATTTTGAACGAAGCGACGCAAGGCCCACGATGGGTTGCGCGGACCAAACCGAGGTTGAGACATGGCTGTCCCCAAGAGTAAGATTACGCGGTCCCGCCGTGGCCAACGCCGCTCCCATGATGCGTTGTCTGCTGCAAACCCCAACGAATGCCCGTCGTGCGGAGAGCTCAAGCGCCCGCATCACGTCTGCCCTTCGTGCGGTGTGTATAACGAGCGTGACGTGCTCACACAGGCCGACAACATCGATTTCGACGAAGACGCGGCATAAACGCCTAACCCATCAGGCGGGCCGGATTAAATGAACGATGGCACAGCGTTAACGGAAGAAGCCACGGGGAATACCGTGCTGTCCATTGACGCTATGGGGGGCGATCTTGGCCCCTCGGTCGTTGTTGCCGGCCTGGCCATTGCGGCGTCCAAAGCCGCAGGTCTTCGTTTCATTGTTCACGGCAACAAGCCTGAGTTGGCTCGTTTGATCGCCAGAAAGCGCGGTTTGAGCGAGCGGTGCGAGGTGCGCCACGCCGAGGGTGTGGTGACGATGGACGCGAAGCCGTCACACGTCATGCGCAATGGCAAAGACACCTCCATGTGGTCCACGATCGAGGCGGTGCGCGGCGGCGATGCGTCGGTCGCGGTTTCGTGCGGCAACACGGGCGCGCTTATGGCGATCTCGATGTTGCGGCTGCGCAAGATCGAGGGCGTGAACCGTCCGGCAATTGCGTGTCTGTGGCCGTCGCGCAACCCGTCCGGTTTCAATGTGATGCTTGATGTGGGCGCGGATATCCGGGCCGATGCGGAAGATTTGCTGCAATACGCCCTGATGGGGGCCAGCTATGCCCGCAACGGTCTGGACCTTGAACGCCCGCGCATCGGGCTGTTGAATGTCGGCACCGAAGAGCACAAAGGCCGCGCCGAGTTGAAAGTTGCGGCCGAGTTGATTGGGAAAACCGCCGATGAGGCCAGCTTCGAGTTTGTGGGATTTGTTGAGGGCTCTGACCTGCCCTCCGATCGGGTGGATGTCATCGTGACGGACGGGTTTACCGGAAATGTCGCGCTGAAAACCGGCGAGGGCACGGCCAAGATGATCCGCGAATTGATGTCGGAAGCATTCAAGAAAACGCCATTTTCGCGCATAGCGGCGCTGCTGGCCTACACATCCCTGCGCCGCCTGATCAAACGCATTGATCCGCGCCGCGTGAACGGCGGTGTGTTTCTTGGCCTCAATGGTACGGTCGTGAAGTCCCACGGCTCAGCGGATGCCACGGGGGTCGCGGCGGCGATCAATCTGGCTGCGCAACTCTCGGCCACGGGTTTTCACAAACGGCTGGCAGCAAGGATTGCCCAGGCCGAGGCCGCGGCAGCCATCGCCATGCAACAGGAGGGATCGCCCGAATGACGCTCCGCGCGGTTCCCGTCGGTATCGGACATTACCTGCCCGAACGTATCGTCTCCAACGCCGAATTTGAGGCGATGGAGGAGCTTGGCACCTCTGACGAGTGGATCAGATCCCGCTCGGGCATAGAGCGCCGCCATTTTGCCGCCGAGGGCGAGACAACCAGCCAGATGGCCCTTCATGCAGCCCGCGCAGCGCTCGCCCATGCAGGGTTGGAGGCGGATGATATTGACGCGATCATTGTGGCCACATCCACGCCCGACCTCACGTTTCCGTCGGTCGCTACGATGGTGCAGGCAGGTCTCGGCATGACGCGCGGCTATGCATTTGACGTCCAGGCCGTCTGTGCGGGATTCGTTTACGCCCTGTCGAACGCCAACGCTCTGATCATATCCGGTCAAGCCCAACGTGTGATGGTGATCGGGGCAGAGACCTTCAGCCGCATTATGGACTGGACCGACCGCGCGACCTGTGTGCTGTTCGGGGACGGAGCGGGCGCGTTGATCATCGAGGCGCGTGAGGGAGCCGGAACATCCGACGACGCGGGCATCCTCGCAGTGGACCTGAATTCCGACGGCACCCACCGCGATCTGTTGTACGTGGATGGCGGTGTGTCGACCACTCAGACCACCGGCGTGTTGAGGATGCAGGGCAAGGAAGTGTTCCGCCATGCCGTTGATAAACTTGCACAAACCGCCGAAACAGCGCTTGAGAGGGCGGGCGTGACCGCCGCTGATGTGGACTGGGTCGTGCCGCACCAGGCCAACCTGCGCATCATCAAAGGGACCGTGCGTAAATTCGGGTTGCCGATGAGTAAGGTGATCGTCACGGTGCAAGATCATGGCAATACCTCGGCCGCATCGATCCCACTGGCCATGTCCGTGGGTGTGGCCGATGGCCGGATCAAACCGGGCCACCTTCTGGTGACTGAAGCCATCGGCGGCGGCCTCGCCTGGGGGGCCGTGGTGTTGCGCTGGTAACCAGTTCATTCCGGCCGTGAGGCTGACATGAACTTGCACCGTTCATGCACAGCGCAAAGATCAGCCCATAACTCCCTGTCCTGTAACGCAATATGTTGACTCATGGGTCGGCTTGTTTCATCGTATCCGTCAAACAGGGGGACGATTGTTATGTCGAAAACATTGACGCGGATGGATCTGAGCGAAGCAGTGTTCCGCGAAGTGGGCCTGTCGCGCAACGAGAGCGCGGGATTGGTCGAACGCGTGTTGGAAATGATGTCGGATGCTTTGGTCGACGGCGAGCAGGTAAAAATCTCGTCGTTCGGTACCTTCTCGGTCCGGTCCAAGACCGCCCGCGTGGGCCGCAATCCCAAGACTGGCGAAGAGGTGCCGATCAGTCCTCGCCGCGTGATGACCTTCCGCCCGTCGCACTTGATGAAGGACCGTGTTGCCGACGGAAACCGCTAATAAACGGCATCGCGTGCGCCGCCCCGGTGAATGAGGGCGGCCACGAAAACGGTGAGGGTTCAGATCAGTATGACGGCTTCAGGTCCGCCAGTGCGTGGACGAGCGGTCTAATCGGCCTCAAGGAGCCCGAAGGGCAGTAGGTCAACAGGAGAGCATGTTTCATGCCCAAATCTGCGCAAGCCTTCCGAACGATCAGAGAGGTCGCAGATTGGCTTGATGTTGCGGCCCATGTGCTGCGGTTCTGGGAGTCGAAGTTTACCCAGATCAAACCTGTAAAGCGCGCCGGAGGTCGTCGGTATTACCGTCCTACGGATATGGAACTTGTGGGCGGAATCAAGGTGTTGCTGCACGAGCGGGGTCTGACCATTCGCGGCGTCCAAAAACTGATCGCGGATGAAGGGCTGGAAGCTGTAATGGCGCTCTCGCCGCCCGTGGAAGACTTGCTGGCAGAGAGTAACGTGATTGATCTGGATCCGGAGGAGGCGTGGGACGAAGACGCCGCGGCCGATGCAGGAAATGATATCCCGAACGAGGATGGCGCAGATCTCGCCCTGCCAATCGCAGATTCTGAACAGTCTGGCCAAACCGACGAGTCCGACACGATCCATATGCGTGATGTTGTCGCCACGTCGGACCCTCGGGATGACGCGCCAACGTCTGATACCGCAGTTGAGTTGGATGTGCCTGAGCCTGAACTGCCCGGCGCCGCCGCACCTGCCGAGACCCCGGTGCCATCGGGTCCCCCTTCCCGACCACCGCCAAACCCCGCGGAGGGTCGCCTCGGCGTGCTTGCGGCCCTGGCCTCCCTCCCCGCAGAAAACCGAAAACCTTTTGCGCCCCACATCACTGCTCTGGCTGCACTGCGTGACCGTATGGCCGCGCCGGTGCAGAGCCATCAGTCCGCCACCGACGATCATTCCTGATTGCGCACGCTCTGCCCTTGCGCCGACCCCAGAAATCCTTAGAAGGTGCCTCAGTCGGGCTATGGCGCAGCCTGGTAGCGCGTCCGTCTGGGGGACGGAAGGTCGCAGGTTCGAGTCCTGCTAGCCCGACCAATTCTTCGCTCTACCGCCATTCACCTTGCCATTTGGCATAGGATCAGCTTGCCTGACCCGCGACAGCATAGAAGCGGTACGCCCATGACGATTTCCTCCACCCCGGCCCAAGGCGTCCTGCCCGACCACACGATCAAAACCATGATTGCCGACGGTTCGATAACCGCGACGCAATCCGTGCCGGAAGACCAGATTCAACCCGCCAGCCTCGATCTGCGCCTGGGCTCCAAAGCCTATCGCGTGCGGGCCTCGTTCCTGACCGGCACCGACCACACCGTCGCGGACCGCCTGCCCCAATTTACCATGCACGAAATGGACCTCACCCCCGGCGCGGTTCTGGAGAAGGGCTGCGTTTACGTCATTCCGTTGATGGAAGGCCTGGCCCTGCCCTCGGACATCACCGCCGTGTGCAACGCCAAATCCTCCACCGGGCGCGTCGATTGCCTGACCCGCGTGATCGCCGACAATGGTATCGAGTTTGATCGAATTCCGGCCGGCTACTCCGGCCCGCTCTATGCCGAGATCTGCCCACGCTCGTTCTCCGTCAAGATCGAGCCCGGCCTACGCCTGAACCAGATCCGCTTTCGTCGCGGCCATGCCATTTTGTCGGACGAGGCACTTGCGGCCCGCCACGCCGCCACGCCGCTGGTGGACCAAACGCCTCTGATCGACGACGGCCTGGGTTTCTCTGTCGATCTCGACCCAAAGGATGGCAGGCTGGTCGGCTACCGGGCCAAACCGCACACGGGTGTCGTGGACCTCACCCAGATCGGCACCCACCAGGTGGCTGATTTCTGGGAAGAACTGCACAGCGCAGAGCGCCGCATCATCCTCGACCCCGGTGCGTTCTATATCCTCGTCAGCCGTGAGGCCGTGACAATCCCGTCCGATTGTGCGGCCGAGATGGCGCCCTATCTGGCCATGGTGGGTGAGTTCCGCGTGCACTATGCGGGCTTCTTCGATCCCGGCTTTGGCGTCGGCACGCCCGCACGCGGTGTTTTGGAAGTCCGCTGTTATGAGGCTCCGTTCGTGTTGGAACACGGTCAAACAGTCGGCCGCCTGGTTTACGAGAAAATGGCCGAGACCCCTAGCAAACTCTACGGCTCCGACATCGCGTCGAATTATCAGGGACAGGGCCTGACGCTGTCAAAACACTTCCGAACCTGACGTCATTTCAGCCACGTCGTTTCGAAAACATTCCGGGTCTGGGGCAGCGCGCCGATACAACTCTCCATGTCTGGGCTCGCGTTCGCAACGATCTGTAAATCTTCGCACAGTTGCATGGTCGCATCGTGCCGTCGTTGAACTTGGTTCCGGACCCAGACGACGATGGCCCGCCTCTCGATCGGGCGTCAGCGCTGCGGGGGGGCTCTGAACACAGTCGCGCCGACACACGCGGCACCCCGGCTCATTTTCCCGTCGCGGATGACAACGTTCCGCAGTGCCGTAGATCGTCCCGTTTCGCCGCCACTCTGGCGTGTCGCGGCGCGGACGGTCAGGTGATCTTGCACGGTATGATCCATTTCCGACCCGTTCGCGGCGCGAACAGACACGCGATCCCCCGCGTCGCACGCAACGCTTGGACGGACAGGAGCGTACTGATGAACAAAGCCTACCGCCGAGAGATCCGCAAGATCGACCCCACCAAGGGCGTCATGCTTCCCGACGGCACCCTGAACGACAACGACCGGATCGAGATTGGGCCGACCGCGCTCGCCTATGCGGAGTGGGAGGCGGCAGGTCTGATCCTTCCGAACCTTGCGACCCTGCGCCAGTATCGGCTGGATCGCCTGGTCGCGCAGCTCAACGAGCGTGACATCGGCGGGGTGCTGATGTTCGACCCGCTCAATATCCGTTACGCCACCGACGCCACCAACATGCAACTCTGGAACACCCACAACCCATTCCGCGCCTGTCTGGTCTGCGCCGACGGCCATATGGTGTTGTGGGAATACAAGAACGCACCGTTTCTGGCCGGGCACAATCCTTTGGTGCGCGAAATCCGCTCCGGCGCGTCGATGTTCTACTTCTCCACCGGCGATCGCGGGCACGAGGTGGCAGAGACATTCTCGGGCGAAGTCGCGGACGTTATGGCGGCGCACGCGGGCAGCAACCGGCGGCTGGCCGTCGACAAGATCATGCTTCACGGCGCGAAGGCGCTGGAACGGCGCGGGTTTGACCTTCTGGACGGCGAACTCGTGACCGAGCACGCCCGCAAGATCAAATGCGCTGATGAAATTCTTGCCATGCGCTGTGCGGTACACGCCTGCGAGGCGTCCCTGAAAGCCATGGAAGACGCCATCGCGCCGGGCAAATCCGAGGATGAGGTCTGGGCCGTGTTGCACGCGGAAAACATCAAACGTGGCGGGGAGTGGATCGAGACGCGGCTGTTTTCCACCGGTCCGCGCACCAATCCGTGGTTCCAGGAATGCGGTCCGCGCACCCTGCAATCCAATGAGATCAGCGCGTTGGACACCGATCTGATCGGCTGCTACGGCCTCTGCGTCGATATCTCCCGCACCTGGTGGACCGGCCCCGATAAACCCCGCCCCGACATGATCGAGGCGATGCAGCACGCGCACGACCATATCATGGTCAACATGGACCGCCTGCGCCCCGGCATCGCGATCAACGATCTGGTCCACAACGGCCACAAGCTGGCGGATAAATACCAGAAGCGGAAATATTCGTGCCAGATGCATGGCGTCGGTTTGTGCGATGAATGGCCCCATGTGGGCTACCCCGACCACCACCACGACCATGCGTTCGACTATGTGCTGGAGCCGGGCATGATGCTCTGTGTGGAGGCCCTGGTGGGCGAGGACGGCGGTGATTTCTGCATCAAGCTGGAAGATCAGGTCCTGATCACCCAGGACGGGTATGAGAACCTGACGACCTATCCGTTTGATCAGGCGTTGATGGGGGACGTGCAGGGCTAAGGGCCGTCCATCTCGAAAGTGCCAACGACCGCCAGGTGATCTGATCCCAGACGCGGTCTGACCGACAGGGTTCCGCCGCGTCCCGGCAAAAGAACGTGGTCGATGGGCGGGGCGATCAGGCCGTCAAACAGACGGATCGTACCACTGACCGGATCGGGCACACGTGACCCGCTGGCGCGCTCAAATTCACGCATCACCCAGGACCAGGGCACCATGTTGAAATCCCCCCCGATCAGGACCGGGCCGTCAAGCGCTGCAATAATCGGCGTCAACTCCTCGACCTGCTCGCGCTGTCTGAAGGGGTAGGGCCAATGCAAATGCACCGAAACGACCCAAAGCGGGCCTTGTGGGCCAAGCACTTGAAATCCCGCCATTCCGCGACCTTCAATGCAAAACGCACTGCCCTCGACCACGTCGTAGCGCGATGCCACAGCGACACCGCCCACGGATGCAAATGCGCAGTAATGGCGCGCGTAGAGCGTGGGGAGAGCATCCAGTACCTGCACGCGGTTGCGGGCGCTCACTTCTTGCAGGGTAATATGGTCGGGCGACACCTCCGCGATATCCGCCAAGATGGCGCTGGCGTCGGGCAACGCGAACAGAAGGTTCTTCTGGTAGATCGTCTGAGGCTGCGCGAAACCGCTGGAGTGTGGTTGCACGAGGGACATCGGCATGGCGCCGACCAGCGCGATGCCCGCCGCGACCGCTGTGATGCCTCCGACAGCTCTGGGCCGCATCATGACCAAACTCAGCGCTAGCACCAGCAACACGCCGGCGATCCATATCCGAAACACCGCCAGCGAATCGCCCACCGGGTGCCATGCTCCCAAATAGCTCGCCACCAGCGTCAGCACGCCCAATCCTACGCTTGCCCGTACAAAGCCTTTGACCATCCGCACCGCGCGCCCTTTCGGCGATCACACATCCGCCACCTATGCGCACAGGGCCGTGAGGACAAGGACACTTGGCTTGCAACAGGCGTCTCCTGGCCCACATGATCGCTGCACCCAAGAGGCACTCTGACGATGAAAACCGAACGTTTTACCTTTCCCGGCCATTCCGGCGACCTTCTCGCGGCACGGCTTGACCTGCCTGATGGCCCACATCTGGCCACGGCGCTGCTGGCCCATTGCTTCACCTGCGGCAAGGATATCGTGGCGTCCCGGCGCATCGCGGCGCGGCTGGCGTCACAGGGCATTGCGGTGCTGCGGTTCGACTTTACCGGTCTCGGGCATTCGGGCGGAGAGTTCGAGAACACGTCCTTTACCTCCAATGTCGCCGATCTGGTCGCTGCGTGCGAGGCGCTGGAGGCGCGTGACATGGCGCCTGCCTTGGTCATCGGTCATTCGCTCGGCGGCGCGGCAGTTCTACGTGCGGCAAAGAAGATTGTCTCTGCCAAGGCGGTGGTGACCATCGGCGCGCCGTTTGATCCCGGCCACGTCACCCACAACTTTGGCGACGCGCTGGAGGTGATCGCGCGCGACGGCGTTGGCGACGTAAACCTTGGGGGGCGGCCCGTTCGCATCGGCAAGGAGTTCGTGGAGGACGTGCAAGCCTCTGAATTGGGGGATGACATCGCCTCCCTCGACAAGGCGCTGCTGGTCCTGCACGCACCGCGCGACGCCATCGTGGGCATCGAGAACGCGACGCAGATCTTCGTGACGGCCAGGCATCCGAAAAGCTTCGTGACCCTCGATGATGCCGACCACCTGATCACGCGCGCGCGCGACGCCGACTATGCCGCCGACGTCATCGCATCCTGGGCCGGCAAGTACCTGTCCCTGCGCCACCCCGCCCCACCGATTGGCGCGCCCGAAGGTGTGACACGTACGTCAGAAGTGGATCCGGACGGGTTTCTGCAAGACATCATGGCCGGGCCGAAGCACTATGTGAAAGCGGATGAGCCGGAAAGCTACGGTGGTACGGATCGGGGCCTGACGCCCTACCAATTCCTCGCCGCGGGGCTTGGGGCCTGCACCTCGATGACGATCCGAATGTACGCGCGGCGCAAAGAGTGGCCGCTGGATCATGTGGCCGTCGATGTGACCCACAACCGCGTCCATGCTCAGGATGCAGGGATCGAGGTCGGGCCTCTGGACCACTTCATGCGCACCATCTCATTGACCGGCGCGCTGGATGATACGCAGCGCCAGCGCCTGTTGGAGATTGCCGATAAATGCCCCGTGCACCGCTCGCTGGAGGCCGGAGCCACGATCAAGACGGAACTGACGCAAGTGGCAAAAGCGAAGTAGATTTGATCTCTTCCATGCTCAAAAGGGCTGTGACGTTATAGATCCGCACTTCCGAGATCAGCGCCTGATAGAACACATCGTAAGCGCGCGCATTGGCGACGCGGACCTTTAGAATATAGTCGATGTCGCCTGCCAGCCTGTGCGCCTCCATCACTTCGGGACGCGCCTGCAAAGCGGCAAGGAACTTGTTCTGCCATTCGGCCTCATGCTCGGATGTTCGGATCAGCACGAAAAAACATGCCTCCAGTCCCAGCGCTTCCGCGTCCAGCATCACCGTCTGCTGACCGATGATCCCCGCTTCCTTCATCTTGCGAATCCGCGACCACACGGGCGTCTTGGAAGAGCCCACATGTTTCGCGATTTCCTCCAGCGACCGGCTTGCATCCTCCTGCAGCGCCATGAGGATCTTCCGGTCGAGGGCATCGATTTGGACGGACATTCGGGAGGCTCTCAGTTTGGCGAACAGGGGTTCTTACCTGACCGGGATACAGAACAAATGTCCCTTCCAGCAAGCGGATACTGCCAATTATCGGGAAAATATCCTACCTTCAGGGAGTAGTTAGCCAGTGAGGTCCCACCCCATGCGCCATTTCCCGATCTTCATGGACCTCCGCGGCCGCCGCGTTGTGGTGGCTGGCGGTGGCGAGGCCGCGCTGGCCAAACTACGACTGATCCTGAAATCCGAGGCCCGTGTGACGGTCTTTGCAACCGACCCCGCGCCCGCAATCGTTGCATGGCACAGCGCGGGCAAATTGACCCTTGTTCAACGCGCCTTTTCGGCCGGCGACGCGATGTGCGCCGCGCTCGCCTATGCCGCGTCCGAGAACGATGCAGAAGACAAGCGTGTTGCCATACTTGCCCGTGCGGATGGCGCGCTGGTCAATATCGTCGATAATCTGGAGGCCTCCGCCTTCATCACCCCCGCCATCGTGGACCGCGATCCCATCACGGTCGCCATCGGCACGGAGGGCGCGGCGCCCGTCCTCGCGCGTCGGATAAAAGCGGATCTGGAGGCGCTGTTGCCGTCCTCCCTTGGCCTGCTCGCGCGGATTGGTCAGGGCTTCCGCACTGCCGCCAATGCGCTGCCCATGGGCCGCAAGCGGCGTGATTTCTGGTCAGACTATTACTTCAACAAAGGCCCGCAAGCCCTTGTGAACGGAGGAAAACCCGCCGCCGAACTGGCCCTTGGAGACTTGCTCATTGAGCATCTGAGCGCCGCGCCGACGCAAGGTCGCGTGGACCTTGTCGGTGCAGGCCCCGGCGATCCGGACCTGCTGACGCTGAAAGCGCGCAAGCTGCTCGATAAGGCGGATGTGGTGATCTATGACCGCCTCGTGTCCCCCGAGATCCTCGAACTGGCCCGTCGCGAGGCGCTGATGATTGATGTCGGCAAGAAGGGCTTCGGCCCATCCGCCAGGCAAGACGATATCTGTGCGATCATGGTCGAACATGCGGCCCAGGGTGCCCATGTCGTCCGCCTGAAATCCGGCGACCCCGGCGTCTACGGGCGTCTGGATGAAGAGATCGACGCGCTTGACGCCGCCCGCATTGAATGGGCGATCACGCCGGGCATCACGGCGGCCAACGCGGCCTCGGCGCAACTGGGCCAAAGCCTCACCAAACGCAATCGCAACTCTGCGCTGCGGTTCCTGACGGGCCATGACGTGAAAGGCTTCGTGGAGCAGGACTGGCGCACGCTGGCCCGCCCCGGTGAAGTCGCCGCGATCTACATGGGCGCACGCGGCGCGCGGTTTCTGCAAGGCCGCCTGATGATGCACGGCGCGGCGCCGGATACGCCCGTGACCGCTGTGGAAAATGCGTCTCGTGCCAACTCACGGGTGATTGCCTCAACGCTGGCTCGCTTGGCCGCAGACCTCGAAGCCGCAGACCCTGACGGACCCGTTATATTGATGCTTGGGCTTGAACCGCGCCATGCGCAAGCCATCCAGCTTCCTGCTCTTCAAGAGGAATTCGCCTGATGTCCCAACAGTTTACGCCCAAAGTCATCACCGCAAACGCTCTGCTGGAAGGCGACGTGGTCTATCTGACCACCGACGGCCACTGGACACGCCATCACGTGGAGGCGGACCTGATCCGGGACGCTGTCACCGCCGACATCCGCCTGTTGGAAGCGCAGGCGCTGGCTCATGAGGTCGTCGGGCCCTACCTGGCCGATGCGACCCTCGGCGCGAACGGTCCGGAGCCCGTCCATTTCCGGGAAGCGTTCCGGACCCGCGGCCCCTCAAACTACGACCATGGCAAGCAAGCGTCGCCACGGGTCAAACACAGCACGCAGGAGGCTTGACCGATGTATGCCTATTCCCAGTTCGACCGTGATTTCCTCGCTGAACGCAACGCCCAGTTCCGCGCTCAGGTGGAGCGTCGCATCGACGGCTCCCTGACAGAGGATGAGTTCAAGCCGCTGCGCCTGATGAACGGATTATACCTGCAATTGCACGCCTATATGCTGCGCGTGGCAATTCCCTATGGCACGCTGAACGGCGGCCAGATGCGCCAGTTGGCAATGATTGCGGACCGTTGGGACAAGGGCTACGGCCACTTCACCACGCGCCAAAACATCCAGTACAATTGGCCCGAATTGCGCGATGTCCCCGATATGCTCGATGCACTTGGTGAGGTCGGGATGCATGCAATCCAGACCTCCGGCAACACCATCCGCAACGTGACGGCGGACCATTTCGCAGGCGCTGCGGCCGAAGAAGTGGCCGACCCGCGCCCGGTGGCCGAATTGATCCGGCAATGGTCCACCGACCACCCCGAATTCCAGTTCCTGCCGCGCAAATTCAAGGTCGCGGTGACAGGATCGGCTCAAGACCGCGCGGTCACAGCGGCCCACGACATTGGCCTGCGGCTGGTCGAACGCGAGGGCGAGATCGGCGCGACGGTCTTGGTCGGTGGCGGCCTTGGACGCACGCCGATGATTGGCAAGGTTCTGGCAGACTTCGTGGCGTTCGACGATCTTCTACCGTATCTGGAAGCCACCGTTGCGGTCTATAACCTGTTGGGACGGCGCGATAATAAATATAAGGCGCGGATCAAGATTACGGTCCATGAGAACGGGATTGATGAGATCAGGCGTCTTGTCGACACTGAGTTTGCGCCCCGCAAAGCCGCCTTCAACGGCGCGGATATGGCACTCTTGACGAAGATCAAAGCCGATTTCCGCGCGCCGGACTTTACGTCAGGCTCCGGGGATTATGACGCGGACTACGCCGCCGATCCTGTCTTCCGCAGCTTCGTGGACACCAACGCGGCGGGTCACAAACACCCGGATTATGCGATCCTGACCGTCTCTCTGAAGGCCCATGGAGCCACGCCGGGCGACGCCTCTTCTACGCAAATGCGCACTCTCGCGGACCTGGCGGAGACCTTCGCCCATGACGAATTGCGCATCAGTCACGAGCAGAACGTGATCCTGCCCCATCTGCCCAGGCGTCACTTGCGTGCGGTCTACGATGCGCTGGCTGGCGCTGGGTTGGCGACCGCCAATATCGGGCTTGCGTCCGACATCATCGCCTGCCCCGGAATGGATTACTGTGCGCTGGCGACGGCCCGGTCCATCCCGGTGGCGCAGGACATCGCGACGCGCTTCGATGAGTTGAAGCTGGAACATGAGGTCGGCCCGCTGAAGATCAAGATTTCTGGCTGCATCAACGCCTGTGGGCACCACCACGTGGGGCATATCGGGATCCTTGGCCTCGACCGTGCGGGGGTGGAAAACTACCAGATCACGCTAGGCGGCGACGGTGGGCCTGATGCTGTAATCGGCGAACGGGCCGGGCGCGGGTTTGCCTATGACGAGATTGTGGACGCGATCGAGCGGCTGGTCCGGGCCTACCTTTCGATCCGGGACAGTGCTGACGAGACTTTTCTGGAGACCTACAAACGTCTCGGCGCTGATCCGTTCAAGGCGGCACTTTATCCACAGGAGCGTAACGCACATGCGGCCTGAGGTCATTCCCTTCCCCCCGGTGAAAACTCGGGTGGAGGCGCTGAATGCGCGCTATAAGTACCATTCTGCAATATCAGTTTTGCAGCATGCACTCACAGATAGCGATACAGGCAACGTCGCGCTGGTGTCGTCCTTTGGGGCCGAGGCAGTGGCGCTGTTGCATATGGTAAGCGTGCTGGATCGACGCACGCCCGTTCTGTTCATAAACACCCAAGTTTTGTTTCCGGAAACCCTCGCCTACCAGCGCGAAGTGGCGGATCATCTCGGCCTGACGGAGGTGCGCGTGATCCGTGCGTCACGCACGATGGTCGCCGAAAATGATCCACAGGGTGTATTGCACAAATCAGATACCGACGCCTGCTGCGCTTTGCGGAAGACGCAACCCCTCGATCATGCTCTGGCCCCGTTCGACGCCTGGATCACAGGGCGGAAAAGGTATCAATCCACAAGCCGCGCACGTCTCGACTTCTTTGAACCGGACGGCACGCACCGGATCAAGATCAACCCGCTGGCCCACTGGCGGGCCGAGGACACGGCCGAGTATATGACCCAGAACCGGCTGCCGCGCCATCCGCTGGTGGCCAAAGGCTTCCCATCCATCGGATGTGCGCCCTGCACGTCCAGGGTGGCGCCAGGCGAGGATCCGCGCGCGGGGCGTTGGCGGGACACCGACAAGGAAGAATGTGGCATCCATTTTGTGGATGGCAAAATGGTGCGCGCGCCACAGCGACGCGCATCCTGACCAGGAAAAGAGGGGCCAGATCATGGCGAATACGATTGTAACAGATACCGGATTCTCGGCGGATGATTGGACCGGACGCGCAGTGGCACTCAGCGACGGGTTGCCCGCCAATGCGACGGCTGTGGACGTGGCCCCGTCCGACGACGTGGCGGATCTCGGCGGACATTTGGACCGGCTGAAATTGATCCGCGTCGGCTTCCCGTCCTCCGCCGATGGACGCGGCTTCACGCTGGCCAGGCGCATTCGGGCCATGGGCTACACGGGCCGCCTGCGCGCCAGGGGCCATGTGCTTGCGGATCAATACGCGATGGCACGGCGGTCCGGCTTCGATGAGGTAGAGATCGACGCAGATCTGGCCGCCCGTCAGCCCCAGGACCAATGGCTCGCCCGCGCCGATTGGCGCGCCCACGACTATCAAGCCCGCCTCAGAGGGTAGTTTTCAATGCGCCCCTCCGGCGCACCCGCCCCTTCCCCTGATCCAACTCAACGACTATGCGTAAAGGCAGGTGCAAACAGCGCCTGAAATTCCATGACCGAGCAAAGACCTGTGACCAACACCAACGCCAGCCCTGTAAGGGCTACGCCCACCCTTCCCGACGCGCAAATTGTGACCGAGGTGAAACACTACACCGATCGTCTGTTCAGCTTTCGCTGTACGCGGCCTGCCAGCCTGCGATTTCGCTCCGGCGAATTCGTGATGATTGGCCTGATGGGCGCGCCGGACCCCAAGTCAGGCAAGCAGAAACCGCTGCTGCGCGCGTATTCCATCGCCTCGCCGTCCTGGGATGAGGAGTTGGAGTTCTATTCCATCAAAGTGCAGGATGGGCCGTTGACAAGCCGCTTGCAGCACATCCAGCCGGGCGATGAGATCATCCTGCGGCCCAAGCCCGTTGGCACCCTGGTTCATGACGCGCTGATCCCCGGCAAACGGCTCTGGCTGTTCGCCACGGGCACCGGATTTGCGCCCTTCGCCTCGCTGCTGCGAGAGCCGCAGACCTATGAGGATTATGACGAGATCATCCTCACCCATACCTGCCGCGAAGTGGGGGAGCTGACCTACGGCGCGAACCTGATCGAGGATCTTCGCAGTGACGAACTGATGGAGGAATTGTTCGGCAAAGGTTTCGCCGAAAAATTGCGCTACTACCCCACCACGACACGCGAGCAAAGTCCGAAGATGGGCCGGATCACCGATCTGATGCGCTCTGGTGAGTGCTTTTCGGACCTCGCCGTGCCGCAACTGACGCCAAAGCTGGATCGCGCAATGGTGTGCGGCAACCTCGCGTTCAACCTCGAAATCAAGGAGATGCTCGAAAGCTACGGATTGGAGGAAGGGGCAAACTCGAAACCCGCTCAATTCGTGGTTGAGAAGGCGTTCCTGGATTAAAGCGTCACTTCAACATCACATCCGATCTACCTGTTAAACAAAGAAAACCCCCGCCGGACTGGCGAGGGTTTCTTTAGTGTCCGGTCAAGCTGCACCGCTTAGTTCGCAGCGGGCAGACCCAGTGCGGAGCGCGCAGTTGCCAGCGCCGAGTCCAGAAGTTCCGGGTTGTCCCGAGCGCTTTCCAGCGCAGTGGTCACAGCCAGGCGAACGGGAGCGGACAGGTCCGCGTCTTCCACTGCGGCCAGGGCCGCGTCGACATCGAAACCCTCAGCGGTGAAGACGCTGGCCAGTGCTGCATTACCCTCGGCAGCAACAGCTTCGGTGCCTTCCACGGCGGCAGCAGCGGCCTCGTCCACCGCTTCAGCGGCCTCTTCGGCGGTCTCGGCGGCACCTTCGGCGGTCTCGGCGGCACCTTCGGCAGCTGCGGCGGCTTCGGCTTCGGCCTCTGCGGCTGCGGCTTCTACAGCGGCTGCCGCCTCTGCGGCTTCTGCTTCTGCGGCAGCTGCAGCAGCTGCCTCAGCGGCTGCTGCTGCCTCAGCCTCAGCGGCGGCGGCAGCGGCCTCTGCGGCAGCGGCTTCTGCTGCGGCGGCGGCTTCCGCAGCCTCTGCTTGGGCGGCGGCCTCGGCAGCTTGCGCTTCGGCAGCAGCAGCTTCAGCCGCTTCATTGGCGTTGCTCTGTACCAAATAGTAGCCGCCCACGCCCAGGGCTGCGAGAATTACGACAATAATAAGAGTACGGCTCATGTTGGATCCCTCACTGGGTCGGTAAAAATTACGTGTTCCGCTTATAGCGCCGAAAGTGATCGCGCAATGGCGCAGTCGCAAAATCATGCCGTGCGCGTCCATCTGGGCCGTTATCCGCCTTGAAGAACGGAACCGGGAGGGCTACCTTGCCTGCTCAAACCGCTAGGCTACAGAAGGACAAACGCCATAGCCCGCAGACCACACAACGCGCCGCCGCAACGTGATACCGGCCCCCGCGTCAACGATCGTATCCGTTCCGAGAGCGTCCGCCTGATCGGCGCCGAGGGGGAAAACCTCGGCGTCGTCACTCCAGAGCGCGCCATGGATTTGGCAGCCGACGCAGACCTTGATCTGGTGGAGATCTCTCCAAACGCCGATCCTCCCGTGTGCAAGATCATGGATTTCGGCAAGTTCAAGTACGAGACCCAGAAGCGCGAAGCCGAGGCGCGCAAGAAGCAAAAGATCATTGAGATCAAAGAGATCAAGATGCGTCCGGGCACGGATGATCATGACTTCGATCGCAAGGTGACGGATGCCGTCAAGTTTCTGGAAAACGGCGACAAGGTGAAAGTCACTCTGCGCTTTCGCGGCCGTGAAATGGCACACCAGAACCTTGGCCGGGAGTTGCTTGAGAAGGTCGTCGATCGGATCGAAGGCATCGGCAAGATCGAATCCATGCCGCGCATGGAGGGTCGCCAGATGGTGATGATGATCAATCCCGTGAAAGCGGGCTGATCCGGCGGAGACAGGCGCGCCCCACCACGGGCGCGCCTAAGGCAGCACCCGCGCCGGGTTGCCGACTACTTTGGCGCCATCCGCCACATCTCTGGTTACAACAGCACCGGCCCCGATGATCGCGTCATCGCCCACGGTGATGCCGGGCATGATCTTCGCCCCACCGCCCACCCAAACATTTGCACCAATGGACACCGGCAAGGCCCGCTCCAGCCCGGCGCGCCGTTCTCTGGGATCATGGTGATGATCGGCGCAATAAATTTGAACGCCGGGCCCAAGCAGAGTGCCGTCTCCGACATCTATGCGCGCGCTGTCGAGCAGGACGCAGCCCGCGTTGAAGTATGCAAAACCCTGCACGAAGATATTCACTCCGTAAGCGCAGTGAAACGGTGCCTCGATGATCGCCGTGCCCGCATGCCCCAGAAGCGCGCGCAACTCCGGTGCCATATCGCCGCGCACATCGGGCGGCGTCATGGCCTGCGCGTGGCAGGCCATTCGCGCAGCCATGCGCATCGCGTCCAGCTCTGCGTCGATACACGCGTACCACCCACCCGCATCCATCTTTTCCCGCTCACTCGCCATTGCGTGCTCCCCACACACAAACCGCCGGAGGCTAGCCCCGCCGGAGTCAGAAAACGGCAGTCAATGGCGTTACCCAGCCGCCGCCACGGCGCGACCTGTCATCACCATGACCAAATGGGCGCGGTACTCGGCTGTGCCATGCAGATCGGCAATCATATCGCCATCCGGGACCGCCAGCGCATCCACCGCCGCCTTGGAGAAGTCCGTGCTCAGCGCCGCCTCCGCGTCCGCCCACCGGAACACACCATCGCCGGACGCCCCGGTGACGGCCACCCTCACGCCATCCGCAAACCTGGCGACAAACACTCCGACCAGTGCAAAGCGCGAGGCCGGTTGCACGAACTTCTGGTAGTTCGAAGCGTCCGGTACCGGGAAGCGCACCTCGGTGATGATCTCGCCGTCGTTCAGCGCCGTCTCGAACATGCCCTGGAAGTAATCATCCGCCGCGATCTCCCGCGCGTTGGTCACGATGGTCGCCTTACCGCCCAGGGCCGCCGCCGGATAGCACGCCGAGGGGTCATTGTTGGCCAGTGACCCGCCGATCGTGCCGCGATTGCGCACTGCCGGATCACCGATCCGCGCCGCCAACCCAGCCAACCCGGGATAGCCGTCCATCGCTGCCACCGCCGCGTGGGTCGTCGCCGCGCCGATGCAGATCTCTCCGCCATCGTTGGTGCAGATACCGACCATCTCGGCGATGCCACCAAGGCTGACCAACGTCTCGGTCTGCGCCAGTCTCTGCTTCATGGTGGGCAGCAATGTCTGCCCGCCCCCCAATGCCTGCGCTCCGTCCGAGGCCAGGGCAGCCACCGCATCCGCTATGCTCGATGGCTTTGCAAACTCGAAATTATACATCTCTGTCTCTCCTTCCCGGGGCCGGTATGCTCACCGCTCCCCCGTTCATCTTGCCAAATACAACTCAAATCCGGCGCCTGCCACGCGGACAGGCGCCAGACATCACGATCCCTGCATCGCAGCCCAGACCCGGCCCGGCGTCAGTGGCATATCGATGTGCGTCACATGAGTGTGACCCGCGCGCTGGAACGCATCCACAACCGCATTGACCACCGCAGGCGGCGATCCGATCGCGCCTGCCTCGCCGCAGCCCTTCACGCCCAATGGATTGTGCGTGCAGGGCGTGGCGCAGGAGTGATCGACGGTGAACATCGGGAAATCTCCCGCCCGCGGCATCGCATAATCCATGTAGGATGCGCTCAGCAACTGGCCGTCCGCGTCATAGCTCGTGTGCTCGATCATCGCCTGACCGATACCTTGCGCGACGCCGCCGTGGACCTGACCCTCGACCACCATCGGGTTCATCACATTACCGAAATCATCGGCACAGGTGAAGGACATGACCTCCACCTTGCCGGTGTCGGGATCGACCTCCACCTCGCAAAGATACGCGCCGGCGGGGTAAGTGAAGTTGTCGGGGTCGTAGAACGCCGTCTCCTCCAATCCCGGCTCCAGCGTTTCCAGCGGATAGTTGTGCGGGACGTAAGCCGAGAACGCGATCTCGCCAAAGCTCTTGGCCTTGTCGGTGCCTGCCACCTTGAAGCTGCCATCCTCGAACGTGATGTCGCCCTCGGCGGCTTCCAGCATGTGGGCCGCGATCTTTTTGCCCTTCTCCACTATCTTGTCGAGCGCCTTGTCCATCGCCGATCCACAGACCGCCAGGGACCGGGATCCGTCAGGACCCCATGCCGAACGGGATCTTCGACGTATCGCCGTGGACGATGTCGATATTGGCCTCCGGGATCCCCAGTTTCTCCGCCGCGACCTGCGCGAACACTGTCTCATGGCTCTGCCCGTGGCTATGCGCGCCAACCATGATCGACACCGACCCGGTCGCGTTCACTCGCACCGTCGCCGCGTCAAAAAGACCGACCCGCGCGCCCAACACGCCCACAAGGTTCGACGGCGCGATTCCACAGGCCTCGATCCAGGTGCTCAACCCGATGCCGCGCAACTTTCCGCGCGCCGCCGCATCCGCCCTGCGCGCCTCAAACCCGGCATAATCCGCCAGTTCCAAGGACTTATCCAGCGTCGCCTGATAGTTGCCGGTGTCATAAACCAGCGCCACAGGCGTGGTGTAGGGGAACTGATCTGGCGTCAGCAGATTCTTGCGCCGCACCTCGACGGGGTCCAACTCCAGCTCCCGCGCCATCATGTCAATCGCCCGCTCAAGGCTGAACGTCGCCTCGGGCCGCCCGGCCCCGCGATAGGCATCCACGGGGGCTGTGTTGGTAAACACCGCTTTCAGGTTCACATACACATGCGGCACCTTATAGGGCCCTGCCATCAACGTGCCATGGAGGAATGTCGGCGTCGCGGTGGAGAAATTCGACAGATACGCGCCCACATTGGCCAGCGTGCTGGTGCGAATGGCTAGGATCTCGCCCTCCATGCTCGCCCCACCTCGATCGTGGTCACGTGATCGCGCCCGTGGGCGTCGCTCAGAAACGCCTCCGAGCGGTCTGCCGTCCAGCGCACAGGCCGTCCGACGCGCTTGGCTGCGGCCAGCACCAGCGCCTCTTCGCCGTAGTGGTAGATCTTCGAGCCGAACCCGCCGCCCACATCCGGGGCCACAACGGTCAGCTTATGTTCCGGCATGCCCATCACGAAGGCCGAGACCAGCAGCTTGGTCAGATGCGGGTTCTGTGAGGTTGTCGTCAGCTTCCACTCTTCCGTGGAGGGGTCGTATTCGCCGATAGAAGCCCGAGGCTCCATCGCGTTGGGCACAAGGCGGTTGTTCACCAATTCCAGCGTCGTGACGTGGGGCGCTGCCTTCATCGCCGCATCCACCGCCTCGCGGTTGTCCTCGATCCAGCCCCAGTCGAAACACTCGTTGTCGGGGATCTCATCGTGCACCCGGTTGGACGGATCGGCCAGCGCCTGTGCCATGTCGATCACCGCAGGCAGGTCTTCGATCTCGGTCCCTGCGGCCACGGCCTCCGCCGCATCCTTCGCCTGCGCGTAGGTGTCCGCGATCACAGCCGCATAGGCATCGCCCACATGGCGCACCTTGCCGTGGGCCAGAACCGGCCGCTTTGGCTCGCGCATCGGCTCTCCATTGCGGGAGTTGATCAGCCAGCCCGCCGGATTGCCGCCCACATCGGCGAAATCCTCGCCCGTGAACACCGCCAGAACCCCCGGCATCGCCAGGGCAGCGCTCGCGTCAATCGACACGATCTTTCCGTTCGCCACGGTGGAGCGCACCATCGCCGCATGCGCCTCGCCGTGAATATGCATATCGTCGGTATATTTGCCGCGTCCGGTCAAGAACCGCACGTCCTCGCGCCGCTTCGAGCTTGCGCCGATGCCATGATCTTTGGGCATATATCGTCTCCCTTGTGTCTTTCGCCCACCGCTCACCACGTTCGGGATCGGTTCGGGCTGATTGAGGCCTCCCGGCCCCGGCATTTTCGTCGAATGTCCAACCTGTGACCTGCCCCCTCCTCCCAGGGGCGCGACAAGTTACTCCGCCGCAACAGCAGGCACGTCCTGCCCACTGGCCGCCATGATCGCCTTCACAATGTTGTGGTAGCCCGTGCAGCGGCAGATATTGCCCTCAAGATACTCCCGCACCTCTCGCTCGCTCGGCTTCGGGTTGTCCTTCAGCAGTGCCGCCGCCGACATCACCATGCCCGGCGTGCAGAAGCCGCATTGCAGCCCGTGGTGATCCTGAAACGCCTGCTGGATCACGCCCAGCGATCCGTCCGCATTGGCCATCCCCTCAATCGTTTTGACCTCTGCTCCGTCCACTTCCAGCGCCAGCATCGTACAGCTTTTCACCGCCTCGCCGTTCACATGGACCACGCAGGCGCCACACTGGCTGGTGTCGCAGCCCACGTGGGTGCCGGTCAGACGCTGACCGTCGCGCAGAAACTCACTCAGCAGCGTGCGCCCCTCGACCTCACCGGACACGGCTTTGCCGTTCACTTTCATATTCACCTGGCTCATGAATGTCTCCCTTGGCTGTTTGTCGCATCCAATCATGGATCCGAGGATTCACAAACCCCAAGTTCGCCTGAATCACGCGGGTCTGACTGGTTTTCGCAGGCTGCACTCGCAGCATTTTCTGTCGTCTTTCCAACGGAGTGCAGGATAATACATCAAAACCAGCGCTCTATCCGTCGCTCTATCCGTCGCGCGGGCGAGGCCGGGACGGAATTTCCTTCAGCAATCCACCCACGCCCATGCCGGGAATGTCCAGATCCTCAGGCGCTAAACCGCAAAGCACCCGCTCCATCACCCAATCAGCACCGTTCAGCGCGGGCGAGCGCGCGCAGCCGGGCAGACCGATCACAACCTTGTTACCCAAACGCCCGACAAACAGCAGGTTTCCGGGATCAACCGGCATCCCATAGTGGATCACGTCACCGCCCGCAGCCCGCAGCGCCTCAGGCGCGGTATCATGCAAGTCGGAAGTGGCAGAGGCGGTCAGGATCAGCAGCAGGTCCCCCGCCGCATTGCGCAGCGCCTGCGCTATGGCATCGATTGTGTGGGGGACCACAACGCGCTCGTCCAGCAGGGTCGAGAACAGGTCCAACCGCCCCTTGATCGAGCGTCGTCCCTTGTCCGAGGGCACCTCGCCCACCTGCGTCTCGATGAGGGTGGCCGAGCCGATCACGCCCTCACGCAACCGCACAGCGCCACGTCCCGCTTCGCAGGCACGGGACACATCGCCCGCGTCAACGGCAAAGGGAATGATCTTCACCGTTACTGCCAAACCGCGCGGCGCAAGCCTTGCCCAGGGTGCCACCGTTGCCACCGTTATCGACGGATCAATGCGGTTCACGTTTCGGATCGCGCCCGCGTCGATCTGGACAATCCCGGCTGAGGCGGCGCGCAGGTTCACCCGGCCCGTAGCGGCCGCTCCGGCCTCCAGGCCGCGCCCCATCAACGCCAACGCGATCCGCTCTGCCGCCTCATCCTCGTGCACGTCATCAGGCCCCGGCCGCGCCACCACAACCTCGACCACGCGGTTTGCGGACAGATCCGCCACATGTTGCGCCGTCAGGGTCGTGCCCTTGGCGATTTTATAGGTGAGGCTGTCATAGTTGACCGGATCCGCAGCCGCCTGCGAATGGGCCAGAATGGTGCCTTCGGCGTCAGCAACCGGGACCGGGCCAAATCTCATCGCTGACGCAGCACTTGGGTGCTTTCCGCGATGATCGAGACCGCAATCTCGCCCGGTCCGCGGCCGCCGATATTCAGCCCGACCGGCCCGTGGATGCGCTCAAGTTCCGGCCCGGAAAAGCCTTTCGCGGCCAGCCGCTCGATGCGCTTGCCATGGGTTCGCTTCGACCCCAGACAGCCCAGGTAGAATACGTCAGAGCGCAGCGCCGTTTCGATCGCCGGATCATCCAGCTTCGGATCATGGGTCAGCGTCACCACGCAGGTGCGGGCATCCAGGCCAAGCGTCGTCAGCGCCTCGTCCGGCCAGTCCTCCATGATCCGCTCTCCGGGAAACCGCGCCTGTGCGCCAAACGCAGGCCGGGGGTCCACCAGCACCGGATCGTAGCCCGCCAGCCGCGCCATCGGCACCAGCGCCTGCGCCACATGCACGGCCCCCACCACGATCATCCGCAGCGGCGGATTGTGGATGTGGACGAAGGTATCGCCCTCGATCCCGGATTTATCCGCCCGAAACCGCTCCGCATAGGCATCGGGGCGCGCGATCCCCCGCGCTCCGGACCCGAGATCCACCCAATACGCCACCGCTTCACGACCCGCACGCGCCCCGACCAGATCCGACAACAGCGTCTCACCGATGGCCGACACAGGCTCCACCCAAATCCTGATGCGCCCGCCACAGGCGAGACCCACCGCGAAGGCCTCCTCATCCGATACGCCGAACTCCAGCATCCGGCCAGCGGTGCCGCCAACCATATCCATCGCTTCCGTCACCACCGCGCCCTCGACGCAACCGCCCGAGACCGAGCCCTCCATTTCGCCCTCGCCCGAGACGACAAGCTGCGCCCCCACGCCGCGCGGCGCAGAGCCCCAGGTTTCCACCACCGTCGCCAAAACCGCACCGCGACCCGCCCGGTGCCAGTCCAGCGCCACGGCGCTCATGTTGTCCAGATCGTCTGCCATATGAAAAAGGGCCTCCCCATCCGCGACGATGGAGAAGCCCTTCAAGGTTGTCAAAAGGGATCGGATCAGTTGGCGGCAGCCACCTGCAACAAGTTCGTGATCCGGCGCACCGCCACGCGACGGTTCAGCCGCTCATCCGCCAGGGTGGCGACACGCAGGTAGTTCTCGCCGTAGCCCTGGATGACAAGGTTCTGCGCCGGAACGCCGAAGTACTGGGTCAACGCCAGAGCCACCGATTCCGCGCGGCGGTCTGACAGCGCGAGGTTGTAGGCGGCGCTGCCCACGGCGTCAGTGTGGCCTTCGACAAGGAAGATCTCCTGCGGGTTGGCGGCAATGGCATCGGCCATGTACGTGCCCAAAGCCAGAAGCGCGCGCGACTGCTCCGGTCCGATCGCCGCCGATCCGCTTGCAAACGTCACCGCCTCCAGATCAATCGCCGGGGCCAGATCGCGCACAGCCCGGATCGAGCGGATTTGCGCCAGCGAGAAGCTGCGATCGTAGCCCGGTTCGGCTTGCAACGCGAGGCGCAGGGCGTCGCTGTTGGTCGTGTCGATGATCGGTGTCTGCGCCACGGGACGCGCCTGCGGCAGTTGCGAAACGATGACGGGTTGCACCGCGACTGTATCGTCGATCAGCACTGTCGATCTGCCGGAGGGGTCGAAATAGGTCCGGCGCAGGATGCGCAGATCACGGTCGCGGATCGTCACAACCTGAGAGCCATCGGGCTGCGTTACGATAGAACGCGAAGACCCATCCGAGAAGTTCTCGGTCGTCACGCCGTTGCCAGGCTGGCGCAGCAACACGTCATCGTCGCGGATCACCTGATAGTCACCTTGCGGGCGCAACACGACCACGCGGTCGTCGGAGCGGTTCACCACCTGCCGGTTGCCCGACACGATGGACCCCACGACAAGGCCCGCGGCCCCGGCCAAAAGCGCAGTCTCAAGGGTGGTCATCCCGTTTCGGCGCGAAGGCTCCGCCGTGACGGCCACGCCCGCGTCGCCAGACGGTTCGGTGGAGACGATTGGCTCGAACTCCTCGTCGGCGGTTCTGGTGTCAGCCTCGGTGATCGTTTCGGTCGTGATCTCGCCTTCGGGCTCGGCATCGTCGGCCAGAGCCAGCGATTGCATCTGCTCTTCGGCCTCGACGGCTTGCCCTTCCACTTCAACCTCGGCTTCGTGGGTCGGGTCTGCGACAGCCTCCGCCTCCGCTTCGGCGGCCAGTCGAGCGGCCTGTTCCAGCGCTGCAGCATCCTCGGCGGTCTGCTCCGGCTGCGCATGGGCGACACCGGCGTCTGCATCGGTTGCGTCAGCGTCTGCATTTTCGCTCTCGGCGGCAGCCTCGGCCAACGCGGCGGCCAGAGCATCCTCGTCAGTCTCCGGCGCGCCCTCGGTGGGCGTTTCAGCCGTTTCGACGTCTGGCTCTACGGTCTCATGCTCGGCGGCTGTGGCTTCGGCCGTTTCTGCTTCAGCCGCAGCGTCTGCATCGGCTTGTGCCTGTTCGGCAGCGGCAGCATCCGGATCGGCCTGCGCCTGCGCGGCTGCGGCTTCTGCTTCAGCGGCGGCGTCTGCATCGGCCTGCGCCTGCGCGGCAGCATCGGCGTCTGCATCAGCCTGCGCCTGCGCGGCAGCAGCGGCGTCTGCATCGGCCTGCGTCTGCGCGGCGGCGGCGGCGGCGTCAGCATCAGCCTGCGCCTGCGCGGCAGCAGCGGCGTCTGCATCGGCCTGCGTCTGCGCGGCGGCGGCGGCGGCGTCAGCATCGGCCTGCGTCTGCGCGGCGGCAGCGGCGTCAGCGTCAGCCTGCGCCTGAGCGGCAGCAGCGGCAGCTGCATCGGCCTGCGCCTGCGCGGCGGCGGCAGCGTCAGCATCGGCCTGCGCGGCGGCAGCAGCCGCTTCCTCCGCCAGACGCGCAGCTTCAGCGGCGGCGGCGTCAGCAGCAGCGGCGTCTCCGGTGGCGGCAGCTTCCAAAGCCCGCGCAAGGCAGTCTTCCGCGCTTTCGTCTGCATGGCACTCCACACCCTCGGTCTGGGCAATGGCGGCGATTGGCATCTGACCCGCAACCAGAGACAAACTGGTGACGAGGGCGGTACTCAGGCGAAGGGACTTGATCATTTGACTCAACTCTCTTTTGGGACAGCAAATTCTTTACTGGTTCGAAACACACTAGGGAGGTGAAAAGTTCCGCTTCAATTCACATTGTCGCGTTCGGCAGCCCCGGCGATCCTCTGCCAACCCTGACCAGCGGTTATTCGCGCAACATCTCCAAAAGCCGCGCCTTTTCGCCCGGATCGTCCGGCCTCGCCACGGCCTCCGCCAGCCCCGCCAAAGCGGCAATATTGTGCCCGGCGCGGAACGACGACACATGGGGCAGCATCGCCCGGATCCCTGCCGCTCTGGGCGCAAATCCGTCCCAGCGCAGCAGTGGATTGACCCAGATGACGCGGCGCGACGACAGCGCCAGACGCTCCATGGCCGCGTCCAAACGCTGCGGCTCATCGCGGTCAAGACCGTCGGAGATCAGAAGCACCACCGCGCCCTGCCCCAGGACGCGCCGCGACCAGTCTCGGTTGAAAGCCTCCAGACAGGCGCCGATCCTTGTGCCGCCTTCCCAATCCTGCGCCTCTGCTCCCGCACTGGCCAGCGCCGCGTCGACATCGCGCGCGCGCATATGACGGGTGATGTTGGTCAGCCGGGTGCCAAAGGTAAACGCATGCACCTGCGCCCACCCCGCGCCCTTCTGGTTCGAGACCGCATGCAGAAAATGCAAAACCGCGCGGGAATAACTGCTCATCGAGCCGGAGATATCGCACAGCGCCACCAGTGATGGCCACCGCTCCCGCCGGGTCTTGCGCGCAAACGCCTCCACATCGCCGCCCCGCGCCATGGAGGACCGCATCGTGCGCCGCCAATCGGGGAGAGCGCCGTGAAGCGCGGCCCGCGTCCGGCGGCTGATCAGCGGTGGCACGGTCAACGTCATTTGCGCAATCATCCGCCTGGCCTCCGCCATCTCCGACACCGACATCTGTTCGAAATCGAGCGTCCTGAGGCGGTCTTCGCGCGACATCGTCAGCGTCGCATCAATTTCAATCTCCGCCTCCTCGCGCTCTGGCAGATCAGGCACCTCGCGCCTGACCCCGTGCAGCAAGGCCTCCGCCGCGCGTTTTTCTGCCGGTCGCGCAACGCGGTCGTCCGCCATGCCTTTGATCGAGGGCGTCAGCAGTGACATCATATGTTCCAGATATCGCGGATCGCGCCAGTACAGCCGAAACACCTGATCGAAGATCGGGCGATGCTCCGGCCGGGCGGTGAAACAGGCGCGCAGAGTATAGTAGAACTCGGCCTTTTCGCTGAACCCAACAGCAGCCACAGCGCAGATGGCATCCGCCACCCGCCCCGGTCCCGCAGGCAGGCCCGCCACCCGCAAGGCGCGGGCGAAATGAGTGATGTTGCGCGACAGACGCGGGGTGTCGGGCAGGTCGGGCGGGGCATGGTCCATACCGCAAACAGAGCGTCCCCGGCCCTGCCCGTCAAGGCCGGGGCGTCACGGCCAGAGAGATATCGGCCTATTCGGAAATATAGAGCTCGGCCGCGTTGTTCGACGACAGGTTATATGCGCCGGCCCATATGTCGTACTGGCCCTGCAACACCGGAGAGAATGTCAGCGTGGAGTTGAACGAGCCGTTGCTGTCATCGTTGAAATGCCACCGCCCGTCCGGCGTGTTGATCAGCAATACCGTGTCCGTGGCACTGGACAGCAGCGAAAACGTCAACCGGCCGGTGGGCGATTGACCCCGATAGATTAACCGATAATCCGGACGGGTGATCGTAAAGCCGCGCCAGCCCGTACCGGGGAAGCAGTTGGCCAGCGCAAACCGCCCGCCTGCGGTAATGCGCGGCACCCGCACCGGGCTGATCGCACCGCCCGCCTGCAAGGTGCCTTCTCCGAACGCCGTGTTCTGGATTGAATAGTTCGGACAACCGGCAGAGCCTCCACCACCCGAGTTCACGAATATCCCGGTGCTTCCGCCGCCAGGATTACCTGCGGATGTGGGCTGCGATGGCGGCGGGTTCGTTTGGGGCGAAGGCGATGTGTAAACCCCCGCGGCAAAGCCCGCACCAGTGCCAAAGTTTGAATTCGGATTGGAGCAATCCTGCGCGTCCGTGCCCCAGGCGCACAGGTTCAAGCCGTTGGGCTCATCGCAATCGCCGTCGCCTGCCCACTCGACCGGACAGGACGCCTGCTGCGCCCGCGCGGGCGAGGCAGACAGCCCTCCGACCAAAATGACCGATGCTACAATCGCGAGGCTGGCTAACTGCAGTCGCATGATGTTTCTCCCCACTCTCAGATACGTCAGGACCAGTAACCGCGACCAAACCCGTTCTGTCAAAGAAAACCCGCATCTGGTTTTCCTGGATCTGCTCTCAGGTCAGGTCGTCCAGGATCTCCATCAATCGCGCGATCAGCGCTCTTTCCCGCCCCGGTTGGCAAAATCCCGGAAGGTGTCCGTCGCGGACCCGGATGTCCCAGATCAGCTCCCGCTCAGGGTGGTTCTCCGGCTCAGACGGATGCGGAAACCGATCCGCGCGCCTCTCGTGGCGGTCCTCGATCACCCGGTCCGGCCCCAGATCATCACCGGGATCCAGCGTCACGATCAGACCGGGATTGTCCGCCGTCTCGATCTTGAAGCCGTTGCGATGCTCCCATTGGCCATCGAGATGCGCGTTGTATCATTCGAGCAGGGGTTCAATCATCTTGCACGATCCCCATTGCGATCCGCCCTGCGGTCTCTTGCGCGCTCAACTCCGGCACGTCCAACTGCCATGAACCGGGCAGCCGGAAGGTCTCATGCCCCGCGCGCAGCCGGTCTCGCAGCACCGGGCGCGCCGGCATGGCTCATGCAGACAGGGCACAGGCCGGGGGCCGGACCGGTGATTGTCGATCCGCCGCGCCGCGATCATATCGTGCAAAGCCCCGCAATCACAGATGTGCCGCAGCCGGGCCAGCCGCCGACAGGAATGTCCGCGGCCATCACGCCAGCGCATCCCCGCGCAGGTCATCCAGAATGCGCCTGGCCTCCGACCCCTGCAACTTCGCGATGTCGTCCTGATACTTCAGGATCGCACCCAGAGTGTCGGCAATCACTTCGGGAGACAGCTCGATCACGTCGAGCGCGAGCAGGCATTTCGCCCAATCCAGCGTCTCCGCCACGCCGGGGCGTTTGAACATATCCTCTTTGCGCAAGCGCTGCACGAAGGCCACGATTTCACGGCTCAGCGTCTCTGCCGCCTCGGGCACCCGCGCCTGAAGGATCTCCATTTCCCGCTCGACATCGGGGTAGTCGACCCAATGATAAAGGCAGCGGCGCTTGAGCGCGTCGTGCACCTCCCGCGTCCGGTTCGACGTCAGGATCACGATCGGCGGCGTCGGCGCCTTGATCGCGCCCAACTCCGGGATCGTCACCTGAAAATCCGACAAAGCCTCCAGCAGGAACGCTTCAAACGGCTCATCAGTGCGGTCAATCTCGTCGATCAGCAACACCGGCGCGCCTGCGGGGTCCGGGCGCATCGCCTGCAACAGGGGCCGCTCGATCAGGTACGCCTCGCTGAACAACTCATCCTTCAACGCCTGTTTGCCCGCCTCGCCCGCCGCTTCCGCCGTGCGGATCGCGATCATCTGGCCGGCGAAATTCCACTCGTACACGGCGCTTGCCGCATCCAGCCCTTCATAGCATTGCAACCGGATCAGGCGCCGACCCAGCGCCGCCGACAGCGCCTTGGCGATCTCCGTCTTTCCGGTCCCGGCCTCGCCTTCAAGAAACAATGGCCGTCCCAGCGTCAGCGCCAGATACACCACAGTCGCCAGCGCCCGGCCGCAAACGTAGCCCTCACCCCCCAAGCCCGCCTGCACGTCGTCGATCGATTTGAACGCTACCATGTCGCCTCCACTTTCCAGCCCCCATGAACGCTGCGGGCACGGGAATGGTCAAGGCATGCACCTCCGCGCTCCGGATACGCGGCCGCGTTAACCAAAAATTTACCAACTCTCACCGAATTGCCCGCCCCGCTGCGCATCCTTGCCACAGTCTGGTACGATAATCGGTTTCGTGGCACGCCAAGCCGCAATTTTGTTCACAACCATTTTCACGATTATTTCAGAGTATCCAATACCATGCCCGATACCGCAGCCCCCCTTCCCCCTCGCCGGACCTGGACCCGCCACATCGGTCGGATCGGCACTGACCACGGCTATTTCGACCGTTTGGGACCGCGCCACCTGGCGCTGTTCGTCGCAGAAGGCTACACTCTGGTTCTCAGCTTCGACCGCGCGGATCGGCTCTGGGATCGGGGTCAACGAGGGCTGCCTCTGGGGTTCGACTGCGTGACCGCGCTGGAATACTCCCTCCTCAGCCTGATGAGCATCGGCCGCACCTGGTTTCGCGACGACAGCGTGGAGGGCTTGCTGCAATCGCTCAGCGCCGAGGGGTTTTTCGCCAGCTACACGCAGGTCCTGATCCTCGCCAGCGGCCCCGACTGCACCCATGCCGCCGCCCGCGCTGCGCAGCACATTCCGGGCGCCAAAGTGTTGCTTTCCCGCCCTGTCGCCGCGATCAGCGCGGCCCATGCGCCGTTTGAGAGGCGGTTCAGGGCCGCCCGGCTGAGCAATCCCGACAGCACGCCTCCGCTCGGCCCCGAGGCACTCCACCCTGCCGCCCGAACCGTGATCCTGTTCGACCCGACAAACCGCGCGGAGGCGGCACAGGCGGCCTTGTTCCGCGCCCCTGAAACCACGCGCATCGCCCTGCCTCATGCAGGCGCCGCGCTCGACCGCGCCATCGCGCGCGGCGAGGTCCTCGTGCCGCTCGCCCGCCACCTCAGACACGACACCCTGACGCCCGCCACCGCGCGCGCGGTCCTGCGCCCGGCGCTCCGCCGTGATCCCGGATACCTCGCCCGATTGGCCGCGCGCTAGGTGCGCAGCCCGCCAGCCACCTCCACAAAGTCCACAACCTCCGCGACACCGCGCCCGTCGCGCAGGCTCGCCATCACAAACGGCCGCTCCCCGCGCGCCACCCGTGCATCCGCCTCCAGCATCTCCACATCCACCCCCACATGGGGCGCCAGATCGACCTTGTTGACGATCAGAAAATCCGAGCGCGTAACCCCCGGCCCCTTCTTGCGCGGAATATCCTGCCCCGCTGCGGTGTCGATCACATAGATCGTCAGATCGGCCAACTCGGGAGAGAATGTCGCAGCCAGATTATCGCCACCGCTTTCGATGAAGATCACATCAAAATCCGGGATCCGCGCCCGAAACTCCGCGATCGCCGCCAGGTTGATCGAGGCATCCTCCCGGATCGCCGTATGCGGACAGCCTCCGGTCTCCACCCCCCTGATCCGATCCGCAGGCAACACCTGCGCGCGCAAAAGAAACTCAGCATCTTCCGCCGTATAGATATCGTTGGTGATCACAGCGACAGAATACCGCCCGGCCATGGCGCGTGCCAGTTCTGCCGTCAACGTGGTCTTGCCCGCCCCGACCGGACCACCAATTCCCACCCGCAAAGGCCCATTCACCGATCCCATAGTCTCTCCAGTTTTCATAAAATTGCGCGGGCCCCCGTGCTGATCCGCACAGCGCTCCTGCATTCATCTTGCCAAATACAACTCAATCCGGACCCATCCCCTCGCACCTCAGGTCCGAAAGATGCGAACCTCCAGTCCCTCATGCTCCATCGCCGCCAGATCGGCCCCGAACGACGCCTGTCCGATCGCGTCGAGACCGCAGGCAACAGCCTCGGACGCCACCTCGGACACAACACCCTGCAAGGCTGCCAGTATCCTCTGCCCCTCCGCCTGTCCAAGCGGGACAAACCGCACCGCGGCGGACACCAAACTCCCCGCGAACCCTTGCAGATAGAGGGCCGCAACGATGCCCGCCGGGACACCGAGCCGCCGCGCGGCGGTTCCCAAAACCACCGGATAAGCCCGCGCCACACCGTCGCCTTCGCCCAACCCACTCAGCGTCGCAGCCAAAGCCGCGCCCTGATCGCGGGTCTCTTCCCAGCGCTCGCGCGACCCTGCCAGCGCGCGCGCCAATGCGCCCAAAGTGTCCGGATCCGCCTCCGCCTCCATCGCCGAAGCCATCAATATCGCATCGGTGCGGCCCGCGCCTGCGCGCAGCACCCCGCCGATCCACGTCAGCACCGACGCGCCATCCGTCACCCGCCCCGCCACGACCTCCGCCTCAAGCCCGTGCGAATAGGCGTAGGCCGAAACGGGAAACGCGGGCGACAGCCATTGGCTCAGCCGCAACAGCCCCGACACTTCCGTCAATGAGAATGCCCGTGGTCATGCTCCAGCGGCTGTCCCGCGCCCGCGTCCGGCCCGTGGGAATGGCCATGGGTGCGGCCAAGACCATAGGCCCCGCCCTCGGGCCGAAACGGTCCGCGACCGGCCTCGACCCGCGCCCCGAGCCCCGTCAGCATCGCCTCCAACACATGGTCGTCACGGATGAGCAAAACGCCATCGTCCACCTGACAGGGGGTATGGCGATTGCCAATGTGCCAGGCCAGCCGAACCAGATCGCCGCTGATGCGCAACAACGGCTCATCGGCTGCGGCAACCTCGACCAGCCCGCCCTCGGCCTGCAAGGCGTCTCCCGGCTCCAGCGACACGGTCTGCGCCAGATCGACCAGAACCGCCTCTCCGTCCTCGCACATCAAACGCTTGCGGCGCAGGAATCGCGCCTCGTAATCCAGCACCACGCGCGCGACCGGATCCCCGGACCAGTCACCCGCGCGCAGCACCTGATTTGCTGTCCCGTATGTCATGGTGTCGTCACTCCCGCTGCTGTTCCCGCTGCTGTTCCCGGTGTCCCGACCGTCTCCGCGCCCGATGTCGCTCCGGTCGCACCCACACCGCGTGCGCCGATCCCTGCCGCGCATCGCGCAAGTTGCGAACAGACCATGGCCCGCTCCGGTGATAGCGGACCTTCACCCCTCAGGCTCCGGCCAAACTCACCCCGCACACTAAATACCCGGAGCGTCGTGTGCCACAATCCCCCAATCTCCAAAAGCCCCGTCCGACCCGAAGATCAGACGAGGCGACTGGCCGATGACATGCGCACTGCCTTACAGAAAGCCGCGCGTGACATGGCGGACGATGTCCTCGCGCTTCAGGCCACGGGCGGCCAGTTGCGCGTCAGTCAGATCCGCAAGGTGCTGATACTCGTGGGCACAGGCCCGTGCGCGGGCCACGTCGGTGAAAAACGCGTCAAAGCGCTCCAGAAACGAGGGGCGGCGGGGCGTCGTGTTGGTGGTGAATACGGCCATGGGAGTGGCTCCTTCAGGGAATGGACTGGTGGTCGATGCCTTGGATATAGGTCAGACGTTCAGACCTAACACCCACCAATCCTGCAACTCCGCGTTGCACTGGATGCAACCGCAATACTGTTTAAAATCATGCCGTTACAGATGAAATCTGCGGGCTATTGGGATATTGAACCGATACCGGGCACCCGACCCGGACATGGACGCCCTCAGAGTGCTCCGACACACTGCTGTCCGAGACCCCACCAGCGCCCCCCGAGACCCGGATCCGGGACACAGGTCAGGATCCCGCTCATCGGCCCATCTTTGTTCACGGTCGCAACCTCGCACGGCCGACCGGGCGCGGCCACCTCACGCCCCTGCGCGGCGCGGGCGGTCAGTACAGGAAGTATCGCTGCGCCATCGGCAAGTCCCGAGCCGGGTCGCATGTCAGGATTTCGCCGTTGGCTCGGACCTCGTAGGTTTCGGGATCCACGTGGACCTCGGGCGTGGCCGAATTATGGATCATGTGACGTTTCCTGACACCACGACAGTCGGCCACCGCCACGGTATCCCTGGCCAACCCCAACGAGGCACCAACGCCCGCCGCCTGCGCCGCGCCGCTGACAAACACCACCGCAGAGCGTTCCACCGCGCGTCCGAACGCACCAAACATCGGCCTGCTGTAAACCGGCTGAGGCGTCGGGATCGAGGCATTCGGATCGCCCATCTGCGCCATCACAATCGTGCCGCCGATCAGCGACATCTCCGGCTTCACACCAAAGAACGCCGGGCTCCACAGCACCAGATCGGCGCGCTTGCCCGCTTCGACCGAGCCGATTTCCCGGCTCATCCCATGCACAATCGCCGGGTTGATCGTGTATTTCGCGATATAGCGTTTGACGCGAAAGTTGTCGTTGTCGCCCAACTCCTCCGGCAGACGTCCGCGCTGTTTGCGCATCTTGTCGGCGGTCTGCCAGGTGCGGATGATGACCTCTCCGACCCGGCCCATCGCCTGACTGTCGGACGCCATGACAGAAAACGCGCCCATGTCATGCAGGATATCCTCGGCGGCAATCGTCTCCTTGCGGATGCGGCTTTCCGCAAACGCCACGTCCTCGGGGATGCTCCTGTCAAGGTGGTGACACACCATCAGCATGTCCAGATGCTCCTCCAGCGTGTTCACCGTATAGGGCATCGTTGGGTTGGTGGAACTGGGCAGGATATTCTCATATCCCACCACCTTCATGATATCGGGCGCATGGCCCCCGCCCGCGCCCTCGGTATGGAACGCATGGATCGTGCGGTCCCCGATCGCGGTGAGCGTGCTTTCCACAAACCCGCTCTCGTTCAGGGTATCGGTGTGGATCATCACCTGCACGTCCATGTCGTCCGCGACGCTCAGGCAGCAGTCAATCGCGCCCGGCGTCGTTCCCCAATCCTCATGCAGCTTCAAGGCGCAGGCGCCTGCGTTGACCATCTCCACCAGCGCCTCCGGCCTTGACGCGTTGCCCTTGCCCGACAGCCCGAAGTTCATCGGAAAGGCGTCAAGGCTCTGCAGCATCCGCCCGATATGCCACGGCCCCGGCGTGCAGGTGGTGGCCAGCGTGCCGTGCGCGGGCCCGGTGCCGCCGCCAAGCTGCGTGGTAATGCCAGAGTGCAACGCATCCTCGATCTGCTGCGGACAGATGAAGTGGATATGCGCGTCAAACCCGCCCGCGGTCAGGATCCGCCCCTCGCCCGCTATAATCTCCGTCCCCGGCCCGATCACAATATCGACGCCCGACTGCGTATCCGGGTTGCCCGCCTTGCCGATCTTGTGAATGCGCCCGCCCCGCAGCCCGACATCGGCCTTGTAGATGCCCGAGTGATCCACGATCAGCGCATTGGTGATCACGGTATCCACCGCGCCGTTTGCCCGCGTGACCTGAGACTGCCCCATCCCGTCGCGGATCACCTTGCCGCCGCCGAACTTGACCTCCTCGCCGTAGGTCGTGAGGTCACGTTCGACCTCGATGATCAGGTCGGTATCGGCAAGCCGCACCCGGTCGCCCGTGGTGGGGCCATACATGGCGGCATAATCGTTGCGGGGGATTTGGGTGGGCATTATTATCTGTTCCTTCACGAATGCGTGATGCTCTACTCACTTGGCTCTTCCCAAGCCATTGAAGCCGTTGAATGCACAGCGGACGCGTCGAAAAATTTCGCCGCACAATCCGGAAATGATGTGATTGATGAGGTGTCGAAGCAGTCATCAAGGAAGACTTCGATATGTCCAGCAGCGCATTCTATCTCCAAGCCATTGGCTACACGATCTTCCTGCTGGCCATCCTCGGCCAATACAGAGGCTGGTGGTAACACTTCAATCAGATGCCCCGCCCGGTCGTCAGGCCGGGCAGCCCCCGACCGCCCCCCCGGGCGGGGGCTTCTCCCCCACCCGCAGGCGGGGGCAGCCCTCCGCTCTGTGCAACCAACGCACCTCACTTCAAAAACACTTTGTCCACCTCAACCTGCAACCCCGTCACCAGCCCGTTGGTCTGCATCGCCATGCCCACCACCGCCAGCAATTCACCGTGCATCTCGTCGCTCATCCCCTTCGCTGTCGCCGCCGCCGTGTGGGAATGCACGCAGTACGAGCAGCCGTTGGCCGTGCTCACCGCCACATAGAGCATCTCCTTGACCAGCGGATCCAACGCGCCCGGTGCCATCACAACCTTCAACCGCTCCCAGGTGGCCTTCAACACAGCCGGATCATGCGCCAGCGCCCGCCAGAAGTTATTCACATACTCCGTCCCCCGGACCTCCCGGATGTCGTTGAAGACGGCCAGCGCCTCGGCGCTGACCTCCTCGTCACTCAATAACGCAACGGTGCCCAAGGCTCAGACCATCGCAAAGATGCGCGCAGGCCCGCCGGTGCCGCCCGCGTGTTTGGGTGCGCCGATGATGATCGTAGCCCCCGAGGCCGGCACCTGATCCAGCCCGGCGAGGCATTCAATCCCGAAGCGTCCCGTCGGCAACCACGCGTAATGCGTGGCGAAATCGGCGGAGATACCGTGATCGAGCGACAGCGTATCGGACGCGATCGACCGGGCGCCGGTCTCCAGCAGCATTTGCGTCGCCTCCACATGGAAGCCCGGATAATGCTGCATCTCGCCGTCGAAACCGCGGAATGCATCCGTCCCGACCTTGCCCGCCCAGCCCGAATACAGCGCCACGCAGGCCCCGTCCGGGATCTCTCCGTTGGCATCAATCCACGCTTGCAGATCGTCGGGCGTGACGGTTGTATCGGCGTCGCCCTCGGCGCGTGACGCGATGTCGATCACACACAGCGGTGCGACCAGATCCGTCACCGGGATCTCATCCACAGACATCCCGTCCGCCGAGAAGTGCAACGGCGCGTCGATATGGGTTCCGGTATGCTCATTGACCGTCAGGTTCAGCAGGTTGAACCCGTGATCGGCAAAGTTGAACACCGCGTCCCGGCCAAATCCGGGCTCTCCGAAATAGGTCGGGAAATCCTCGCTCAGCCTGTGGGTCATGTCGAAGACGCCCGCATGCCCCGCCGCCATCGCAGGCGTGGTCGTGCCAAGGGCCGCGGCACCGGCCGCCAGAGCCGCCCCGCCCTTGAAGAAGGAGCGCCGCGACAGCATCCGCTCTTTGACCGAGTTCATTACGCAAATATCACACATGTCTCTTCCTCCCAAAATGCGCCCGCCGGCGCGGTTCAATTCGTGTCGCGCATCACCTGTTCGGATCGGCCTGCAAATCCCGCCCCCGTCGCCTTGTCAGGCGCGTGGCGCATTGCAGGGACGTCATCGGCTGGATCGACCCAGCCGCCCCGGACCGCGCGCGCCCCGTCCGGCAGATCGAGATCCCGACACAGGATCCAGCCGCGCTGCGTCTCCCGCAGGCTTTGTTCCCGGTCCGGGCGCCGTTGCACCGACGCCTCCGCAGACCCAAGAGCCGCCCTCATGATGCCAGCCCGCGCCGGGCCAGCCGCCTGCGGTTGCTGGTCGCCTTTCGCGTCAGCGGCTTCAATGCGGCAGAGGTCGCGCCGACCGCATCCTTTCCGCCCATCGTCGCCGCCAACCCGCGCCCCATCGCATCGGCAAACGCCGCAGGCTTTTCGGACCACATGCGCGCGTCCTCCGACGGCAACACGTTCCACGCACCCGCCATGCCTATCATCCGCATCCAGATCACCATGTTGGCCTCCGTCCCCAGACGCGCCATATCAAACCCAAGCCGCCACATCGCAAAGACATTGTTCATAGTTTGCCCATAACCTGCTGATTGAACCCGTAGATTTCGCGCCCGCCGCCGTAGGGCACCAGGTGCACCTCCCGCGTCTGGCCCGGTTCGAACCGAACCGCAGTTCCGGCGGCAATATCAAGGCGCATACCGCGCGCCGTCTCGCGGTCAAACGCCAACCCGCCGTTGGCCTCTCCAAAATGGTAATGGCTGCCCACCTGCACCGGGCGGTCGCCGGTATTGGACACCTCCAGCGCGACCGCCCGCGCTCCGGCGTTCAGTTCAATCGAGCCGTCCGCACAGATCACCTCCCCCGGCTTCATCGCGACCGCCCCTGAACTGCCGCGATAATCCGGGGTCCGAAGACACCCACCAGCGCCCCCGCAAGCAGCGACAGTGACGACACGCCCCCGGTGACAAGCGCTGCCACAAGCAGCAGACCCACCAGCGTCAGCAGACTGACCTCCACCTCCGTCAGAGGCAAATTCTCCGGTGCCACCCGCGCCACCGCGCTGGCCACGTGCGGCTCCACATATGGAACGGCAAACCCCGCCAGCGCCCCCAGAATAAATGTCAACAACACGTGGATCTCCTTACCGGATCGGATGATGGACAGTCACCAGCTTGGTGCCGTCGGGGAAGGTCGCCTCAACCTGCACATCGTGGATCATCGTGGCGATCCCGTCCATACATTGCTCGGCGGTGATGACACCTGCACCGGCTTCCATCAGATCGGCGACGCTGCGCCCGTCGCGCGCACCTTCCACCACATAGTCGGTGATCAGGGCGATGGCCTCAGGGTGGTTCAGCTTCACGCCCCGCTCCAACCGCCCGCGCGCGACCATCGCGGCCAGCGATATCAGAAGCTTGTCTTTCTCTCTCGGCGTCAGGTTCATCTTGCTCTCTCTATATTTGCCATACGCGGGGCAAGGGGCCTCGCGTCACAGTTTCCACCGCCCGCGCCACCGCTTTGCGCAGCGCATAGGCCTCGCGCGCCATGAACCGGGCCGTCAGCCGCCCGTCCCACGCGCTCGCCGCCGATCTCACATCCTCCGGCAACACCGCCCGCAAAGCCGCCAGCCGGTCCTCTGCGTCGCGCGCCATTACGGACAGCGAGGCCACAGCCACCGCCCCGTTCAGGCCCGCCGGACTGGCACTGGCCAGGTCCGCAGCCGACAGAGTGATCGCCTCCACCATCGCAAGCCTGCCGCCCCGCGTCACCTCGCGCCGGTCGCGCAGATGTATGTCCTGCAACACCTCGCCCATGGCCGTGCGACCCAGCACCAGCGTCTCCAGCATCACCAATTCCGCATCATCCGCCATATCGACGCGCAGGATCCGGTCCAGCGCCGCGCCCCCGAACAGGATCACCTCCTGCGGCACCCAATGCAGGCACGCCCCCGGACCGATCGTCAGCGCGGTCCCGACCCGCCCCGGATCGCCCGTGGCCCGATAAGCCCGCTCAGCCGTCTGCGTGGTCCCGACGACGGTTCCGCCCCCGACGTCCAGAGCGTACTCCAACCGATCGCCTCCGGTGATCCCGCCCGCCGTGTTCAGGAACACCACTTCCGGCGCGCGACCGAACACGCGCGGGATCAGCACCTTGGCCGAGCCACTCTGATGCAGATCGCGCAGCCGGCCACCCTCAAGCCGCGCCAAAGCCCGGCCCTGTACCCGTTGATGCGTGATTGAAGCGGCGTCGTCCAACATGGGCCGACTCTAGGCGCTGGGTCCGGGACGACAAGAACCCGCGCCGATTTTCGCCTGCGCCCCGCGCTCCGGCGCCTAATTTTCAGGCAGAAACGCCCCGGCGTGACCGCAAACCTCAGCCCGCGTGGCCGATCATTGCTCAAATCACCGGTCGGGGAGTCTGTCGGAGGCTGACCATGTCACCTCCACGACCGCCGCCCGCGCCGCGTCCCTGCGCGCGCCTGCCAGCGCGATCCGCGCCAGCCGCGCTGCGCCATCGACAGGCACCCGCAGGTCACTGGCCGCCACGCCCGGAGCGCCGCAGCCGATCGGCCCCACTGTCGCCCGCCGACCGCAGGCTCTGCGCCATCGCGGCACCACGATCCGCGTCCCCGGTCGACTTAAACCGTTGCGCCACGCGCGCGGCCTCTTTCCTTGATCCTCCCCGTCCTGTAGCACCCATCCCCATGACCAGCCTGCTGACAATCCGCCGCCCCGACGACTGGCACCTGCACCTTCGCGATGGCGCCATGATGCGCGCTGTGCTGCCGGAAACCGCGCGCCACTTTGCGCGTGCGATCATCATGCCCAACCTCGTGCCGCCGGTGGTGACAGCCGCCGACGCGCTGGCCTACCGCGACCGGATCGAGGCGGCCCTGCCATCGGGGATGGATTTCATGCCGCTGATGACCCTCTACCTGACCGAACAGACCGACCCCGACGATGTTGCAGCCGCCTTTGCGGACGGGCTGATCCATGCCGTCAAACTCTACCCGGCAGGCGCCACCACCAACTCCGCGCTCGGGGTGAAGACCCTGCGCAACGTCTACCCGGTGCTGGACCGCATGGCCCGGATCGGCCTGCCACTGAGTATCCACGGCGAAGTCACCACCCACGATGTCGACATATTCGACCGCGAAGCGGCGTTCATTGACACCGTCCTCACGCCCCTGCGCGCCGACCACCCGGCGCTGAAGATCACGCTGGAACACATTACTACCTCCCAGGGCATTGATTACGTTGCCAATGCCGACGGCGATATCGCGGGCACGATCACCACGCACCACCTGATGATCAACCGCAACCACATGCTCGCGGGCGGCATCCGGCCGCACTACTACTGCCTGCCGATCGTCAAACGCGCCTCTCACCAGCAGGCGCTGGTTGCGGCCGCAACCTCGGGCCATCCGCGCTTTTTCCTCGGCACCGATTCGGCGCCGCACCTGGATGGCGCGAAGGAAACCGCCTGTGGCTGTGCCGGCGTCTTCTCGGCCACCAACACCCTGTCCTGCCTCGCCCATGTGTTCGAGGCCGCAGGCGCGCTCGACAGGCTCGAAGCCTTCGCCTGCCTCAACGGCCCCGCGCGCTACGGCCTCGCCCCCAACACCGGAACCATCACGCTCGAAAAACGCGACCAGCCGGTGACCTACCCGGCCAGCTTCGACACCGATGACGGCCCCCTCACCCTGTTTGATCCCGCCACCCCCCTGCACTGGCACGTGCTCTAGTTTCATCTTGCCCTAACAACTCCCGCCGGAGGCTCCCCGGCGCGCATCCCGGACCCGTCCCATGATCCCTTCCACCTACCCCACCGACGCCACCATGGCCTCCATGACCGCCCGCATGCTGCTCGACATCCGCGCCGTCCACTTCAATACCGCCGAGCCATTCACCCACGCCTCCGGCCTTCAGGCGCCCACATATATCGACTGCCGCAAGCTGATCTCGTACCCGCGCATCCGCTCCACGGTGATGGATTTCCTCACCTGCAAAGTCCTGCGCGACGCGGGGCTGGAGGCGTTCGACAACATCGCCGGTGGCGAGACCGCAGGCATCCCCTTCGCCGCCTTCGTGGCCGAGCGGATGGCCCTGCCGATGTCCTACGTGCGCAAGAAGCCCAAGGGCTACGGGCGGGCGGCGCAGATCGAGGGCGAGATGCCCGAGGGCGCGCGCGTGCTTCTGGTGGAAGACCTGACAACCGATGGCGGCTCGAAGCTGAAGTTCGTCGACGCAATCCGCGCGGCCGGCGCGACCTGCGCCCACACCGCGGTCGTGTTCTCCTACGGCAACCTGCCCCAGACCGACGCCAATCTGTCTGCCCACGGGTTGACGCTGCACGCGCTCACCACCTGGGCCGATGTGATCTCCGAGGCGCGGCGCGGCGCGGATTTCGACGACGCCACCCTGTCAGAGGTGGAGCGATTCCTGAACGACCCCGCCGAATGGCGTGCGTCGCGTGGCCTGGGCTGAGCGTCCGCTCCGCGGAAAATTAACTTTATACGTGGCGATTTCGCCACAATGCGCCAGCCTCTCAGCCATATCTTGACGTCGGGTGTCATCTTCCCACATCATGTGGGTCAAAATACCCGCGTCGCGCCAACTCCGACTTACCCACAGGTTATCCAGATTGACGGCCCCGCAGGCGCACCCGCTATACCCAGCCTCAACGGCACTCCGGGCCTGCCAGCCCGTCCGACGTACCGCTCACAAACCGCATCCGGGGGACGCACATGAACGAAATCGCAGCCCTGAACCCGTCCCTGCCAGCCACGGGCGGCACGACGGATGGGCCCGACGCGGCCCCGAGCCTGCCCCACAACATCGAAGCCGAACAGCAGCTTCTTGGCGCGATCCTGACCTCCAACGATGTGCTCGACCGCGTCGATGACCTTGTGAAACCGCACCATTTTCACGACCCCGTCCATGCCGAAATCTTCACCATGGCCGCGTCGCGCATCGCCAAAGGCCTGCAAACCGACGCCACGACGCTGAAGACCTTTGCCTCCGACATCCCCGGCCTGAAAGAGCTTGGCAGCGCCGAATACCTCGTCAAACTGCAACTCTCGGCCATCGCGACCTCGGCGGCGCGCGATTATGCGCAGCTGATCCATGACCTCGCCGTACGCCGCGAATTGATTGCGCTTGGCAACCGGGTCACCGACCGCGCCCGTGCCATGCGCGACGACGTGGCCCCCGACGATCAGATCGTCGAGGCCGAGTCCGAACTCTTCGCTCTCGCCTCCACCGGCACCTCGAACAAGGGCTTCCAGTCGTTCCTGCACGCGCTTCACGACGCCGTTTCCATGGCGAACGAGGCCTACAACCGCCAGGGCGGCCTCGCGGGCGTCTCGACCGGGCTGACAGACCTCGACCGGATGCTCGGCGGTCTGCACCGGTCCGACCTGTTGATCCTCGCGGGCCGTCCGTCGATGGGCAAAACCTCGCTGGCCACGAACATCGCCTTCAATGTCGCCAAAACCTACCGCGAGGGCACCAGGGAAGACGGCTCACGCGGCACCGTCGACGGCGGCGTGGTGGGCTTTTTCAGCCTCGAAATGTCCTCCGCCCAACTGGCCCAGCGGATCCTGTCGGAAGCCGCCGAGATCCCGTCCGAGCTGATCCGCAAAGGCGACCTGAACGAGCAGGAGTTTCAGAAGTACCTGAAGGCCGCCGGGGATCTGGAACGCTGCCCGCTTTACATCGACGACACGCCGGCGCTTCCCATCGCCCAGGTCGCCGCCCGCGCCCGCCGCCTGAAACGCTCCCCCAAGGGCCTCGACGTTCTGATCATCGACTACCTGCAACTGCTCAAGGGCTCCGGTCGCTCCGACAACCGCGTCAATGAGGTGTCGGAGATCACCCAGGGCCTCAAGGCCATCGCCAAGGAACTGGATATTCCCGTCATCGCGCTCTCGCAGCTCTCGCGCCAGGTCGAGTCGCGCGAAGACAAGCGCCCGCAGCTCTCGGACCTGCGCGAATCCGGCTCGATCGAGCAGGATGCCGACGTCGTGATGTTCGTCTACCGTGGCGAATATTACAAAGAGCGCGAAAAACCCGGTGAGGAAAACCTGGAAGCCATGACCAAATGGCAGCAGGATATGGAGCATCTCCACGGCAAGGCCGAGGTCATCATCGGCAAGCAGCGCCACGGCCCTGTCGGATCACTCGAACTCAGCTTCGAGGGCCGCTACACCCGCTTCGGCAACCTCGCCAAACCCTGGCAGGGTAATGGTGAGGGCTACTGACGCCCACAGTGCTGCGCACCTAAGTCACGACCATCAAATTTTTGCCGGACCGCATTACATAGCATGCGACGCAAAGCTCCCATTCCGGGAGCTTTTTCAATTTTTGTGTCCATTCACGCACGTCCAATCAATCGCTCACTTTTTCGGCATTTCATTGTGAATTTCCTTTCACATAATTCTAACCATTCTCTCACCTTTTTGGCATTTCGTTGTGAACTATTATTCACGCAATTCTAACCACTACCTCACCTTCCCGGCATTTCGTTGTAACGTGAATTGCTTTTGATTTGGACACTCTTCATACATTCATTGTGAAGGGACAAATCAATGAAACACACAGATAAAAGCAGACGCCGCTTTATTGGAAACCTGGCAGCGACCACGGCTGTGGTTCCAATTGCGTTTACCAATCGTGCCCAAGCCAATTCCCATTCCACAGAGAGCTTCACCTTTGAAGTCATTCGCACGGAAGATGAGTGGCGGGCACAGCTCTCCGACCTGGAATATACAATTCTGCGTGGCGGCGGGACGGAGCAGCGGAAATCAAGCCCGCTCTGGGATGAAACCCGCGAGGGTCTGTATTCCTGCCGTGCCTGTGAACTGACGCTGTTTGACGCCTACTGGAAAACCGTTCTGGAGTTGGGCTGGGTTTTCTTCAGGCAAAGTGAACCTTATGCCGTCGTGACGGCAATCGACAGGACACCCTATCAGGATTTACTGGCTGGCGCCGAAACCACCATGGCGCCTGAACTGACGGCGCAAGAGCTTCGCGACCTCGATTCACTTGCCGGTATTGAGGCGCAATGCCGAAGATGCGGATCGCACCTGGGGCATTTGATTTCCTATAACAATGGCGCCTTATACTGCGTCAATGGCGCCGCCCTGGGATTTCACCCGACCGAGGCATAATACCGAATATCAAAATTAATTGGAAGCAAATCACTTCCAATAGAAACGACGGGTCGCCAAATCACTCGACGTGATGCTATTTGTATGCACTAAACACCACAATTGCGACCCCATACAAATGGCCGCTCACTTTTCAATATACGGAGCTAATACCATGACTAAGAAACTTGCACTTTTCATCCCTGCGCTCATGATGCTTTCGCCTGTCGGCATGGCTGTTGCTCAGGAAGACCTTGCAGGCTGCACTACGATGCTGGAATCCGCCGTCGGTCACCGTCTGCAGGCCGAAGGCCTCGATACGTCAAACGCCTGCGACCTGACAGTTTCGCAGCTCGCCCAGATCCGGGTTCTTCTGGATGATGATGGAATGGGAAGCCGGGACAGAATCCAGCTCATCCTGAGCGAAGCGGAATAAGACAACAGGCGCGCGCCGATCCATTGGCGCGCGCTTTCCTTGTGCCACGGCCTTGATCCACACCGCACCTTGACGTGCGCGTCCGAAACCAGCACCAGATCCCATGGCTGCCGGAACCCTGACCCTAGACCTTGGCGCGCTCACCGCCAATTACCACGCGCTCGCCGCCATGACCGCAGGCGAAACCGCCGCCGTGGTCAAGGCCGACGGCTACGGGCTGGGTGCCGCGCTGGTCGCCAGAACCCTCGCCACGGCCGGCGCGCGCCGGTTTTTCGTGGCCACCGCCGAGGAAGGCGTCACCCTGCGCGCCGCTCTCGGTCCCGCCCCTGAGATCAATGTCTTCTCCGGCCATATGGCGGGCGACACCCGCCTTATCCGCGACGCGGCCCTCATTCCGATGCTCAACTCGCCCGAGCAGCACGCCCGCCACCGCGAGGCCCTGCCAAACCACCCCTTCGGCATCCAGCTCAACACCGGCATGAACCGACTGGGTATCCAGCCCGAGGATTGGGCCGCCACCCGCACCCTCTGCACGGACGCCAGGCTTGTCATGTCTCACCTTGCCTGCGCCGATACGCCCGACCACCCCCGGAACGACACCCAGCTGGCCACGTTTCGGAACCTCACCGAAGGGATCGACACCCCACGCTCCCTCGCGGCCACCGGCGGCACGCTGCTTGGACCGGACTACCACTTCGACCTGATCCGCCCGGGCATCGGCCTCTACGGCGGCCTGCCCTTTGCAGGCGCGCGTCCCGTCGTCCGCCTGTCGCTCCCGGTCATCCAGATCCGGACCGTGGACGCGGGCGGAACCGTCGGCTACGCGGCCTCCTATACCGCCCCGGCGCCGCGCCGGATCGCCACCCTGTCAGCGGGTTACGCAGACGGCCTGATCCGGTCCATGTCCGGCAAAGCCATCCTCTGGCACGGCGACACACCCTGCCCCCTCGTCGGTCGCGTCTCCATCGATCTGCTCACGGTCGACGTCACCGATTGTCCCGAGCCGCCCACAGCGCTCGACATCATCGGCCCGCACCAGACCATCGACCAACTGGCCGACGCCGCCGGCACAATCGGTTATGAAATCCTCACCAGCCTGCGCACCCGCTATGCGCGCAATCTTCTCCCCGCCTGACCCGTTGTCAGGCGATCACCTCACCTCCCGGACCATCAGCCTCGTCGCCAATGGCGGCCCTGTTCAACACGCGACGATCCCAACGGCCTCCGCCCTTCATCTTGCCAAATACAACTCCGGGGGTAAGCGCTCTTTTCCCCTTGAAAAGGCGCCAAGGGGGCAGCGCCCCCTCCCCTTGATAAAGGAATGCGGCAAGGCCGCTCAATTTCAGAACAGCACGCTCGCCCACCCCACCCCTCAACCATGGCAAAATCTCGAAACCCAAAGTCCGCAAACTGGGTCCTGCCCCCCGCCTGCCTGCCTCCCCCGCCTGCCTGCGTCGGCACTATCGCTGCCCCCTCCGCGATGCTACACGCGGACCAGATCCACTGGCCCAGCCCGATTGCCGACATGACCACCGCCGCCGATCCCTGCCTGCGCCGCGCCCCGGATCGGCCCGTTCCCGTCCTGCGGGTCCCGACACCCGCCGCCGCGAAAGCGATGCCCTGACGCCATGCCCAGCCCCATCGCACTGATCGAGGCGCTTGCCACCGGCCTCTGGACCTACACCGCCCTCACCCTGCTGGCGTGGATCAACCTGACCCGTCGCCTGCCCCGGGGTGCCCATGTCGCAGCGGTGGTGGACCTTCTGGGTCACCTCGTTCCCGCCATGATCGCGCTTGTCGCGGTGGTCCTCATTGGTGCCCTCGCAGGCCTGCCCAGTGTTGTGGCCCTGATTGCGCTGCTGTTTCCCGCAGGCACGGCCTATGGCACCCATATGGCGCTCGGGGACGCCACCGAAGCCTCCGCCAGCGCGCTGCCGCGCATCGCCGCAACTCTCGTCATCGCGGCCGGGGTCATCGCTTGGCGTCACCTGCCCTGACGGTCACACCGGCCAGAGACCGGCCCCGTCGCGCGGCGGGACCACTGCCGGAACGGACGCCGCGCACCATGGCGACGTCAGGACCAGCCCCGCTCTGGCGGCTCGGGTTCCGACCCTTTCCCCGCATCCGCCCCTTGCGCCACAGCTGTAAACCGCACAAACCCACGCCATCGAACAACCCGCAAAGGCTCCCATGCACCGCGCCCTGATCGCTGCCAACCTCTCGCTGCTGCTGCTGTTCCCGCTCTCCTGGACAGCCCCGCTGATGCGCGCGGGCCTGCTGCCGTTCTTCAATCTGTCCGAGATCTCGATCCTGTCGGGCCTCGCCTCGCTGTGGCGCGACGGTGAATTTGCTTTGTCGATCCTCATCACCCTGCTGGCGCTTGTGGCACCGATGGCAAAGAGCATCTGCCTGACGCTGATCCATCTGAGCGCAGCACCCGCCCGCATGCTTCCGGCGCTGGAGGTCCTGGGCAAACTCGCCATGGCCGACGTGTTCCTGATCGCGGTCTATATCACGCTGGCCAAAGGCCTCAGCGTTGGCCGTGTCGAAACCGCCTGGGGCCTGTGGCTGTTCACCGCCTGCGTGCTGGCCTCGCTGGCCATCTCCATTCTCACCAAACGCGCGGCAAAACCGGCACGAGCCGCTCCCTGAGGACTCCGACCGCACCGACGGCGGGCCGCTTCGAATCTTCCGCCGCGCCGCTCGACACGACCGAGGCCGTCCGCCCGACGCCAATGGCCCCGTCCGCGGTTGCCAAAGTCCGCCGTTGCCAAAATCCGCCACGATCCAATGTATTGCCGCAAGCGACGCACCCCAACACCGGCGCGTGAGGTTCCGTGCTGCACCCAAGGTCAGTTGGTTCGAAGATCGGGATCATGACGATCCCGGTGCCCCATGGCCCGCAACGCCCCGGCGTCCGGCGTCCAACTCCGGGCCCTCGGCTCCCGGCTCCCGGCTCCCGGCCAAAAATATGCCGATCGTGATCGTGCGACAGCAGCATTTGGCGGGACCAGCTATTCCCCTCTCCCCCGCGCTCGGCTACACCCCCCGGCATGGCCAAACCCGTCACCCAATTCACCTGCTCAAACTGCGGTGCCGTTCACAAGAAGTGGTCGGGGCGCTGCGACGATTGTGGCGAATGGAACACGATCCGCGAGGAGGCCCCGCTTGGCTCCGGCCCCGGCAAGGCGGCGCTGGGATCGGCCAAGGGCCGCAAGATCCTTCTCAAGGATCTGCGCACCAAAGAGGATCCGCCGCCGCGCCAGTCGTCCGGTGTGGCGGAACTGGACCGAGTCCTTGGTGGCGGCCTCGTGCCCGCCTCGGCCACGCTGGTCGGCGGCGATCCGGGCATCGGCAAATCGACCCTGCTCCTGCAGGCCGCAAGCGCCTTCGCGCGCCAGGGCCTCAAGGTCATCTATGTCTCGGGTGAGGAAGCCACCGCTCAGGTCCGGATGCGCGCCGACCGCCTCGGCCTCTCGTCCTCCGCCGTGCTGCTCGCGTCCGAGACCAACCTGCGCGATATCCTCACGACGCTGGAGGCCGAACAACCCGACCTCGCCATCATCAATTCGATCCAAACGATGTGGCTCGATACGGTCGACAGCGCGCCCGGGTCCGTGTCCCAGGTCCGCGCCTCCGCCCATGAGCTGACCACATTTGCCAAACGTCGCGGCACTTCGGTCATGCTGGTGGGTCATGTCACCAAGGACGGCCAGATCGCGGGCCCGCGCGTCGTCGAGCATATGGTCGACACCGTGCTCTATTTCGAGGGCGAGCGCGGCCACCAGTTCCGGATCCTGCGGTCGGTCAAGAACCGCTTCGGCCCGGCGGATGAGATTGGCGTGTTTGAGATGACCGGCAAGGGCCTCGCGGAGGTCACGAACCCCTCCGCCCTGTTCCTGTCGGACCGCGAAAAACCCGCGCCCGGATCGGTTGTCTTTGCGGGCATCGAAGGCACCCGGCCGGTGTTGGTCGAATTCCAGGCCCTGGTCGCGCCGTCGAACCTGAGCCAGCCGCGCCGCGCCGTCGTGGGCTGGGACGGATCGCGCCTGTCGATGATCCTCGCCGTGCTCGAAGCGCGCGCCGGCATCACCTTCCAGGGCCTCGATGTCTACCTGAACATCGCGGGCGGCATGCGCATATCGGAGCCCGCCGCCGACCTCGCCGTCGCCTGCGCACTACTGTCCGCGCGCGAAGACGAGGCCCTGCCGGCCGAGACCGTGGTATTTGGGGAACTGTCCCTGTCCGGCGCGCTGCGTCCGGTGTCTCAGGCAGAAAATAGATTGAAAGAGGCGGTGAAACTTGGTTTTTCGACCGCAATCGCGCCATCGGGGTGCAGGATAACGGATAATGCAGGCGTCACGGTGAAATCCTATTCCGATCTTCCCACTTTCGTGGGCGACGTGTTCGGGGCAGGATGACAGCACGATGATAGTCGGCCGCTTTGGCCACAGAGGCAATGAAAACTCAGACGCGACGTGACGCGCAAACTTGAGTATGAGGGCAGATATGGACGGATTTACAATATTTGACGGCGTCGTTGCAGGCGTGATCGTGATCTCGGCGATCCTCGCCTATGCGCGTGGGTTTGTCCGCGAGGTGATGTCGATCGTGGGCTGGGTCGCCGCCGCCTTCATCGCCTTCATCTTCGCCCCCAGCGCCCTGCCGCTGATGTCGGAATTGCCCTATCTTGGCGATTTCATCGGCGACAGCCGCGAATTGGGTATCCTCTTGGCCTTCGGCATCGTCTTCATCCTCGCGCTTGTGATCCTGTCGCTGTTCACGCCGCTATTCGCATCGGTCGTGCAGCGCTCCGTCCTCGGTGGCCTCGATGCGGGCCTCGGGTTCCTGTTCGGCGTGGCGCGTGGCGTGCTTCTGGTGATCGTGGCACTGATCGCCTACGAGCGGATCGTGGGCGATGAGCCTATCCCTTCAATTTCCGACAGCAGGTCCGCCGCCGTGTTTGCCAATATGCAGGACCAGATCGAGGCGCAGATCCCCGATGACATGCCCGACTGGATCCTGCAGCGCTACGAGACGCTGATTGATGGCGATCAGCCCGCCCCTGCGGAATAGACAACAGCCCGCGACCGGGACCCGGTGACACCGCCCCGATGTCCCGAAGGCGCTCTGACGGCCCCGGCCCGGGATTGCCCGAAACCGGCGCTCTGTCCCGCGGCTAGCGCTTGCCGAACACCATCGACATGCCCACCAATAGCAGCACCCCCGCACCGCCAAGATACATCCACAGACCCGCACGGATGAAATCCGCCAACAGCTCATAGGCCTGCCCGAGGTCCGAGAAATCGACGGAAAACGGCAGGCCGAGATTGGTCTGCAAATCCTCCGCCCTCAGGTAATAATGCACCCCCAACGCGACAGGCGACGCGCCCGCCAGCAACGCCAGAAACCCCGAGGGCCGGCCGATAAACGCCAGGATCGCTGCCAGTCCAGCCACAGCAAAGCCGCCCAGAAAGACCCAGGCCTGCCATGGCCCTTCGCTGACAAGCCTCTGTAAATCCTCACCTATCAAGCCTACGGGCGAGAATTCCTGCGCCGCAAAAGGTGGCTCAATCCACGTTACCATATAGCTCGCCGCCATGGCAGCACCTGCCACAAGTATCAAAAACCGCATTGCCTGCTCCGATATGCCCATTTTCTCTTGTTGTTATCGAAAACTACCCCATTTCAGCGCTTTGGTCCATCATCGCGCGACCCATCGCGCAATTCATATGATCGTTTCGTGACACTCGGGCGCTCGCGGCCTATGTCTTGCCCGTGCCTCGCTCCGGAGATTCGCCCAATGGTTGAGACAGCCTTCCCCGCCCCTCAATTCCCCTGGCATCCCTTTGATGCGCGCGACGATGACAAGCTGCGCGAGGAATGCGGCGTATTCGGCGTGATCGGCATGGCCGACGCCGCCAACTTCGTCGCCCTTGGCCTCCACGCATTGCAGCATCGCGGGCAGGAAGCCGGTGGCATCGTCACCCATGACCCGGAGGCCGGATTCAGTTCCGCCCGCCGCTTCGGATACGTCCGGGATGTCTTTACATCCCAGAAGGTCATGGAAACGTTGCCGGGCACCATCGGCATCGGTCACGTGCGCTATTCCACCGCCGGATCCAAGGGGGCCACGCAGATCCGCGACGTCCAGCCGTTCTTTGGTGAATTCGCCATGGGCGGCGCTGCCATCGCGCACAACGGCAACATCGTCAACGCCGATGAACTGCGCCGCGATCTGATCCAGTCCGGCTCCATCTTCCAGTCCTCCTCCGACAGCGAATGCATCATCCACCTGATGGCGCGCAGCTATCAAAAGACCATTCCGGAGCGGATGAAAGACGCCTTGCGCCGGGTTGAGGGCGCGTTTTCCGTGGTCGCCATGACCCGCACCAAACTGATCGGATGTCGCGACGCGCTCGGCGTGCGTCCGCTGGTGATCGGCAAACTGGGCGATGGCTATGCCCTGTCGTCGGAAACCTGCGCGCTCGATATCATCGGGGCAGAGTTCGTCCGCGAAGTGGCCCCCGGCGAGATGGTCGTTATCACCGCCCGCGGCATTGAAAGTTACAAGCCGTTCGAGCCGAAACGCCCGCGCTTCTGTATCTTCGAGCATGTCTATTTCTCTCGCCCCGACAGCATCATCGGCGGGCGGTCGGTCTATGAAAACCGCCGTCAGATCGGCGTGGAACTGGCGCGTGAGGCTCCGGTGGATGCGGATATTGTCTGTCCGGTCCCGGACTCGGGCACGCCCGCCGCCATCGGCTACAGCCAGGAATCGGGTATTCCCTACGCCATGGGCATCATCCGCAACCAGTACATGGGCCGCACCTTCATCGAGCCGTCCGAGCAGATCCGCAACATGGGCGTGCGCCTCAAGCTCAACGTCAACCGCGCGCTGATCAAGGGCAAGCGGGTGATCCTGGTGGACGACAGCGTGGTGCGCGGCACCACCAGCCGCAAGATCAAGGAGATGATCCTTGATGCGGGTGCTGCCGAAGTGCACTTCCGCATCGCCTCTCCGCCGACGGCATGGCCCTGTTTTTATGGCGTCGACACGCCTCAGCGCGAGAAACTGCTGGCCGCCACCATGTCTGAGGAGGAAATGCGCGATCACCTCGCCGTCGATAGCCTCAAGTTCATCTCGCTCGATGGTCTCTACCGCGCCGTGGGCGAGCAAAATGGCCGCGATGCCAGCCAGCCCGCCTATTGCGACGCCTGTTTTTCGGGCGATTATCCCGTCTCCCCCTCGGACCAGATCGCGAAAGGGTTTCAGTTGGAAGCGGCAGAATGAAACGTCTGTTCCGCCGCCGCAAACCCCGGCCCGAGGTCCCCGAGGCAGAGCTTGCGCGCCGTCTGATCACGCCCGATTATGCCTGCGCCTGTTGCGGGACGGTCCTGCACGCGGGCATCGGTATCGTCTGGCCCGACGCGCCGTTCGGCTGGAAAAACCCGCCAGAGCCGGCCGAGGATTCCGCCTTTGATCTTGGCGGGTCCGAGATTTTTACAGAAAACTACGCCCGGCGCGACGGTGAAAACCTGTTGCGTGCCTATCTGCCGATCCCCGTGAAGGGCACGGGGGATTCGGTCTTTCTGGGCGTGTGGTGCAGCCTCAGGACAGGCAACCACGCGATGTTTCGCGGCGCCCAGACCCGGGGCGAGGCCGACCGTCTGGGCGACATGCCGTCGCGGCTCTACACCCAGCTCCCGCGCCTGACCGGGCCGATGCTGACCGAGGGGATCCTCACCCCCTACTCCGACGGCCGCCCGCCGCTCTACTGGATTACCACGGCGAAACACCCGTTCCACGCCGCCCAACAGGATGGCCTGGCCGCGACAGAGATCCTCGCGATCTACGACAGCTTCGGGCGCAGCGATATGGTCGGCCATATCAAGGCCTAGACGGTCTGTTTTTGCGCGACCGCCTCCGGCTACTTGAGCGCGGGTATGCGCGACCGCCTCCGGCTGCCTGAGCGCTGGATAACCTTAACAAAAGGTTATGAAAAATAAAATCAGATCCGAACTCAATGGGTTGGGCTGCTGCTCAACCTTGAGCAGCCAGAGCCGGATACGAAAACGCCGCCCCGGTCGGAGCGGCGTTGCCTCGAAAATCCAAGGTCGTCAACGGCGCGAAAGCGCGGTCCACGCCCCCGTCACGATCAGCGCGACGACCACGGCCTTGACCGCGTCACCGATCAGGAATGGCGACGTGAAATGCGCCCAGTAGAAAGCAAGGTCCCGTCCGACCCAACCGGCCTCAACTCCCATTGCGCTGGCAAGACCCATCGGCCATGCGATGCCGGGAATATAAAGCGCCCCGGAAATGACGAGCGCCGACAAAGCCGTGCCGACAAACCCCTTCGCCAGGCCCCGCTCGGCCGCGTAACCAGCGGCCCAGGCCATGGCCACAAAGCCCACCAGAAAGCCTGCCGTCGGGCCGACAAGGGCCAGCGGACCCATGATCGTCGTGGGCGAGAAGACCGGCAGGCCCGCCGCACCCTGCGCCAGATAGGCCAGCACCGTGACCGCACCAAGGCGCGATCCCATCGTAAAACCAACCAGCAAGACGGCCAGCACCTGCAGCGTCATCGGCACCGGAAACATCGGGACGCTCGTGCGGGCGGCCAATGCGATCAGAACCGTGCCGCCGATCACGAGGGCAGTTTTGCGAAGCAGCCCCTCCTGGCCCATTGTTGCGTTGAGAAGTGTCGTTTCGCGGCCCATGATGGCGGCTCCTTGTCCCTAGGTCTGCAAAGGCTCTTTTGCCCTTTGACGCAACGGTATTCGCTTGCGCTTGGGCGTGCAAGCGGGCAACAGACGCGCCATGACGGAAAAACCACTCACCGGACAAATCGCCCTCGTCACCGGGGCCTCCCGTGGTCTGGGTGCCGCCAGCGCGCTGTGGCTGGCGGAACAGGGCGCGCATGTCGTGGCCGTGGCGCGCACCATTGGCGGGCTGGAAGACCTCGATGACCGGATCAAGGCGGCGGGCGGCCAGGCCACCCTCGCGCCGATGGATATCACCGACGACGGCGCCATCGCGAACCTGTGCCGTTCGGTTTTTGACCGGTGGGGGGGCGCTGATATCTGGGTGCATGCCGCCATTGCAGTCACCCCGCTGACCCCTGTGCCGCACGTGCAGGTCAAGGATCTGGACAAGGTAACAGATACCAATATTCGCGCACTCTCGCGGCTTGTCGCCAATATCGAGCCGCTGATGGCCCCGTCCAAGGCCGCAACGGCGGTGTTCTACGATGATATCTGGGACGCCAAGTTCTCCGGCCCCTACGCAATGTCGAAGGCGGCCGCGCGCGCGCTGGTGCAAAGCTGGCAGGCGGAAACGGCGAAAATCGGGCCCGCCGTGCATCTGGTGCAGCCTCGCCCAATGCCCACGGCGGTCCGGGCGCGCTTTTATCCCGGCGAGGACCGCACAACGCTGGCGGATCCCTATGCCGAGGCGGCGCGTCTGCTGGCACCCATCTTCACCGATTAAGCGTTGCTTGCACCCGCCGCGTCCATCGCGTCAGCCATGGCCTCGGCGCGTGCGGTCAACTCCGCCAAGCCGTCGCTCAGCGCATCCGGCACTTCGGTCCGAGGGCCCGCTTGCTGCAACTCGGAGATCCGCCGCGCCCGGTCTGCCAGACGCTCCTCGGCCGAGCGCAACGCCTTGTCCTGCGCCCCGACCTTTTCCTGCAACTCGCGCAGTTCATCCTCCTGCGCAGCGGTCTTGTCGGCCAGCATCAGACCCGCCATCAGCAGCATTCGCTCCGGTGGCATCCGACCGATCTGGCCCAGGACCACAGCCGCTTCGGTGTCGAGCATCTTTGCGGCAGAGCGTAGAAACGATTCCTCGCCAGCCTGACAGGCAACGCTGAACGCGCGCCCGCCGATTTCCACTTCAACCTCAGGCATGTGCGTTCCCTCCTGCAGAATCAAGTCCCGCCTGCATATCGTTCACGATCCGGTCCAGCTCCGCCGCATCGGCCTCTCGCAACTGACGCAGGGTCTCGACTTCGGCCAGCAATCCTTGATCCAGCATGGCGATATCTGCACCGGATCCGCTTTGCAGCAAAGACATCTCGGCGGCCAGATCCTCGGCGCGGGTGCGCACAAGTCGCAACTGGCGGCGCAGTTCCAGAACACGAGCGTCGGGGGTACTGCCAGTGGCCTCGCGCAACTCGTCCGCAATGTCCTGGGCCGCGTGGCAGGCTGTGCGGGCGGCGTCGCGTTCTTCGCGGGCACGCTCCGCCCTGCGGCCCATCACCGCCAGCGCTCTTTCCATATCTTCCACCTCGGCCGAGGTTTTCTCGGGCGTATCCAGGTCCGCCTGCGCGGCTTCCAGCGCCGTCTGCATCTCGGAGAGGGCAAAGTCTTTTTCTGCCACCTCCGCAGCCATCCGCGCCAGCTCGGCGGCCTGCTGTTCCTGCTCGGCCTGTGCTGCGCCGCGTGCGGCCTCCGCTGCTGAAAGGCGCGACTCCAGCGCCGCCAAAGCCGCTGCGTCGCCGCCTGGCTCAGCGTTTGCACCCTCGCGCGCCGTCGCGGCTTCGCTTTGGGCCTCGCTCAACGCTTCCTGCGTTTCCGACAACCGCGATTCCAGCGCGTTCACCCGCTCGGCCAACTCCGCCGCGCGCGCCTCCGCATCCAGCCGCGCCTCGTCGGACCCTGTGTTTGCGCCGGCATCCAATCCGGCAGCGATACGGTCCAGCGCCCGCGCAAGACGCGCTTCAATCTCGGTCAAGTGTTTAAAATCGGCAGTGTCGCCCATGACAGCCGTCGCCCCCTCGTATGCCCGCGTGCAGATCCTGCATGACGGTCCATTGGTTTCCATCGCGTGCCGGCGCCGGGCATTCGCCCCGATCTTACCAGCCAATCGAGCCATTTGGCCAAACCGCAGTGTCCTGCCTCTGACACATCCTCATTTGGTCGTCAAATAGCGGGGCTTTGCAAGGTTTTCCGCGTCAAATGCGCTGATTTGGGCGGGAATTGGCGCTTTCGGCCCCACAACAGCGCTTGCACTCACCCTTTGCGATGATATCACGCTGGCCAAAGCAGGTCGCGGACGGCTCGCCGCGCTTGCCTGTACAAAGGACACAACCACCATGGATATCGCCGCCCTCGCCAAAGCCCACCCCGATCACTGGGCACGCGCCGCCTGTATCCGGACCCTGACGCTGGACGCTGTGGCTGCGGCCAATTCAGGTCATTCGGGCATGCCGATGGGGATGGCGGATGTGGCAACGGTTCTGTTCGAGAAGCATCTGAGTTTCGATGCGAGTGCCCCCAACTGGCCAAACCGCGACCGCTTCATTCTGTCGGCGGGCCACGGGTCCATGCTGCTCTATTCGCTTCTGCACCTGACCGGTTACAAGGACATGACGCTGGAGCAGATCAAGAACTTTCGCCAGTTGGGCGCGATCACCGCAGGGCATCCGGAGTACGGCCATGTCGACGGTATCGAGACGACAACCGGCCCGCTTGGCCAGGGCATTGCGAACTCCGTCGGTTTCGCGATGGCAGAAGAGCATTTGCGCGCCAAGTGGGGGTCGAAGATCATCGACCATTACACCTATTGCATTGTGGGCGACGGGTGCCTGATGGAGGGCGTGAGCCAGGAGGCGCTGGCACTGGCGGGGCGGCAGGAGCTTAGCCGCCTTGTCGTGTTGTGGGATGACAATGGCATTACCATCGACGGCAAGGTGTCGCTGTCGGATTGCACGGACCAGAAGGCACGCTTTGCCGCGTCCGGCTGGGATGTGTTCGAGTGTGACGGCCACGATCCCGAGGATATCGACCGTGCGATCACGGCGGCAAAGGCCTCTGGCAGCCCCGCGATGGTCGCCTGCAAGACCCACATCGCCATCGGCTCCAGCGCGCAGGACACCGCCAAGGGCCACGGCGCTTTGACAGATGCCACACTGATCGCCGACACAAAGGCCGCCTACGGCTGGAAACACGCGCCGTTTGAGATCCCGTCAGATTCTGAAGTCCTGGTGGGAGGGCGTGGGCTCTCGCGGTGCGACGTCCCGTCAGGCATGGGAGGAGCGGTTTGACGCCCTCTCCGGCAACAAGCGCGCCGAATTCAACCGCACCTTCGCAGGTGAGATGCCGAAAAAGCTGTCGGCCACGATCAAGGCGATGAAGAAGCAACTGTCCGAGGAAAAGCCCAAGGTCGCGACCCGCAAGGCGTCGCAAATGGCGCTTGAGGTTATCAACGCGATCATGCCCGAGACCATGGGCGGCTCCGCCGACCTGACGGGATCGAACCTGACCAACACCGGCGGGCTTGGCACCTTCACGCCCGAAGATCGCATGGGGCGCCACATTCACTTTGGCATCCGTGAACACGCGATGGCTGCGGCGATGAACGGCATGATCCTGCACGGTGGCATCAAGCCTTATGGTGGCACCTTCTTTACCTTCACCGACTACGCCCGTCCCTCCATCCGCCTGTCTGCACTGATGAAAATCGCGCCGGTCTATGTGATGACCCACGACAGCATCGGCGTCGGCGAAGATGGTCCGACCCACCAGCCGGTCGAGCATCTGGCGATGCTGCGCGCGACGCCGAACATGAACGTTTTCCGGCCTGCAGATGCGGTCGAGACGGCCGAGGCCTGGGAGCTTGCGCTGACCGCCACCAGGACGCCGTCCACTCTGGCCTTGTCGCGCCAGGGGCTTCCGCTGGTCCGCACCGAGCACAAGACCAGGAACCTCACCGCCCAGGGCGCCTACGTGTTGGCGGACGCTGATGGCAAACGTCAGGCGATCCTGATGGCCACAGGTTCCGAGGTTTCCATCGCCATGGAGGCCCGCGAGTTGTTGCAGGCCGAGGGCATCGGCACCCGCGTCGTCTCCATGCCGTGCTGGGAGTTGTTCGAGGAGCAGGATGAGGCCTATCGCAAGCGGGTCCTGCCCGGTGGCCCGGTCCGTGTGGCCGTGGAGGCCGCAGCCCGCTTCGGCTGGGATCGGTGGCTGTACGGCGAACGCGGCAAGCGCGACAAGGCCGGTTTTGTCGGCATGCACGATTTCGGCGCATCTGCCCCGGCGGAGGATCTGTTCGAGCACTTCGCAATCACCGCAAAGGATATCACGTCGAAGGTCAAATCCATACTGTAAAAGCGCTTCAATGGGCGAGCCGCGGCTCGCCCATTTCGGCACGTCCCGCACCCACGCGCACGGTCCAGAGTGCAGCGCGAGGGCGGAACGGTCGACTCTCGGTATCTCTAAAGTTGGGCGTCCACCCTCGGCAGGGGTCCAACCACCGAGGGCGTCGCTTAGGCGGGCCGACAATGACGTCATCGGCGACCCCGGAACCACTATACCGCATGAGTATGAACCTATGGTTAACGTGCAGTTAAGGGCAAAAACCAATTGAGACCGGGACAAAGGCTCAGATCTAATGCGCGGCCTCTCCACCCAGGCCAACGGCGCGCAACACCGGCGCGATGATACCCGAGGCAACGGGGATCAGGGCAAGACCTAAAACCACACCAAGGACACCATCAATCGCGGCCTTCACGATCCACACGATCGTGCCGCTGTCGCCCCCTGCCACGCGGGCCATGCCGTCGATCCTATCCTCTGGACCGTGCCAGCCCATCTCGGCAAGACCGTGCACGATGATAGAATCCGCCAACCCACAGCATCGCCGCCGTTCCCACGATCGTTAGTGCCTTCAGGAACCCCGGCATACCGCGCACAACGGCCTCGCCGATCTTGCGCGTGGAGCCCAGGCGGCCATTGCTGGCCATATGAAGACCGACGTCATCAGCCTTCACGATGATCGCCACAGAGCCGTAAACAATCAGTGTGATCCCGATGGCCACCACGGCCAGCGCGGCCCCTTCAAGCCAAATGCTATCCGTTTCCAATGCAGCCAGTGCGATGGTCATGATCTCGGCCGACAGAATAAAATCGGTCTTGATCGCGCCTTTGACCTTCTGCTCCTCCAGATGCGCTGTATCCTCGGCGGACATCTTTTTCTTCACCGCATCGTCCACATCGGAATGCTTTGGCGACAGCCAGTGATAGACCTTCTCCGCCCCTTCAAAGCACAAATATGCCCCGCCGAGCATCAGCAACGGCGGGATCATCCAGGGCGCGAAACTGGACAGCAGCAAGGCCACCGGCAGCAGGATCACCAACTTGTTGAAGATCGACCCGCGCGCGATGCGCCAGACGATCGGCAACTCCCGCTTGGCCGCAAACCCGTGCACATACTTCGGCGTCACAGCCGCATCATCTATCACGGCCCCCGCCGCCTTCGCACCCGCCTTCGCGGCCTGACCAATCACATCATCGACCGAGGCCGCAGCCACTTTTGCAATCGCCGCCACATCGTCGAGAAGGGCCAGTAGTCCGCTCATGTCTTGTCCTTATGCTCGCACGCTCACTGCAACATACTTGACCAACCGCGTCTACCCGAAGGTGGTTCGCTGATCCGTTCGCGCAACCTTCCTGTGTTTGGGCGACCGACTTCCGCCAACATGCTGGACTCGCAGACCTCCAAAGTATTTGCAGTGGTTGACAGAGTTGACCTCGGCGATTTCAACCATAGGGTGCCGCCATGCATCTTCGTGCCTGACCGGACCAAGGTTGTCGGAAATCGCACTGTCCGCATGCCTACATGATTTGATGTCAAGGATGCTCAGTACAAATGGCCGATGTCGCTGGTGCGATCGGGCGGTTGCTGCGCTAACCTTCTTAAAGCGTCAAATCCGCTAGCGTGCCGCGCATTACACGCGGTCCAGCGCAATAACATCGCCGAAACCACACACATCGAACAGGAAAAGTCGCTGATTGCCGGGTACGGCGAGCTTCCACTGCTGTCCATCCAAGTTCATGAACTGTTGCCCGCCGGAGAGACCGATGCCGCAGTCGAATTGTTTGAGGCCGAGGCGGCGCCTCTTCGACGAAATCTGACCAACCAAGCCTATTCCGCCTCGCGTGAGATCCAGGAAATCATCCGCGGTAACGGCCTTGATGCACGCCTTGATCGTTGAATACCGGCTATTCCAATCGGCCGTAGAACGTCATCGACTCGCTCACCGACCTCGTTGTCACAAACGCCTCTCTTGGAAGAACTCCGATGTCAGACAGACGCGTGATCGCCGTCCAAATCGGGGTTGCACGGACCGAGGTGGATGGAATGGTCCCGTGAGCGAAAGTAGGCGTTGGGCTGCCCCTCCATTCCCTCCGCCTGAATCGCGGTCTGAGTGTCTGAACGGTTAAAGCCCCTACAAGAAAAACGCCGTCGCGGTCAGAATTTGCCGAATGGGCATTCTTATACTACAATTCGACCCATAGCCATGGTCCAACCCTTTGCAAGTCCGCGTTCCGGATAACGCTTCTTGGGCGAATTCCAAAAGCCCCGATCCGCCGCAGCCTTTACCCCGCCGCGCCCGCGGGTCACTCTGACCGGGAGCACACGGCAGGGGAGCCACTCGAATGACCGATACATACCTGATGAAGGCCGCCGAGATCGACGCGATGGAGGGGCTGGCCAAGACCCATTTCCTCAATGATGGCGCACAGCGGATCAACAAATCCCTGGGCGATGTCACGGGCCTCACCGGCCTCGGCATTCATGTCATCGAGGTCGCACCCGGCTTTGAGACCACGGAATACCACGTCCATCACTATGAGGATGAAGCGGTTTATGTGCTGTCCGGCACAGGCACGGCCACCATCGGCGACGTGGATTATCCTATCAGCTCCGGCGATTTCATTGGCTACCGCAAGATGGGCCTGGCCCATACCATTCTGAATTCCGGGACCGAGACGCTGCGCATCCTCGTGATCGGCCAGCGTCTGCCCCATGATGTGGGCGACTACCCGCGTCTGGGCCAGCGCATTTACCGCAATGAAGGGCTGGCGTGGGACCTTGTCCCGCACGAGGCCATGGCGCATCCGCAGGCCGGTGCCAAGAAATAGCCGTGCACCCGCTCTTCCATACCGCGATACGGCGTGCCAGAACCCAACCCGAATGACAAACACTCTCGCCATATGGATCCTCATCCTCCTCGCCGCCTTTCTGGCCGTGGATGGCGTGCTGTTTGACTGGACCTATACGCTGTTTCTGGCTCAGAAGTTTGCCTCCGTGCTGATCTGGATGGCGTTTTGGCGATAAACAGCAGCAATGAAACGGGTGATTTGACGCGCTCACTGCACCCTTTTAAAGTAGCGGCACACAGGCTATGGAAGCAATGTTACCGCTAACAATACGCCGAGCAGTGGGCAATTGAGCCCCGTTTGACCATCAGGAGACACCCCAATGGCCGTAAAAGTCGCAATCAATGGATTTGGTCGAATTGGACGCAACGTGCTGCGCGCCATCATCGAATCCGGTCGCACCGATATCGAGGTGGTGGCGATCAACGATCTGGGCCCGGTTGAAACCAATGCCCACCTGCTGCGCTACGACAGCGTTCACGGCCGCTTCCCGGCGACGGTCACGACAACCGAAACCACCATCGACGTGGGCCGCGGCCCGATGGATGTGACCGCGATCCGCAACCCTGCCGAACTGCCATGGGCCGATGTGGATATCGTGCTGGAATGCACCGGGATATTCACCTCCAAGGAGGCGTGCCAGGCCCATCTCGATAGCGGATCCAGCCGTGTGCTGATCTCCGCGCCAGGCTCCGACGCCGACAAGACAATCGTATACGGCGTCAACCATGATACTCTGACCGCCGAAGATATCATCGTGTCCAACGCGTCCTGCACCACGAACTGCCTCTCGCCCGTGGCCCATGTGCTGCACACTGAAATCGGCATCGTCAAAGGTTTCATGACGACGATCCACAGCTATACCGGCGACCAGCCAACCCTCGATACGATGCACAAGGACCTCTATCGTGCGCGTGCCGCAGCGCTGAGCATGATCCCGACATCGACCGGAGCCGCCAAAGCCGTGGGCCTCGTGCTGCCTGACCTCAAGGGCAAGCTTGACGGCGTCGCGATCCGGGTGCCGACGCCCAACGTGTCGGTCGTGGACCTGACCTTCGAGGCCGCTCGCGCGACCACGGTCGATGAGATCAACACCGCCATCCGCAATGCCGCCAATGGCCCGCTCAAAGGCATCCTGGGCGCCACCGACGAACCGCTGGTCAGCTCCGATTTCAACCACGACCCGCATTCGTCGATCTTCGCGACGGATCAAACCAAGGTCATGGACGGAACAATGGTCCGTATTCTGACATGGTATGACAACGAATGGGGCTTCTCCAACCGCATGGCCGATACCGCCGTTGCGATGGGCAAATTCCTCTAGGCTCCGGACCAAAATCGCGCGCAGTCCATTCGAATTGCGCGCGCTCCCCGCTTCATCTTGCCCGTACAACTCCCGCCGGAGGCACAAAATCTCTTTTGGCGGACCATCAGCCAGACGGCTGACATTCCCCGGAAGGACACCTCCATGCGCTTCAATACTCTCGACGACATGGACCTTGCGGGCAAACTCGTGCTGACCCGTGTCGATATCAACGTGCCGGTCGAAAACGGAACGGTTTCCGACGCCACCCGGATCACGCGGATCGTGCCAACGATCAAGGACATCCTGTCCAAAGGCGGCCGCCCGGTTTTGCTGGCTCACTTCGGGCGCCCGAAAGGGCAATACGTGCCGGACATGAGCCTCCGCATCACCCTTCCTGCGCTGGAAGCGGCCCTGGGACAGCCGGTCAATTTCATCGAAAAGCCGGACCGTGCCACGCTCGACGCGCTGCCGGACGGCTCCGTGACCCTCATCGAGAACACCCGCTTCTCGGCCATGGAAGAGGCAAATGACCCAAAGATGGCAGGCTTTCTGGCCTCGCTCGGTGATGTCTACTGCAACGACGCATTCTCCGCCGCGCACCGCGCACATGCCTCTACCGAAGGCGTCGCACGCCTGTTGCCATCGTGTGCCGGTCGCCTGATGGAGGCTGAATTGAGCGCCCTGCAGGCCGCCCTCGGTTCGCCGGAGCGGCCCGTGATGGCATTGGTCGGCGGGGCGAAAGTGTCGTCGAAGCTGGATCTGCTGACCAACCTCGTGGAAAAGGTCGATATCCTCGTGATTGGCGGCGGCATGGCCAATACTTTCCTCGCCGCCCAGGGCGTCGATGTCGGCAAATCGCTGTGTGAACATGACCTGACCGGCACCGCGCGCGCCATTGCCGAAAAGGCCACCACGACAGGCTGCGAAATTCTGCTGCCGCGTGATGTGGTCGTGGCGCAGGAGTTCAAGGCAGGCGCGGACAGCGAGATCGTCATGGCCGAAAACGTGCCATCCGGCGCCATGATCCTCGACGCGGGGCCCGACAGCACCGCGCATATCATTGCCGCAATGGACCGCGCCAAAACGCTGATCTGGAACGGCCCCCTGGGCGCATTTGAAATCGCCCCCTTTGACGCGGCCACCAACGCGGCGGCTCAAGCCGCAGCCAAGGCCACGCAGGCCGGCACTCTTATCTCCGTCGCAGGTGGAGGTGATACCGTTGCCGCGCTCAACCAGGCAGGCGCGGCGGACCATTTCACCTATGTCTCCACTGCGGGCGGCGCGTTTCTGGAATGGATGGAGGGCAAGATATTGCCCGGTGTCGCGGCCCTGGAGGACGCAGCCAGGCGCGACTGATAGCGCAACCATGATTGCTCCCTTGAGCCGCGCGCCCTAAACCTTTGGAAACCTTACAAACCGGAGGCACCCATGGGCACAGCCGAGCAGACAGCACAAATGACACAGGGCGCGGGCTTCATCGCCGCGCTGGACCAGTCGGGCGGCTCTACCCCAAAAGCGCTGGCGCAATATGGCCTGGCGGAAGGCTCCTATGCCTCCGAGGCCGAAATGTTCGACCTGATCCACGCCATGAGGGCCCGCATCGCCACGGCCCCCGGCTTTAGCGGCAAGAAGATCATCGGCGCGATCCTGTTCGAGATGACGATGGACCGCGATATCGCGGGACGGCCCGCTGCCGAATACCTGTGGGCCGAGCGTCAGGTTGTCCCCTTCCTCAAAATCGACAAGGGGCTGGAGGCAGAGGCCGACGGCGTGCAGATGCTCAAATCCATGCCCGGCCTGGGCGCGACACTGGACCGCGCCGCGGGCAAGGGCATCTTCGGCACCAAGGCGCGGTCCGTGATTGCGGGTGCAAACGCCCGTGGGATTGCCGCCAATGTCGCCCAACAATTCGAGGTGGGAGCCGAGGTTTCGACGCACGGCATGGTGCCAATTCTGGAACCCGAAGTCTCCATCAATGCGCCTGACAAGGCCGAGGCCGAGGCACTGTTGCGCGACGCCATTCTGGCAGAGTTGGACCGGATGCAGGGCGACGCGCAGGTCATGTTGAAGCTGACATTGCCAACGCAAACCGGCCTCTATGCCCCGCTTGTGGCACACTCCCGCGTGATGCGCGTGGTGGCGCTGTCCGGCGGCTATAACCGGGCCGAGGCCACTGCAAAACTCGCAGCCAACCCCGGCGTGATCGCCAGCTTCAGCCGCGCGCTGACCGAAGGTCTTTCGGCACAGCAGGACGACACCGCCTTCAACGGCACGTTGAACGCCGCCATTGACACCATCCACGCCGCCTCGGTTACCTAAGCCCACATCGGGGATTCACAAACGGATTGATATGTGCGAATCTACTGCCAAATCCACCCGGCAGAGGTGGATACTTGGCCCATCTACGGGCGGTTGAGGCAGACACATGGTTCGTACCCTTTCCCTTACCAGGGCGATTATCCCCAGCCTGTTGATCGTCGTCGGCGTTTATTTCACCTTCGCCGCCGTGCAGGGCGACAACGGCTTGTTTCAGCGCATTCAGGTTGAGGCGGAGCGCGCCCGATTGACAGCCGAGTTGGAGCTGTTGCAAGGCCAGACCGCGCGCATGGACATCCTGACCCGGCGCCTGTCGGACAATTATCTGGATCTGGACCTGCTCGACGAGCGTGTGCGCGATGTCCTGGGATATGCGCGCCCGGATGAGTTGGTCTTGCCGTAACGGCAACCTATAATTTATTAGCAATTATAACGGCTTGCGTATTTTCGCATCCGAACTGCGCCAGACTGGTTGCATATCTGCAAGACTCTGCCAAAATCCTCTGGTAACAATGGTTCAACGTTAAACTATTCCTGTAACGGCCCCGCAACGATCGAGGAGTGGCGCGCAATGGCTGCACGCAAAGCGACCGAGAAGTCTGAGACGAAATCCAATGTGTCCGCCGACGAGCTGAAGACCTATTACCGCGAGATGCTTCTGATCCGGCGGTTTGAAGAAAAGGCAGGTCAGCTTTACGGCATGGGTCTGATCGGCGGCTTTTGCCACCTCTATATCGGCCAGGAAGCGGTCGTTGTGGGCCTGGAGGCCGCGGCAGAGGAAGGTGACAAGCGCATCACCTCGTACCGCGATCATGGCCATATGCTGGCCTGTGGCATGGATCCCAAGGGCGTGATGGCCGAGCTGACCGGCCGTGAAGGTGGGTATTCCAAGGGCAAAGGCGGCTCCATGCACATGTTCTCCAAGGAGAAACATTTCTATGGTGGTCACGGCATTGTTGCCGCTCAGGTGCCAATCGGCGCGGGTCTGGCGTTTGCGGACAAGTACCTCGACAACAAGCGCGTGACCTTCACGTATTTCGGCGACGGCGCGGCCAACCAGGGCCAGGTCTACGAGGCCTACAACATGGCCGAGCTGTGGAACCTGCCGGTCATTTTTGTCATCGAAAACAACCAGTACGCCATGGGCACCTCCACCAAACGATCCACCCATTCCCCCTCCTACTGGGAGCGCGGTGCCGCCTACGGCATCAAGGGCGAAGAGGTTGACGGAATGGACGTGCTCGCCGTGAAAGCCGCCGGTGAAAAGGCCGTTGCGGTCTGCCGAGCGGGCGACGGGCCGTATATTCTGGAGATCAAGACCTACCGCTACCGGGGTCACTCCATGTCGGACCCGGCCAAGTACCGGACCCGCGAGGAAGTTCAGGAAATGCGCGAAAAGCGCGATGCGATCGAGCATGTGCGCCAGATGCTGTTGTCGGGCGGACACGCGTCCGAGGACGACCTGAAGGCCATCGACAAGGAGATCAAGGAAATCGTGAACGAGGCGGCAGAGTTCGCCAAGGAAAGCCCGGAGCCCGCACTCGAAGAGCTTTGGACAGACATCTATGCGGACGAAGTCCCACAAGGGGAGGCTGTGTAAATGGCTACTGAAATTCTCATGCCCGCCCTCTCCCCCACGATGGAAGAAGGCACACTGGCCAAATGGGTGGTCAAAGAAGGCGACACCGTGAAATCCGGCGATATTCTGGCCGAGATTGAAACCGACAAGGCCACGATGGAATTCGAAGCTGTCGATGAAGGCGTGGTCGGCAAGATCCTTGTCGCGGAAGGCACCGAAGGTGTGAAGGTCAACACTGCCATCGCGATCATCGGCGAAGAAGGCGAGGATATGTCCTCGATCGACGCCAGGGCCCCGGCCGAGGACAAGGCACCGGACGCCGCCGCTGACGACAAATCGGACGATGTGGCCACACCCACGACCGCTCCCGCCGCGCCCAAATCCAACGCCAGCCCCGATTGGCCGGAGGGCACGGCGATGAAGACCCAGACCGTCCGCGAAGCCCTCCGCGACGCCATGTCCGAGGAAATGCGCCGCGATGAAGGTGTGTTCGTGATGGGTGAGGAGGTCGCGGAATATAACGGCGCCTACAAGATCACCCAGGGCATGCTGGATGAATTCGGGCCCAAGCGCGTCATCGACACCCCCATCACCGAGCACGGCTTTGCCGGGATCGGCGTCGGCGCTGCGTTCGGCGGGCTCAAGCCAATCGTCGAATTCATGACCTTCAACTTTGCCATGCAGGCGATTGACCATATCATCAACTCCGCCGCCAAGACGCTTTATATGTCCGGCGGTCAGATGGGTGCGCCGATGGTGTTCCGGGGGCCGAACGGCGCCGCGGCGCGAGTGGGCGCGCAACACAGCCATGATTACGCCGCATGGTACAGCCAGGTCCCCGGCCTCAAGGTCGTGATGCCCTACTCCGCATCCGACGCCAAAGGCCTGCTGAAGACGGCGATCCGCGACCCCAACCCGGTGATCTTTCTGGAGAATGAGATCCTCTATGGCCGCTCCTTCGAGGTGCCGGACGTGGACGACTTCACCATCCCCTTCGGCAAGGCCCGCATCCACCGGGAAGGCGACGACGTTACCATCGTCAGCTTCGGGATCGGCATGACCTACGCGCTGGAAGCCGCAGACAAAATGGCCGAGGACGGGATCAACGCCGAAGTCATCGACCTGCGCACCCTGCGTCCGCTGGATTACGACACGCTGCTGGCCTCGGTGATGAAGACCAACCGCTGCGTCACCGTGGAGGAAGGCTTCCCGGTCTGCTCCATCGGCAACCACCTCAGCGCCTACCTGATGCAGAACGCGTTCGATTATCTGGACGCGCCGGTCATCAACTGTACGGGCAAGGACGTGCCGATGCCCTACGCGGCCAACCTCGAAAAACATGCGCTTCTGACGACCGATGAAGTCGTCGCAGCAGTGAAACAGGTAACGTATCGGTGAAGGCGGAGGAACCATGATGGACGACATTGAAATAGAATTTGACATCGAACCTGACCTGCCCCTGATCCTTGGATACGTGGATGAAGACGGCGATTTCAACGTGCAGATCGACACGGATCAATTGGGGTCCGCAGATAATGCGGGCCTCATTCTGGCTGCGATTGAACAGCATCTTGCAGGCGCCCTCGCCCACATGGGTGTGGCGGATTCTGAGGACGCGGCGCTGGCTGCCGTGCGCGACGCCTATCAGGCTGAACTTGTTGCGCAGACCAATGAAACCTCTGGCGGACTGATATAAACGGAAAGAGCGAACGAATGCCCATAGAAATCCTCATGCCCGCCCTCTCCCCCACGATGGAGGAAGGCACGCTGGCCAAATGGCTGGTCAAGGAAGGCGACACGGTCGCGTCCGGCGATCTTCTGGCCGAGATCGAGACCGACAAGGCCACGATGGAATTCGAGGCTGTCGATGAAGGCGTGATCGGCAAGATCCTCGTGGCCGAAGGCACCGAGGGTGTGAAGGTCAACACCGCGATTGCATTGATCGGCGAGGAAGGCGAAGATTTCTCCGCCGCGCCAGCGGCAGCGCCCGCCGCCGAGGAAGCCGCCCCAGCGGCTGAAGACGAGGCTCCGGCTCCGGCGACTGCGTCAGCAGACGCTCCTCCTGCTGCGCCAGCAAACGCTGATGGAAATCGCGTTTTCGCGTCGCCATTGGCGCGCCGTATCGCCAAGGACAAGGGCCTCGATCTGTCCGCGATCGAGGGCTCAGGCCCACATGGCCGCATTGTCAAAGCGGACGTCGAGAACGCCCAACCCGGCGCAGCAAAGGCCGACGCGTCCGCCAGGACGGAGGCTCCGAAGGCCGCCGCTTCCGGTGGTGGCTCCATGCCCACGGGCCCCTCCACCGAGCAGGTCCTCAAGATGTACGAGGGCCGCGAGTACGAGGAAGTCAAACTCAATGGCATGCGCAAGACGGTCGCCGCGCGTCTCACCGAAGCCAAGCAGACCATCCCGCATTTCTACCTGCGTCGGGATATTCAACTGGATGCGCTGCTCAAGTTCCGCTCGCAGCTCAACAAGCAACTTGAATCGCGCGGGGTGAAGCTGTCGGTCAACGACTTCGTCATCAAGGCCTGCGCCCTCGCGCTGCAAGCCGTACCGGATGCGAACGCCGTCTGGGCCGGCGACCGGATGATCAAGCTGAAGCCGTCCGATGTGGCCGTCGCCGTCGCCGTTGATGGGGGCCTGTTCACGCCCGTTTTGAAAGACAGCGACACGAAGTCCCTCTCGGCGCTGTCGGCGGAGATGAAGGACCTTGCGGGTCGCGCGCGGGACGGCAAGCTGCAGCCGCATGAATATGTCGGCGGAATCTTCGCGATCTCCAACCTCGGGATGATGGGGATCGAGAATTTCGACGCCGTCATCAACCCGCCGCACGGCGCGATCCTTGCTGTCGGGGCCGGCGTCAAGAAGCCCGTCGTGGGCACGGATGGAGAGCTGGCCGTGGCCACCGTGATGTCGTGCACGCTGAGCGTGGATCACCGGGTGATTGACGGGGCGCTGGGGGCTGAGCTTCTTGCGGCGATCAAGGACAACCTTGAAAACCCGATGGTCATGCTTGCGTGACCCCGGACCGGGCAAGCGCTTGCTCAACCTTGAGCAGGCGCGTAACCATCTGATATAAAACGATTTCTCAAAACTGTTAACCAAGTTTCAGAGGCCATGGGCGCGACCTAGCGGCCAACTTCGCGCCACTCCCCCGGCGCCAGACCCCGGATATCATGCGGCCCGATGGAGACCCGCAGCAGGCGGATCACCGGGAAGCCCACGCCCGCGCACATGCGGCGGACCTGTCGGTTCCGGCCCTCCGTGAGGGTCAGTTGCAGCCATGTATCGACGATGGATTTGCGCACCCGAACGGGCGGATCGCGGTCCCACAACCACTCTGGCGGATCAATCCGCGCGACGCCGCAGGGCGCGGTGCGACCGTCCTTCAGATCGACGCCGGTGCGCAGGTGATCGAGGGCATTGTCATCCGGCTCGCCTTCCACCAAAGCCATGTAAACCTTGGGAGATTTGAACTTCGGCGACGAAATTCGCGCCTGCAACCCGCCGTCGTCCGTCAGCAGCAGCAATCCCTCGCTGTCCCGATCCAGACGACCCGCAGCGTAGACCTCCCTCGGCAAGCCAAAACCATCGAGCGCGGGCCAGCCGCCCTCGGAGGTGAACTGCGACAACACGTTCATCGGTTTGTTGAACGCGATCAGCATGTTATCGGCACCGAAGGTCTGGCCCCTGCCCGGCCATCACCGGCACCGCCGCCGCAAAATGCCACCGCTTGCGATGGTCGCGTCGGGCGGCGCATCGCCTGATGCCGGGACACCAGGGATGCCTTGAGACGCCCGGTCGGGATCAATGCGCCAGCGCCCAGTTCACGCCCTGCCCGGCATCGACGGTGATCGGAACCGACAGATGCACCGCCGGATCGGCGGCGCCTTCCATCACGTCGCGCGCGGCTTTGATCAGCGCCTCGGCGGCGTCTTCGTCGACCTCGAACACCAACTCGTCGTGGACCTGAAGCAGCATGCGCGCCGGAATGTCGGCGATGGCATCATCCATCCGCACCATGGCGCGGCGGATGATATCGGCGGCGGTGCCCTGGATCGGTGCATTGATCGCCGCGCGTCCGGCAAAGCCCGCGCCGGGCCCCTTGGCGTTGATCTCGGGGGTGTGGATTTTGCGGCCAAACAGCGTTTCGACGTAGAGGTGTTCCTTGGCGAATGTCTTGGTGTCATCCATGTAGGTGCGAATGCCGGGAAACCTCTCAAAATAGCGGTCGATGAAGCCCTGAGCCTCCGCCCGCGGGATCCGCAGATTGCGCGCGAGGCCGAAGCCGGAAATGCCGTAGATGACGCCGAAGTTGATCGCCTTGGCCTGCCGCCGCACATCGGGTGTCATGTCTTCAAGGGGCACGTTGAACATCTCGGACGCGGTGGTGGCGTGGATGTCCTGCCCGTCCCTGAACGCCTCTTTCAGGGCGTCGATGCCCGCGATATGGGCAAGAATGCGCAGCTCGATCTGAGAATAATCCAGAGATACCAGCAGCTTGCCGGGTTCCGCCACGAAGGCCTCTCGGATGCGGCGGCCTTCCTCGGAGCGCACGGGAATGTTTTGCAGGTTCGGGTCCTTGGACGCCAGCCGCCCGGTGTTCGCGCCCGCGATGACATAGCTGGTGTGGACGCGGCCGGTGTCGGGGTTGATGTGATCCTGCAACGCATCGGTATAGGTGGATTTCAGCTTCGAGAGCTGCCGCCAATCCAGCACCCGGCCCGGAAGGTCATGTTCCGTGGCCAGATCTTCCAGAATATCGACGCCCGTGGAGTATTTGCCGGTCTTGCCCTTCTTTCCACCGTCCAGCCCCATCTTTTCAAACAGGATTTCGCCCAGTTGCGCAGGCGAGCCGACGTTGAATGTCTCGCCTGCCAACTCATGGATTTCCGCCTCCAGCCCGGCCATTTTCTGCGCGAAGGCGTTGGACATGCGGCTGAGGACCTCACGGTCGACCTTGATGCCGGAGCGCTCCATCCGGGCCAGCACGGGGACCAGCGGGCGCTCCAGCCGTTCATAGACCTTCGTGACGCCCGCGCTATGGAGTTGCGGCTTGAAGATCCGATGAAACCGCAGGGTGATGTCGGCGTCCTCAGCCGCATAGGGCGCGGCATCGGCAATCGGCACGCGGTCGAAGGTGATTTGCGATTTTCCGCTTCCAATCAAAGACTTGATCGGCAGGGGAGTGTGGCCAAGGTAGCGCTCGGACAGAGCGTCCATGCCGTGATTGTGCAACCCGCCGTGAAGCGCGTAGCTAAGCAGCATGGTGTCGTCGATCGGGGCCAGATCGACGCCGTAGCTGGCCATGACCTTGACGTCATACTTGGCGTTTTGCGCGACTTTCAGAACGCCCGGATCCTCCAGCATCGGCTTGAGGATCGCAAGGGCGTCTTCAAACGGGATCTGGTCCTTCGCCAATGACGTATCGGCGAACAGGTCATCGCCGCCGCCGCGATGCAGAAGCGGGATATAGCAGGCCTTGCCCGGATCAATGCAGAGCGAGACGCCGACAAGGTCTGCGACCATTTCATTGAGCGACGTGGTTTCCGTGTCGAATGCGACGGTGCCCACGGCGGTGGCCTGATCGACCCATGCCTGCAATGTCTTGACGTCGGTAACCACGTCGTACCCGGCGTGGTCAATCGGCGGCATCCCGGGGGCATCCTGCACCGGGACGGCCGCGGGTTCGGCGATGGCCGGCGCGTCCACGCCCGCAGCCTCGGCGATGCGCTTGGTGAGCGTGCGGAATTCCATCTCTGCCAGAAACGCCAGCAGCGTCCCGAGCACCGGATCCCTGACCTCCAGATCATCAATGCGTTCCGGGATTTCCACCTGATCATCAAGCAGAACCAATTGCCGGGACAGTCGGATCTGCGCCTCGTTCGCGATCAGGCTTTCGCGCCGTTTGGGCTGCCTGATCTCTGACGCGCGGGCCAGGAGCGTATCCAGGTCCCCGTATTCGTTGATCAAAAGCGCAGCCGTCTTGATTCCGATCCCCGGCGCACCGGGCACGTTGTCGACGCTGTCGCCCGCAAGCGCCTGCACGTCCACGACCCTCTCCGGTCCGACGCCGAACTTCGCCTCGACCCCCTCCCGGTCGATGCGGGTGTTCTTCATGGCGTCGAACATTTCCACCCCGCCGCCCACGAGCTGCATCATGTCCTTGTCGGACGAGATGATCGTGCACCGCCCCCCCGCCTCCCGCGCCTGGCGGGCATAGGTGGCGATGATGTCATCGGCCTCGAACCCCTCCATCTCGATGCAGGCAAGGTTGAACGCGCGGGTGGCCTCGCGGGTCAGAGGCATCTGCGGGCGCAGATCCTCGGGCATCTCATCGCGGTTGGCTTTGTATTGGTCGTACAGTTCGTTGCGGAAGGTATGGCTGCCCTTGTCGAAGATGACCGCGGCATGGGTCGGCGCATCGGGGCCGGTATTCGCCTCGATCATCTTGTGGAGCATGTTGCAAAATCCGGCCACCGCACCGATCGGCAGACCATCGGACTTGCGGGTCAGCGGCGGCAGCGCGTGATAGGCGCGAAAGATGAATGCCGAGCCATCGACGAGGTGAAGATGATGCCCTTTTCCGAATGCCATGGTGTCCTCCGACGGTTGCTGCCCCCGTGTCTACCTTGCCACGACCGCCGCCGCATCCGTGTTTTTCGCAATTCCCGCGCAGACCTGCCAGTGACGCGGATCCAAAAAACCGGACCCAAGCGCTGGCCGCATCGGTGGCACACCGGACACAGCCATGGACCCGGCGCGGGTCATACGCGGCGCCGGGGCGCCTGACACCGCAATGTGGGCGACAGGACGGCGCCTCAGCCAAGCCCCGCGCGCCAGAGCGACAGGCTCACCGCATAGGGCGTCGGCGTCCAGACCCCCATCGGGACACCGGCGGCGCGCAGGCTGCGACCCAGCCAGGTGTTGCAGGTCCGGACGATGTTGAACCGCCCTTCAGCCTCCACAAACCCGGACGTGGCGCGATGGCCCTGAACCTCCAGCCCAACGGGACCGGGGCGCGCGGTCGCGGTGATCTGCGCAAGAAGAGCCGTGTACTGCGCCGACGACAGACTGATCTGCGGGACCTGATCAAACGCGATGTCGGGCGGCGTCACGTCCACCCGCAGCACAGAGGCATCGCCTGTGATGGCGCGCGCCGTGGCGGCAAACGTCATGTCGGCCCACTCGGGCGTGGTCGTATAGAACTCCCGCGCGCCCCAGCCGACGATAAAATACCCGACATCCGATCCATAGACCTGCACACCACCGGCGCGCGCGAATTCAAGCGCAAGCCGGGTTTGCGGCGTCGCCGGCAGCAGGAAATCAACGTGAATTGGCCCGTACAGCAACCCGATCCGGACATCGTCACCAGCCGGGAATTCCCCCGTGCGCCCCGGTATCAACCCACCAAGCACGCCCGCGCCCAGATAACCGGAATTGATCAGTGCGACACCACCGACCAGAGCCGCCAGCCACCGCGACACCCGGACGATTACTCAGGACCGCCCACAAAGTCTTTGTGGATAAACTTCTTGTCGCAATAGCCGCATTCGACCCAACCTGTGTCTGCATCAATGCGCAACCATACGCGCGGATGACCCAACGCGCCCTCGCCGCCATCACAGGCCACGCGCTCGGTCGTGATCACTTCCGTCTCAGGGGCTTGAATGCTCATGGCTGACCTTGTGTTGGAGATTATCTGTGGCCCGATATGCCAGAGCCCCCCTTCACGAGCAAGAGCACCAATTGCCCCACGCGCGCCTCCTCCGTTCATCTTGCCAAATACAACTCAAATCCGGTCGCCACCGCGCAGGCCTGCCCTGCAAGGTCGCCCGAACCCTTGCCCGATGCGCCGGGGCGGAGGTGGCGGGGCGGGTGGGTGGGCGACGCCTCCGCCCCGTCCCGCCCCATCAGGCCTTCGCCAGCATTCGCCCCAGGGGCCGGCCGCCCAGGATATGCATGTGGTAATGCGGCACCTCCTGTACCGCGTCCTCGCCCGCATTCGAGATCGTGCGATACCCGGCCCCATCCGCCCCCGGAGACACCTCCGAACAGATCCGCGCCGCGACCCGGTGGAAATCGGCGATCTCGGCCTCCGAGGCCGCGAGCGCGAAATGATCGAAGCACACATAGGGCCCCTTGGGGATCACCAGCACATGCAATGGCGCCTGCGGATAGAGGTCGGCAAAAGCCAGCGTATGCTCACTTTCCGCCACGGTCTTGTTGGGGATCTCGCCGCGCAGGATCTTTGCGAATATATTCTGGTCGTCGTAGGTAAAGGCCATAGTGCCCTCCATTCAGGCTGCGAAAAGGTGCTGGTCAGTCTGCGAAAAGGTGCTGGGTCTGTGCCAGCTCTTCGCCGACCTGTTGCTCGATCCCGAAGAATTCCGCCAGCACCGAGCCGTTCTCCTGCACCGATTTGCCCTCGCGCAACCGCCAGTGCCCGGGAAATTCCGCTTCCCGGATCGAGCCCTGCTCATCCAGAAACTCATGGCGCAGCGTCGGCAGCATGCGGTCAATGACCTCTCCGGGGGTATCGGCGGTGGCAAGGCCGACGCGATGCGCATGGCCCACCAGATACTGATCGTCGAAGTTGCATTGCACTTCCAGGATGCGTGCGTTGGCCCGATCAGACATGAAGTCGCGGATCAGGTCGAGGTTCGCGGGATCCAGACAGATCACCAACTGCTCGGTTCCGTAGTAGTCGAACAGCATCCGCAGCAGGGCGCGCCTGTGGCGGTTGCGTTTGTCCATCGTGCGCTCGATCCCGCCCAGATGTGGCACCCGGCAACCTGCCTCATCGAACAGATACTCGATGCCCCTGACATTCAGCCTGGCCGAGGACGCATGCAGCAACCGTTTGGCAACATGCCACTTCTTGCACACCAGCATATAGAGGTCACGGTCCACGCCAAGGGTGCTTTCACGCTCCCAGAACCGGGTGCCGAACCGTTTTCCGACCCGGCCGCGTCCGGTCAGGAACGCGTGCAGCTTTGGCCCCTCCTGACTGGTGGCAAAATCCTTGCGGTCCGAGTTCCACAACGCCCCGAGGCGCTTTTTCAGATGCGTCGCTTCCGCTGAAATCTTGCGTGCAAACAGGTAGTCCTGGCTGATCAGCAGGTCATACTGGTCGTTATAGAACGTCACCGGCATGCCGTAATCGCTGAACATCTTGAACGTCAGCGTGCGGCTTTCGATCTCGGTCGCGGGCACGACGTGGCGCACGAGGGTCTGGAAGAATGTCTCATCCGGGATCCACGTGGTTCTGAAAAAGCGCATCACATCGGGTCGGTCGCGACAGAATCCGAGGATCGCCTCGATCGTCGTGCGGCGCAGGCACCACCATTGGCTGCCGATCATCACCTGGATATCTTCGGGGATCTTGCGGGTCAGCCCGAGGCGGCGTTGCAGATGGAAAGAGGCGTAGAACAGCTTCTTGTGGGTCCTCTCGTTCACGAAATGGCGGTAGAACAACCGCTCCCCCTTGAAGCCGGTCTTGATCCAGTCGGAATTGAAGAAATCAAAGGATTCCACGTAGTCGACATCACGGTCGTCGAGGAACTTGTGGGCATAGGCTGCGGATTTGACCGCCGCGCAATCGCCCGACAGCATGTAGAAATGCGTGGCCTTTGGAAACGCCTCCACCGCCGCCTCGACGGCATTCAGCGAGGCCTGGACCAGGGACCATTCCCCCCAGCCGCATTTGATGCGTTTTCTGGCGAATGTGACGCCCGCGTTGTCGGCCAGTGCGGTTTGCAGCTTCGCGAAATCGGCGGGAGTGGCCCGCGCGTCAAAGTGCACCGACACGTAATCCCCGGTCGCCGTCAGGCGTTCAGCCTGCTGAATAATGCTGCCGACATCCTTGTGGCACAGTAGAATAAAGGCGATTTTTGCCATTCTCGAAACGATAGCCCCGGTTGAGACGCATTGTTGCGCCTTATTGTTAACCTGATAATACCCCATAAAGATTGAAGCGACACCAAATCTTTGCAATTTATGTCTTAAGTCCGGATGAACGACGCGCCGGGCGGTATGTGAGGTAACGAGACTATGGGTTTTCCAGGCACTTGGATGACGAGCAGCGAAAGCATGGTGTACCGCGTGGTGCCCAAATGTGCCTGCTCGACCATCGGGCAGATCATGTATTACGCCGACAACGGCTCCTACTTCGACGGTGACATTCACGATGCCAGGGGCGGCATGCACAAATGGGCGTTTGACGAAAGCCAGCCGCTGATCGAAGCCAACGTGACGGCTCACAAATCCTTCGCCTTCACCTGCGTGCGCAACCCCTACACCCGTATCCTGTCGAGCTTTTTTGACAAGATCTGCGGCATCCAGCGCAACGGCAAGCGCTATCGCGGCAATATGGTGCCGCTGTTGATCCAGAAATACGGGGTCGACGTGGGCGGCGATGACGGCAAGGGCGAGTTCGACCAGATCGCGTCCTTCCGGCGGTTCCTGCTGTTCACCCGCGACACCATCCGCTGGCGCAAGCCGATGGACCCCGACATCCACTGGTCGGCAATGTCGGGTCATGTCTCGACGTTTATCGTCAATGGCGGGACCTACGACAGGATTTTCTGGACCGAGGATTTCAACGACGGCATGCAGAGTGTGCTCGATGCGACCGAGACCGCCAATCCGATCAAACTCGCCGACGTGCCGCGGTTCAACGAATCCGAGGGCCACGGCCCCAAGCGCCAGCACCCGGTGGAGGACTACTTCGACGATCTGTCGATGCATCTGATCAAGGAAATCTATCACCGCGATTTTGATCTGTTCAAATACGACTTCGACAATCCCGGAAACAAGATGCCGGTCGGCGAGATTGATCTGAACGAGGTCCACGCCAAACTGGGCCGCTGATCCCGGCAGGCGTTGCGGCAAAGACGCAACGCCCCGGGGCTTTCGCGCGGGTTTGATTGAAAAAATGTGTGGACGGGCCTAGGGTTGCGATGTTCTTCGCCCCCTTTGATTTCATCGAGGACCCCGCCATGGTTCGCACTTCCGTTCTGGCGTCCGTCGCAGCTCTTGCTGTCATGGCATCGCCCCTGGCCGCCCAGGATATCAGCGCCGCGCGTCAGGCGCTGTTCCAGCAGATGCTGGCCGATCCCGCCAACCGCGAGGTCATGACCCAATACGCCCGCCTTGCGGTGCAGGAGCGCGACTTTGAAGGTGCCGCCTCCACGCTGGAGCGGTTGGTGGATCTTGAGCCGCTCAACACCACAGCGCGGGTGGAACTGGCGATTGCCTACTTCGCCCTCGGCTCCTACGCCGTCGCCGAATACCACCTTGTCGCCGCCCAGACCTCGGGCACGCTGACGCCGGAGCAAGCCGCACAGGTGGCCCGCTACCGCGACGCGTCGGCGGACCGCGATGACCGCTCGGACTACTCGGGTCGCCTGCAGGTGGGCTATGCCTTTGCCGACACGACCGGGGAAGAGGGCAGCTTCGTCAACGGCGCAGTCGACTGGCGCGTTGATCTGGGCGATGCCCATGCCACCCAATGGGTGACGGAATTCGCGTTCTCCACCTACGAACCGGGAGATGGCTCGATCAACGCCCGCACCTCGGCGCGCCTGCGCACCGGGCCGGAGTTCCGCATCGCCCGGGACGCCTACGGGCCCCGCCTTCAGCCCTACATCGAGATCGGCCATTTCTCCAACGACGACACCTTGCCGGGCGATTACTATTCCGTGGCGCTGGGGGCGGCCTACGCCAACCCGATCAACGAGCGCTTCACCGTCTATGCCGATCTGAGCGCGGGCCGCGAATATGCGCGCAATACCGGCGATGCGGATTTTGAGTTCGCGGAATTCGATCTGGGCGTCACCTACCGCCCGTCACGCGACACCCGGTTCCGCCTGCAGGGCACGCTGGAAGACCGTGAGGCCGTGGACAGCGCCACAGCGGATGAATTCTCCACCGCCTCCGTGCGACTGTCAGTCCAGCACGCGTTCGATCCCGGATTCCAGGCGCTGCCCAACCGCTGGGTCACAGGCGCCTTTGCCGAGATCGGCCAGTCTGAGCGCACCCTGGCCGGGACGGTCACGGAGTTTGAGGAAAACAGCTACGGCGCATTCCTGCGGGCCTTCGTGTTTGAAGACATTTTTATAGAGACCGCGGCGGCACAAGTGATGGAAGATACGACCACCGGCGGTGGCACCACGACGCGGGACGACATGATCTATACTGTCCAAATCGGATGGGAGTTTTAGGATGAAACGTTTCAGCGCCCCATTGAAGGCCGCCGTTCTGGCCGCCACTGCAGGCCTTGCCTTTGCCGCCCCCGCCATGGCGCAGAATATCGGAACCGTCGCGAGCCAGGAGCCGACATTGCGCGGCACACCGCCGGGTGCGGGCACGCGGACGCTGAACCTTGGCACCGGAGTTGTGGTGGATGAGACGATTGCCGCCTCGTCCACGGGCCGGGGGCAGATCCTGTTTGCGGACCAGACAACGCTGAGCCTCGCACCCAATACCGTGATTGTGCTGGATGAATTCGTGTTCAACCCCAATGGCTCCGGCCAGATCGGCGTGCAGATGACCCGGGGCGCGTTGCGCTTTATCGGCGGCACGCTGTCGCGCGGACAAGAGGCGACAGTGACGACGCCCACGGCCACCATCGGCATTCGCGGATCGTCGGCGCTGGTCACGATCATCAACGGCGAGACCTACGCCATCTTTCTGGCGGGTGAGAGGCTTTGCATCGCAACACCGCAGGGCCGGACCTGCACCAGCCGACGCGGTGGCGTGCTGACGGAAGACGGCTACCAGGGCCGGGTGAACCCCGCCTTTCTGGCGCAATTGCTGACCCGGATTGACGGCGCGCCGCAGGGTGGTGGCGGCGGCACCGGTCTGGGATCGGGCGTCGACACCCCGAACCCCTCTGATCGCGGGCCGGTGTCAACCACGGGCGAGGAGTTCGACCCGGAGGTGTTCGACGATGATTTCCGGGGCGATGATCTGTTCGACGCCTTGCCGGAGGGTAACGTCGAGTACGAAGACATCTTCTATCCCTGCAACCCCCAGGATCCAGCCCCAGGTTGCTTCTGAGCCGTCCTAGCGTTTTGTCAACGCAACAGATTCCCCTGCCCACCCGATGGGCGGAGGAGCGATCCTGTTCGCGGCGATCCGGTCGAGGTAAAGCTGCGCCAGAAGCACGGTGTCGCAATAGGGCACTGCGATCTGCGAGACGGCCGTGAACGCCGCCTCCGCCCCCGCCCAATCGCGCGCGGCATAGGCAGTGCGCGCGCCGTTCAGAGTGCCGGTCAGTTCCTCCAGACCGGGGGCGGAGCGGGGCAGCACGGTCGAGACCTCCACCGCATTGGCAAAGCCTTTCACGGCGATCAGGTCCAGCGTCACGGCGCGCAGGTGCGGCGGGCATTGCGCCACTGTCGCGGGGCCGACGCAGTTGCGGGTGCCATAGATCCGCGTCAATCCTTCCAACCGTGCGGCCAGCGTCACGCTATCGCCGATGCAGGTATACGAGAGCCGGTCCCGTGATCCCATCAGACCCACGAAGGCGGGCCCGGTATTCAGCCCGACGCCGAGGCTGATCGGGGGCAATCGCTGCGCCGTCAGCGCTAGGTTTGCCTGCTCTGCCGCGTCATTGATCGCCTGGACCGCGTCCAGCGCCGCCACGGCGTGATCGTCGCGCATGATCGGAGCGTTCCAGAACGCCATCACCGCGTCCCCGATGAATTTGTCGATGGTCGCGCCATGGTCCACGAGGGTTTTGGCCACGGCACTGAGGACTGTGTTCACCAGCGTCACGACCCTGTCGGGCGGCATGCCCTCGGTCACGGTGGAAAATCCACGCATGTCCACGAACATCACGGTCAGGTCCCGTTCCGCGCCGTCGGGCGTCAGGGCAGCGCTGGGGTTCTTTTCGATCTCCGCAATCAGGGGCGGCGGCAGGAAGCGGGCGAAGCGTTCACGGATCGAGCGCCGGGCGCGTTCCTTGGCCAGATACCCCAGCGTCGTGCCGGGGATATAGACCAGCACCACGGTCAGTACAGTCATGACCGGGTTGAACAGCAGGCCCATCTGGGTGAAGGCCAGCATGCCGCCCGCGACCGAGCCGCCGCCAAGGGTCAGCGCGGCCGCAAGCCCGACGCCGGGACGCTCCATCCGGTTCAGCATCATCAGCGTCAGGCCCGACAATGCCACCAGAAGGATCTCCAGTCCGCGCATCCAGTCGGGGCGGCTGAGGAAGCTGCCCGCGATGATCTGTTCGATGATTTCAGCGTGGAGCGTGACACCGGCGATCTGACCGTCCAGAGGCGTGGTGCGGATATCAAAGAGCCCCTGCGCGGAGGACCCGACGAGGATGATCCGGCCGCTGAGGTGCGCTTGCAGGGCCGGGTCAATGCCGTCGGCCTCCAATAGCGCCGCCACGGGCGTCACCCGCTCTGCCTGATAGCCCGCGTAGTAGAGGCGAAAGCTTCCATCGGCTTCCAGCGGAAAGGTCAGCGCGCCGGTCTGCATTGCGGTGGCGGCGATGGTCCCGCCCGAGACCTCGCCCGAGGCCTCCGTCGTCCTCAGCACATGGCCCCCTGCCCCCTGTGCCACCCGCAGCAGTTCGGCCGAGAGCGAGGGGATCAGCACGCCTCCGAAGTCCGACACCATCGGGACGGACCGGGTAATCCCGTCCGCATTGCGCCCGAGGCTGATGCTGCCAAGGCCGCTGGCCGCCGCCGTCAACTCCGGCAGGTTGCCGATGGCGCCGGGATAGGAGGTGAGCGTGCCGGGCACATCGCCGGTGACAGCGACGCCCGCTATGGCGGTCGGCACGTCACCGTCCTGACCGCCTGCAAGCGACAGGACCACCGCACGCCCCGCGATGGCGGCCGCAAAGCGCGCGTCATGGGGCTCGATCCCGAGATCAGGCAGGACGGGGGGATCCGATCCGAGAAGCGCGACCACGCGTCGACGATCCGGTCCGGCGAGGTGCGATCGGGCTCCGGGAACAGCACATCGAAGCCCACGGCGGCTGCGCCATGATCGAACAGCCTGTCGGTGAGTTCGGCCATGTAGCTGCGCGGCCAGGGCCACTGCCCGTATGCCGCCAGCGCCGCCTCGTCGATATCAATGATATGCACCGGCGCGTCGGGGTCATAGACACGCGGGGCAGAGCGTTGATAGCCGTCGAACACCGCATCGCGGGCACGGTCCAGTATCGGCGGCGGAAATGCAGTCAGCACCACCATCGACACGGTGACGATCAGGCCCAGGGTAAGGGTTAACCGACCCATGACTTGGCCTCCCGGTCTGTCGCTGCGCGATGTGGCAAATTCCCGTCCCTGCTGTGCCTCCTGAGCGTGCCGGATTTTCCCTGTCGCAGCAAATACTTCCGGCACGCCCTGCGGATTTGACATATGCGGCCCCGGCGGGTCACGGTATCGCCGACAGGTCGACGCAGGGGATATCACATGGACGTCACGATCTGGTCCGCGGCCGGCCTTGCGGGGGTGGCCTTCTACATCGCCGCCTACGGGGCGCTGCAACTCGGCCTGATCCGAGGTTTTTCCGTGACCTATACGGTGATGAACATGATCGCCGCAGGTCTGGTGCTGCTGTCGTTGACGGAGGCGTTCAACCTGTCGTCTGCACTGGTCCAGATGGCCTGGATCGTGCTGTCGGTCATCGGACTGATACGCATGGCCTGGGCGCGGTCCACGTCGCGCTTTAGCGCCGAAGAGCGCGGGTTTCTGGCGACGCATTTCGCCTCGCTGCCGCCGCATCTGGCCCGCCGGTTCCTGAACCTCGGTCACTGGCAGAGCGTCTCGGCAGGCACGATCCTGACGCGCCAGGGCGCGCCGGTGCGCGAGTTGGTTTACATCGCCGATGGATCAGCGGAGGTGCGCGCCCATGGGGCCACGATGGCCGAGCTTGGTCCCGGAGCCTTGATCGGAGAAATGACCGTGATGCACGGTGCCACCGCCACGGCAGATGTGGAGATCGCAACGAACGCCTACATCTTCACCCTGCCCCGCAAGGCCCTGCTGGCCGAGCTGGAGGCCGATCATGCCTTCGCATTGGCGGTATCGGGCGCGTTGCAGGCAGAGGCGGGTCGTAAGATCGATGCCTCCAATCGCACCCTGGCCGATCAGGCGGCGGACGCGCGCTGAGGCGCGTCGGGTTCATCATTACCTGATCATTGGACCCACCGCGCGTTGACGCGGCCTTGGTACTCAATACGCCTCGCCGCCGCCCTACGCCCCGACGCGCGTTGACGCGCGCCCTACTCCCCGACGCGCGTTAACGCGCGCCCTACTCCCCGACGCGCGTTAACGCGCGATCCATCGGCACGCTATACGCCACCTTGCGCGCCAGTTCCGTCCCGAACAGTGCCACCATCGCATTGTTGAACGCGGGCGAGCGGGCCATCCGGTGCCGTAATTGCCGGGAGTCCACCCTCAAGACCGTGCCGCCATTGGGCAGTGTCACGTCGGCACTGGACGGATTGCCGGTCAGAAACGCGACCTCCCCTACGAACGCGGGACCCGCGATCGGAAAGCTCTCACCATCCTTGGTGATCATGATCGTGTCCGAGAACACCAGCATCAGCGTATCGACCACCTGCCCTTCACGGGTCAGCACCGCGCCGGGATCAGCGGCCTGTGCGGAAATCATCTTCTTGAGCCTGCGGAACTGGCCGGGATTCAGTGTTGGAAAGTAGTGAAAGGTTTTGCGATCCTCCGCCGACATGCGCCAGGTCGTGCGCTCGGACGCGATGGCGATCACGAGGATCACGTTGATCGTCAACAGCGCGATGTTCGACAGGACGGACGGCAGGATCGGGTCGGCGCGAAACTGATAATAGGCCGCGTCGCAGATGAAGCCCAGAATCACAAGGACGCGCAGCCACATCTCATCACGCACAGCAAAGCCCGTGAGCTTGAACACCAACCCCACCAACAAAATCGCGATGGAGCCTGTGCCCGCGTTCATATCTGCGATCAGATCCCCCATCCTATGCGTCCCTTCCGCTGACCATGGTTCAGATCAGATCCAGTTCTGCAAAGACCACCTTCAGCGGACGCTTTGGGCGCGGACCCACGTGGGCGATCACTTCCGCCGCAGCTGCTACACCCATTTTGCCAGACATCTCAAGGCTTTGTCCGGTTGCTATCCCATAAAGAAACCCGGCGGCGAACTGGTCGCCCGCGCCGGTGGCATCCACCGGTGTCACGCGGGTGACGGCAACTTCCACCCGCTCATCGCCACGGATCAGCACCACCGGATCGCCCGACCGCGTGCAGATGACGGTGTCACAGACGGCGGCGGCCTGGGAGAGCGCGTCATTGATATCCGAGGTCTGGTAGAGCGACAGCCACTCTTCCTGGTTGCCGAGGGTGAAGTCCATATCCTCGGTGATCAAGCGGCGGAAGTCGTCGCGGTGGCGGTCGACGCAGAACGGATCGGACAGGGAAATCCCTGTCATGCCGCCACCGTCGTGACAGGCCCTGGCGGCGGCGGTGAAGGCGCGCTTGCCCTCCGGCTTGTCGTACAGGTAGCCCTCAAGGAACAGATATCTTGTGTCGCCCGCGACGGAGGCGTCGACGTCGTCCTCATCGAAATCCGCCCCCGCGCCGAGGTAGGTGTTCATCGAGCGTTCGCCATCCGGAGACACGAAGATCATCGAGCGGGAGGTGGGGGGCACGTCGCCTGCGGTCGGCGGATTGGGGAAGGCGATCCCGTCAGCGACCATGCCCTCGGCATAGAAGCGCCCCAGAGCGTCATCCTTGACCTTGCCCAGAAACGCGGTTTTCAGGCCCAATGTGCCGGCCCCCGCGATGGTATTGGCGACCGAGCCGCCCGGCGTCTGCACCCGGCCCGACATCGCGCCGTAAAGGATCTCGGCCCGTTCCTGCTCCACCAGCTGCATGATGCCTTTGGCAATCCCCATGTTATCGAGAAAGCTGTCATCCCCATGGGAGATCACGTCAACAATTGCGTTTCCAATACCAACGATATCATAGGCTTGCTTCATAATAGAGTGTCCTTGAGAATTGCGTTTGGCGCGGTCGCGGCCGGCCAGTGGAGATCAACGAAGGCAGGCACCGCCAGCTTGGCAGCGGCGGGGCGGATGGGTGTGACCACCTCTGGACGGGCGCGGGCGCTGGATTGGTGTCTGGTGCCAGCGGTGCGGATGATCTGCGGGCGGATCCTGGCCTGCGCCGTGCCGCCCTCGGATATCGGAGCCGGTGTGCCGACGGCCACTGTCGTGCCGCTGCGACCCGCACGGGACGAGCCGGCGGGCGCGTCAGGACCGGACCCGCAGGAGTTGGTGTCGCGCCCTGTGCGCGCAGTTGCATCGCGCCCTGTGCGCGCAGTAGGATCGCGCCCGGTGCGCGCAATCGTGTCGCGCCCGGTGCGCGCAGTTGCATCGCGGGTCATGGGCGGTTTGCCTTGGCTACACCGGCAAGATCGGGTGTCTTGTCCTCGAACACGCACAGATCGCGGATCAGACAAGCGCCGCACTTGGGCTTGCGCGCCACGCAGATGTAGCGGCCATGCAGGATCATCCAGTGATGCGCGTGGAGCTGAAACTCGGCCGGAATATTATCTTCAATGGCGCGTTCCACCACGTCGACATCCTTGCCCGGCGCGATCCGGGTGCGGTTGCCGACCCGGAAGATATGCGTGTCCACGGCCTGCGCGGGCATCCGCCACCACATATTGAGCACCACATTGGCGGTCTTGCGCCCGACGCCCGGCAGCGATTGCAGAGCGGCGCGCGAGGACGGAACCTCGCCGCCGTATTCATCCACCAGAATCTGGCTCAACCTGATGACGTTCCGCGCCTTGTTGCGATACAGCCCGATGGTCCTGATATGCTCGATCACCGCATCCAGCCCCAGATCGAGCATCTTTTGCGGCGTATCGACGATCTTGAACAGCGCGGCCGTGGCCCGGTTCACGCCCGCGTCCGTCGCCTGCGCCGACAGCGCGACGGCGACCAGCAGCGTGTAGACATTGACGTGATGCAACTCACCCTTCGGCTCGGCCTCGGCGGCGCGGAAGCGGGTGAAGATCTCATGGATCGTGTGATAGTGAAGCGGTTTGGCCATGGCGCCCCTTTTGGCAAGGCCTGCGTGTGTGGGCAAGCAGCGATTGCCGCAAGAACCGGGTCGCATGCGCGGCGCACGGGCCGTAGATTGAGCCAAACCAAGGAGGCCCCGTCCCATGTCCCAGGATCCGACCGGCAGCTACCATTTCAACGTCATGCGCCGCGCGCTTGATGCGATTGACGCGGACCCGCACCAGACGCTGGAGGATCTGGCGGCCTCGCTGGACATGAGCCCGGCGCATTTTCAGCGCACGTTCTCAGGCTGGGTCGGCGTCTCTCCGAAGCGCTACCAGCAATACCTGACGCTGGACCACGCGCGCAGGCTTCTGGCGGATCGCTTCACCGTGCTTGATACGGTGGGCGAAACGGGCCTGAGTTCCGGCGGACGCCTGCATGATCTGTTCGTGCGCTGGGAGGCGATGAGCCCCGGCGCCTACGCATCGGGAGGCGACGGCCTGACGATCCGGTGGGGCTGGTACGACAGCCCTTTCGGGCAAGCGCTGGTGATGGCCACGGACAAGGGCATCTGCGGCATCGGCTTCGCGGCAGAGGCGGGCGAGGATGCCACAATGGCCGATCTGCGGGGACGGTGGCCCAGGGCCACCTATGCGCAAGACCAGGAGGCTCTGCGTCCGCTGGCCGACGCCGCCTTTGGCGCGAACGGCACGGTGCAATTGTCCCTCATCGGCGCGCCGTTTCAGATCAAGGTCTGGGAGGCGCTGCTGTCGATCCCCACCGGACACGTTACGACGTACTCGGAAATCGCGGGCGCGATCGGCAAACCACGCGCGGTGCGCGCTGTGGGGACTGCGGTGGGGCGCAATCCGATCAGCTGGCTGATCCCCTGCCACCGCGCATTGCGCAAATCGGGTGGGCTTGGGGGCTACCACTGGGGCCTGCCCGTCAAACGCGCGATGTTGGCCTGGGAGGCGGCGACGACAGAGGAAGAAGGTGCGGCCTAGGCTCTCGCATCGCGCCAACGAACGGGTCTGTCCTGCGCGCTGGTAAGCGCGTTCCATTTGCGCGCTGGTAAGCGCGTTCCATTTGCGCGCTGGTAAGCGCTTTTGTCTGCGCGCTGGTAAGCGCGACACCGCCCGCTCCTCAGTGAACCAATCTTTCCCCCTGTCGCTCCCCCCTCGCCCTGATATACTCGGGATCAATCAACCTGTGGGAAACGGGTCACTCACGACAAAAGGCAATCGCCAATGGCATACCTCATCAAACCCCTTCTGCTCGCATCCGCCACCGCAATCGGCCTTGCGGGCTGTGTCACCACCCCTGTCGCCCCCGGCCAAACGCAGCCCAACCGCACCCGCGACGGCGCGGTGATCGGTGGCATCTTGGGCGGCATTCTCGGCGCGTCCGCAAGCGGCGAAAATCAGGGCCGCAATGCGGTTCTGGGAGCTGCTGTAGGTGCGGCCGCCGGCGGAGCCATCGGCAACGCACTGGACCGTCAGGCGGCGGATCTGCGCGGATCGCTCAACAACTCGGCGATCAATGTCCAGAATACCGGGTCGGAACTGGTCGTCACGATGCCCGAAGGCATCCTGTTCGACTTTGATTCAGCCGCTATCCGCGGCAACCTGCAAGCCGATCTGCGCGCACTTGCCCGCAACATCAACCAATACCCCAACACCGACGTGATCGTGGAAGGCCACACCGACAACACCGGAACGGCGGCCTATAACCAGGACCTCTCGACCCGTCGCGCGCAGGCCGTTTCGGGCGTGTTGCTGGAGGCCGGCGTCGCCCCGTCGCGGATCCGGTCCATCGGTCGCGGCGAAGACGATCCGCTGACCACCAACCTCACCGCAGAGGGCCGCGCGCAAAACCGCCGGGTCGAGGTCATCATTCGTCCGCGCTAGACCTCGCGCACCAGATCCCGAGCGGCCCGCCTCCCGACCACGGCGGGCCGTTTGCATGTCCGGGCGCGGCGTCGCGATCTGAGGATTGCAAAACGGCACGCCTGGCGTGGCACCGGCGCAGACAGCCGTGATCCGCCCCGGCTCTGGACAGCCCGCCCGAGTTGGTCATATCATTTGACCAATTTTCAAGGAGGCTCGCGGATGCCGTTCCAACGCATCGAGGCGGAGAAACTGTCCCGCTCCGTCGTCAAACAGATCGAACAGTTGATCCTGCGTGGGATCCTCCGGCCCGGTGAGCGCCTGCCGTCGGAGCGCGAGTTGAGCGAGCGCCTCGGGGTGTCCCGTCCCTCGCTCCGAGAAGCGGTGGCTGACCTTCAGGAGCGGGGCCTTCTGGCCACAAGGGCGGGAGCGGGCATCTATGTGGCGGACGTGCTGGGATCGGCGTTTTCGCCTGCACTTATTGAGTTATTATCCGCCCATGACGAGGCGGTCTTCGACTATCTGGCCTTTCGACAGGACCTTGAAGGTATCGCGGCGGAGCGCGCGGCGGTGCATGGGTCGGACACGGATCTGAAGGTCATCGACACGATCTTTCATAAGATGGAGATGGCCCATCGCAAGCGGAACCCGTCGGACGAGGCGGATCTGGACGCGGAGTTTCACCTCGCCGTTATCGAGGCCAGCCATAACGTCATCCTGCTGCACATGATGCGCGCCAGCTTCAACCTTCTGCGCCAGGGCGTGTTCTTCAACCGCCAGCAGATGTTCAAGAACCGGACCACTCGGGATATGCTGCTGGACCAGCACCGTGCGATCAACGACGGGCTGCAAGCCCGTGATGCGCAGGCCGCGAAGGCCGCCGTCGTGCAGCATCTGGACTACGTGAAAGACGCCATGAAGGACTTGAAGACGTCCGAAAAAAACGAGGAGATCGCGCGGCTTCGCTATGCCCAGGAGCAGGAGCGCTAAGCGCTCAAGTAGCGCGAAGCGCGGTAGCGCAGGGGTTACCTCCACGCTCAAGTCGCTCAGGGGTTACCTCCACGCTCACGAACGCCCTGAACCGACTTAATCCGACGCACCGCCGGCGAAGGCATTGCCGTTTTGCCAATCACAGGCCGCTTCCTGCATCTCCAGATGCAGACGGTCGCCGGTGTAGGGATTGGCCAGTGCCACTTCGTCGTTGAGCGTGATGCCAAGGCCCGGAGTCTCGGGGGCGGTCACGAACCCGTTCGCGACCGTCGGGCGGCCGGTGACGAGCGCGTCGTGAAACGGTGTCTCGATTGCCTCAACCATGAGCACGTTCGCGCAGGACACGCCCAGGTGCACATTCGCCGCCCATTCGACAGGGCCGGCATAGAGATGTGGCGCGATCTGTGCGCCATGGGCCTCCGCCAGGGTGGCGATCTTCTTGCCCTCCCAGATGCCGCCCGCGCGGCCCAGAGCCGGCTGAAGTATGCGCGCGCCGTGGTGCAGAGCCTGCTGGAATTCGCCCTTGGTGGTCAGGCGCTCGCCGGTGGCGATGGGGATGGAGGTGTGGGCTGCAACCTCGGCCAGACCCGGCAGGTTGTCAGGCGGAATCGGCTCCTCATACCAAAGCGGATCATAGGGTTCGATGGCTTTGGCGAGGCGGATCGCGCCGGACGGAGCAAACTGGCCGTGGGTTCCGAAGAGCAGATCCGCGCGGGTGCCCACGGCGTCGCGGATCGCCTTGCAGACCCTGACCGAGAGGTCGATGTCGCTGAGCGCAGGCATGTGCCCGCCGCGCAGGGTATAGGGGCCTGCGGGGTCGAACTTCACCGCCGTGTAGCCTTCGTTGACGCGGGCGAGCGCGCTTTCCGCAGCCATTCCGGGCGAGGTCCAGAAGGCGTCCGGATCGTGGTGGGGCTCGGGGTAGAGGTAGGTGTAGGCGCGGATGGAGGCGTTCATCCGCCCCCCCAGCATCGCCCAAACCGGCCGCTCCCGGGCTTTGCCGAGGATGTCCCAGCAGGCCATTTCAAGGCCCGAGAACGCTCCGAACACCGTCGGGTCCGCGCGTTGGGTGAAGCCCGAGGACTGCGCGCGGCGCGACATAAGCTCTATGTTTTCAGGATGTTCGCCTTGCATGTGGCGGGTGAAGACATCCGTGATGACGGCGTGCATGGCTGTGGGTCCGACGGCTGCGGCGTAGACCTCTCCGAGGCCGGTGATGCCGCAGGCGGTGGTGAGGCGAACGATCAGCCAATAGCGCCCGCCCCAGCCCGGAGGTGGCGGGGCGATGGCGAAGATCTCCAGAGAGTCCAGGTTCATGAGCGGTGCGACATTGGGGGACTAGTCCCCCAAACCCCCTAGAGTTGTATGGGCAAGATGAATGAAGGACATCCGCACATTGGTTAGAATGTAATGACATTGCGGCGGGCTTTGCCGGAGTTGGTGTCGGCGATGGCCTCGTTGATCTGATCGAGGGACCAGCGGGCCGAGACCAGTTCGTCCAGTTTCAGGCGGCCCTGGGTGTAGAGGTCCACCATCCAGGGGATATCGCGTTTCAGGACCACCTCGCCGAGGAAAGAGCCGCGGATGCCCTGGCCTGTGGCGGCGAAAATGACCGGCTCGTAGGGCGTGGTTTCGCCGGTGTGGGTCATACCGACGGCATAGGCGGTGCCACGCGGGGCCAGAAGGCGCAGGGCGGTCTCGTAGGCGGGGATCGCACCGACGGAGACGAAGACGTGATCGGCCAGCGTGCCACCGAGGATTTTTGTCAGTTCTGTCCACGGAGCGGGAGTTTGGGCGGGCAGCGTGTCGGTGGCGCCGAATTCGAGCGCATCGGCCAGCTTCGTTTCCTCCAGATCCATTGCCACGATCCGCGCCGCCCCTGCGATCCGCGCGCCCTGGATCGCGTTCAGCCCGACGCCTCCGGCCCCGATCACCACGACCTTGTCACCGGGTTTGACGCGGGCGGTGTTGATCACCGCGCCCATCCCCGTGGGCACGCCGCAGGCCAGCAGGCAGGCGACCTCTGACGGGATCGCATCGCCGATGGGCGCGGTCTGGCTGGCATGGACCACCACGGCCTCTGCAAAGGCACCGCAATTCATCGCTTTGGTGACCGCTCTGCCGTCCGCCGTGGTCAGGACCGGTGTTTCGACATCGTTGCCACCGCAATACATCGGTTGCGCGGAGGCACACGACGGACATTGGCCGCAGGACTTGGCCAGCGTCACGATCACGCGGTCGCCGACACTCAGCTTTGCGCCCGCGCCCACGGCGGTAACCTGACCTGCCGCCTCGTGGCCATAGACCGCGGGCAGGACGCCGCCCCAGGCGCCCTCCATATAGGAAATGTCGGAATGGCAGATCGCCACTGCGTCCAGCGTGACCTCGACCTCACCGGCCTCGGGATCGCGCAGGGTGATGGTTTCGATCGACAAAGGCGCGCCATGGGTGTGGCAGACAGCGGCGCGGATGGTCCTGGGCATGAATATCTCCGAAGGTTGTGTCAGCCCCACCATCGCGGCTGTGGATATGGATTGCGGGCCGATACGCGGCATGGAAAGGTTTGGTTGCGACGCGGGCCGGAACCTGCAGAGTGCCGACAGATCAGGGGAGATACCAGCCATGGATGTTGTAAAACTGGATGAGGTGAGCCTGCATGTGCAGGTTAACGGGCCAGAGGATGGCCCGGTGGTGGTTTTCTGCAACTCGCTTGGGACCGATCTGCGACTGTGGGACGGGGTGGTCGCGCGTTTGCCCGCGGGCCTGCGGATCATTCGCTATGACAAGCGCGGGCATGGGCTGTCCGACTGTCCGGCCGCGCCCTATTCCATGGGGGCGCTGATCCACGAGGCGGAGGGCGTCATGGACGCCCTCGCCGCACGCGATGCGGTGTTTGTGGGACTGTCGATCGGCGGCCTTATCGCGCAGGGGCTGGCGGCCAAGCGGCTCGATCTGGTACGCGCGGTGGTGCTGTCCAATACAGCCGCCAAGATCGGCACGCGCGAGATGTGGACTGATCGGATCGAGGCTGTGCGTGCCAATGGTCTGCCCGCCACGACCGACGCGATCATGGAGCGCTGGTTCGCGCCCGCGTTCCGCAACTCCGACGCCGTGGCCCCTTGGCGCCGCATGGTCGAGACCTGCCCGCAGGAGGGCTATATCGGCTGCTGCGCCGCGATTGCGGGCAGCGATTTCAACACCACGACTGCGGCGCTTCGCCTGCCTGCGCTGGTGATTGCGGGTGACCGTGACGGGGCCACGCCGCCCGATCTGGTGCGCGATCTGGCAGAGCTGATCCCCGGTGCGCGGTTCGAGTTGATGCGCGGTGTGGGCCACCTGCCCTGCGCGGAGACCCCCGAGGCCTACGCCGCCTTGCTGACGCGGTTCCTGGGCGAGATCGGGCACCTGCCATGACCGCATCTGTGTTCGACAGCGGCATCCATCGCGACCTTTTTGGCGACCCCGATGCCGCGCGCCTGTTATCGGACAGCGCCGAAGTGCGTGCAATGATGCTGGTCCTGGGCACCTTGGCGAAAGTGCAGGGCACGGCCGGGGTGATCCCCGAGGTCTCCGGCGCGTTCCTGCACCGCGCTGCGATGGAAATTCAGGTCGATCCGGTGGGTCTGGGCGGAGCCAACGGCGTTGCGGTGCCGGGTTTGGTTGCGGCGATGCGCAAGGCGCTGGAGGCCCCGGAGCACGCGCAATATCTGCACTGGGGCGCGACATCGCAGGACATCCAGGACACCGGGCAGGCGTTGCGGATGCGGCAGATCCTGGGGCTGATCGACGCGCGTTTGCGCGATGCCTTGACGGTTCTGGCGGATATGGCAGAGGCCCATGCAGCCACGCCGATGGCCGCGCGCACCTATGGCCAGGTTGCCGTGCCGTCCAGCTTCGGCGCGCTCGTCGCCAGTTGGGGCTGGCCAGTGCTGCGGCTGCTGGAGCGGCTGGATGCCCTGCGCGCGCATGTTTTATGCGTGTCGCTCAGTGGTGCTGCGGGCACCGCCAGCCAGTTGGGCGAGACCCCCGCAGCGGTTCGAGCGGGCCTGGCAGAGGGCCTTGGGCTGCACGATCCGGGTCACAGCTGGCACACAGACCGAGACCGGATTGTCGATCTGGCGCAATGGCTTGCCGCTGTTTGCACCGCAACGGGCAAGATCGGAACCGATGTCGTTCTGATGGCACGCTCTGACGTGAACGAGGTGGCAATCGGCCGGGCGGGCGGATCCTCCACCATGCCGCAAAAGCAGAACCCGGTGGCCGCCTCGGCGCTGATTGCGCTGTCGCGCTTTGCACCTGCCCAGGCCGCCGTCCTTTGCGTCCCGCACGCGGAGGCACGCGATGGCGCTGGATGGTTCGCCGAGTGGCTGACGCTGCCGCCACTGGTCGCAGCCTCCGCACGCGCCTCGGCGCTTATGGGCGAGGTCGCGCGCGCCGTGACGCCGCAGGCAGACGCCATGGCCGCGCGCCTGGATGACGCTTTGGGCCTGATCCACGCCGAGGCCCTGTCCTTTGCGCTGACCGCCACCCTGCCCCGCGCCGAGGCGCAGGCCGAGGTCAAACGGCTGGCGCAGGAGGCTCAGGTGACCGGAACGCCATTGCCGGCCCTGACCCGGCGCGCGTATCCTGATGTGCCGTTGCCGGACCTCATGCCCCCCGCGAGCCTCGGCACCGCACCGGCAGAGGCCCGCAGTTTCGCGCGCGCCGTCCGGGCCCTGCCGCCTGTACCATAAACCCGCGCCCTGTCAGCGCGTGTGCATCCCGCCACTGACTTTCACGGTCGACCAGTTCCGAGCCTGAACGACGTGCGCGACCGGCCCCGTGACCAGCATCGCCTAACCCTCGCCCAGGATCTGAGCGTAAAGCGCCGCATCCACGTTGCCGCCCGACAGGGTCGCGATCACCGGGCCGTCGTCCAGCATGTCGCCGTGAAACAACGCCGCCGCCAGCGCCACCGCGCCCCCCGGCTCTACCACCAGTTTCAACCGCAGTGCCGCAAGCCGCATCGCAGCCTTCACCTCGGCGTCCGTCACCACGATCCCCGACCCGCACAGCGACTGAATGATCGGGAACGTATGCACCCCGGCGGAGCGTGTCAGGATGGCGTCGCAAAGCCCTACTTCCGGTCCATCGTTGGCGAGGATCTCTCCGGCTCCAAGCGAGCGCGCAACGTCGTCAAACCCCTCGGGCTCCACCGGCCGCACCCGCATGTCAGGGGCTGTTGCCGCCAGGGCCGTGGCGATGCCGGAGGTCAGGCCACCACCGCCGCAACACACCAGAACGCTGGCCTGCGTGACCCCGGCCTGCGCCGCCTGGCACGCAATCTCCAACCCGCAGGTGCCCTGGCCCGCCATGACCATCAGGTCATCATAAGGCTTGATCAGATGCAGGCCGCGCTCCGCCTCCAGCCGCTGCCCGATCACCGCGCGATCCTCGCCCGCGGCACGGTCGTAGAGCACCACCTCGGCCCCCAATGCGCGGGTATTCCCGATTTTCAACGCAGGCGCGTCGGCAGGCATCAGGATCGTGGCCGACACCCCCAGGCGCTGCGCCGCCAGGGCCACACCCTGCGCGTGATTGCCCGAGGAATAGGCCACAACGCCGCGTGCGCGCGCCGCATCGGTTAACGCCGTCAACGCCGACCACGCGCCGCGAAACTTGAACGATCCGGTGTGCTGCAAGACCTCTGCCTTGGCGAACACAGGCCGCCCGGCGATCTCGTCCAGAAACGGCGAGGACAGCAACGGCGTGCGGCGCACCACGCCATCCGCCCGCCTGGCCGAGGCCTCGATATCCGCAATCGTGATCATTGCACCGCCTCCAGCACCCCATCAATGACCGCGCGTGATCCCGCTTCATCCAGAAACGGAACATGACCGCGATCCCCCAGTTCCGCGTATACCATATCAGGCCTGCGACGCCGCATCTCTGCCGCTGTCTCGGCGGACAGGATGTCGGATTGCGCACCCCGGATCAGACCCAGCGGCACGCTCTGCAATGCATCGAACAGGGGCCACAGGTCCGGTGTCTGAAAGTCCGGCGCAAAGGCAGGCGCCACCGCGTCGCGCAATCCCGCGTCATAGCGCAGATGCAATGCGCCATCCTGCTCCCGCCAGATTCTGCGCGTGAAATCAGCCCATTGTGTAGCAGAGACGTTGCAGAACACGCCCTCATAAACCTGCGGCATCGCCGCCGCCGCTTCGGCGAGGGACGCATAGGGCGGAGGCCTGCCGATATACTCCATGATATTGGCCAGACCTTCGGCCATGATATCGGGACCGATATCGTTGAAGATGACACCGGACAGACGTTCGGGTGCAATCACAGCCAGCATCAAAGCCACCAATCCGCCCCGTGATGTCCCAAGTACGCAGGCACGTTTAATGCCCAAATGGTCCAGCAGCGCGACCACATCCTCGGCTTCGCGCATCGGCGTATAGGTGGCGGGCGCACTGTACCCCGATGCGCCACGACCGCGAAAATCCATTCGGACGACCCGGCAGCGCGACGCATAATGATCCACCACAGGCTCAAAATCATCCATGTTTCGGGTCAGACCGGGCAGACACAGCAAAACCTTGCCCGTTCCCCGGTCATCATAGGCCAGCTGGGTTCCGTCGTGCGCGCGCGCAAACACCATCAGGTCAATCCGGCAATGGCCGGCACCCCCACAAGGTCAGGCGCCGTGCGCCCGGGCCTGCCGCTCAACCGGTCCACCGGCTCAGCGGCGCGGTTCACCCACAGGGTATCAAACCCGTAGGCCGCCGCAAACGCCGCGTCCCAACCGTTTGACGACACGAACAAAACGTCACCCGGCGCACAGCCAAACCGTTTCCCGACAAGGTCGTAAACACGCACATCCGGCTTGAAGACGCCCACGTCCTCCACCGACAGGACCGCATCCAGCATCGAAGCTATGCCCGCCGATTGCACCGCGCCGTCCAGCATCTCGGGCGAACCGTTTGACAAGATCGCGCAATTCAGGCCACCCGCCTTCAATTTACCCAACATGTCGGGCACTTCCGAGTAGGCCGACAGCGTCCAGTAGAGCCCCAGCAGATCCTCTCGCAACGCAGCATCATCGAGCCCCGCATTCTCCAGAGCCCAGTCCAAACCATCGCCTGTAACCTGCCAGAAATCGCAATGATCGCGTCCTACCGCGCGCAGCCACGAATACTGCAACTGCTTGAGCCGCCAATCCCGGGCCACCTGCTGCCAGACGGCGGCAAACGCACCGCGCCCGGGGGCCTCTGCCAGTTCCCTTGCCGCTGCGGCCACGTCAAAGAGCGTGCCGTAGGCGTCGAATACGCATGTGGTAATTCTGGTCATGAAACCCTCCGCAAATGTCCGGCAGATCGTCGCATGACACCCGCCCGCGCGCAACGGTCCCGCGTTCATCTTGCCGGGTACAACTCCGGGGGTCCGCGGTCTTTTTCCATGGAAAAAGTCGCCAAGGGGGCAGCGCCCCCTCCCCTGATAAATGAAACGCGCCCCAGGCGCACAATTTCTGACCAGTCAAAGGTTCTCGGGCTGCGCCATGCTCAGCACATGAAATCCGCCGTCGACGCAGATGATCTCTCCCGTGGTGCAGGCCCCGAAATCCGAGGCCAGATACACCGCCGTGCCGCCAATAGCCTCCAATGTCGCGTTGGCGCGCATCGGCGCATTGGCCTCTGTGGTCTTGAACGTCTTGCGCGCTCCGCCAATCGCAGCCCCCGCAAGCGTTTTCATCGGACCGGGAGAGATCGCATTCACCCGGATCCCCTGCGGACCAAGGTCATTGGCCAGATAGCGAACCGAAGACTCCAAAGCCGCCTTCGCTACGCCCATGACATTGTAGAACGGCGTCACCCGGTTGCTGCCCTGATAGGTTAACGTCAGTAACGTTCCGCCATCCGGCATCAGTTCCGACGCCCGTTTGGCCACATCAATGAACGAGTAACAGCTGATCGTCAGAGAGTTCCTGAAATTCGCCCGCGTGGTGTTGATGAACCGCCCTGTCAGCTCGTTCTTGTCAGAGTATGCAATCGCATGAACAACGAAATCGAGGCTTCCCCATTCGTCCTTCAGCTTGGCGAAACAGGCATCCATGGAGGCGTCATCATTAACGTCCACGTCCACCATCACCGTGCTGCCGATCGACGTGGCCAGCGGCTCCAGCCGCTTTCCAAACGCGTCACCCTGATAGGAAAACGCCAGCTCCGCGCCTTCTGAATGCAGGGCCCTGGCGATCCCCCAGGCAATCGAGCGTTCGTTGGCGACGCCCATGATCAGGCCCCGCTTGCCGTTCATCAAATCAGCCATCTTGCAGTCTCACTTCATAAACCGGCTGAGCAGCATCGAGCCGTTCGTGCCGCCAAAACCAAAAGAGTTTGTCATAACGGTATCCAGACCCGCGTTCGTCTTGAGTTCTGTCGCGATTTCCGCAGGTTGAAGCGCCGGATCCAGTGTTTCCACGTTGATCGACGGCGCGATGAAATCTTGTTCCAGCATCAGAAGGCAGAATGTCGCCTCCAATGCGCCCGCCGCGCCCTGGGCGTGGCCGGTCATTGATTTCGTCGATGAAATTGGCGGTGTGCTGCCCTGTCCAAAGACCCGTCGCACGGCTTCGACCTCCCCGACATCGCCCACCGGGGTCGAGGTGCCGTGGGCGTTGATGTAATCCACGCGTCGTCCCTCGGGCAGGGTCTGCAACGCCAGGCGCATCGCGCGCTCGCCGCCTTCGCCGCTTGGCGCAACCATGTCGTGGCCGTCGGATGTGGCGGCATAACCGGTCACTTCGGCGTAAATCTTCGCGCCGCGGGCCTGTGCATGGGACAGCTCTTCCAACACCAGAATTGCGCCGCCGCCACCGATCACGAAACCGTCACGGTCGGCGTCAAAGGCACGCGACGCCCTGGTCGGCGTATCGTTGTATTTCGAGGACATCGCCCCCATGGCATCGAACAGGCACGACAGGGTCCAGTCCAGCTCTTCCGCACCACCGGCAAACATAACGTCTTGTTTGCCCATCATAATCTGTTCCGCCGCATTGCCGATGCAATGCAGGCTGGTCGAACAGGCCGAGGTGATGGAATAGTTAATGCCTTTAATCTTGTAAGCCGTCGCCAGATTGGCCGAGATCGTCGAGGACATGCATTTCGGCACAGCGAAGGGCCCGATGCGCTTGGTCGCGCCCGTCTCCAGAACCGTCTGATGCGCCTTCAGCATCGCGGAAGTCGACGGCCCGCCGGAGCCTGCAACCAACCCTGTCCGCTCATTGACCACATCCGAGCCGTCCAGGCCCGCATCGGCAATCGCCTGCCCCATCGCGATATGAGCGTAGGCCGCACCCGGCCCCATGAACCGCAACGCACGTTTGTCGACATGTTCGCTCGGGTCGATCTTCAACGTCCCCGCGATCTGGCTGCGAAACCCGTGCTCGGCCATCTCAGCCGAGGCTTCAATTCCGGAGCGGCCCGCACGCAGGCTATCGACAACCTCGGCGGCGCTATTTCCGATCGGAGACACGATCCCCAACCCGGTGACGACAACTCGGCGCATATCCAGACTCCTTTGAGTGTGCTCGGCACTCTTGGCGGCATTCATACTATATCTAGGGTGCGGCACCCCGCCCGTGCAACCAGTTAACGCATCGGGTCGCTTTGCAACGACAGGTTGCTGTTGTGGCCCAGAGCCCGCCTGAGGCACCAGTAGATCACGCCTGCGCTGAGGATCAGCCACAGTGCGCCCCACATCATCGTGGTGCCGCCTACTTCCTGCGCCAACAGGCGCGCGTCTGATGGCAGGGAGGCCCGGCGGAGCGTGTCATCGAAGATATCGTAGGGCACATATATTATCGAGCTTAACCCGATAATCCGCAGGATCAGGTCGCAGATTTGTGACCGCAAGAACTGCGCGGCGGCCAGCAAAGCCACGCCGGTGGTCATCGTGATCAAAGCTGAAGGGATATCCCGGACATAGAGGACCAGCACCACCAGCAGCAGCACACCGAGCCCCGCAACGATGGCACGATCAGCCCGCCCGCGCAGCGCCGCCAATAGCAACCCCACGCCGATCAGCAGCGATCCCATATATCCCGCCGTCAGGATCAAGAACCGTGAGCCGCCGCGGGTCCATGCCTCTCCACCTTGTTGAAAATTAACGGAGATACTGTCGATAGACCCGCCCGTCAGCACCGCTGCAGCGCCGTGCGATACCTCGTGGAACACCACAACAAGCAGCTTCAGAGGCAACACAAAAGGCGTTGACCATAGCGCAAACACGGCAATGGTTAATGCGGTTAACTGCCAATGTCCGCGCAAAAACGCCATCAGCGCACCGGCCCCCTCAACTTTCGGACAGGGCGACCTTCATATCCTTGACCAGATAAATCACTTCACCATCCGCCTCGACCCGTCCATCGGCCACACCCATCGTCAACCGACGGGTCTGGATCGCCTTGGTGAAATCCACAAAATACGTCAGCTTTGACCGATCCGGCCGCACCATCCCGGTCAGCTTCACCTCGCCAACCCCAAGAGCATAGCCGCGCCCCTGCCAGCCGCGCCAGCCGAGGTTAAATCCGGTCAACTGCCACAAGCCGTCAAGGCCAAGACAGCCGGGCATGATCGGGTTGCCCGGAAAGTGGCAGTCAAAGAACCACAGATCCGGTTTGATATCGAACTCGGCCACCACATGACCCTTGCCATGTTCCCCGCCATCGCCCGAGATATCGGTGATCCGGTCCATCATCAGCATCGGAGGTTCCGGCAGTTGCGCATTGCCCGGTCCGAACAATTCGCCTCGCGCGCACTTCAGAAGGTCGTCGCGATCAAAGCTCGTTGGCCCAAAATTATTCGAAACAGTATCGGCCATATGCCCTCCGGTGGTCGTGCAACTGCCATATTTGGCGTCCCAAACCTCTAGCACCCGCATTGTTTCGCACGCAAGGGCCGGGGCGGCGCGCTCGATTGGTCCTCACAGGCCCAACCCTTATCGGGATTTGCATTGGCGCATTGTTCCACCATATATGTAGGCAGTGACATGACAGAAAGCGCGCGCGTCCATGACCCCCGCAGCCCTCGAACGCTCCCAATCCTGGCTTGGCCAGGCCGATCTGCGCCCCACTCGGCAGCGTCTGGCGCTGGCGTCCTTGCTGGTGGGTGACGGTCAGAACCGCCACGTCACGGCGGAAGGTCTGCATGAGGCGGTACTGGGTACCGGCGACAAGGTATCGCTTGCAACCGTTTACAACACGCTGCGCGCGTTCTGCGAGGCGGGGCTGATGCAGGAAGTCACTGTCGACGGTTCACGCAGCTATTTCGATACGCGGGTGGACGATCACCCGCACTTCTACCTTGAAGAGGACGGATCGCTTACGGATGCCTCGGCGGCAGAGTTGCAGATCAAGTCGCTGCCAGATGTACCCGCAGGCTATGAGATCGCAAAGGTCGACGTCGTGATCCGGCTGCGCAAGACATCGACCTGATCCGATGCCACCCCCCCAGGCCGCCGCGATTTCCGTGCCGCCCCGGTGTTTAGCTGATCTTTCGTTCCCGTCCCGGTCAGCCTTGCCAGTAACGATGTCCATTCTCGCGGTCCGGAACCGCGTCCATGCACTGGGCGGCTGCCTTGATACCGACATGGCCAGCGTCTGCACATACACGCATTGATCCGGGGCTTTTTTGCCGCCGCTCTCGCGCCTCGGACAGCCGGCGCCTTGCCGACACCACCACCGCGCCGCCGCCTGGTCTGCCTCAAGGCTGGCGTGCCACATCAGCCCCAAGGCTCCTTCATCTTGCCCAAGACACCTCTCCCGGGGGGGAGCGCTGCCAAAGCAGCGTGGGGGGCCGACAGCCCCCCTCCGGCCTGAAATTCAACACAGACCCCCTAGCCATCCGCCCCAAAACCGCCTAAGCGCGCGTCAACTCTACCGCATCACCGCATTCTCTTACCCGAAAAAGGCCATTTCCCATGGACCTCCGTAATATCGCGATCATCGCGCACGTTGACCACGGCAAGACCACCCTGGTGGACGAATTGCTCAAACAATCCGGCGCATTCCGCGAAAATCAGGCCGTGTCCGAGCGCGCCATGGACTCCAATGACATCGAGAGGGAGCGGGGCATCACCATTTTCGCCAAACCCACGTCGGTCGAATGGAAAGGCACCCGGATCAACATCGTCGACACCCCCGGCCACGCCGACTTTGGCGGCGAGGTGGAACGGATCCTGTCCATGGTCGATGGCGTCGTCCTGCTGGTGGACGCCGCCGAAGGCCCGATGCCGCAGACCAAATTCGTGACCTCCAAGGCCCTCGCCCTCGGTCTGCGCCCGATCGTGGTTCTGAACAAGGTCGACAAGAACGACGCAGAGCCGGACCGTGCGCTGGACGAGGTGTTCGACCTGTTCTCCAGCCTCGACGCCGATGAAGACCAACTGGACTTCCCGCACATGTATGCGTCCGGTCGCTCCGGTTGGGCGGATCATGAACTCGACGGCCCGCGCAAGACCCTTGACGCGCTGTTCAACCTGATCGTGCGCCACGTGCCTGTGCCCAGGCAGATCAAGAAGCAAAACGATGACTTCCGCATGTTGGCCACAACCCTCGGAGCGGATCCGTTCGTGGGCCGTCTGCTGACGGGTCGGGTCGAATCCGGCAGGCTCAAGGTTGGCCAGACGGTGCAATCCATCTCTCGCCTCGGTGAGAAGATCGAACAGTTTCGCATCACTCGCATCCAGGCCTTTCGCGGCTTGGCGCAGCAGGACATCGACGAGGCTCTGGCGGGCGACATCGTCTCGCTCGCGGGGATGACGAAATCCACGGTGGCCGATACGATCTGCGCGCTGGCCGTGGACGAGCCGCTACACGCACAGCCCATCGACCCCCCCACGATCACCGTGACCTTCGGGATCAATGACAGCCCGCTGGCGGGTCGGGACGGCAAGAAAGTGCAGTCCCGCGTCATTCGTGAGCGTCTGATGAAGGAAGCCGAAGGCAACGTCGCGATCAAGATCAGCGATACGCCCGGAGGAGAGGCCTTCGAGGTCGCGGGCCGGGGCGAATTGCAGATGGGTGTGTTGATCGAGAACATGCGCCGTGAAGGGTTTGAGCTGTCAATCTCCCGCCCGCAGGTGCTCTACCGTGAGATCGACGGCGTCCAGCACGAGCCGGTCGAAGAAGTCACCATCGACGTGGATGACGAATACTCCGGCGCGGTGATTGAAAAGCTGACCGGCGCGCGCAAGGGCGATCTGGCCGAGATGAGACCCGCAGGCGCAGGCAAGACCCGCATCATCGCCCATATCCCGTCGCGCGGTTTGATCGGGTATCACGGTGAATTTCTGACCGATACGCGCGGCACGGGCGTTCTGAACCGTGTGTTCCACGAGTGGGCGCCGTTCAAGGGCGCCATTCCGGGCCGCCGTCAGGGTGTTCTGATCTCGATGGAGAACGGTACCTCCGTGGCGTTCGCCCTGTGGAACCTGGAGGATCGCGGCAAGATGTTTATCGGCGCGCAATCCCCTGTCTACACAGGCATGATCATCGGCGAACATTCCCGCGACAACGATCTGGAAGTGAACCCGCTGAAAGGCAAGAAGCTGACCAACGTGCGCGCCTCGGGTACGGACGAAGCGGTGCGGCTGACGACGCCTGTCACCATGTCTCTGGAACAGGCGATTGCCTACATCGACGATGACGAATTGGTCGAAGTCACGCCAAATGCCATCCGCCTGCGCAAGCGCCACCTCGACCCGCACGAACGCAAGCGCGCGGCGCGGGCGGGCTGACACCCTACGTTCAAACACAAAAAGCCCCCGCATGGTACGATCCATGCGGGGGCTTTTGAGTTCTGGCAAGGCTCAAAGCGCGGCAGCAGGTCCGCCAAACAAATGGTCCATCGTCAGCGACGGCTGCGCACAACCCGCCTCCCCCACGATTTTGGCAGGAATTCCCGCGACGGTCTTCTTTGGCGGCACGGCCTCCAGCACGACCGATCCCGCGGCGATACGGGAGCAATGTCCAATCTCGATGTTGCCAAGCACCTTCGCGCCCGCCCCGATCAGCACACCGTTGCCGATCTTCGGGTGACGATCTTCCTCTTCCTTGCCGGTTCCGCCAAGCGTCACGGAGTGCAGCATGGAGACGTTGTCGCCCACAACTGCCGTCTCGCCAATGACAATGGAATGGGCGTGGTCGATCATGATCCCCTTGCCGACGCGGGCCGCCGGGTGAATGTCGACGCCAAAGACCTCGGACACCCGCATCTGGATGAAGTACGACAGATCCTTGCGCCCCTGCCGCCACAGCCAATGGCCGACGCGGTAGGCGGTGACTGCCTGGAAACCTTTGAAAAACAACAAGGGTTGCAGGAAACGGTGGCACGCCGGATCACGGTCAAAGACCGCCACGATATCGGCGCGTGCCTGCTGGCCGAGGAGGGGATCAGAGGCAAACGCCTCATCCGCGATCTCGCGCAGGAGTTGCTCGGACATCTCGGAAGATGCCAGTTTTTGCGCGACCCGGTAGGCCAGCGCGTTCTCGAGGGTGGGGTGATGAAGGACGCAGGAATGGACCATCCCGCCGAGCAACGGCTCGGCTGCGATGGCTTTCGTCGCCTCCTCGGTGATCCGGCTCCAGACCGGATCAAGTTCGCTGATATTGCTCTGAGTGCGCGCCATTTGCGTCGCCTCCTTTGCGGTGTCGGTGCCCCACAAATAGGACGTGACACCGCAAAGGTCCATGCAATCAAACGTGTGATCTGTCAGCTAGGCTGACAATTGCCCTAGACAGGGTCTGGCAAGGACAGTTGCGCGTAATGGGCCACGAGGCGAATCGTACCGCCGGTGAAGTTGCCGCCCTGCGCGGTGATCTCCAGCGCCGTGGGCGACCAATAAACCTGCGGCGTGCCCGGCCCGCTGACCCAGGAATTCAGCGATACACCAAGGCCGGAGCCGTAGCGCTGCAAATCGCCTGTCACGCCGATATCCCACGTCGTGGCCCCGGAGATGTCCGAGATCACACGCCCGGTGATCCCGTAGGCAATCGCGCGGGCCGGAAACAATACCGGCGTGGTGACACCTGCGCCTGCGGTGATCGAAACGTCGAATTCGGCGCTGGTCATCGCCACAGAGGCACCGCCCGGCGTCAGCGTTTGCGCACCGATCCGCCACGCCGCACCGTCGAAAATCGCCAGGGACCCGACGTCCAGCACGACCGCCCGCCAGCCCTTGCGCGCAGGCACAAACACCCACCCACCGCCCGAAGCGATGGCGACTGTTCCCTCCTGTCCCGCCCAGGCATTCACCGCGCCCGAGGGCACGGCGTAGGCAAAGCCGTCAACAGCGGCAGGCGGCGTGGTCGTGGTGACGGATTGCAGACGCAACTGCGCCATCGCGTCCAGACGCACCAGTGCTTCGTTGACGGTAACGTGTTTTTGCGCCTGCGCCGGGGCCAGCAGCGGCAGGGTCAGTTCGGGTGTATCAACCATTGATCTGGATCCTTGTGTAGGGCCCCGCACCGAACCGTTCGGAGACTTGGGCAACCTCGATGAAATACTCGGGAAGCGTGCCATCGCTGGCGCGCATCGCGTCGGTGTAGGTGAAGGATGCGCTGGTCAGCAGTTCTTCACGGCGGATGGTGGTGGCGTCGGTGATCCGCAGGACGTATTGCTCGGACGCCTCGCCGAGCGGCACGTCCACGCCGTCCCAACTGTCCGCATCAACGCGGGAGCGGCGGATCCATGTGATGTCTCGTGCAGTGCCGTTCGGCGCGGCCCGCAGATGGACCGGACTATAGGGACGCAGGCCAATGCCCTGAAAGGCAAGAACTTTCTCGGTGTAGCTGGCGTCATCCACTGACCTGCGGGCTGGCCCGACGCGCCAGTAGCGCTCCAACCCACGGGCGGAGCTGGCAAGATCGACCTGCCCCACAGCTGCGTCCAGAAGCACAAAGACGCTGCCCACCGGCCAGACGTCCGGCATCACCGCATCGGTGCCGAGCTGCCCGCGCAGACGAAGCCCGATCTCCCATGTGTCCGGTCCGACAAGAGTGGCGTCGGTGAATTGCATCACCTCCCACACGTCATCCTCGCCCGAACCAATCGCTGCCGCATTCCCACCTGCCAAAACGGTGGCCATGTCGGCGGAGGACAGGGCGCCCGTCTCGACCCTGATCTGCAAGTCACCCGAGCGGTCCCAGAGGCCGGAACGTTGGGCAAGGAGCGGCTGTTGCAGCGTGCCGAGGATCGCCGATTGCTCCACCAGTTTGTTCAGCGTGAACCCGTCAGGCCCCGGCGCGGAATAGACGGCGGCGGTGCCCGGCCATGGGTCAGCTGCAACGGCCAGACGCGGTGCATGTTCCACCTCATCGCCCGTCAGCAGCGGCAGATCCATGAACACCGGCGTCACTGGCAGCGGCGGCACGAAGGCGTCGAAGTTTGCCGAATCCTCGACCTCGTCCGAGGCGAAAGACGTCGACGGCTCTACCCGGACCGCCTCGATCTGGCGATAGCCTCGGTCCTCCACGCGGTCGATGCGCCAGGTGTGACCATCCGGCGTGCCAATCAGCGCGCCGGCACCCAACGCGCGATCCGATGGCGGCAGTGCAAAGCGCAGCGTGTCCTGGGCAACACGACCCTCCGCCAACCAGCGCTCCGCCATGCTCTGCCCCTCCACCGAGGTCAGCGCCAGTGGCAGGTCCACATCGTTGACCTGATCCGCGCCATCGCCGGGGAAGATCGCCTCGGCCACTTTCTCATCGTAGCCGCCTTCAGCCTCCGTATAGCCAATGCGCAGACGCCCGACCGTCTCTGCATCCGGCGCGCGGGTGTGGGTGAAGCCGCCTTCACCGTCATCGTTGCGCGCCGTGAACGGTGCCTCGATCACCTTTTCCGCCACTGCGGGCACGGGAAGGAACACGAGTTTTCCGTTCCGTTCCACAGCATGAAAGCCATAGCCAAGCATCAGCGGTTGCAACCGCGCCCGTGCGCTTTGGGTTTGCGAGGACACATGGCCGCGCACCAACCCGTAAAGTTTGGAGACGTCGTAGGAGGTGATCCCGGCCGCCTCGCAGATTTCGGCGACGACCAGATCAAGCGGCTGCGCATCAAGGCGTCCGGTCAACCAGTGACCGCGCCGCCAGTTGGGGCCGTCGCTCCAACGGTTGACGTCGTTCGGAAATGCAGGCCAAGGCCGAGCATCCCATGCCCAAGCATGCGCGCGCGACATATCCAGCATTGGACCATCATATTGATTTGATTGCGGATTGCGCCCGTCTTCATTCCAGTAATCCATGATCGCGCGCAGGTATTGGGCTTGGATCAGGTCATCGCGGCGGCCGTTGGAGAAATTGGGAATGCCACTTTCGTCCGATTTCGGATCCAGAAACCGATTGGGCTGGTTCGCGCCCTTGTCAATCGCCGCACAGCCGAATTCCGTAAACCAGATCGGCTTGGAGGCAGGCACCCATTCCGTCGTGCCGTTCTCTACCGAAACGTTGATTTCCGAGACTTGCAGGATAGCCCCCGCAGCGGACCCGGAAGTGGGCCCGTTCAGCGCCAGCATAACCCGCCAATGGGTTGCATCCGGCCAGATGGAGCCTTCTCCAATCCGGTCCTGCGGAACGATTGTGGCCGAGCGTTCGACCCAACCGTCGGCCACAGTTAACCCCGTGACCTGAACCAGCGCCTCGTAGCCGCCGACATCGCCGTTCTCGCGGTTGTAGGCAATGTAGACATTGGTCTGATGGGGCTGGCCATCGGATGGCTCCGCGAGCAACCTCATGCGGATCGTGACGCGAACCTCCTGGCCCGGCACGATCGGGCGATAGCCCCGTTCGGACGACGTCAGGTACTGATCCGCAACTTGCAGAACTTCGCTTTCGCCCGGAACAGATTGCACCGTGGCCGTGCCGTAATAGGTGATCGGGTCCATCCCCGCGAGCGCCGAGATCTTGTGGTTGAACAGTCGAACCCAGTAGCCTGACGCCCATCCCTTGCCCTCAAACCTCGGCTCACCGAGGATCGGCAGATCGCGCAACGGGATACCGCCGATACGGTTGGAATGCGGCTCACTCCACCAATTGCGCAGATCCTTGTAGCGGTAGATCCACGGCTCGCCTTCGCCATCCGTGATTGGCTCGCGGCGTTGCGACGCCGAGGCTTCGGGCCCGGTGTAGTACCAGTCAAACCCTTCACCGCCTTCGATCTGCGATTTGAGGTAGTCGAGGTTGTGGATCGGTCCCTGATCATAATCGAGGTGATCGGTCCCTTCGCGCCAGTCGCTCACCGGCATGTAGTTGTCGATGGAAATGACATCGATGTTGTCATCGGCCCAGAGTGCATCGAGGTGGAAGTAATAATCTCCTGACCCGTCTTGCGGCGAATAGCCGAAATATTCGGACCAGTCAGCGGCATAGGTGATCCTGGCAGTCGGCAATAGCGCGCGGACCTGTGCCGCCAGTGCGATCAGACGGTCGACTGCCGGGAAACCCTGATCATCTCGCATCTGCGTCAACCCGCGCATTTCCGAGCCGATGCAGAACGCCTCCACCCCACCCGCTAACGCGCAGAGCGCCGCACAGTGCAGGATGAAGCGGGAATAGCTCCACTCCGGCGGACCGGAGTAGCTCACCCGAGGTCCGCTGATGTCGAAATCCGAGGCCGTAGCAGAGCCAAAAAACGCGTCGACCGCCGTACCGTTGGCGGGCGTGCCGTCGACCGTTCCCTCCTGGCCCGGTGCCAGATCCCCGGTGATGCGGCCTCGCCACGGAAGCGCCAGTTGCTCGGACCCGCCGTAAGGGTCGGGCAGCGCATTGCCCTCCAGGATCTCCATCAACAAGAACGGGTAGAACGTGACGCTTTGGCCGCCGTCCTTGATCGCCTCAATAGCCTCCACCACGGAGTCGTCCGCAGGCGTTCCGCCATAGACCGGGCGATCGTCGATCCGTGCGATCTCCTGCGCCTCACCGCGGGAAATTCCCCCGGCGGTCCAGCGCATTTCCTGGCCCTCGAAGCCCGCCTGCTCGACCTTGGGGCGCATGGTGCAGGACCCGGCGCGCAAGTCATCTCCGAACCACGAATAGATCAGCGAAACTGATGCCAGGTTGGGAAGCGTTTCACGCAGGGTCTCCAGAGATTGTGCAAAATCAGTGAGGCCCCCTTCCGCGCTGACGTTGGCCGATTGACCCCGCGACACGCCGGTTTGCAGCGACACCGGCGTTGTGGCGAGCGCGTATTCCCCGGTGCCGGGCATCATCGCCACTGCACGCAAGGCGTTGGCGGCGGACGGCACATGGTCCAGCACGGGCTGCGCCGGGCGCACGACTTCGAACGCGAACTGCGGGACGCGGTTGCCATAGGGCGACAGGTCCAGATCCTCGAACACGATATAGGCCGTGCCGCGATATGCTGGCACGGTTCCCTCACCTTCCACGGCTTCCATCAACGGGTCGGGCATTTGATCCCTGGTGCCCTTGTAGAGTCGCCAGGTCACGGATTGGCGGTCGATCTCCACCCCATCGGCCCAATCCGGCCGACCCGCGCGATTTCACCCTCACACAGCGCGACCGCGAGGCTGATCGAGTAGGAATACGTCGTCGTCGTCGGTGCTGGCGGAGCGCCTTTGCCACCCCCGGTGGTGGAGCGGCTCTCCAGAAACTGCGTTGACCAGATCACATGGCCACCCAACCGCATTCGTCCAAAAAGCTGCGCAATCGGCGCGCCTTCGCCCGCGCCCGTGATGCGCAGGCGGTCGGTTTGGCCAACCTCGACGGGGGCAGAACCAGTGCCCATCAGGCGCGTATCGATCACACGGCCAATGGTCGCGCCAACCGCGCGGCCCAGAACGGCGCCGGTCATGCCAAGAATGGGGGCCTGAACAAGCCCGCCGACCGCGGCACCAGCCGCGGAGAGGAGTAGAGTAGCCATAGGATCTATATCCTTCAGAAAAAGTCGGGGCTTTCGGGGAAGGCAAACCGCGCCACAACGCGCCGCGCCCAAGGGGGGGTCAACGTGCCTTCAGTGACGCCGCGCCCGGAATAGGCATGGATGAAACGCGGCGTGGGCAAGACCTGCGTTTGCAGGCCTACGTGCTTGGCCACAGAGCCCACTCGCATCCGGAAGATCAGAACATCGCCGGGGGTTGCGATCTGTATCGGTTTCTCGGCCATATGCGCGCGGGCGGCGTCCAGCAGACGTTCCTGGCCAGAGGCCTCGGACCAATCGTTGGTATAGGCTGGCACCGGGGCAGGCAGATCGCCGAGGATCTCTCGCCAGACACCGAGCAACAAGCCCAGGCAGTCACTTCCCGCGCCCTTGCACGATGTCTGGTGAATATAAGGCGTACCAAGCCAGCCGCGCGCGGCCTGAACTACTACGCTCATCTGCGCGACCCGCCGGAGCGTGATGACAGTCGCGTTGGATGTGCAACTTGCCAATCCTCGCCCGGGATGTCCGGAAAACCCTGAAAATTCAGCAAGTTGGTGAATTTCAAACGGCATGTCTCCATCCGTTTGTCACATCCGGCTGTCAGACGGATCGTATCGCCCGCCGCGATGTCCTCTCGCAAACTATCCCATAGCTGCACATGGCGCACGCCGTCCGTGACCCGGTCCAGTTTCACAGCGCCGGACAGGCCGTTCGCAGCACCAGACAGGACACTCAACCTGCCCCGTTCGAACCAGCGCGGTTCAAAATTGATTACCCCGTCGAACGTGAAGATCCGCCCGTCGGTAGAGGTCACGACCGCCTCCGTCGCGTAGCCTGCAGTCGTCAGGTCAAAGCCGCACTCCGCGTCACCGAGAACCGCCTGGCAGGTGCGTTGATAGACCCGGCCCGTCGGCACATTCATCTGTTCCGCCAACCCGCGCAACTCAGCAGAGAACGCGCCGTTCGCTCGGGTGATCTCGCCAAGCGATCCGCGGAACTGCAACACGCGGTTCTCGGGCGCGGCCCATTGCACCAACCAGGCCTCAACTTCCGCGCCGTCAAAACGACCCGCGAAAATGTCATCCTCGGTGATCGCGGCATCCGATAGCGCGCCGACGGCTTCCGTATTGTCAACCGACAAACCGGTGGTCTGGCTCAAAGCCGCCGCAGACATGCCGGTGTTGGCGCGAAAGACTGTACCGTCGAACGCGAGGTTCAGATCATGGTCCGTGAAGCCAAACGCTGTACCATCGGCGCGGGTCACGCGCCAACAGCGCGAAACAGCCGTGGCGCCGGATTTTAAATGTAGATCAAGGGCTTCAACGCTCATATTCTGATCTCCACCACTGGAACATTGGGCACTTCACCGGCCTGGAACGACGCGACGGACGTCTGGATGATGTCCGTGTCGAACCGCACAGGAACGTCGAATTCGAAACCTGCCGTGACCTCCACATCAGCGCGAGGAGCAAACTCGAAGGTTAGCTCTCCGGTGGTGTAATTGATCTCAAAATTCACACCCGCCACCTGCTCATCGACAGAAATGCCCGCCAGCACCGTGCCCGAAACGGGCTTGCTGATCGGGCGAGCGTAGGTGTTGACGCCGGACTGATAGGTCTTGGTCAGCTGAAACGTCTTCGTCTCGCCATCACCGGTGCCGATCCGCTGATCGCGGAATTCAGGCTCAGCAGATGGCGCGCAGGATTTGAAATCAGACCAATCCTTCCAACGAAATCCGCTCAATTGGCCACGCCGGGCCTCGAAAAAGGCGATCATCAGTGCAATATCATCAAGAGACCGCATCGAGACGCCGGCGTCATAGCGCCTGCGCGACTGCGCCCAAGGCGTGTTTCGCTCCTCAAATCCATTGGACAATGCGACGATTTCCGTGCGCCGCTCTGGCCCGCCAACGGAGCCGAAGCTAAGGTTGGCGGGGAAGCGAACTTCATGAAATTCCATCGTTTTTCTCCCTTTACCGATTCCGTTGGCCACGCGCCAAAGCACGCTGCATCTGGGCCGCCACCTGGGTCGAGGATTGCCGAAAGCCCGACACGTCGGGTGTGGTGATATTCATCGTGACATGCACCGCGCCGCCGCCACTTGCCGACGCAACGCCCAGTCTGCCGTCCGCGCCACGCCGAAGCGGCATGATAGCCTCTGGCCCCGCTTCACCCATCAGACCGGTGCCGCCGCGCATCGGGAAGGTCGTCGGGCCGTTGACCACGCCGCCTCGGGCAAAGGGCATCACTCGGCCCTGGCTGATCGCGCCGCCCTTCTCGAATGGCATGATGCCGCCAAGCAGCCCGTTCATACCGTTCGAAATCACCGAACCCAGCGCGTTCTGCACAGGCCGCATCGCAGTGTTATACGCCGCGTCGATCATCGACGTCGCAACGTTTTGCAGCGCATCCGACAGACGCATACCGTCGAAAACCACGCCATCAAACGCCCGCCGCAGGCCGCCGCCGATCGACCGGCTCATCGAGTTGACCTCGCGGCTGGTGTAAAGCATCGTGCCCTGCATCTCGCGCAGTTCGCCCTGGAATGCGGCGGCCATGGAGGTCGCTCCCGCAAGGCTCGTCTCCAGCTCCGCAATCTCGGTGTCGAAGCGGGCTATCGTGTCATCCATCTCTGTCATCGCAGTCCTCATTTCTCTTGTCCGGGAAGCGCGCCAATAGCGCGTCAAACGCATCTCGTCGCAAAGGCGCGGCTCCATTTTCGGGGCCGAGCAGGATCAGGAATTCCGAAGGTGTCATGGCCCAAAATGCCTCTGGGGACAGACCAAGCCCTTGATAAGCCACGCGCATCAGCGTGGGCCAATCAAAGCCAGCGGGATCACCGTTCATGGAATCGGTCGAAACGCGAGGACCAGCAGCCGTGCCGCGATACGCGCGGCCTCCAGGATGCCGCCCTCGATCTCGGCGTCCATGAGATCCTCCATCTGGCCTCTCCAGCCGCCACCTCGAAGCCCGGCACAGACCAGCGCCAGGACGTCCGATGACTTCAACCCGTCCCCCTCAAACCGGGCGACCATTTGGCTGAGCGAGGCCGCGCCTAGCCACTCCTCCAATTCCGCCAACGCCCCCAGCGTCAGCTTCGCCGCGTGGCGCTCGCCGTTGAGGACGAGCGCCACTTCTCCGGTCCAGGGATTTGCCATGGCTTATATGGCCGTGAAGGTCAGCGCGCCCGCGGACGCCATGGAGATCTCGTAAGTGGCCTCACCATCATAATTGCCTGCATACTCGATGGAGGAGATGTGAAAAGCGCCTTCCACAATGCCGAAATCCGGGATCACGACCTGAAAATCGGGCATTTCCCCTTGGAAAAAGATGTCGCGAGCGCGCTCGTCCGTGACCTCATCGCGGAAGATGCCGGATCCGCTGATCGCAGCGGATTTCACGCCGCCACCGCGCAGCAATTCGCGCCAACCGCCTGTGGATTCCAAACTGGTGACGTCCACCGACTCCGAGTTGAAGGACAATCGCGACGCCCGCAGGCCTGCCATCGTCTCAAACACGCCGTTGCCGTCCATATCGACCTTCACCAGTAAGTCTCTGCCGTTTTGTGCTGCCATGATGTTCTCCAGTATTGTCAGGGTGTAAAAAGCGGGGCTCAGGCGCCGCTGGTATCGATAAAGGCGCGGAACCAGACGTCGATTTCGCGGCCCGCCCCCACGCGCCGAGCGCGGGCGCGAAGGAAATTCAGCGCCGTCAACGTGCCGCGAGACAGCGTCAGATCCGCCCCCGTGAGCGCATCCGAGACGGCCACCGCGATCTGCTTGGCCATCTGAAACCCAGTCGCGTCCGAGATCACCGTGACCGGGAAATCATGAATTGCACCGTCTCCGGTGACGTCACTGCCGTCTTTCGCGCGCTCAGGCCCGAGGCTGACATAGATCGACGGCACCGGGCCGGGTGGAAGGGCGTCATAAATCTCGCCATTGCTCAACATCGCGACCTGAATGTCGGCCATCAGTGCGGCATAGACTGCCTCCTGCAAGGCCGCTGAAGATGCGTAACTCATGCGACCACCTCCTCTCTTGCGAAACACACAAGGTAGCGCCCGGCTGAAGTTGCTTCCGTCACGGCCTCGATCAGATACAGCCTGTCGCCATCGCGGAACCGCATGGCCGATGTGGGTCGGGACGGCGCGCCTTGGGGGGCCGCACGCACAGTGATCTTTAGGTTCAGCGTTGAGGCTGTCACTTCACGGCCCGCACCCCGGGGCAGAACTTCGCCCCAGATGATACCAAGCGCTTGCCAAGCTTCGGAATACCCGCCCGCGCCGTCGCTGGTCCGTGTGGGCGCCTCCAGCACCATTTTGCGGTTGAGATGTGGCACGCTCATGCTGCGCTCCCCCGCAGGCGGATCTGGCGATAGGGCTCGATCAGTGCCAGGACATGGGCTGGCATTGGCTGCGGCGTGGCCGCTTCCAGATTGAAGAACTCTGCCGCCAATCCCAACATTGCCTGCTTCAAATCGGCAGGCAAATCTGCCCAGTTGGACCCGTAACCAGCCAGCATCACGACCTCAGCCGAGGATCCTTTGGCCAGCGTAGGCAACTGCCCCACAACGGCCTCAAGCCTGGGGCGATGCGCATCAGCAAGCAGGTCGTATCGTGCGGCGTCGACCACCGTTTCTTCGCCGCCGCGCGCGATTACCGTCACGCTTGCGATCTGCGACACAGGCGCAATCGGCAAGCCGTGGCTTGTGGAGGAATGCCATTCCGTCAGCGTCAACGCGAACTGTCGGGCCAACAATGCCTTTCCAATCCGCGCTTCGATCGCGGCCATGGCAGATCGCAAGCACGCCTCCAGCGTCGCGTCCTGGGACCCGTCGTCGGCAAAGCCGGAGGAGAGGCGCAGGTGGTCCGACAGCACGCTAACAGGCAGCGCCGTCATGGGAACAGAGGTCAATTCGACCATCATCATGTGTGGGTCCTCCGGAAAAATTCGTTTGGTAACAGTAAACTGGGGCGTGCCGCCGACCTCCGCGCTGCTCATGCGGAGAGACGCGCAGCTGGACCCGCAAAGGTCCGCACACACGCCCCACCCGGCCCGAAACACCCGAAGGCCCGGACCGGGATCATCTGTTCGATATCCGCTATGACGCGGAAGTTTCCCCCATCAAGAGGTGCCGAACTTCATAAGTTTGATCGCCGCAAAATCGGTCACGTCGCCACCGACGCGCTTGGTGGCGTAGAACAGAACATGGGGCTTGGCGGAAAACGGGTCGCGCAACACGCGCAGATCAGGACGCTCGGCAATGGTGTAACCCGCGCCGAAGTCACCGAATGCGATGGCCATCGCGTCCACAGCGATGTCGGGCATGTCTTCCGCGATCAGGACCGGGTAGCCCATCAGGCGCGCAGGCTCACCCGCTGCAAGGCCATCGGACCACAGGAAACGGCCGTCGGCGTCCTTCATCTTCCGAACCGCGCCAGCGGTCTTGGAGTTCATGATGAAGTTGGCGCTGGCTCGGTAACGGGCGCCCAAGGCATAGACCAGATCGACAATGGCGTCGGCCGGGTTCACGGCATCGAAATCACCTGCGGTGCCGGAGGCCACGTAGCCGAGGTTGCCCCAGGTCCATGTGTCATTGTCCACGGTCGGGTGGGTCAGCACGCCCGTTGGCTTGCCGATGCCGTCACCAGCGATGAACGATGCGGCCTCTGCACGAGCAAATCTGTCTGCGATGCGTTCAGCCAACCAGCCTTCGATGTCGAAAGCAGAATCATCCAGCAAACGCTGCGATGCCTTCGGCAAAGCCGACAACTCGTTCAGCGGGATCGAAATGCGTTCGATGGTCGCTGTGTCCGTCTCGGTTGTGGAGGCGACTTCGTCCGCCCAACCGGCACCCGTTTCGGTGCTGTCGATCAGCACGTCAAAGGACGACGCCTCGACGTTGACCACAGTAGCGACGGAACGCAGCGAGGAGGAGGACCGAAGAACGGCCTGGATCATCTCAGATGTCTGCGGATCGACGAGGAAGCCGCCCTCGGCGTTGACGGCCGTGTTCAAGCCCTTGCCTTCCAGCTCAAGGCCGCGCAATGCATCGTCATCGCCGCAGCGAAGGTAGCTTTTCAGCGCCAGTTTGTGGGGCGCCTGCGTATCGACCGTGGTCGAAAGTGCGGGGCGGGCGAAGGAGGTGGTCTTGGTATTCAGCATGGTAATACGCTCTTCCTGCTTTTGAAGCTTTGCATTCATGTCGTCTTGGAATTGGTTGAACTCGCTCAAGAATCCGCCGATCGCGGTCTTGACTTCAGCCATGGGGACGCTGTCCGCGCCCCCGTGTTGGGTCTCGGTCATGAGATATCCCTTTTGGTTAAAGTTGGATCCCCAGGTTCCTGAGGACCCCTTGATCAACGGGCCTTGCGGGCCGCCAGAGTAAGGCGCGCGTTCTCGAACACCTGCGCCAGATCACGAAGATCGTCTGACTTGCCCTCTCGGACATCCAAACGGGCCTCGGGAAGCATTGGAAAAGTGACAAGTGACACCTCCCAAAGCTCCACTTCCGAGAGGCACCGCAGGCCCCTCTCGTTCTTGTGGGACTTCACCGTGCGGTAGCCGATGGAGAGCCCGTCAATCGCACCCGCACGTGTCAGCGCCGCCGCTTCACGGGCCCGCGCCACGCTGTCGAGCAGTCGTCCCTTCACATACAGGCCACGCGCGTCCTCGCGGACCTCGTCCCAGATACCGATGGGTTCTGACGGATCATGCTGCCAGAGCATCTTGACCCGACGCCCATCTTTCAAAGACTGCTGGTAAGCGCCCTTTTCGACGACGTCGCCACCTTGGTCTTTGGCTCCGAACAGCGAGGCATACCCTTCAATTACATGGTCATCGTCCAAGGTTAGTTCGGCATCAAATTGGTGGAATTTCGTCTCCAACCCACTTGAGGTAAGTGTATGCATATCAGGCTCCTATAAACCGACATTGATGTTGAGAAGCTCGTTGACGCCCTGCGCGATGATCACCGAGACAACGCCGAAGACGGCAAGCCAAAGCCGTCGCTCCATCCGCTCCAGCGAAACCTCGATTGCCTCCAGACGAAACGCCAAAGCGGCCCATCGCTCTTCCTGGACCCGCTCATTGGCTTCAATCTTGGCGTTGGCAGCATCGAAAGGTGCGTAAAGGTAACGAGAGCCTCCCGCGCCCCGCGCCTCGCTCATGTTTCGGGCTGCTCCGGCAGCCCCAGCATTCGACGTTTCTCTGCATCTGTCAGGAATGATGCTTCACTGACACGGCGCCATTGCGCTTCCCGCTCCCCCGACAGCGCCGGGACTCCGTCCAGATCAGGGCAGATCTCGATAGGCTCACCCGCGATGCCCGATAGCCAATGCGATAAGGTTGCCCAAACCCTCTCGGCCAGTGGCAGCACCGTCAGACGGTAGAGCGCCCTGTTAGCTTCCGCATAATTTGCATAAGTGGCGTCCCCCGGGATCCCGAGCAGCATCGGCGGCACACCAAACGCCAGTGCAATGTCCCGCGCCGCAGCATCCTTGGTCTTCTGGAACTCCATGTCCGAGGGGCTGAACCCCATTGGCTTCCAGTCCAAGCCGCCTTCCAGCAACATCGGACGGCCCGCGTTCCGTGCACCCTGATGGTGGCTTTCCAACTCCATCTGTAGCCGATCGAACTGATCCTGGCTCATTGTGCCAGCACCCTCCATGCCCTTGTAGACAATCGCGCCCGAAGGCCGCGCCGCATTGTCCAACAAGGCCTTGGACCACCGTGCCGCTGAGTTGTGAACATCGATTGCTGTCGCCGCCGCCTGGATCGGCGCAAGCCCGTAGTGATCGTCCTGTGGATGAAAGTTGCGAATGTGACATACTACATCTGCCGAGAACCGGTGCTTTTTCGATCCCACTGTGTAGTCGTAGGCTGCAGCCCACCCGTCCGCGCCAGGCACAAGGCTCATCCGATCCGAGCGCAGCACATGCAGTTCCGCCGGGTAGCCTATGTCCGGCATCACCGCCTCGACATAGGCGTTGCCCGACAGCATCAACTGCGCGAAAGCGGCTTCCAGCAGATCTGCGCGGGTCTGACCTGGATTTGGTCGTCCCAGTAACTCCATTGCCGGATGATTGTCATAGCGGCGTTGCGTATCGCGACAGATTACCGGCAGGGCCGCTGCGGCTTCTGCAATCAGCTTGACTGCGCGAAAACCCACCGGGTTGCCAAGAAAGCCGTTTTTGGTAAGCGAACCCACATCCCGCGGGCTCCACACCACGCGGCCCGACGATCCCCAGACCGCCAGCTTTGCGCTGGCCGAGGCTTTCACCTCGGTCGCAACGGGTGTAGATTTCTTTAGGAAATCCAAGACCATATGAGCGTCTCCTCAAGTCATACACGAAGACCCGACAGGCGAAGGCCCATCCGGTTCCAAGTCGCCGATTGCGACTCGTTCAGATTTTAGTCAAAGTCCCCGGATCGCCGGGTTCAGCCGTTTCGCCGCGGGCACCAACATGCCTTCCGTCAATGCCCAGACCAGCGCATCCACCCGGTCGGGAGAGCCCTGGCCCTCGTACCCGGTCAGCGCCATTTTGCACATCTCATCTTCCAGCTCCGCGTGGACGCCCACATGCGCCACCCGGCGCTGTTCGTACAGCGCCGCCACTGGTTCCGCCCGTGCGACCTTGCCCATGGAGGCCCGGACCGCGCGGTAATTCACCGTTGGATCCACCTGGCGCATCATCGTCTCTACCAGGTCACCGCCTTGGTTCACTTCGGCCACCATTCGTGCGGCGCCGTGGCGGTGATAGGCGTTCGCCGCTGCCTGCGCCCACTTCTGTGGCGAAACTCCCTGGACCGAGCAATCCTCAATGACGACCGCGTGCCATCCCGCCGGGTCGCCCGTCTCAATGATACCCACGACCACGATGCCGCAGGCATCTGATCCCGCATGGCCCGTGACCGGCGGATCCACCGCCACGATAACCCGCGTGACCTCCGGCACCTCGCCCAAACGGGCCGCGTCGATGTCTTCACGCAGCCAAAGCGCGTTATCCACGTCGTCCAGCAGCACGCCGTCCAGTTCCTGCCGCCCCAGGCGCGAGTCGCCGTATCGCGATCTCACCTCGGTCAGGAACGAATCTGCCAGGTAGGCGCTGTTCGCCTCCGTTGGCGCATGGGCGTGCTGGACGTCATCGCGGTCCAGTAAATCCTTCAGGACCTGCACGTTACGTGGCGTTGTCGTCACGATTTGTTGCGGGTGTTGTCCGAGCCGCAGACCAAACTGCAACATATCCCACGTCTCCTGCGCCTTGGGCCATTTCGCCAATTCATCCGACCACGCCAGATCGAACTGCGGGCCGCGAAGCGCCTCCGGATCATTGGCAGAGAACACCTGCGCCTCCGCGCCATTGGCCCAGACGAGCTTACGCTCCCCGGCGATCCAGCGCGGCACCCGGTCGGGCGGAGAGCAGGCAATCAGCCCGCTCTCGCCCTTCACCATCACCGCCATCGCCTGATCGTAGGTCTCCCCGATCAAGGCCACCCGCCGGGCGCGACCGGGGGCTTCGGGCGTTGCGCCCTCCACCATGGAACGCACCCATTCTGCCCCGGCCCTGGTCTTGCCCGCACCGCGCCCGCCAAGCACGACCCACGTCGTCCAGTCGCCCTCCGGCGGGATCTGGTGTGGCAAGGCCCAGAACTCGAACAGCCATGGAAGCGCCGCGAGGGCCTGATCACTCAGGCTCCCCAGAAACGCTTCCTCCGTGCTGCGATCCGCGCAGGCAAGCCAGGCGGAGCCCGATTTCAGCCCTTGCTTCATCGAGGTTGAGTGTCCCGGCGGTACCTGGTCCAAATCGTTTGCATCCTGCTTCACGTGCCTTCTCCCTCAGATCCATGCTTAACAAAAACGCGGTGTTCAGTTGGCGCAGGGATTTTGTGACATCCATGTCGCCGCCCCCGGGCGTTGCCCGCAACTCGTCGCAGCTGCCTTCCAAAAGTTCCGCCGCTATGTCGAACGCCGTCTGCGCCTGAAGCACAAACTTCACGGTGTCGTGCTCTGACGTGTTGGTTTCCGTTGTCTTGATCATGTTGTCGTATCCCGTGTCCGTAAAAACTCTCGGTCACGAGCAGGATGCGTTTGCCGCGAGCGGCTTCGATGTCTGCCGGGGCCTTACCCGTCTCACCCAGACACAAAAAAACGACCCTCCGGGACTTACCCCAAAGTGGCCGCTTAACCCACATCTTCCAGCTTGCCCAAAGAGATGCCATGGAGCGTTCGGTCGGTCAACAAGTTTCGTGTTTTCAAAGGGTTAACAAGCTGTCCGCGCGCTAACGATTGATTAACTTGTCGAAGATTTAGTGTGGAAAATCAAAGGGGGCGCCCGGTTAGCTGGTGCCCGTGTACCGCGCGGTCCGAGCAAAGATATTGTTGGCGCCCAATCCAAACCACCAAGAACCCGCCGGACGCACCGCGAATTCTTACCCATTTCGAGGCGATATCCGGCAAGCAGACCCGGCAAAGAGGCTCAATTTCCGGTTCGCTCCGCCTCAATCTCGCGCCAGCGGGCAACGTTGGCATTATGCTCCTCCAGCGTGACGGCAAATGCATGGCCGCCGGTGCCGTCGGCGACGAAGAAGATAAAATCGGTGGTGTCGGGGTTCAACGCAGCCTCAATCGCCTGCTGGCCGGGATTGGCGATGGGCGTGGGCGGCAATCCGTCAATAACGTAGGTGTTCCACGGCGTCTCCGCGCGCAACTCGGACTGGCGCAGTCCACGGCCCAGGATGCCGCGCCCGTTCGTGACACCGTAGATCACGGTGGGATCCGTTTGCAGGCGCATGCCCTGGTTCAATCGGTTCGTGAAGACCGAGGACACACGACCGCGTTCATCCGGCACGCTCGTCTCTTTCTCGATGATCGACGCCAGCACCAGCGCCTCTTCCGGTGTCGAGATCGGAATGCCGTCGGCGCGGTTTTCCCACGCTTCGGCCAGGATCCGCTCCTGTGACGCCTGCATCTCGGCCAGCAATTCCAACCGGTTCTCGCCCCTGTTCACTTCGATAGTGGTTGGCGCAAGCATGCCCTCCGGAGGGATATCGGCAACCTCACCGTCAAGAAAATCCGCGGCCAAAAGTCCCTGCACCACTTGCCAGCTGGTCAGACCTTCGGGGATCACGAGGCGGTACTGCATCGGCGTATCCGACGCCACCAGCGCCGCGTATTCCTCCGGAACGCCGTCCTCGTAGGCAAAGCGCGCAAGTTCCTCCACCTCGCCTGTTGCAGGATCCCGTTCAGCCAGTCGCAGCTCACCCGTGCCGCTGTTGCGCAACACGTAAGTCGCGCGGTACCGGAACGACGAAGGCCCACCCGCAGTCACGATCTCCAGCACCTGCGCCATGTTGGCGCCTGCCGGTATCTCATAGGTGCCAAACCGCAAATCGCCGGAACGATCCGCGGCCCGCACGCCCACCCGGAACACGGCTGAGGACCGGATCGCCCCCATCGCCTCCAACCGTTCCGACACAACACGCAGGCTATCGCCCTGCTCCACCTCGAAAAACGCGGCTGTTTCTAGCGGGCCCTCACCCGTCCACTGCTGCTTTCCCCACCCAAGTGCGGCCGCTGCAGCGATCAGTGCGACGATCAGGAACGATAGTCCGTTGGCGGCAATGTTCTTCCACATCTGAGTTACACCCGACCCATGATCAGGCAGGCATTCGTCCCGCCAAAGCCAAACGAGTTCGACTGCACAATATTGATCGGTCCTTCCTGCTTGGCATTGGCGCAGAGGTTGATCTTCGTCTCAGCCGCGACGTTTTCCAGGTTGATCGTCGGCGGCGCCACGTTATCGCGGATCGCAAGGATACTGAAAATCGCCTCGATCGCGCCAGCAGCACCCAGAAGATGGCCTGTCATGCTTTTGGTCGAGGACATCCGCAGAGATCCGCTATGATCGCCCATCAACCGCTCCACCGCGCCCAATTCAATCGTATCGGCCATGGTCGATGTGCCGTGTGCGTTGACGTAATCAATATCCGACGGCTGCAAGCCCGCGCGTTTCAACGCGGCCCTCATGGCTCGTTCCGCGCCCTCATGGTCCGGTGGCGGAGCGGTTATGTGATACGCGTCGCCCGACAGACCGTAGCCCAGGATCTCCGCATAAATTTTCGCGCCACGCGCCTTGGCATGCTCATATTCTTCCAGCACGACCATACCCGCGCCTTCGCCCATCACAAAGCCATCACTGTCGGCATCCCACGGACGTGAGGCGCGCTCAGGCTCGTCGGCGCGTTTGGTCGACAGCGCCTTGCAGGCGTTGAACCCGGCCATGCCGATCTTGCAGATCGGGCTTTCGGCGCCGCCCGCGACCATCACATCCGCATCGTCCAGCGCGATCAGGCGCGCTGCATCGCCGATGGCATGCGCGCCGGTGGAACACGCTGTAACGACCGCATGGTTTGGTCCTTTGAAGCCGTACCGGATCGACACCTGGCCAGAGATCAGATTGATCAACGCGCCCGGAACGAAGAACGGTGACACCCGGCGCGGCCCGCGTTCATTGAGAACGAGTGAGGTATCGGCGATAGATTGCAGACCACCAATGCCCGATCCCATCAGGCAACCAGTGCGCCATTGGTCTTCATTCTCGGTTGGTTTCCAGCCTGAATCCTCAACCGCCTGAACTGCAGCTGCCATACCATACAGAATGAACTCATCGACCTTGCGCTGCTCTTTGGGTTCCATCCAGTCGTCAGGATTGAAGGTCCCGTCGGTGCCGTCGCCACGGGGCACTTCGCAGGCGTAGGTCGTGCCGTAGCCCTCGGGGTCAAAGCGCGTGATCCGTCCGGCACCCGACTGTCCGGCAAGGATCCGGCTCCACGTCTCTTCCACGCCACACGCCAGAGGTGTCACCAACCCCAACCCCGTCACAACAACTCTGCGCATGCCCATGCCCCCAAGATAGTCTTTGGCAGATCAGATACCGGAAAGCCCCCCCTAGGCGCAATGCTATACAAGCGCTTTGCGTGACAGATGCACAGGCCCGCCGTTTGATCCCGGCAATAACTCCGGATTTCCCGGACATTTTGCGGCGAGATGCAATAATTGCGATGCTTTGATTTGTCGTGACGCGCCGTTCGTATCCAGAACACAGGTCTGCCTTTGCGATTACTGTTGCTGTTGCAGTTATCGCGCTCATCGGCCCAGACGCCACATTCGCCCAATGTGACGGCACGCCGTGGATATATCGTGGTTTGATTCCGCTCATTTGAAAGCGTTTGCAGCAACACATGAAACGACAGGTGCACTGCAGGGCAGAGTTATGCGAGGCATGATCCCGAGATTGGGACTGGAAATTCCGACGCTCATCAGCATGTTGTCGCCCGTTGACATTGAGGTCAGGCGGCAGAAAATGACCGGTTCAGGCGCCCAGGAAGTTGGGGCTACTTCAGAAAACGACTGGGATCGTTCAATCCGTCTAGCCTCAATCGGGCCGCGCAGAGGAGGCGTGTTCCATAGAAAACGGCGCCCAGATTGCTCTGAGCGCCGGCAAATCATCGGGACAAGCGCTTACTGCGCTTCTTTGATGAACTTCACGGCATCACCGAAAGTTTGGATCGTCTCGGCAGCGTCATCGGGAATTTCAATCCCGAACTCTTCTTCAAACGCCATCACCAGCTCAACGGTATCAAGGCTGTCTGCACCCAGATCGTCGATGAACGACGCGGCTTCAGTCACTTTGTCCTCGTCAACGCTCAGGTGCTCAACAACGATCTTCTTTACGCGGTCTGCGATGTCGCTCATCTTATGTGTCCTCATCGTTTTCGGGGCTTTGGACCAATCTGGTCCCTCCCCGGTTTCAGTGTCGCCATTGCGGCCACTCTCACTGCCCAAACCACCCATTACAAGTGGCAAAGGCGTACCAGGCGAACGAGCCCCCCAGCGAAATCTGCGCCGCCTATAGCATATGTCGCGGCCAAGGCAATGCCTTGTGTCAGCCTTTATGACGTAGCGTCAGGCAATCCAAGTGCCCCGATCATGGCATTGCCATACCGCCGTTCACGTGCATCGTCGTTCCCGTCAGGTAGCCTGCCTCAGGGCTGGCCAAAAACAGCGTGGCCGCCGCGATCTCCGCCGGGCTGCCCATGCGACCGGCGGGAATTTGGGCAAGGATCCTGGCCTTCTGATCATCCGTCAGCTTGTCGGTCATCGCCGTCTCGATGAAGCCCGGTGCGACGCAGTTCACGGTGATCCCCCGGCTCGCCACCTCATAGGCGATGGATTTTGACATGCCGACCAAACCGGCCTTGGAGGCCGCATAATTCGCCTGCCCCGGATTGCCTGTCGCGCCAACAACGGAGGATATATTGATGATCCTCCCCCATCGCGCCTTCATCATGCCGCGCATCGCCCCCCGGCACAGGCGCATGGTGGAGGTCAGGTTGACCTCCAGAACGCTGGACCATTCGTCATCGGACATCCGCATGAACAGGTTGTCTCTGGTGATGCCCGCATTGTTCACGAGGATATCCAGGCTTCCCATCGCTGCGATGGCGGCCTTGGGCAGGGCATCCACGGCCTCTGCGTCGCTCAGGTCGCACGGCAGTACGTGGGCGCGGTCGGCAAGCTCTGCCGCCAGGGCCTCCAACGGCTCTACCCGTGTGCCCGACAGGCCCACAGTGGCACCCGCCCCGTGCAATTGTCGCGCAATCTGGGCGCCGATACCGCCCGATGCGCCCGTTATCAGTGCATTTTTTCCTGTTAGGTCAAACATGTCCAGCCCTGCTCCCTATTCTTCCACAGCCAAAGTACCGGCCACAGCCTCCCGCTCACCAAGCGCCCAGCGCGCCACATCAGCGCAATGGCTTCATTGAGGGTCATTGTGCCAGCGTCGCCAATGCCTTGGCAATGTCATCCGGCGTTCCAATGGCATAGGGCGTGATCGCGCGGTCGATCCGCTTCACCATGCCAGACAGCGCCTTCCCGGCTCCGATCTCATACATCTCCGTCACGCCTTCCGCCGCCATCCAGGCCACGCTTTCGCGCCAGCGGACCCGGCCTGTGACCTGATCCACAAGATTGTTGCGGATCACCATGGCGGAACTTTCGGCGCGCGCGATCACGTTGCCCACCAATGGCACCACCGGTGCATTCAGGTCCACACCCTCCAAGGCCCGCGCCATTGCGTCGGCGGCGGGCTGCATCAGAGCGCAGTGGAACGGAGCCGACACAGGCAGCATCAGTGCCCGCTTGGCACCACGCGCCTTGGCGATCTCGCACGCGCGCTCAACAGCGGCTTTGGCGCCGGAAATCACCACTTGCGCAGGGTCATTGTCGTTGGCGGCTTCGCAGACATCGCCCTGGGCGGCCTCAGCAGCCACGTCTTCCACGGTAGCCAGATCGAGGCCCAGGATCGCGGCCATTGCCCCCTCGCCTGCAGGAACAGCGGCTTGCATCGCTTCACCGCGCAGCCGCAGGAGCCTAGCAGTGTCGGCCAGTGTCAGCCCACCCGCCGCGCACAGCGCCGAATATTCGCCCAGTGAATGCCCCGCCACATAGGCTGCGGCCGTCACCTCGATCCCCTCGGAGTTTAGCGCGGCCATGGCGGCCAAAGATGTCGCCATCAATGCCGGCTGCGCGTTGCGGGTCAGGGTCAGCGTTTCAATCTCACCGTCCCAGATCAGCGCCGACAACTTTTCTCCCAACGCCTCATCCACTTCGTCAAATACGGCGCGTGCGGAGGGGTAAGCCTCTGCCAGATCTCGGCCCATGCCTATCGTCTGCGCGCCCTGTCCGGGGAAAATGAAAGCTCGGGTCATGCGAAGGCTCCGTCGAAAATGTGTCTAGACGGAGGTACAGGAGGCGTCGCGCGTTCGCAACGAAAGACGACGACACCCTTTTCTGAAAGAGCATCGTCGCCAATCGTCGGATTGATCGCGCCTAATTGAGGCCGCGTATCTCCAGGGTTGAGCTACACGTGCCTGACCGGTAGCCGCCGATCCAAATATCGACCCGACCGTTCAGATCCGCCGTGTTGGACAACCGCAACCGCGACCGGTAGTGATTCGGATAATTGTAGTCGTCGTTGAAGTAGTACGTGCCCGCTGCATCGCGGATCAGCAGGGTCGTGTCGCAGCTTGCGGATTCTATCAGGAATTGCACCCGGTTGAACTGCTCCATATTGGTTAGCGTCATCGTGTACGACGGGTTGGCGTCGAAATAACCATATTCATATGGCAAACCGGGACAAGACCGCAGATTTGTATAGCCACTGGTCCGCAGTTGATAGTCGTTGGAGTTACCAAAGTCCGACCCGTCCGAAACAATCGGAACGCCATAATAGGCCGTCGACGGGCAACCCGCTGCAGGGGCGCTTGCGTCCTGCGGGCCAGTCGGGTCCGGATCGGGATCGGGATCGGGCGTCGGATCGGGGGTTGGATCAGGATCGGGATCAGGCGTCGGATCGGGATCAGGATCGGGATCGGGCGTCGGATCGGGATCAGGATCGGGATCGGGCGTCGGATCCGGGTCAGGGTCCGTCGTTCCGCCTCCGGGCGTGGTGTCACCGCCAGTGCCCGTTCCAGGATCACACGTGGACCCCCCCGTGCAGGCTTCACCCGCTGTCGTGTCGGGCTGAACCGGCAACTGGCTGTCCCAGGCGGTCTCGAACTGACCGGCCTGCAACTCCCCCTCAACGGCGCCCGAATAGGTGTTCAGCCCGCCGCCTGCTGTCTCTGTAATGGCAGCGCCAAGGCCCACCAAAGCGGCCATCACCACGACATACTCGACGGTCGCGGCACCAGATTCGTCTTTCAAAAAAAAGCGGCGGCGGGCCAAGGGCTTCTCCATTACTGTTCACGTCAGGCCAATGCGGCCCGGAAAATCTCAGCCGCTCACACACTGAACGGCACTGTCCGACCCCTGATTGCTCCTTGATCATGGTCACATTGCGGCGAAAGCGGGCCTGCCTCATGACAATTGCCGCCTCCCTGGAAACAATCCGTCCAAATATCTGCGACTGAATCTCATTGCATGAATGGCTGGACACGGGCCGCCCATGGGCCTATCAGCGCCCATCCTTGCTGAGACACCTTGTCGGCGTGATCCCTCGTGGCCGGGGGGCAAGGATCTCGATGCCCGGCCTTTGAAACGCGCCCGTATGATATGAATTGGAGCGAACATGGCTCTCTATGAGCATGTAATGATTGCGCGTCAGGACCTGTCCAACACGCAAGCCGAAGCGCTGAACGAGCACTTTGGAACTGTCCTCGCGGACAACGGCGGAACTGTGGTCGACACCGAATATTGGGGTGTGAAGACCATGGCCTACAAGATCAACAAGAACCGCAAGGGTCACTATTCCTACCTTCGCACCGACGCTCCGTCGGACGCGATCCAGGAAATGGAACGCCTGATGCGCCTGCATGACGACGTGATGCGCGTTCTGACCATCAAGGTCGACGCCCACGAGGACGGCCCCTCTGTCCAGATGCAAAAACGTGATGAGCGTGAACCCCGTCGCGAGCGTCGTTGATCGCAACCGCCTGATTCTCTGAAAGGACACCAAAATGGCCGCTAAACCATTCTTCCGCCGCCGCAAGACCGACCCGTTCGAGGGCGACAATGCGCCGAAGATCGACTACAAAGACACCCGTCTGCTGCAACGCTACATCTCTGAGCGGGGCAAGATCGTGCCTTCCCGTATCACCGCTGTCGGTGCCAAGAACCAGCGTGCGCTCGCCAAGGCGATCAAACGCGCCCGGTTCCTCGCCCTTCTGCCCTACGCCGTCAAATAAGGAGCGAACATCATGGACGTTATCCTTCTGGAACGTGTGGCGAAGCTAGGTCAAATGGGCGAAGTGGTCTCTGTCAAAGAGGGCTACGCGCGCAACTTCCTTCTGCCGCAGAAAAAGGCGCTTCGCGCCAACGAAGTGAACCTCAAGACGTTTGAGAACCAAAAAGCGCAGCTTGAGGCGACCAACCTTGAAACCAAATCCGAAGCCGCGAAGATGGGCGAAAAGCTGGCGGGCCAGCAGTTCGTTATCATCCGCTCTGCTTCCGACAGTGGGGCGCTCTACGGCTCCGTCACGATCCGTGACGCGGCTGAGGCGGCCACCGCTGAGGGCTTCACCGTAGACCGTAAGCAGGTCGCGCTGATCCACCCGATCAAGGACCTGGGCATTCATACTGTGATGGTCATTCTCCACCCCGAAGTTGAGGTCGAGATTGAATTGAACGTCGCCCGTTCGCCCGAAGAAGCAGAGCTTCAGGCCGCCGGTAAGTCCATTCAGGACCTGGCAGCCGAGGAAGAAGCACAGGCCGAGTTCGAGATCGCGGAACTGTTCGATGACCTCGGAGCCGCAGGTTTTGACGACGATGGCGACGATGCGGCGTCCGCCCCAGCGGCGGGCGAAGGCGATCAGCCTGAGGTTGAAGCCGAAGACAAATAGCTCCGCGAGGGACGGCCTCAGACCCCTCCTCGGTCAACCCCATCTGTTGATGGGCCAGCCCTCCTCGCAACGCATAAGATCGGGCCGCTCTCCCAGACCGGGGGGGCGGCCTTTTCACTGACCTGACATGGTGACGCGCCTGCGACGACGCCTGCGGCGGAGGGGTCTGAGCCGCACCTCACGCAGATGTATCGCGCATCCCTCCCCAATCATCCTATATCACCTCCTGAACCATAACCGATCCGGAGCCCTCATTTATGCGCCTCGCCTTGTCGTTTCTCGTACTCGCCACCCCCGCCCTGGCCCAGGCCCCCGTTGATGACGGCACCGCCAACCTCCCCGACACGATCCCGGCCTTCGCGCAGCAGACCGACGCGCCCGAGCTTTCGTCCGGCGTCATCTTTGAGGAGGACGTTATCGCAGGCACTCTCGCGCGACCCTGGGGTGTTGCGGTCCTGCCGGATACCATGGGCTACCTCGTGACCGAGCGCGGCGGCACCCTGCGCCACATCACCCGCGACGGCACCGTCGGCCCGGAGATCACCGGCGTGCCGTCCGTGCGCGCTATCCAGCAAGGTGGGCTTCTCGACGTCACGCTGGCCGATGATTTCCCGGAGAGCCGGACGATCTTCTTCACCTACTCCGCCCGCGAAGGCCTTGCCGGGTCAGCCACCGCCGTGGCGCGCGCGACGCTGTCGGAGGATCACACTGCTCTGACGGAGGTGACAGAGCTTTGGCGACAAACCCCCGCCTCGGCCATCCCCGCGCATTTCGGCAGTCGGGTCATCGCCCTGCCCAGTGGCCCCCTCATCGTCACCACCGGCGAACGCTTTACGCCTGAAAACCGTGAACTCGCCCAAGACCCGGAAACCGCGACCTACGGCGTGGTGATCACGATAAACGCCGACGGCTCCGCGCCGCCCGATGGTGGTCTCAGCTCCGCACACCCGGAGGTGGTGTCCTTTGGCCACCGCAACGTTCAGGGCCTTGCCCTCGATGCCGACGGCACGGTCTGGACGCTGGAGCATGGCCCGGCCGGCGGCGACGAGTTGAATATCCTGCGCCCCGGCGGCAACTACGGTTGGCCAGTGGTCAGCTACGGTGTGAACTACAACGGCTCGGACGTGGGCACAGGGGCGCAGGCCCATGCCCCCACCTATGTGGAGCCGCGCTACTTCTGGGATCCGTCCATCGCACCTTCGGATTCTGATCTTCTACCAAGGCGAGATGTTCCCTGACTGGCAGGGAGACATCCTCCTGGGCGCCCTCGCCGGTCAGGCGCTGGTGCGCCTTGACGTAGACGGCGACACGATCATCGGAGAAGAGCGTTTCCGCACCGGAGAGGGTCGCGTGCGCGATGTCGCGGTGGATGACGACAGCGCGATCCTGATCCTGATCGACGATGACCCGGGCAGCCTGATCCGCCTGACGCCCGCCTCCGAGTAGGTCCTGCGCCGTACGCCCTGCGCGCTGCACCGATGCGCCCTCAGCCGCTGGCACCGCGCACCCCCCCGTGCGGCCAGCCCTGAGCGCATACCGTCGCGGATGCCCTAGGTGACGGTCAACACAATCTTCGGGCCGGGGAAGAAGGCCACCATCGCGCTTGCCACGGCAAACGTCAGCCAGATCTCAGACACCAGTGATGCGCGCCTCCACGTGGGCTTTGAAATTATCCAAAATCGCCTGCCAGCCCTGACGCTGCATCTCTTGCGGGTGCGTGTCTTCGGGATCAAAGCTTTCCTCAACCTCGACACCTGCGGGCGACGGAGTGAAAACCACCCTCACGGCGCGCCCGCCGATATCGAATTCCAACAGATTTGGCGGCTCGACCACCAGATAGGTCCCTTCAAAATCAAAACCCATAGACCCATCTTTCGCCTCCATCCGAGACGAAAAATGTCCTCCAACCCGCAGATCGACGTCAGACCGCACGGTGTGCCAATCCTCGGACGCGGCATTCCATGCCATGATATCGGCAGGCGTGGTCCAGGCCTTCCACACGTCGTCAATCGGGGCGGCGATCACGGTCCTGATCGTAATGGTCATGAGCAACGTCTCCTTCACAACCGAGACTACATCCGTCCATTGCCGAACGCAAAACGGCCCGCGCGTGATGGCGGGCCGTTCAAGACTCGGAAATGTGAAGGGCTCAGTTGTACCAGGTTTCCATCGTCAGTGTCGCATTGCACAGTTGCTGGTTAAAGGTCCCAACCCAGATGTCGTAAGTGCCGGACCGCGCTCCGTAGAGGTTCACAGCAGGGTTGAGGTTGCCGTAGCTGTCGTCGTCAAAATACCATTGACCCGATGCATCGTTGACCAGCAGAACCGTGTCGCAGCTTGCGACGGCGCGGATCTCGAGGCGTCCATACTGCTCCAGCCCATCAATACGGAACTCGAAATCAGGGCGCGAGATGACGTAGCCGGTGTGGTTCCAACCGCAGCCACGCAGAGACTGGTTGCCACCGGCCTGAACGTTGTAGCTGTTGGGGGAATAAAGGTCCTGTCCCGTCGTATAGCCGGTCTGAACGCCCGCGTTTTCCCAAGCGGGACAGGCGGCGGCTATGCCAGTGGTGACGAGGAGGGCAAAGGCGGCAACAAGGATCTTTTTCATGGTGTGATACTCCGTAAAAGCTTTTTATTGGAAGGGGTTAGCGAAGTGTAGTGTCTCAGATCGTCCGGGACCGAGTGATTTTGGCCCGTGAATGAACCTTCGCCTTTCCGAGAAGTTAACAAAAGGCCGGAATTCCTTACCTCCGGCGTGTTTCTCTTCCGTCATCCCCATTTGGCCTTTGCGGATGTGGGCGCCCCCCGGCGGGGACGCCCATTTTTGCTTTGATACTGCCGATGACGGCATGGCGTCAAATCAGGATCAAAAGTTCCAGGTCTCCATCTCGATCTCGGCCTCGCACGACGCTGTGCCGCCAAAGGTGCCGACCCAAACATCCACGCGGCCGTTCAGGGCAGCAGTATCGGTCAGGTTCAGCTCTGGCTGCAAATCACCACCGCTGTCGTCGTCGAAGTGCCAGTTGCCCTGCGCGTCATTGACCAGAAGCGTGGTGTCACAGTCGGCGACCACCTCGATCTCCAGCCGACCGTAGGTTTCCATCTCAGACAGGTAGAAGGTGTAGGCAGGGTTGGCGTTCATCATGCCGGTCCCGACCCCGATACCGGAGCACCCGGACAGCGACGTCGTGCCGCCAGCCTGGGTCATGTAGCGGTCAGGGCTGTACAGATCCGATCCAGTCGCAGTGACGGCAATACCCTCGATGCTTGTGGTGGGGCACCCGGCTGTTGGCGTCGGCAGCACAGGAACCTGAGGCGCTGGCGCAGGTGCAGGTGCAGGTGCCGGAGCCGGTGCAGGCACGGGCACGGGAACCGGCACGGGCGCCGGAACCGGCACGGGCGCCGGAACCGGGGCTGGCACAGGAACCGGAACCGGAACCGGCGCGGGTGGAGGCACGGCAACCGCCTGTAGCGTAAACGTCCCCGCACAGCTTCCACCACCAAAGGTGCCGACCCACACGTCAAGACGCCCGTTGATCGCTGCCTGATCCGTGAGCAACAGTTCCGGTTGCAGGTTGCCCTGACCGTCATCGTTGTAGTGCCATGAGGTATCGGCCCCGTTCACCAGCAACGTCGAGTCGCAGTCAGCATTTGCCAACAGGCTCAGGTTATAGCCTTCCATGTTGCTGAGCGTGATCGTGAACTGCGGCGCCTGGCTGGCAGAGCCATAGCCCTCCACGCCGGGGCATTCAGCGACACGGGTACCGCCGGTGGCCTGAGCGATATAGCTCAGTGGTTGCAGGATCTGGCTGCTGTCGAACTCCAGCGCAGGTCCGGCGACCTCCCAGGTCGGGCAACCGGCAACAGCCAAAGGCTGCGGCGGTGGCGGCGGCGGCGGTGGCGGAGGCACAACCGTGCCGCCCAGGGCCTGCACAGACAATGTCGCCGGGCAACCACCGCCCGAGAACGTGCCAACCCAAACGTCAACGCGCCCGTTCGCAGCCCCCGCAGGAAGCGTCAGGCCGGGCTGGAGGGAGTTGCGGTCATCGTTGAAGTGCCACTGGCCCGTGGCGTCATTGACCAGCAGCGCGGGATCGCACGACGAATTGGTGTAGAGATCCAGTTCGCGGCCCTGCATTCCTGTCAGGTTCAGGCTGTAATCCGGCGCGGACCGGAACTGACCAAAGCCCAGGTTGCCCAAGCCACATTGGTCCAGAGTGAATGTGCCACCCGCTGTCACCGCAAGGTTGATTGGATTGTTGATCTGAGAGCCGTCGTAGTTCAGTGAACTCTGGCCCAATTGGTAATTCGGACAGGCCAGAGCGGCCCCGCCCATAGCAAACAACGCAAACGCGCTCGCAGTCATAAGACGCATGTCAGTGGTATCCTTCCTGCTTGGGGGAGGCCTTTGGGGAGGCAAGCCCGCCAGTATGATTTCAATGGGGTCACGTTAGGGGAATCTGGCTGGCTGAAAACCTACGGAAACCCTGACCCTCGCTTTTGTGCCGTGACGATAGCGGCGAGCAGCCGCACAACCAAAGAACTTTTTCCATATGATCGAAGATAGTGTGAAAATCGTGTACATTCAGACAACTCGCCCCCGGGATCTGATGGCCCGGGGGCGGGTACTGCGATCACAGGCCGAAGATGCGTTGCCAAAACGTCGGACGCGGGCTGGAAACTGGTGCCGCCTCAGATCGGATCACCTCACCGTTGATCACTGCGGTGTTCGCCCCCGAGATTACGGCGACATTCGCACCCAGCGGAGCGTTCGCGCGGGCCTCGGTCATGACTTCGGACATCGCGGTGGCACCCGAAGCCTCGGGCAGGATCCGGGCAATCGTTCCGGTGACAGACCGGCGCGGGATCGGAGCCATCGAAGTACGTGGTGCCAACAGGCTCACATCAGGGGTCAGCGCGGCGAACGACCCAAGATCGGAGGGTGTCACAATGCGCGTGTTATTCAGCGCATACCCGGAGGGTACGCGGATCACGTCCTCAGGCCCGCGCATGGCGGCGATATTGCCGTCAAGGCCCAGGTTCGCCGCCAGAGCGCGCGGGTTCAGAAAGCTGGACATATCCTGCGCCATCATCGGCGCGGCAAGGGTGGAAGCGACCAGGGTCGCCATCAGGGGGATGAAATGTTTCATGGTTTTTACTACTCAAATCAAAGGGTGGGACAAATTGGAGGATAGGAAGGGACGTAAAGCGCCCTGCCCCGCATCATGCGGGACAGGACCGTGGCGGGGTCTAGTAGGTGGGCCATGGGATCGGCCCGCCGTGGGGCAGCGTTCGGGGGTGCAGGTTCGAAAGATCGTTGAAAAGCGCGCGGGGACGCATTTGCGGGACAGCATGTGGACCGACACGCGGATACAAACGCTGCGTGGCGACCGGGCGTCGCAAGGACCTGAACGCGTTGTCCCAGATGCCCTGGGTGCCGGGGGCTGCAAAGGCATTGCCAATTTGCTGGTCAAGGGACCGGGAAAAAACCGAACCCGGATCAGGGCGGCTCGTCCCGGTCTGAGAGTTTGGCAAGGCGAACGGCATGGCGTTCCAGCCAAAAATGCGAGGCAGGCCGGACCGCAACCCCTGCTCGGCCAAACGCTCCTGCTGCTCTGCAAGCAACAGGGCATGGCGCTTTTCGGCGTCAGCCTGGCCCTCGGCTGAGACATACGGATGCGGGCCCTGGATCGCGCCAATCCCGATACAATCAAATCCGAAACCGGCGCACATCTCAGCCATGCGGGTAAGCGACAGACCATTGGAACCGATGAGGGAGGCCATGGGAGGATGGGGGGCGCTGGGGATATTCAACATGTCGGCTGTGGCGACCGTCGCCATCGCAGACAGGCCAAAGCAAGCGGCAATGAGGGGTTTAAACATGGGATCAAGCCTTTCGGTCTGAAATGTGGATGCGCTGCGGGGCAGGCTGCGCTTGAGAAGGTTTGGTGCTAAAAATGCAGTCTTGAAAGATGCCGAAATCCGGCGATGAAGTCACACTGCCTCCATCCACTCCTGATTTTCAAAAGCAGGGTCGCGTTATCGAATAACAAATTCGATCGCACCAATAAAAAAAGGCGGCCCGCGAAGGCCGCCCTGTCATTGATCTGGTCCCGTAAGAGGGGTTTATTCCTCGTCCAGCGCGTCCACAGCCGCCTTGAGATCATCCTTGGAGACCTCTTTCTCGGTGACTTTTGCCATCTCCGAGATGAAGTCCACGACCTTGTCCTCGAACAGCGGAGCCCGGACCTGCTGTTGTGCGCCCTGGTTTTGCTGGATGAACTCGAAAAACGCCCGTTCCTGACCCGGATACTGACGCGCCTGCGTCATGATCGCTTGCGTCATTTCGGCGTCCGATACCGTGACATCATTCTTCTGACCCAATTCGGCCAGCAGCAGACCCAGCTTCACGCGACGTTCAGCCAGCTTCTTATGCTCATCCGTGGTCTCGATCTCGGGGTGATCGTGGCCCTCAACCTCTGGGTTGTCCTCGTGCCACAGCTGATGCGCGATCTGCCTGGCTTCGGCGTCGACCAGCGAGGGCGGCAGTTCGAACGACACGATCTTGTCGAGTTGATCGAGAAGCGAGCGCTTCATCACCGCGCGCGCGGCCCCGGTGTATTCCGCCTGCAACCGCTCGGTGATCTGACCCTTGAGGGCGTCCAGATCCTCTGCACCGAACTTCTTGGCCAGGTCGTCGTCAATCTCGGAGGGCACCGATTTCTTGACCTCTTTGATCGTGCAGGCAAACACCGCCGCCTTGTCCGCCAGATGCTCGGCCTGATAGTCGGCGGGGAAGGTCACTTCCACATCCTTGGTGTCGCCCGCTTTCACGCCGATCAACTGCTCTTCAAAACCGGGGATGAACTGGCCGGAACCAAGCTTCAGCGGAAAATCTTCCGCCGCGCCGCCTTCAAAGGCCTCGCCGTCGACGGTGCCCAGGAAATCGAACACGACCTGATCGCCATCTGCCGCCTTACCCTTCTTGGTGGCGAAGCTTTCGGCGTTCTCCGCAAGGTTCTTCAACGCATCGTCCAGCTCATCATCGCCGGGTTTCACGACCAGCTTTTCCAGCTTGACCTTCTTGTAGTCCACGTCGGGGATTTCCGGCAGCTTCTCGTAGGACATGGTGACGACAATATCATCGCCCTCTTTCCAGTCATCGTTGGTCATCTTCACGTCGGGTTGCATCGCGGGGCGGTCGCCGGACTCGTCAAGGTGACCCTGCATGGCCTCATCCACGGATTCCTGCATCGCCTCGCCCATGATCTTCGGGCCGAACTGCTTTTTCAGCAGCGCCATCGGCACCTTACCCTTGCGAAAGCCCTTCATCTCAACCTCAGGACGTGCCTCCTCAAGCTTGGAATTCACGCGTACTTCCAAATCTGTCGCAGGAACGGTGATCTGGTATTCGCGCTTCAGGCCCTCGGCCAAGGTCTCGGTGATCTGCATGCTATCCCTCATTTAGGTCGCGCGCGCGCAGCGTCGCGCGGGCGGAAATGGCTTGAAATTCGCGCTCCTTCTATGGGGGGGACGGCCAAGGTGCAAGGCCAAGGTTCTATGGGGGCGCGGCCTTTGCGCCCAAGGGAAAACATCGGCCATGGGACCGCGTCACCGGCCGGATTGCGATGCGATGGTCGCGATCGGGGCGCATGGGACCGAACCGCGCATCACAGCGTTGTCGGATCATACTCTGTCTCGATCCACTCCCGAAGCGTGATGTCGCCCTGCGCCAGACGCGCGGCATAGGCATCCAGAAACCGATCCAGCACGCCGGTGTGGGACCACTTCACATGCCAGTACCGCAGGCTAAGACCTTTGCGCGCTTCGGCCACCGGGCGGCCGTCCACATGGATCGCCCAGATCGCCGCGACAAGTCCCGTGCGGTCCGCGCCGGACTTGCAGTGGATCAGGGCGGGCAATTGCAAAGTGTCGAGAGCATCCAGCAAAGCCACCAGACCCGCCACGCGCGGGGCCTCCCGTGCCGTCAGAGCAGCATTGCGCAGGCGCAGGCCAAGGGCCTCGCAGGTTGCCGCCTCGAAGGCATGAACCGCACCTCGTTGCGGGCGCAGGCTGATGACGTCCCTGATCCCCCGCGCCTTCCACATCGCCAGCGCGCGGGCATTCGGGTGGTTGGAGCGATAGAGCCCGTCGGCGATCCGGCCCTCGTTGCGCCACCAGTGCCGAAGCACACCGTGATCAACAAGCTCCGCAAACACGCGCCCCTGCCAACGGGTCACGTCCGATCCGGTATCCCCGTCGTAGCGACCGCGCAGAACGGCCCATGCCGAGGTAACTTTTTGAATAAACGATAGCCCCATGGCGCGAGATGTGTTGCAGGTGCGCGCAGATTGCAAGAGGCGGGTCATGGCTGAAAATACGTGACGGCATCGGCGGACAGAGGCTGGAGCCAATGATCCAGGGCAATGCGGCACTTTTGCCCGGCGCGATCGTGACAATGCCCCATTCCCCCCGGCCAGCATCCAGCCGATGATCGCGTCGGCACAATGCGGGAAATGTCGCATAGGCCGCATCCACCCCGCCGATCACAATCGCGCCGGGGTCACCCCCAAGGCATAACGCGCGACTGGACGTTGGTGATCTGGCATGGACCGGCCTGGTCGGCGGGAACGGCTATAACGTTATCACCCGAAGAACACTCTCAGAAGAAGGAGCCGTCCCCCATCAACGCGCCCGGTCGCGGTGGGACCGGGTGCGCGCAGGCGGGCACGGAAGCGAGGCGGTGGCCTGCCCTGATGCGGTGGACGCAACGCTGGACGCGACGCTGGACGGTGCGCTTGGCGTCACCTAAGGCGCACCACCGGCGGCCACCGCGCCCGCACCGCCGCCACTCTCACCATCCAGTCGCAGGACCAGAATCGCGGTATTGTCCTGCGACGGATCGTCAAGATCGTGCAGTGCGGCCATCAGCTGATCCACAACCTCTCGGCTGGCGGCCCCGTCCTCAAGGCTCGTCAAAACCTCAGACAGGCGCGCGTTGTCAAGATATTGCAGCCCGTCGGAGGCCTGGATCAGCACATCGCCGGGACCAAGCACCATCGCCATCTCGGGTACGTCCATCGACTTGATCGCACTGCCCATCAACACCGAGATCAGCGCGTTGCGGTCAGGATGGTTTGCAGCTTCTTCAGCGGATAACTCGCCCGCTTTCGCCATCCGGTCGATGACTGGCGCCATGGAATGGTCCGCATTGATTTGACGCAACGCCCGCTTGCGCCACAGGTACAGCGGGCTATCGCCCACGGAGGCCCAATAAAGCCGGTCCTCAAACATGACCGTGGCCAGAAACGTGGTCCCCATGCCAAACACTCGGCTGTCGTCCCGGCCGCGATCTCTCAGGACACTGTTCGCAGATTTGATCGTCGATATCAGCTCGGCGTGCAAATCGGCCTCAAGGCTCGCGCCATCGTGCATCCGAAACTTGAGGTGCGAGGCCGCATCTATCACCACCAGACGAGACGCCAGATCGCCCGCCGCATGTCCGCCCATCCCGTCTGCCAGTACGGCAAAACCCCGGTCAACGCCGCCGTGAAAATCCGCCAGCAGCGTGTCTTCCTGATAGGCCCGTTTGCCTTGCCACAGGGCGGTTGCGACATCGTAACGGATCATGCGCCTCCCCTATCACCATCGGTCCAGCCGGACACCGCACCGCACGGTACCACAAACTGCAAGGGATTGGATCTGGCGCGGAAAGTGTCGTCACGGCTCACCCGGTCCGGCGCCGGACGCGGGTCGCCACTCCGGTGCACGACGCCGCACTGGCCTTTGTGGCTGAGTTGAGGCTGCCGCGTCTCCGGATCGCAACAGATACAGATACGGGCACGGCGACTGATCGCCTTGTCACCGATAACGAGTTGCCCGTGGTTGGCACCCCGGCGCTCGACGGCGTTCATGCCTGCCATCAGACTGAACTCTGCACCTTGCCCCGGTCCGGTGATACCGACCGGACATCCCGCAAAGGCGGCGGCGTATGTGAGGCAGTCGGCACGACAGCGTCTGAGGCGTCTTCCATCACGATGGGTTTTTTCGCCATGTTCACCCTTTCGCCGACATCGCCCGTACCGTGTGTCGCCGACCTCTCCGTGCCGATCAATTCGTAGCACATTGGTCGCGAACGGGAAGGCTTTTGCGCGCGGGGCCGACGTGATGGACGCCCCGCGGCCGGAGCCTGTTACGGACCCGCGCCCCGGTGCGCAGCCTCAATCGGTGTCGGAGGCCCCCGCGCCCGCCCCGCGCGCACGGCTGGTCCAACGCCCCACGCGATCACTGCTTCGATCACCTCCGCGCGCTTGTCGCGCCGTGCGGGACGCCAGAGGTGGGGATTGGCGTGGGTGGTGATCGCGATGGGCCGACTTGACTGCTCCGTCGCCTCGATGGTGGAGCGGTCGGCGGAATGGCTCCTATCGACCACGAGACCCACGCGGTTCATCTCCGCCACAACTTCGCACCCCATGCGGGTGAGGCCGGGATCAGTTGCAGTATCGAAGGCCATCAATTCTCATGGCGGCGATGTCACCTGTATCGGTGCGAAGCGTCAAGGACAGGCTTGTGCAGCGGGGTGGGAGGGCGGGCGCTGTGCAAGCCTGTCCGACCCGTCAGCTGGAAAAATACATCGGATATCTGGCCCTCACCGCCGCATCCATATCCGGCGGGATCAACCCCGCGGGGTGTGCAAGGATTTGCTCCTTGCGGGCCGTGGCACTCGCCAGCAGGTCCGGTTTGTCCTTCTCCTCCCACTCCTTCGGGCTCATCCGATTGCCAAAGCTCGGATAAACGAAGTCGCTCTGCATCAGCGCCAGCGTCTTGTCTGTCCCCAGATAGTGTCCGTTTCCGCCCAGACAGACCTCCGCCATCTGATCCAGCGCCATGGTGGCGTCATTGACCTCTATCCCGCGCACGCAGCGCATCGCCTGACCGATAATATCATCGGACAGGATCAGTGATTCCAGACAGAAGCCCAGAAGCGACGCATGCATCCCGGCCGCCTCATAGACCATATTCAGCCCCGACAGTCCGGTCATGACGTTGGAGCACATCTGCTCCCACCCGGCCTGCATGTCGGGCATCTTGGCATCCGACGCGCCCCCCGCAGCGCCGCCGGGCAGCCCGTAGAACTGGTGCATCTGGGCACAGGCGGAACTGAGCAGCGCCTGCTCGCCCGACCCCAGACACATCGCGCCCGTGCGCAGGTCAAGGCCAAACGGCCAGGTCCCGAAGATCGCAGGGTGACCGGGCGCCATCGCGTTCACATAGACCAGACCCGCAAGACATTCCGCCGTCGCCTGCACCACTGCGCCCGCGATCGTCGACGGCGCGGTCGCCCCCGCCATCCCAGCGGACAAAAGCAGCACCGGCATGCCCGCCCGGATACAATGCTCCATCGTTTCGCAACTCTCCGTGGCGAATTTCATCGGCGGGACCACGAAACAATTGGAGTTGGAGATGAACGGCCGCGCGCGCCAGGCCTCGTCTCCGCCCGCCAGCATGTGGATCAACTCCATGCAGGGGACGACGTGGGACGGATCACTGAACGACATACCGATGTGCTTCGTCGTCCCCGCGACGCAGGCGTAGATGGAGTTCATGTCCATCTGCAAATTGTCCGCGACATCGCGGCAGACCATCGGGCGCTGGAAGAAGTTGACGTTGTCGAGCACCTGCGTGATCCGCGCCGCGTCATGCAGATCCTGCGCTGTGGACTCGCGGTAGCTGTTGGTGGCCGGATCAACGATATGGACCGCCGCGCCCGCCGTGCCGTAGTGCACCTTTGTGCCCGACAAATGCATGTCATGGGCCGGATCGCGCCCCATCAGGGTAATGTTGCGCGCGGCTTTTCCCAGAGCGTCCTCAACGACCTGGCGCGGGAACCTGACCCGCCGGTCCGTGCCCAAGACAGCCCCGACCCCGACCATCACCTCAATGCCCGACTGCGGCGCATCCGCCAGACCGATCGTCTCCAGCGCCTGCAATGCGGCCTCGTGGATCTGCGTGACCTGCACCTCGGTCAACACCTTGAGGGTGCCGCCTTCCATGCCCGCCCGGATCGGGCGCATATCCTCTGGCAGGGCCGCGGCGCGTGCCGCCACCCGTGCCGCGCGACCACCGCCGCGTCGGCTCACCCGTTCTGTCACCTCAGCCATGATCCCTCCCCTTCACCAACAGTGCGTCGATTTCATCGCCCGATGCGGCCGCCTTCAGAGGCGTCAGATCGCCGGCCAGAACTGCTGCCATCCCATCGCGGATCGCTGCTTGCGTCACCCGCGCCAACTGGCTCCCCAACGACACGCGGCGCACGCCCATCCGCGACATCTGACCCACTGACAGATCGCGCAAGGTGCCTGCGGCCAGTGCATTTACGGGTGCGTTCACTGCATCCAACACCTGCGCCAGTTCCGCCCGGCCCGGAGGCACCGGCAGATAGAGGCAATCTGCCCCGGCCGCTTCAAACGCCTGCAACCGGCGAATGCCCTCTGCCAAATCGTAGATCCCGTTCATCACGCCATCCGCACGCGCGGTCAGAACGAAGGGCCGCGACAGCGCGCGGGCCGCAGAGACCGCCGCCCTGATCCGTTCCACCGTCAGATCGAAGTCGTAGGCCGCGATCCCGCCTTCAAAGACCGTATCCTCGATTCCGCAGCCCGACAGGCCGACCTCTGCCGCCAGCCGCACTGTCTCGGCGACGGTGTCGGGATCATCGCCAAAACCGTTCTCAAAATCACCCGATACCGGCAACGGCGTGGCAGAGACGATGTCGGCGGCATGGGTCAACGCCTCGTCCCTGCTCACCCCGCCCATATCCGCACGACCCAGGGTGAATGCGTGGCCCGCCGACGTCGTGGCCAGCGCCACGGCCCCCAGTGCCGCCATCATCCGCGCCGACCCGCGATCCCACGGGTTGGGCATCACAAAGCAACCGCTGGCGTGCAGTGCTGCAAACCTCTCGTGTCGGTCGTTCATACGCATGCCGGCCTCCCAAGGGACAGTGTCACAATGATTTTATCGGGGATCAGACCCAGCGCCGGATAAAGCCGCCCGGCCCAATGGTTGAACCGGTTCCGCGTGGTCAGCGTCACCCCGTTGCCAAGGCGCGGCGTCTGAAGTGTAGATGTCAGATGGCGGTCGATATGGCCAAGCGCCACCCCGCAGGCAGCGCGCGCCGGTATCAGATCAGCACGCACTGGCGCGCTGTGGCTATCGGACCAATCGGGTGGTCGCAGAGGGCGTTTAAGCCCGCTCACTCCAGCGCCCGCAGGCGCGCCGACATCACGGCGATATGCTCCGGACCAACTTCGCAGCAGCCGCCAATGATGGTTGCACCCCGGCCCGCCCATGCCGCCGCATGATCGGCATAGATGTCCGGTCCCATATCCCGGCGCGACGTCAGCGCGGAGACGGTTGGAGCGTCCTTCAAGAAGTCCGCAGTGATCTGGGCAAACCCGTTGGCATAGGCCCCGAACGGCAGGCCTGCGGATGCGAGCACGTCCAGTGCCGCTGGCATCGCTTCGGGGGCAGAGCAGTTGGCCAGCAGCGCCGCCGCGCCTGTGGTGGCACGCAACGCGTCGGCCAAAGGCTCGCCCGAGCGCAGGCGCGTGCCGTTGTTGTCATCCACCGTGAAGGCCAGCCAAACCGGCAATCCGTGCGGCAAACAGGCCTCCAGCGCGGCGTTGAGCTGTGCGATCGAGGCTATGGTCTCAACCAGCAGCAGATCGACCCGAGGGGCGAGGATGCCCGCCACCTCGGCATAAAGCGCCACGGCGCTGCGGTGTTCGGGGGCCACATCGGTGCGGTACGACGCACCCAATGGGCCGATGGCCCCGGCGATCTGACCTGATCCATGGGCTGCGCGGGCCGCTTCGGCCTGGGTCAGGGCGATATCGTAAAGCGCCTCGAACTGATCCTCCACACCGGCGCGGACCAGCCGGTCGCGATGAATGGCATAGGTGTTTGTGGTCGCAATCTGCGCACCCGCCGCGAAAAAATCCCGATGCACGTCACCCACCAGCGAAGGGTTGGCCCGCATCACATCCGTGGACCATAGCGGCGTTGGCGGTACGTCCGAGCGCGCAATCAACTCCTGCCCCATGCCACCGTCCAGGATCGTGATCATGACCGTGCACCCGCATCACGGCACCAGCGGGCGGCCTGAGCATGGTGCGTGTGCAGCGCACAGCGGCGGGCAGAGCCAGCCCGGAATTGGGAGGTGTGTCGCAGGGTCGGGCAGTCGGGTGTCATGCGCGGATCCGTTCGTTTTCGGGATCCCAGATCGGGCCATCCCCCTGAACCGTGGCCTTGCACATCTCTCCGTAGATGTTGAGGGTCAATTCGGTGCCGGGCGTCCGCAGATCGGCGCGCACCATCGCAAGCGCCACCGAATGGCCGACGCGATAGCCCCAGGCCCCGGATGTGGTTTCACCCACAACCTCGCCGTCATGCAGGATCGTCGACATGTAAGGCGCGTCCGCATCGCCCGCTTCGACCTTCAGCACCACAAAGCTTTTCTTCACGCCGCTTTGCTTTTCGCTCAGCAGGGCCGCTTTTCCGGGAAAATCCTGTGGCTTATCGAACTTGATGAACCGCTCCAGACCGCCTTCCAGCAGAGAGTAGTCGGTGCTGAGATCACCTTTCCAGGCGCGATAGCCCTTCTCGATGCGAAGCGCGTTCAGGGCGAACATGCCGAACGGCACCGCCCCTGCCCCGATCACCGCATCATAAAGCGCTGGTATATCGGCGTTTGCCGCGTGGATTTCCCACCCCAACTCTCCGGCAAAACTGACCCGCGCCAACAGACACTGTGTGCCTGCAACATTGGCGACCTGGTGGCTCAGCCATCCCAATGACAGGTCCGCGTCCGTTCCGATGCCCTCAAACAGGGCCCGTGCTTTGGGTCCGGTGACGATCAGCGTGGAATATTCCGTCGTATGATCGGTCAACGAGACGCCGTCGGGCAATCCACCGCGCCACAGAACCTCAAAATCATGCCACTGCGCCGGGGCGGCTGTGATCAAGGAGAAGTAATCCTCATCGTGGCGGATCAGCGACATCTCGGTCAGGATCCGGCCCCGGTCATCAGCGAAATAGGCAAGGTTCATCCGGCCGATCTTCGGCAATGCGCCCGCGATACGGCCGCGAAGCCATTCGGCAGCGCCCGCGCCCTTGAGGTTGAAGCGCGAAAATCCCGGTAGATCCAGCACCCCAACGCCATCGCGCACCGCCTCGCACTCCTCACGCACCCGAGGCTCCCAGGGGCCTGCGCGCCCCCAGGTCTCCGTTGCCTCAAGCGACGTGTCGTCACCGGGTTTCGCAAACCAGTTCGCCCGTTCCCAACCGGCATAGGCGCCCATCTGGCCACCCAACTCGCGCACCTTCGCGTCATTGGGCGATCGTTTCTTGTCGCGTCCGGCAGGCCAGGCCTTCCACGGGAAATGCATGCCGTATTCGTGGCCATAGGTCTCCAACGCCTTGTCGAGGCAGTAGGAATGGTCCGTGTAATCGGTATAGCGGCGGGGATCGGTGGCCCACATGTCCCACTCGGTCTGACCGTGCATTATCCACTCCGACAACACTTTTCCCGCACCGCCGCCCTGCACAATCCCAAAGGTGAATGAATGCGCCTCAAACGCGTTTGCCACCCCCGGCATCGGGCCGATCATCGGCAGGCCATCGGGGGCATAGGGGATCGGCCCGTTGATGTTGCGCCCAACGCCGCCTTCGCCCAGCAGCGGCACCCGCTCCATCGCGTCCTCGATATACCATTCCAGACGGTCCAGATCGTCAGGATAAAGCTGGAAGCTGAAATCGTCGGGCATCGGATCATCGGGCGTGACCCAGGCGGCCTTGCAGTTGCGCTCGTACGGACCGAGGTTGAGCCCGTGCTTGTCCTGGCGCAGGTAGTAGCTGCTATCCACGTCGCGGATCAGGGGCAGCTTCTTTCCGTTGACCTCGGTCCAGTCGCGCACTGCCGGAATCTCTTCGGTCAGGAAGTACTGGTGGCTCATCACGACCATGGGCACCCTGCGTCCTCCGAATGGTTTGAACCATTCGCCAACGCGCTGCGCGTAGTATCCGGCGGCGTTCACCACGAACTCACACCGGATTTCGCCCTTGTCAGTCTCAACGATCCATTCGCCGTTCTCGCGTCGCACACCCGTTGCAGGGGTAAACCGGTGGATCTGCGCGCCCAGATCCCGCGCGCCCTTGGCCATGGCCTGGGTCAATTGCGCGGGGTCGATGTCGCCGTCGTCGGGATCATAAAGGATCGCGCTCAGATCATGGGTTTCCAGGAACGGATACATCTCGCGCGCTTCGTCGTTCGACACCATGCGCATATCAATGCCCTGATACTGCGACATGCCCAGAACCCGCTGAAACTCCTGCGCGCGCTCCTTTGTGTGGCCCAACCGCAGCGATCCGGTGACGTGGTAGTTCATCGGATAGTCGACCTTTTCGGCCAGGTCCCGGTACATCTCCAACGAATAGCGCTGCATGTTCAGCACAGCCCAGGAGGTCGAGAAGTTGGGACAATTCCCTGCCGCGTGCCAGGTGGAGCCTGCCGTCAGTTCGTTCTTTTCCAACAGCACGCAATCGGACCATCCACCCATCGCCAGATGATACAGCGCCGAGGTGCCGACGACGCCCCCGCCAATGATGACGACGCGCGCGGTGCTTGGTAGATCGGCCATGGATATCCCCTCCGTTTCAAAGAGTATCGCGCCAGTTGATTGCAACTTCAAATTGTTTCCCACATCTGTTTTGATCGGCAAAACCGATTAGATTCGGGACCAACACGCCCGAGGGTCGGCAGCGTCCCTACACTCAAAGTGGCCAGCGGCGGGTGCGCGCCGCAGCCGAGGCGATACGCGAAGACTCTCAAGCAGCCGCGCGCTGAAGACCGCTCAAGCAGCCGAAGGGCGGTAGCGCAAAAATACAGGAACATCCCAATGCAGATCGACCAGATTGAAACGTTCCTGGACCTGCTCGACACCCGGTCCTTCAACAAGACCGCAGACCGGCTTGGCGTTACGCAATCCACCGTCTCTGGCCGGGTGAAGGCGTTGGAAAAAGCCCTGGGGGAGCGGTTGTTCGAACGCTCCCGCTCCGGAACGCGGCCCACAACGGCGGCACTCAGGTTCGAGATGCACGCCCGTGTCCTGCGCCGGGCCTGGGCTGACGGGCGGGCCGACGTCAAACCATTTGGCGCCGCCGTCATGCTGCGCATCGGCATCCAGCACGACCTGATCGACAATCACGTCGCTGATTGGCTGGCCGCGCTGCGCTCTGCCCTGCCCGATTGCGGGTTCTATGTGGATGGCGATTACTCTTCCCAAATGTGCCGCAGCCTGGAGGACGGCTCGCTGGATCTGGCGGTGGTCTTCACTCCGCGCCCCTCCCCCGATCTGTATTTCGAGAGTATGGGAGAGGTCGCCTACCAGATGATTTCCAGCACACAAACCACCCTGGTGCAGGTCAGACCCGGCGACTACATCCTGCCCAATTACGCGCCCGCCTTCGCCCAAACCCACGCCACGCTTCTGCCGGGCCTCAGTCAGGGGACGGTGTCGAGCGGTCAGGCCGCTGCGGTGCGGGGCCTTCTTGCAGCGCTTGGGGGGGCAACGTATCTGCCGTCCGAGATGGCGCAGGCCCTGATCGCGGACAATTCGGCCCGCGCCGTCCCCGACGCCCCCACGATCACACAACCCGTCTACGTCGCCATGCACCTGCGCAACCGCCACCGCACCGCCTACCGCCGGATGGTCAAGGTTCTTCGGGAGCGGCTGACGGCATGATTGGTTCGTGCGATAGCTGCTGTGCGGGACTTTGCTGCCGTTCGGAAAGTTCTGGCACTTGTGCTATTGTCCAGCATGCTTGATCTCGATGACACAACCACAATCAAAGCGAATGGAACCAGCCTTGCTACAGTCGAACAAGGGAGCGGGGACCCTGTCGTTCTCGTCCACGGGGGTGTTTCGGACCTGCGAAGCTGGACCGGTCAAATGCCCGCCTTGTCAGAGAATTTCCGTGTTCTCTGCTATAGCCGTCGCTTTCACGCACCGAACGCACCCATTCCGCCGGACCAGCCGGATACGTTCCAAACCCACGTGGACGATCTGGCGGCACTGATAGACCGGTTTGGGACGGCTCCCACCCATATCGTTGGACATTCATGGGGTGGGCTGATTGCACTCGTCCTTGCGTCGCAACACCCCGAGATGTGTAGAAGGCTGGTGCTGATCGAAGCACCGACCGTAACCGTTCATCTTGAAATCCCGCCGAAACCGCTACAATTGCTCAAGCTTTTTCTTTCGAATCCGAAACTTGCCTTTGCAGTAGCGAAGCTGGGTGCAGGGACATTTGCGCCAGCGGAGAAGGCATTTCGAAAGGGAGATGACAAGGTCGCAATTGCGCGCTTTGGCCAGGGCATCTTGGGAGATAAAGCCTTTGAGGCTCTCTCTGAAGAGCGCTACCAGCAGGTCTGGGATAATCGAGGGCCGGACAGAGCGCAGGCGTTATATCATGGGTTTCCCGATTTGCGTGACGCACCGCTCTCGCGTGTCACGATGCCCGTCTTGTTGCTGAGCGGAAGCTCAAGCCCAATTGTTTTTCGGCGGTTGAATGATGCTTTGGCTGACAGGCTGCCCGATGCAATCCACCGCACAATAGCCAATGCGTCGCATATCGTTCAGGAAGATGCCCCTGATGAAGTAAATGCCGCGATAGCAGGGTTCTTGAAAAGGTGAATCCGGGCTAATTCTGTTGAAAAACTCTTCCCTGATCGAAGCTGCAGTCGCTGATTCAATTCGCGTATTGATTGGGGGGGATGGCGATGATGGAACCGAAGCAGGAGGCACAAGCGGCTTTCCGGCATCCTACGGGCAACCGAAACCCCAACCGATCGCCCGATGCCCAAGCGCCCCGCCATCCTGCCTCCCACTCTCCCTCCCCGCGGTCTCTCGCGGACCGAGGCCGCGGCCTATATCGGGGTCTCGCCCACGCTCTTCGACCACCTGGTCAGCGACCGGCGCATGCCGCCGCCCAAGCGGATAAATGCCCGCACGGTCTGGGACCGGAAAAAACTTGACCGGGCGTTTGAGCTGATCGCTGATGGGGATCACTCCGACCACAATCCCTGGGACGCCTGATGGATGACGAAAGGCAGCGTGCACCCATGCCAACATTCCTTATGCGAGACGGCTCAGGCAGCATGCGCCTGAAACACGTCATCGAGGACACCGACCGGCACGGGAACGTGCGCGTCTACCTGCGGCGGCCCGGTCCTGCCGGAGTTGAAGGCGGTGCTTTGCGCCACGCCCACCGGCAACCTCGCCTTCCTCGTCACGGCGTTCGGCAAACCTTTCATCTCGAATGGCTTCGGCAACTGGTTCCGCAAGCACTGCGACGTGGCCGGGCTGAAGCACTGCTCCGCACACGGATTGCGCAAGGCCGGTGCGGCGCTGGCGGCCGAGAACGGCGCGACCGTGCGGCAGTTGATGGCGATCTTCGGCTGGACGGCCATGAAGGAAGCCTCGCGCTACACCCGTGCCGCGCGGCAGAAGGTGCTCGCGGCGTCCGGGATGAAGCTCCTGTCGCGGGATGGCGCGGCACTATTCCCGCTCAGCAAACCTTGCCGAAAAGAACCGCGAGACCATAGCCACACTGGAAGAAGAGAACCGAAGGCGGGCCGATAGTGTCAAACCTTCGCAGAAAAGCGTCAAACCTGACCAAAATGAGGATCAAAAATTAGCGGAAAATATAATCATATCAGAGAGTTAAATGGTGCCCGGGGGCGGCATGGCATTCCGGTCCCAGCAGGCCGAGCTACTGTCAATTCTGGTGTCCAAGCGGTCGTCATGCGGCGGCCTGATCTGTGTTTGATGGCTTGATGCCGTTGACGAAATCGACGCCCTGAATGACGTCGGCGAGATGGACAAAGCCGCGCAGTTTGCGCCAGCTTTTCTCTGCGCATTGGCCGAGTTTAAACATCATATGAAGCATACCGTCTCGGCTGAGGCAGCCTTTGGTGCGCTTGGTTCGATGCCGTATCGTCGCGAAGGCGCTTTCGATGGGATTTGACGTGCGGATGCTTTGCCAGTGCTGGGCCGGGAAGTCGTAAAAGGTCATCAGTTCTTCTCGGTCCTTGATCAAACATTCAGTGGCCTTCGGGTACTTCGCCTCGAAGGTTTCGATGAACAGATCAAAAGCGGCATGCGCATCCTCTCGCGTCTCAGCCTGCCAAATGTCATGCAGCATCTTCTTGGCCTTTGGCTGGGTACGCTTGGGTAGATAATTCAGTACGTTGCCGGTTTTATGCACCCAACAACGTTGCTGTTTGGTGGAGGGGAACACTTCCTCCAGGGCTGACCAGAAGCCCATAGCACCATCGCCGATGCCCAGTTTCGGGAAGCTAAGACCCCTGCTTTTGAGACCAAGCAGTACCTCTCGCCAACTTTGGGTACTTTCCCGGACGCCGTCCTCGATGGCAAGAAAATGCTTTTCTCCCCGTGCGTTGACCCCGATGACGACAAGAACGCAGAGCCGGTCATCGGTGCCGCGCAACCCGCTGTAAATGCCGTCCGCCCAGACATAGACCCATTCATCCCGGCTCAGATCTGCCTTGCGCCATTCGTTGTATTCCGCCGCCCATTGGCCTTTCAGGCGCGAAACGGTCTTTGCGGAGAAACCGGTGGCGTCCGGGCCAAGAAGCACCCTCAATGCTGTGCCCATTTCACCGGTAGAAATACCTTTCAGATACAGCCAGGGCAGCGCGGCATCGATAGATTTGGCCTTCCGGACATAGGGCGGGACCAGTGCCGAGTGGAACGTCACTGGTTTTCCGTCTTTCGCCCGCACTTTTGGCACCTTCACCGTGACTGGTCCGATCCCGGTTTGCACCGCGCGTTCAGGATGATAGCCGCTGCCGACGACCGCTGCGCGGCCATCCGACGTGCGGCGCTCGGAAAACCTGGCAAGAAATGCATCCCGCTCGGCCTCAACAGCCGCTTGAAGCAATTCCCGCGCACCCTTGCGCAGAAGATCAGTCAGCGGATCAGTGACCGCGTCTCGACCGGTGAAATCAATAATGGTAGCGTCGTCCATGGTGGTGCGTCCTTGAATGGTTGGTGGCTTGTGTCGCAACAACAAACCAACCAGATGCACCGCCAGCTTTCAAATCACCCGGACACCAGATTCACTCATAACTCCAGCAGGCCCCATGCAACACCATATCCGTTTGGAATAGATGTACTTTCCTGATTCAGCGCGCTCAGGGAAACTTGCGCCATCCCAGCAAATCCTATACTCATTGGGGGATAATCTGGGGGATATATTCTTGGGGAACCTAACAACCCTCTTTATCAAATCCGCGCCACCCGGCAAGCACGAGGATGGCGATGGGTTGCGACTGATCAAGCGCGAGGGCGGCGGCGGTCAATGGGTTTTCCGCTACACGCTTTATGGACGTCGTCGGGAGATGGGTCTTGGAGGCTTGAAGGCCCTTTCCCTGAAGGACGCCCGGGACCTCGCCTCTGATTATCGGACTTTGGTCGCCAAAGGCAAAGACCCAATCGAGCATCGGCGCAAGCAACGCCAAGAAGCCATGCGCAGCCGTTATCTTCTCAAGGACATCGCGTTGGACGCCTTCGAGAGCCGCAAGGCCGATCTCAAGGGGGATGGCGCTGCTGGACGATGGTACAGCCCGTTGGAGCATCATGTGCTGCCGAAACTCGGGCGCATGCCCGTCACCGAGATCACCCAAAGCGATGTCCGGGACGCCTTGGTGCCGATTTGGCATTCCAAGGCTGCGACGGCAACGAAGGCTGCCAATCGCCTCAAAATCGTTCTCGATCACGCAGCCGCCTTGGGCCTCGATGTCGATTTGCAGGCGGTTGCCAAGGCGAAACAGCTCCTCGGTCGGCAGCGGCATCAGAGCACGTCCATCCCAAGCATGCCATGGGTGGATGTGCCCGCGTTCTACACCTCGCTCGAGGACCCGACGATCACGCATCTGGCGTTGCGACTGCTCATCCTCACAGGGCTTCGCTCGCGGCCCGTGCGGTTTGCGCGACTGGACGAGATCGACGGCGATATATGGATCATACCCGCCGAGAACATGAAGGCGCGCCTCGGCGCTGCGGAAGATTTCCGCGTGCCTCTCAGCGAAGAGGCATTGCTTGTCATTAATCTTGTTCGCCCCTACGAGCGCGATGGCTATCTGTTTCCGTCTGTACGCAAGGGCGTCATCAGTGACGCAACCATGGCGCGGCTGATGGAGCGTCGAGGGCTTGAGGCCCGTCCGCATGGCTTCAGGTCCAGTCTGCGGACATGGCTTGCCGAAGAGACAGACGCCCCGCATGAAGTGGCAGAAATGGTCTTGGCGCACCTATCCGACAGCAAGGTCGTCCGGACCTATCGCCAGACCGACTTCCTCGATCAGCGGCGGCCTTTGATGGACCGCTGGGCAAAGTTTTGCACGGGGCAATGCCCCTAACACGTCGCTGGCCGCTGACCTCTGGTCCACTACCGGCCCAAGGGCCCGTCTCCTTTCTGAGCGTCTTCGAACGCCCTTTTCCCCTTCTCGGCCCAGACTTCTCGCGCGTGATCGCCTTGGTCGCTTTGAAGTTTGTCGGCCATCCAGAGCAGCGCACCGTAGATCAGGACACGGTTGTCGTTGGTCAGGTCCACGATCCCTGCTTTGACGACGAGACCGCCCAGTTCAATCAGATGCCTTGTGCGTTTGCGGCGCTCGACCTGCCAGTTGCGCATGTAATGCCGCGCCTTTGTCGCCTGGTGCCGATTGCGCGCCGCCTGATTGCGTCGGGCTGCCCTTTGCGTTGCGGTCAGCCGATTTTGCAGATCGCCGCGACCGGCGTTGAAAGAACGCGGCCCCGCGTTTTGACCAGGCCTCCCTTTTTCCAGTATCCGTTGTCTCGGCCAGCACGATCAACGCACCGGCGAGTTCTTCGGTGCTGAACCCGTCCGCTCCGGTTGCGATGACCAACTCGCCAAGCTGCTGCACCTTGCGGGTCTTGAGCTCTTTCGCCTTCGCTTCCAGTCCTTTCAATTCCGCATCGTAATCCCGTGGTTTGCGCATACCTGCCTCCGTAACTTGTTGATGCAGTGAGGATAGCTGGGCAGCTTGCAGAAGGCAGCAAGGTCGCCGAGACGGCTGGGGACGCGCCGGTCCTTCCCGAGATTTTATTGAGGGAGGGCGCGCTTATACGTCGTTCCGACGTCAGCGTTCCGGTGTAGATGATTGCGTCATCATGGCAATCTACCATCTCCACGTGAAGGTCATCGGGCGCGCGGCTGGTTCCAGCGCGGTAGCCTCTGCCGCCTACCGCGCGGCCTCGCGGCTTCGGGATGACCGGCTGGACCGTCCCCATGACTTCACCGCCAAGCGTGGCGTTGTGCACTCCGAGGTCCTGCTGCCCGAGACCACGCCCGAAGCATGGTCCGACCGCGAGAACCTCTGGAATGCGGTCGAGGCCGTCGAAATTCGCAAGGATGCGCAACTGGCGCGCGAGGTGGAGTTCGCCATTCCGCGCGAGATGAGCCAGACACAGGGCATCGCGCTCGCCCGCGACTTTGTACAAGCCGAGTTCGTGGATCAGGGCATGATCGCTGATCTCAATGTGCATTGGGACAGGGGTGCGGACGGCCTGCCCAAACCCCACGCCCATGTGATGTTGACGATGCGGTCCGTCGATGAAGATGGGTTTGGCAAAAAGGTGCGCGACTGGAACAGCACCGGGATGGTCGAGCGTTGGAGGGAACGCTGGGCGACGCTTGCCAACGAGCGCCTGGCTGAACTCGACATCGACGCGCGCATCGACCATCGCAGTCTCGAGGCGCAGGGCATCGCGTTGGAGCCGCAAAGCCAGATCGGCGCGCCCGCGCAGCGTATCGCGGGCGAAGGGAGCCCTGCCGACCGGGCCGATCTGCACCGGGAGATCGCATGCGACAACGGCGCGAGGATCATCGCCAATCCATCTCTCGCATTGGAGGCCATCACCCATCAGCAATCGACGTTCACGGCCCGCGACATGGCACGGTTCGCGCATCGGCACAGCGATGGGATCGATCAGTTCAACGTGGTGCGCAGTGCGATGCGGAACGCGCCCGATCTGGTGCCGCTCGGGGCTGACGGGCGCGGCGAGGAGCGCTTCACCAGCCGGGCAATGATAGAGGCCGAACAGCGCTTGCACCGTGCGGCAGAACTTATGGCGGACAGGAAGCGTCACGATGTGCGGGAAGCCGACCGGACAGCAGCGATGGTACGGGCGGAACAGCGTGGCTTGGTCCTTTCCGGCGAGCAAGCCGACGCTCTGACGCAGATCACCACTGGGCGCGATCTTGGCATCGTCGTCGGTCATGCCGGGACGGGAAAGAGTGCGATGTTGGGTGTGGCGCGGGACGCCTGGGAAGCGGCGGGCTTTGAGGTCCGGGGCGTGGCGCTTTCCGGCATCGCGGCGGACGGACTTGAGAACGGATCAGGGATATCTTCGCGCACCATTGCCAGCTTGGAACACGGCTGGGCAAATGACCGCGACCATCTCACCGCACGTGATGTGCTGGTGATCGACGAGGCGGGCATGGTCGGCACGCGGCAGCTGGAGCGGGTGCTGTCCCACGCCGCAGACGCCGGAGCCAAGGTCGTGCTGGTCGGCGATCCACAGCAGCTGCAATCCATCGAAGCAGGGGCCGCGTTCCGGTCGCTCCATGAACGTCACGGCGGCGCGGAGATCGGTGAGGTGCGTCGCCAGCGCATGGACTGGCAGCGCGAGGCCACAAGCGATCTGGCGACCGGTCGGACCGGGGCGGCGATCCAGGCCTACGACAGCCATGAGATGGTGCATGCGGCGACGACACGGGACCAGGCGCGTGCCGATCTGATCGACCGCTGGGATCGCGACCGGCTGGCAGCACCGGATCAGAGCCGTATTATCTTGACCCACACCAATGCCGAGGTGCGCCTTCTAAATGAGCTGACGCGGAAGCGGAAGCGCGCGGCGGGCAATTTAGGCGAGGACGTCTCCGTAACAGTCGAGCGCGGTGAGCGCCGTTTCGCGCAGGGCGACCGGGTGATGTTCCTGCAGAATGACCGGGGCTTGGGCGTGAAGAACGGCACGCTGGGGACCATCGACGGGGTAAGTGCGCAAGCCATGTCCGTGCGGACCGACGACGGGCGCGATGTCGCCTTCGATCTCAAGGACTACAACCGCCTCGACCATGGCTATGCTGCGACCATCCACAAGGCGCAGGGGATGACGGTGGACCGCACCCATGTGCTGGCAACGCCGGGACTGGATGCTCATGGCAGCTATGTCGCCCTGTCCAGGCATCGCGATGGCCTGGACCTGCATTATGGGCGCGACGACTTCGCCTCGCAGGATCGCCTGATCCGCACCCTGTCGCGCGACCGGTCCAAGGACATGGCGCTGGACTACACGAAGGCCGATCCGGCGCAAGATTTTGCCGAGCGGCGCGGAATCACGTTCCGGGAACGTGTCATCGAGGTTCTGCGCAAGGTGATGCCGGAGAGGCAGCGCGACGGCATCGACGGGCTGTCGAATGGTGCGCGCTCTGCCCGAAACGACGCGCTCGGAGCGGGTGACGTGCGGGGGCCGGGAAGGGAAAAAACCGGGAAGGAAGTTAGGGGTGGAGCAGCGAACGTGCCGGACCTGGCTGTGGCTGACGACCCAGAATCGGCAATGCGAAAAGCCCGCACCGAAGCCCTCAAGCGCCATGCCCGTGCGGTGGATGCAGTCTTCACGGCTCAGAAGAGGGGCGGCACGGGCACGCCCGACCAGTTGCGAAACCTCTCCAAGGCGCGCGCGACCTTCGAGGAAGTCCGGCCCGATGGATGGCGCGATGCCGAAGCGGCCTATGCCAAGGACCCGGCTCTTGCCCACGAGGCCGGATCAGGCCAGGCCAACCGCGCCATCCGTGCGCTGCAACTCGAGACGCAGTTGCGCACCTCTCCAGAGCGCCGGGCCGCGCAGTTCGTGGAGCGCTGGCAGCACCTTGATCGGACCAGCCTGTCGCACTACCGGTCGGGCACGATGTCCGACTACAGCGCGACGCGCGCGGAAATGGGCGAGATGGCCAAGAGCCTGCAGCGCGATCCGCAGCTGGAATCCCTCCTTGCCAACCGCAAGGCCGAGCTGGGCATCCGGATGGACTCGGGCCGCCGAACTCGGTGCGGAGTTGGCTTATTGTCACGGCATCGACATCACCCGGGGACGCGGACTCGGGCTTTGACACCCGTCCGATCTGCCGCCCTTTCCACGCCCTGCTGCGACGATGGATTGGGTGCTCTTGCGCGCGGACCAAAGCTTGTTCTGTTTGGTTCAGCAGACCTCAGAAACCACCAACAGGAGCCAGACACTCAATGTCAGACCCAGACCGTATCATCCGCCTGACCACCGTCCTCGACCGAACCGGCCTGTCCCGGTCCACCATCTATCGCAAGATCGCCGAGGGTACATTCCCGGCCCAGCTCCGCATCAGCATCCACGGTGCGGGATGGCGGAAATCCGACATCAACCGGTGGGTTGAAAACCCAGTAGGCTGGCGATTGGAGCGAGAGGAACGCTGACAGCTAAGAAGCATTTGCCGCGTCGTTGGCTTCCGGAGCTTTATTGTACAGTCAAGCGCTGCAGTGCAGCTTCTGAAAAGCGGACATTCTCGTCAATCCAGCTGTGCCGGACACGCAACTGCTCGTAGAACTATTGTTAGTTGACCAGTTCTAGACAAAGTGTGATGTGAATAATGTCGAGGAAAGGGTTCCCTGCGCGATGACGATAGCAGTTGCATGGGTTCGTGATGTAAAGGGCTGCGACGAACTTGTAATGGTGACCGACAGTCGACTGTCGGGCGACGGCCGGACATTCGATGCGTGTACTAAGGCAATAGCGTTGCCGAGGACTGATTGCGCCATAGCTTTTGCGGGCTATTCGGGACATGCGTACCCCATGATGCAGCAACTATCTAATGCTATTGCAGCACATGAACCGCTTCTGAGAGGTTCGCTCGAAATAACCGCCCTCAAATCGCACGCGCTGAAGATCTTTGACAGTATGGCAGAGCTGATTCTTAGTTCAGAGCGGCTATCTTTACCGGTCGAGGCTTTCCCTGAAGCAGATTTCTTGTTCGGCGGTTATTGTTGGAAATCAAAAAGGTTCGAGATTTGGACAATATTGTTCTCTCAAAGCGAACAAAAATTTGTTGCCCACCCACCGAAGACAACGCGACTAATCAAACACACGAAGAAGTACGTATTGTCGGCAAGTCGGTCACTTAGTGCAGGAGATCACATCAATGGCGCAATCGCGATTGCTGGTGACCAATCAGAGGAGTTTGCTGAACGTCTTTCACAAAAGCTGGAAAAAAACCGCATGTGAGGTCATTGGACTTTGAGCCGTTTGAAGTCGTTCGAGATATGCTTCGTGAAGTAAAGCACTCAGAGACCATCGGAGGAGCACCACAGATTGTGAAGGTGTACCAATACATGAAATCGGCTCCACTAGGCGTTTTCTGGCCGAACCGTGAAACCGGGCAAATCCATTTACAAGGTCGGCCACTTCTTGACTACGAAAGAACAGAAAGATGGGTGCTCGATCCAGATCGACTGATCTCAGAGATGGCAGTTCCAAATCCGTCATCTGCAGACCCAGAAGAACCCAAAATCAAACGGCTAGGCCATTCTGACGACCCCAAGAGCAGTTAAAAAGGTTCATTTAAGCCAAGGTACTTGCCTTCAAATTTCCAAAAAACCTTCAACCGAGCCGTTGGGTTATATCGAAGCGAGAGAAGAACAGAGGTCGGATGGCAGATCGTAGGGCTATACCAAATGCTACAAAACTGCGTCTATTCGCGGCTGCGTCAGGGCACTGCCAGAAGCCGGAATGTCTTGACGCCCTATTTCCTGCTGAAATGGGTGGCGACAAACACATCGCTGAGATGGCCCATGTCATACCACATGGGGAAGTCGGACCACGCCACGCGGAGAGGCCCGCCGGTGACTTCGATGTGGATACGTTCGACAATCTGATTTTATTATGCCCAACTTGCCACACTAAGATTGACAAAAATCCCGAAGCATATCCACGCAATACCTTAATCGATTGGAAGGCTAACCATCTTGGGCGGCTTGCGCTAAAACAGGGGATTAAGTCCTATGGCGATCGGGAGCAGGCACGAAAGGCGATTGCTGGTATCCTCGCCGAAAACAAGGCTATCTGGGAGCAGTTCGCGCCGGAGCATGGCGCGGAATTCGAATATGATCCGGAGGCAGGCGCCGCGGCAGTCTGGGATCAGCGAATGAGAAGCGTGGTCCTACCCAATCATTTCCGTGTGCTGGCGATCATCCAAGCGAATCTAGAACTTGCCACCGAGGATGAGCGCCGAACTTTCGCAGAGTATCAGGAACATGTGCGCGGCCTATCGGAGCGTCATGTCTGCGGTGTTCCTGGACGCGCAATCCTCTTCCCAAGCTCAATGGAGGGCATGTTCGCGTGAACTGGCAGGTTAGATACGCGCTCGCTAACTTCGCAAAGGAGAGACGTTCGACCGCCGAACATGTCGGTGGCGATGTTATCAGGATCATGACCCACGACCGGCCCGACGTTCTGGCGGCCATTACGGACGTCGAGACGGTCAATCGGGAGACGGCGACGCAATACTGGGAACAGACCGAAGGGCTCGATTTCCTGTGTGGGTATCGTAAGCAATGTGTCTGGGAGGGTGAGGCAATCCGGTATCTCGAAGATAGTTGCGTTGGTTGGGGAAGCTTTGGCACGCTCGGTTCAGCAATTCTGGACGGTGATGCCAACTCCGCAGCACACAAAACATACAAGTTCGCCGACCGGCTTCTCCGGCAATATGGCCGTGTGGTGAAGGTAGATCGAGAATTCGATCGCATCCATCGCATCACGCTTCGGAGCGGAGCGGAGTTCCGGATCGGCATGATCGCGGACTACGAACCGACAGCCGACGAGGTCCGCGCTCTTTGGGAGCGGTTCGGCGCAGTCGACATCGTGTGGAATATCAATCCTAACGGCTCACCTCAGCCAGAAGCGTTTGAGGCGGGGCGAGAACTTGGATGTGAGGTGATGAAATGGGACGAACTGAAGGATCGCCTGAGCAAGGCCTGATGACGGCCAGCGGGGTCGCGATTCACCTTTTGGATCTTTGTGGTTCGCTGGAGCATTTCAATGCATACATGTTCGGATCAACACTGCACGGTGTTGGCGAGGATATCGACATTCTCATTGTTGGCCCGGCGGGCGATCTGCTTACGCAACTCAAGCAGGAACTGCGATGCGCAGGCGAAAGCTTGCCGCTCCACATTCTCTACATGCAACCTTCAGAAGAGCATCGCACTCAGTTCGTAGCGAGAGAGAAGTGCATTCCGCTCGCACACCTTGCCTCGGTCGCGCGGTAAACATCGACACCACTGTTCGCCGCAGGTACATACCGTCAAAGAAGTTTGGCGGTTCTATTGGCTTGGAAATTGGCTCTTTAAACCAGTTCCTCGCTACTCCTCAGGCCGGATAACGGCTATAAGTCGGTTCTCAAACACTCGTTTTTGCGAAAAGAATTCAGACTGAGGGCTGCAGATTTCAGGCGACTTTCATATTCCCCGCAGGCTCCGACATGGAGACCAGATCATGCCGGAGTTTGAGCTTCTGGCGGCTCCCGGAGTCGTCATCCTTCTGGCTGAACCCGGCGCCGGAAAGACAAAGCTCTTAGGTAGCACCGCGGAACGGTTCGGGGGTCAACACATTCGGGCCAGTGTTTTCCGCGCGGTGGCGGGAAGCTCGACCCTCATCGTCGACGCGTTCGATGAAGTGGCGCGGATTGGCGACGCCCGCGTTTACGACATTCTTCATGGGATCCGCGATGCCGAACCTGATCGCGTCCTGCTTTCCAGCCGATCTGGCGAATGGGAGGACGCCAAAACGCGGCTCGTTGAGGACCTTTTCGGGGTTCAGCCGCAGGTCGTACATCTCGTTCCATTGGAGAGCGACGAGCAACGGCAGCTCTTCGAGCAACTTCATCCTGATAGGTCATTCGACGCTTTCCAAGAGGACATCAGCCGCTTCGATCTCCATCATCTGCTCGGCAATCCGGAATTCTTGCGCCTGTTCGCAGCAGCATATGTCGAGGCGGGTGGGCACCTTCCCTCGAGGGCCGACGTGTTCACTTTAGCGATGGAACACCTTGCCAGGGAAACTAACCCGAATGTGGCTGCAGCAGGTGCGCCCACCCGGCGCAACCGGATCGCTTGGGCGAACGATGCTTTCGCGAAGATCCTCCTTTCAGGCTCAGATGGCGTGGCGGTAGGAGACATCGCCGAAGACGATCTGCACCCGCAATTTGAAACGATCGGTCTGGAGGGTGACGGTCCGCCTTCCATTCTTGCAACCAAACTGTTTCGGCCCGGGACTCTGGCCAATCAGCATGAACCTGTGCACAGAATCGTTGCAGAATATGGGGCGGCGCAGCATTTGGTCGCCCTCATCGACAACCCTTCTTCTCGCCTAACGATCGCCCGGACAACGGCTCTCATCGCGCCGAATGGTGTCGTCCGAGACGATCTGAGAGGTCTACTGGGTTGGATGGCTGCACTTGGATCGCAGGCCGTTCAGGATACCGCCATTGCACTCGATGCCTACGCCGTCTTGTCCAATGGTGATCCGTCCAGACTGACATCGGCGTCTCGCATATCGCTACTTGACGCATTAGCAGAATCGAATGCCGATGACCCTTACTTTCGGCGCAGCGACAGATGGCGCACGTTCCGTGCATCTGGTTTCTTCACTTCCGATATATTGTACGCGCTTCGACCCATCCTTGTTCAACCTGACGATGGGCACCTAAGGGGACTTTTGCTGGAATTGCTTGTCGGCTCTCCAGTCGTGAGTGACCTGCGGACAGAGCTGGAAACCATCCTCTTTGATGTAGACGCCAGTATCGGGCCGCGTCTGGATGCCTTGTCCTGCCTTCTCAATGACAGCACCTACGACCCGACAGATGCCCTTCGTAGGCTCATTGCAAGCGGCGCTGTGGACGCGCTCAGGCTCGCATCGGACATCCTCTTGGACCTCAGGGACAGAGCCCCCTATGAACACTTCCTGGCCGTTCTCAACGCGGCTGCCTCGCTCTATCCGACAGGTAGGTCTCGTCGGTCGCGCAATTTCGAGGAGCGATACTTCCTCAAACGCCTTGTGCGAGAAATCGATCAGGCGACCTGTATCCGACTGCTTGATGATCTGACAACCGCGCTGCGCTGTACCTGCGGCAACGAACGACATGCATGCCATTGCCGGGACGGCGTGAGTAAGATTGTCGGAATGCTTCTAGACCGCTTTTTCGAGATTAATCCAGAACCCGATGACCCGGATCAGATCTGGGGCTGGGTGCGAAACCTCCACTTTCATAACCAGACGAGCGCGAGGCAAAGCCGGGCAGTCGAGGCTCTACAGGAAGACGATGCACTCCGGCGTGCGCTGCACGAGCGTGCCTTTGCGGGTCTCACCGACCGAGATGAGATTTTCAACGTACTTTTCGATGTAATTGGTGACTACGGGCATTCCGGCATGCACCTGCGCGAAGGCGACGCGCGTCATCTGACTGATCTCGCCTGCCGCACGGAAAACCCCGCGTTGTGGGGCCGGTTTGTTCGTGGCCACCGCTACTACGGAGATACAGCGATGCGAGGACCTGATCCCTTCCGGCGTCACTGTCGCGAGCAGGCGCATAAAAAACCGGCGCTTATGCGCGAATGAGCCCAGATGAACCGCGCCATGAGGGCAGGATGGCGAGAGCAGCGGCCCAGGCACTATCGGTTCGAGTCACGCCGCCGACGCCACGAACGGCGTGTTGAGGCTGCCAATACCACTTTTTTCCAAGAAAACCGTGCATCGATTGAACGCGGAGAAAACGTGAGATGGACCCATGACCTCGCGCGCGCCTATCTCATTCAACCTGACAAGCTGCCCGAGGTCACTCACAACCTTTTCGTGCCGGACGACACGCTTCGCCAAAGCCTCAAGACCCTTAGTGATCGGTGTCCAACCATTGAGCAGGTGGGAGAGGGTGATGTTAGAGGATGGGTCCAGATTTTTCTTGCTGGGGCTCTCGCAGTATATCGCGCGACCGGTTCGTTGGATGCGGTGACCCCTGACGTTCTACGGATCATTCTTCCCGACACTGGCGGCTACAACACCTACGCAGAAGGCGAACACGAAGCTTTCCATGCGGAAGTTCAGCGATGTGCGCAAATCTCGGCCGCAGAAAGTGAGGCCTACGCGCGGGCTTACCTTGAGCCATCACTGGAAGGTTCCAAGGGGTTTTCTGATCTCCACATCCTGCACCGTGAACCGGCGCTCAACCATCTGCGGGCGACGCTTCCGCTTGAATGGCTCAGGCGCTTTGCGGACCTTCCGATCCAAACTCTTGAGACCCTCTTCGACATGGCCGCGCGCTTCGGAGACCGCGATGCTCTGCTGGAATTGATCCGTGATCGCTGTGTTTCTTTGGACGAGGGAAACCTGCCTCACAGGCATGAAGAGCAGCGCCCGTTCTGGTTTTTGCGCGATTTCTGGTTTGCGGATGATATCAACCCCGAGGTTTGGGCGTATATGACCCGGGACCCAAACCTTGTGTTCTGGCTGGAGCGCCGCCGGGACCGCGGTCGAGAGGGAGATGAGATCTGGTTGACACTTTCAGCGGAGAAGTTGGAACGGATTCAGCTCGCGTATCGCCCGCATTGGCCAGTCGTACATCTACCCTCTAGTTGGGGGACGGGCAGTCCGAAAGGTGAGACCGCCTATCGCTATCTCAGAGAAGCTGTTTGGCAGATCGGCCGAGATGAACCAGACGTCGCATTGCCCGTCATCGAAAGACTTCTCACTGAAGAGATTATGGCCCCGTCTTATAATGACCTCCGCAGCATTCGCGCAGAGCTGCGTCGCAGGTCGGCGATGGCGACTTCACGGCCCCGGCCAGCTGAGGTTGCGAGCTTCATTGACGCGGGTCTTCCAGCCAGCGTTGAGCAAATACGCGCTCTGGTGATGGAGTTGTTTCAAGAGCTGCAAAGGGACGTCTGGGCGGGCCACACAGGGCTGAGAGATCAGTTCTACGATGGTGGCTCTCGGCTCAACGAGGTTCGTGGGATGGCGCGCATTTCAGCATGGATGAAACCCCGTCTCGCGCCTTTCGACATCCATGACGTGGTTGAGCATCAACTCGAGGAGAGAAATAGGTGCGACCTCACGGCGACCCGTATGGTCAATGGTGCGCCGAAAATGCTTGTCATTGAGGGCAAGGGCCAGTGGCATCGCGATCTCTTTGGGGCGGCTGCGACGCAACTTGCTGATCGATACGCCATGCATCCAGACGCTGACGATCAAGGTATTTACCTGGTTCTTTGGTTCGGCCCTGACACGCCAGTCGCTGGATCAACCCGTCATGAGTATCAATCCGCCACAGAGCTTCAAACTGCTATCGAAGGGCATTTGCCCGACGACTTGCGCGGTCGCATTGATGTAGTTGTTCTGGACGTTTCACGTGCGGACGACACTTCCGCTTAGGCCCGCCATCATAGCTGAGAGCGGCGGCGCGACGGTGTGTCATGGTTCAAGCCAAGGATTGGCCTAAATCAAGCTGGCGTCCCCTGAAAGACGTGGAAGTGGTCGCCCGCGCAATAGCGCGGGCGATTTGTTCAGAAGCCGTGATTGACTTTTGCGTTTCACATACTTACTATCTGAAACAGAAAGGTCACACCATGAGCATCATCGCATTTCCAAAGCAAGCATCCGTCTTTCAACCAGTGGCGCACTACATCCGCCTTGGGGAAACGAGTTACCGCAAGGTGGCCGATCTCGCAGCTGCAGGTGTGATCCAAAGCAAACGCTTCGTGCTTGATGGGTCGAAGATCGCCTATCAGAAAGACATCATCCAGATGCTGCAGGGCCTCGGTGCAGAAGTTGTTCTAGACCCGCGCACTATTGAGCTCTCAGCACGGCGAAAATGCGCAGGCCTCGCATCCACGGCCCCATGGGCATCCGAGGCCCGTGGTGTGCCGCTTTCGCCGGACCTGTTCCGGGGCAACCACCCGGCCGACATATATGGTGCGATTGCGAGGTGCGCCGTTGAATATGGTGTCAGCGCGGTGCTGTCGCTGTCGCATTACCTCGCTGATCCAGGCTTTGACGGCTGGCAGGCCATTGATCATGACGCCTGCTTACTACTGCGCCGCGCGCTCGATTCAGAGGGCGGAAAGACCATCGCCATAGACTACCTCGTGGCTGCGCGTTTGACAGACTTCATGGACGATAGCTTCCAATCGAAGATGATGCCGAACCTGTCAGACCTGCCGTATGACAATCTCTGGGTTCGCGCATCGATGTCCACGCCGATCGGCCCGCTGAATGCACAGCGCCTGGTGCGAACGCTCTCCCGCTGGCACAATATCGGGAAACCGATTGTGATGGATTACATGGGTGGGCTCACCGCGGAGGCTTTGGTCGGGATGAATGTCGTCTCGGGCATTTCCCATGGCTACGGCGAGCAATCGTCGTTCACGACTGCGAAATGGACTGACCCGCCAGAGGAACGTGATAAAGACAAACCTGGTGGCCGTGCGACGCGCGTCGGTGTGTCGGCCCTGGGATGCACCTTCAACTCGGCAGAGCTGGATGTACTGCTGTCGGCTCATGGGGCAAAGTCGGTGCTCTTGCCCAATGACCGGAAGGTTCTGCCGAATGGCGTCGAGGACATCCGCCGTGATCCGCGCCGGTTTAATGTCTATGACGCGCAGCGCCGTATGGCCGAAATCAACGCCGTGCCGACGGTCAACCGGCCAGATCACTTTGCGGACAAACGCATGCGTGAGGTGGTGGCAACCGCGAATAAAGCAGCCAAACTGAATCCGAAGGCGGACATTGCCGAGGCCAAGAAAGTTGATTTGACGAAGCTGCGCACGCGGCTCGTAAAATTCAGCACAGCATCAGAAAAACTCAGGGGGACCTATGATAATCTTGCACAAGAACGGACGGAACAGGGGGCAACAGTGAGAGCGATCGGCGATTTGCGTCGGAGCACTCCATTGAACCAGACTGGAACCCAGTGATGACCTCAACAGCAATAGCAAGGAGCATTACCGCACTTGAAGAAATCGGTGGTCTGAACGGCACGGACATCGCCAATGTCACGGATGTCTCGAAGGCAACTGTCTCGCGTTGGCGCAATGGGACGAAGCGTCCTCAGCCAAACAGAGAGCGCGTTCTATCAGACCTCATCTACGTCGTGCGGCGGCTGGAAGACTACTATTCCAATGACGAAATCAGGCTTTGGCTTTATGCCCGCCACCCGCAACTTGAAGGGCAACGGGCCATTGATCTGATCCATGACGGCGAGGTGGTGGAGATCTTCCGCGTCCTGGATCGTCTGGACGCTGACGGGTATCTCTAACGTATGACCGAAGGTCCCAGAGATCACACGCTCATCGATGCTCTGGAAGGACTGACCACCCAGGCCTATGAGGGCCGCCTGTGGCGCGTCACGCGCGACGGGCGGGACCCGACCCTCTTCTTTGCGGGCGGCAACCGGTGGGACGACGGCACGTTTGAGGTTCTGTACACATCACTCAGTCGCGAAGGCGCGCTCGCGGAAATGCACTACCATCTGTCACGCGGACAGCCGATCGCGCCGTCGAAGATCAAGTATCGCCTGCATGAGCTGCAGGTGAGCATCGAGGGCGTTCTTGATTTAACCGACAAGGGCTTCCTTGCCAGCCTTGGCGTTGATTCGGCGACATTTGGAAAGCTCCCATACCTGAAGCGTGAGGGCGAATACGAAGCGTGCCAGAAGATCGGCGAAGCGGCTCACTTCTTGGGCTCAGAGGATGCCGCCGATCCATCGGCGATCCTTGTCCCCAATGCCCGGCACAACGGCGACAACATGGTGATATTCGGCGATTATGTGAGTTTCGAAGCCATTGAGCACATTGAGGACCATGGCGTGATCGACTGGTCGAAGATCTAGGTGATCTCACGGCATACAGCCAATGCAGAGAACGCGGGGTTGAAGAACGGCCATATGACATCTATTCTGAAAACGTGGCTGACGCCCCAGCCTCCCCCCTCCAGCGGGAAAGTATTCAGCATGCAGGGTTTGAAATAGAGCTTTTTCTGTTCGAGCGCTCACATAAGGAGGGATTGTGAATTTTTGCTCGCAATAGGAGAAACTCACATGAACCTCTCTGCACCCATAAATGAGCTGAAACGCAAAGCGAAACTCATTCGCCGCGCAGAAGGCATTCCTCTCAATCAAGCCCTGGCGCACATTGCGAAGGAAGAAGGCTATGCGAGTTGGGGACTTCTGATCCGGGAATATGAAGCCCAGAAGCCCAAGCCAAACGTGCGACCTCGAACGGGGCACCAGATCACGTCTCTTCCGGTGGACACAGCCTATCGCAAAGAAGCAATCGACCTGGCCAACAGCACCTTCGAGATGGTCATGCGCCGTATTGAACCTGACAATCCACAGGACACACGGGCCCTTTGGAACCCCGAGGATTACGTCGACAATCATCACTTGAGCGCAGACATGCTGCCAATCGACAGCGAATATGCACTGTCGCTGATCGAGGCATTTCTTGTCCATCATGTGGTTGATCTGGCCGTTCGCGTGGATCGCATGGCCGTCGAAGATAACTAGGAGGTTAGAGGGTGGGCTTTAGGCCCACCCTCTGCGCGCTACGCAAACTTCAATGGGCTACAAGAGACCGTAAGCCGATCACCACCGAAAGTACCGGCCAACGCACTCATGGCTCAACCGACAGGCCTAAGCACGTTAAAACAGGCTTTGGCTGGGGGATTCTCTGGGGGATACGGCTTCGGGTAGAACTCCCAAAGTATTGTAAAATATATGCTTTTACTGATTAAATGGTGCCCGGGGGCGGAATCGAACCACCGACACGAGGATTTTCAATCCACTGCTCTACCCCTGAGCTACCCGGGCACGGGTTCCGGGAGCGTATCGTGATCCCTCGGGTGGGCGCCTTCTAGGACCTTAGCGAGGCACTGTCCATAGCGCCCGACGGCTTTTTCGAGCGGCCCTTCGCTAGTGCAACTTTGACCCGTCGCGAGCCGCCTGTTTGACCGTCTGCTCGGTGCCATCTGGGTCTTCGTCCGGGACGGCATACGACCCGTTCAACCATCGTCCCAGGTCCACATCCGCGCAGCGGCGAGAACAGAAGGGCCGGTAGTCCGCAGCGGTGTCATCTTTGCAAATCGGGCAAGGCAAGGGTGAAGGCCTTTCATCGGTAATTACAACGCCTTATTGCGACAGCAAACCTTTGCTTGCAACCACTCCTTGGCGCGCAGGACTTGCGTCGACGCCTTGTCGCCCGCTAACTCTGGTCAAAACACGACATGGGGCGGTACGGACATGCAGATGACACGGCGAACGTTGGGACTTGGCGCAGGGGCTTTTGCGCTTTCGGGGTGCGTCGGCGGGTTGGGTGGAGGAATTGGCGGTGCACCTGCGATCGGCTCTGCGGGTCGCGGCGGGCCGTCGACGGATCCTGATTTCATGCCGCAACCCAATGCCTCGTTCGACGCTTGGCTGACAGGATTCCGCACCCGCGCGCGAGCGGCGGGGATCAGCGAGGAGGCGGTGACGCGGGGCCTGCGCGGTGTCGGGTACCTGCCGGGCGTGATTGAGCGGGATCGCAACCAGACGGAATTCCGGCGCTCGACCGAGGATTACCTTGCACTGGTCGCCTCGGATGCCGATGTTTCACTGGGACGTCAAAGGTTTAGCGCGCAACGCTCGGTCCTGCGCGAGGTCGAGGACCGGTACGGCGTTCCGGCCGAGGTAAGCTGTGCCGTCTGGGGCGTGGAGAGCTCCTTTGGCACCCGGCTGGGCGATATTCCTGTGATCTCTGCCGTCTCCACACTGGCATGGGAAGGCCGCAGGGGGCGGTTCTTTGAAGCACAGGCAATCGCGGCTTTGCGCATCATCCAGAACGGCGATACGACGCCGGAACGGATGCTTGGTTCCTGGGCCGGTGCGATGGGACATACGCAATTTATTCCAACGACTTACGAGGCATACGCCGTTGACTTCAGAGGCGACGGGCGGCGCGATATCTGGTCCAGTGATCCCACCGACAGCCTGGCCTCCACCGCCGCATATTTCAGCCGCTTCGGCTGGCGGGCGGGACAACCCTGGGGGATGGAAGTGCAGCTGCCCTCGGGGTTCGGCGCGTCGGACAGCCGGACCAGCGCGCGATCCGTGGCCTCCTGGTCGGCGGAGGGCGTGCGGCGGGCGGGCGGTGGATCTTTGCCCGATCACGGAGAAGCGGCGATCTATGCGCCGGGCGGCGCCGGTGCGCCCGCTTGGATTTTATATCACAATTTCAACGTGATACTGCGCTACAACAGCTCCACCAACTACGGGATCGGCGTGGGATATCTGTCTGACAGGCTGGCGGGCGGCGGGCCTTTGCGGCAGTCTTTCGGCGCAGATGCGAGCGGCCTGGATCAGGCCGAGCGGACCGAATTGCAGCGGCGTCTGACGGCTGCGGGATATGACGCGGGCACGCCGGATGGGGTGGTCGGATCGGGCACGGAGGCCGCGATCAGCGCCTATCAGGCGGCCAGTGGGTTGCCCGTGACCGGCGAGCCATCGGCGGCGCTTTTACGACGATTGAGGTAGCAAAACGGGCGTACACAAGCTGTGCACACCCTGTACACACTCCGTACATACACGATTGACGCACCATTATTGCTAAAAAATCGCACTTGCGTGCAGGTTTGCAAGAAGCGCCGCTACTTCGGCCAGACCTGCGCCAAGGGTGCGCGGTCGCGCTTGCGGGTAATCTCCAGATTGCCCAGGGGCGTCCAGCCCGCGACGACAACGTCAGATCCGTCCTGTCGGAAGGTCTTCTTGATCGCATCTTCCAGCTGCCTGCGATCTCGTTTCGGCATCGGAGCGACATCAATGGTCATCTGCCCGCCAAGGCCCCTGATCCGAAGCAGACGCGGAAGATCGCGGACCAGCGCGAGATTGGCCTTGAGGCCCGCGGCCATGGAATGGTCGGAGCCGGTATTGACGTCAATCGCGGTCAGGGCACGGGTCGTCTCGATGAACGCGAATGCGCCTGCGGGAAGCTGCACGCGGGAGTGCAGAGCCGTGTCCACGGCCTCCGGCACGCCATGGTCGGCAAAGCCGCCCTCAACCACCTCATCGGGAGCGTCCCAATCACGCCACGCACGGGTGTGGGCGTCTTCGGCGTCGAGCAGCCATTCCGGCTCTCCTTCGCGCTCGGACATGACGATCGTGGCGGCCTTGGACATGGCGTAAATGTCGTCTGCAATGGCATCCGTCGGCGCACCTTCGGCGGAGGACCGGATGATCAGACCATAGCCATCCGCCGCCGCACGGCTTTCGTGGGCGATTTCCAGCAACCGGTCCCGCTCATCTTCATCGCGGATGGAGCGGGAGACGTTAAGGCCGGGGGCGAAGGGCGTGACAATGGCGTAGCGGGATTTGAAGATGATGTCGGGTGTGACAGGGATGGCCTTGCCGTCTTCAACCAGGCCGGACACCTGAACGAGAAACGTGGCACCGGGCGCGATATCCCTGGCGCGTTTGAGGTAGCCCTTGCGGCCGTCGCCCAGATGCAGGGTCATGCCGCCCTGCCCTTTCATCGGGCGGTCCGCCTTGGCGCGCGAGATCGCCCCGACACCGGGGGCGGCACCTTCGGGCGGATCTATGAGCAGGTCGTGCAACCTGCCGTCCACCATGAGCGCCGCCGCGCGACGGCCCGCGACCTGGTCAAGAATGACCACTCGGCCCTTCACGACCACAGCTCCGATGCGACGCGGTGGTTCATTTCAACACCTCCGGTGTCGGGGTTGTCATGATGTCCACACGTCAATACCCGCTGCCTGCAAGAGCTGCGCGGTTTCCACCATCGGCAGACCGACAATGGCCGAGTGGCTGCCGCTGATCCAGGGAAAAAACGCACCCGCAGGGCCGTGGATGGCATAGCCGCCGGCTTTGCCCTTCCAATCGCCGGTGGCGATGTAGCCGTCGAGTTCCACCTGGCTCAGACGTTTCATTTTCACGCGGCTCTCCACGATCCGGGTCATCAGCCGGTCATCGGTTTTGACCGCGATGCCTGTATAGACACGGTGGCGGCGTCCGCCCAGAAGGGTCAGGAACGCGCGCGCCTCTGCCTCACCCGCGGGTTTGCCGAGGATACGGCGGCCCACGGCGACGGTGGTGTCGGCCACAAGCACGACGTCGCCCGCATCGCTTGGCACGGCGGCGGCTTTGGCGCGGATGATCCGGTCCACGTAGGGGCGCGGCAGTTCGTCCTTGACGGGATCTTCGTCAATGTCGGGCGGGCGCACGGCATCGGGCGTGAGGCCCAGCGTGGCCAGTATTTCAAGGCGACGGGGACTGCCGGAGCCCAGAATGAGCCTCATTTGGCGAGGGCCACTTTGGCGGCTGCATTGTAGTCACGCTGGAGGCGTTCCATGCGGCGGTGGTCCTTGCCCTGAGGGATGGCGAATTCGACGCGCTCGCCCTTGAAGGCCGAGTGGCGGAATTTGAAGGTGTCGAATTCGTCGGCCAGTCTGGCCCATTTGACCACATCCGCATCGTCCGTAAGCAAGTGACGCGGCGCTTTGCGGGTGGGCTTGGGGGCAAGGAAATCAAACGCCCAACCGCTGTCGCGCACGAAGAGGGTTTGCGCCTCGCCGTCGAGCGGTGGCGTAATGTCGACAAGGACGCCGTCGCGCTCGATGACCGCATGGCGCGTGGCTTCGAGCCAGAACCCGGTGAGTTCCCACACCAGCCAGCCGAACACGGGTGCCGCGCCCGACATGATGGTGTTGTAGAAGGCCTGATCCTCGACCGCGCCCTCAAGCGGCGAAACCTCGACGAGGGTCGCCACGCCGTCGCCGAGGGTCCTGGTGTAGGCCAGGACCGCATCGGACATCCGGGGCGTGGTGATTGTACGCTCGGTCAAGGCTGACCGCTCACTTGAAGCGGTAGTTGATCCGGCCTTTGGTCAGATCGTAGGGGGTCATTTCCACCTGGACTTTATCGCCTGCCAGAACCCGGATGCGGTTTTTCCGCATCTTGCCTGCCGTGTGCGCAATTATGGTATGGCCGTTTTCGAGCTCGACCAGGAATGTCGCGTTGGGCAGGAGTTCCTTCACGACACCAGGGAATTCGAGCATCTCTTCCTTAGCCATGTGATCTCCATCATTTGCGCCCCGGATTTGGGGCATGTGGCGGGTAAATGCGCCGAACGGTTGAGGGTTTCAAGGCAAATCGCCGTTTTGCCCGGTTTGAGGCGTGCTTTGTTCGGCGCGGGTCACGCTCTCGGGCCAATGAGCGTGGTTGAACACGGCCCCGTTGGCGCGGACAGTGTGGATCGCGCCAAGGTCGATATCGGCAAGGATCCAGCCGGGTTCGTTCATTTCCCCCTCCGCTATGATCCCCGTGGGCGGAAAGCCGAGGTCCGGCGGGCCATAGATTGCGGCGGCCCCGACGTTTTCGGGGGTGGCAGGGGACCACGCGGCAGAGCCGACAGTCGGGGCGTGCACGACGACGCACTGGCCTTCCAGCGCCCGGGCCATGGATCCGATGCGGACACGCGAGTAACCCGCAAGACTGTCGGTGCACGACGGCGCAAGAATGATTTCCGCGCCCTGATCGACGAGGACACGGCCCAGAAGCGGAAATTCGCTGTCGTAGCAGATCAGGATGCCGATCTTGCCGATGGATGTTTCGAAGACCTGAAGCGGCTCACCGGGTTGAACGCCCCAGACCTCACGCTCGAACCGGGTCATGATCTGTTTGTCCTGGTAGCCAATGAAGATCGCGCCGGGTTCGGGACCCAGAAGCCATGTACGGTTGACGGGGCGGGCGAAATCCTCGTCGAACACGGGACCGGAGGGACACAGGATATGGACGCCGTAGCCCTGCGCCAGATCGGCCATCAACTGATCCGCCTGTTCCGCCAGATCGGAGGCCGCCCGCAGGCTGTCTTCGAGGTTTCCGGCCGTCTCAGCCCCCGCGAGGCCCGCCAGTTCCATGCGGCCATATTCAGGGAACACCAGCAGGTCCGCACCCGCCGTCGCGGCCTCCCGCACCCAGTTGATCTGTTTCTCCGCATAGGCGGTCCAGTCCGGCAGCAGGTCCAGAGGATAGGCGGCGGTGGCGATTTTCATGGGCGTCCGGTCCGGAGTTGAAGAGGGGTGTGCAATACAGTCCCTCGCTGAAATCGCGCCAGCACAATTGGCACCAGAACTTCGCATAAATGGCAAGTACCCTCGTCCGGCCCTGCCGAAGCGATTTATCGAATTGTAGTCCAAGGGTCTTGCCGGGGGAAGGCCAGCTCTGCGGACTTAGCGAACCTTCGGAGAGTCCAAACCACGCCGCTTACGATACTTCTGATCAAATTCAATGTCGCGAGCTATTCCGAAGTATCGGGCTGATTAGAGAGGCAACACCTTTGTAATCTAACCACGCGGAGGACTAGGCCAAATAATCGTGACCAAAGCAATGAATTTGCAATCATTCCAGCGGCTTCCTATGTCTGGAGCAGCGAGTTTGAGAGAGTTTGGCAATGAAAAAAGTTATACGTTTCATGATCGGCTTATTCATGCCCATTATCCTGGTCGCGTCTGGCGGTGCTATGTTCGGCTGGGGACTCGACAATGATTGGGACTATGTCGCGTGGGCCGGCGTTGGCATGGTTGCGGCGGGGATCATCTGGGGACTTGTTGCATGGCTGTGGGTCGACATGAACACGTGGTGATCTCGCGCTGAGCTGAATGAGGAACGCTGCCTTTGCATTTTAGATGCTGCAAAAATGTCAGACCTTAAATTATCTTCTAGCATCCGTAGCCTTGAGGTCCATGCGGACATTCGATGCGCTGCGTTTTGTTGGGCCGAGCGGCAACGCCTTTACTCTGTCGCTTCGCCAAACCGCGCCAGCATCCGGGTCTTGATCTGGTCGCGGGCCTGACGGTAGGAGGTGAGTTTCGCTTCGCGTGTCTCGCCCAGGCCTGTGGGGTCGATGATCGGCCAATATTCGATGTCAACGTGGGACGTGGAGGTCATTTCCAGCGCGCGGCGTTGGCTGGCGGGGCTGAGGGCGACGATAAGGTCGAAGCCGCTGAGGTCATCGCCCCATTCCTCCATCTCGTCAAACGACCGGACGCGGTGGCGTTCCAGTTCCACGCCGAGTTCCGAGCAGACGGAAACTGCGAAGCCGTCGATCTCCAGCTCGTGCTTCACCCCTGCGGACTGGACGTAGGCGCGGTGACCATAAAACCGCTTCATCAACCCCTCCGCCATGGGCGAGCGGGTGGAGTTGTGGTCACAGCAAAACAGCACGGATTGGGGGAAGGTTTGCACTTGGGTCAGGCTCCGAAGTGCAGGACGCAGATGAGGGTAAAGAGGCGGCGCGCGGTGTCGGTGTCGATGTCTGCCTTGCCATCAAGGCGTTCCTGCAACAGCCGCGCACCTTCGTTGTGGATACCGCGACGGGCCATGTCTATGGCCTCGATCTGGGAGGGCGGCAGCTTTTTGACCGCATCGAAGTAGGCCTCGCAGATCTGCCAGTAGTCCTTGACCGTCTGGCGGAAGGGCGACAGCGAGAGGTGGAATTCCGTCGCATCCGCGCCGTCCTCGGTATCGACGTCGAACACCAGCCGCTTGTCCCGGATCGCCAGGGTCAGGCGGTACGGGCCGTCGGGCGCGTCGTCGTGGGGGAGCGTGAAGGTATTCTCCTCCAGCAGATCGAAGATGGCGACTTTGCGCTCCTGTTCAATCTCGGGGGTCGGCGCCGCCATGCCGCCGGTATCAATCTCGATATGGCAGATGTGCATCATTCGTCTTCCCCTGTTTGCTCTGACCTGTTCAGTCGCGCCAGCCGTGCCGCCACCGAGGCACCATGTGCGCCCAGGCCCTCGGACGCGGCAAGAATTTCCGCCGCCGGGCCGATGGCCTTCAAGGCGTCCGGTGTCATCCGCGCCAGTGTCGTGCGCTTCATGAAGTCCAGCACATTGAGACCGGAGGAGAAGCGCGCGGAACGGGCGGTGGGCAACACATGGTTCGGACCGCCGATGTAATCGCCGATGGCCTCGGGAGTCCACTGGCCGAGAAACACCGCGCCGGCGTGGGTGATCTGCGCAAAGAGCGCGTCGGGGTCCGCGACGCAAAGCTCCAGATGTTCTGGGGCAATCCTGTCCGAGAGCCGCGCGGCCTGCGAGAGCGTATCGCAGGTGATTATGGCGCCGAAGTCGCGCCAGCTTGGGCCTGCGATGGCGGCGCGCGGGAGGGTCTGGAGGTGGCGGTCAACGGCCCCGGCGACGGCTGCGCCAAAGTCGGCGTCATCGGTGATCAGGATGGATTGCGCGCTTTCGTCGTGTTCGGCCTGACTCAGCAAGTCCATGGCGATCCAGTCGGGGTCGTTGTCCTTGTCCGCGATAACCAGGATTTCCGACGGGCCTGCGATCATGTCGATGCCGACCTTGCCGAAAACACGCCGCTTGGCAGCCGCCACAAACGCATTGCCGGGGCCGGTGATTTTATCGACCGGCGCAATGGTTTGGGTGCCGTAGGCCATAGCCGCGATCGCCTGAGCGCCGCCGATGCGGTAGATCGTGTCGACGCCCGACAGATGTGCGGCCAGCAGAACCAGAGGGTTCACGACGCCGTCCGGCGTGGGGGCGCAGATGGTCAGGCGTCTGACCCCCGCAACCTGCGCCGGGATCGCGTTCATCAGCACGCTCGACGGATAGCTCGCGAGGCCGCCCGGCACGTAGAGACCCGCGGCGGAAACCGGCCCCCAGCGCCAGCCGAGTTCCGCCCCGTCGGGGTCGGTCCAGCGGGCATCTTCGGGGCGTTGGCGGATGTGGTAGGCGCGGATACGCTCTGCGGCGAGTTCCAGCGCGGCACGTTCGGACGCAGGCACCTGTGCGATGGCCTCCGCGATCTCATCGGCGGTGAAGGCCATGGTTTCGGGCGTCAGCCTGAGGCGGTCGAACCGCTCGGTCAGCTCAATCACCGCCGCATCGCCGCGCGCGCGCACCTCCGCGATGATATCCGCCACCACGGCGTCCACATCGGGTGCGTCCTCGCGCTTCATCTCCATGAGCGCCGCAAAGCGCGTGTCGAAATCGGCGTCCTGGGTGGTGAGAAACTGCGGCATCGGCCCCTCCGGCATCGGCGTGGCCTGTGAGATAGCCTGCGCCGCATCCAGCCTCAAGCCGTGAGCGGGCGGATCATCAGGTATTGATCGTGGAAATGGCCATCGTGGTTGAGGCAATTGGCGATCGTGCCGGTAATCGTGTAGCCGGCTGCCGCACAGACCTTGATCGCCGGGGCATTCGCCGCGCCGACATCGAGTTCCAGTTGCCTGACGTTCATGGTCATCGCCTCCCGGGCGATGCGGTCCAGCAACCGCCGCGACACCCCCCTGCCCGCGTTGATCCACGCCAGCATCGCGTCATCTGAGGCGGCGAGCGCCTCGGCCTCGGTCAGCAGGAAGGCGGTGGGGAAAAGGCGAATACCCTCAAGGCGCAGGGCTTTGACATCCGCGAGGTCTGTTGTTGTCAGCGCCCGCGCGATCATGCGCCGTGGTCAGGCGTCTTCCCCGAGACCGCGCGGTAACTTTGCGTGACGTCGCGCAGAGTGATTTCCAGCGCCTCGACGTTCATCGCAATCGCGCCGTCGCCCGCCAGCAGGATCGTGAGGCGGCCCATGCCGTCCCCGCCCGGCGTCCAGTCCAGCGCAAGGGCAGACAGGATGGTGTCGGTGTCCGCGCGGTCGATGCCCTGGGTGGCGACACTGAGCACGTCCTCCACAGCGAGAACCGCCTGCGCCCGCGTCGGCTTGTTGCCCTGGGCCTCCCAGCGGAAGCGATTGATCAGCAGGGCAAACCGACGTGCCTTGCGATCCCAACGCATCTCGGTGATCGGGAAAACCGCATCCTGCACCAGCGCGGAGATGACGGGCACGTCTGCCGCATCCAGCGCCCGCAGGGCAACGGCATTGCCGCCCGCGTCCTCGAATCTCGCGTCATCATCCATCGCTCAACCGCTCCACATTGGCACCGACGCCGCGCAGTTTGCGCACCAGATGCTCGTAACCGCGATCAAGGTGATAGACGCGGTTCACCACGGTTTCGCCCTCCGCAGCAAGCCCCGCGAGGATCAGGGACACCGAGGCCCGCAGATCCGTCGCCATGACCGGTGCACCGCGCAGGGTTTCGACACCCGTGACCTTTGCCGTATTGCCGTGGACCTCGATCCTGGCCCCCATGCGCAGGAGTTCGGGGGCGTGCATGAAGCGGTTCTCGAAGATCGTTTCCTGAAGCACCGAGGTGCCATCGGCAAAGCACATCATAGCCATGAATTGTGCTTGCAAATCAGTGGGAAAGCCGGGGAAAGGCGCGGTTGCGACGTCCACCGCCTTGAGCCGCCCGCCGGGGTGCACCACCTTGAGGCCGACGTCAGTCTCGGTGATTTCCAGCCCCGCCAGTTCCATCTTTTCGCACAGCGAGGCGACCAGTTCGCGCGTGCCGCCGAGACATTCGACCTCGCCGCCCGCAATACCCGGCGCGACCATGTAGGTGCCCAGTTCAATGCGGTCCGCGATAACGCGGTGGGTGGCCCCGTGCAGACGGTCCACGCCCCGCACGACGATGGTTTCGGTCCCGGCCCCCTCGATATCCGCACCCATGGCGATCAGACAATCGGCAAGCGCCTTGGTGTCCGGTTCCCGCGCGGCATTCTTGATGATGGTCGTGCCACTGGCCCGTACGGCGGCGCACATGACATTCTCGGTCGCGCCCACGGAGGGGAACGGAAACTCGATCTCGGCACCTTTCAGGTCGCCCGAGGCATGGACGTAGCCATCCTTGAGCGTGACCTTGGCCCCCATTTTCTCCAGCCCGGAGATGTGGAAATCCACCGCACGCGCCCCGATGGCACAGCCCCCCGGCAGCGAGACGATGGCCTCTCCGTTGCGGCCAAGCAGAGGGCCCAGGACGTTGAACGAGGCGCGCAGCTTGCGCACGATATCGTAGTGCGCCAGATGCGAGGTGAGGGATTTGGCCGAGAGCGCCAGCGTCTGACCATCCGACAATCGGCCAATTTCAACCCCGAGGCTTTCAAGCAGATCCGAGAGTGTCGCCACATCCGAGAGGCGCGGCACATTGGTCAGCGTCAGCGGCTCATCACTCAACAGCGCGGCACACATCAGCTTGAGGCAGGTGTTCTTCGCGCCCGCAATCGGGATTTGCCCGGTGAGCGGTCCATTGCCCTTCACGACGATCCTGTCCATCTGCGCTTCGCCTCTCTACTCGTCCGGTGCCGTTGTCCCGGCTTGATTGTCTGTCGGCGCGGTTTCGTCCGCTGAAGATTTCCGCGCCCTCGCCTGCGCCTTGCGCCTTGCCATATTGGCCTTCAACGCAGCTTTCAAGCGGTCGTCCCGGCCCTTGGGCGAGGGAGTGCCTATTGCATCTTTGCCGGGTGCGCGCGCCATGGACAAAGCCTTTAGCGCGAAGGGCACCGGGCGTCCAGATTGCGCTTGCAACAATGACCGCCAGCGTCTAACACGCCGCCACCCGACGGATTTGCCCGACAGTTTCCTTGGGCGACACGATGCTGTGGTAGCTCAGTGGTAGAGCGCGTCATTGGTAATGACGAGGTCGGGAGTTCAATCCTCCCTCACAGCACCATTTCCTGTCCGGCCTCTACAGCCCTCCGGCCTCTACAGCCCGTTGAGTGACTTATGGCCGGGGCGCGGTCTTTGGGTTCCGCATCTGTTATCACGTCGCAACCATGCCGTGGTCATTGAACCCTCATGCGAAGTGATGGATGGTTGCGCGACCGCACGGCGGCAGGGCGCAGAGGCGTTGGGTCAGAGCGGCAATGGAACAGGCAGGCACCCATGGGGCAATCCATCTTTTCGGACAAAAAGCGGCCGGTTCATCTGGGGCGCTACCGGCTGGAAGATCTGGCACGCCAACCGCAGGCTGATCTGAGCCAGCTGCGCCCGTTCGAGCAGTTGTTCTACGCGGATGCCGCGCGGCCCGCATCCATTGTGAACGCGATGGGGGATCATCAGGCGATGCTGGATGCGATCCGGGACGGGTTGATCAACCGGGCCATGGCCGAAACGCCACCGGACTTGCAGGAGCGCGCCAACCATCTGAAATCTTTTGGATACTTTTCCGATGCCTCGATGGTGGGAACGTGCCTGCTGCCTCAAGAGGCGGTGCTGGAGCAGCCGTATCTGAACCCCGATATCGCGCGACTGGCCGCGGACCTGCGCACCCGGCAGACCAAGACGCTGGCCGCCGGTATCGACATGATCATGGCGGATCTCAGGGACTCGATGGACGCGCCGGCCACGACGATCGACGGCCATACCCACGCGATCGTTTTCCTGTACGAGCATCCCCGAGAACCGAAGACGGATGAGGTCGGCGGCGAGTGGATACAGGGGGCTGTGGACCATCGCTCTTGTCTGTTGGCGTCCGAGACTGCTGTGGTCATCGCCAATTACCTGCGCCTTTTGGGCCATGATGCGCGGGCGCACACGGCCAGTTCGTCGGACGTTGACCTGAACCGGCTTGCGGTGGCCTGCGGGCTGGCGCGAGCTGTGGGAGGGGCGGCTGAGGCACCCTTTATCGGCACGCGATACGGATTGGCTGCGATCACGACGACCTATGCCGTGGCCGCCGATCAGCCGCTGGCCCCTGATGCCACCTCAAAACGCTCCGAGCAGCGCTATGCCAAGCGGCGGTTCGTGGACGGCGCGCATCCATTCGAGAAACTCAGGCGGGTGGACGACCCGACCACCTATATCGACGAAGCCCGCGTGCCGAGGGTCCCGAAACGCACCGACATGTTTGCGCGCGCACAGTTCGGGGACATGGGCAAAAATCTCCAGGACGGGGCCAAAGGCGGGTATTACGTGCGCAAATCCGCCCCGTCGACAGCCCAGCGGCGGGCATTGGGGGCGTTCGTTCTTCTGCAAGACGGAGAGCGGGCACCCGAGAAAGTGCGGCTTGAGCCGAACCATGCAGCGGCGTTGGTGAAAGCCACCAGCTATTTCCTCGGCATCGACGCTGTGGGCGTCTCCCGTTGTCCGGACTGGACGTGGTATTCCCACGATGCCGCCGGCGATCCGATCGACCCGCCCCACGACAATGCAATCTCGATGATCATCGATCAGGGCTTTGACACGATGGAGGGGGCCTCGGGTGATGACTGGATCAGCGTGGCGCAGTCGATGCGCGCCTATCTGCGGTTCTCTCTATTGGGCGGGGTCATCGCGCGGCAGTTGCGCAACCTGGGATACACGGCCAAAGCGCATACCGTGATGGATGGCGAAGTGCTGCAGCCGCCACTGCTCCTGCTGTCTGGCATGGGGGAGGTCAGCCGCATCGGCGAGGTGATCCTGAACCCCTACCTCGGGCCTCGGCTGAAGTCGGGTGTGGTCACGACGGACCTGGCCATGGCCCATGACAGGCCAATTGATTTCGGCCTGCAGAGTTTCTGCGAGGCCTGCAGGAAATGCGCCCGTGAGTGTCCCTCGGGCGCGATTACTGCCGGGCCGAAACTGATGTTCAACGGGTATGAGATCTGGAAATCCGACAGTCAGAAATGCGCCACCTACCGCATCACCACGCCCGGTGGCGCGATGTGCGGGCGCTGCATGAAGACCTGTCCGTGGAACCTTGAAGGCGTTTTGGGCGACGCGGTGTTCCGGTGGACGGCGATGAAGGTGCCGGGCTCTGCGCCCGCGCTGGCGAAACTCGATGACCTGCTGAACCGGGGCGATCTGAACCCGGTGAAAAAATGGTGGTGGGATCTGGAGATTGAGGACGACGGCGGCTACAGGCCGACGAAAAAGCCGGTAAACGCGCGCGGCCTGCAAAAGGATCTGGACCTGAAATATGAGGACCAGACGCTGGCCGTCTACCCCGCGCCGCTGGTGCCGCACCCATACCCCTACCCGTATCACATGGACCGCGAGGCCGGGATCGAGGCGTATCAGGCGATGATCACCGCCGACGAGTACAGGGCGCGGGTCGCACGAGGCGAGAACCCGGCGCATCAGGTGCGCGATTATGACGAAAGCCCGGTGGTGCGGGTTGAAATATCTTTGGTCGATGAGATGGCCGAAGGCGTCACCAAGTATGAGATGCGCAGCCTTGACGGCAGCGACCTGCCGCCGTGGGAAGCGGGCGCGCATCTGGATATCGTGGTGGCCCCCGAGTTCCTGCGGCAATACTCGATGTCCGGCAATCCGGCGGATCGGAGCGTTTACCAGATCGGGGTCCTGAAAGAGGCCAAAGGGCGCGGCGGATCGGCTCTGCTGCACCGGATCTTTGCGCAGGGGCGCAAGGTGTTCGTGTCCAGGCCGATCAATCATTTCCCGCTGCACGAGGATGCCTCCTTCAGCTACCTGATGGGCGGCGGCATCGGCATCACGCCGATGATCGCCATGGCGCATCGGTTGCATGCGTTAGGCAAACCGTTCGCGCTGCACTACTCGGGCCGCTCGCGCGATACGATGGGGTATCTGGAGGATCTGGCCGCGGCACCCTGGGCGGATCGCGTGACGCTGCATGTCTCGTCCGAGGGCACGCGCTGTGTGATGGCGGATGTCCTGACCTGGTCCGACGGCGCGCATGTGTATACCTGCGGGGCAGAGCCCTACATGGCCGCCGTCATGGAAGCGTCGGCGGCGGCAGGGTTCGCGGAGGATGACTGCCATCTGGAATACTTCTCGGTGCCGGAATTGCCGGACTACGTGAACCATCCGTTCATGCTGAAACTGAAGACATCAGGGCGCGAATTTCTGGTTCCCGAAGACCGGTCGGCGGCTGACGTGCTGATCGAGAACGGGTTCGCGGTGGATCTGAAATGCTCCGACGGGATCTGTGGCGTGTGCAAATGCGGGCTTGTCAGCGGCGATGTGGAGCACCGCGATTTCGTACTGTCCAGGGCACAGCGCGAAACAGCGATCATCACCTGTCAGAGCCGCGCCAGAGACGCGGGTGGCGTGATCGAACTGGACCTTTAGGGACATCGCGGCGAGGCGCCCCCGCCGCGATTATCCGTTCATTTACAAACTGATACGGTAGCGCGCAAATCCATCCGGGCCGTCGCCTGCCGTCTCGATCCGCACGCCCTGGACACTGTCGATATAGCGCGCTGCCGCCGGACCCGTATCGAACAGGACCGTGGTGCCGTCCATCGGGGCAAAGGTCCAGTTTGCATCCGCCGACGGGCTGATCGTCCCCTCCTCGACGATGTAGCGCACAATGACATCGCGGTTGGCATCGGGCCCTTCAAAGACCGTGGTCTCCGGCGAGGCACCGGGGAAGCTGCCGCCGCCGCCAGCGCGGTAGTTGTTGGTCGCGACGATGAATTCGGCCGCCTCGTCAATCGGTGCGCCGTTGTACATCAGGTTGATAATGCGGTGGCCTTCGGCCACGACCTCTCCGTCATTGTTGTAGCGGTTGGGCTGGCTGAGATCGATCTGGTAGGTGACGCCGTCGATCACATCGAAGTTGTAGGACGGGAAGTCGGGATTCAGGAGCACCTGGTCCGCCTCGCCCGGTGTGATCTGGTTGAACATGCCCGCCGAGCGTTCCAGCCATTCGCGCACCTGCGCCCCGGTGATCCGCACGGCCCGCACGGTATTGGGATAAAGATACAGATCAGCCACGTTGCGGATCGCGATCGGACCGGCTTCTACTTCGGTATAGTACTCAGGGCCACCACGTCCGCCCGCCTTGAACGGAGCTGCGGCCGACAGGATCGGAAGCCCCTCGTTCTCCGTTCCTTCCATCATCTGATTGATGTACCAGGTCTGGGCGTTGGACACGATCTGCACCGAGGGATCATCGGCCACCAGCGCGAAGTAGCTATGCAGCGGCGCGTCGGTTTCGCCCACGGCGCGGCGCACATAGGCCAGCGTTTCATCGTGCTCGGTTTGAGCGGCAGCCAGCACGGTGGCGTCGCTTTCGACCAGCGGCGTGACGGAGCGGTCCTCTTCGCGGCGCGAGATTGGTCGCGCCTCGGACGTGTGGCCGGCGATGCGCCAGCTGTTGCCGTCACGCTCCAGCATCAGGTCCACAAGACCCATGTGGCTGCCCCAGAACCCGGCCATGACGCCCGGCTTGCCCATGATCGTGCCTGACTGCGCATCGACGCCCGCGAAATCGGCGTAGTCGGAACCGGGGAAGACGAGGTGGCTGTGGCCCGTGAGGATTGCGTCGATCCCGTCCAGGGCGGCCAGCGGGATGGCGGCGTTTTCCATGCCGTCGGTGTGATTGGCCGAGCCGATGCCGGAGTGCGACAGCGCGATGATGATCTCTGCCCCCTGCTCCCGCATCTGCGGAATATACGCCCGCGCGGTGTCGACGATATCACGCACCATGACGGAGCCCTCAAGGTGGCGGCGGTCCCAGGTCATGACCTGCGGCGGCACGAACCCGATGATCCCGATGCGGATCGGAAGCGTGACACCTGCGCCATCGGTGATCTCCCGGTCCAGGATGACGTAGGGCGGCAGGAGGGTCGTGTCTTCGGTGGGTGAAGCGCCCATTTGCGTGGCCACATTGGCGCAGACCACCGGGAAGCCGGACCCTGCGAGGGAGTTCATCAGGAAGCTCAACCCGTAATTGAACTCGTGGTTGCCGAGGGTCGAGGCATCAAAGCCCAACGTGTTCATCGCCGCGATGATCGGGTGAATATCCCCCTCTGTCATGCCGTGTTCATAGGCCATGTAGTCGCCCATCGGATTGCCTTGCAGGAAGTCGCCGTTGTCCAGAAGGATGGAGTTCGTCGCCTCGTCCCGCACGCCCTGGATCAGGCTTGCGGTGCGCGCCAGCCCGACCGTGTCGACTTCGCGGTCGCCGTAATAGTCGTAGGGAAAGACGTGGACGTGAACGTCCGTGGTTTCCATGATGCGCAGGTGAGCCTGCCCGGATTCCGCACGGGCGGAAAACGGGTGCAGCGCGATCAGGCCGGCGCTGGTGGAGGCGGCAATGAAGCCGCGGCGGTCGAGCAGGATGGACATTTTGGTAACTCCCCGGTTGATGGAGGAAGCCTAGCACCGGATTTGTAACGCCTGCATATCAATTTGGATCGAGGGCCGGTTTCGCCGCGTTTTTGCCGATGGCCCGGTCCGGGCGCCCGGTGGCTGCACCGATCTAGAACGGGTGGTCGCGGCGCAGACGCTCCTCAAACGGCAACCGGTCGAAATAGGCCTCGAGATCGAGCACCATCGGAACGGACAGCCCGTTTTCGTAGTGCACGAAGTCCGGGGCCGCGCGCTCGAATCCGACTTTGGCAAAAAAGCGCGACAGCTTCGGCACGCAGTCGATGAAGATCGCGTTCACGTCGGATGAATAGACTAAGGACCCGATGGCACTGAACAGCCGCAGATAGGTAAACCCACCGCGATGGCTGTCCCGGATCGCGTATCTGGTGATGATGGCGCTGTCGTCGGGCGCGAAACCCGACGTGTCCAGCCCGTACAGTTGCGGCAGGATACCCATCGCGCCGTCACGGCACAGGTTGACGCGCGCGGTGCCGATCGCGCGCCCGTGCTCAAGCGCCAGGAAGGAGGTGCCGGAGATATCGAGAGCGTCGCTGAGCGTGCCATCGTCGGCATCCGCATGGGGCGAAGTGCGGCCAAATTCGACGCAATAGACATCGTAGCGCAGGCGTTGGGCGCTGCGCAGCCGATCAAGGGTAGAGCACCTGATGATCTCGAATTGGGCCGGCCCGCTCTGCTCCAACTCGGCGAGCAGTTCCTCGTTCTGCTCCTCCCGCTCGGACAGGATGGTGGCCAGATGACGAAGGATCTGCGCGGCAATGGCCGGCGCGTCATTCTGGATCTCCGCCAGCGCGACACTGTTGAACGACAGGGCGCTGACCGGGCCCTTGGCGCGCAGCGTTGCGTTGGCGGGTTGCCCGGTCAGAAACCCCCGCTCACCGACCACGGTTCCGGGCAGCAGCGTCAGATGCGTGTCGCCGCCCAGATCGCAATCCACTGCGCCATCGGTGATCAGCATCATATCCGGCGAAAATGCGCCCTTGTGGCGTAACACCTCTGCATCCGCAAAATGCACGCGGCGGCTTGCAACCTCCAGCGCGGCTGTCATCTCGGCGCTCAGCAGAACACTCATGTCAGTGCCTCGGGCGACCGTGCGGTGGGGCGGAGTGCCGCGAGCGGACTGGAGAGGCGACACCTGTGAGGCACGGCACGACTCCGACGGAAACATTGGATATGAAAGACCCTGCGCGAGACATGGGACCAGACCCCGGCCCACAGCGCCGTCGCGGCCAGCGTTATGAGGACCGATCCGAAGGTGCGGGCCTCGACCGGTCCGGCTTCACACGCGGCCAGCACGTCGGCGGCATGCAAGTGATCGTAGAGCGGGGAGTTCAGCTCCCGCCGGACCTGAGCGTCCCTGTTGGGCAGATCGTGACTGCGGTCACGCGACAGGTCGCCATCGTAGTCTTCGATGCAAAGCCGGAGCAGCGCCATCAAGCGGCCTGTTCCGGCCACGAGGCACAGGGTAGCGACCTTCGCCGCGGTCGTGATGCTGGTATTGGTCGGGTCATGTCGCCAGCTTTGCAGAGATCGCGAGTCGCGCAAAGAGGCACTGGCGCCTTAGTCCTCCTCGGGCAGATAATTCTGCCCGACCCTGCCGCGATACTTCTGCGTCAGCATCTCCGGCACCTCGGACCCATCCTTGAGAAACGGCAAGATCCCGCGCCGTACGGAGCGGCCCCGCATGGCGTCAAGATCCGCCTCCGACCGGGTGACCCGCTGCGACATCCGCCGCCCCCATTTCGCGAGGTGATCATACAGTCGCGCGATGATGTCGGCGTGGGCGTCACCTTTGGCCAGATCATTGATTTCGTCCGGATCGGTGTCCAGATCGAAAAGCATCGGCCGGGCGCCGCATTCCGAATGCATCAACTTGAAGCGCCCGTCAAAGACCATGAACAACCGCGCATCGCGTGAGGACACGCCTACGACATCGCGCATCGGGGTGACGGAATAGTCGAATTCGGCAAACGCGGCCTCACGCCATTTTGGCGTCTCGCCATGCAGCCACGGGGTGAGCGATCGGCCTTCGAGAATGTGGTCAGGGATCTCTGCGCCCGCAACGTCCAGGAACGTCGGGGCCAGATCAATCGCCTCCACCAGCGCATCGCAGGTCGTACCGCGCGTGGCGTCAGCTTTTGGACGCGGATCATAAATGATCATCGGGATCTTCACGGAGGGATTGTGGAACAGGTCCTTTTCGCCCAGCCAGTGATCACCCAGATAATCGCCATGGTCCGAGGTCAGCACGATCATCGTGTCGCCCATCGCGCCGTCGGCCTCCAGTTGATCCAGGATCCGGCCCAACTGATCATCGCACTGCTTGATCAAGCCCATGTACGCGGGGATCACCTTGGCGCGCACGTCATCGTTCTGGAACGCCTGCGCGATTTTGTTGCCCATATAGGCGGCATAGACGGGATGTGCGTCCTCGCGTTCGACGTCGGCCCGAACAGCTTTGGGAACATGGTTCGCCCCGAACATATCGTGGTAGGGCGCGGGCACGATGTAGGGCCAATGGGGCTTGATGTAGCTGACATGGGCGCACCACGGGACCTCTGGTTTCGTTCGCGCACGGGCCATGAATTCCAGCGTCTTGGCGGTAAGCCAGGGCGTCTCGCTATCTTCTTCGCGAATGTTGGCTGGCAGATCGGCGTTGTCGAACATCCAGCCGCTGGCCTTTTCGTCACCCACAACGCCCGCATTGGCGAAATCGGCCCAGGGATTGCCGCCCTCATATCCCCTGGCTTTCAGATACTCGTTATAGGGCGAGCGTTTTTCGTCGTAGAAGCCATCGGGTCCTTCCCCCCACAACCCATCGTCGCGGACCCAAACGTCAAACCCGCACTCCGCCTGCCGCGCGCCGATTACGCTGTCGGGGCTAAGTCCCAGGCGCGCCATCCCCGCTGCGTCCGCCTTCATATGGGTCTTGCCGATAAGCCATGCATCCATACCCGCCGCGCGCAGGTGGTCGCCCATGGTCTGTTCGCCCACGCGCAGGGGAAACCCGTTCCATTGCGCCCCGTGGGACGAGCAATAGCGCCCGGTGTAAAAGCTCATCCGGCTGGCGCCGCACACGGGGCTTTGGCAAAACGCGTTGGTGAAGCGGACGCCCATGGCGGCCACACGGTCAAAGTTCGGCGTGTGCAAATGTGGATGCCCGGCGCAGGACAGATAGTCAAAGCGCAACTGGTCATACATGATGAAGAGGATGTTCAAAGCACGCGCTCCCTATGGTCGGCAGCACTCTATCCAGCCCGACGCTTGACGCAACGGCCCAAAACGGCGTGAGTAGCGCCGAGACTTTTGCCGGGTCCGGGCGCGGCGTGCTGACAGGCCTGTCCGCGCGCGATATGACGCTGCAAACACCCTGCGCGGAAACCTGAAGGAATATGTATGGCCTACGTCTTTGAACCCGCCCCGACAGCCTCCGTCCCCGTGGCGGGATTGACCGCGCATTTCCCCGTGCGCCGGATTTTCTGCGTCGGGCGCAACTATGCGGCGCACGCCCGCGAGATGGGCGGGGACGAGCGGGATCCGCCGTTTTTCTTCACCAAACCTGCCGACGCCTTGGTGCAGTCCGGTGACACCATCCCCTACCCGCCCGGCACCGAGAACCTCCATTTCGAGGCGGAACTGGTGATCGCCATCGGCACGGGCGGGCGCAATATCACGCTGTCCGACGCGCCCGGTCATATCTACGGCTACGCCAGCGGCAATGACCTGACCCGCCGTGATCTGCAAGACTGGGCTAAGGAAAACAGGCGCCCGTGGGATATGTCGAAGGGCTTCGACCTGTCGGCCGTGGTGGGTCCGATCCACCGCCTAGAAGAGGTGGAGCATCTGGAGGATGCCTCGATCTCCCTGAGCCGCAACGGCGAGGTGCAACAGGATGCGCCCCTGGCGACGATGATCTGGGCCAATGATGAAATCGTGTCATATCTGTCGGGCCTGGTTGCACTGCGACCGGGCGATCTGATCATGACCGGCACGCCCGCAGGCGTCGGCCCGCTGGTACCGGGCGACACGTGCAGCGTGTCCGTGACGGGGCTGAGTGATGCGACGGTGACAATTGGGGATCGCGCCTGAGCGAACCGACGCAAGAGAATTTACGCGGCGGCATGCATCCCGATGACAGCCCGGAAGTGCGCCGACAGTAGAATGGCTTCACGGATCTATCCCTGATCGCGCCGCGGACACGCGATAACGGAGCTTCTAATTCCGCTCGCAGCCATGCGGAGAAACACTGACCGGGACAGGTCGACCGTGCGGACCTGAAGGTGACCCAAGGCGCCAATGCGCGCTTCGGCGCTGTGGATAAACTGCTTCCAGCATTCGGAGTTCAGTTTATTTCTATAGCTTTTTCAGTGTGTTGCGGAACAAAGTTCGTGTGGATAAATGGCACCGGGATCATTGCAACCGCCGGCGAACACGCCCGCGCACTTCATCTGGCACGCCGCGCCGGAGTTGCAGGCAGGCGGTCGCTAGTCCGACCCGCCGCGCCTACTCAGGGGCCAGACAGGTTTCAAATGACGCAACTATCGCGTTCATCAGCTCGGCATACAGCCCAACGCCCGGCTCGAACGCCATGCCGAGCGGGTCAATCACTCCGACCTGCGCGCCTGCATCGGCCAGCGCAACTTCTACCAGTCCCGCGTTGAATTGCGGCTCCGCAAAGACGCAGCGGACGCCCAAGTCCTCAATCGCTCCGGTAATCTCCGCCAATCTGCGGGGCCCGGGCGTCGCGCCATCGCCCAACGCGATCGACCCCTCCGCTTCCATTTCAAAGCGCGCCTCGAAGTAGTGATAGGCGTCGTGGAAGACAACAAACGGCTGCCCGCGAACGGCGTCCAGGCGCGCGTCGATGTCGGCCTGCAAGATCACGATGCTTTGTGCTGCCGCCTGCGCGTTCCGGGCGTAAAATTCTGAATTATCGGGATCAACCCGCGCCAACGACTCCGCGATCGCACCGAGCCACAAGGCAGCGTTGACCGGGTCCAGCCAGGCATGGGGATCGCGTCCTCCGCTGTCGTCGATGCCACTGATTTCCTCAGGATCTTCACCATCTCCGTGACCTTCGAACACAGGCCCTTCGCGAAACTCCAGTACGACGGTTTCGGGTACGTCGAGCACTGCCAAAACTTCTCCGGACGCCAAGGTATCCACCGCGCGGGCAACGGCGGGGCTGAGTTCCGGGCCGGCCCAGACCACCAGATCCGCGCCTGCCAAAGCCTGCGCATCCGATGGGCGCAGCGCCAACTCGTGGGGCGACACACCCGGCGTCAGGATCAGATCAGGTGTGCCGATGCCCACCATCACCTGTGCCACCAGCGAATGAAGCGGCGGAATATCCACCGCGACGCGCGGGGGCTCTGCCATGGCAGGTGAGCCAAGAGCCATAAAAACAAGGAAAAGACGAAACATCACGGATCCCTTATGTGATAACATAACACCTCTTGTTATCGGTGATGTTATATCATATCAACCCCAAATGGAGACTGTCGGCTTTTCCAACCACGATCATAACCAATGCATTGCGGATACCGTGAGTGTGGTGGCGGAGCGTTGCGCAAGCGACGGCTTGCAACTGACGCCCACGCGCCAGCGCGTCCTCGAAATCCTCCTGCAAAGGCATCGCGCCATGGGTGCCTACGACATTCTGGAAGTACTTCGCGAAGATGGCCTCGCGGCACAACCTCCGGTGGCGTATCGTGCGCTCGACTTCCTTACGACCCACGGATTCGCGCACCGGATCGAGCGCCTGAATGCCTTTGTCGCCTGCGCCCACGCCCATGAGGATCACGCGCCTGCCTTTCTGATTTGTCGCCTCTGCGATGCGGTCGCGGAGGCTCCTGCCGCCCCGGCCCGCAAGGCCCTTTCGAAGACCGCTCGCGACGCCGGATTTATCATTGAGCGCGCCACTGTCGAGGCCTTGGGACTATGCCCGAATTGCCAGGAACCAGGGGCATGAGCGCGTTGATCACAACCAAAGATCTTGGCATCACTTACGGGGCGACCCGCGTGCTGCACGACGTGACCTTCGAAATCGCGCGCGGAGAGATCGTGACGATCGTGGGCCCGAACGGGTCGGGAAAATCAAGCTTCCTCAAGGCCTTGATCGGATCCATACCCCTCTCGGAAGGCACGTTGACCCGAGCCAAGGGGCTGACGGTGGGCTATGTGCCGCAGTCGCTGGCACTTGATCCGACACTGCCGATGACCGTCCGAAGGTTCCTCGATCTGCCAAAGCCGATCGCCCCTGAGGCCGCACAGAGCGCCCTTGCGCAGGCCGGATGCGGAGAGCTTGGAGAACAGCAGCTGTCCGATCTGTCCGGCGGGCAGCTTCAGCGCGTCATGTTGGCGCGCGCGCTGGTGAGCCACCCGGACCTGCTGATCCTCGATGAAGCAACCCAGGGTCTCGACCAGCCGGGGGCCGCCAGTTTTTACCAAAGGATCGAGGACGTCAGAGCCAACCAGGGCTGCGCGATCCTGATGGTCAGCCACGATCTGCACGTGGTCATGGCCGCCTCGGACCGGGTGATTTGCCTGAACGGTCATATCTGTTGTGAAGGGCATCCCGAACACGTCGCCTCAGCGCCTGAATATCGCGCGCTGTTTGGCACTGGCACCCAGGGCGCGCTGGCGCTCTATCGCCACGCGCACGATCATGCCCACGATCATGACCACAGCCACGACCATGAGGCTGCGGAATGATGGATCCGATCATCGCCCGCGCGCTCTTGGCCGGGATCGGCGTGGCGCTGGTGGCGGGGCCGTTGGGCAGTTTCGTTGTCTGGCGTCGCATGGCGTATTTCAGCGACGCGACGGCCCATGCGACCGTGCTGGGTGTTGCCTTCGCGCTGGCGTTTCAGATATCCGTGGTCGTTGGCGCGTTGGTGGCCGCCGTGGCGATGGCGCTTGGCGTGCAGGCCTTGACCGGGCGCGCGCGCGCCTCGGACACGGCGCTTGGCGTGTTGTCACACACGGCCTTGGCCGTCGGGATGGTGGCGGTATCGCTGATGGCCAATGTGCGCATCGACCTGTCGAGTCTGCTGTTTGGTGAAATCCTGATCGTGCGTGCCGCTGATATCGCCTTGATCTGGGGCGGAGCGGCCGTGGTTCTGGGTATCTTGTGGTGGCGCTGGTCGGCGCTGTTGACGGCGACCGTTTCGCCGGAACTGGCGCAGGCCTCGGGCATCAATCCGCGATTTGAGCAGTTGGTTCTGACCCTCGCGCTGGCCCTGACCGTGGCCGTGGCGATCAAGGTTGTGGGCGTGCTGTTGATCGGGGCGCTATTGATCATCCCTGCCGCCAGCGCGCGCGCCTTTGCCGCCACGCCGGAGCGTATGGCGTTTCTCTCTACGCTTGTGGCATTGGCATCGGTGGTGATCGGGCTGGTCGCCGCGTGGCAGTTGGACCTGCTGGCAGGCCCGGCCATTGTCTGCGCGGCGGCAGTGCTTTTTGCCGTCTCAACCCTCAGCCGCGCGATGCTTCCGACGCGGTAAGACGCGCGATCAACGCACTGGGATCCTTGTAGGAGCCTGGCGCGATAAACTCGACAATCTCATCGCGGTGCGCCGGCACCTCTACGCCCAGAAATGCAGCCAATTCTTCAATAAAAACGGATGGGTGCCTGGTCGCTGTCTCGTAGGAGACCAAAAGTCCAGGACATCCCAATGCCCCGATCAGAGCGGTGTGTCCGGTCTGAGCGTTGAGGCGTTTTGACACGAATTCCAACCTCTCGGCGGCCGGGACACGCGCGCGCAAGGCCATGGGGACCGGGTCGCGGTAGGCATAGACCAGCATCGGTGCGCGCAGATCGTCGATGATTTCTTCAAGGTATTGCGCGGCGAAGGGGCATTTGAAGCCCCAGATCGCATGCGCCGCGTCGCGTTTTGCAATCGTGGCCCGCGCATGATGCGCGAAGTCCGACACCGTGCCGCCATGGTTGACAATGTTGAACTCGGGATCCTCGATATTGTTGGATAGAACTTCCCCCATAGGCACCCCAAGGCCCAGGATCGCGCCCGCTACCATGCTGGTGCCGCCGCGCGGCACGCCAAAACAGATCACGGTTCGCGGCCCGACGGGTGCGCGGTCGCCCGTGTTGACCGGCATGGACGTCAGGTATTGGGCCTGTCTGTGTGGCATGGGGAGGGTCCGTTTGGAGTTCGGGAAATGGTAAGATGTGGCACAGTTTGGTCAAGGAGCGGTTAACGGGCCACGTTGCCAGTCTGGAGCGTAGTTGATCTCTCCACAGCCGCCAAACCTTGCGGCACGCTCAATCTCTGACCGGAGTCGTGCAATGCGGCCCGTGCCGATGCGGACCCCTGGCTCTGCCCAGAAGGCGCGCACGTCGAGAGCCGTCCCTTGTCGGGCCATGTCAATGCGCCCGATCAGGCGCGTGCCCTCCAAGACCGGGAACACGTAGTAGCCATAACGCCGTTTGGGCCCTGGCACAAAAATTTCAATTCGATAGTGGAAGCCGAAAAGGCGCTCGGCCCGGTTGCGGTCGCGGAGCGCTGGGTCGAAGGGCGACAGAATGCGGATGCGGGAGGAGGCTTCCGGCAACTCAGTCAGCGTTTCCAGAATCCTTGGGCCACATTACGGATCTTCGCGTGCGCCCGTCTGCGCCTTCGATCTCGACCTCCGTCACGCGCCCCTCCCCTAGGGCACGCAAAACCCAGGCCTTGGCGTCTGTCGGGCGGATCAGGTCGAAAAACGCGGCCAGTTCGCCACTGGTGGCAAACCCCAGACGGTCCAGCGCGGCGGTGCAGGCCCAGTCGATGATCTCCTCGTCCGTGCGATGTGTATTGAGATGTTCCGGCGGGATCACGCGCTCACTCAGATCATAGAACTTGCGGAATCCCTGACGTTTGGTGACCGACAATTCACCGGATCGCCAGAGGTATTCCAGCGCCACCTTCGAGGGCCTCCAGTCCCACCAACCGGTCGACTTTGAAGCCCGGTCATCCTCCAGATCGCTCGTGCAACACACGCCGGTATCCGCCACATGGCGCAGCACCTTGTCGATTTCAGGGTGGAATCCCGCGCCGTGCCAGTCCTTCCATTTGGAATGCAGACGCCCGCGATCCCTCTCGAATCGCATCCGCCACATCGGATAGAATGTCATCGGCACAATCGAAGCGTCGTGGGTCCAATGCTCAAACGTGGCGCGCGCGCGGTCGTTGACCCAGCGCAGGCTCTCGGGCTTGTAGGTTTGCCTGCGTGACCACAAGATCAAGTCATGGGCCCGCGCGAAGGTGTTGACGCTGTCGACCTGCACGAATCCGAGCCCTTCAATCAGGTCCGCCAGCGCCTGGCCCTTGGCGGAGCCTGAGGGCGGTTCCATCAATCCATGGCGTGCCAGGAACAGCTGCCGCGCGGTGGCGTTATCGAGGGTGACAGTCGTCACTCGGGATTGAGCCAATCCCAAGGCCGGGTGAATTCACCCAAAACGGCCGTCACGCCAGCCTCGTCCGCCTCGGCGTTGCGCGCCACATGGGCAACAAGCCCGCGCCGTTTGTCCTCGGTCACGGAGACGACACGGGCGGTATGGCCCTTATCCTTCAGGGCGGCGTTGTAGACCCGCGTGATCGCCTTCTTGCGCAGGTCCGGCTTGAAAATCTTGCCAACGGCGGTTTTCGGCAGCTCATCGAGGATTTCCAGATACTTGGGGATCGCCGCACGTTCGTGGATATGATCCTTGGCGTAGGCCAAAAGCGCGTCAACGGAGGTGTCCGCTCCCTCCACCAGTTCCACATAGACGCAGGGCAGTTCTCCCGCGAAGGAGTCCGGTTGGCCGATGGCTCCGGCAAAGGCCACGGCCTCATGTCCGGCCAAGGCCTCTTCAATCTCGGCGGGGTCGATATTATGGCCGCCGCGGATGATCAGATCCTTCGCCCGGCCCGATATCCAGAGGTAGCCATCTTCGTCCACCCGCCCCAAGTCACCTGTCCGCAGAAACTGCGCATTCGATTTCGGACCGGGATAGAACAAATCGTTGTTCCTGGCCTCTTCGGTATAGGTTTGGCCCATATTGACACCCGGCGACGAAATACAGATCTCTCCGGCTTCGCCGACCGGGACCTCCTCATGGGTGTCGAGCGAGATGATCCTGACTTCGGTGTGCGGCAGCGGAAGGCCGACGGATCCGATCTTCTTCTCGCCATCGGGTGGATTGGAGGACACGCCGCAGGTGGCTTCTGTCAGACCGTAGGCCTCGCAGATATTGATACCCGCGGCTTTCTCGAACCGCTTGTACAGCTCGACCGGAAGCGGTGCAGATCCGCTGAACGCCTGCTTCAGGGCGGAAATGTCGGCATCTACGGGGCGCTGCATCAAGGCCGCAAAAGCTGTGGGGACACCGATGACGAATGTCACCTTGTAGCGTTCACACAGCTTCCAGAAATTGTCGAACACCCCTTCCCCGCGATAGCCCTGGGGGGTGGGCAGGACCACATGCGCCCCGGATGACAGGGCGCCGCCGACAATTATGGTCGCCGCAAAGACATGGAACATCGGAAGCGGGCACATGGCCACGCTGTCGTGCTTGAGCAGGACCTGGTTCACGACCCAGGCGTTGTAGATAATGCCGGAAAACAGATGCTGCGCGACCTTCGGCATGCCCGTTGTGCCGCCCGTGTGGAAATAGGCCGCGACCCTGTCCTCAGCGCTGTCTTCAAACGCCAGCGTCCTGGGCTGCGCCGCCATTGCCTGGTTGAAATTCTGTACCCTTGCCGCGTGCTGCACCGGATTCTTGGGCCGGATCAGCGGCACGATCAGCCGCTTCACGCCCGTCAGATACCGATGTAGGTCAACCTCCAGCACGTGCTTGACGTCGGGTGCGAGGCGGACCGCTTCCGCCACCTTCTGGGGCACGTCGGTTTTGGGGAAGGCGCGCAGCGTGACCACCACCTTCGCCCCCGTCTCGCGCAGGATTGCGGCGATCTGCTCAGGCTCAAGCAGCGGATTGATCGGATTGACGATCCCCGCCGTCATTCCACCAAGATAGGCAACCACGGTCTCGGTCGCGTTGGGCATGATGTAGGCCACAACGTCATTTTCACCGATCCCGAGAGACCGAAAGAGATTTGCGGCCTGAGTGACCTGATCGCGCAATTGAGACCATGTCAGCGTCTCGTTGGGATCCGTCGGCCCGGACGTCAGCTGATAGCTCAGCGCCGAGCGGTTTGCGTGTGCGTCGGCTGTGCGGCTTAGCATCCCGTAAGCGGTGACAGGAAGGTCGCGGTCTTCCCACGCCATTTCCTGCTCGATGGCATCCCGATCGGCAGCGGTTGCGTATGTCATTTTGGCTTTCTCCCCTTACGCCGCCCGGCGGGCTCCTCCCCTCCGGCCACGCATTCCCTGTTGCCTTCGCAACCTCGCCCATATCATCCCTTACTGACAAGAGCCTGCCGGTGTGAACGCTACGGCAGGAGACCCATTTTCAAGGTTTATGGCGGGCCATAATTGGTCACTACTCGGCAGCAAGGCCCGCAGTGAATTGCAGCCGCGCCAGCCGCGCGTAAAGTCCGTTTTCAGAAACAAGCGCTTCGTGGGTGCCCTCTGCCACGATATTTCCGGCATCGAATACAAGGATCCGGTCAGCCTGCTTCACGGTGGCGAGGCGGTGCGCCACGATAAGTGTCGTGCGGGTTTTGGACAGCTCCGCCACAGCGTCCTGAACAGCCCGCTCGGATTCCGCGTCGAGCGCACTTGTCGCTTCGTCCAGCAGCAATACCGGCGCATCACGCAAGATCGCACGCGCGATGGCAATGCGCTGCTTCTGGCCCCCCGAAAGCATCAGGCCCCGTTCGCCGACGTAGGTGTCATATCCATCGGGCAGCGCACTGAGGAAGTCGTGGGCTGCGGCGGCCTTGGCGGCTGCCTCGACCTCCACATCGGAGGCACCGGGTCGCCCGAAGCGGATGTTGTCGCTTGCGGATGCGGCAAAAATCACCGGGTCCTGGGGGACCAGAGCGATGGCGCTGCGGAAGACTTCGCGCGTCATATCCGGCAGCGCCACACCATCAAGCGTGATCTGCCCGCTTTCGGGATCATAAAATCGCAAAAGCAATTGAAATATGGTGGATTTTCCGGCTCCGGATGGGCCGACAATCGCGACGGTTTCGCCCGGTTTGATGGTGAAGGACACGCCGTCCAGCGCGGCGATCTCCCGCCGTGTGGGGTAGCGGAAGCGGACGTTGTCAAACGCAATCTCTCCCCGGCCGCCATATGGCAGAACGGCGCCTGCGGCAGGGTCGGCGATGGTGTCATCCGTACCGAGCAATTCCACCAGCCGTTCCGTCGCGCCGGAAGCACGCTGCAATTCACCCCGAATCTCCGACAGGGCGCCGACGCTGCCGGCCACCATGATCGCGTAGATCAGGAACTGGATCAGCGCGCCGATGGACATCGCTTCTGTGCGCACATCACGCGCGCCGATCCACAGCACGCCGACGACGCCCGCGAACACCAGCGCGATCACGATGACAGTCATAGCGGCGCGGGTGGCGATCCGTTTGCGTGCGCTGGCGAAGGACTTTTCCGTCACGTCGTCGAACTTGAAGGCCGAAAGGGCTTCGTGGGTAAACGCCTGCACCGTCTGCGCCGACAACAACGCCTCGGACGCAGTGCCGGAGGACTCCGCAATCCAGTCCTGGTTCTGACGGCTGAGAACCCGCAGGCGGCGACCAAGAATGACGATCGGCAAGATCACCAGCGGTACTATCAAAAGAACGGCGCCCGCCAGCTTCGGCGACGTCCACAGCATCAACCCAACGCCACCAACCAAAATCAACAGGTTGCGCAGGGCAATCGACACGCTCGATGAGATCACGCTGAGCAGCAGCGTGGTGTCGGTGGTGATCCGGCTCAAAACCTCTCCGGTCATGACGCGTTCATAAAAGGCGGGACTCATGCGGATCATCCGGGCGAAAACGGCTTTGCGGATATCCGCGATCACCCGTTCCCCGAGCCGGGTCACGAGATAATAGCGCAGACCTGTGCCCACTGCCAAAAGCCCGGCGATCATCAGCGCCGCAAGGAAGTACTGATCCAGCAGTTCCGTGGATTCCGTCTCGAACCCATCGACAACACGGCGCACAGCCAGTGGCAAGGCCAGCGATACCGCCGCCGTCAACATAAGAGCCGCGACCGAGCCCGCCAGCATCAGGCGATAAGGCAGCAGAAACGGCAAGAGGTCCTTGAGGGAACTGATTCTCTTCGACATCGCCCGCTCTTTCGACGCACCATGGAGCGGCGGGGCAACGGTCGTAGTGGCGGATGTCGTGTTGGTATCGGTCATCGGGGCGCGCTCAAAAGATCTTGCGTCGATACCCAAGCATCCCGGGCCGTGCAAGGCCCCGCTCGCCATGTTGGCGCGGCATGACGTAATTCATCTCGCCGTTCATTCAGGTCTTGTTGGCAAAGTCGCGCGCACAATCTTTCCTGCCCGTGGCCTGGAATTCGCTGGATCCGACGACTTCACTCCATAGTCCTGTCAGATATTGTGCGAGGACCGAGGCAGTTGTGACGCTATCCCAGCAAGCAGGTGCACCCTTCGTCCGGTACATCTTGGCGGGTCTTTGTCTTTGCCCGCCTCCGCGAGCCATGCAGTACCTACCATTAACAACGCCCCTTGGCCGTGCAAAATTGCGAGGCAGTCCTTGACTGTCAGACCGAGTCTCAGATCTGCTCATCATTGGATCCCGCCTCGACTATCGACGCTTGCTTGCATCGCCTTGGCGGACGTTCTCCGGCTGCGCGACGCCGAAGGCGTGATAAAAAAATGGGCGAATTCCCGCCAAAGCACGACTTTAATCCTCCATTAACGTGTTTACAGCTAGAACGTAAACGTAGAAGCTCGCTTCGAAGGACATCGATACACGAGCAGGTCCAAGATTATCATGCGATAGACATGACAACGACAGGTCGGAATTGACTGGGAGGATAACTCCACATGTGCCAAGTTTGCGCGGCCATGAAGCCGTATCTGCTATCGTGTGAATATGAGGGCTTTGCAAGTGCGCCCGTAGCCGCGCCCGGCGACACTGTCAAAGAGGGCGACAATGATGCGCCCGGTTCCACAACCACGACCGCGATACTTGGTCTTGGTGAGTTTTTCGTCGGCGAGCTCTCCTCTGGAAACGACTCCGATTGGATCGAAGTCACGTTGGAAGCAGGCACATATACGATTGCAGGTGTCGGTCTTGCCGCCCTGTCCGATGCAGTGAATGACATCACATTGACCCTTCGCGATTCTGCGGGAAATCAGATTGACCATGACGATATCTCTGGTCCCGGCCTCAACGCGGAACTGACAGTCACAGTGACGTCGACGACGACTTATTATATCGATGTCGGCTCATTCACACAGAACGACGCAGGGACCTATGGCGTGTCATTGACGGAGGGCACGCTTGCGTCCTACAGCGACGAGATGGCCGCAGGCAACCTCATGCGGCCAAATCAGGCTTGGGTCACAACCCCCGGGGACAGCGCCGAACTTTCCTGGGCATTCCGTGCCACGGGCAACGACCCGTCAAACAATACGCCGCTGGTAGCGATGAACGCCAATCAAATCACTCTGACACAAGCCGCCTTGGCCTACGTTGACGCAGTTTCGGGCCTGAACTTGACTCAAGTGGCCCCCGGAGGAACCAGCAATTCCGCCGTCGTGCTGATCGGCGCCTATGATGCCAATGATGGTGCGGGCGCTTATGCGTATTACCCCGGCAGCAATGGTGGCAATACCAGCTTCGCCTCCCGTGCAGGCGACGTTTGGCTGAACACAGGCAATGGCTTCGGCGACGGAGCGGCCTATGGCGCCGGAACATTCACATCCTATGCAATCCTGCACGAATTGGGCCACGTCATCGGACTTGGCCATCCCGGCGACTACAATGCAGGCGCTGGCGAAAACATCACTTACGGCTCGAACGCTCAATATTCGCAAGATTCGCAACAATATTCGATCATGAGCTACTTCGATGAAGCCCAGACAGGTGCATCAGGCGGCTGGGACTATCCCGATACCTTCATGCTGCACGACTATATGGCGCTGCAGGCGCTTTACGGTGCGGACCTCAGCTACAACGCGGGCGACAGCACCTATGGCTTCAATGTGGCAGGCGTCGGAGCGGAAGCAGCGGTCTATGACTTCAACCTCAACACAACGCCATTTCTGACGATCTACGATGGAGCGGGCAACGACACGATTGATCTGTCGGGCTACGCGATGGCGAACTCCCTGTCGCTGGAGCAGGGGGTCTTTTCGGACGTGGGTGGCTACGTCGGCCGCTTTTCCATTGCCTACGGCGCCGACATTGAAAATGCGGTCGGCGGCAGTGGCAATGACACGATGACCGGCAATGAACTTGGCAACATGATAACCGGCGGCGCCGGTGCGGATACGATCGTTGGCGGCATGGGCGATGACTCGCTGATTGGCGGGACGAATTTCGACTACCTCGACGGCGGCGAAGGCATGGATACGCTGGTCGGAAATATGGGGAGCGACACCCTTTTGGGCGGCGACGACCGAGACCTTTTGTCGGGCGGCAACGGCAACGACTACATGGTCGGAGGCATGGGCAACGATCGCCTGATCGGTGGACGCGGCAATGACGAATTGCTTGGGGGTGGGGACAATGACCGCCTGATCGGCGGCACGGAGGATGACATTCTTGACGGCGGCATGGGCAATGATCTGCTGCGCGGGGGCAGGCAGAACGATACGCTGAAAGGTGGCGAAGGCAACGACACTCTGATCGGAGGGTCGGGCTTCGATGCTTTAGACGGTGGAATCGGCGATGACATCTTGACCGGCGCGTTCAATGCGGACCGGTTCATTTTCGCGAACGGTAACGGTAAAGACACGATCACTGACTTTGACGCGAACAATGACTTCGAAAAAATAGACTTCTCCGGCCACTCTTGGCTGAATACTATCTTCGACGTACTTGGCACGGGTTCCGGCACTGCGGCGTCCAAGCAAGTGGGCGCGGATGTGGAGATTGATACCGGCGGTGGTAACTTGATCAATTTGTTGGGCGTGAACTTCGCCGATCTGGATACGCTCGACTTCACGTTCTGACAGGCACCTGCCGTCTCACAGATTGGACCGTAGCAGGCACCTCTGCATCGGCCCTTTTATGGCAGTGACTTGTTGGGAGAAATAGCGCTGCACCAGATGCTCGTACGGTCTTTCAGCCTGACGGACGGCAACCGCAGGAACTGCGCGCAAGCTGCGCGAAAGGAAACAACACAAAACGCTCGGCCATGAATCCGAGGGCGACAGCGGTATACAGGAAATTGGAGCGGGCGACGGGAATCGAACCCGTGTCATCAGCTTGGAAGGCTGAGGTCTTACCATTACACAACGCCCGCGCCGGGTGCAGTGACTGCACTCTTGGGGTAATTTATGGCAAGGGTCGGGTCAAGCAGCTTGTCACATCTCTTACGCTGCAAGCGGCTTGATCAACGCTCCCCCCGAAGCGCGGTTGGAATTGACCGCACGGTCGTTAGCGGTGCCTTGACCCCACGCTGATCACTGGATCGCTTTTTTCAGCTTCCAGCGTTTTGCGAACTTGAGCACATCGAAGCGCAGTTCGTCTACTGGTGGCGTGCTCGGGTCGAAGCTGCCCCCATACCATTCTTTGAGATGCGCATGTTCAGGGTGTTTGGTGTCTGCCATGGCGTCCACAAACTCCTCGTATCCGGGGAAGCCACCGACGTCTTCGGGCGGGCATCGACCAGCGATGTCGGTCAGGCGCGGGTAGAGTTCACCGGGCACGGGGTCAGTGATTTGGCCGATCTCCAGCTTGTGTTCCCAGCTGTCGCCAAAGTCATAGATATAGCGGATGTTGCGAGCGCCGGTGTCTTCAAGCACGTCGGCCAATGTGGTTTTGTTGGCTGGCAGGTCATCGCCACCGAAGTCCGGATCGGGCACTCCCCAGGTCGCACCCTCTGCCTCGAACATGTAAAGATGGGAGTTGGTCCAGCCCATGGCTGCTTGTAGTGTCAGATGCAGGCGATCGAGGCGGATGGCTGTGGGCACCTGCAGGGTGCGGGTGACGCCAGGTTCGATATACTCCAGCGTGACCTTGATCTCGACGATGCTCATGGTTGCTCCCCTTCCGACATGACCGGTTTTAATTCCAAGGTAGCAAGGCGTCGATCTCAGATTGTTTGTGCCCGTTCACAATAGCAGTGAGCGTACCGGTCAGATAAGCATGCGGATCGACGTCGTGGAGCTTGGAGGTCTCGATCAGGGAGGCGATGACACCCCGGTTTGCCGCTCCGGCATCGTGGCCCGCGAAGAGCGCGTTCTTGCGGTTCAGGGCGATTGGCCGGATGGTGCGCTCGACGGTGTTGCTATCCATCTCGATGCGGCCATCGGAGAGGAACAGACAAAGCCCGTCCCAGTATTTCGCGATGTATTTGAGCGCTTCGCCTGAAGGCGCTTTGGCTGAGACGCGGGCACGATGGGCTGTCATCCATGCCTCAAACGCCGCGATCAATGGGGCTGAGCGGTCTTGCCGTGCGGCCAGCCGCGCTCCAGCGCTCAGACCCCGGATATCTTTTTCGATGCGGTAGAGGGCGGCGATCTGTTTCAAGCCCTCTTCCGCGATGGGGGTCGTGCCGGATTGTGCAACCTCGTGCAATTTTCGACGCGCATGCGCCCAGCAGTATGCCAGTGCGACAGTACCATCAAGAGCTTCATCTTCGGCGTGGACTGCCGCCATCGCCGTTTCGATATCTTCCAGCGCCAGATCAAACTGCTCAGGATCGGTCTTCTGGGATCGTGCGCCGAACAGGGCGCGCTTGAAGTCCGCAACGAGCTTTTCCAGCTGATCAATACGGTCCTGCTTGCGCAGGTTGCGGCCCTCTGAGGCGGCCAAAAGCGCCTTCAGGGTCGCGATATCATTAGGAAGATCAACGGGATTGAGCATGCCCATGGATTATCACTTTTGGCACTCGCGCACCCGCCCAAAAACCTGCCTGATTCACTCTGCCGCAGTCGGCGGGCGCACAGCCAGCGCCTTCACTTTGCGCCAGTCCAACCCCGAGAACAGCGCTTCAAACTGGGCATGGTTCAGAGCCATCAGACCGTCCTTGATGGCGGGCCAGGTGAAGGTTGTTTCCTCCAGCCGCTTGTAGGCCATCACCAGCCCGGTGCCATCCCAGTAGAGCAGCTTCAGCCGGTCTGCCCGCTTGGCGCGGAACACAAACACCGTCCCGGTGAACGGTTCTTTGCGCAGCTCGTTCTTGACCAGCGCCGCCATGATGACAAATGATTGGGCCGCAAGTCATGCCGCCGCGCCACTTCGTTGACCGTCACACCGGGCACAAGCGTCTCCGCAACAACGCGGCCCTTGAACGCATCCGACCACCGCCGCTTGCCTGACGATCCAACCATGACCTCCATCCGGCAAATGTCCTCCATATGGCGTTCCATATGTCCCGCCAACGCCGTCTCCTTCGCAAATCCAGACTTGGAAACAAACTCGCAGATCAAGCACTCATCAGGAAGGTGGGAGCGGCGCAACGCTTACGCCCGGTCCACCCGCCAGCGCTGATAGCTCCCTTTACCCGCGGCCTTCATCAGAGAAGCAGCCATGGCGTCGCCCTCGCCTAACCACGTCGCCCAATTGTCGGGCGTTATCAGAACGGGCTCGCGGTGGTGGGTCTGCGACATCCAATCCGATGCACCTGTTGTAACCATGGCGCAGGTGGTCAAGGCTTCGCCGTCGCGCTCCCAATCTTGCCAGATGCCTGCAAAAACAAGCGGATCGCCGGAAGGCGCGCTGAAGTACCAAGGCAAGCGCGCGTCGTCTTCGCACTTGATCCATTCGTAAAAGCCTGTGGCGGGAATCAGACATCGCCGATCCTGCACAGAGGCCCGGAGGGCGGGTTTCTTGGCAATCGTCTCCGCCCGCGCGTTGATAGGCAATGGGCCGCCGTTGGGCCTCTTGTACCAATGGGGGATAAAGCCCCAGCGCATCTGGCGCAGACTGCGCCCCTGTTCAACTGACACCACAACGGCAACGTTTTCGGTGGGGCAAACGTTGCCGTTCGGCACGCGGGGCAGGTCATTGTACGGTGCAGCCTTGAACATCTGCGCCATCGCGTCGGTGGGATGGGTCATGGTCATACGGCCACACATTGCGCGGAGGTTAGACTGTCAGAGGCAAACTGAGAAGGGCGAACCGGTTCTCGGATTGCTCGGCGCTTTATTCCGCAATCAGGCTGAACACGAAAACCGATGCCAACCCGTGTGACCTGAAAGATCAGCGCCCGTAAACGGTACGCATCGCGATCTTGTGCGCATCGCCTGGGAAAATCCCCAGATCCTCGACGGCAAGACGCGTGTTGAGGGCCGAGATCTCGGCCACGGTGCGGTTATAGGCTGCGCGTTTCTGCGCAGCTTTGCGGATGTCAGCGAAAAAGGCCATGGTGCAGCTCCTGTGTTTTGCATTGGCGTTTCAGTGTCTCGTGAGCCCAATATGATAGCGCTAACGGAAGGGACTACCCCCATGTTTCGAAACCCGCCTTGCGTCCGATGCATGGCAAAAAAGACCGGCGCAAGGTGCCTTGAGCCGGTCTGATCTATCTGGTTTTTGGGCAGTTGGAGAATTATTCCGCCTGCGTGATGCGCCCGTCTGTGTACGGCGTGTAGGGGCTGTTTTCGGCAATGTAGTCGGCAACCACCTGCTCCAGGCCGGGACCAAAGTCATAGGCGTTCTCGGCATCTGTCGCGAAGATCGAATAGCCGTCGCCGCCACCGCGCATGAAATTGTTGGATGCAACGCCATATGTGGCCTCTGGATCCAGCGGCACAAATGAACCGTCCATTTCAACTTCAACCGACACGATGCGGGATCCGGGCTCTGCCGCGGGGGTCCATGTGTAGCGCATGCCGGCGACCTGCGCGAAGCGGCCCGCACCTTCTTCAACGTCGCTCACCGCGTTCTCCAACGCCTCCAGCACGCCTGCGCCGGACAGTTCAAACGTGGCCAGCGTGTTCTGAAACGGCAGCACCGTCAGAACTTCACCCATGGTGACTTCGCCGCCATCGATGGAGGCGCGCAGACCGCCGCCATTCTGGAACACGATCTGGATGCCCTGCCCGGCCACCCGGTCGAGGATTGCATCGGCGACAAGGTTGCCCATTTCACATTCGGCCGCACGGCAAACGCTGCGGTCGCCTTCAATCGGGCCGGTCGACTCGCCGACGACCTCGGCCATCAATTCATCAATCGGGCCAGTCAGTTCCGCCACACGTGCCGCTACCTCCGGGTCGGCTTCAAACGACGCATCCAGCAAGATGGTGTCGCCGCCCGAATACAGCAGATTGCCGTCGTCATCGAAGGTCATGTCCAAACGGCCCAGGTAGCGACTATAGGCATAAGCCTGCACAACCGGCACGAAATTGCCATCAGGTCCGGTCACGACCGTTGGATACGCGCCTTCGCGATCCGGATCGGACGCGGAGAGGAGGCTGTGGGAATGTCCGCCCACTATAGCATCAAGGCCCGAGACCTCGGCTGCCAGAACCTGATCCATCACGTAACCGACGTGGGTCACGGCAATGATGATATCAACGCCCTGCTCGCGCAATGCATCGACGTCGGCTTGCATGGCCTCCACCTCGTCCTGGAAAATTAGATTCGGACCGGGCGCCGCGATCTCGGTGGTATCGACAGTGGTGGAGCCGACAAATCCAACCTGCACGCCACCGACATCCATGACATAGGTGTCGGTCGTCAAATCGCCCATAAGCTCTTCGGACTGCGACATATCGATATTGCCGCCAAGGATCGGGAAGTTTGCCTCTGCCAGCGTGCGCGCCAGATTCCCCGGGCCATCATCAAATTCGTGGTTGCCCAGCGCCAGCACATCAAGTTCGATGCGATTCATCATTTCAATCTCTACGTCGCCCTTGAACGTTGTATAGATCAATGAGCCTTGGAAGAGGTCGCCGCCGACCACGGTCACGACGTTTTCTTCCTCATCGCGGATCTGGTTGATAGCGGTTGCTATGCGCGCCATGCCGCCAAAGCATTCGCCCGCCGCGTCGTCTTCTGGGCTACAGGTCGAATCAAACCGGTTGATCGGTGCGACGCGGCTGTGCAGATCGTTGAAGTGCAGCAAAGTGATGGTGGTCTGAGCGGTGGCAGGGGCCGCAACGGCAAGTCCCGCCATCATCGCCGTAGAGCCAAGAATACGTGCAAGCATAAGATATCTCCCCTGAGGTTATCGTTTGATCTGGCGCAGCTTGGCGCTGCTCTGCGTGCAAGTAAAGTGGCTTGATGGCGGCTCCCTTCCTCTTGACCCCGGGTCGTCCAGATACGACATCATCTCTCATGTTGATCTACAAAATACTGACGGCCGAGCAATGGGCCGCGTTGAATGCCGAAGCACAGACCTCTGGCGCACCGATTGATGTGGCTGACGGCTACATCCACTTCTCCACCGCCGCCCAATCCGCAGGAACCGCCGCGAAATATTTCGCGGCTATGGACGGGTTGGTCATCGCGGCCGTGGATTCGGACGCGTTGGGAGATGCGCTGAGGTGGGAGGTATCCCGCGGCGGTGATCTGTTCCCGCACCTCTACGCGCCGCTGCGCCGCACGGATGTGATCTGGACCGCACCCTTGCCATTTGTGGATGGCGCCCACGTCTTCCCGGCGGCGATGTAAATGTTGGAGAAAATCGGCCTCCCCCTCCTCCGCCAGATCGATCCAGAGCGTGCCCATGGCTTCGCTGTGCGGGCGTTGCGCATGGGCCTGGGGCCATCGGCTGGCCCCCTTACCACCCAACGCCTGGCCACGACTGTCGCGGGCCTTTCACTGCCCAATCCCATAGGTCTTGCCGCCGGGTTCGACAAGAACGCCGAGATTTCGGCCCCGCTGCAACGCGCCGGTTTCGGCTTCATTGAACTGGGGGCGGCCACGCCCAAGCCCCAACCCGGCAACCCGAGACCGCGCCTGTTCCGCCTGACCGAGGACCGCGCGGCCATCAACCGCTTTGGCTTCAACAACGATGGCGTTGAGGTTGTCGCCGCGCGTCTCAAGACCACTCGGCGTACGATCCCGGTTGGTCTCAACCTCGGTGCCAACAAGGACAGCTTGGACCGGGAAGAAGATTTCGCCCATGTGTTCCGCACCTGTGCGGCGCATATCGATTTCGCGACCATCAACGTCTCGTCCCCCAACACCGAGCGCCTGCGCGATCTGCAAGGCAAAAAAGCACTTCGCCAGATAATTGAGCATGTCACAAATGTGCAGCCCGCGGCGCCTGTTCCGCTGTTTCTGAAAATAGCTCCCGACCTGACCGACGCAGAACTTGCTGATATCGCGGAGGTGGTCGCCCAAAGCCCACTCGCAGGGGTCATCAGCACCAATACAACGCTGGACCGCATAGGCCTGCATGGGCCTCATGCGACCGAGGCAGGCGGACTGTCCGGCCAGCCGCTGTTCCAGAAATCCACCCGCACCCTCGCGCGTCTGTACCAATTGACCGAAGGCGAAGTGCCGCTGATCGGAGTGGGCGGCATCGCCTCCGCAGACCAGGCCTACGCCAAGATCCGCGCCGGGGCCTCTGCGGTGCAACTCTATACCGCGCTTGTTTACGGCGGCCTGGCACTGGTCACGGAGATCGCCAGAGGCCTCGATGCGCTGCTTGAGCGCGACGGCTTCGACCACGTATCGGACGCGGTCGGAACCGGCCTTTCCGAATGGATCTGACCCGCGCCTCACTCAATGATCACGTTGGACCACGAACGACCCCTTCGCGGCAAGGCACGCCCTCCCCCGTTCATCTTGCCAGATACAACTCATCCCTCAGCCGGCCCCACGCTCCAACGCCGGATACCGCGCACCCAGCGTCACGCCGCGCGCCAGGAAAGAGATCAACAAAGCCAGCCAGACCCCGTGATTTCCCAGCCAGGGCACCAGGATCAGCACCGCCGCGACATAGATGCAGGCGCTTACGATCATCATGTTGCGCATGTCGCGGCCGCCCGCCGCACCGATGAAAATGCCATCAAGCATCCACGCCGCGCAGCCGATCAGCGGGGCCGCCACCATGTAGGGCAAGAAAATTCGCGCGCGCTCCTGGACATCGGCATCCTTGGCCAGAACGTCAATTAACCATGGACCCGCAGCCCAGAACAGAACCGCCAAAACCACGCAGATCCCCAGACCCCACATCGACGTCATTACAGCAGACCGCCGCACGCGTGAGGGGTCCTTGCGCCCGTAGGCCCGTGCAATCAGGGTCTCTGCGGCAAAGGCGAAGCCGTCCATCGCATAAGCCGTCAGGTAAAGGAACTGGATCAGCACCTCGTTTGCGGCCAGCGTCACGTCCCCGAACCGGGCGCCGAGAAAGGTGAACGACGTGAACATCGCCACCAACAAGGCCGAACGGATCAGAATATCCACATTCAGGAGCGCCATTTTGATTACGCGCGCCCGATCGAACACCCTTGGCCAATCGCGCCACGCTGGCAAATCGAACGCGCTTCGGCAGAACCAGAGCGCAAGGACCGCGCCGAAGATTTCAGCCAGCGCAGTCGACAAGGCAACACCTGAAACGCCCCATTCAAACCCCAGCACGAACAGGAAATTCAACCCTATGTTCAGCGAGTTCATCGCCAGTTGGATGACAAATACCGCCCCCGTCCGCTCCTGCGCGATCAGCCATCCCGTCAGCGCAAAGACCGCGATCGCGAACGGCGCGGTCCAGATCCGAATGAACAGGTAGTCGCGCGCCAGAGCCTCCACTCCGGGGCTGGTCGGATCCCAGGAGAACGCCGCAAAGATGATCAACGGGTAGAGTGCGATCAGAAGCATCCCTCCCGCGCCTGCTATGATCAGCGCGCGGGTCAGAATCGCGGAAACCTCGGCCCTGTCTCCTGCCCCTTCAGCCTGTCCCACAAGACCGACAGTGCCCATGCGCAGGAAGCCGAAGATCCAGAAAACGCTCGATAGGATGATCGCGCCGATGCCCACCGCGCCAATCGGTGCGGCTTCGCCCATCTGCCCCACGACGCCCACATCGACGATGCCCAGAAGCGGCACCGTGGCGTTCGATACCACGATCGGCAGCGCGATTTTCAGCACACGGCCGTGGGTCAGCGGTTTTGGCGCGACCGATGGATTGACCTCGCCGCTCACTCCCGCTCTGGCATCAGGAAATGCCCAGTGGCCTGCGCAAACAGGCGCTCGCGATTGTCCTGCCATGCCTCCACATGAACGCTGGCATAGCGCCTGCCTGAGCGGTTCACCCGCGCGCGGGCATAGGCGTCGCGCGGTAGGCCAGTTCGGAGGTAATCCACTGTAAAGTCGATGGTTTTCGGCATTCTGGGCAATGTTTGAGACGTCAGAGTATCGGCATCCATCTGCCCCGTCTCGATCTCGTCCCAGAGGATATGAAATCCCAGCTCCACGATCGCTGCGACCTCCAGAAAAGAGGCGGTCGCGCCGCCGTGAAGCGCGGGCAGCATCGGGTTTCCGATCAGTTTGTCGTGGTAGTTGAGCACCGACGTCAACTCATCTCCACGCCGGTCGAATGTGATGCCCATGGTCGCGATATAGGGCACGCCCCCGACCAGAGCCGCCAGCGCCCGATCACGGCGATTTTTGATGATTTCAACAGGCTCCGGAGGTCTGCGTTCCATGTCGCTACCCCTTTGCCACGGTGAACGCGCCAGTTGCGGACGCCACGGGGCGCGACGGATCGGCGTCAAATGCCTCAGCCCTGATGAACGCAACGGAGCGGGTGACATGATAGCAATTCGCGCGCGCCGTGATCCGGTCGCCGGGGGTGGCGGGGCGCATATAGTCGATCCGCAGGTCCATCGTCGCGGTCACGGACACTGCCTGCGGATGGCTCATTACCGCTGCACCGCCGCAGGTATCCATCAGCGCGGACACCGCGCCGCCGTGGATCACGCCCGTGATCGGGTCGCCCACCATCGCGGCATCATAGGGCATGGATATTACGGCAAAACCATCCCCTACCTCGTCCAGCCGCATCTGCAATGCCTTGGCAAACGGCAGAAATTCGATGAACTGCCGAGTGAGGCGGTCTTTGTCTTCCTGTGTCTGCTGAACTGCCATGGAGCGTCCTTCCCGGGTCGTCTGCCACAGGTGTCGCGCTCGCGCACTCTGGACGCAAGGGGAAGTTACTTAACAAAAGCTGCGCCACACGGCATAGTTTATCAACGCAATGGATCACCAGGATTAGGTTCACGAGGAGGTGGCCCGCCATGTCCCCCGAGACATCCAACGACAGACTTGATTTCAAACAGATGTGCGCGCGGTTCGGTGTTACACCGCGCACCCTGCGTCACTATGAATATATCGAACTGCTATCACCCGTCCGTGAAGGTCGTGCGCGGTTCTATCGCCCCCGTGAAGTCGCCCGTATGACACTGATCCTGCGGGGTCGCCGTTTTGGCTTTTCGCTGGAAGAGATCCGTCAGTGGCTGGAGATTTATGACCTGGGGGATGGGTGGGAAGGCCAGCGGGAGATCTGGATCGATAAGGCTGACAGGCAGTTGCAAGAGTTGCGCACCCGTCGGGGCGAATTGGACGAGATCATTGCCGAGTTGAAAGCGCTGCGCGACGCATCAGCTTCCGAGTAGCGCTGGGTTTGGTCCGGACGTCCACGCGCTGCAACCTGCCAGTGCAAATCGGTACTTTTGTACTCCAAGGCAGCTTGGAGTAAAATCGGCCCGTCCTGCACCATCGTGATCGCCAATTCCACGCTCAGGACCAAAAGACCCGACGGTGCGCCGTGTGATTTGATACGATCGTAATGTCATATCTGCTTTCGGTTAGAGGCCGCCAAACCTCTCAAACAAGCACAACCGCAGCAAATTGATGCCCATCGCCGAATTGGGCGCACCGGTGAACAGATCCAGAAATGCGGAAATTCGCGCGCTGTGAACGCTTCGGCGCGCGGTTTGTCCCACATCTGATGGCCGATACCTGCGGTGCGTCAACACTTGTTATTGTACTGGAGAAGACGCTGGATTTGATTGGGCGGGGCGCGATCCAAGTATTGATGCAAGATCCGCCTGGCAGACATGGTGCTGACAAGCGGATCCACCCTGGACATCGCGGCAGGCAATCGAAGCAGTTGCATCTTGTCATTTCGGTGATCCATCATCGCTTCATGTTGCTAGCTTCCCGTGGCGGAGCAAGGTCAATGCCCGTCATCGAGCCTTCCCGAAAATTGCTCGTCAGGCTACGTCAACTTGCTTAACCTTTCGTCACCGAAAAAGTGACGTGACGTCCAAGTTACGTAAACGTCATCTATAGTTGTAAGGTGGATGCGACACTCGCACATGGAGCCTGAAGTTGAATGTTTGTATTGAGCGAGGCCCACACCATGACACCCGAGACAATGACCATCCGCCAGATGTGCGATACTTTTGACGTGACCCCGCGCACCCTGCGCTTCTACGAGTCCAAAGAGCTGCTTCACCCGATCCGTGAAGGCCAGCGCCGCCTGTTCACCCGCCGGGACTCGGCCCGGCTGAAGCTGATCCTTCGTGGCAAGCGCTTCGGTTTCTCGCTGGAGGAGATCCGGCAATTGCTGGACCTCTACTACGTCGGTGACAGCCAGGAAACGCAGCTTGTCAGTACGTTGTCCATCGCCCGTGCCCGCCTGGCGGACATGGAGACAAAGCGCGCCGAGCTGGACGAAGCCATCGAAGATTTACGCAACCAGATGACCCTTGTGGCCGAGATGCTGTCCGCACGCTCGACCGCCGCCTGATCCCCAGACGCTCCCGGGAGGACAAAATGCCTAGATATACCGCCCCCACCAAAGACATCCAATTTGTCTTGCATGACGTCCTGAAAATCTCGGACTCGGACATTCCCGGCTATTCCGATCTGGAGCCCGAGTTCACGGCTGCTATCATTGAGGAAGCGGGCAAGATCAGTGCGGACATCCTGGCACCGCTGAACGTGGTTGGCGACACCGAAGGCTGCACGATGGATAACGGCGTGGTTCGCACGCCCACGGGCTTCAAGGCCGCGTTCGACGAGACGCGTGAAGGTGGCTGGCCCGGCATCGACATGCCCGAGCAATACGGCGGCATGGGGCTGCCCTATGTGATGAATACCGCGACGGGTGAGATGTTCTCAGCCGCGAACCAAGCGTTCACGATGTATCACGGTCTGACGCACGGTGCGGCCTCCGCCATCCTCGTGCATGGCACGGAGGCACAGAAGGAAACCTATCTGCCAAAGATGATCTCTTGCGACTGGACCGGGACGATGAACCTTACGGAGCCGCACTGCGGCACCGATCTGGGTCTGATGCGAACCAAGGCCGCTCCGCAAGAGGATGGCAGCTATAAGATCACCGGCCAGAAGATCTTTATCTCGGCGGGTGAGCATGACCTGGCCGAAAACATCGTCCATCTGGTGTTGGGCAAGATCGTCGGCGGGCCTGAGGGCATCAAAGGCGTGTCGCTGTTCATCGTGCCAAAATTCCTGGTGAATGAGGATGGCTCCCTCGGCGCACGCAACGGCGTGTCGTGTGGCAAGATCGAAGAAAAGATGGGCATCCACGGCAATTCCACCTGCGTCATGAACTATGACGAGGCGACGGGCTATCTGCTTGGAGAAGAGCACAAGGGCATGCGCGCCATGTTCACAATGATGAACGAGGCGCGCCTGGGTGTGGGGATGCAGGGGCTGGCACAGGCCGAGGCCGCGTATCAGAACGCCCTCGACTACGCCAAGGACCGTCTACAGGGCCGTGCCGTCACGGGCGCAGAAAACCCCGACGGCCCCGCCGATCCACTGATCGTGCATCCCGACATTCGCCGCAACCTGATGGAGCAAAAGAGCTTCGTTGAGGGTGGTCGCGCGTTTCTCCTTTGGGGATCGTCACTGATTGATGCGGCCCATCGCAGCAAGGACGCGGACGCCGATGGGCTGATTTCCCTGCTGACACCCGTAATCAAGGGTTTTCTTACCGACAAGGGCTACGACATGACTGTCCAGGCGCAGCAGGTCTATGGCGGTCATGGGTATATCGAGGAATGGGGAATGTCCCAGTTTACCCGCGATGCCCGGATCGCGATGATCTATGAAGGGGCAAACGGCGTCCAGGCGCTTGATCTGGTGGGCCGCAAGCTGGCGCAGGACGGCGGCAAGCACGTGATGGCCTTCTTCGATCTGGTCAAAACCTTCTGCAAGGACAACGCCGAGGTGGAGGGGATGGAAGAGTTCATCGCGCCGCTGAAAGCCGCCTCAAAGGATCTGCAGGCGGCAGCCATGTACTTTATGCAGGAGGGGATGAAAAATCCTAACAATGCCTTGTCCGGGTCCTACGACTTCATGCACCTTTTCGGGCATACCTGTCTGGGTCTTATGTGGGGCATGATGGCGAAAGCCTCGCTCTCGGCCCTCGCGGGTGGCACCTCAGACCCGGTGTTTCATGAGACGAAACTGGCTACGGGCCGTTTTTATGTGACCCGCACCCTGCCCTCGACGGCCATGCATCTGACCCGCATCCAGGCGGGCGGCGACGCGGTGATGGCACTGGACGCGGCAAACTTCTGAACGGCATAGTCGTGGCGCGCGGCCCCAGGCGGGTCGCGCCACACATCTGGGAGGATAACATGCCAAAACGCCTTCGCCTGACCCGTCGCCCCAATATCGCGATGTCGGAGGACGGCTACCGCAAACTGCGCGCCCTGTCGTCTGACGCAGGATTGGACGAGGGAGAGTTCCTGTCGTTCCTGTTTGAAAACTGGGGCAGCGTGATCAATGAAGAAAAGCTGATCGCGCGGATCAGGCTCTTCAACTCCGAACTTGAAGAGAGGAAACGTTGATGTTGAAAGTTGCCTTTCTTGCCCTTGGCCCTGCCCTAGGCACGCCCGTCTTTGCGCAGACCGACACCAACCAGGCCACGGCCGCTGACGTGAACACCCAATACGATGCCGATACCCGCACGGGCGATATGGAGGGGATCATCTCCATCATCGCTCCGCCTACCCCGGACATCGTGTCCGCCAGCTTTGGGGAGGAGATCGCCAACCTTCGCCGCACAATGGCAGCCCAGACCGGGCCGCTTACGGCACAGGTCGAAGTTGATGGTTTCGCGGTGAACATCGACGGCGCGCGCGGTGGCATCACGCCGAACGGGCGCCCCTTTTTCGTGATGGAGACCCGGATGACCATGGCCGTCATTGGCGCAGGCCGCGTGCGGGCCATTTCTGACAGATTGGCGTTCGAGGACGGCGATGATTGGTGGCACCCGCGGGTCGAAAATGCCTATCATCGGCAGCTTTTGGCCCGGGCGTACCCGGATCTGGCAGGGATCGAGTTTACGACAGGAACCTTGGAAGACATCCAATGATCCGCCCTGCCATGTTGGAACTGGTCTTGAGCAGCCAAACCAAACTGACAACACCGCTTGATATCGCCGCCATCCAAGGGGACCTCTGATGACGAACACGCTCTATTGCTTCGGTGAAAGCGGCAACGCTTATAAGGCCGCGCTGGCTTTGGAACTGGCTGATATCGACTGGACCCCGCGCCATGTGGATTTCTTCAAGGGAGAGGCGCGCTCGCCAGAGTTTCGCGCCCTTAACCCGATGGGCGAGGTGCCGGTTCTGGACGCCGACGGTTTGATCCTGACCCAATCGGGCGTGATCCAGGATTGGGTGATCGAGACGACTGGCGAACTGGGCGCTGACTCCCCCCGCGATGTGTTGCGCTGGGTCATTTTTGACAACCAGAAGGTGTCGGGCATGGCCGGACCGCTGCGGTTCATGATGAATTTCCTGGCCGAAGACAAGCGAAACGCGGATGTGATTGGCTTTCTCGCCGGACGCCTGAAAGCCTCCCTGAAGGTGCTGGAGGGCGAACTGGCAGAGCGCGATTGGCTGGTCGGCGACGCCCTGTCCTGCGCCGATATCAGCTGCGCCGGATATCTGTTCTACGAGGAGCCCTTCACCTTCACACGCACCGATTATCCCGCCATCGACGCATGGCTGGCCCGAATTTCCGAAACTCCCGGCTGGACGCATCCCTACGACCTGATGAAGCCCGCGTTCGCCGCCTGAGACACAACCCGTCTGCCCCTTTTGATCTATGCCCAGCGCTGCATCCCAGGCGCTTAGGAGATACCAAATGACCGACGCCTATATCTATGACGCGATCCGCACGCCCCGTGGCAAAGGCCGCCAGGACGGCGCCTTGCACGAAGTCACTTCTGTCCGTTTGTCCGCGTTCACGCTGAATACCCTACAGGAGCGCAATGGTTTTGAAGGACACGCGGTCGAGGATGTGATCTGGGGCAATGTGACCCAGGTGATGGAGCAAGGCGGCTGCCTGGCGCGCGCCGCCGTTCTGGCCTCCGATCTGCACGAGAGTATCCCCGGCCTCGCGATCAATCGCTTCTGCGCGTCCGGCCTTGAGGCCGTGAACCTTGCCGCCAACCAGATCCGCGGCGGCGCGGGCGACGGCTATATCGCAGGCGGAGTGGAGATGATGGGCCGGGTCGCCATGGGTAGTGATGGCGCGGCAATGGCCGTTGACCCGCAGCTTGCGATGGGCAGCTACTTCGTTCCGCAGGGGATCAGCGCGGATATTATCGCCACGGAATATGGATTTTCCCGCGATGAAGTGGACGCCTATTCGGTGGAGTCCCAGCGCCGTGCCAAGGCCGCCTGGGATGCGGGCCGTTTCGACCGCTCGGTCATAACCGTGCGCGACCAGAACGGCCTGCCTATTCTGGACCGTGACGAATACATGCGGCCGCAGACGGATATGCAATCGCTCGGCGCGCTGAAGCCCGCGTTCAAGGACATGGGCGAGGTCATGCCAGGGTTCGATGCCGTGGCGCTGATGAAGTACCCGCATCTGGAGGCGATCAACCACATCCACCACGCGGGCAATTCGTCTGGTATCGTGGATGGCGCTGCCGCCGTGCTGGTCGGCAACAAGGAGTTCGGTGCAAAGTGGGGCCTCAAGCCGCGCGCAAGGATCCGCGCCAACGCCAAAATCGGCACCGATCCGACAATCAACCTCACCGGCCCTGTGCCAGTGACCGAAAAGATTCTGACCGAGACCGGCATGTCGATCAGCGACATCGGCCTGTTTGAAGTCAACGAAGCCTTTGCTGCCGTTGTCCTGCGCTTCCTGCAGGCCTTCAATGTCGATCATTCCAAGGTCAACGTGAACGGCGGCGCCATCGCGATGGGTCACCCCTTGGGAGCCACGGGCGCGATGATCCTCGGCACGCTGCTGGATGAAATGGAGCGCGCGGATCACGAAACCGGACTTGCCACGCTCTGCGTTGCTGCTGGCATGGGCTCGGCCACGATTCTGGAGCGGGTATAGCCAAAATGGACGCCGATGACTTCCGGTGCAGGCCTGAACCGAAGGCAATCTGTCAGGCCTGGCTGGATCGGTCATCCGTTGCGCTGATGGACGGAGACGTGGATACCGTCGTGTCCATGACGTCGTTTCCGTTTACCCTTCGCACCAGCGAGTGCGAGGGGGTTGTGGAATATGCAGAAGATCTGCGGGGCGACGTCGCAGCCGTAGCGGGGGCGCTGAAGGGTCAAAATGTCACCAACTTTATCCGATTGGTTGAAAGTGCCCAATACCTGGACAAAGACACCATTGAGGCGCGGCATACCACCTACACCTTGCGGGATGCGACCACACTTTCACCTCCCTACGGCAGCCGCATAGTCCTGCGGCGCATCGGCGAAGATTGGAAAAACATCGAAGCCGATCACGAGATTTCCGGCGCCCGGTTTCCATTGGCTCTGCTGCGATCCGATCCTGGAAGCCTCGCGGGCTTGTGGCGGAATTCGACACGCGGACAGATCGCAAACCACGTTCAAGCCGAACCGATCTATCAGGTGTTCACCGATTCCCTGAGTGACGCGAGTCAGTCGGATGATTTCGCAGCCTGGACTGAGCATTTTACCCTGCCTTGCTCGATCCACTACGATGATGCCGATCACATCGCGCGCACCGCGGACCACATGCTTACGGTCTTTCAGATGATCAAACTTCAGCTGAAAGGTTCCGGTGCGGACCGCATAGACCGCCAAGCCTGCTGCGCCGTTTTCCTGCCCGGAAGTCGGATACTCGGCTACCACGACACCATTTCATCCAAAGGCAACGAACCCGTCTTTGGCCCGATCAAAAGCCGCATGATGCTGACCTTTGTCGAGGGTCGGTGGAGGTGCAGTTCAGTCACCAAATCATTGTCGAACGACGACATGGCCCCGATCCAATGCGAGATCTCGGGGACCCTGCCGACAATGCGCGAAATTCAGGAAAGGATGCGCAAATGACCGATTTCACCATGGAGGTTGGCGCCGATGGCGTGGCCGTTGTCACCTGGGACGTGCCGGGAAAATCCATGAACGTGCTGAGCCGGGAGGCCTTCGCGGACTGCGAAGCGCTGATCGACAGCGCGCTGGCGGATGAGGCCGTGAAGGGCATTGTCATCACGTCAGGAAAAAGCTCGTTTGCGGGTGGAATGGATCTCAATACACTGGCCTCGATCCGAGAGGAGTCGGGCGACAATGCCGCCCAGGGCCTGTTCGATTTCATCATGAACGGCCACCGCATCCTGCGCAAAATCGAACGTGCGGGGATGGAACCCAAGACCAATAAAGGCGGCAAGCCCATCGCCTGCGCCATTCCCGGCACCTGCGCGGGTATCGGCACGGAAATCGCTTTGGCCTGCCACCACCGCCTCATGGCCGACAATCCCAAGGCCAAGATGGGCTTGCCGGAAATCCTTATCGGCCTCTTCCCCGGTGCAGGCGGCACCACTCGCTATAGCCGCATGGTCGGTGCCATGGCCGCGGCCCCCGTGCTTCTGGAAGGCCGTATGCTGGACCCCAAGAAAGCCAAAGGCGCGGGCCTCGTGGATGACGTGGTGCCTGCCGATGAGTTGCTGACTGCGGCCAAGGAATGGGTGCTCAATGCCGCCCCTGCCGACATCGTCAAGCCATGGGACCTGAAGGGCTTCAAAATGCCCGGCGGCGCGCCATACAACCCGGCGGGTTTCATGACCTTTGTGGGGGCCTCCGCAATGATCCACGGCAAGACAAAGGGCGTCTATCCTGCGGCCCGCGCGCTGCTGTCAGCGATCTACGAGGGCGCTCTGGTGGATTTCGACACCGCCCTTAAAATCGAGGCGCGTTATTTCACGCAAGTTCTGATGGACCCTTCATCCTCGGCCATGATCCGGTCGCTGTTTCTCAACAAGGAAGCGCTGGAAAAGGGCGCGAACCGGCCCTCCGTCCCCGACCAGACGGTCAGGAAGCTCGGTATCCTCGGCGCGGGCATGATGGGCGCGGGCATCGCCTATGTTTCGGCCCTTTCAGGGATCGAGGTGGTGCTGATCGACGCCAGGCAGGAGGCCGCGGATAAAGGCAAGGCCTACTCGGAGGGGCTGCTCGACAAGGGCATTGAGCGCAAGAAGGTGACGGAAGAGAAGAAGACCGCCGTGCTGGCGAGAATCACCGCCACCACGGATTACTCCGCTTTGGACGGCTGTGATCTGATCGTGGAGGCGGTGTTCGAGGACCCCAAGATCAAGGCCGACGTCACCGCTCGGGCCGAGGCCGTTATGAATACCGACGGGATCTTTGCCACCAACACCTCCACTTTGCCGATCACGATGCTCGCGAAGGCCTCCAGTCGCCCGGAGCAATTCATCGGCATCCACTTCTTCTCTCCCGTCGACAAGATGGCGCTGGTGGAGATCATCAAGGGCCGCCAAACCGGCGATATCGCCGTGGCCAAAGCGCTCGATTTCGTGCGCCAGATCCGCAAGACGCCCATCGTTGTCAATGACGAACGGTTTTTCTACGCAAACCGTTGCATCCTTCCTTACGTTAACGAAGGCATCCGCCTGCTGCAGGAGGGTACGGCACCCGCATTGATCGAGAATGCCGCCAAGCTGGTTGGCATGCCGTTGGGTCCGCTGCAATTGACGGACGAGACCTCCATCGACCTCGGCGCAAAGATCGCCCGTGCCACCAAGGCCGCCGATCCCGGCTACGACGACACCACGGATGAGTTGATATTCTGGATGGAGGAGGAAGGCCGCCTGGGCCGCAAAGCCAATGCGGGCTTTTACGCCTATGACGACAAGGGCAAGCGCACCGGGCTGTGGGATGGGTTATCCACACGCTATCCCCAGAACGACACACAGCCCGATCTGGTCGACGTGCAACATCGCCTGCTGTTCGCGCAGGTGCTGGAAGCCGTGCGCGCCCTCGAAGCGGGCGTTCTTATGGATATCCGCGAAGGCGACGTGGGCGCGATCCTCGGCTGGGGCTTCGCGCCGTGGTCCGGAGGCCCGTTCAGCTGGCTCGACATGCTCGGCTCCGCCTATGCCGCAGACCGGTGTGATCAGTTGGAAGCCCGGCATGGCCCACGTTTTGCCTGCCCGCCGCTTCTGCGGGAAATGGCCGACAAAGGCCAAAGCTTCTATGGTCGCTTCGGAACGGGCGTGGACAGCAAAGCCGCCTGAAATCTTCGCAAAGGGGCGCTTTCGGGCGCCCTTTTTCTTACGTCAGCCGCATCTCGTAGAAAACCATGATCCCCTCCGCGATGGCCGGCATGTCCTGGTACGGACCTGTCTCTACAAAGCCGAGGTCCCGGTAAAGTGTCTGAGCCGCCGTCAGGACCCTGCCAGTGTCCATCACGATCCGATCAAATCCCCTCTCGCGGCAGATCTCTAGCAGCATAACCATGATCCTGCGGCCCGCCCCAAGCCCGCGAGCGGTTTCACTGACATACACACGCTTGATCTCGGCCACGCCCGGCGACAGCGTGTGCACCATGCCGCATCCGATGGGGCTGCCATCGAGCAGGGCCGAAACGATCTCACCCTCTGGCGGAGCATGGTAGATTGGCAATTCCTCCATCAGTTTTGTGTAGAGGGGTTCGGGATAAGCCACTTTCACGACCTCTGCATTGCGGCCCCCGAGGGAAATCAGCAGGTCGCGATAAGACCAACTGAGCGTGCGCACCGCATCAAAATCAGCCTCGTTCCTGACTTTTCGAAGCTCCAGCATTGTACATCCCCTTGACTGCGCGTCAAAACTACCTCGTTGCGTTCATACACCACAAACGACCACCGAGGATACGTCGACAAAGGATTGTCGCACTCGCCATGTGACCAACTTTCTCCGCTCCGGACACTTAAACCGCGCCATCGGTCAGGCGCCTGGCTTGCGGCAGCCCTTCCCTTCCCACTCACAATCGCACAAAATCCCCCTGCCATAAGGGGAGGAGCACTCGCATGGGTTGGATGAAAGACGAACGCGGTCTGGGCAAGACGCCTGCAAATTACATCCCCCTCACGCCGCTCAGCCATCTGGCCCGAGCCGCAAGGGTCTTCCCGTCGCGCACCGCCGTAATCGACGGACCGCACCGAACCACCTACGCCGAACATCACGCGAGGGTCAGCCGACTGGCCTGCGCCCTGACCAATCGCGGAGTTGCGCCGGGTGATGTCGTCTCGGCTTTGCTGCCCAACACGTATCCCCATGTGGAAGCCCACTTCGGCGTTCCGGCTGCCGGGGCCGTGCTGAACTCCATCAACATCCGGCTGGACGTGGCGACCGTCGCCTACATTCTGGACCATGGCGAGGCGAAAGTCCTGCTTGCCGACAGCCAATTCCTGATGCTTGCGCAGGATGCCATCGCCGCTATGAACGGTCCCGCCCCCTTGGTCATTGAGGTGCCGGATGAAGCCGCAGGTTATCCGGCCACCGGGCATCACATTACCTATGAGGCGTTGCTCGATGAGGGTGACCCGGACACCCCGTGGCTGATGCCCGAGGACGAGTGGGAAAGTATAGCGCTCAACTATACTTCCGGGACGACCGGGCAGCCCAAGGGCGTCGTCTACCATCACCGGGGTGCGTATCTGATCACGATGGGCACGCCGATTTCCTGGCGGATGACACTCTACCCCAAGTACCTGACGATCGTGCCGCTGTTTCACTGCAACAACTGGTGCCACGTCTGGACAATGCCAGCCGTAGGTGGCACGACCGTGTGCTGCCGCGACATCACTGCGCCCGCGATCTATGATGCCATCGCGGATGAGGGTGTGACACACTTCGGCGGCGCACCTATCGTGTTGAATATGCTGGTGAATGCCAAACCCGATCAGCGTCGGGATTTCACTCACACTGTCGAGGTCTTTACCGCAGGCGCGCCACCCGCCGCCGCAACGCTCGCCAAGATCGAAACGATGGGCTTCAACGTCACCCAGGTTTACGGACTTACCGAGGTCTATGGGCCCGCGACAGAATGCACCTGGCAGGAGGATATCTGGGGTGACCTTCAAGGCGACGACCGAGCCGCGATCAAGGCCCGCCAGGGCGTGGCCTTTCCGAACATGGACGCCATCACCGTGATGAACCCGGAGGCCATGGTGCAGATCCCCATGGATGGCCGCGCGACCGGCGAAATCATGATGCGCGGAAATTCCACCATGAAGGGCTACTACAAAAACCCCGACGCCACGGCGGAGGCTTTTCGGGGCGGCTATTTCCATACCGGCGACATCGCCGTGCAGCATCCTGACAGCTACATCCAGATCGCTGACCGGGCCAAGGACATCATCATCTCGGGCGGCGAAAACGTGTCCTCCGTAGAAGTCGAGGGCGCATTGATGCACCACTCCGCCGTGCTTCTTTGTGCCGTAGTGGCCAAACCCGACGACACATGGGGCGAAGTGCCCTGCGCCTTTGTGGAACTGAAGGACGAGGCGACAGTCACGGAGGCCGAGTTGATGGCCTTCGCCCGGGCGCGGCTTGCTGGCTTCAAAACGCCCAAGCATATCGTGTTCACGGATCTTCCCAAGACTTCCACCGGCAAGATCCAGAAGTTCGAGTTGCGCGACCGCGCCCGTGACATGTAGGCAGCAGTGATTTGACAGCACGCCCCATTCACCATTGGCAAATCTTGCTTCCCGGCGCACATATAACTCCATGACCGCATTGGACAACTATCGGCGGCTTGAGGCTTTGGGCCTCTGGCGGGAGAAGGCGGAGGATCAGCGCCGGGAGGTGATCGTGGCACTGGGCGAGGCGACGCTGGTGATGTCCGCGCCCAGCGGCGATGCCCTGGGCCATTGGTCCCTGCCCGCCATCGCGCGATTGAATCCCGGCAAGACCCCTGCCCTCTTTGCACCCGACAGTGACAGTACGGAAGAGCTGGAAATCGCGGATGGCGATATGATCGACGCAATCGAGCGGATCCGCAGCGCCATCGCCAGGACCCGTCCCCGTCCCGGCCGGTTGCGACTTGTGCTTGGGCTGGGGCTGCTCGCGATTGTGAGTTTGTTGAGCGTGTTTTGGCTGCCGGGAGCCTTGATCCGACAAACTGTTTCGTTGCTGCCCGAAGCAAAGCGCGTCGAAATTGGCCAGCAATTGCTGATCCAGATGACCCAGATTGCCGGGCGACCCTGTGGTGGCCCCGGTGGCCGCACAGCGCTGCTGCGCCTGTCGACACGGGTTTTTGGTCCGGATGCTGCGCCGCAACTGGTTATCTTTCCCGCCACGATCCCCGCTACCATTACTCTGCCCGGCAACATCATTGCTGCCTCTGCCGCATTGGCCGAGGATTTTGAGACACCAGAGGTCTTCGCAGGCTATCTGCTGGCGGAAGAGGCGCGTCAAACCAGTCACGATCCGGTCGGCACTTTCCTGTCAGAAGCCGGCCTCCGCGTGACATTGCGCCTGCTGACAACAGGCCAGATCGAGGAAGCAGAGATCCACGCCCACGCCGCGCGTCTTCTGTCACGGGAAACGACGGTGGTGGACAATGGCGTGTTGCTGGAAGGGTTCGGGGCGGCGCAAATCTCCTCACAACCCTACGCCTTTGCGCGCGATGTGTCGGGCGAGTCGGTGCTGGAGTTGATTGAAGGCGACCCGATGCGCGGTGGGTCTGGCCCTGCTGTGCTGTCAGACGGGGACTGGGTCAGCCTGCAGGAGATCTGCACGGGCTGACCTGTATGATTGGCGAACTAATTTCGGGTCATCGCGCCGGAAAAGCCCACGCCGCGGGTTTGCAACAGGGCCCGACCAAGCGATTGCGGATCGTTGTACGGCCCTGCCATCACTACATAAAGCGTTTGGCCCTGGCGGCTGACCTGGCCCACGCGCGCCGGAAGGCCAGCGCTCACAAGACGGGTGTAGGCAGCGGCAGCTTCGCCCTGCCCTGCGAAGGTTCCCGCCAGAACATGGCGATGTCCCGCGCCGACACGCACCTCATTGGATGGCGCTGCGGGTCGGTCGAGATCGGCGACAGGCAAACGGGAGCGGGTGGCGCGCACTTCGACGCCAGCCTGCGTGCGGGCAGACAGAGCCGCCGCCGCCCTCTGACGGCGGGTGATGACGGCGGATCCTGTCGTTATCGGCACACTCACAAGCCGGCGGGGAACTGTGTCAGACCAAACCTGCCGCATCTGCGCCTCGCCCGCAGGCGTGCCGACACCGCGCAAGGGGTTCAGGCGGCCATCGTCCCACGCCAATGCATATCCGGCAGGTGGCGCACTCAACGCGAAGCTGCGCGGAAGACCGGTGGTTGCAGAGCCGCCGCCGCCAAGATTGGATTGCGGGCCAACACGGCCGGGGAACACGGCCTGCGGTCCACAGCGAACGTCCTCACCCGTGAAATACGGTTGTGCAGAGGCCGGCAGGTCAGGGCAACGGGTTGTGCCGCCCTGTGGCGCCTGGACGGTGATGGGCGCAGGTCTTGTGGCCACGCGCACCTGTGGCGATGGGGCTGCAGGAGCTGGTGGAGCCGACACGATGATTGGCGGCGATACGCGCGGTTGCACGCGCGTCGCGGCTGGTGCAGCGGGCGCCGCGGCCGGAGACTCCGCAGGTGCTGGTCCTCCGATCACTGTCACGCCGGCAATCGTCGTCAAGTCCGGCGCTGCTACTCCGACGCCACCTGTCGGCGTCTGGCCGCAGACCTGGTTACGGTCACGGCCCACGCGCGGCACCCATTCCGTTGTCGTGCCAAAGCCCACGCGCACGAACACACAGCCGCGGCTGTCCACGTATTGATCGCCGGAGTAGGATGATGGCGGACGCTCAGCCGGTGCGCTCTGCGCAAGTGCTGTTCCGCTTGGTCCGAGCCCTGCAGAGAGGCCCAAAACGGCAGCGTGAAGCCAAAATGACTTAATCATGCGTAACCCCCCAGAGTATCGCTTGCGGATAGTTACGGCGAGTCGCTCGTGCAAGTAAAGGCGCTCAAAGGGTTATTTGGTTCCGAACATGCGGTCGCCGGCATCGCCAAGGCCCGGCACGATGTAGCCGTGATCGTTGAGGTGACTGTCCAATGCGGCGGTGACAATCGGCACGTCGGGATGCGCCTCCTTCATCCGCGCAACGCCCTCCGGTGCCGCCAGCAGACACAGGAAGCGGATGTTGTTCGCCCCGCCCTCCTTGAGCAGATCAATCGCGGCAGCTGAAGAATTCCCGGTCGCCAGCATCGGATCGACCACGATGGTCAACCGCTCGCCCATCGCGTCAGGCACCTTGTAGTAATACTGCACCGGCGTCAGCGTTTCGGGGTCCCGGTAGAGGCCGACAAATCCCACGCGGGCATTGGGGATCAACTCCAGAATACCATCCAGCAAGCCATTGCCAGCCCGCAATATCGACACCAGAGCCAGCTTCTTGCCCTCAATCGTGGGCGCATCCATCGGCTCCATCGGAGTGTCGATCCGCGTGCGTGTCATCGGCAGGTTGCGCGTCACCTCATAGGCCAGCAAATGACTGATTTCTCGCAGCAATTGCCGGAACGATTTGGTGGAACATCCCTTATCACGCATCAGCGTCAGCTTATGCTGGACCAGCGGGTGATCGACGATTGTCAGGTGATCGGTCATAGGAGCCTCTTTCGGATCATATCTTTGGTTGCCGCGTCACAAAAAGCCGCGTCGATGGCATTGGTGTTCAACTCTGTGAAGGTCGCCTCATCATAGTGGAAGGTGTCCGCAAGGCCCTCGTACTCGGCGCTCATCGTCGTGCGGAAGAACGGTGGATCATCGGTGGACACTGTTACTTTCACGCCCCGCTCCCGCAGCTTCTCGATCGGGTGGGCCTTGAGGCTGGGGTATACTCCCAGAAAAACGTTGGAGCCGGGGCAGACCTCAAGGGTGATCTCCTGCTCTGCAATCACCTCACAAAGCGCTGGATCATCAATGGCCTGGACGCCGTGACCGATACGCGAGGGCGAAAGCGCCTCGATGCTGTCGCGTACGGATTTCGCTCCGCCCCATTCACCGGCGTGCGTGGTGATGCCAAGACCCGCCTCGCGGGCGCAGTCGAATGACCACTTGAAATCAGCGGGCGCATCCAGGTTTTCCGCCCCTCCCATCCCGAATCCGGTGATGAAATCTCCGGCCGTCTCGGCGGCACATTTGGCCGCTTTGCGCGCCTGCTCTGGTCCGAAATGGCGGATACATGTGACGATGCCCCGCAACGTGATCCCCATGTCGCGCTCCGCCGTGACCGCAGCCTCCTGGATCGCGGCGAGGTATTCGCGCCAGACCGAGACTTCGGCGTTGCCGCAGAAATCCGGCGATAAGAACGTCTCGGCATAGATCACGCCATGCTCGGAACATTGTTCCAGGACGGCAGTCGTGAGCGCCGCAAAATCCTCTGGCCGGGTCAGCACCGATGTCGCGGTCTCGTACACCTCAAGGAAATGGGCGAAATCACGGTAGGCATAGCCACCGTCTTCCGCGAAGATCCCGTTTATATCCATGCCCTTTTGCTTGGCGAGGGACCGTATGAACGCAGGCGGCGCGCCGCCTTCAAGGTGCAGGTGCAACTCGACCTTGTGTATGTCTCTCACAGAAAACTCTCCCCGGCGCCGCGCTCAGTCAAGCCCAGATGGGCCGCGATGGACGCGCCAACATCGGCAAATCCACGCACGCCCAACTGCCCGGTATAGGGTCCCTTGGCAAGTATCGGCACCCGCTCGCGGGTATGATCGGTGCCGGGCCAGGTCGGGTCATTGCCGTGATCGGCGGTCAGGATCATCAGGTCGTCCGGGCGCATCGCGCGCAGGATCGGGCCAATCGCCGCATCGAACCATTCCAGATGTCGCGCGTAGCCCGCCACATCGCGACGGTGGCCGTAAAGACTGTCGAACTCTACGAAATTGGCGAATACCAGCGCGCCATCGTCCGCCGTCTCCACGCAATGCAAGAGGTGGTCCATCAGGTCGCGGTCCGGTCCCTTCAACACCTCCCCGGTGGAGCGACCGGCGAAAATATCGCGGATCTTGCCGATGGTATGGACCGGGCGGCCCGCGTCCGTCGCCCAATCAAGAAGCGTCTTTGCAGGAGGCTCAATCGCGTAATCCCGTCGGTTGCCGGTGCGTTTGTAACTGCCCGGCGCACCAACAAACGGCCGCGCAATCACGCGCCCGATTTTGCGCGCATGCAGGTTTGGCGCGAGATCTTCGCAAAGTTTCAATAGCCGCTGCAGCCCAAAAGTGTCCTCATGGGCGGCGATCTGGAACACGCTGTCGGCAGAGGTGTAGCAAATCGGATACCCGGTTTCCTCGTGCTTCTGGCCAAGGCGTGCGATGATCTCCGTTCCACTGGCATGTTCATTGCCCAACACCCCGCCAACACCCGTAAGGTCTTGCACCAGCGCAATGATATCGGGTGGAAAGCTGTCGGTCTTGTCGCTGAAATAAGCCCATTTCCATGGCACGGGCAGGCCTGCCAACTCCCAATGACCTGACGGAGTGTCCTTGCCTTTGCTGATCTCTTGCGCCGCGCCCCAAAGCCCTTCGGGCAGCGCGTCCAGCCCCTGACCCCGAGCGCCGGACGCGAGCCGCAGAGCTGCGCCGAGGCCGAGGGCATCGAGGTTGGGCAACCTCAAAGGCCCGCTGCGACCCTCATCCGCGTGACCCTGCGCGCAGGCCGCAGCAATATGACCGAGCGTATTGGAGCCGGTATCGGGCAGGTCGCCATTGAAGAAATCGCCTGCATCGGGCGCGCCGCCGATCCCGACAAAGTCCATCACCACAAGAAAGGCGCGATGACCAGATGAACCCGACATATCAGGCAATCCTTTCATGGATCAGCGGCGGGGCATCAATCGGCTCTGCTGACAGGGTGAACGCGCGCCGAAGGGTCGCGGCCAGGGCGCGGCCCTTCTCCTCGTCGCCGGTGTGTATGCGGGCCAGGGGGATGGCACCATCGACCTGCGTGCCCAATTCCGCGATCTCCGACAGACCAACAGCCGGGTCGATGCGGTCGTCTTCCCGCATCCGGCCACCGCCCAGTTGCACCACGACCTCTCCCAATGCGCGGGCGTCGATTGCCGTGACAAAGCCCGCTTCACCCGGATGGATATCCATCAGGATCGGAGCAGCCGGCAGCCTGTCGGGCCATTGCCGCACGAAATCCAGCGGCCCGCCCAGTTCCGCAACCATCTCCCCGAACACATCGGCAGCTGTCCCGCTGATCAGCGCGTCAGCTATCCGCCCTTCTCCGTCCGCCGCATCGGCAGCCAGCCCGCCAAGCGCCAGAACTTCTCCACCCAGCGCTATGACCATCCGCGCAAGGCGCGTGTCCGTGCTGGCCGTGGTCAAGACCTGCATCGCTTCGCCGACCTCCAGCGCATTTCCGGCACTTCTGGCCAGCGGTTGGTTCATGTCCGATACCAGCGCGCTGGTCATGCACCCCGCCCCCTGCGCTGTACTGACCAGCGCCTGCGCCAGCGCCAGCGCCTCTGCTCCGGACTCCATGAACGCGCCCGAACCGACCTTCACATCCAGCACCAGTGCTTCCAACCCGGCAGAGAGCTTTTTGGACAGGATCGAAGCTGTTATCAGGTCAACCGAGGCGACAGTTCCCGTGACATCGCGCACCCCGTAAAGGCGCTTGTCGGCGGGCGCAATATCACCCGAAGCGCTGACGATGGCGCATCCGATATGAGCCACAATGTCTTGTAAGTCATCGGGAGAGACGTCGACGGAATAGCCCGGTATCGCCTCCAACTTATCCAATGTTCCGCCGGTATGGCCCAGGCTGCGCCCCGAGATCATCGGCACGAACGCTCCGCAGGACGCCAGCGCGGGGGCCAGGATCAGGGATACGCAATCGCCCACGCCGCCAGTAGAGTGTTTGTCGATCACCGGACCGTCGAGCCGCCATTCCAGTACTCGCCCCGTCTCGCGCATCGCACGCGTCAGATGCACGCGCCCTTCGTCACCCAGGCCGTTCTGGCACACGGCCATGGCGAAAGCTCCGGCCTGCGCATCGCTCACGGCACCCGTCGCCAGCCCTTCGGCGAACCAGAACAATTCCGCCTCCGACAGCCGGTCGCCCTGGCGCAGTTTTGTCAGGATTGTGCGCGCGTCGCTCATCAGGGTCAGCGAGCCTTGGACATATGTTGGGTGGTGAATTGTCCCGGCAGCAGGTCCGACACTTTCGTCACCAGTGTCGCGCCGCCCGTCGTGGCCATCGTCACCATCACGTCTCCGTCGGCGAATTCCGCCAGCTTTTGCCGACATCCGCCGCAGGGGGGCACCGGATCGGGGCTATCGGCGACGACTGCGATCTCCGCGATGCGCTTGTCGCCTTGGGCGATCATCGCGGCAATTGCCCCCGCCTCGGCACAGGTGCCCTCTGGATAGGCGACGTTTTCGACGTTGCAGCCAAGGTGGACGTGCCCCTCGACCGACCGCAGCGCACAACCCACCTGAAATTTGGAATAAGGCGCATGGGCGTTCAGCCGCACGCGACTGGCTTGATCTGTCAATGTCGGATCGGCCACGGTCAGCCCCCTTCTGCGCCTGATGTCCTGATGTGTCGCAGCGCAGTTTGGGCATCCCGGCGTCCAAGCGCAACCTCCGCTTATCCTTCGATCTGCCCGCGCCGCGCGGTGATCAACGCCAGCAAATCCACATGATCACGGCGCATCGGCTTGTAGATCGCAGGCAACTGATCCATGTTCCCGCGCTTCGCCGCGATATTAAGGACCTCGGACAGCTGGCACAAACGCGCCGCCCCCACGGCCCCGGAAATCGCTATCAGGATGTGGGTCTGGGTTCGGATCTCGGCCAGATCCCCCGAGGCGACGCTTGCATCGAGCGCCCTTTGCACATTGGTCAGATCTTCCGTTACGCGGTCAAGCAGTTCAGCACTGCCGTGATGCCCTGCTGCCGCCAGCAAACTGTCCAGACGTGCGTGGTCCATCTTCTGATCCAACCCGGTGCCATCCGTTGCGGATTGCACATCCGGCAGGTCGATCGGTTGACCCACATGGCGCAGGATCGCGCGGCCAAAATCGGGGCCGGATGCGACGGGTTTACCGATAATTCCGTCAGCCCCTGCCGCATAAATCGCCTCGCGGTTGTCGCGCATCACATAGGCGGTGATCGCCACCAGAGGCATGCGCGCCATATCGCCCAGGTCGCTGCGAACTTGCTCCATCACTTCAAGGCCCGACATGCGGGGCATCTCGATATCAATGAGACCAAGGTCAAAACGGTCGCTGCGCAACGCATCCATCGCCGCGACGCCATCATCGACGAACACAGCCGAGGCCCCCATTTGCTCCAGCATCTGGCGCAGGATCGCCTGGTTCGTAAGGTTGTCTTCCGCCACCAATATCCGCAACCCAGTCAGATCGGGCGGTGCAGGTGCGGCGAGGTCTTTCGCGACCCAACTGGACGCGGATTTGGGAAGCCGGATACTGGCGGAGGCCCCTTTGGGATCAGTGACGTTGTTCAGCACCACTTCCGCCCCGATCTGATCACTCAACGCCCGTACGATACGCAGGCCGAGCCCACGTCCGCCAGTCTGCAAATCACGATTCGCGCCCGATGTAATATGAGCGGGAAAGCCCTCTCCGTCGTCCGTGACAGTCATAGTCAGTGTGCCATCGCATGCGCAGACAACGTCAAGCCCCACCATGCCGCCCGTGCCGTGCAACAAGGCGTTGCTGATCAAATTTCCGATGATGCGATCCAGTGTGATGGGCGCAACGTCGACACGCGGCGGGAGATCACCCTGCGCATTGATGGTGAACGTACATCCGCGCTCTGCCGCGCGCCCGGACCAGCGGCTTTGCGTGGCCTCCAGCCAGGCTGCCGTTGCGACACTGGTGGCGGCGGCTTCGATCAACGTGTCGCCCGAAGCGGTCAGAAGGACGTCATCAACCAAAGCGGCCAACGTGTCAGCCGCCGCCCGCACTCGATCGATCTGGGTTTGGGTCTGCGGATCGAGGCGGGGCGTGTCGACCAGCCTGATACCACCCAGCACGTCCGACATCGCGGACCGGATGTCATGGGACAATTGCTGCAGCGCCTCTGACGTTCGCCGCGCGTCATGGTCATCAAATGCAAAGATCGGATTGGTTTCAGAATCGGTCAAGGGGCTAACATTCGGACAGGGATCGGGTCTGGAAAAAACGTCGCGGCGGCCGCAGGTCGCGCGCCGCGCGTGGGCTTGTAAAGCCTTTCACTTAGCGCCGTTCCACTATGATTGTCCACAGGTTATGCACAGGGTTTTCCATAGGATTGGCCTTACTCGTAATGGCTGACCGGCGTCCCCGCGAGGGCAGCAATATTCAGCAATCCGCGCGCCGTGATCGATGGCGTCACAATATGAGCCCGATTGCCCATACCCATCAGGATCGGCCCAACTTCAAGGCCGTTTGCTTTTGTTTTCAATATATTGCGCGTAGCACCTGCTGCATCTGTCGACACAAATATCAGAGCGTTTGCCGATCCTTCGAGGCGGCAATTCGGGAACACGCGGGCCCGTAGCTCCGGATCAAGCGCGCTATCGACATGCATTTCGCCTTCGTAGATGAAATCGCGCGGTTGGCTATCGAGAATCGCAAGGACCTTGCGCATGGTCCGGCCCGAGTTGCTGTCGAGATTGCCGAACTGGCTGCCCGAGCAAAGCGCTATCTTCGGCACCACCCCGAAGCGGCGAATGTGCCGGGCGCAGGCGATGGCTGATTCCGCGATCTGCTCGGGTGTCGGCAACGGATGCACCTGGCTGTCGGCGATGAAGAGCGGGCCGTCCTCCAGGATCATCAGGCTCATGGCACCGACAGGGTGCAGCGTTTCAGATCCCAAGATCTGGGTCACATAGTTCAGGTGCCACAGGTATTGGCCGAAGGTGCCGCAGATCAAACTGTCGGCCTCGCCGCGATTGACCATTACCGCGCCGATCGCCGTTGTATTGGTGCGCATAATGGCTCGCGCAAGATCGGGCGACACGCCACTGCGCGCCATAAGCCCGTGATATGTCTCCCAATAATCACGATATCGTGGATCATTTTCAGGGTTCACCAGTTCAAAGTCTTCGCCCGCTCGGATCACCAGCCCGGCCCGTTCGATCCGCGCATCTATCACTTCGGGGCGGCCGATCAGGATCGGCATGTCTGTGGTATCCTCGATCATCGCCTGGGCGGCGCGCAGCACGCGCTCATCCTCACCTTCGGCAAAGACGATCTTGCGTTTGGCGGTGGCAGCCGCCTCGAACACAGGTCGCATGACGAGGGCTGATTTGAACACTGACTGGTTCAGTTTGGCGCGGTACGCCCTGAGGTCCGCGATTGGCCGGGTGGCGACGCCTGAAGCCATTGCAGCCTCGGCCACGGCGCTGGCAACGACGGCCATCAGACGCGGATCAAAGGGTTTCGGGATCAGGTAATCGGGACCGAAAGTCAGTTGTTCGCCTTGGTACGCCGCCGCGGCCTCTGCACTTGTGGTCGCGCGCGCCATGGCGGCGATGCCCTCAATACACGCGATTTTCATCGCGTCATTGATCTCGGTCGCCCCGACGTCCAAAGCCCCACGGAAGATGAACGGAAAGCACAGTACATTGTTGACCTGGTTGGGAAAATCACTGCGCCCCGTGGCGATAATCGCGTCGGGGCTAACGGCCCGCGCGTCGTCTGGCAGGATTTCCGGCGTGGGATTGGCGAGCGCAAAGATCACCGGCTTCGGTGCCATCTTTGCCACCATCTCGGGCGTCAGAACACCGGGGCCGGAGAGGCCGAGGAACAGGTCCGCATCGTGGATCACATCGCCAAGGCCTGCGGGCGCGGTGCCCTGCGCATACTCGTCCTTCTGCGCGGTCGAATTGCCGCGCCCCTCGTAAACCAGCCCGTCAATGTCGCACAAATAGACATTTCGGCGCTGCACGCCAAGCTTCAGCAGCATGTTCAGGCAGGCGATGCCCGCCGCCCCGCCGCCCGTCGACACAACCTTGATATCCTCGAAAGACTTGCCGGTGACGCGCATGGCGTTGCTGGCCGCAGCACCCACGACAATCGCCGTGCCGTGCTGATCGTCGTGGAACACCGGAATGCCCATCCGCTCGCGGCAGATTTGTTCAACGATAAAACAATCGGGCGCCTTGATGTCTTCAAGGTTGATCGCGCCGAACGTCGGCTCCAGCGCGCAGACAATGTCGGCCAGCTTTTCGGGGTCGGACTCGTTGACCTCTATATCGAAGCAATCAATGCCTGCGAACTTCTTGAACAGGACGGCCTTGCCCTCCATCACCGGCTTGGAGGCCAGTGCACCGATATTTCCAAGGCCCAGAACCGCTGTCCCGTTGGATACGACACCGACCAGATTTCCACGCGACGTAAAACGCGCGGCATTTGCCGGATCCGCCTTGATCTCAAGGCTCGCCTCGGCCACGCCGGGGCTGTAGGCGCGGGCCAGATCGCGCCCGTTCGCAAGCGGTTTCGTTGCGCGGATTTCCAGTTTTCCAGGTCGGGGAAACTCGTGATACCACAGGGCCGCTTCGCGCAGACCGTCCTTCTTTTCATCGCTCATCACAGCCCCTCCCAGGAGATAGTTTAACCTTAAACGGTTGTTAACATGCGCGGGACTTCCAAACCAAGCGAAACACTTCCGCGATCCAGGCGAAAGTGTTCATTGAAATTGTTCACGCAACAGCCGCTCCTCCAGCCCGTGACCGGGATCGAACAGGATGTGATGTTCCACAGACGGCTCTGACCGGATTTCGACCGCTGCCACGCCCCTGACAGACCGGCTGTCCGCGTCTGCCATCACTGGGCGCTTTGCCGGCTCCAACACCTCTATGCGCACAAGGGCGGACTTCGGCAGCAGCGCGCCGCGCCAACGTCGGGGGCGGAACGCCGCGACAGCCGTCATCGCCAAAACCTCTGCCTTGATCGGCAGAATCGGGCCGTGCGCGGAGTAGTTGTACGCGGTAGAGCCCGCGGGCGTGGACACCAGCGCTCCGTCGCAAACCAACTCATCCATCCGCAGCCTGCCGTCAACGTAGATCCGCAGCTTTGCCGCCTGTGGCCCGGCACGCAACAAACTGACTTCGTTGATTGCCAAGGCGTCTACGGTGCTGCCGTCCACACATTCCGCGTGCATGTGCAGCGGATTTATGACGGCTTCCTCCGCCTCCTCCAGTCGGGCAATCAGGTCATCCTCGGAATAGCTGTTCATCAAAAAACCCACCGTGCCACGGTTCATCCCGTAAACGGGCGCGGGCAAGGCTTGTGTGCCGTGAAGCGTGGACAACATGAAGCCGTCGCCGCCCAAAGCCACGATCACATCGGCATCCACCGGAGCGAAACTGCCGTAGCGCGCCTCCAGCGCGGTTTTGGCCTGTTGGGCCAGTGGCACGTCAGAGGCCAAAAAGGCAATATTGCGGGCAGAGGGCATGGATGCCTCTTTCAATCAATCAATCACTTACGCCCCGACCATTGCCCGCGCCCATACGAAACACAATCCATGTTCCGACCCGCACATGCCGCATCTCATACCCATCCCTTCGCATTCTGGCCTTTCCTGATTGACCGAATTGCCCTACATCGCAGACCAAATCGGTTCCCTTAGCTGCAAGGATATCCTCCATGAACGCCCCCCACCGCGATGACGGCTTTTTCACTGAAACCCTGGAGACCCGCGATCCGGAAATATCCGCCGCCACCCGCAAGGAGCTTGGCCGCCAGCGCGACGAGATTGAGTTGATCGCGTCCGAAAACATCGTTTCCGCCGCCGTGATGGAGGCCCAGGGCGGCGTGATGACCAACAAATACGCCGAGGGCTATCCCGGTCGGCGCTATTATGGCGGCTGCCAATTCGTTGATATTGCGGAAAATCTGGCAATTGATCGCGCCAAGCAACTGTTCGGGTGCGAGTTTGCCAACGTCCAGCCGAACTCCGGCTCTCAGGCCAACCAGGGCGTTTACACTGCGCTGTTGCAGCCTGGCGATACGATCCTTGGCATGAATTTGGACGCGGGCGGCCACCTGACCCACGGCGCAAGGCCGAACCAGTCGGGCAAGTGGTTTAACGCCGTTCAATACGGCGTGCGTCAACAGGATATGGAGATTGACTACGACCAGATCGCGGAACTGGCGCTGGAGCACAAGCCAAAGATGCTGATCGCGGGTGGGTCCGCCATCCCGCGCATCATTGATTTCGCCAAGATGCGGGAGATTGCGGACTCGGTTGGCGCTTATCTGCTGGTCGATATGGCCCATTTCGCTGGTCTTGTGGCCTCCGGCCACTACCCGTCGCCCTTCCCGCACGCCCATGTCGCGACCACCACCACCCACAAAACCCTGCGCGGGCCGCGCGGCGGTATGATCGTCACGAATGACGAGGCGATCGCGAAAAAGGTAAACTCCGCCATCTTCCCCGGCATACAGGGTGGGCCGCTGATGCACGTCATCGCAGGCAAGGCCGTGGCTTTCGGCGAGGCGCTGCGCCCCGGCTTCAAAGACTACCAGACACAGGTGATCGCCAATGCACAGGCCTTGGCGGATCAGTTGATGAAGGGCGGTTTGGATATCGTGACAGGTGGCACCGATACGCATCTGTTGCTGGTCGACCTGCGCCCAAAGGGTGTGAAGGGCAATGCAACGGAAAAGGCGCTCGGCCGCGCGCGCATCACCTGCAACAAGAACGGCATCCCGTTCGATACCGAAAAGCCCATGATCACATCCGGGATCCGTCTGGGCTCCCCCGCAGGAACTACGCGCGGATTTGGTGAGGCAGAGTTCCGTCAGATTGCCGATTGGATTGTGAAGGTTGTTGATGGTCTCGCCGCCAATGGCGAAGACGGCAATGCCGAGGTTGAGGCCAAAGTTCGGGCCGAAGTGCAGACGCTCTGTGATCGGTTCCCAATCTATCCAAATCTGTAGCACTCGGCGGAATTGATATACTATTGATATACCCACCTCACGATTGAATGGACCAAAAACAGCCGCCCCGATGATCATTCGGGGCGCGTCCATTTCGTGCGGAACTGGCGGGACGGTCCGTCCACTTTCCTGACTGATCGCATCCTCTGGCAAGCACTTGGGTTGCTTGACTTCGATGTCGCGCAGGGTTTGCGTCTACGACCGCTCCAATATGATAAGCTGATCGGATCGCGGGCACATTGTCCGCACCGGCATTTGCGACATTTTCCAGAGCTGCCAAGGTTCGAACACTGCACTCTCCGAAAATTGAACGATGCTCAACTGCTTCGACCAACCTGCTGCAAAAGCAAGGAAATCATCGCCTCAAGCTGGTCGCCAGGCACCGCTGAGATGCGGTTCTCCAGGCCCAGGAGCACGATTCCATGCACGCTGGAAAACAACGTGCGGGTCATCAGATCCAACTCCGTCGAACCGTAATCAGGGAAAATTTCGGCCAGTGGTACTTTGATGAAGGCAAAAAGCCGCGCCATCGCCTGAGCATACCAAACCGGCACCGGACCATCGCTGCGCATTTCCACATCAAAGAGCGCACGCCAGAGCTTTGGGTGATCGTCCGCGAACGCCAGATAGGCGTGCGACATCGCGATAAGTCGCGCTGTAGGAGCCTGCTCTGCCGTCTGCGCCACGACCGAGCCAACTGCATCTCCCAATCGCGTGAAAGTGCGCCCGTTCACTTCAAGCGTCAGCGCTCTCAGGTCCCGAAAGTGGGTATAGATCGCGCCCACAGCGCAATCCGCCTGCTCGGCCAGAGCGCGCGCGCGTAAAGATGCCAGCCCCTCAGCCTCGATCTGCGCCTCGGCCAGATCCACCAATTTTCCGCGCAGGGCCGCCTTGCGCGCTTCCACTTTGCCGGTCATGACATGCCTCGAATTGAACGACGTTCAACTCCTATCAGGGAGAGCCCGCCGAAGAAAACCCTCTTTTGCTGAGCCATTTTCTGCGCAAGACTAAGGCCAGACCCACAAATCTTGCGACGCAATTTACACCATGGCAAATTGCATATCCAAAATCGCTTCTTACCTACCGCACTAGCGTGCCGCACTAGCGTGGACACCGCTTTTGCCCGAACCGGAAACATGCCAACCCAGACCAGAACCTAGAATTGCAACCGATTATTGAGATTTGGACCGGAGCCATGCACGCCACATCATCCCATCCCGAAATTACGACCCCTTACCGACGTGAGGCTGAGCGGGAGATCCGCCGCTTCACGCGTGCCTGGACCACACGTGACGACCGCATGGCAGCAGTCAGCTATTTCGGGACGTTTGCCGTCTACTTCGGAAGCCTGGCTTTGGCGTTATTTGGATGGCCTGTCTGGTGGATGGTTTCACTGGGAGTGCTGATCAACGCAGTGTGCGTCGTGCGTCTCTACGTGTTGCAGCACGACACCGGACACAACTCGTTGTTCTCGACCACACGCGCCAATTGGTGGGCCGGACACGGATTAAGCGTGTTTACCGTGACGCCCTTCGCGGTGATGCAGCACAATCACAACGCCCACCACAGTTATCTAGGCAATCTGGATCAGCGCTGGTCGACTGAAATCTTTACCATGACTGTTCGGGAATGGCGGGAGGCAGGGTTCTGGACGCGGTTGTATTACCGGCTCTATCGCAACCCGTTCCTTATGCTCCCCGTGGGCGGATTTTTCACCTACGTTTTTGTCTATCGCTGGCCGAAAAACGCCAGCCGCGTGGCACCATGGCAGGTTGTGATGCACAATCTGGCGTTGGCGGGTTGGGTCGTCAGCTTGTGGCTGGTTGCGGGCGTACCGGGCCTTGTCGTATATGTGAGCTCTGTGTTTTTCGGCGGCATCCTCGGCGTGTTCCTCGTATATTTGCAGCATAATTTTGAGGATACGTGGTGGGATCGCAAGCCTGACCTGAACCGCGCGCGCGCGGCGTTGCAGGGATCATCTGCGTTGGATCTTGGGTGGTGGTTCGATCTGGCGGTGGCCAACATCACCTATCACGATATCCACCATTTCAACGCCAACATTCCCAGCTATCGCTTGCGGGCATGTCACCGTGAGCTACGGCAAAAATACGATCTACAGACGATTGGCTGGGGGCAAGCCTTTCGGTCGTTCAGGTTGAAGCTGTGGGATGAAGATCAGGGGCGCTTGGTACCGTTTCCGCCGAACGCTAAGTCCGGACTGGTCAGTGTGTCGTAAGGGTCTGCCTTTCTCTGGGGCGTGGTGTAGGAGACATCGGCAGGATGGAGTTGCATTTGGCAAGATGACCACAAGAGCAATCGGCGAAGCTGCGGCCCATCTTTCAGGCGATGACGGATTTTCGGACCATATCCCAGTAGATCGCCGCCACATCATCGCGCGACAGGCGACCCGCATCGCGGAACCACGTGGTGACGCCGGTGAGCATTGCAATGATCGCCATGGTGGCCAGTTTTGGGTCTGGGATAGTGAAGGTCCCCTCAGCCATGCCCACGCGCAGAATTGTCTCTAGCTGATTTTCGTAGTCGCGGCGCAGGGCTTCGATGACCGTGAAATTCTCCGGGCTGAGGTTGCGCAGTTCCATGTAGGCGATGAACACCAGATCCGCCCGGTCGAGGTGAAAGCCGATATGGTGTCGCGTGAAGTCTTCCAGTTGTGCCTCCGGAGGAGCGTCAGGTGGCGCCCAATCGGCCAGCAACGTCTCCATATGGCTGCGCATCAGATCGAACAAAAGCGTCTGTTTGTCAGGTGTGTAGAGGTAAAGCGCCCCCGCCTGCACTCCAACCTCACGCGCGATCTGGCGCATCGACGTGGCGGCAAAGCCATGGCGCGCAAACAGACGCAGGGCCGCGTCGCGGACCTTGGGGCCGGTGTTGTCCGCGAAACTTCCCTGGGTGCGTGCCATGTCGCGCACGCTATCCGAACGGCAGGTGGGTTCAAGCGGCATCCTCTGGACTTGACCCTGTTGTACACGCTACCACATTGCCATGCGCGTCTTCGCCCTGATCCTTTGTTGTCTTCCCTTGGCCTGTGAACGGGGCATTCCGGATTTGGAACAGCAGTTGAGCGCTGAGGCGCGGGCGGCTGACTATCCCGATTTGGTGGCGCTTGGGCCGCTGCTGGCGCAGGTCGAGGGGCCGATGCCACGATCCGCCGCTATGGAAGGCACCAGCCTGGAAGCCCGGGCGGAGGCCCTGCGTCGCCGCGCGGCATGGTTGCGAAATTTGGCGCTCTGAAGCCTCGCGTTGCAGGCCTGAGCGCAAGCCGCTACACGGTCCGGGACGTAGTATTCTCGCGACAGGACACCAGCCCATGAGCACGCCTTTGAGACTTGGAATTGCCGGGCTTGGCACTGTTGGAGTGGGCGTCGTGAAGATCATCCAACGGCAAGCGGATCTGCTGTCGCGACGCACCGGGCGGGAGATCGTGATATCGGCCGTCTCGGCCCGGTCCCGCGACAAGGACCGCGGAGTCGAATCTGGCGTCCTACGCTTGGGAAGACGACCCGGTCGATCTGGCAAAACGTGATGATGTGGATATCTTTGTGGAGTTGATGGGGGGCGACGACGGCCCGGCCAAAGACGCCACCGAGGCTGCCTTGGCCGCTGGCAAGGATGTGGTCACGGCGAACAAGGCGCTGTTGGCGCATCATGGGCAGGCACTGGCGTTGGCGGCCGAAGAAAAAGGGGTGGCGCTGCGGTACGAGGCCGCCGTTGCGGGCGGCATTCCGATCATCAAATCGCTGCTGGAGGGGTTGGCGGGCAATCGCATCACGCGCGTCATGGGGGTGATGAACGGCACCTGTAACTATATTCTGACGCGCATGGATGAAGGCGGGTTGTCCTATCAGGAGGCGTTCGATGAGGCCGATGATCTGGGCTATCTGGAGGCCGATCCCACCCTTGACGTGGGCGGTATCGATGCGGGTCACAAGTTGGCGCTGCTGGCCGCCATCGCATTCGGCACGAAAGTCGCTTTTGACGACATGCGGCTGGAAGGGATCGGCAAAGTCACGATTGAAGATATCCGGCGCGCGGGCGATCTGGGCTACAAAATAAAGCTTCTGGGCGTGGCGCAAATGACGGGTCGCGGCCTGGAGCAGCGCATGACGCCGTGCCTCGTGCCTGCGACGTCGCCGTTGGGGCAGCTTGTGGGTGGGACCAACATGGTGGTGGTCGAAGGCGACGCGGTGGAACAGATTGTGCTGCGCGGTCCCGGCGCAGGCGAGGGCCCCACTGCCAGCGCGGTCATGGGCGACGTCTGCGATATCGCGCGCGGTTCAAAGATGCCTGTCTTCGGTCAGCCTGCTGCAGGCCTGTCCACGGCACCACCTGCAAATGCGGAGAGCCCCGCGTGTTTCTACCTGCGCATGGAGTTGCAGGACAAACCCGGAGCTCTGGCCAAGGTGGCGACGGCCTTGGGCGAAAACGGAATTTCCATCGACAGGATGCGTCAGTACGATCATGACAGCCCCAACGCGCCCGTCCTGATCATCACCCACAAAGCCGCGCGCCCGGATCTGGACGCGGCACTCGCCGCCTTGCCCGCGACCGGCGTTCTGACAGGAGATCCGGTGGCCCTGCGGATTGAAGACGTCTGACCCAGGGTCCAGGTGCCGCTCGCCTCGAGCCGCCTGTTAGCGCCCCCAGTCTTGCCGCCTCGTCGCAGGCCCTGTAGGCCAAAGTCACTGCTCCCGTTGTTTCCGTAGGATTTCCCCATGCCCAAGACCGATTTCAATGACCGCACTCTCTCCCTCGGGCTTGCCCGTGTCTCGGAGCACGCGGCGATCGCCTCTGCCCTGTGGATCGGTCGCGGCGATGAGAAGGCTGCGGATCAGGCGGCAGTCAATGCGATGCGCGACCAGCTCAACAAGCTGGACATCAAGGGTGTCGTTGTCATCGGTGAGGGCGAGCGCGACGAAGCACCGATGTTGTTCATTGGCGAGGAGGTCGGCACTGGCATTGGTCCCAACGTGGATATCGCCCTGGACCCTCTGGAAGGCACTACTCTGACCGCCAAGGATATGCCCAATGCACTGACCGTCATTGCCATGGGGCCGCGCGGGTCGATGCTGCATGCACCCGATGTGTATATGGAAAAGTTGGCGATCGGGCCGGGATACCCGGAGGGCATCGTATCGCTTGATCAAACTCCGTCCGAGCGTGTGCGCCTTTTGGCAGCTGCCAAGCGCTGCAAGGCCTCCGACATCACCGTCTGCGTTCTGGATCGCCCACGTCATGAGGAGATGATTGCCGAGTTGCGGGCCACAGGAGCCGCGATCCGCCTGATTACCGATGGGGACGTCGCTGGCGTGATCCACTGCGCCGAAGCGGCGACAACGGGGATCGACATGTATATGGGCCTTGGCGGCGCGCCTGAGGGCGTGTTGGCTGCTGCTGCGTTGAAGTGCATGGGCGGGCAGATGTGGGGTCGCCTGGTGTTCCGGAACGATGATGAGAAAGGCCGTGCAAAGAAAGCCGGGATCGAGGATCTGGATCGAATTCTATTCCCGTGACGACATGGTGACGGAGGACGTGATCTTCGCCGCCACAGGTGTCACCGATGGCTCCATCCTTCCCGGCATCAAACGTGAGCCAGGGCATCTGACCACGGAGACAATCCTGATGCGGTCCAAGACCGGATCGGTGCGGCGCATGACCTACCGCAATCCGCGCGGTTGAGAGACAGTTCAGCATGGCCTCTGCCCTGATCCTGATCGACATCCAGACCGGGTTTGATGATCCCATCTGGGGCGCGCGGAACAACCCGCAGGCCGAAGATAATGCCGCCCGTCTTCTGGCCACATGGCGCAGGGCCTCCGCACCCGTCTGCCATATCCGCCACATCAGCGTGGAGGTTGGCAGCCCGCTGGTCTCCGAAGGGACCATCTTCAAGCCGCAGGTCGCCCCGTTGCCCGATGAGCCAATCTTCGAAAAATACGTCAATTCCGCCTTCATCGGCACAAATCTGGAGCATCACCTGACCCACTCGTCGATTGCCGACCTGGTGATCTGCGGGCTGACAACGCCCCACTGTGTCTCCACCACGACGCGCATGGCCGCGAACCTTGGGTTCGCCGTGCGCCTGGCCCATGACGCCTGCGCCTCTTTCGCGGCCAATGCCTCCACCAAATGGGCCGACGAAATGGCGGATTTGTCCCCGCAAGTGATCCACGACACAGCGGTCAGCCACCTCCACTGCGAATTTGCCCGTGCCATGTCCGCCGATGCCATCCTGGCGGAAGGGCCGTGAGTGTGCCGGCGGCGAGTTTTCTCGGCGTGGAGGCCTCGCTGACAGGCCGACGCTGGATCGGTCCCAGCGCGGACGTGGAACGCCTCGCCCAAACCCTGATCCAACGCGCCGAGGTCGAGCCTGCGGTTGCAGCCGTGCTGGCGCGGCGCGGCGTGCAGCCGGAAGACCTTCCCGGTTTCCTTGCCCCTGCCCTGCGCGACCTGCTGCCAGATCCGATGTCCCTCAAGGATATGGAGCCTGCCGCGGAACGGCTGGTGAAGGCCGCGCAATCTGGCGAGCGCATCGCGATCTTTGCCGATTACGACGTCGACGGCGGCTCCTCCGCCGCGCTGCTGATATGGTGGCTGAGGGCGCTGAACCGCACCGCGACACTCTATATTCCCGACCGTATTGACGAGGGCTACGGTCCCAACGAGGAGGCGATGGAGGTTTTGGCACGCGACCACGACCTCATCGTCTGCGTCGATTGCGGGACCCTCTCGCACGGGCCAATCGCAGCGGCCAAGGGTGCAGATGTGATGGTGTTGGACCACCACCTTGCCATGACCGAACTTCCCGACTGCGTGGCGGTCGTAAACCCGAACCGCGTGGATGAGGACGGTGCATCCGGCCACCTCTGTGCGGCAGGTGTTGTGTTCATGGTCTTGGTGGACGCCAACCGACGTCTGCGCGCGGAGGGCGTGACCGGTCCGGATCTGATCGGCCTGCTGGACCTCGTGGCCTTGGCCACGGTGGCGGACGTCGCCCCTTTGATCGGCGTTAACCGTGCGCTGGTAGTCCAGGGCCTCAAGGTCATGGCACGGCGCAATCGGCCCGGTCTTGTAGCGCTGGCAGACGTAGGGCGACTTGACCGCGCGCCGACGTCCCACACGCTTGGGTATGTCTTCGGCCCACGGGTGAACGCTGGCGGGCGCATCGGAGCGGCGGATCTGGGCGCACGTTGCCTCAGCACGGACAACATGGCTGAAGCGGAGGCGCTGGCCCGCCAACTCGATACCCTCAACACTGACCGACGCGAAATCGAGCAGCGCGTACGCGAAGCCGCCCTGGAACAGGCCAAAGAGCGGGGGTTGGACTTGCCGCTGGTTTGGGCGGCTGATGACGGCTGGCACCCGGGCGTGGTCGGCATCGTCGCCTCTCGCCTGAAGGACCAAACGCGCAGGCCCGCGGTGGTGATCGGGTTTGACGGAGATGAAGGCAAAGGCTCTGGTCGCTCCGTCGCGAGTGTGGACCTTGGCGCCTCGATCCAGAGGCTGGCGGCCGAAGGGCTGATCCAAAAGGGCGGTGGACACAAGATGGCTGCCGGCCTTTCTTTATCGCGCGCGCAACTTGAGCCTGCTATGGCGCGCCTGTCCGAGCTGTTGGCCAAACAGGGCGCCGGCACAGGCGGTCCCCCGGACCTGCGCCTTGATGGCGCGTTGATGCTGTCCGCCGCCACACCGGAGCTGATCGAGAAGATCGAGTCCGCCGGCCCTTTCGGTGCAGGTGCCCCCGCGCCCCGCTTTGCCCTGCCCGCCCTGCGCATTCGCCACACTCGGGCAGTAGGCGAAGCGCACCTCAAGCTGACCCTTGGTGACGGCGGCACGGTCACACTTGATGCGATCTGTTTTGACGCCGCCCGCTCCGGCCTTGACGCGCTGCAGGCTCACAACGGGCGTGCGGTGCACGTGGCGGGCCGGATCGAGTTGAACCACTGGCAGGGCCGCTCCCGCGTTCAACTGCGCCTGGATGACGCCGCCTGGAACGAATGATCTCCCGAATTTCTGCACACCAAAGAATCCGCTTGATCCCCCGGCGAGGTTTTCCTAAAGACGCCTCACCGCCAACCGCGGCCCGTTCGTCTATCGGTTAGGACGCCAGGTTTTCAACCTGGAAAGAGGGGTTCGATTCCCCTACGGGCTGCCATGGTGCTTCCAATTTCTCAGGTCTGGATTTGCCCGGTGGGTCGATGCGGCCGCGTTGTGGGGCGCTTCTCGATGCTCATTGTCGGCCCATCCCGGCGGGCGATTGAAACTGCGAGCACTTTGAACCACCAAACCTTCCGCGCGGAACAAATTCGGCAAATATTTTTTACGCACGTAAGATATTGAAACCGATGTAAGCCTTGACGTAAGTACATCCGAGCGACAGGACTTTTCTGACGCCGCACACTGCACGAGGACGCCATGAACAAGCCAAAAATCAATACCATGGAAGAATTGTCCGCAGCGATTGGCGTGTCACGGCCCACACTTTCGCGGTACTTTCAAAGCCCCGGATCGGTGCGCAGATCCACGTCCGAGAAGATCCGCCTCGGCCTCGAGCAGGTTGAATACGTCCCGAACTTTTTCGCCACTCGCCTGAATCGCAAAACCACCGGCCTGATTGGCGTCATCATTCCGTATCTCAACGACCTCTTTTTCACCAGGCTGCTCGAATCGATCGAAGTTGCTGCAATGGAGGCCGGATACACCGTTATTACGCAATGTTCCCACTCCGACCCGGCAATCGAAGCGCGCGCGACAGAGACATTCATGGCAATGAGCGTTGACGGCGCTTTGGTAGTGCCACTTGGAAACAATAGTGATCGCGACGCGCACCAGCGCCTCCAGTCACGGCGGCCATTCGTTTTAGTCAACTCTCGCCCCTCAACCATGCCGGACGTGGATTTCGTAGGCACTGACCACCTACAAAGCACTGGAATAATTACAGAATATCTATGCCGGGTCGGACCGCCGCCAGTTTTTCTTGCTATGCCGCGTGTAAACTTCAACGCGCTGGAGCGCGAGAATGCCTATATTCAGCACATGCAGGCCTTGGGGCATGAGCCAGAGGTCATCGGCGCGGATAAAGAACAAAATGACGGACACTTTGAAGCCCATGGGGAGGCCGTCTTGGACCGATTCTTCGGAAAGGGACTTTTGACCGACAGATCGATTCTCTGCGCGAATGACCGAGTTGCCATTGGCGCTTTGCGCGCCGCATCGCGGCACGGATTGTCGCCTGGACGCGCACCAGAGGGCGGATTACGAATTGCGGGCCATGATGACTATCCCCTGTGTCCGTTCACGAATCCGGCCCTCACAACGGTCGCTCAAGACTTCGATGCTATTGGAAAGGCGTCAGTTTCTCGGCTCGTCGATATCATTAGTTGCAAAACGGGTCCCGAAGAGCCCAGCATCCAATTGTTCCCGGGCGTACTAAAATTGCGCGAGTCTGCCTAGCGACGCAACTATGCTGCAACGCAGAAAAAACGTGCGAAAAAATTATGTTGACGGAACGACATCTCGTACCGTAAAGTTTACATACGTAAAAAAGGGAGGTCGCTCGAATGACCATTAAACGTACACTGCTTTGCTCGGCAGTTGGCGTCAGCCTGATGGCTGGCTCCGCATTTGCCGAGGGCCATGCAACAACCATCACCATCGCCACCGTCAACAATGGCGACATGGTTCGTATGCAGGGTTATACCGACGTGTTCACTGAAGAGACCGGCATCGCGGTCGAGTGGGTCACGCTCGAAGAGAACGTGCTTCGTCAGCGCGTCACAACGGACATCACCACCAACGGTGGCCAGTTCGACATCATGACAATCGGCATGTATGAAACGCCGATCTGGGCCGCAAATGAATGGCTCGTGCCGCTCGACGGTCTTTCCGACGAATATGACGCCGCAGATATCCTGCCGGCAATGGCCGGTGGCTTGTCCTACGATGGTACGCTTTACGCGGCACCGTTCTACGGCGAGTCGTCCATGGTTATGTACCGCACAGACCTGATGGAAGCTGCGGGCCTCGAGATGCCCGACGCGCCATCATGGGAATTCATCCGCGAAGCTGCGGCTGCAATGACTGACCGTGACGCCGAGATCAACGGCATCTGCCTGCGCGGCAAGCCAGGTTGGGGTGAGGGCGGCGCTGTCATCACTGCAATGTCCAACTCGTTCGGCGCACGCTGGTTCGACGAAGACTGGAACGCTCAGTTCGACACCCAGCCATGGGCCGACACGCTGAACTTCTACAACGACATGATGCAAAAATCCGGTCCTGCTGGTTTCGCGACCAACGGTTTCAACGAAAACCTCTCGTTGTTCCAACAGGGCCTGTGCGGCATGTGGATCGACGCGACCGTTGCTGCGTCCTTCGTAACGAACCCAAATGACTCCACTGTTGCGGATTCCGTTGGCTTCGCGCTGGCACCCGACAACGGCCTGGGCCGTCGCGCGAACTGGCTTTGGGCCTGGGCACTGGCAATTCCTGCCGGTACACAGCAGCAGGAAGCAGCCATGACGTTCATCGAATGGGCGACAGGCACCGGCTACATCGAGCTGGTTGCCGAGAACGAAGGTTGGGCCAACGTTCCTCCGGGCGCACGTACATCGCTGTACGAAAACCCGAACTACATTGAGGTTCCATTCGCTCAGATGACACTGGACTCCATCCTGGCGGCAGACCCGACCAACCCAACGGTTGACCCGGTTCCTTACGTCGGCATCCAGTTCGCCGCTATTCCGGAGTTTGCCGGTATCGCGACCGAAGTGAGCCAGGAATTTTCCGCAGCCTACGCTGGTCAGCAGACCGTCGAAGAGGCTTTGGCGAATGCTCAGGCGATCACGAACGAAGCCATGGAAGCTGCCGGTTACCAATAAGCCGGGCGTCCCTTAAATGACCGGAAGGCGGCGTTTGTCGTCGCCTTTCGGCACAAATTGCGCTAAGTTCCTAAATACTACGGATTTTCCCCGGGCCTGTTTCCGCCCGAACGCAGAGGATACGTGTCATGGCCACCCAGAATTCCCGATCAGCGGCGCGGATCATGATGGCTCCTGCGGTCTTTCTCCTTCTGGTATGGATGCTCGTACCGCTCTCCATGACCCTGTGGTTCTCGGTCCGCGACTACCGCCCCCTTCGCGGTGGCGACCTGGGCTTCGCCGGCTTTGACAACTTCGTCCGGTTCGTGACCTCCAGTTCATTCTGGCCCGCCGTTCTGACAACTCTGATCATCGTGGTCGGTGTCCTTGCGGTGTCCATCATCCTGGGCGTGCTGTTCGCGATGTTGCTGGACCAGCCGATGTGGGGCCAGGGCATTGTCCGCATTCTCGTGATCGCACCGTTTTTCGTGATGCCCACGGTTTCAGCGCTAGTGTGGAAGAACATGTTCATGGACCCCGTCAACGGCGTCTTTGCCCATTTATGGAGGTTCTTCGGAGCGGATCCGATAGTCTGGCTGCAGGACGCCTCGATCTTCTCGATCATTCTGATCGTATCGTGGCAATGGCTTCCGTTCGCGACGCTGATCCTTTTGACCGCGTTTCAATCGCTTGACAGTGAACAGCTTGAGGCAGCCGAAATTGACGGCGCCAACCCGATTGCGCGCTTCTTCTTCATCGCGCTGCCGCACCTGAGCCGCGCGATAACCATCGTTATCTTGATCCAGACCATCTTCATTCTGGCGGTCTTCGCCGAGATCTTCGTGACCACCGGTGGAGCGTTCGGCACCCGAACACTGACCTACCTGATCTACCAGCGCGTGCTGGAAAGCCAGAACGTGGAACTCGGATCCGCTGGCGGCGTCTATGCGATCATTCTTGCGAACATCATTGCCATCTTCCTGATGCGCATCGTTGGCAAAAACCTGGACAACTGAGGGATTTAGACATGGCTAGAGCCGTCTCAAACAACCGCAAGGTTCTCAACACTGTCCTCGCTTGGGGCATCGGACTTACGATCTTCTTCCCGATCTTGTGGACCATCCTGACCTCGTTCAAGACCGAGGCGCAGGCGATCTCAAACCCTCCGATCTTCTTGTTCTTCGACTGGACGATGGAAAACTATGGTGTGGTGATGGAGCGTTCGAACTACGCGCGTTTCCTGTCCAACTCGATCATCATCGCGGGCGCCTCCACCATATTGGGCGTCATGATCGCGATCCCGGCCGCGTGGTCCATGGCCTTCGTACCCTCGCGGCGCACCAAGGATATCCTGTTGTGGATGCTCTCGACCAAGATGCTGCCGGCAGTGGGCGTGTTGTACCCGATCTACCTGCTGTGCATTCAGCTTGGTGTCCTGGACAACCGCGTGGCGCTTGTGGTGATCTTGATGCTGATCAACCTGCCGATCATCGTCTGGATGCTCTACACTTACTTCCGCGAAATCCCTGGTGAGATTCTGGAAGCCGCGCGGATGGATGGGGCATCGTTGAAGGATGAAATCCTTTACGTCCTGACGCCGATGGCGGTTCCGGGCATCGCGTCGACGCTGCTTCTGAACTTCATCCTCGCCTGGAACGAAGCGTTCTGGACGCTCAACCTTACATCGGTCAACGCCGCGCCACTGACGGCGTTTATCGCCAGCTATTCGTCTCCTGAGGGATTGTTTTTCGCCAAACTATCGGCGGCCTCCACGATGGCGATTGCGCCGATTCTCATTCTTGGCTGGTTCAGCCAGAAGCAACTTGTCCGGGGTTTGACGTTCGGCGCTGTGAAGTAACACCCTTGAGTAGCCGAAACGCGGTAAGGCAACGAAGACAACGCCCTCAACCAGCGCAAGCGACAGGGCAATAGGGAGATACCTATGGGACGTATTACACTCGATAAGGTACAGAAGTCGTTTGGCGACGTGGAGGTTATCCCGCCGCTGGATCTGGAGATCAATGAGGGCGAATTTGTTGTCTTCGTCGGCCCCTCGGGCTGCGGCAAGTCCACACTTCTGCGTCTGATCGCAGGGCTGGAGGATGTCACCGGCGGGCAGATCAGCATCGACGGCGAAGATGCCACGCTGACGCCCCCCGCCAAGCGGGGCCTGGCCATGGTGTTCCAATCCTACGCGCTCTATCCGCACATGTCCGTGCGCAAGAACATCGCCTTTCCTCTGCGGATGGCGAAGATGGAACAAGCCGAACAGGACCGCCGGATCGACAACGCGGCGCGCATTCTGAACCTGTCGGACTACATTGACCGGCGTCCCGGCCAGCTTTCGGGTGGTCAGCGCCAGCGTGTGGCCATCGGCCGTGCGATTGTTCGTGAGCCTGCGGCGTTCCTGTTCGACGAGCCGCTGTCGAACCTCGACGCCGCTTTGCGGGTCGGCATGCGGTTGGAGATCACTGAACTACACGAGCGTCTGAAAACCACGATGATCTACGTGACCCACGACCAGGTCGAAGCCATGACCATGGCCGACAAGATCGTCGTGCTGCGTGCGGGCTATATAGAACAGGTGGGATCGCCTCTCGATCTCTACCGTGAACCCCGGAACCTCTTCGTTGCGGGCTTCATCGGCTCGCCGAAGATGAACCAGATATCCGGATCAGAGGCTGCAAAGCACGATGCAACCACTATCGGCATCCGGCCCGAGCATATCAGCGTATCGGCCACGGAAGGCATGTGGAAAGGCCGCGTTGGCGTGTCCGAGCACCTGGGGTCCGACACGTTTTTCTATGTTCATGATACCGGGCTGGCCGACGACATCACCGTGCGGGTGAGCGGCGAGTTTGAACTGCACTCCGGCGACGACGTCTACCTGACGCCGGAAATGGACAAGCTGCACCGCTTCGATGCAGCCGGTCTGCGGATTGCATGAACCGGCTTGAAGGCAAGTCCGCCCTGATTACAGGGGCCGCACGCGGCATTGGCCGTGGATTTGCGCAAGCCTATCTGAGCGAGGGGGCGCAGGTGGCAATTGCCGACATCAACTTTGAGGCCGCGCAAGCGACGGCGGTCGAGTTGGGTGACAAGGCTTACGCCGTGCAGATCGACGTCTCCGATCAAGACAGTATCGACGCCGCGATTGCATCGGTGGTGGATCATGCGGGAAAGCTTGATATCCTGATCAACAATGCGGCGCTCTTTGATGCGGCGGAGACCGTGGATATCAGCCGCGCCTCCTTCGACAAGCTCTACTCCGTTAACGTCGCGGGCACACTGTTTACGTTGCAGGCGGCCGCACGCCAGATGATTTCGCAAGGCCCCAGAGAGCCTGGAAATAACGGAAAGATCATTAACATGGCGTCGCAGGCGGGCCGTCGCGGCGAACCCCTCGTGCTGGTCTATTGCTCCACCAAGGCCGCCGTGATCTCGATGACGCAGTCGGCGGGTCTGAACCTGATCCAACACGGCATCAACGTGAACGCCATCGCGCCGGGCGTCGTGGACGGCGATCACTGGGTCCATGTGGACGCGATGTTTGCCAAACTCGAAGGCAAAAAGCCCGGTCAGAAAAAGGCCGAGGTCGCCGCGGGCGTGCCGGCAGGCCGGTTCGCCACACCGGACGATCTGACCGGGATGGCTGTGTTCCTCGCCTCGTCGGAGGCGGATTATATCGTGTCGCAAACGTTTAACGTCGACGGCGGTCAATGGATGAGCTGATGGGAAGACCTGATTTGAAACTCTCGAATGCCGCACTCTCGGCCCTTCCCGACACGATCAAGCGGCCGACCTATGACCGGGCCGCTTTGACGCCCGGCATCGTGCACATTGGACTTGGCAACTTCCATCGTGGCCATCAGGCGTGGTATCTGCACCGCCTGTTCGAACAGGGACGTGATCACGATTGGGCCATCATCGGCGCGGGCGTGCGGGCGGGCGACAGCGCCATGCGTGACAAGCTGTTGGCGCAAGACTGTCTGACCACCTTGATCGAGCTGGACCCCTCGGGCCATTCGGTCGAGGTCACAGGATCGATGATCGACTTCGTGGCCGTGGAGCCTGAAAACGGCGCGCTGATCGCGCAGATGGCCGATCCTGCGATCCGGATTGTGGCCCTGACCGTGACGGAGGGTGGCTACTACGTGGCCCCCGCCGATGCCAGCTTTGACGCCGCGCACCCCGATGTCGTCCATGACGCCACCAATCCCGCCACGCCACGAACGGCCTTCGGCGCGATGATCGCAGCCCTGCGGCTGCGCCGGAATGCGGGCCGCGGCGCATTTACCTGCCAAAGCTGTGACAACCTACAAGGCAATGGCGACGTGTTGCGTCAGACGATCCTTGGCCTCGCGACCCTGTCGGATCCAGAGATGGCCGATTGGATTGAGGCCAATGCGGCCTTCCCCAATTCCATGGTCGATTGCATCGTGCCCGCCACCGGTCCGAATGAACTGGCCCTCGCGCGAAAGCTGGGGATCGAAGACGCGGCCCCCGTGACGCACGAAAATTTCCGGCAGTGGGTGATCGAGGATAACTTCTGCGCGGGTCGCCCCGATTGGGACTGCGTGGGTGCCACCTTCACCGAGGATGTCCACGCCTATGAGGCGATGAAAATCCGCATCCTGAATGCGGGCCATCAGGTCATCGCCAACCCCGGAGAGCTTCTGGGGATTGAGACCATCGCAGGCTGCATGGCGCACCCCGCCATACGCGCGCTGTTCCGCAAGCTGGAACTGACGGAAATCGCCCCCCACGTCGCCCCTGTGCCCGGCATGACGCCCAAAGCCTATGTCGATCTGATCGAGCGGCGCTTTTCCAATCCCGAAATTGTCGATACAACCCGGCGCGTGTCATTCGACGGCTCGTCGCGCCACCCCGGCTTCCTGCATCCGATAATCCGCGAAGGCCTGGCCGCTGGCACTCCCATCCAAGGGCTGGCTTTGGTCGAGGCGATCTGGGCGCGTATGTGCGACGGCACCCGCGACGACGGTTCGGTCATCGAGCCGAATGATCCCTTTTGGGAGGCGCGAACCGCCGCCGCCGCCGCCAGCAAAACACGACCCATGGCGTGGCTGGAACAGCCCGGCCTCTACGGCGACCTCGCATCTGAGCCGCGGTTTTCCGAGGCTTTCACGCATTGGTTGACCGCAATCCGCATCGAGGGGCTTGAGCGAACGGTGCGGTCGTACGCCGAAGCGTAACGCTTCAATCTTTGCACGGACAGCTACTGTTCCCGCAACCCCATCCCGCAAGAAAGCTCCTCGCCTGTTGCCATCAAATGTTAGCGGTGCCTTGACGCCACGCTGATCATTGGATCGCTTTTTTCGGCTTCCAGCGTTTTGCGAACCTGAGCACATCGAAGCGCAGTTCGTCTCCTTTGTTGCAGTAAATGCTATCAAAGGAGCGGCATCAAACCGCGACAGGTCCAGTCTCCTTCGCAAATCCAAACTTGGAAACAGACGCGCAGATCAAGCACTCATCAGGAAGGTGGGAGCGGCGCAACGCTTACAGACCAATTTGTTCACTTCCAATCCTTTCGTGTCAGAGCGGCGCGCAGGCACCGTGGACCAATTGGCCCGATTTAAGATCCCACGTGAGATCCGATTTCAGGCCGAACTCCCGCGCAACGCCACCGGCAATGTACAGAGGACAGAATTGCGACTAAAACATTTCGGGATTCACCTAAGACATATCCGGCGGCCTTGAAGTAGATCCAGCATTCCATCGGATCGTAGACGTCTCAGATATCCGCGATTGCGTCGAACACTTCGGTGAAGGTCCGCGCGCCGATCCGTCGAAGGTGAGCCTTGAGCTTCGAGTAGGCCTGTTCGATTGGATTGAGGTCGGGAGAGTATGGCGGCAGGTACAGGAACCAGCAGCCATGCGCTTGAGCGCGGCTGCCGCTTCTTTGTTGCGATGCGTTGCCAGATTATCGAACACGACCACAGAGCCAGGTGCAATTTCGGGCACCAGCACCTGGCGGATGTAGACGGCGAAGGCGGGAGAATCCATTGCGCCCTTGATGGCCCAAGGCGCAATCAGGGCTTCGTTCGTCAAGCCTGCAATCAGCGTCTGCGTTCCCCAGATTCCAAAAGGGGCGTCCATCGTCAGGCGCGTGCCGCATGATGCCCAGCCCCTCAACCGCGTGAGGTTGGTCCTTGCTGCGGTTTCGTTAACAAAGACAAAGCGTTCAGGTAACGCTGCTATGGCCGGGACGCGATGTGCAGACCAATCTGCTCGCTGACGCCTTACCTTGGCGCAGCGGCGTTCGGTGGCAACCAGCGACTTTTTTTATGCGTAAACCCGATGCGTGACAGCAGAGCAGCGGTGGAGGAATGATGCACCTGCACCCCTTCTGCATCGGCCAGGACATCTCTGATCTCAAAGAGCGTGATATCCGGGTCTTGCCTGTCCAGCCCCTCAAAGAAGGCCCGGTAGGGGGCCAGCTTGCCCGTGTCACAAGGGCGGCCTTGGGGCGCAGGAGCTGTATGACCCCTGGTCTTTACCTGCCGCGCCCAGCGAGCCCCGGTTGCAGGCGATAGCTTCAGGCAAAACGCCGCCGCGCGCCCACTTAACCCTTCTTCAATGTATCTCTGAAAACGCCCCCGGAGCGCTGATGGCAAAGGTGCTGAGATGATCCATCCTCCCAAACAGGATGACTCACAAACTGACTTACATGAGAGTACCCCGATCCTGGTTTTCCCCGAATTGCTTTGGGGCAATTGTTGGCACACTCTTCAATGAGGTGCGATCCCGCGCAGGCGCTCGGATCGTCGTCGCAGGAGCTCGACCACGGCCAACAGGATGACCGAAATTGCGACTAGCACCGTGGCGGCGGCAAGGATCGTCGGGCTGATCTGCTCGCGCAGTCCCGTGAACATCTGCCACGGCAGGGTTTGCTGGCCAGCGGAGCCTACGAAAATCACCACCACAACCTCGTCAAACGATGTGATGAACGCGAAAAGTCCGCCCGAGATTACGCCAGGAAGGATAAGCGGCATCTGGATGCGGAAGAACGTCGTAACCGGATTGGCCCCAAGATTTGCCGCCGCGCGCGTCAGTGATTTGTCAAAGCCCACGAGTGTCGCGGTCACCGTGATGATAACGAACGGGATGCCCAAAGCTGCATGAGCCAGTACCACGCCCATGAACGTGCCTTGAAGGCCGATACGGGAGTAGAAGAAATACATACCCGCGGCAGAAATAATCAGAGGCACAATCATCGGTGAAATCAGAATTGCCATGATCGCGCCCTTAAATGGCACATGGCTTTGCGACAGGCCAATGGCCGCCAGCGTCCCGAAGCCCACTGACAGCAGCGTCGCGACAGGTGCGATCCGCAGGGAGTTTCGCATGGGGGTCATCCACTCCTCCCCCTCCAAACCCGTCAATTTACCGACGATTAAACCGATGATCGCAAAGATCACGATCGGAAAGAAGTTGGTCGATCCTTTGAGCAGCTTGAGCAAGACGGTGATCAGCAGTCCAATCGCCAAGCCGATACCCAGACCGATCCATGGGTACCCGGCTTGCCCAAAGAACGCGCGGTAGTGGCGCAGGCTATAGGCGTCACTCTCGAACGCCAACATGCCGGGGGTGAACGTGAAGAAATCCTCCGCGTTGAAGCTAAGCGGAATGATGGTAAGGATTGGCGCGATCAGGAAAAAAAAGATCAGGCCGCAAATTACCCGGAACCCATAGAACCAAAGCCGCTGTCCGAACGTGGCATAGGGGGGAAGTTTCGTGTCCATGGCTCTATCCTAGCTTCACGTTGTCGATGCCGACGATCCGGTCGTAGACCCAGTAGAGGCACAGCACGAGCGCCAGCAAAAGCGAGCCGAGCGCGGCGGCAAGGCCCCAGTTCAGACTGCTGGAAATGTGGTACGCGATCCGGTTGGAGATGAATGTCCCCGTGCGTCCGCCCACCAACTCGGGCGTGATATAGTAGCCGATGGCGAGGATGAACACGAGGATACAGCCCGCTCCGATGCCCGGAATGGACTGCGGAAAATAGACGCGCCGGAAGGCCGTGAAATTCGTGGCCCCCAATGATTTCGCGGCCCGCACGTAGGTTGGCGGAATGGTTTTCATGACCGAGAACAGCGGCAGGATCATGAACGGCAGCAGGATGTGCGTCATCGCGATGATAGTGCCAAGCTGGTTGTTGATCAGCGCCAACCGGTTGTCGTCAGCCACGATCCCGACCCAAACGAGAATATCGTTGATCACGCCTTGCTGCTGCAACAGCACCTTCCAGGCCGAGGTACGGACCAGAAGTGAGGTCCAGAACGGCAGCAACACAAGGATCAGCAGCAGATTGGACGACCGCGACGGCAGGTTCGATAGAAGATAGGCAATCGGGTAGCCAAGCAGCACACACATCAGCGTGATCATACCTGACATGAAGATCGTGCGCTGGAACAGCAGCACATAGATACGCTGCTCCTCTGGCTGCGCTTCAATCCCGTCGGGTGTCAGTTGCAGGTCAATAGAAGTCAGGAAATAACCCGCGGTATAGGGGTCAGAGAAAGCCTCGATCGTGGCCCAGACCTCACGGTCGCCCCAGTCTTCGTTGACCTCAATCCACTGCTCGCGCGGGGTCATCCCCTCGAAGTCGCTCACTGCGGCGTCAGCCTCGGTCAGCAGATCGGCCATTGGTCCGCCGTAGCCGCTGACGTCCGCACGGCTCAGATCGCGATAAAGCGCCATGTAGACGGTGTTCCAGGGCTGTTCCGCCGTTGGGTTGTCGTCGTCTTCCTCCTGTATGGTGCGGGCGAAGCTGCGATACGCGTCCGCGGTTTCAGGCAGAATCTCTCCTGCTGCAACAGACAGGCGGAACGGCAGACCGGGTCCATCGGCCCCTGTGGCGTTCTCAAGCCAATCCGGCGCGCTCATCAGAGCGGCCCAAGTGGCAGGTTCTTCCCACGCGGCATTCAGCGCGATGAATTGGTCCGCGAAATCCTCGCCGATGTCATCCACGCTCCGGCCCGATTGGCGGAATAGGGACGAAATCCCGGTGGTCTCATAGTTCAGGCGCGAGCCGAGGCGCGTGTGGAGGCGGCGCTCTGCGGCTTCCTGGAAATCGTAGGCAAGAGCTGCGTAGGTGTCGTCATCAGGAAGTCCCTCGGCGTCCCATTCCTCCAACGCCATAACGGTGCGCGGTAGGGTCTCGGAGGTGATCTGGTTTTCAACCGAGCGGAACAGCATGTCCACGATGGGGGCGATGAAGGCCACCATGATGAAGATCAGCAGCGGCGCGATCAGCATCAGCGCGCGCATCTTCTGGGCACGCAACGCCTTGTTCAGGCTGCGTTTTAGCGGAGTGCCATCGGCGGCGAGAACCGGGCCAGCTTGCGTTGCGTCAGACATCTACACGCCCTCCTTGACGAGGATCGCGCCGGAAGCTGAGCGGCGGAGGAGGATCTCGACGACGCCTTGATATTCTGGACCATTGTACGCGGCCATTGCAGTAGCACAGCTTGGAAAGTCGGTGACGGCGTTGCGCAAAAGCGTCTCGCCCTCCATCACGCCAGCGTGCCCGCCTCGGACAATGAAACGTCCGCCGATAGCTTCCAGGATCGGCGTGTCGCGCTCGATGTCCTCCTGGCGGGCCTCGGGGTCGTTCACCGTGATGTTGCCTTTGGGCATTTGCTGAGCCTTCTTGGTAGAGATGAACCGGGGCAACATCAGTTGCCCCGGCCAAAGTCGTTCGACGACCGGCTTACTGAGCCAGCCACGCCTGGAAGCGTGCGTCCAGATCGTCGCGGTAATCCGCCCACCATTCGTAGTTGAACAGGATGGTCCGCTGAGCGTTGTTGGGATCGGTTGGCATGTGCGGCGCCATCTCGATGCCCAGAACTGCGTGTGTTCCAACCAGCGGTGCGGATGACGCCCGTGCCGGACCATACGAGATATACGCTGCCTGATCTGCCAGACGCTGGGTGTCGGTCGCGAAGCGAACGAAATCCGTTGCCCGGGCCAGACGATCCTCAGGCAGACCTTCGGGAATGATCCAGCCATCCAAGTCAAAGACCTGCGCGTCCCACAGCATCGCGATGGGCTGGTCCTGCTCTTCAATCGCCGAGAACAGGCGACCGTTGTAAGTCGAGCCGATCACAGCTTCGCCATCAGCCAGGGCCTGGATCGCTTCAGCCGCAGAGTTCCACCAGATCGTCTCGTCCTGAATAGTGTCGAGCATGGCGAACGCCTGCGCGATACCCTCTTCGGTCTCGAGCGTATCGTAGATGTCTTCCATCGCTACGCCGGAGCACAGCAATGCCCATTCCAGATTGTTGATGGGCCGCCGCTCCAACGTACGCTGGCCGGGGAAGTTCTCCGTGTCGAAGATCGCGCAGATATCGGTTGGCGTGTTGCCGTTCCAATCTTCGACATCCGTGCGGTAACCGGCCGTTGTCGAGTAAACGATCTGCGGAATGAAGCAGTCCGACACGATCAGGTCGCCAAAATCCTCCGAAGGCGTGGATCCGTCGTCGCCGGGGGCAAGCATCTCATCGTGGTCGATTTCCATCGCCAGCCCTTCGTCGCACAGGCGAATGGCGTCAGAAGCTACAACGTCAACGACATCCCACGAGATGTTGCCGGCTTCTTCCATCGCGCGCAGGCGCGCCACGGCTTCGGGTGAGCTTTCATCCCAGATAATTTCCAGGCCTTCGTTCATCGCGGCATAGGGATCGGAATACGCGGCAGTCTGGCTGGCCTGATAAGCACCACCCCACGACACGAGGGTCATGGAGTTGGCCATGTGGCCGTCGGCCATCGCGCCGGAGGCGGCCAGGGTGGCGCCAGTTGTCAGGAGCATGAGGCTCTTGAGGGTCATAGGTCTCTCCTTGGTTGGACCATCCGGGACACACGCCCCATCTGGCTAAATTCCCGGGGTTATCCCCGTGGCCTTGTTTGATCAGTGCGTTTGTGACACGCACCGATCTTTATGCATCGAGCGCGCGGCAATCCTGCGGACGCCAGCCGATCTCGATATTCTCCCCCGGCTTCAGCCTGCGCTGATCGGGGGCGTTTCGTGTTTTGATAATGAAATCGTCCTTGCCTGCGACGCGCAACCGCGTGCGGTAGATGTCGCCCATGTAGACAAACTCCAGCACTTCAGCCTTCAGCGTGTGCGCGCCGACCGTCAGACGTTCCGTGTTCATCTCCACCCGCTCAGGCCGGATGGAAACCTGGGTTTTCTCGCCCAAGCCGCCGATATTCACCGGGAGCGCGTCGATGACAGATCCATCGGCCAGCGTCACTTCGCACATATCGCCGTTGAGCTTTGTAACCGTACCCTGCAACGTATTATTCTCACCGATGAATTGCGCCACAAAACTGTTCTGCGGCTCTTCATAAAGCTCGTCCGGCGGGGCCAGCTGCTGAATGCGGCCATCGTCAAACACGGCCACACGATCCGACATGGTCAGCGCTTCGGTCTGGTCGTGGGTCACGTAGACAGTCGTAATCCCAAGCTCATGCGCCAGGTTGGTGATCTCAAACTGCAGCGTTTCACGCAGTTGCTTGTCGAGTGCGCCCAACGGCTCGTCCATCAAGACCAATTCCGGCTCAAACACCAACGCGCGGCTCAGCGCGATACGCTGCTGCTGACCGCCAGAGAGCTGCGCCGGACGGCGATTGATGAAATCGCCCATCTGAACCATATCGAGCGCGCGTTTGATCTTCTCTTCACGCTCTGACTTGGCCATGCCGCGCACTTCCAGTGGGAACGACAGGTTTTCACCCACCGTCATGTGCGGAAACAAGGCATAGTTCTGAAACACCATTCCGATGCCTCGCTTATGCGGCGGAATGTTGTTGATCGGCTTGCCGTCGAGTGTGATCTCGCCATGGGTCGCCGTCTCGAATCCGGCCAGCATCATCAGGCAGGTGGTTTTACCGGACCCCGAGGGCCCTAGCATTGTCAGAAATTCACCGCGACCGATGTGCAGATTAAGGTCCTTGACGACAAGAATCTCGCCATCATAGCTTTTTTGCACCCGATCGAACGAGACGAACGCGTTACTTGCGTCTGAGGTCAAACCCCACTCCCCATTGTTGCGCGCTGATGTCTCCGGCTCCGTTTCAGGAAAAAGAACGACCGTGCCCTGCGCTTGTGGGCAGAGACTAATCGCGGATCAGGGCAAGGCGCAACCATCGCCTGTGTCGCACGGCGTATGAAGGGCTAATTTCCTGTGAGTATGCGGCAAATCCGGCATTATCATGCCCACTTCGGCGATTTACGGGCAATATGGTCAGTTCTTGTGCGAGGCCATCACATCGCGTATCCCTGCGCGGCCCATGACGGCTGCGACCTTGAAGGATGGATAAGTGCCGCTTCTCTTCCCCCTGGATGTTTGGACCAACTGCTTTGGTTAACGCTCCCGCAAGGTCCGGTCGCGACCATGCGGCCCCTGCCCCGGCCCGCAGACTGCTGATGCGGTTGTGGTCCGAGCATATTGCCAGATTCTGGCCGATCCTGTTGCTTGCCGTGGTATTGATGACGGTGGAGGGTGCAGCCATCGGCGCGTTTGCGTGGCTTGTGCAGCCACTTTTCGATGAGCTGTTTATCGCAGGTTCCATGGACGGTGTCTCGTGGGTCGCGCTGATGGTGGGCTTCTTGTTTGCACTACGGGCCACCTCGGGGTTCCTGCAACGGATATTGATGGTTGGCGTGGGCTTGCGTGTTGTGGCGGACCTGCAAACGCGCATGGTGCGCCACCTGCTCACGCTCGACATGGCGTTCTTTCAACCCAACCCGCCGGGCGCACTGATCGAACGCGTGCGCGGCGACACTTCGGCTTTGCAATCGTTGTCGTCGTCAGTTTTGATCTCATTGGGGCGCGATACAGTCACATTGCTGTCCCTGCTGGCTGTCATGCTCTGGACCGATTGGACCTGGACAGTCTCCGCGCTGCTGGGCCTCCCTATTCTTGTTCTGCCGCTGTTGGTGGTTCAACGGTTCATCCGCCGCACGGCCACGCGCGCGCGAATGGCGGCAGCGCGGCTCTCCACCCGGCTGGATGAAATCTTTCACGGCGTCCAGACGATCAAGCTGTACCGGCTTGAAGCCTCCGAGGATCGCCGCTTCCGAGACGAGATAAGGACCTTCCTGCGTCCGTCGCTGCATGCGCAAGTCGGTGTGGCCGCAAACCCCGCCATGATCGATCTGATCGCGGCGGCGGGCTTCGTGGCAGTGCTCTATTTCGGCGGACAGGACATTATTGATGGCGAAAAGAGCGTGGGAGAGTTCATGTCGTTCTTCACTGCCCTTGGCCTGTTATTCGAACCCTTGCGCCGCCTCGCCAATATCGCAGGCCAGGTGCAGACCGCCTCCGCCTCCCTCGAACGAATATATGCGCTGTTCGAGACGGCGCCCACGATCCTGCCGCCCGTGATGCCCAAACCTCTGCCGCCCGGCGATATCGTCTTTGACGGTGTCAGCTTCGGATACGGCGATGCGCCGGTCCTGCGCGATCTGAGCTTTACTGCCAAAGCAGGTGAGACGACGGCACTTGTGGGGGCGTCGGGGGCAGGAAAGACAACCGTGTTCGGTGTGTTGACCCGCCTGATTGATGCGGACGAGGGCCGGATCTCTATCGGAGGCGTTGCCATCAATAGCATCGCGTTATCTGAGTTGCGTGACACGATCGCGGTCGTGGGCCAGGACACGGCCCTTTTCGACGAATCCATCGCGACCAATATTCTGATGGGCGACACGACTGCGGGAAAGGACGCCCTGCACCGCGCTGCGCGCGATGCGTCGGTAGACGTGTTCGCGGATAGGCTACCTGCCCGGCTGGATACGCTCGTGGGGCCACGGGGATCCGGTCTTTCGGGCGGGCAGCGGCAACGTGTGGCCATCGCGCGCGCGATGCTGAAGAGCGCACCGGTGCTGCTTCTTGATGAACCGACCTCGGCACTGGATGCGGAGTCGGAAAAGTTTGTGGGGGCCGCGTTGGACCGCCTGGCACAGGGTCGTACGACGCTGGTGATCGCGCACCGCTTGTCCACCATCCGCTCCGCCGACAAGATCGTGGTCATGGAGGCAGGCCATGTGATTGAGCAGGGTACCCACGACGAACTGCTGACCAAAGGCGGCGCCTATGCGCGGCTGTACAGGTTGCAGATCAGCGACGAAACATAGGGCTTGGCGCGTCGCATTTTTGACTACGCAACTACCGCGCGATCGTCGCGGCAATCTCGCCTGAAAGCCGCGTCACTGCGCGACCCACGGCGTCGGCCACGGACTGGGGGTCGGTACCGGCCAAAGGCTCGCGGATATCAAAGCGGCGCAGGAATTCGCGTGCGGTTCCGCTGCGCGAGATCATTGCGAACTGGCCCGACAACTCAAGCGCGCCGCCTTCCACTGCGATCATCCGATCCACCGTGACCTGAACCGCCCGGTCCGGTCCGTCGAACAGCGGCCAGGGCTCTGCCGCGACGGTGGCTGAAGTGCCTTGATCCAAGCGCCGCGCAAGTGCCTGCGTCAGGCCAGATCGCGGATCATCCGCCCAAAGCGCACCACCTGCCGGGCGCAACGCGCCGTCGGCCTCTTGAACCAAAATCTCCGTCTCGGATGCGTAAGCGGGCAGGATCACATCGCGCACCTCAAGGCTGCGGGTGTTGACCGGCACTACAATGGCCACGGGATAATCCGGCACCAGAAACAGCGCGTCACTGCCACACCCGGCCAACGTCAGGGCTGCCACGAAAAGAGGAGTGCGAAAGACCATGTTTAGCGTCCTGTGATTAGCGAGTTCGGATTGCGTTCGATCGTGCGGGCGAGCTGCGCGATGGAGCGAGCCGCGACGGTAATTTCCCTCAGCACATCCATCGCCTCGGCCATCAAGTCAGAGCGCGGGCCGTAGGCAGCCGAAAGGGTTCCAATCTGCGCCAACAACGCCTCCGTCCGGTTGACCAGCGCAGGCAATTCATCCGCAGCCGCCTCAGCCGACACAGCGGCGGAACTGGCCGCCGTCAGGGTGGAATTCAGACTGCCCACAACATCAGCGGCGGTCAGAGCGGCGAGAAGCGACTCCAACTCACCCAAGGCTGCGGACAGATCCGATGGTACATCTGCCAGATCCTCGTTCGACAAGATCGCGTTGGCAGAACCAAGGACCGTGTTGGCCGAGGTCACCAGTGCCTCAATCTCAAGGGCTGCGGCTGTTTCCGACAGTGATGCGAGGTTGTTCATCAACTCCGGCAGGCGTGCGCTGGCGGTGTCGAGCGTGGCGAAGGCGCTGTCGGCAGAGGTCAGCGCCGAGGTCAACGCCTCCACGCTGCTGCCCTCTTCCAGTCCCGTCATGAGATCGTTGAATCCGGTCAAGGCTGTTGACAATTCACCGGGTACGGCCGCCAGATCCTCATCAGAGAAAAATGCGTCAGCCGATGACAGAACGCCGTTGGCCGAAGCTACCAGCCCCTCAATTTCCAACTCCGACAATCTGGCCGACAAGGTGCTGAGGTTATCCAGCAAGGCCGGCAACTCCGCGACTGAACCGTTGATCGTTGTAAAGGCCGTATCGGCTGAGGTTAGGGCTGCGGTCAGGGCCGCGACGCTGCCCTCCTGCTCAAGGCTTGCCAGCAGCGTGCTCAATCCGGTGAGCGCGGTAGACAACTCGCCTGGCACAGCGGCCAGATCTTCATCCGCAAAGAATGCATTGGCGGCTGCCAAAGCTCCGTCCGCTGACGTCACAAGGCTTTCCAACTCCAGCGCAGCGGCGGTGGCGGACAGGATCCGCAGGTTTTCCAGCAATTCCGGCAAGGTCACTATAGCGCCGTCGAGGGATGTAAACACGCTGTCGGCGCTGGTGACAGCCGAGGTCAGCGCGGCAACGCTGCCCTCCTCATCAAAGGCTGCAACGATATCACGCAGCGCCTCAACCGCCTCACGGGCGGCCACTGGAATGGCTTGGGTGTCGTCCCCCACCAACCCGCGCGCTTCCGTCAGAAGTGTCAGCGCCTCGTCGGTGATCAATTGAAAACCATCATCGCCCGCAAGCGTTTCAATCGCGGCCAAGGTATCAATCGCCTGTGTCAGCAAGCCCTCAAACGGCAGTGCGGCGACCCGTTCCAATACGCCTTCCGCTGTCGAATTGACAGTCGAGCGTTCTGTGGCCACCGCTGGAATGCGCGGGAACGGCACGGCGTCCCGTTCGAACATGGCGGGGTCAGGGTTGTTGACGTCGGCCAGCACGATACGGAATTCAGACGTGATCAGGCCCTCTACCGCCAGACGTGCGCGCAATCCGTCGACCACTGCAGCGTCCAAAAAGGCGTATACTTCGTCCGGTCCTGCACCTTCCGCGAGATTAAGGGCCTCCGGGTCGAGCAGCAGGTTGGCGACGTGACGACGTTCCGGCCCATCGGGCGTGTCGAAGGAGTGGACGGTAACGGAAGACACCTGGCCAATCCTCTCTTCTTCCATGAATACGCCCAAGCCCCGGCGCAGCCCGCGTGTATACTCGGCGAATTGCACCGAAACCGGCACTTCGCCCACAACCGGGTTCACAAATGCGGACGCCCGCGCGACTTCTTCCGAAGTATAGATGTTGAAGCGATACCCCTCCGCCACCGGCGCACCGTTGGAGTAGACCTCGTCAAACTCGATCCCACCACTGACCAGCGACGCGATGCTTTCAACGTCCAGGGACAAGCCATCTGCGCCGAAATCAATGGAAAAGCCGGAGCTGTCCCAAAACCGGGTGGCCTCAGAGATACGGTCGTCAAATGGGGCCTCGATGAAGGCCTCAACCCGGATAGCGCTGCCACCATCGACGAATTGCGGCTCTTCCAGACGACCCACGGGCAGACCGCGATAGATCAGAGGCGTGCCGCCCGAAAGTTGCAGGCCCGGGTCCACGTTCAGCGTGATCCGTCGGCCGACATCACCGGGACGAACGAACAGCGGGCGAGCCAGGCCTTCAAAAGACGTCAGCGCCTCTCCGGCTTCGGTATTCCATGCACCCTCGATGTAGACGCCAGATACGACCGTCGACAGGCCCGAGACGCCTTGGGCCGAAATCTCAGGCTGGACGACCCAGAACCGGGCATCGCTGTCCAGATAGGGCAGAATGTCATTCTCAATCCGCGCGCTGACGACAACGGCGTTAAGATCTTCGCTGAAATAGACCGCTTCAACTTCTCCAATGACCACATCGCGGTAGCGTACCGTCGTTTCGCCTGCGGTCACGCCTGCTCCGGTCTCGAACTGGATTTCGATCAACCCGCCGCGATCGGCAAAGGACTGCCAGGCAATCCCAAGCGCCACGAGCAATGCCAACACAGGCACAAGCCAGACAACGGAGATATTGCGCCAGAACGAGCGGCTTGGCGCCTCAACATGCGGTGACGGAGGGTTTTGGTCGCTCATGTCTTAGATGTATCCCCGGCAGCCCAAATAGATTTGGGATTGAAGCTCTGCGCTGAAAGCATAGTAAATGCAACCGAAAGGGCGAAGCTAATTGCCGCAACCCCGGGGTTGATCGACGCCGCAAAATCAAGCTGTACGAGGGCTGCGAGGATAGCCACAACGAAGACATCGATCATCGACCAGCGCCCAATGAATTCAACAACTTCATAGAGTTTGTGACGATTGTGGACGCCCTGCCTGACCTTCCGCTGAATACTGAGCGCGAGGTAGGCGATCGCAAGAAACTTGCCCACTGGAATTAGAATGGAAGCCACGAATACGATCGCCGCCACAGCATAGGATCCGTAGTGGATAAGATCCACCACACCCTCAAGAATCGTGCTCTCGCTGGTGCGCCCCAACTGTGACGTTAGAAGCATCGGGTAAAGGTTCGCCGGGACATAGGCGATGAGGCCCGCAAAGAACCACGCCCAGACCCATTGCAGGCTGGCATCGGGCTTGCTCGCGTCAAGCCGCAGACCGCAGCGCAAGCAGTGACCCGGCGCAGGAAGGTTGTGGACCCGACCACAGTGCGGACAGCCAAGATAGCCTGCGGCGCGCGCCGTGATCGTCGCGGGCGCGGCCAGCGTTTCGTGTGGGATGTTCTGTGCTGTCATGATCTCGTACGCTGTTCCAGCGTTTTCCAAATCGTCAATCTGCACATGAATGTGTCCGTCAACGCGGTCACAAGGACCAGAAGACAAAAGGCCCAGAACGCTGGCCCAAAGGACAATGTGGCAAGACCAGCTACCTTGATCAGTGCCACCGCGACGCCCACGATGAAGATTTCGGCCATGGACCACGGCTTGATCCGTTCCGAAAAGCGAAATACCGGGATCGCGTCACGCGCCGGACGGTTGCCCAAGGCCATCGGAGCCAGCACATAGATCAGGGCCGCAAGTCGCGCCAATGGGATTGCGATGATGAGCGCGCCCACGGCAATCGCGAGGCCGATGAATGGCCCGTCGGCAAAGACCAGCGCCACATCAAGGATCGAGCTGCGTTGCCGCAAGCCTGCAGCGGTCAGTTCCAGAAACGGGAAAAAAACAGCCGCCAACATCAGGATGAATGACGTCGCCGCCAGCATCACAATCCGCGTCATTGCCCCCGCGCGCGGGGCGGCAAGAACGGTGTGACAGCGTGTACACTGCGCGCGCGCGCCCTGCTCCAGTTTTGGAAGATTGTAAAGCGCGTCGCAGGTCGGACAGGCAATCCAATCTTCCATCCCGTCGGACTGGGCCGCCGTGGAAGCGCCCTCCTCGATGACAGGCTGTGGGGCAGAGAAGGCATCAATGGATGTCATCGGTCAGTCAAATCTCGTCGAAAGGGTCTCCGCGACACTGCGGAACTCATGGCCGGTTTGTTCAGGACCAAGGGCCCTGGACTGTAACTAGGGTGGTTGCATCCCATTGCCACCATCGTCCAAACAACAAATGACCGCAACCACCGCTCAGACCGTATGGCGACACAAGTGGCCTTTAGCGTAGGCTCTTGAACACATTGTCCAACTTGATGCGGGGACCAAAGCATAGCGTTCGCCGGTCCTGATAGATCAGATCGAACCGAGCCTTGCGCGGCGCACAGGCGCGCGAATAGATCGCGTCCGTTTCTTCGCTGCTGCTGCTTCGGGCCAGCAACGGAATCTGCGTGTCGAGAGCCGCGAGGTTCCACAACACATTCCCGAGACAATCCGGAGGCTTCGGGGCCCGATGTAAGAACGCAGCGGTCCATAGCCGTTCTCGAAGCAACCAATCCCCAGTGGTAAGAATGCGCTGGCCTTCGTGCGGTACTGGGCCGGATCACTTCGCTGGCTTGCCTGACACGCACGACGAACCATGCGCCCGATCCGCCCGGATCCGCCAATGAGCAGCGTCTGTCCGGTCACAATGAGCCGACGCAGGCGCGCCCATTTTGCTTGTCGATGTGGCGCATGCAATTCCCCACGTACTTGCCCCAAAGAGGGACCTTCCGTGCCCCAAGCTACGTCTGACCCCACGTCTGAGAATCGGAAAATACACTACATCAACAGGATGCCCGTCCAGCATGTAATGGGCCTTTCGGATACCGTCGGGCTGCATTCCACGCGATGTCATGGTGGATTTCATCGTTTCGTTCGCGGCCATGCATCCCCCGGTGATCTTGCGGATACTCGGATCATTTGCCAGATGCTGCATCACAGGGCGCCACGCCAACGCGCCGTACCCACGACGGGTCGCCTCCGGCGCACCTATCATGATGGAGATGTCGGCCAACCCGTTGTTCGTATCGCGGGACGCAGCGATATTTCCGATGTGAAGATCGTCCAGATCGGACGCTTCAATCGCCCGCAAAAGATTTGGACCGGTGGCGAAGCTAGCCACGAACGCCTTACAACTCGCACGCGTGTGGGTGCGATGGCGCTGTTCGCTGTACCGCATCAGGTCCGCATCAGGTCCGCATCAGGTCCGCATCATTCAGCCATGCGACATGGCGATCCGTCAAATGCTCCGGCGTAAAGGCGGACGCGATCAGCGTGTAGGGTTGGGATCGAGCCATGAAAAACCTCGTCTGCTAGGGCCTGTTGACGTTCACCGGGTCTGAATCACGATCGCTGCGACAGCGATGAAGGCGCTGAAGCTTCCGTCTGTTTTGCAGCAGCGCATTGCGATCCCCCTGTATTCCTTTAGCTTTCCGAAGAAGTTCTCGATCAGGTGGCGCCATTTGTAGGTGTGGCGGTCGAACTCCGCCGGGAAGCGGCGGTTGGATTTCGGCGGTATGACCGGCTCAATCCCGGCCTCGTTGAGGGCTCCGCGAAGCCAGTCGGCGTCAAAGGCACGGTCGGCGAGGAGTTGGCCACAGGACAGACCTTCGATGAGTGCAGCAGTGCCGCGCAGGTCATGGGCCTGACCGGGCAGCAGCCGGAAGTCGATCAGATTGCCGAGCGCATCGGTCAGCGCCATGATCTTGGTCGTTATGCCGCCGCGAGAACGCCCGACGGCCTGGCGCAGAGTCCCCCTTTTGCGCCCTGCCCGTGGCGGTGGACCTTGACGATGCTGCCGTCTAACATCGTGTATTCAAAGTCTGCGTCTTCGGCCAACATCTTGAACATGCGGTAGAATGCATCTGCCTTCACCCATCGGCGAAACCGTTTGAACACGCTGTTCCATTTGCCGAACTCGTCGGGCAGGTCGCGCCAAGGACACCCAGTGCGCACGACCCAGAGAACCGCTTCAACAAACAGACGCGGCTCGGGGCCGGTGCGGCCGGGATCACATTCCCGACCAAGGCAGTGCGGTGCGATGATCTCCCATTGGGTGTCGGTAAGAACGGTGCGGATCAAGGTTGCCTCCTGTGTTTGCAACCTTGAATCATTCAGCGCCTGATTTGGGAATCCCCAAACGTCAACAGGCCCTAGTTCTGACCAAGGCTATTGCGCGCATCCCAGACTTTCTCGAACGCGTGCACGACGTCATTGATGTCGATGAAGTTCATTGAGGGCATGGTAAATTCGTGACTGACAAGCCGGTTGTGGTGCAGATCTTCGACAACCGGACACAGACCCGTGGCAAAGTCCTGCAAGCGCTGGTCAATCCGTTTGCGGCACCCTGCCGGACGATCCTCTGTTGGAACATCGGCAGCATGTAGATTGGCCGCATGTAGCGCGCGCCCAGTTTCACGCCCTCCTTTTCCCGCAACTCAAATCAGGGAAGTTCCGCCTTCACAGCGTCCACGAACTGGTTTCGATCCACACCGCAGTCCGTATCCCACAGGCAGGCGTGAAGGTATTAGGAGTGAACGGCGCGACTGAAAATTCCTGATCCGATCGGGGCTCGTTCATCCAGCCAATCGCCGATCACCTTCGGAAGGTCGGTGCTGTTCTCGCGAAGGTGCACGCCGTGCCGCTGGCCGATAACAGAGAGCTGGGTCCATCGCAATTAAGGCTGGATGCTCAACGTCGGCCGACCCAGCAGCCATGCCTCGTAGAGCAGAAATGAGCTCATCCCCACCACATGGCTTGCCCCCTGAAGCGCGGTGCGCACGCCTTCACGCGGCACGATTGCCACTTCAACCCGGTTCGGTGACTGGCGGTTGATGGCCTCGCTCAGATCGGCCCACCTCACGGCCACCGCGTCGCGATCTTCGCGCGGCTGCGGGGCAACTCCAAGCGTGATGGGCGGTTGGCCGGGTAGTTTGGCAAGTGCTCCGACAAGGGTTTCGGCGAACAGGTGCGAGACGCCAACCTCTTCATAGCCGCGTCCATCCGGCGCGTCGCACGGACCGCTGTCCTGACAGACCGTCTCCGAAACGAAAAGGATACTGATCTCCGCCACTGCCGGGCCGGACATCTGAGTTGCTTCTGCGTCCAGAAAACGTAATGCCGGATGACCCGTCAAACGCAAAATGCTGTCAGGAATACCGGCTGCACGCGCCCCTTCCATGGCCATGTCATCCATGACAGCGTAGATATCTGGAAAACGCATTCAGCCACAACCAACCCGCATCGCCCTCAGCCTGCAAGACGCCAAGAGCCAGGGCGAAAACCTGCGCGCCGTCAGATGCAGCCAACTGCGCCACCGGCAAAATCGCCCGCGCACCACCCACGTCGCCCGCCGCAAATAACAGGCGCAGCGTCATGGCCCGGCCCTCACGGAGGCATGGCTGTCGACATGGTCAAGCAGTGATTGCGCGAAGACACTCTGATCCAGCGGCGACAGTTGCGTCTGATCGACCAGATCGCAGAGTGCCAGATAGGTCCCGTCCCGCATCGCCGCGCGGGTGTCTTCGACGGGCAGAACAGGCTTGGGCGGATCAAGCTGGGAGAAACCGGGGTAATCGGGGTTCGGAACCTTGTCCGACAACCATATCTCGGCTCCGTTCTGGCGCAACGTCATCTGCCCCGACTGCGTCGTCACCCGCACTTCAAGCCCATGGTACTCAAGATCGCTCGCGCCAAGAACCGCAACCGGACACCCCGATACCGTCAGACCGAAGGTCGGGTTCTCACGGTCCGGCGCATGAAAATAGTCCAGCTCAGGCGCACAATGCGCATCGAACAGATGACCCAGCAGGTCCAGCATATGCACTCCGTTCACATGAAGACCCCGGCTGTAGGTGATGTCGACGCGCGCCAGTGTCCCGGTCGATAGCGCCTGCTGCACATGGGATTTCAACTCTGCCGTCTGCGGCAGGAAGCGGCGAAAGTAGTTCACCGTAACGCTCGGCGGCGTGTCCAGCGCGCCATACAGCGCAGAGAGGGTCGAGAACTCCTCCATCGTCAGCGTCACCGGCTTCTCAATCAAGATCCTCCCGACGCCATGCTCCAGGCAGGCTTTGAAATGCACGCCATGCCACTCGGACGGTGCGGCGATCACGACGAGGTCCAGACCCTCCTCAAAAAACGCATCTAAGGTGTCGTGGATCCGCACTCCCTTGGTACCGCTGTACCCCTGACGGAACGCGATCCGGGCAGAGGCAACCGGGTCAAACAGCGCCACCAGCGTCGTGTCGGGATGGCGGTTCAGAAAGCTGGCATGACTGACCGACTGCACACCATCCCAGACGCCCATGTCATAGCCCCATGCGATCCGCCCCGCCCCGATGATGCCCGCGCGCAACATGGCTACCCAATCATGTCCCAATCCAGCGCCGTGCCGCGTGCAATGGCTTTTCGCGCAATGCGGCCCAACAGGCCTGGCAAGTGCTTTGGCGCGAGGCCGTATCCGGGCCGGATAAAGCGGATGATCTTGGCGTTTAACGCCTCGCCCTCCGCAATGTCGGCCACAGCATAGAGCGACCGGCGAAAAATTACATTACCCTCTTCTGCCGCTTTGGTGCGGTAGCTGACCTTGCCAAGCGAGAGCCACGCATTCTTGCAGTCCTCGCACAGACGCCTGAATTCATCGGGCTCCAGACTGAAAGCCGCATCAGGGCCAGCGTCCGAGCGCGCCAGGGTAAAGTGCTTCTCGATCACCGCACCGCCAAGCGCGACGGAGGTAGCCGTTCCGTCGGTGTGATCCGACAGGCCCGGCACCGCGCCGAATGCCTCGGCAAGATGCGTCATCGTGCGCAGGTTCGATTGATCGGAAGGCGCGGGGTAAGAGCTGATGCAGTGAAGCAGCACCAGATCCTCGCACCCCTCGCTCCCATTGTCGCGCGCGGTGGTCACGGCTGCCTCAATCTCTCCCATATTTGCCAGACCCGTGGAGATGATCATCGGCTTTCCCTTGCGCGCTACATGGGCGATCAGGGGCAGGTCCACGGCCTCGAACGAGGCGATCTTGAAGGCCGGCACTCCCAGATCGTCCAGCAGATCGGCGGCGCTTTCGTCAAACGGAGACGAAAATGGCGTCACGCCGCGCTCTGCCGCGCGGGCAAACATCGCTTCGTGCCACTCGAACGGAGTATGCGCCTCCCGGTAAAGGTCATAGAGAGTGCGGCCATCCCAGAGACCGCCTTCGATCCGAAACCCGGGATTGTCGCAGTCGATCGTCAACGTATCAGCGGTATAGGTCTGGATCTCGATCGCATCGCATCCGGTTTGCGCCGCGGCGTCGATCATTGCCAACGCACGGTCGAGCGATCCGTTGTGGTTGCCCGACAATTCGCAGATCACATAGGGCGGATGGTCGGACCCGATCTTGCGGCCCGCTATCTCAATCTCGGCGTTTTCAACCTTCGGCATCGGAGCCACCTGCATTATCTGCGCGCTTGATTTTCAGAATATACCTGTGTCCGTGAAGGTCAAAGAATGCGGGATATCTCTCATTGTCGACGACACGCAACAGGGCAAACTGTTCAGCAATCGAGCGGTCTGGATCAAGCTGACTGTCGGCGGCGCGGCGACGTGAATACCTTGTCGGCTCGCCCTGTTGTGCGCGCGACTCGGGTGGCAGGGGCGCGGCGCAGAGTTCCAGACACATCTGCACGATGGCGTCGCCTATGGCGTCACGCATCTCCTCATTCAACTCATGGCCACCGAACGACAGCATTCGGCTCATCACGATATCGCCCTCGTCCGCTCCCTCGGCCATGGTGATCATCGACAGTGGAATATCATCAATTCCTTCCAGCACCTGCCACACCAAAGGGGAAAATCCGCGCCCTTTGGGCGGGTCGCTGGCATGAACCACGATGTTCCACGGGTTCAGCGCCAGCCGCTCCGGCGGGGTCAGTCCGGTTCAGCTGAGGTAGAAGGCGATGTCGCCCTCCGTCACAACTTCCTGCGCATCCAACAGGCACGCGGTGTGGTCCCTGTCCCGCAATTCGTCAGTCAACCGTTGGCCAAACGGTGTAAACCAGCCGGGAGGATCCACGACGACGCTGATGGTCTTGGATTGAGGCCAGACTGTCTCGGTCATGAACGGGTTCCCCGCGTCGTCACTCGGTGAGATAGCAGCGCTTGTGCAACCTTTTCCGCGCCAAGCCCATCCGTAATCCGGCTCTGATCCGCGACATGCGGGTGACTTCTGCGGGATCCGCACACAGGCCTGTCAACGCCGTCACAAGCGCGGACGGGAACCGTGGGAGTGTGATCATCCGACAGATCGGCGGGACGCATGAACGGCACGTCAGCGCCTTCTGCGCGGGCTGTCTCGGCTATCGCCTCATCGTCCGTCGATACGATGACATGGTCAAAGATCCGGCTTTCCAGGGCGGCAGGGATCGGCCATGCGATCAACGGACGTCCATGAAACGGCCTGACGTTCGTTCGCGGAATGCGTTTGGAGCCGCCGCGGGCCGGAATAACGCACAGTGTCATTGCGCCAGCGCCGTCTTGAGCGCGACGACAACGGCGCGTTGGTCATCATCAGACATGGTGGCGAAAAACGGGATAGAGATGGCGCGGGTATAGCAATCCTCCGACACCGGGAAGTCTCCGCGTTTGAGACCAAGGCTCCTATAGTATGGCTGCATATGAACCGGGATGTAATGCAGGTTCACTCCGATCCCGCCCCCCCACAACGCTTCAAATACGGCCCCGTGCAGAGCGCTGAGGAGTTCGATCTCGTGGCCCTTCTGGCCATTCTCTGGCGGGGCAAATGGTGGATCATGCTGGCGGGCGTGATCGGCATCGTGGTGGCAGGCTATTGCGCCTTCCGCGTGGCGACCCCGCTCTACCCCGCCCGGGTCACGATTGCGCTTGAGGCCGAAGGCCAGAGCCAGGTGATCGGCGATATCGAGATCGAGGTTCTGCGCTCGCGCTCGTTGATCGCGCAACTGCTGGACGAACTGGACCTGACGCAGGATCCCGACTTCAACGGTGAGGGCCGCCGACCCGGCCCGATCGCCAGGTTGCGCATGGCGACCTCGGACTGGACCCCCCGGCAGCGCACCGGCGAGGCGCTGCGCAACTCCGTGATCGATGCGATGATCGCGCGGATCTCGATCTGCAATATCCGTCAGTCGCTGGCGTTCAATCTCCAGATCCAGACGACCGATCCCCAAAGATCCGCCGACATCGTCAATGCCCTGGCGCGGATCGATGTCGAGAACTCGGTGCGCAGAAAACTGGACGGGGCCACCCGCGACGACATGGATCTGCGCGACCTGTGAAAAGGGAAAATTACCCGGAGCGAAGCAGTGAGGAAGTGCGGGAGCAGGAAGACCCGCGCCAGAAGCTGTCCGCCGAGATTCCAGCAGTGAATCAATAACTCATCGCGCGTTCTGTAAAAATCCGGTTGAAGATGATCACACACCGCTGCCAATCAAGACGGTCGCCACACGCGGCGTAACGAGGACCGCGCGCCCTTGATCCACGACCGGCCCCGGGCCTTGTTGCGATTGGCCCTCATAACACCGGCCCGTGCACCGGGTGGATTTGGTCGCGAACGCGCGGGTCTTGTCCATGCGTGACCTCAAGATCGAACCGGACCGTGCTGCTTTTCGGACGCTCCCGGCGCGCGAAATTCTATGACGAGCGACCGCGGACATCACCACGACCTTCGGCTGCGATGCGCCGCAGTGCTCGGCAAAGCAACCATATGTCGACCGTCTCGAAACGGGATTCAAACTTGTATCTACAAATATGTTAAGTCAATGTGCTTCCATGCGAAGACACCTCAAAGGCTGAACCCCGCCATGCCCGATCTTAGCGTTGCCGTAATCGGCGCGTCACAGACGCCCTTCAACCGCCGCAAGGACGGAACGGGTTTTCGCGACTGGGCATTTTATGCCGTAGCTGCCGCGCTTGAAATGTCGGGGCTGCAGCGCTCTGATATTGATGAGTTCTTCGTGGCCTCCGAGAGTGATTTCTTCTCCCTCCAGTTGAACCCCGCCTCGATCCTCGCGACGGAGCTTGGCCTGATCGGAGCCGCTGTCACGCGCGTTGAGGCGGGCGGAGCCTCCGGGCAGGTGGCCGTCCATGCGGGCGTACGCGCGATCCGGTCTGGCGCGGCTAATCATGTACTGGTTTTGGGCGTTGACCCCTCCGCTTCAAGCCTGGACGGCGACGCCATGCGCGCGCTCTATGGGTTCTCATTCGATGCCTGGACCGATGGCATGACCGGGGCCACATCGACGGCGCTCTATGCGCTGTCCTATCAGGCCTTCGCGGCGCGGCTTGGCACAACCGACGCAGATCTGGCCACTGTCACCCGGCAGAACCGAGCCAACGCGATGCGTAATCCCAATGCACACCTCCCACGTGATGATACTGCGGCGCAGATCGCGCAAAGCCCCCTCATCGCCAGCCCGTACCGTCGATTGCACTGTTCTCCGCTCAGCGACGGAGCCGCCGCGCTGATCCTGTCGCGCCGCGATGCCGCGCCGCCAAGCCGTCGCACTGCTCCGATCATCGCAGGGATTGGCGCGTCCACCGATCACATGCATCTTGGTGCGCGGTCCGATCCCGGCGCGTTTGCCGCCAAGACCCGCGCCATGCAACGAGCCTGCAAGGATGCGGACATCACGCCGGACCGCGTCGGCTTGGCTGAAGTTTACGACGCCTATGCGGGAGCGCAACTTCAAGCGGTCGCTGCGCTCGGCCTCAGCGCTGCGCCGGGCCAAGATCACCACAACGGAATTTTCGCTCCTACCGGTCGTTGCCCCATAAACCTGTCCGGCGGACTCATGGGGCAAGGCGCGCCCGTCGGGGCCACAGGCGTCAGCCAAACCGCCACCTGTGCGCTTGTTCTCGAAGGTCTTTATCACCCGAAGCTGCAGCCGCAGACCCCGCCAGCCTATGCGCTGGCCGACACCCATGGTGGCATTTGCACCACGGCGGCAGTCACAATATTGCACCGAGAGGCCGCCTGATGATCCCGCATCACTTTGCGCTCGATTACACTCTGTATCCCGGCTGGATGGCCCCCTTTGTGAACGGCCTTCAAGAGGGTTTGGCAGTGGCCCGACGCTGCGACGCTTGTGCCAAAACAACCTTCCCACCGCAGCGCATCTGCGCCTGTGGCGAGGCTGAGGGTACGTGGGTCACGCTTGAAGGAACCGCCCAAATCACCTTCAGGACCGAAGGCGCGGACGGCCAATTCGCCCTCGCACAGTTCGACGGCTCGGACATCTCCGCCGTGGTTCGTCTCCAGAACGTCACCGCAGATCAAACGCGGGGCACGTTGTACAGGTCCGGCACCGGTTTGCTCCTCGGCCCCGTCGCCGGGCAAACTTCATGACCGAGCCCCTGCATATTCCGCCCGAACACCTGACCGCCCTGAACCTCAGCGCGACCCAGGACGGCCATGCCATCACTTGGGAGCCTGACGCCAACATTTTTCACATGACACTCGGCAAGCACCTTGGCCCTGCAACCCGCGACAGGCCCGCGATGATTTACGAGCAGGCTGACGGTTCCATCCAGGTCCAAACCTTCGCCGACGTCGACCGCGCCGCAACCAATCTGGCCGCATACCTCCGGTCCCTGGGCTACGGGCGCGGCAGCCTCATCGGCATCCATACAGGCCAGCATCCCGATACCGCGATGGCCCATATGGCGGTTTGCAAACTGGGCGGCACCGCAGTGACCCTGTCTCAACTCTATGGGCCAGAGACGCTGATCCACGCGATAAACGACTGCCAACTGCCGGTGCTGCTGACAAGCCCGGACGCATGGGACGCCCTGCGCGACACTGCACCTGCGCATCTGAAACATATCCTCTCGCGCAACCCGCAAGGGGCTGAGATCGACCTCGAGGCCGCCCTTCAAACCGACGCGCCAGCCTTCACACCAGACTATTCGGGCGCCGATGATCCCGCGCTCCTGATGTATACGTCGGGCTCCACCGGCAAGCCGAAAGGCATCCTGCACGGCCACCGGATCCTTGCCGCGTATACACCATCGATCAACCTGTTCTTCAATCTGAGTATGGAGGACGACGATGCCGTCTATTACTCGCCCTCCGATTGGGCCTGGGTCGGCGGATTGCTTGATCTGGTGTTTCCGGCCTGGATGGCCGGCCGGCCCATCGCCACCACGCAGGCGCGCTTCACTGCAGACGCCGCCTATGCTTTCATGGCCCGCCACAAGGTCACTCACACCTTCCTCGCCCCCACTGCGATCAAGCGGCTGGCGCAAACCGCCGATCCCCACGCCGAACATGATCTGGCCTTGCGCGTGATTTGCACGGGCGGCGAAGCGCTGGCCGCCGACACGCTGAACTGGGCGGAAACTCAGCTGCGCGTTGTTTGCAATGAGTTCTACGGGATGACGGAAGTAAATCACCTTATTGGCAATTGTGCCGCCCTTTTCCCGCGCAAGCCCGGCTCCATGGGACGGGCGTATCCCGGCCACGACGTGCGGCTTGTGGACGGCGACGGCGAAGGCGTCGCCCTCGGTGAACCCGGCGAAATCGTGACACTGCAATCCTCGCCCACGCGCTACCTTGGCTATCTCAACAATCCCGGCAAGGAAGCCGAAATGCACCACGGCCCCTACCTGCGCACTCACGATCTGGCCGTGCGCGACGAGGATGGATACTTTTGGTACAGGGGCCGATCTGACGATCTGATCAAGTCTTCAGGCTTTCGGATCGGCCCCGCCGAGATTGAAGACTGCCTGCTCGCCCACCCCGCCGTGGCCGAGGTCGCCGTGATCGGAAAACCGGATGCGGATCGCGGGTCCATCGTGAAAGCCGTCGTGAAATTGCGCGGCGAGACCATTGGCGACGAGGCCCTCAAGACAGCCCTGCGCGACCACGTCAAGACCCGCCTTGCTGGCTACAAAGCTCCGCGCGAAGTGGTGTTTGTCGACGGGTTTGAAATGACCTCATCGGGCAAAATCAACCGACGCGCACTGCGGGAGGCCGAGACCAAAAATGCAACCTGATCCGACGCCAAAATATGAACACGCCTACCGGGTCATTCTTTCGCGCCTCAAGGCGGGCCGGTATCCGATCGGCGGCCGGATGCCGACCGAAAGTGAACTGGCCACCCACTTTGAAGTCAGCCGCGTCACGATCCGCCGTGCGCTCGATATGTTGGTGCAGGACGGCTATGTCGAAAGCAAACAGGGCAGCGGTTACACGGTGCTGACGCTCTCGCCCGCGTCCGACACCTGCCTGACGTCCTTTACCGACGCGATGCTGCGCGCGGGGTATGAGCCTGCGTCGCGGTTCATGTCACTCGATCATTTCGAACCCGGTGCGCCCGACATCGCTGATCTGCCGCCGGAGCTGTCGGGCACGCGCATCACGCGCCTGATCCGCCTGCGCCTCGTGGACAGAGCACCACGAATGTTGGTGATGACCTACGCGCCAAGCCATCATCTGAAAGGTGCCACGGCTGCAGACTTCCCCGAAACCGGCCCCGAGCAGTCCATCCTGCGCATTCTCAGCAACCGGTTCCAACTCGACTGGTCCGCCGCCTGTGAAGATATCAGCCCGGTCCTCGCCGATCCTGCAATGGCCCGGATATTTGAGATGGAGCCCGGCCTTCCGCTGCTCAAACAAGCCTGCTCCGCGTTCGACGATCAGGGGCATATGGTCTTCCACGAAGACGTATTTCGCAATGGTCGGGTCAGCTTCAACCTGACGCCGCGCGCCCGCACGCCCCGTCATCACTAGGCCACCGCCGCTATAGGAGACACCCCAATGCCCGAGTTCAAAAAGCTCTCTGCCGACCTGATGCAAGACCGTCTTGCGCTGCCGACGGGTGGACCCGTTCGGTTGTTGATTGACACCGACGCCGCCAACGAAATTGACGATCAGTTCGCCTTGGCGTGGGCCTTGCTGTCGCCGGAGAAAATGACCGTTGAGGCGATCACGGCGGAGCCGTTTTCCTTTGCTCACCACCAACCCGAACTGTTGAAGGCAGAACGCGCGATCGAGGAAGGCAGCCGTCATAAAGAGCACCTCGTCGGCGGGTTTCAGGGCTGGATCGACCGGTTGCACGCACAGGGCCGCCGCGCGGCGGATCTGTCGTTTGTTGGCCCGGCGGAGGGGATGGAACTAAGCTATGCCGAGATCCTCACGATCTACGACAAGCTGGGGATACCTTCTGACGGCAGGGTGTTCCGTGGCGCGCAGCGCTACATGACCCACGCCGGGGACATCGTGGAATCGAACGCCGTCGACACCATCATCGACCTCGCGAAATCCGGGGCAAGATCCGGCGATGCGCCGCTCTATATCGCGGCCATGGGGTGCGTCACCAACATCGCCGCCGCCCTTCTCAAAGCGCCCGAAATTATCGACCGTATCGTGGTGATCTGGACCTCCGCCTATCCGTCGTCAGCGCCGCACTGCAACCGTCCGTCTCTCAATCTAGTGCAAGATGTCCATGCATCTCGCCTGATCTTCGACAGCGGCGTGCCGCATATCTATCTGCCGGGCTATCACGTCGGCGCGCAGTTGAAGATTTCACGGCCCGAGATGGAGGCCTTCGTGAAAGGCCACGGTGCGATTGGCGACTATCTGCACCACCTCTACGCCCACAATCCGCTCCACGACATGTTCGCGATTACCAACCGGGCGCAGCGGACATGGGTGATCTGGGACATCATCAACATCGCGTGGCTGATCAACCCCGCCTGGGTTCCCACGTATCTGACGACCTCACCGATCCTCGACGCTGACCTCTACTGGCAGCGCGACGGGAGCCGCCATATGATGCGCGAGGCCCATGATGTGCAGCGCGATGAGATCTTCCTGGATTTCTACACCAGGCTCGCCGCTGCCGTTAAGTGAAATCGCGGGCATCCAGATGCCCGCGCATTCTCCGCACACCGAGGATATCCATCCCCGTCCAGGCAGCAAATTCGACCAATGCGCTTGCATGATCGTCGGGGATCAGGACAAAATGATGCTCCAACCCGTGCGCCATGACAGTCGCCACCACGTCTTCCAGAGACGCCACTTCGCCATCAATCTCAAACCGCTCCAGCCAGCCCCGACACCCGGTGAACCCGCTCGGATCGCGCCCCGAAACCAAGGCGTTCATCGCAAACAACGCGCCCGCATTCCGCGCGATACGGAACACGCTGACCGGTCCATCGCGGAACACCAGGTCACTGATCGCGCCATAGACTGGCCCGGCGTCCGTCCCGCGCCCAATCATTGGATGATTGATCCATGCGGCACCAGTATCATCCGCCAGATAAAGCGGCCCGCCACCGCCATGCCAGACAAGCAGTTGACCCGCCTCAAGATCCGGCTCGGTCATATCCAGCAAGTACCCCACACGCCCGGTCAACGACTTCGCGACCAGTTGGGTGATCGCACCCAACACATCGCCCTCCGACGCCACGGGCAGCACGTGCCGTTCCTCCAACCAGGTGAAAGCCGCGCCGGGATGCATGCCGGGGTCGTTTTGCAGGGCTGGCCAATCGCTGACGGCCAGCGCGTCATAGCCGCCGGTCTGCGCCATCTCAAGCAAGGCCAAGGCCGCACGCGCTGTCAGTGCCATCTGGGCACCCGATACGCCGTTGATCGTTGCGGCCTCCGCCATTGCCCTGACCTCTGCCGTCACGCGCGCCTCGTCCAGCGCGACCATACGGTCCATCAATTCGTGCATATCGTGATGGGCCACCTCGACCCCAATCCGCGCACGCAGGTCAGAGGTGGAAACTTCCATATTGTAAAATGTCATCGCCAAACCGCCGATTACCCCGATCCGCGCGCCGACCAATGCCTTTGCCGCCTTGATCGCCCGGACCGTTGTGCGCAACCGCGCCTGTAACCTTGGGCTATCGGGTGCACCATGGTACCACTGTACCGGGCGCGCTTTCAGATCACGCACCTGCCGCGCTATCGACATCGACATGTTGAGCGAGACGAAATTGTTCAACTGAATGTCGCCGGTCCGAACGGGTTCTGGCACGGACCAGAAGCCTGCCCGAAACTCGGACGCGGCCACCGTTCGCGCAACGTCGCCCATCGTGAACCCGCCGTGAAGCAACAGGACGAAATCGACGCCTTCCGCGTGGCACGCGTCGAGGGCAATCAGCGTCTCGCGCGCGTCCATCGGGATGGTCGGGACCACGAAGAGGGAGACATCTTCGAGGCTGCACACAGCAGTCAACGCAGAGATTGCCGCATCCCAAACGCCATGCCTCTCGGGGAAATAGCTTGGCAACGACGCCCTGATAAATCCGATCTTCATGACACTCTCCCTAGCCCAAAACCGCAATAAGGCGATGCAATCGAACCCGTCCGGTATCGCTGAGCCAGGTGCGAAGCGCGCCTTCACCGCCAGCCCCGAAAATGCCCACCGCATCGGACCAGATCGCGCGACCACACATGAACCCCGCGAAAGCGCTGTCCGCCTCCCTTGCCATGGCCAGCGACGCCTCGAACCTTTCGAACGTGACGCCCGCGCTGAGATACACAAGATCGATGCCACCCGCAGCCTGCGCCGCGGTCCCAAAAGCATCCAGCGCATCTTTCCGGCTTAGAACCGGCGCTCCAAACCCCTCCACGAAATCGAGATCCACCGGTATCTCGACCTTCAGGACATCGGCCTGAAACCGATCCTGCGCAAAGACCTCCGTCGCCCTCCGTACCAGATCTGGCTTGATCCGTGCGTAGTCTTTTGTGCCCGGAGAGAGCGTCGGATGATAAACCAGCGGTTCCATCAGGAATTGCACCCCTGCCGCCTTGCACCGTGCGCCAACGTCGGCCACCAGATCTTGCTTGCGCGCGTTCAATGCCGGTTCATCATCGGGTGCGTAATACATGAAAAATTTCAACAGGCTGACGCCCATCGCTGGGTAGTCCTCTACCGTAAAGTTTTCCGGCAGTACGGTGATCCGATCCGCGCCGGAGATGTGGTAGACATCCGCCTCGAACGCGACCATCCGGGCGCATCCCTCCGGATAGCTCGAAAGCAACTCAGGCCCACAGGTGGCATCCACCAATACGGTGGTCGCATGGGGTCCAAGGGTTTCCAGAACCGCGCGTTTGAACGTGAGCAGATCACTGTCTGCCGCATCCGTCCCGCGCGCTTCGCGCAGGCTTGCCGCAAGCCCACTGCCCGCATCTACCGCCACACCATGGAACCCGGGTTGCATGATCTATCCTCCTTGCAAGTGCAGCGATGGAAAGTGCGGTGAACCATGGGGCGCGCGCCAGAAATCTAGCATTTCAGGCGTTGGCGTCAGTAATGATATGGAAAAACCGCCCATCTCCTGCGTGGTGGAATAGGATCCGATCATTGGTGCGATCAGGCTGATGCCTCTGTCCGCAAGGCTCCCTGCGACATCGCCATAGAGCGTCAGCAATTCCATCATCGTGGTTCCACCCGACCCATTGATCAGCGCCACCGTTGGCGTTTCTGGCGCGATGGCGCGATCTTCCAGCAATTCGGAAATCATGAACTCCACGAGGTCCCGCACCGGTCCCAGCTTTCCTGCGGCCCGACGCCCGGCTCGCCGTGAACGCCCATGCCGATGAACACCTCATCGTCGGGCAATTCAAACATCGGTTTGCCCGTCAGCGGCGAGACACCGGGCGTTACAGCCACGCCCAGGGTACGCGTCGCGGCCCGTACATCGCGTCCGAGTGTCATCAGGCCATCGAGGGTCATGCCCGCCTCCGCCGCCGCCCCGAGTATCTTATATATGAAAATAGTGCCCGCCGCACCCCGGCGTTCGTCCTCCTTGCCCTTTCGGGGCAGAGGATATGTCGTCGTACATCAGCAGCGGCTGCACGTTCAGACCGTCGTCCTGCGCCATCATAGCGGCGGCGTTACCATTGATAACGTCACCCTCGTGGCGCGAGATCAAAAGGATAGCGCCCGCGTCACCCGTGATTTCCTCAAGACCCTCAAGAATGACGTCAGGCGACGGCGCCGCGAAGACATCGCCCACGACATTCGCGTCCAACAGCCCGTCACCGACAAACCCCATAGCGATCGGTTCATGACCGCATCCGTTGCCGATCAAGAGCGCGACTTTGCCATCGTGCGTGCGCAGATTTGCACGGCGCACGACGCGGGGGTTATCTCCACGCGCAACTAGGCCAGGATACGCCGCAATGAAACCGTCGATCATGTCGTCCGGCATCCGGTCCTTGGAGTTGTAAGAGTTTCTTCATGGTCGCCGTCCCACAAACGCATTCAGAATTTCGGCAATCGACGTCGCGCCCGCATCCACGTGACCCACACCCGCGCCTTCGACATACCTGGCGCGGCCGCGCTTGGCAGCCATTGCGCGCGTGGCGTCCCGGCCCTCTTCCGCTGCCTTCGCTGCGGCCTCTGGCGTTTTTTCAGCCGCCGCCGGGAGCAGCGCATCAAGCATCGTCTTGTCACCCGGTTTTGCCTGTCCAAGCAGCTGATCCTGTCCGCAGCCTCGCCAAGCGCCGTGCCCAGATCAGTGCCAGCGTCCGCTTTGTGCAGCGCCGCGATGACCACCGCGAACAGAGAGCCAGACGCGCCACCGGCCGCCTTGCGAAACGCCCGATCCGGTGCCTCAGCGGCACCTGCCGCCGCGCGCAGCCCCTTGAGGATTGTCGTGCCGTGATCGCCGTCGCCGGTCGCCGCATCAAGACCATTGAGGTGCGTCTTCCAACTCCTCAAACCGCGTCACAAGGTCAATCAGAAACGCCTGCATCACTGAAACGTCTTCCGCATAAAGGCCAGGGCACGCGCGGCGGCAGCGGTTGCGTCGGACTCGATATTGCGCCAGATATTCAGATCGCGCACTGGCGGGATTTCCTGCAATCACGAACATCTCCGCCACGATCCAGTTGTCATAACCAATTTCCTCCAGGGCTCGCGCAACCTCCGCCCCACGGCACATGACCGGACCCAGGTACGCCGCGGTCATTGTCGGACACGTGGAAATGCACCAACTGGTCCGCCGCGCCCGTAATCGCGGCCCCGATGTCCTTCTCCTCGATATTAAGATGAAACGTATCCAGCAGTACACCGACATGGGCGGACCCGACGCCCGCGCCAAATGCTGCGGCCTCGGCTGCGGTGTTCACCAGATCCGTCTCGAAGCGGTTCGAGCGCCTCGATCCCGAGGGTCACATCGTGGGCGGTCAGAGGTCCGCGTCGAGGGCGGCAAACGTCTGGGCAGATCGTTCCGCGCGCACTGCCTTGTGTGGCGGGTCGTAAACAGCCCCACGGCGCGTAGACGACGCCCGCCAGCCCGCGCGAGCCGATCTTTGCAGTCGTGGCTATCGCCCACCGCAGATAGGCCAATCCGGCTGCACGCACCTCGGGGTCGGCGCTGGTGATGTCTTTATCCGGTGCCAATCCGTCCGAGCATGTGACCTCCAGCCCATGATCGCGCACGGCACGGCTCAATGCGCGGGCCTTCTCGTCCGTCATCCCCAGCAAGGAAACCTCGACCCCGTCGAACCCGAGATCCGCGACCACGCGCAGGATCGGGCGTGATCTCATCCGTCCACCGTGCCTGCCAGAGCCCCGCATGTATCCCGTATTTCATGCGAATCACCCAGAGTGTCGCAGGCGGCAGATGGATAGGCACCTCGATCGCCGCGCGACAGACCTTCGACCTCATTGGGATTAACCACCGCCTCCAGCCCCGTGTCACCCACGCGCAGCTTCAGGCGGGTCTGGGTGCCGAGGTAGATGACGTCCTCGAGATTGGCGGTGAGGGTGTTGGTTTCGCCATAGCTATGGCCGATCCGCACATTCTCGGGCCGGAACGTCAGTTTTCCGGGGCCGCTGACCGCTCCATCAGGCAGAACAAGCTGGCCCAGGGCACTTTCGAAACGCGCGCCCGGTCGACGTGCCGGGAATGAAGTTGTGACCTCCGAAAAATCGGGCCGTCGCCTCGTCCACAGGGCGTTTGTAGAATGCGTCCGGCGTGTCGTATTGCTTCATCTGACCGTCAAGAATAAGCGCCACCCGGTCTGCCAGCACAACGGCTTCCTCCTGGTCGTGGGTCACGAAGATCGTCGTAATCCCCATATCCTGCTGCAACTGGCGGATCAGGTCCCGCATCTCGAACCGCAGGTGCGCATCCAGGTTCGACAGTGGCTCGTCCAGCAACAGGACTTCCGGCTGTACGATCAAGCGCACGCGCCAAAGCGATCCGCTGCTGTTGTCCGCCCGACAGCGCCGAAGGTTTGCGGCCGCCTACATCCGGCAACTTCACCAGATCAAGCATTTCTGCCACGCGGCGCTTGATCTCCGCCGGGTCGGTTCTGCGCATTTTCAGACCGAAGCCCACGTTGTCCGCCACCGACATATAGGGAAACAGCAGGTAGTTCTGGAACACCATCACGACGCCCCGGTTCTCCGGCTTGTCACGCAGGATCGAGCGGTCGTTGAACCGCACGTCGCCCGATGTCGTCTCCAGCAGGCCCGCGATCATCTTCATCGTCGTGGTCTTGCCACACCCCGAAGGCCCAAGCAGCGCGGTCAACTCCCCGCTCGCGATCTCAAGGCTCAGACGGTCCAGCGCGGGGGTGTCGGAACCGGGATAGACCTTGGTCAGCTCTTGGATCGAAACATGGGTCATACGCGGCCAAAGCCTCCGACGGCACCGCTGCGGCCAGATAGCTGCTTGGCGGTTAGGGCGAGAATGATGATGCCGGGCAGGATGTAGATCATGCCGATGGCACCCGTGATGTCATTGCGCCCGGAAGTGGCGAAGTTGAACAGCAGCAGCGGCAGGGTCACGACGCGGCCACCGCCGATCAGGAGCGTGAGGATGTACTGGCTCCATGAGACGAGAAACGCGAACAGCCCGCCCACGATGATCCCCGGCATGATGGCCGGAAGCGTCACGTACCAGAAGGTCTTCAACGGTGACGCCCCAAGCGAGCGCGCCTGCGCCTCGAACGCCGGATCGTAGTTGGAGAAGATACCCGCCATCACCAGTGTCATGTAGGGCAGCGTGGGGATCAGGTGGACAAGGATCACGCCCTGTACGGTGTTGGTCAGCCCAAGCGCGATAAAGACCGAATGGATGCCGAGGACCACCGCGATGCCGGGCACAATGGTGGGGGCCAGGATCATCAACTCCACCACCTCCTTGCCTTTGAACCTGTACATGCCAAGCGCGCGGCCCGCAGGCACGCCCACAAGGATCGACAATGCCGTCGCGGCCAAAGATATCCCGATGGTCAGCCAAAGTGCGTCCAGCACGCCGGCGGTATCGGACAGCGCATATTCCCACGCATCAAGCGTCCATGTCTGCGGCAGGATGCTGGGAAAGAACCAGCCCCGTGCAAACGACCAGATCGCCAGCGGGATCAGCGGCATGACCAGCCAGACGACCAGCACAAGGCATGTGACGATAGCGGAAGGTCTTGGACCACAACCCATCTTGTCCGATCATCTCAGGACCTCACTCCGTTTACGCGAATAACGGATATAGAAGAACAGCATCACGACGCTGAGAAGCGCGATGACGATGGCCAGCGCCATCGCCTCCGGCCGCGCCGCAAGATCCACGTCGGTATACTTGCGGTACGCCAGAACCGGCAGCGCAGCGGGGTAGTTTTCGCCCAGAAGCGCCGGAATCTCGTACGCGCCGAAGGTGAAGGCGAAGACGATCACGCTGGCCGACAGCAGGCCGGGAAAGATCAGCGGCAGCAACACGTGTCGAAAGCTCTGCCATTTGGACGCCCCGAGGGAGCGCGCGACGCTCTCGTAGTTGGTGCCAAGCGCCTGCATGTTGGCCAGAACGATGACACCGATGAACGGAACCTCTTTCCACACGTATTGCAGGATAATGCCGATGGCGAAGGGGTCGAACACCAACGCCGGAAAATCTGCGGGGCGCTGGATCAGGTCCGCTTCCGCGGCAATCCGCGCGAAGACGCCGGATTGGGAGAACAGGTACAGGATCCCGATGGCACCCACCAAATGCGGCACGGTCAGGTTCAACTGGAACAGAAAATTGATGACAGCGCGTCCGATGAATGCACGGCGCAACAACAGGGCTGAGCCCACGGCGAGAATGCACGACAGGACCGTCGACGTGAACGAGATGTAGAAGCTTAGAAGGAAGGAGCGGTAGAACTCCTCATCCGTGAAGATCGCGAAGTACGCGTTGAAATTCGGCTCTGTCAGGCCGATCACCGGCATGTAGTTGAAGCTGCGCATCAACCCGATGGCGAGGCCGCCGAAAAACAGCAACACGATCACCGACATGGCTGGCAACAACAGCAAAATGATCTTTAGGCGGTCGGACATGGGAGCGCTGGAGCCTTGTCACGCAAGAGGGAAACGCGCGCCCGACCGATGGCCTGGGCGCGCGCGAGAGTTCAGTTGGAGCCGACGTTCTCGATCCAGCCCTGCTCGATGGCCGAAATCCAGGAGGCCTGGAGTTCCGGCAGGGACGTGTCGCGCCAGTCCTGCGCAGGCACCACGTTGGGATGCCGCTCGACCGCTTCGAACATCGCGCGGATATCGTCGTCCAAGCGGGTCATGTCGATGCCGGGCTGCGTGCCCCAGACATCGGGTTGCAGCCTTCTCGAACTGTGCCTCCGCCGACAGCAGCACGTTCTGCAGAACCAGCGCCGCCGCCTTGTTGGGCGAGTTGAACGGGATCAGCGTGTAGTTGGTGTTGCCGATCGTGCCGTCATCCATCGCGTAGCCCTGGGTGGTTGGCGGAAACGTCCCGTTCTCGATATTCACGCCGACATTGGCAGGCTCGTAGTTGAAGATCGATTCCCACTTCCTGATTGGCGTAGAGTTGCTGCAGCGCGGCGATCGAGGTCGGATAGGTCTGCCCCTCGCGCCACAGGAATGGCTCGATCTCGTTGAGGATGTGCCAGGTCTCCGCTGCGGCCGCGTCGAAGCGCTCCTGATCGAATTCCCCGAGCAGGTTCTCGACCCCGCCCGCCGCGTAATAGAACACGTGCCGCACGAAGACCGACGCCGTTGAAATCGGGCGGCGCGGGATAGGTGAACTGACCGGGATTCGCCTCGATCCACTCGAGCAGATCGGGGATAGTGGTGGGCGGCGCATCATAGAGTGCCGTGTTGTAGGCAAACGCGAACTGCGCCGAGTTCCACGGGATCTCGCAATCATCCACCGGCACGCCAAAGTCGTTGGCAATCGCCGGGTTATCCCAATCAATCAAGGCGTTGTTGGGCAGAACATCAGGTATAGCCGCAATAGACCAGGTCGCCCTGCATCATCGTGCGAAAGTTCTCGCCGTTGATCCAGATCATGTCGACGGTGCCGTCATCCATGTTTCCCGCCTCGCGCTCGCCCAGCACGATATTCACCACCGACGCGGTATCGGTGACGCCGACGCGGTTCAGCGTGATGTCGTACTCCGCCTCCAGAATACCACCGACGTACTCGGACACATATTGGTTGATCGTATCCGACCCGCCCCACATGAACCAATTGACCTCGCCACCGCGTGCCAGTTCGACGATTTCGTCCCATTCCATGGCATTGAGCGCATCGCCATCGGTGGCCATTGCTGCAAACGGCATGAAGGCCGCTGTGGCAGTCAGAACTGCCAGTTTTGAAAGATGTTTCATTGTTCCTCCCAGAAGCTTGATTTGGTTCGTCTTATTTCGTGGTGTCAGGTTGCGGCCTCAGCGACCTCCAGCGCCACTTCGAACACGATCGCGTTGGATCGCGACAGCCGCGCCGCGTCGTCCGGCTCCAGCGCGTCCATGAACGTGCGGCCATGAGGCAGCGCATCCCAGACCGTCAGCATCGACAAGGTCCGAGCGTTATATCTGTCGCCTGCCGCGATGACGGCCGAGGTTTCCATGTCGACGGAGATCAACCCCTCTTTCGTCCAGTCCGCACACATCTGATCGGATTGTGCAAAAAGACTGGGCCATGTCAGGTGCTTTGTAAGCGGAAACGCGCACGTTGCGGTCGGTCAGGCGTTCCTGCGCCATGTCCACAAGGTCAGGCGCAGTGAACACGGTAGCGCCCGCGCCGTAATGTTGCGACACCCCGTCGCGCGCCGCACAGCTTTCAGGCAGCGCCACCATACCGGTGGACACGTCCATATCCGAAAGTGCCACATGTGCCGATCTGGATCAGAACCGGCGTCCCCATCTGCGCGAAGATATGCGCAGGCTCCACTGCCCGTGCAGCCCCGTACGCACAGCAATAGGCGATGCTCAGGCCGTGCCATGTGCCGACAAACATGTCGGGAAACTCCAACTCGCGCACATCCTCCAGCAGCGCCAGGCGCGCCGCCGTTGCTGTCTCCCGCCACCACGTTCCCTCAAGAATAAGCGCGACCGGTTCCTGCCCCTCAGGCATCCCAAGCGCGTCGCGCCAAATCTGGTCGGAGTGATCCAGGATCGCCATGCAGAAAGGTCTTACCCCAATAGGTGCAATTATTTGTACATACAACTTGATAGGAACAATTTCCATCCGTCAAGCAGTACCTGCCTTGCGCTGCCGTCAGGCGTGGCGTTTTCCCGCCGATGTCACACCTCTCGTACAACCAGATTTTGCCAAATGCCGCGCCTCTCGGCATACTGACGGTTGAAGCTCTTTGACGACTGACGGAGGCCACCCATGTGGGCCTGGATTCTTGACGGAATGTTGCGCGAGTTTGTGCAGCGCGGCCAACTCGCTCTGACATTTCCCGACGGCACACGCCGCACCTACGGGGACACCAGCGTTGCGGCCATCGCCGTCACGCTCCATGATCCTACCCTGCCGCGCCGCATGGTGCTGAACACCGAACTTGCGATGGGAGAGGCGTACACCGATGGTCGCCTCACTATCGCCGACGATGACCTCGACGGATTTCTCACCCTGGCCACGATCAATGCAGCCATTGGCGACCGCGTCTGGTGGCGGGCGCTGTCCGCGCGCCTGCACAAGGCCCGCCGCATAGTCGACCAGTGGAACCCGACCCATAAGGCCCGTGCGAACGTGGCGCACCACTATGACCTGTCGTCACGCCTCTATGACCTCTTCCTCGACGAAGACCGACAATATTCCTGCGCCTATTTCACGGACCCGGACATGACGCTGGAGGCCGCGCAGGAGGCCAAGAAACACCACATCGCCTCAAAACTCCTCCTGCAACCCGGCATGCGCGTTCTTGAGATAGGTTGCGGCTGGGGCGGCATGGCACTGACCCTGGCGCGCGACTACGGCGTCCAGGTCCTTGGCGTAACCCTGTCCGAAGAACAGCACCGGACCGCCACGAGGCGCGCTGCACAGGAAGGCTTGCAGGATCGGGTCACCTTCGAACTCAAGGACTATCGCGACGTTTCCGACCAGTTCGACCGCGTCGTTTCTATCGGGATGTTCGAGCATGTCGGCGCCCCGCATTACCGTGAGTATTTCCGCCACGTGCGCGCGCGCCTGTCCGACGAAGGCGTGGCGCTGATCCACACCATCGGACGCGCTCACCCTCCGGGCCATACTTCGTCCTGGATCCAGAAATACATCTTTCCGGGGGGCTATTGTCCCTCTCTGAGCGAGATGAGCGCCGCAGTCGAAAAAGAAGACCTGTACCCCACTGATATTGAGGTCTGGCGTCTCCATTACGCGCAGACCCTCCGTCACTGGACGGATCGGTTTGAAGCCCGCGAGGAGGAGGCAAAAGCCCTCTATGACGAACGGTTCTGCCGCATGTGGCGCTACTACCTCAAGGCAGCGGAGGTCACTTTCCGCCACAACCGCCAATGCGTGTTCCAGTTTCAGATGGCCCGCCGACAAGACGCCGTGCCCCTGACGCGGGATTATCTGCACACGGCGACGGAGCGGGCAAAGCTCGACGCGGCAGAATAAGGCGCATCACCCGGCGGGACGGCTGGAACAAATCTTTGCGGTGACGGCAGTTTTGTCTAAGGTTTGTGGCTGCTGTCAGCGCGAGCTACAGCGGCGACAAATCCGACAAGGAGGAAAGCGCGGGCTGTTTTTGGTGCTATGGGGATTGTGCGTTACGGCTGCAGCGTTTGATGCGCAGAGCGAGCGGGATTTTGACGACGGGCGGCGTTTGCCGGTTTATTTACCCAGCATGACTTTGCCATTTGGTGTCCCATGATGCGGCCGCAGGCGTGATGTGGCATCGGATTTGCTGAGAAGGCCGCACTGACTGGTCCGGCGTCTGCGCAAGGCAAGGTCGGGTTTTCGCGTTGTATCATGCGGCGTCCTCCCATGGTGGTGCGCGGCATTTGGGTGTTTGGCCGCGCAGGAAGATCTCAACGATGATCATCGCACCTCCGCATTTGGGGCACGGCTGATGCACGGGCGCATCGTCGGGGTTCGTATTTGTGGCTTCGTCCGCATTCTGAGTGGGTTCTGGTTCTGCATTCAGCAACCGCCTGATCTGTCCGATCCTGTCGCGACGTATTCCATTTGCGAGGATGCCTGTGTGGCGGATACGGTGGAAGCCAGATGGCAGGACGTGGATCAGGAACCTGCGGATGAACTCAGTCCGTAGGCGAGGTGCATGACCTTCATTCGGTCTCCCCGCTTGATGCGATAGTCTTTCCACCAGAAGGCCACGATGTCCGCATCTGCGCTGACAAGCCGGTGGTTTGAGATCGCGACGCGGTGCGTGTAACGGCTCAGATATGCCAGCACCGCCTCGGGCCCGCCAAAGGACGGTTTGGCATAAACGATCCAGTTGGTTTTGCGCAGCGGCGCGAGATGGACCGCGAAGACTGCCGGATCAGCCAACTCCGCCAGATCGCCGAAGAACTTGAGCTTGCCTGCCTTGTGCAATCGGATCAACCCTTCGAGAAACAGGCGACGGAACAGCTTCGACAAGACCTTCACCGGCAGGAAGAACCCTGAGCGACAAGCGATCCATCGTGTGCCATCCGCGACAACCCACCCCCGGGCACGATGACGTGCACGTGCGGGTGATGCGTCATCGCAGATCCCCATGTGTGCAGAACCGATGTCATGCCGATCTTTGCACCAAGGTGTTTTGGGTCGGCTGCGATGGTCAGAAGCGTCTGGGCCGACGCCTTGAACAGCAAGCCGTATACGCGCGGCCTTGTTCTGATAGGCGATGTCAGCGATCTGGGCCGGCAGCGTGAAGACCACGTGGAAGTACTCGACCGGCAGACAGATCCTCCATCCGCGCCTGCATCCAGTCCTGCGCCGTTGCACCCTGGCACTTCGGGCAATGCCGATTTCGGCACGAGTTGTAGGCGACGTGCTGATGGTCGCACTTGGTGCAAGCGGCAACATGCCCGCCGAGTGCGGCGGTCCGGCAGGTCTCGATGGCAGACATCACCTTCAACTTCGGCAGATTCAGATGTCCTGCATGTTCGCGGCGATACGCAGCGCCGTGGGCGCGGAAGATGTTCGCGACCTCCAGTTTGGGACGGGGCATCGGAGCCGGGGCTTAACCCGGACCCAGCCTCACGGTTCACCAGCAGATCCAGTGGGCTGGTCACGTCCTGGATCGTCCTGGTCGCCACCTTCGTGTAGATCGTCGTCGTCTCCAGTTTTGCATGGCCAAGAAGTACTTGGATCACCCTGATGTCTGTCCCGCTCTCCAGCAGATGCGTCGCAAAGCTGTGCCGCAACGTATGGGGCGACACCTTCTTCCTGATCTCAGCAAAGTCGCGAGCCACGCCAAAGGCCCGGTTTAACTGTCGTGTCGAGATCGGATCGATCCGGTTGCGCCCGGGGAACATCCAACCTGCGGGCGGGCCTCACGGTAATAATCGCGCAGACAGATCCAAGCAGGCTCGGCGACAACATCACATGGCGGTCCTTACGGCCTTTGCCTTGATCGACCGGAGCAACATCCGGTCGCTGTCGATGTCGCCGACCTTGAAATGCGTGACCTCACTGGCCCGCAGTCCGCCGCCATAGGCAACGCTGAAGGCTGCGCGATAGCGAAGACCTGGTCCGGGCGCGGCTTCAACGACTCGCGTGACACTTCCTCCGCTACTCAGCGCCGCTCATTGCGAGGGCATCTTCTGATCACCGTCCGTTGATAGCGCATATGCCGCTTCATCTCCATCTCCGGCCTCGGACGCGTGCGTACCGCGTAAAGTCACGCATCGCTCGCAGATACATCGTCTGCGTCTTGGGCTGCAGACCCTAGATCCGCATGTCCTCCAGGAAACCGCTGGCGCAGCGCTGGTACATATTGATCGGTCATGAAAACCGCCTGTCATCTGATTGAGAAGGTCCCAATCGTCCAACAGGTTCGTCAGTTCACAAAATCACGACCCCTACATCAGCACGCCACACCGGCCACAAACGCCAATACCGCAAGAGCGGTTTCGTCCAAGTGGGCAAAGCGACCTTTGACCACCATTGACGCGGCGACGCGTTTCGACCCGTGGCGGACCTTCGAATGTCGACGGCAAGGGCAGCTTCGAGCCCAAAGTCAAAACCCAACGACGCGTGTCTGAAGAGTTGGGCACCTTGACCTCGACCTGCGCGTTTAACTGGAATTGAGGTTCGGTCATCCAACGATGATGAAGTTGCGGATCTCCACCGGGCCGAGGGTGGCGGCAATGCGGCCGTGGTCAACTCATCCAGGGTATCAGGATGCAACAGCGATTGCCGGTGACGGTCACGCCTCTGTGCCGTTCCGTCACCAACGGCCGCAAGACCTGTCGCGCTCACGCAGGCATTCGGTCCCGGACAACGGCTGGATCACATGGTGGCTGTTGAGGTGATGCAAAGCCCCGCAGTTGGTACGTGGTTCCCGGCGATGACCATCGGGCCGAAGGCCTCGGACGCGAAAACATGGCTCGGTGTTATGGCCCGCGCAGTGCCGGAGGGTGACATCCGGGGCTTGGCTCCGCCCCCCCCCGTGCACGGACACTGATGAGGTCCTTCGCTGGAGACCAACATTGCTTGCGCGCAGGTGCGGCATCGGCAAAAAAGACCCCGGATCAGGGGAACGGGCCATGGCACATCTTGGGATAGATATCGGAACCTCTGCCGTGAAAGTCTGCATGACCGACGCGCGCGGCGAAGTTGTGGCCACGGCGGACGCCGCTCTCAGCAGCCAGCATCCGTTTGCGGGCGCCAGTGAACAGGCGCCGGAGGCCTGGATCCAGGCCTTGCGCGCGGCCTGCGCCGGTCTGCCATCTGACAGGCGGTTGCAGGTTCGTGCCCTGGGCCTGTCGGGCCAGATGCACGGAGCGGTGGCACTGGACACGGACCGGCGCCCGATCCGGCCTGCGATATTGTGGAACGATGGTCGTGCGGTGCAGGAATGCGCGATGATCGCCGATGCTGTTCCGGGTGCCGGCCAGATCACCGGCGTGTCGGTCATGCCGGGGTTCACCGCGCCCAAGGTGCTGTGGATGGCACGGTCCGACCCCGCAGCGCACGCGCGCATCGCCCATGTGGTCTTGCCCAAGGATTATGTGGGATTGTACTTGCATGGCGCTTTGGCGACGGATCCGTCGGACGCGGCCGGGACGTCCTGGTTCGATCAGGCGGGCGGGGTCTGGTCAGAGGCTTTGTGCGCGGCCTCCGCAACCGATGCCGCGTGGTTGCCGCAGGTGCGCGCAGGCTCCGATATTGCCTGGCCACCTGACGGCGCAGGCGGCACAGGCGCTTGGGTTGCCGGCGGGCATTCCGGTCGCCGCCGGTGCCGGTGATGCGGCGGCGGGGGCTGTGGGCATCGGCGCTGTGTCTGCGGGCGACGGGTTCATCTCGCTCGGGACGTCGGGGCAATTGTTTGTCACCACCGACAGCTATCGCCCCAACCCGCAGGCGCGCACCCACACCTATGCGCACACCCTGCCCGGTTTGTGGTTCCAGATGGCCGCGATGCTGAACGGCGCGCGGCCCATGGCCTGGTTGGCGGGCCTTTTGGATCGACCGATCGCGGATTTGCTGGCCGAGGCGCAGGCAGCCGAGGCCGGGCCGTTGTTCCTGCCCTACCTGAGCGGAGAGCGCACTCCGCACGGCGACGCCGAGATCCGGGGCGGGTTCTGGGGGTTGTCGGAAAACACCACACACGGCAGCCTGATGCGCGCCGTGGTGGAAGCGATTGCGTTCTCGTTTGTCGATGCACGCGACGCGATGGGCGGGCCTGAGGCGATCCCGGACAGCCTGCTGGCGATCGGCGGCGGGACACGCAGTGATTTCGTGTTGCAGATGATCGCGGACGCGACCGGCGTGCGCATCGGGCGCAGTGACGGCGCGGATCTCGGGCCGGCGCTGGGTGCTGCGCGACTGGCGCAGATGGCGCTGGGGGCCGGGGTGGCCGAGGCCGCTCCCAAGCCCGAGGTCACGCGGTGGTTTGAGCCCGACGCGGGCGCGGGACTGGACAAGCGCCTTGCAGGGTACAGGGCGCTTTATCCTGCGCTTAAGTCAGTGAATGCGGCGATGGAATGAGGCAGCCCTTCGGGCTCGCTGCTCAGACCCCTCCTCGCAGCTTCGCTCAGGCTTTCAGGACGCCGCGCTGGATCTGGTCTTCCTCGATGCTCTCGAACAGCGCCTTGAAGTTGCCCTCGCCGAACCCGTCATCGCCCTTGCGTTGGATGAACTCGAAGAAGATCGGGCCGATCACGGTTTTCGAAAAGATCTGCAACAGGATCCGCGTCACACCGCCGTCCACCACGCCCTCGCCGTCGATCAGGATGCCGTGCTGTTTCATCCGGTCCAGCGGCTCCTCATGCCCGGACACGCGCTTGTGGGACATGGCGTAATAGGCCTCGGGCGGGGGGGGCATGAAGCTGATGCCGTTCGCGGCGATCTGATCGACGGAACCGTAGATATCATTGGTCGCCACGGCGATGTGCTGGATGCCTTCGCCTTTGTATTCGTTGAGGTATTCCTCAATCTGGGAATTCGCATCCGCGCTCTCGTTGATCGGGATGCGGATCTTGCCGCAGGGTGAGGTCAGCGCGCGCGAGAACAGGCCGGTTTGCTTGCCCTTGATGTCGAAAAACCGGATCTCCCTGAAGTTGAACGCCTTTGCGTAAAAATCGTACCAGGTGCTCATGTTGCCGCGCATGACGTTGTGGGTCAGGTGGTCCAGGTAATAGAAGCCCGCGCCTTTCGGCCTGGGATCGACGGCGTCCAGCCAGTCGAACTCCGCGCTGTATGGGCTGTCGTCGCCATAGGTGTCGATGAAATACAGCAGCGAGCCGCCGATGCCGATCACCGCCGGAACATCCAGCGTCCTGTCGTCGCCGGTGTATTCCTCGGCCCCGTAATCCACCGCGCATTTCAGCGCGTGCTGCGCATCGACGCAGCGCCACGCCATGGCAGGGGCGCAGGGGCCGTGGGCGTCCACAAACCGGGCGGCATGGGTGCCGGGTTCGCGGTTGAGGACGTAGGTGATGTCGCCCTGGCGAAACAGCGAGATATCGCGGCTCTTGTGGCGCGCGACCTCCACATAGCCCATGGCTTGGAACAGAGTCTCCAGCTTCGCCGGATCGGGATGCGCGAACTCGACAAACTCGAATCCATCGGTGCCGGCCACGTTTGTGGCGTCGATCACAGCTTTCGGGGCGTCATGCGGGAAAGGTCCCATGGCGGTTCTCCTGTTTGAATGATCGCGTGGAACGTGCCCTTCACGCGACAAACAGTACCCGGCCCGCGGGGGTTTCGCGCATCGGGGACGCGCAGTACCAGTTATGAGCATAACAGATTCTGCGGGCCGGTCCGCAAGATTTGCGTGGACCCGAACCGGCCCCGGATACGTTGACAGACACACGCATCAATGACGGAGATTTTCCATGTCCAAGAATTTCTATTCATCACCGGCGCGTCCAGTGGCATCGGCGCGGCCACGGCCCGCGTAGCCGTGTCGGCTGGCCACAAGGTCGCGCTGATTGCCCGGTCAGAGGGGAAATTGCAGGAACTCGTGGACGAGTTGGGAGAGCGCAACGCCCTCGCGATCCCCTGCGATGTGACCGATCCGGGCGCGCAGGACAAGGCGTTCAAGACGGCCGCAGACCACTTCGGCCAGATCGACGTGGTGTTTGCCAACGCGGGTCTCGGGGCAAGTGCATCCGGCACCGAGAAAGGCGACATCGACAATTTCCGCACGATGATCGACGTCAATATCTTTGCGCTGACCGTGACGTGCAAACTGGCCATTCCATACTTGCGCGCCTCCAAGGGCCACCTGGTCCTGACCGGATCGCGCGCGGGCCATGCCACGCTGTCGGGCTCGGTCTATGGCGCGACGAAATGGTTTGTCCGTGGCTATGCCGATAATCTGGCTGCGGAACTGTCAGAGCACGGCGTGCGCGTGACCAACGTGAACCCCGGCATGGTCGACACACCGTTCTTCGATGAAGCAAAGCCCGACGCCCTGAAGCCCGAGGATGTGGCGGGTGCGGTGATGTATGCGGTGGAGCAACCGGCGCATGTGTCGGTGCCATCGATCCAGATCTATCCGATGCGATAGGACGCAGCGGCGCGGTTATGTCTGGCGCGGGCGTTCCGCTCCCATTGCCGCTGACAAATCGGCGGCGGCCTCCATCACGGCGCGCGCCAGTGCCTCGGTCTGTGCCACGCTGACACGACTGACGGGGCCGGACACGCTGATGCCTGCGACGGCCTCTCCGGTCAGATCGAAGACCGGGGCGGCGATGCAGCGCATCCCTTCGTTTTTCTCTTCATCATCAATGGAATAGCCCCTGTCCCTCGTGGCCTCCAGATCGGCGCGCAGGCCGCCGGGCGCGGTCAGGGTGCGCGGCGTGAACCGGTCCAGCGGGGCCGTTGCGATCAGGCGCGACAACCGGTCGTCGGTCATCTGCGCCAAAAGCGCCTTGCCGATCCCCGAGGCGTGCATCGGCGACAACGTGCCGGGCGGAAAGAAGGCCCGGATCGAGGCCAGCGTTTCGACCTGACTGACGAACAACACCGACGCATCCCGCGCGACGCCGAGGTTTGCGGTCTCCCCCGTCACCTCCATCAGCCGGCGCAGGATCGGTCGGGCGCGGTCCACCAGCGAGGTCCGGTGCATGTACCGCGCGCCGATGACAAAGGCCCGCGCGCCGATGTACCAATGCTGCGCCGCAGGGTCGAATTCAACCAGCCCCCGCCGCTCCAGCGTTACAAGAATACGGTATACGGTGGCTGGCGACTGGCTCAGATCCGTGGCGAGGGTGGTCAGCGTCGCGCCCGGAGTGTTGCTGAGATGTTCAAACACTTCCATCGCCCGATCGAGGGATTTGATCGTGTTCTGCGCGGTCTTGTCGTCCCAGTCACGGGGCCTGCCGCGCGCGCGGCGCACCGGGGTGGTATCGTTCGTCGCCATGGACCGCCTCGCTTAAGTTGAAAATTCATTTCACCATATGAAAAAAAATGACGCTCTGTAAAGCCGGACCCAAGCCCTCCGGGGCACTTTTTGAAAAACGTTTTCAGAAATTTGCCAGGCAATCGCGCCGCGACAATCACACCACCGGTTCAAATACATCGCGGGCCGTGATACTGCGGGATCAAATCACGCCGGACAACCGGGACAGGGCAGTTGCAGCACCTCAAGACCACCTCCAAGCATGGCGAAATTCTGGCCGTGTCGATGATGAAAGACGAGGCCCCGTTCCTGCTGGAGTGGTTTGCGCATCATCTGGCCGTCGGCTTCACCGATATCCTCGTCTACACCAACGATTGCAGCGACGGCACCGACACGATGCTGCAACGGCTGCAGGACCTGGGCCTTGGCCATCACCGGGTCAACACGATTGCCGAGGGCGTGAAACCGCAGCCCTCCGCCCTGAAACACGCGCAGGCCGACCCCGTCGTGCGCCAGGCCGATTGGGTGCTGGTGTTCGATGCCGATGAGTTCATGGCCGTCAGCCATCCGTCAGGCACCGTCGAAGGCATGCTCGACGACGCCGTGGCGATGGGGGCCAACGGGATCGTCGTGACCTGGCGCATCTTCGGCTCGGCAGGCGTGGTGGACTGGTCCAGAGATCCGGTAACGGAGCAGTATATCAAGGCCGCGCCCCCGATGTGGAACAAGGGCTGGGGCGTCAAGACGCTGTTCAGGTTTGACCCGAAGTACTGGAAACTCGGCATCCATCGCCCCTCGATCAAGAACAAGTGGCTGGAGACAGAGTTTCCCGACACGGTGCGCTGGCTCAACGGGTCAGGTCAGCCGATGGAGGACTACTTCAAGTTTCGCGGCTGGCGCTCGATCAGGCGCACGGTGGGCTACGGATGGGCGCAGATGAACCACTATGCCGTGAAGTCGGTGGACAGCTACGCCGTGCGCAAGTTCCGGGGTAACGTGAACAACAAAAAAGATAAATATAACAACGACTACTGGTCGCTCCAGGACCGCAACGAGGTTGAGGACCGCGCGGTTCTGACCCACGCAAGGGATCGCGCCCGGATCATGGCAGAGCTGCTGAAGGATCCGGTTCTGCACAAGCTGCACTTTGCGGCGCTGGACCGGGTGGAGGCGCGGCTCGATGACTACCGCAAGACCGATGCCTACGCGGACCTGCGCGCCGGGCTGATCGAGGCTGGAAAAGTCCCGATCACCAGGATCGAGGCCAAGCCGCCGCAGGCCCGTGATCCGGCCAAGATTGCCGCGCTGATGAGCCGGGTGGAAAAAGATTGGCCGACCAGCCGGTGGAGGACCGGCGCACCGACAATGTGGCGGGGTGGGCCGCGGCCGACGGCGATCCCTACGTGCAGGGAGACATTGATATCTCCGGCGACATTGGCCTCGAATGGGTGGAGAACCACAATATCGAGCTGCCGGCCGACCCGCGCGTGTTCGCGCCCGACAGCCTCGATGTGGTGATCGCCGGGCGGTTTGAAAGGCGTCATGCGCGCAATATCGCGGGCTATCTCGACGGCGTCGCCAGAGTGCTGGAGCTTGGCGCAGGCATCGGCTTTATCGGCATGCGCACGGTGATGATCTCGGACCACGTGACCTATATGGCGCAGGACAGCCGCGCGGCGCTGGTGGACTACGGGCGGCAGTTGGCGGACCGTGCCGGGATCAACCGCGACCGGCTGAGCTTTGCCGATGGGCCGCTGGTGCCTGACGGCGCCGGGAAGGCCGGTGGGCTGGCCGCGCATCTGGCGGACTTCCGGCCCGATGCGCTGCGTATCGGGCGCGCCAGGGATGTGCCTGCCGATGCGCTGTCGGGCCAGGATCTGAGCCGCGTGCGACGCATCCTCATCCCGGTGGTCTCCGACGAACAGGCAGCACTCTTGCGCGACCAATACGGCCCGGTCCTGCACGGCATGGGGTTTGTGGAAGATCCGGCGCGCGCGGGCTCGGGCTCGTTGCAGTTTGATCGGACGTGATAGGGCTTGGCTCCGGGGCGCGCGCTGGCGTAGCGTGCCGCAACGAAAAGGGGCGCGCAGGCATTGGCGGATAAACCGGAAGATGTGGACGACGATGGTGTCATATTGCGGGCGCGCGATGGCGTCGCGCCGCAGGCGCGCGATGGTGTCATACTGCAGGCGCGCGATGGCGTCATACTGCGTGCCCGCAACGGTGACGTGATCCGCTACGACCGCTCCGGTCTGGTGATGCGTCTGTCGGACAAGGTCGTCAGCGATCTGGCGATGCGACTGCCGGATCGGGGCACCGCCGTGGCTCCGGTGCAGGCGGCCGAAGTACCGGACGGCGTGGACGGCTGGGATGCCACACGCAGCGGCGACTGGATCCGGTTCACCGCCCGGCTGCCCGGCGCGCAGGGGGTGCGCGGGTTCAGGCGGCATGTGGACGGTGGTGATATTGTGGCCGAGGGCGCGGGGCCGCTGTTGGGCATTCTTGGCGTCGGTGGCGCAAGGGCCGCGCTCGCCACCCGGCAGAGCGCTGAGTTTCCACAGCATATTCTGGCCCCTGCCGATGATATCGGCGCGGTCGGCCATGCCGGTGTTGAGGCGGCGACCCGCTCGGACCGGCTGGAGCATCTGCGCGAAATGACCCATGAGGCCCTGTGCGCCCAGACCATCCTGCACTGGCGAATGGCGGATTTCGGCCCCCTGCCGGTGTTCATGACGCGGGTGGAAACCGACGGCTCCGTCACCGCAGCCGACCTTGCCACAGGCCGCGCCGTCGACAATCTGCTGATCGCGGCAGAGACCCTCAGGGCTGCGGCAGACCTCATCGGCACGCGGGCCAGGGTTCTGGCCGTGACACTGGATTTCGCCCTGGAAGATCGCTCGGACGATGCCGCCGCCTATCGCGACGGGATGCTCGCAGTGATGGAGGCGATCAGCGCGGGCCTGTGGGCGTTGGGCTTTGACCATCCGCTTTACGTGTCGCGCTTCGCCTCCGCCGTGCCGGACGTCGCGCCGCAGGCCGCGCTGGACGGCCAGTGGGAGCTGTGCTGGTCCCACGGCGATCACCGCCTGATCTACTCCGCCCCGGCCTATATGTTCGCACTCGATGGATATGATCGTCCAACCGGCGATGCCCGCACGCAGCAGGCAGAGATGACCGCCTCCGCCATTGCGGCGGGGGTGGCGTGGAAATGCCCGACGCTGCATCTGGCGGAACTCGAAGGGACAACGATCCGCGTCGCGGCCCGCGCGATGGGGCCTTTGACGCTGGATGATGCCTGCCCGTTCGGCGCGGGGCACGGGTTTGCGCTCACGGGATGTGAGAACACGCCGCGGATCAAGGATGTCAGTATCGCAGCCGATGATCCGCAGACGGTGTTGATAACGCTGGACAAAGCGCCAAAGGGGTCCGGGGTGCGGCTGTCCTACGACACCGGCGCGCTGCGCGATGACTGGGCGCTGCACAGCACGACGGGTGTGACATTGCATCGGTGGGCGCTGCCCGCGCATCTGCCGGTGACCGGAGGCCGCAATGTCTGAGGATGCATCCCGATCCGGGGCCAGGATGCTTGAACTCGACGCCGCCCTCCCCGCCGGAGCTTTGTGCGAGGCGACGCCGGATGTCGTCGCGGTTGACGGGTTCTGGTGGCACGGATCGGAGGCCGCGCTGGAGGTGGACCCCGCCACGCAGGCCGTCGCCCGCTGGATCGGCCACTGCGACGCTCCGGCCTGCGCGCCGACCCGTGGCAACACCGGCCAGGGCCAGATTGGCGAAATCGGAGGGTTGATCGGCCTGCAAGGCAGGCGCGGCGTGCATTGCGGCATGGTCGCGGCGCAAGTCGCACCCAAGACCTCCACCGCCACGATGGCCATCCGCTACTACCTCCCCCCCGGCGAGGATGCACGCACGCTGATCACGCTGAACGCCGAGGATGACGGCAATTATCTGTTCGTGTCCGAGCAGGACGGCGTGTTGACCGCCAAGGACGACGAAGGCCGCGCTGAGGTGTCCCTGCCCTGCCCCGCCGACGACGCGCCGCGCCTGGCGATCGTGTCCCTGCACGGCGACCGCCTGGCGATGACGCTCGGTGATGCGCGTGCGGATGCCCAGAGCCGCGACGCGGTGTTGAGTGGCCAGGGCAGCCTCTATATCGGCTGCCGCAACAACCGCCCCCGGTTGCTGAAAACGCTGGGGTCGGCGTTGATCCTGGACGTCTGGCTGTTTCCGGGCCGTGCGTTGCTGCACTCTGCCCGCCACGACCGCGCCGATCTGACCGCTGTGCGGCGCCACCATCTCTGGGCCGCGACATGAGCTTCACCAAGGACAGCAGTGCAGGCGGCAATATCTGCGTCATCTGGGTCGATGACATGATCGACGTCTACACCTGGCGCAAAACCTTCGGGCTGGAAATCAGGACACCGCATCTGGATCGCCTCATGGCCGAGGGCGTGCGGTTCTCCAACGCCTATGCCACCGTCCCGCTCTGCGCGCCGTGCCGGGCGGAACTGGCGACCGGCATATCTCCGTTTCGCAGCGGTCTGGTCGATCTCAACCGCTTCTGGCGCGACGTCTACCCCCCCGAGAAGGCCTGGGCCTACGATCTGCGCCGCGCCGGGTTCTACACCTTCACCACCGGCAAGGTTGACAGCAATTACAAGCCGATGCCGGAGGAATATCGCCGGATCCTGTTCCACGAGGACGCCAGCGCCGAAGACGCCTGCCTGCGCAGGAATGTCCACGCCTACCTCGACAAAGGCCCCGGCATCAAAGGCGTCGGCCACCCCACGGATCAGGGCGAACAGGACGACAGGTTCTTCGACTTTCAGGTTGCCCAAAACGCCATAGATCACCTGTCACGCGCCGACCCATCCCGCCGACAGCTGATCCAGCTTGGCTTCAAGCATCCGCACTACAACCTGATCGCGCCCGACCGCTTCTACGCCCAATACGATCCCGCCGATATCGTCTGGCCCGACATCGCAGCGCCCGAAGATTACTTCGGCCCGCAGCCCGGCTTCGGCGTCTATGAAGCCGCCTATATCGCCAACGGCCCCTGGACGCCCGAGAAGGCAGGCGATGATGCCTGGCGACAGGTCGTGCGCGCCTATTTCGCCTGCATCAGCCATGTGGATCACGAAATCGGGCGCTTCATGGATGCGCTTCGGGCATCGCCCTTTGCCGAAAACACCACCGTGATCTTCCTCAGCGACAATGGCTTCAACCTCGGCAATCACGACAGTTTCCACAAGATGAGCCAGTGGGATTCAGCGGCGCATATCCCCCTCGGGATCTGGAACGCCGGACTGGACCCGCGCGAGATCGCCCTGCCGGTCTCGCTCCACAACATTCCCAGGACAATCATGGAGTTGGCAGGCCTGCCGCCCCGTGCGGACTGGACCTCGGGGCAGTCGCTGCTGCCGCTGATCGACCCCAGCTTCGGCACCTATGACGCCTCCAGATCGCCCGTTACCTGCGTCTTCGGCACGCTCTCGGTCCGCCCCTCTGTGCCCGGCCTCACCCAATACCGCTACTTCCGCTATCCCAATGGCGAGGAACACGTCTATGATCTTGTAGAAGATCCCGGCGAAACCCAAAACCTCGTCGATACCGCGCCCCTCGACACGCTGCGCGATGAACTCACACGTGGCGCGCTCGACCTCGGCCTTGATCTGCGCGGGTTTGAAAATCCGGCGGCAGGCGTCAATGCGATGATGGCCGTCGATGGCTCCGTGGTGATGGCGGGCGGTCGGGCCGACAACGATTACTGGGCCTACGGCTCCGATGCCGAGAAGATCAGGGAAGACGAGGACGGCGGCACCGACACGCTCTGGTATATGGCTGGCCCCGACGATTACGTCCTTCATTGCCCGGCCAACGTTGAGAAAATCCGCATCGCCACCGTCGTGTCCCGCGAAGAAAAAGGCGCGGGCACCGGCCCCCAGCCCGAGGGCAAGCGCCTGCAAATCGTCGCCCACCCCGAAAGCCCGATCCATTTCGAGACCTCCGAAAGGGTGGAGATCGACCTGCGCGGCTCCAACGGCGACGACATCATGATCGGCCCCAAACACGGCTCCGCCACCTTTTACGGCGGCAAAGGCAACGACACGATGATCGCGCGCGCCAAACAGGGCAACCGCCGTCACGGCTTCTATGGCGAACAGGGCAACGATACGCTCCACGGCGGACCGGGGCGCGATACCCTTGACGGCGGCACCGGCGATGACGAGATCCACGGAAACACGGGCCGCAACCACATCTTCGGCGGCCATGGCAATGACGTCATCCACGACGGCGAAGGCGCCTCCACCATCGACACCGGACCGGGCCAGAACACACTGCACATCGGCGACGGCGACCACCAGATCGCCACCGGGTCAGGCATCACCCACATCACCGCCGCGCCGGGCGCAAAGCGCTTCATCCCGGCCTACGGCGGCGTCACGGTGATAAAGGGCTGGAACGCCGCCCAACGCTACGACCTCTCGGCCTGGCCTGCCCCCGCGACAGTCCAGCAAATCGCCGATGGCACATGGCGCTTGCGCCTTGGCCTGTCGATAGTCGAGATCACCGGCGTCCCCGACGGCACGGACCCGTCGACGCAGGTGGTGTGATCGGGGCGCTGATGGCCGTCAGCGGGGAATGCTGGTCTGCGAATGGCGGCGTTAAGCCCGACTGGCACGATGCTGCGTTGAGAACGACTGTCGGCTTTGCGAAGCCTGCGAACGAACTTAACGGGTAGTCAGATGTATGTGTGTTGCTTGTTCTGTCATCGTGACGCTGGTTCGACGATAAGTGCGGTTTGATGCGGAGCCACCGAAAAGCGGAACGCCTTTTCTCATAAAATGCGGCACTATTCGCAGATAAATTTGGTCTACGTCCCCACTTGCCATTGCAGATTGTGCTGCACTTGCCTCGCCAATAATCATCACGTCGCGGTCGCCACAAGCGTTGCGTGCAGCCGACAATGCCTCCTTGAAAGTCGATAGGAATTCGAAGGAGATGCAGCCGTTCTCTTTCGGTCGTGATGCGGGTTCGTTTCCTCCGATGACGAAAATTGGAACTTGATACTCATAGTTGTCGGCATACCAATCCGGGTCTTCAGCCATATCGAATGATGCCCGGCTCATCACAACTGCGCCGGTTCGCGAGACCAAGGGCGCGATCAGCCCAGCATCGTGCATCTCTTCGACCGGGAAGACGCTGTTTCCGTCCACATCAGCCCAAAACCCGTCAATCGACATTCCAACATCCAGGATGACAGCGTTCATTCTACGATCTCCTATCAAAGGGTATTGTACAGCCGACTAAGATTAACAACCGTTACAACGGAGGTCCGCGGCGTCCGCACAGCCGCCGTCCATCCCTCTCGTCACTATCGCCCCTGCCACCCACGCGCAACGCCACTTCTTCGCCGACCGAAACGGTCGCGCACATGCATTCCTCCGCGCCCGCATCATTTGCCCAGCCGCTCCCGAACCTCCAATCCGTCCGCGAAAACCGTTACCGAATTCCTAATATTTTTAGTTAAAACATATAAATCAACAGCTTACATCTCTGCTCAACCTTGAGCAATCCCGCAACACCTCTCCAGATCTCAGCGGAAACCCTTTGCTATCAGGCTCCAAATGCACGAAAACCGAAGCCAACCAAGCGCGGACAAATCCGCCCCTACCTGAGCAGCACAAAGGCCCGCCCCATGGACATGAACCGCCGCCCCGTAGCCTCCCTCTGGATCGGAGAGAGCTTGCAATACCTCAACCAGTTGTGCCTGAAATCGCACCTGCGCCACGGCCATCCGGTGACGCTTTATTGCACCGATACCGTCACCAACGCCCCCGAAGGCGTGGTCGTGAAACCCGCGACGGAGATCATGGATATCCCGATGGATATCGTGGAGCAGACCTCGGCGTCATTCCTCAGCAACGTGTTTCGCTACAAGATGATCCAGCAAACCGGTGCTGTCTGGATCGACTGCGATGCCTTCTGCCACAAACCTTTCCCCGATGAGTGGGAGTATATCTACGCCGGCCACGGCATGCGCGGCGCGCTCAATTGCGGCGTGGTCGGGATGCCGCAGCAGTGCGAGTTGATCGACCAGTTGCTGGATTACTACGACAACCTCCCCGAGGTGCCACCGTGGTGGAACAAGAACCAGCGCCGCAAGATTGACCGCCTGAACGACGACCTGCCCCATGCGGTGAAGATCTACAAAACCGAGCGGACCGCCTTCGGCCCGCAGGCCTTCACCCACTTCGCGCGCGAGACCGGCGATATCGACAAGGCGATGACCTCTGACGTGCTCTATCCGGTGCCGTTCCAGCTCAACGACATCTTCTATGATCCGCATGGCCGTGTGGAAGGCTGGTTCACCGACGATACGGTCTCCGTTCACCTCTACACCAACGGCACCAAGCCGTGGTGGCGCAAGAACGCGCCGCTCAAGAATTCCTACGCCTGGCGGATGGCCAGGGAGGTTGGCATCACCCCCGGAGACGCGCTGGAATGAACGCCGCATCCCCGACAGCGCCCGCGCCCCTGCCGCTCGACTTCGATCCCGACGCGCCGATCGACTGGAGCCCCAAGTGGCACCACAACGTCTCGTCCTATGCCTGGGCCGGGAATGAGCCGCGTGGCTTCCGGCGCGCGGCGGGCATGTTCGGGGAAGACGGCGCGCATATTCCCGACAGCCATTGCTGGCGGTATTCGGATGAGCCGATGACCATCGTGCCGGACCGCGATGACACCGCCGCGCCGCCCGAGCATATCAAGGGCCGGTGGCTGTTCGCGGGCATGTACTACGCCCATTTCGGGCATTTTCTGGTGGAAACCACCAGCCGCCTTTATGCGCTGGCCGATCACGCGGATGTGGACGGGATCTTCTTCTATCCCAAAATGCGGATGACCCACGAATTCAAGCCGTTCCGTCAGTACAAGCCCGTGTTCGCGCATCTCGGCCTCGGCGGCGTCAAAGCCCGCCTGCCGCAACAGCCGGTCACGATTGAAAGCATCGCCTTTCCACCGCCCGCCTTCGGGATCGGTGAGATGGCGGCCGGTCGTCCCGAATACCGCGCCTTCATGCGCGAGCGGTTGACGCGGACCACGCCTGCGGATGGCGCGGAGGATATCTACATCACCCGGTCCGGCCTCACCACCCGGCGCGGGCGGATCATTCTGGAGGAGCATCTGGAACGGCTGATGGAGGGTGAAGGCTACCGCATTGTCCACCCCGAACGCCTCAGCTTCGCCGAGCAGGTCGCGCAATATCGCGCCGCCCGGCGGATCGTGGCGTTGGATGGATCGGCGCTGCATCTGGCCGCCATGGTGGTGGAACCCGGCACAGCGGTCGGCATCATCAACCGTGGCCCGTCGATGAATGTGGAGGATTACATGCGCCAGTTCCGCGCCTTCGCGGGCATTGAGCCGACGCGGATCGAGGCCATCGTCGGCTGCTGGCATCCCGCCGGGCGCCGCTTCGTCAAGCGCGAGGTGCAGGCGCATCTGGATTTTGCGGGTGCCGCGCGGCAACTGGCGGACGTGGGCTTCATCTCCAACCCGACAGCCTGGGCCGACCCTGCGCAAGCCGATCTGGACGCACGGCTCGCGGCCCTTGCCGCCTCCTACGAGAGCGAGATGGCCTACAGGGACCTGCGCTGATGCTGGAGAACCAGCCCGCCCTGATCGTGACCGCGATGAAGAACGAGGGGCCTTACATCGTTGACTGGATCGCCCATAATATCGCCGTGGGCTTTGACAGTTTTTTCGTCGTGACCAATGATTGCAACGACCACACCGACCGCATCCTCGACCGGATCGAGAAGATCCTGCCGCTCAAACACGTCGCCAATCCCAAAACCATGTTCCCCGAAAAGACCAACTGGCAGGTCATGGCGGTGCGCTACGCGTCCCTGTTCAACCTTTATAAGGACGCGGGCTGGATCTATTTCACCGATGTCGATGAGTTCCTGCAGGTCTGGACCGGCGATGGCACGTTGCAGGCGTTTCACGACGCGGCGGGCGGCTTTGATGTGGCATCCTGGACCTCGATGCCGTTTGGGTCTTCGGGTGTGGCGAATATTGTGGACACCCCCGCGACGGCGCAGTTCACCGTGCAGTCCAAGGATTATACCCGTGTGGCCGAAACCGGCGAGCGCGACAGCAACGCGATCAAGACGATGTTCCACAACCGGATCAAGTTTTCGGTCCGGCGCAACCATCGCCCGCGTCGTCACGATTTTTCAACCACCAGATATCGCTGGGTGAATGGATCGGGTGCTGCGTTTTCCGATGCCTGGGTCGATGGCAAGGAAAAGGCGGTCTCGCCGCTGGGATCGACTGATCTGGCGCAATTCAACCACTATGCGATCCGGTCTGAGGACGGGTATCTGATGAAGGTGTCACGCGGTGATGTCGTCGGCGCGCCAAGGCTCGATACCGACCGCAGCGTCAAGTATTGGCGCTTCTACAACTCCAGCGGAACCGTCGACGCGCGGGCAGTCACGCCCGCTGCCAAAGCGCAGGCTGTCCGGGCCGAGCTTCTGTCGGACCCCGAACTGCGCGACTGGCACGAGAAGTCCCTCGCCGTCCACCGCTCCAGCGCCGCCGCCCTGCGGGAGCGTGACGAGTTCGCGGTCTTGCTGGAGCGGATGGCGGCGGCCGACACTGATCCATGAGCAGCGCGGTCACCATCGCCACCATCGCGCGTGAACCCTGGCCGGTTCTGAGCCGCTTTCTAAGCTGGCATCTGGGTCAGGGCGCGGAGCGGATCATTCTCTATCTCGACAATCCCGACGATCCGGCGACGCCGCGTCTGGCGGGCGATCCCCGCGTCGATGTCCGCCTGTGCACGTCCGGGTTCTGGTCCGGGCTGAAGCTTGCCCCCGACGCCCGGTTCACCCGCCGCCAGCGCGCCGTGATGACGCAAGCCTACGGGGATGTTCGCGATGGCTGGCTTCTGGTCGTGGACGCGGATGAGTTGATGTGGATGCGCGACCGCAGACTGCCGGACGCGCTGGCCACCCTGCCCGACGACGCCCTGTCCCTGCGCGTGCGCTCCGCCGAGCAGGTGCGCCTGCCGGGCGGGGCCGAGGGCTTTCGGGTGCCGATCGCGAAACCGCTGGTCAATGAGGTCTATGGCGCGGATGCGGACCTTCTGCGGATCCGCAACGGGTTGGTCTATCACCCCGAGGGCAAGAGCTTTCACCGCGCCGGGCAGATCGGGCTGACCATGAAGCTGCACTGGGCCGACGGGGCCGATGGCAACCGCACGCCCGGTCCGGTCTGGGGCATGGCCGAAGCGGCGCATTTGTTGCACTACGCCGCGCCCGATTATGCGCAGTGGCGCGCGAAGGTGGAGTGGCGCGCAGGCGCGCATGGGTTCTCAAAGCCGATGAAGGACCGCCTTGCCACGATTGCGGCCAGCGCCGCGCCCGAGGACGGCTACCGCAGTCTGTACGAGCGGCTGCACACGCTGACCAAAGATCAGGCGGACACGTTGCAGGCGGCGGACGGGCTCGTCCGACATGCCCCGCCGGTCACGGTGCCATAGGCCATGGGCGCCCGGACCATCCTCACGATGATGAAGAACGAAGCGCCGTTTCTGCTGCACTGGATCGCCCATCACCGCCTGTTGGGATTTGACCGGATCGTGGTGTTCACCAACGATTGCAGCGATGGGACGGACGCAATGCTGGACCGTCTGGCCCGGATGGGAGAGGTCATTCACCACCGCAACATCGTCCCCGAGGGTGAAAAGCCGCAGCCACTGGCCCTGCGCCGGGCGGGCAAGCTGGCGGAGGTGATGCAGAGCGACTGGATCATCGCGCTCGACGTGGACGAATACCTCACCGTGAAGGCCGGTGACGGGCGCCTGGACGATCTGCTGGCCACAGCCCCCGACGCCGACGGGTTCGCGCTGACGTGGCGGATCATGGGCGGCGCGGGCCGTGCGGAGTGGACGGACCAGGCGGTGACGCAGGCCTACCCGAACGGCGCGCCCGACCTGTTTCGCAAGGGCTGGGGCGTGAAGACCCTGTTCAGGCCCTTCGACGGCCTGAAACTCGGCATCCACCGTCCCACCGTGAAGGGACGCGATAAATCGGCGCTGGCCGCGCGCAGATGGGTCAACGGATCGGCCAAACCGATGACACAGGGCTTCATGGACGGCATGTGGCGCTCGTCTCTGGCAACCCTCGGCTATGGCCATGCCGAGATCGCGCATTACGCCACCCAGTCGCGGGAGGCCTTCTTGCGCCGTGCCGCACGGGGCAATGTCAACGCCAAGCCGGATAAATATGACGCCACATATTACGCGATATTCGATCGCAACGAAGTCGCGTGCACGGCTCCGCAGCGCGACAGCACCGCCACGGCAGAGCGTGCGACGGATTACCTGGGCGATCCAATGCTCAGGGACCTGCACGACCGCGCGATGGCATGGCACAGCGCCGCGCGCGATGCGATGCGCTCAGCGCCCGATTACCCGAAGCATATGGCTGCTCTGGCGCAGGCCTCAACAGTGCCGTTCGAGGCGCTGGATACGCTTTTGTTCACGCAACCCCTTGCGCCACGGGGCAAGACCATGGTGGCGAAGATGCGCGCCGAGGGTGTGCCGGACGCCCGGATCGCGCAAGAGGTCGCCCGGTCCGTCAGCAGGCTGGAGGCCGCGCGCGACGCGGCCGATGCCCGCGAGCTGCTTCGCAGGGGCATCACGCCCGACCATGGCGACTGGTCCTAGTTCGCCTTGCGCTTTGGCAGGCCGGGGAGCGGCAGGATCGGCACGCCGTCCTCGATCAGGGCGCGCGCTTCCTCCGGTCCGGCCTCGCCATAGATCGACTTTTCCGGCGCATCGCCCAGAAACATCTCGCGCGCCTCGCGGGCGAAATTGCCGCCCACATAGGTTGACGTCTTCTCCACATGATCGCGCATCTTTCGCAGCGCCTGTTCCCCCGGATTGGACGCGGTGCTGAGCGGCGCGGCAGCCCCGCCCTTCGCGGCAACCTTCGGGGCCATCATCGCCTTGGACACACCCGCGGCGCCGCAGACCGCACAACTGACCAGCCCACGCGCGGTGAGGTCATCATAGGCATCAGCGGATTGAAACCAGCTTTCAAACCCATGGCCGTCCTTACATTTCAACGTGTATCTGATCATCCTGTTCTGTCAGGTATGATATCCGCCCGCCCCGTCAAGGCGGGTTATCGCAGGCGGTCCAGCGCGAATGTCGCAATCAGCTGGCTCAGGTCACGTTCCTCGACCTTGCTGGCGGCTTTTTTCTGGCTGAACCACTTGCGCTTTCGCTGCGCGACCTCCGGGTAGTCCTCCTCCACCGAGCGGACCTTGACCGGAAAAACAGCGACGATAATCGGCAGGGTCACATCGTCGCTCATCCATTTGCGATAGGAATAGAGGCCAAGGCAGACGTCGAACCCCTGTCCTCGGGCGCCGGCCTCTTCCCAGACTTCCTGCACTGCGGCGTCTGCCGGGGTCATGCCGTCCATCGGCCAGCCCTTGGGGATGATCCAGCGCCTGGTCTCGCGCGATGTCACCAGCAGCACCTCGATCCGCTTGCCGGACTTGCCCTTCACAACACGAAACGGCAGGCCCGCGAACTGGGTGCGCGGATCGCGCTTGTCGTCCGCACGGATGCGCAGCGGGCGTTGCGGTGTAAGGGGGGGCTCGTCATCCATGCGTGCCTGATTACACGCGCGTCCCGCCTGCGCAATCGACCTTTGAACAAGCGCACTTGACCTGTGGCGCAGGCGCGATACCTGTTAAGTCGAAAAAGGATCCCGCCCCATGGACCGCCGCCTGTTCCTGACCACCGCCACAGCATTTGCCGCCGCTCCCGCCCTCGCGACCGAGGTGTTTCGGTTCGCGTCCATCGACGGCGGCGTCCATGATCTTGGTGCATGGCACGGCCAGCCGCTGCTGGTGGCGAACACCGCCTCGCTCTGCGGCTACACCGGCCAATACGAGGGGTTGCAGGATCTGCATGAGACCTACGCAGGCCGCGCGCGGGTGTTGGCGGTGCCGTCGGACGATTTCGCGCAGGAACTGGAGTCCGAGGCAGAGGTCGCCGCGTTTTGTGAGGTGAATTTCGGCCTGACACTGCCGATGACGACGATTCAACCGGTGCGCGGGCCTGACGCGCATCCGTTCTATCGCTGGCTGGCGCAGGACCACGGGTTTGTGCCGCGCTGGAACTTCAACAAGGTCCTGCTGGACGGCACAGGTGCGCTTGTGGGCACCTGGGGCTCGGGGCCGGAGCCTATGGGCCGCGCGATCACCGGCGCGATTGATCGGCACCTGACGGCGTGACGCCGCTGTTTCTCGGCTCCGAGATCTATCGCGGCTCCAGCTATGGTCGCTGGCACCCGTTGCGGGTCCCGCGCGTCTCCACCGTCATGGACCTGAGCCGCGCGATGGGCTGGCTGGGGCCGGACCAGTACCGCAATTCACCGCGCGCCAAACCGGCCGCGCTCACCCATTGGCACACGCCGGAGTATATCGCAGCCCTGCAACGCGCGGAGGAACGTCAGGCCGTATCGGACGCGGTGCGCGACCGCCACGGGCTCGGCACGGTATCGAACCCGATCTACCCCCAGATGTTTCGCCGTCCCGCCACGGCGGCAGGCGCGTCCCTGTTGGCGGGCGAGATGTTGCGGCATGGTGGCACGATCTATCACCCCGGCGGCGGCACGCATCACGGGATGCCCGACCGTGCGGGCGGGTTCTGTTACCTGAATGATCCGGTGCTGGCGATGCTGTCGCTGCGCCGGAACGGGGCGCGGCGGATCGCCTACGTCGACATCGACGCGCACCATTGTGACGGCGTCGATACCGGCTTTGCGGGCGATCCCGACACGCTGCTGATCTCGGTCCACGAGGACAAGCGCTGGCCGTTCACCGGCGCGCTCGACGACGACGGTTCTGGCGCCGGGGGCGCTGGCTCCGGCGCCGGGGGCGCTGGCAATTGCCTGAACCTGCCCGTGCCGCGCGGGTTCAATGACACCGAGATGGCGGCCATCCGCGATGCCGTGATCTTGCCCGCAGTGCAGAGCTTCAGGCCCGATGCCATCGTCCTGCAATGCGGGGCGGACGCGGTAACGGAAGACCCGCTCAGCCGTCTGACGTTGTCCAACAATGCCCATTGGGCGGTCTTGCGGGGCCTCGTGGACTTGGGATCACCGCGATTGCTGGTGTTGGGTGGCGGCGGCTATAACCCATGGTCCGTGGGCCGTCTCTGGACGGGCATCTGGGCCACGCTGAATGGCCACGCGATCCCCGACCGCATCCCCCCCGCCGCAGAGGCAGTGCTGCGGGCGCTGACGTGGGAGGGCGCGCGCGCCGGGCGCAATCCACCGGAACATTGGTTCACCACCCTGCGCGATGCGCCGCGTCCCGGAAAGGTGCGCCGACAGGTGACAGACGGCATTGCCACGCTTGCGGCACGGATCTAGAACACGAACCGCCAGATGTTGTTGACCCCCGCCTCGGCCAGAAGCAGCACGGCAAACAGCGCCCGCCAGGTCCAGTCCCCGACCCTGCGCCAGAGCACGACAACCAGCACCCCCGTCACCAGAAGCTCCAGCGGACCGACCCAGCCCGCGTTGTAATTGCGATCCCAATAGCTGAGCGGGCTTTGAAAGATCCAATCGGTGACCGGCCAGAAATGCGCCCGCCCGTCGCCCGCGTGCAGCGGGAAATCGGTGGCGAGATGCAACAGACCCGCGCCCGCGAACGCCACCACCACCCTCCACCCGCGCCAGAGGCCGATGCCAAGCGCCACACCCCACACAAAGACCGAATTATCGACGGCAAAGACGCTCTGCCAGGCATCCGAGTAATAAAGCTGCCCGAACACCACATGCGGATCGGTCCCCAGCACCAGCAGGTGCCAGCCCACCATCGCATACAGCGACAGGTCCGGCGCGAAGCCACCCAGCAGCGCCGCCGCGATCGACCAGCGATACTCAGGGCGGCCGAAGGCTGCAGCGCCGAAAATCAGATGGGCGGGCGTGTTCATCTCTCCACCTTGCAGCGCCGCGCCACGCAAGGGAAGTCAGCGCGGCTCAGACGAACACAAACTCGATCGTATAGGGCTGCGGCGCGGCATAATCGGTGTGGACGTAGACGAAGAGTTGCCCGTTTATCGTGGTAAACTGGACGTCCTGATACGTGCCCTGGGTCTGGTTTGTGCTGAGAAAGGCCGCACCATAGACGATCCGGACGCGCGCCCGCTGACCCGGACGAACCGCGAGATAATAGCACTGTGCGCTGTAGGGATCGGCCTGGCCGTACATCGTATGAGCATAGGCACCGCGCGCGAACTGGACGGTCTGGCAGCCGTGGCCGGCGGCAGCGGCGGGTGCGGACAGGGTGGTGAGGGTCAGGGCTGCGGCCGTGAGAAATGTGCGAAACATGGGGAACCTCATGGACAAGGGGCTGTCGGTTGAATGCGCCCAGTCTACATGATTTTGTCGGTTTGCCCAACTCCGGAAATCCACCGGTCGCAGCGCCCTTGATGACGCGCACGGAAGGCTCTGCGCTGGTGGCAGGACGGTCGCGCCCGACGGGCTCCTGTTTGGTGGCGCTGCCCCGGCGCGACCGCGCGACCGCGCGACGGCGAAAACGCGCGCCCCGGCTTCGGAACGCGCGCTCTCGGGTCGGGGACCGGGTCAGTCGATCTTGGGCAGCAGCGTATCCAGTGAGGCCTTTGCATCGCCGTAGAACATCCGCGTGTTGTCCTTGAAGAACAACGGGTTCTCGATGCCCGAATAGCCGGTGCCCTGCCCGCGCTTGGACACGAACACCTGTTTGGCCTTCCAGCATTCCAGAACCGGCATACCGGCGATGGGGCTGTTGGGATCGTCCTGTGCCGCCGGGTTCACGATATCATTGGAGCCGATGACAATGGCGACGTCGGTGGACGGGAAATCTGCATTGATCTCGTCCATCTCCAGCACGATATCGTAGGGCACTTTGGCCTCCGCCAGCAGCACGTTCATATGGCCGGGCAATCGGCCCGCGACGGGGTGGATCGCAAAGCGCACCGTCTTGCCCGCCGCACGCAGCTTCTTGGTCAACTCGCTGACCGCCTGCTGCGCCTGTGCCACCGCCATGCCGTAGCCGGGGATGATGATCACGCTGTCGGCCTCGTTCAGCGCCGTGGCGACACCGTCCGCGTCGATGGCGATCTGCTCGCCCTCCACTGCCATCTGCGCCCCCTGCGGGCCACCGAATCCGCCAAGGATCACGCTGACAAAACTGCGGTTCATCGCCTTGCACATGATGTAGCTGAGGATCGCGCCCGAAGAGCCGACCAGCGCACCGACGACGATCAGCAGATCGTTGCCAAGCGAGAAACCAATCGCCGCCGCAGCCCACCCGGAGTAGCTGTTGAGCATGGAGACCACGACAGGCATGTCGGCGCCGCCGATGCCCATGATCAGGTGGTAGCCGATAAACAGCGCCGCGAGGGTCATGAACAGCAGCGGCAGGACGCCGCCCGTGTTCATGTACCAGATCAGGCTGAGGAACGAGATGGCAGCCGCCGCGATGTTGAGCATATGCCCGCCCGGCAGCTTTTCCGCCGCCGAAGACACCCGCCCGGCCAGCTTGCCATAGGCAATGACAGAGCCGGTGAAAGTGATCGCGCCGATGAAGATGCCAAGGAACAATTCCACCCGCAGGATAGTGACCTCCACGCCGGATTTTTGGGCGAGAAGCCCCGCAAAGCCTTCAAGCAGCGCCCGCCCGGCAGGGTCCATCGCCAACACGCGACCCAACTCGATATGGGTGATCAGGCCAACCAGAACGGCGGCCAGACCCACGAGCGAATGCATCGCCGCCACCAGTTCGGGCATCTGCGTCATCTGCACGCGGGTCGCCAGCTGGTAGCCGATGGCCCCGCCCGCCGCGATCATCAGGATCGACAGCAGCCAGTAGCCGGCCCCCGGCCCGACCAGCGTGGCAGCCACGGCCAAAGCCATGCCCGCAATGCCGTACCAGACCGCGCGCTTGGCGCTTTCCTGACCGGACAGACCGCCCAGAGACAGGATGAAAAGGATAGCCGCGACGACGTAAGCGGATGTTGTGAAACCGAATTCCATGTCTCAGCCCTCCTTCAAGATTTCTGGAACATGGCGAGCATGCGCCGTGTCACGAGGAAGCCACCGAAAATGTTGATCCCGGCCATGAAGACCGCCAGTGCGGCAAGGATCACCACAAGGAAACTGCCTGACCCGATCTGGGTCAGCGCGCCCAGGATGATGATCGACGAGATCGCGTTCGTGACCGCCATCAGCGGCGTATGCAGCGAATGTGCGACGCCCCAGATGACCTGAAAGCCGACAAAGATCGCCAGCACGAAGACGATGAAGTGCTGCATGAACGAGGCGGGCGCGACAAGACCGACACCAAGCAGCAACGCCGCTCCTGCGCTGATCAGCGTGACCTGCGTTCTGGTCTGCGCCTTGAACGCCGTCACCTCGGCCGCGCGCTTTTCCACTGCCGTCAATTCTCTGGCGGCGGGTGCCTTGGGCTTGGCCGCGATGGCCGCGACCTTGGGCGGTGGCGGCGGGAAGGTGATCTCTCCCCCATAGACAGCCGTCGCGCCCCGGATCACGTCGTCGTCCATGTTGTGGTTGACGACGCCGTCCTTGTCCGGTGTCAGATCCGTCATCATGTGGCGGATGTTGGTGGCGTACAGGGTCGAGGACTGCGCCGCCATCCGCGACGGGAAATCCGTGTAGCCGATGATCGTGACACCGTTGTCGGTGACGATCTTCTCATCCTTGACGGTCAGTTTGCAATTGCCGCCGCGCTCGGCGGCGAGGTCCACAATCACCGATCCCGGCTTCATGCTCTCGACCATGTCCTTGGTCCACAACTCCGGCGCATCGCGTCCGGGGATCAGGGCCGTGGTGATGACAATGTCGATCTCCGGCGCGATCTCCCGGAACTTGGCCAATTGCGCGGCCGCGAATTCCGGTGAAGACACCGAGGCATAGCCCCCCGAGGCCGACCCATCGGCCTGTTCCTCCTCGAAGTCGAGGAACACGAACTCCGCCCCCATCGACTCGACCTGCTCCGCCACTTCGGGGCGGACGTCGAACGCGTAGGTGATCGCACCCAACGACGTGGAGGTGCCGATCGCGGCCAGTCCGGCCACACCAGCGCCCACAACCAGAACCTTCGCAGGCGGCACCTTGCCTGCGGCGGTGATCTGACCCGTGAAGAAGCGGCCAAAGTTGTTGCCCGCCTCGATCACCGCGCGATAGCCCGCGATATTGGCCATGGATGACAGGGCGTCCATCTTCTGGGCGCGTGAAATGCGTGGCACCATGTCCATCGCGATGATGTTGGCGCCCTGCTTGCGCGCGGCCTCCATCCCCTTGTCGTTCTGACCGGGGTAGAAGAACGAAATAACCAGTTGCCCCTCGCGCATCTTCTTGGTCTCGGCGGTGGTGGGCGGGCGGACTTTCGCCACGACATCAGCCGCTTTCCACAGCGCCGCTCCGGTTTTCACCACCTCGACACCTGCCGCCTTGTAGGCCGCATCCGAGAACCCCGCAGGCACGCCCGCTTTGGTCTCGATCACACAGTCATATCCGAGTTTTTGCAGGTGCAGCGCAGAGTTGGGGGTCATCGCCACCCGTGCCTCGCCTGCCTCAATCTCCTTCGGAGCGCCGATTTTCACCTGAGTAGTCCCCCATCGCGGTTAGGCATATGAAAATGCCGTTCCAGTTGCATTACCAAGCGCACGCGGAAGGGACAACGCCCTGAGCGCACAATTATTGCGCAATCCGCGATATACACTGGCAGATCATTGCGTCAGGCTGAGGGTCTTATCGCAGGGAGCACGCGACATGGAACTTCGGGGACGACATGCCTTGGTGACAGGCGGCGGAAGCGGGATCGGGCTGTCCATCGCCCTGTCACTGGCCCGGACAGGGGCGCAGGTCACGATCACCGGCCGCGATCCTGCGCGGCTCGACACGGCGGCGCGACTGCATGCCGGACTGCACCCCCTGCAGATGGACGTCACGGATGAGGCATCGGTTCGGGACGGCATCGCGCAGGCTGCCGATACAACCGGCCCGGTCGCGATCTGCGTGGCCAATGCAGGCATCGCGGAGCCCGCGCCCTTCCGCAAGGAAACGCTGGAACACTGGCGCAGGACCATGGCCACCAACCTCGACGGCGTGTTCCTGACCTTTCAGGCCGCGATGGCGACGCAGGAGCGCGACGCCTGGGGCCGGATGATTGCGATCTCCTCCATCGCGGGGCTGCGGGGTCTGAACGGAGCCATTGCCTACACCGCCTCCAAGCACGGGCTGATCGGCCTGATCCGGGGGCTGTCCGAGGAATATCTGAAGAGCAGCATGACCTTCAACGCAATCTGCCCCGGCTATGTGGACACCCCGATTGTGGAGCGCAACGCCGCGGCGATTGCGGACGCGGGCGGACTGTCAGACGCAGACGCCCGCGCGCTTCTGGCACGCGGAAACCGCCACAGGCGCCTGCTGGAGACTGATGAGGTCAGCGCCACGGCGCTGTGGCTGTGCTCGGACGGCGCGCGCTCGGTCAACGGGCAGGCGATCCAGATCGCGGGCGGGCACGTCACCTGAGCCGCAGGACGCAGGGGTTGCACGGGCCGGGGTGACGGGCGGAGGGACGCCGGCAGATCAGCCCGTTCAGCGCGCCTTATATTCGGCCAAGCCTCTGGAACGTTTGAATTTCTGCTTGCAGACCCTGCTTTGATCCGTCCAGATCGTGTGACGCATCCGGCGGGCAACCGGACCATGCCCCGCAAGGATGACCCCGCACCGTTACCGCGCCGCTGTATGGCCATCCCGATCGCCACCCGATCGCCCCGGACAACGCCGCGCGCCGACAGAACAGCGGCCAGACGGTCGAAGGCCGCGTTCATCTGTCCATCGGTCCAGACCTCGCCGGAACCAGCCGATCACTCGGCAATCACCGTCACCGTGGGAAGGGAGGTCAGGCTCAGGCCCAACGCCTGAAACGCCGCCAATGACAGCCGCGACCCCGATCCGCGTGCGCCGCCCGATGGTCTCGCGATCACCTCCACCGTGGTCCCGGTGGGGGCCACGACCGTGACCATACGCTCCCGGTCCACCAGCGGTGTCTCGATCCAGAGGCCGGGCCGGGTCGCATCGCCAAGGCTCGCCACCGTGAAGCCGCGCACCGCGTCCCCTGCGCCGGTGTTGCCTTCCGCCACCGCCGCCGCACGCGTGGCACTTTCCGCCGGTGCGATGTCCTCGGCGGCGGCCTCTCCGACGACAGCTTCGGTGACAACCTCGGTCGGGCCCGCCTCAGCCGCGGGCGCGCGTCCGCCGATCCCGCTGCCGGGACCGTTTCCGCCAAACAAACCACCGAGCCCGGCGTTTGCACAGCCCGCCACGACAAGAACCGCCAGTAACAATATCGCCCGCGTCATCCCGCACCTCTCAAGACCCGTATCGCGCCAGACTATGGCTCCTCCCGGCCCTGATCAACCGCACGCTTGCGTGACCGATTGCCTGACACTGCTTGCGCGGACCATCGCACGATCATACCTTATGCCCATGACTCAGTCCGCCCCCCTGCCCGCCCCCCTGATCGACCCGTTCGCGCGTGCCATCACTTACCTGCGCGTTTCGGTGACCGACCGCTGCGACTTTCGCTGCGTCTACTGCATGTCCGAGAACATGCAGTTCCTGCCCAAGAAGGAACTTCTGACGCTGGAAGAGCTGGACCGCATGTGCTCCGCGTTCATCCGGCTCGGCGTGCGCAAGCTGCGTATCACCGGCGGAGAGCCTTTGGTGCGGCGCGATATCATGACATTCTTTCAGGCCATGACCCGGCATCTGGACACCGGCGCGCTGGACGAGTTGACGCTGACCACCAACGGCAGCCAGTTGGTGCGGTTCGCAAAACCATTGGCAGCTGCGGGCGTGCGCCGGATCAATATCTCGCTCGATACGATTGATGAGAAGAAATTCGCTGACATCACCCGCTGGGGTCGCCTGAAACAGGTCATGACCGGCATTGATGCCGCGCTCGACGCGGGCATGAAGGTCAAGATCAACGCGGTGGCGCTGAAGAATTTCAACGAGGATGAGCTGTTCGTCCTTCAGGACTGGTGCCTTGCGCGCGGCATGGACCTCACCTTCATCGAGGTCATGCCGATGGGCGATCTGGGCAATGAGGATCGGCTGGATCAATACTGGTCCCTCAACGATCTGCGCGCCCGGTTGGCCGAGAAGTTCACCCTGATTGATCTGGCAGAACGCACCGGCGGCCCCGCCCGCTATGTGCAATTGGCAGAGACCGGCCAGAAGATCGGGTTCATCACGCCGCTCAGCCATAATTTCTGCGAAAGCTGCAATCGTGTGCGTCTGACCTGTACCGGGCAGCTTTACATGTGCCTCGGCCAGGAAGACATGGCCGACCTGCGCGCACCGCTGCGTGACAGCGCAGATGACGCCCTGCTGGCCGATGCGATCCGCGCCGCCATCGGGCAAAAGCCCAAGGGTCACGATTTCGACTACTCGCGGCAGGTGGCAGACGGGCAGATGAGCCGCCACATGAGCCATACCGGCGGGTGAACCAGCAGGCAGGCCGGGCCACGGCGGTCGCCTGCCCCGCCGATATCGTTAAAAAATCCTTAACAAAAAACGCAATATTGTTCTTTATCAGAGGCTTAAGCACTCTGCTCAAGGTTGAGCAGCCCGATACCCCGCCGTCCTCCTCACGCAGCAGGCATCCGCTGTTCCACAATCTCAGCCCACCACGAACATCCCGCCGGAATCGCCTCATCGTTGAAGTTGTATTTCGGATGGTGGACCATCGCCGTGTCGCCGTTGCCGACCAGAATATAGGCGCCGGGCCGCTCTTCCAGCATGAAGGCGAAGTCTTCACCGCCCATCACCAGCGGCGCGTCCTCGCAGGAGCCGGAGACCTTCGCGGCGACCGACGCCGCGAATTCTGTCTGCTCGTCGGAATTGACCATCACCGGGTAGCCTTTGACGTAGCGGACCTCTGCTGAGCCTCCGAATGTCGCGGCGATCCCGTCGCAGATCTCCGGCACGCGCCTGGCGGCGAGGTCCCGGTTTTCCACTGACATGGTGCGCACGGTGCCCCGCATCGTGACCGTCTCGGGGATCACGTTGTAGGCCTTGGATTCCGTTTCCAGCGACGTCACCGACACGACGATCTGGCTGACCGGATCCGCGTTGCGCGACGCAATCGTCTGCAACGCCACGACCGCATGGGCCGCCATGACGGTCGTATCAATCGTCTCCTGCGGCTTGGCCGCGTGCCCGCCGAGGCCCTTGAAGTTGACCTCGAAGGTATCGGTCGCGGCGAAGAACGCACCCGGACGGATCGCGAAACTGCCCACGGGTCGGCCGGGCCAGTTGTGCATGCCGTAGACCTCGTCGATCCCGAAGCGGTCCATCATGCCGTCATCGCACATCTCCTTGCCGCCACCGCCGCCTTCTTCTGCCGGCTGAAAAATCACCGCGACGGTGCCATCGAAATTGCGCGTCTCCGCGAGGTATTTGGCCGCCCCCAAAAGCATCGCCGTGTGGCCATCATGGCCGCAGGCGTGCATCGCTCCGGGAGTTTTCGACGCGTACTCCAGCCCCGTCGCCTCAAGGATCGGCAAGGCGTCCATGTCGGCACGCAGACCTATGGTCCTGCCCGACGTATTGCTCTTGCCGCGGATCAGCCCGACCACGCCGGTGCGGCCAAGGCCGGTGACGATTTCATCACAGCCGAACGCCTCCAGTTTTTCGGCAACAATGGCCGATGTGCGGTGGGTGTCGAACAGTATTTCAGGGTTTTCGTGCAGATCGCGGCGCCATTCAGTGATTTCTGGCAGCAATTCGGCAAAGCGGTTTTTGACTGGCATCAAAGGATCCCCCATGTTGGATTTGACCGGAGCCTGACACCGGGGCGGTAGCTCGTCCAGCCTCAATTCTATTGATCCGGCACCTAGAGGTTCGGCCCGGGTCTCAGCTTAGAGCCATCCGAGAACCGTGACATGGCAAATCGGCTGAGATCATGGCCGGTGGCGCGATCCCGCGCCATATCGGCCAGAATACGCCCAAAGGCCGGACCGATGCCGAACCCGTGGCCGCACATGCCCGTCGCCACGATCAGGCCCGGCAATGCAGGCACGTGATCCACAACCGGCACCACATCGGGCAAGACGTCGATCATTCCGGCCCAAGCGGCGAGTGTCCTGACCTCCCCCACGGCTGGGTAGGCCTGCATAAAGCGGCGTTTGATATCCGCGATTTTTTTGAGGTTCGGCGCCGGGTCCAGGACGCGCATCCTCTCGAACGGGGTCACCTCATCCGCCGCCCACCAGCGCGCGGTCCGCAATCCATCCGGATAGCCCCGAGGCGCGGGGCCGCGCAGCCGGATGTTGAAGTCGCCATTCAGGGCCAGCGGCAGATAATGGCGCATGTGCCGCACAGCATCGGGGCCGGAAAACAGCTCGCCAAAATTGGCCGGCGCAAGGGTGTAGCCGCCGTCCGATCGAGGGCGCATGGCAAATCTGTCGTCGACCGCTGCCGTCGCCAGAACCTGAGGCAGGGGTTGGGTGGCCATTACCGTTGCGCGCACTGAAAGTTGCGGGATATCGACACCGTGGCGGCGCAGGAACAGCGACGACCATGACCCGCCGGTCAGAACGACCCGATCGGCCCGAACACGGCCCGCCTCTGTCACCACGCCTGTCACCCGCCCGGCCGCGATATCCAGCGCGCGCACTGCGCAGTGTTCGCGGACCAGCGCGCCCTGCGTCCTGGCCATGCGCGCCAACTCCGGCACGGCTGTCCACGGCTCTGCTTTCATATCGCTCGGCGTATGCATGCCCCCGACCCATGGCCCGACCGGATGGCCCAAAAGCTCCATCAGCCGTTCGCGGGTCATGAGCTGCGAGGTGACGCCGTAAGTCCTGGCCATGTCGATCCAGCGCGCATAGCCGTGCAGTTCGCGCATGTCGCTGGCACAGTAAGTGACACCCAGTTGGCGCAGACCGAGCCGCCCCTGTGCCTCGGCCTCCAGCTGTTGCCACAGATCCTGCGCCTCCAACGCAATCGGGATCTCAGCCTCATCGCGCCCCTGCACCCGGATCCAGCCCCAGTTGCGGCCGGATTGCTCGGATGCGACACGGCCCTTTTCAAGCACCACGACCGACAGCCCTGCGCGCGCGGCGAATAGCGCCGTAGAGATGCCAAGGACACCTCCGCCAATGACACAAAGGTCCACGGCGTCGGGGAGGGCATCTTTGAATTCGGGGTCACCGCGGGAGCCGAACGGAAAGGTCATGCCACCTCGGACAACAGGTTTTCCATGAATGCCTGGCCCTGCCGGAACTGGTCGACAGTTATAAATTCATTGGCCTGATGCGCCTGTTCAATCGACCCTGGCCCGCAAACAACAGCCGAATAGCCGGCGGCCTGAAACTGCCCCGCTTCGGTGCCAAAGCTGACGACGCCCGAAGAGTTGAGGCCTGTCAGGTTGCGCACCATCGCCTCGGCCTCGCCGCTGTCCTCTTCAACCAGTCCCGGCACGTCCCAACGGGGCGTTACCCGGATCTCGGCTTCGGGGCGAATTGCCTTCATACCCGCCTCAATCCGGCCGATCTCGGCCAATATCCTGTGCCGCCACTCTGGGATGCTTTCGGACGGCAGCGCACGCAGAGACAATACGAAAACGCAGTCTTTTGCGGTGATGTTGTGCGCCGTTCCGCCCTCGATCATTCCAACGTGCAGTGTGCTGTAGGGCGGATCGAAGGGCGAGGCCGGATCGGCGTTTGCGGCGGACGCCTCGTTCACCTCATTGCACCATTGGATCAGCCGTGCGGATTCCATAATTGCGGAAACGCCTTTGTAGGCGAGCGACGAATGCACCTCGAACCCGCGAAAATGCAGATCAAACCCGACGCCGCCCTTGTGGCCGTTGATGATGCCCATGTCCGTGGGCTCGCCGATAATCGCCATGGACGCACGCGGCAGGCCAGCCATCGCCGCAATCATCGGGGGCGCTCCTACGCAGCCGATTTCCTCGTCGCGTGACAGCGCCAGTTGCAACGGTCGCGTCACGCCGCGCCGCTTCGCCTCTACCACTGCCCAGATTGCCAGCGCGTCGAACCCCTTCATGTCGCAGGTCCCGCGCCCGAAAAGCTTGCCGTCCTTTTCCGTCACCCAAAACGGGTCCGTCTCCCAGGCTTGACCGTCGACGGGCACAACGTCGGTGTGGCCGGACAGGACAATTCCGCCGTCGCGCTCAGGCCCGACATGGGCAAATATGGAGGCCTTCTTGCCCGTCTCGTCGATGTCACGCGCAGTGACGATGCCATGACTGTCCAGATAGCCAGCCACCCAATCGACGAGCTCCAGATTGCTGTCACGGCTGACCGTTGGGAGGCTCACCAATTTGGACAACAAGTCACGCGGGGTCAGGACGTCTGCCATGGAGATCTCCTTCGGATCAAAAGGGAACACCGCGTGACCCTGTGCCGTGGCGCCGGAAGGGTCAAGCCTGCGCAGACACGGATGCTCAAACGGCAGGCAGACGCACAATGCGGCGGCAGTTGACGTCAGTTCCCCCGATGGTTCTTCCTTGCGGGAGGCGATTTTCGTGGTAGCGTCAATCCCATAGAGCCGTCTCAATCAGAACTCAGTCCATCAAGCGGCGGCCAATCCATCAGGTCAGGGGGACCTCCGTACATGCCCGATGGGGCCACGCCACAGCTGTCCGCGCGCGATGACCGTTACGTCCTCGACGTACAGGGTCTGAAGACCGTGTTCCGCACTCGCCAGGGTGAAGTACATGCGGTCAATGATGTCAGTTTCAACCTGAAGGCCGGCGAATTATTGGGAGTTGTGGGCGAGTCCGGCTCTGGCAAATCGGTGACGATGATGTCGCTGATCAAGCTGCTGCCGATGCCCCCCGCCGAGATACGCGCGGGCGTTGTCGCATTTGGTGACAAAGATCTCATGCAGGTCTCAGAGGATGAGCTGCGAGCCATCAGAGGTGCCCGGATCGGGATGGTGTTCCAGGAATCCGATGACGTCGCTCAACCCCGTATTCAATGTGGGTTTTCAGGTGATGGAACCGTTGCGCAAGCACATGGGAATGGACAAGACCCGCGCACGGCAGCGGTCCGTTGAATTGCTGGAACTTGTCGGCATTCCCGATGCCGCACGCAGGTTGAAGGACTATCCGCACCAGTTTTCCGGTGGCATGCGTCAGCGCGTGATGATCGCAATCGCTTTGGCTTGTGATCCCGAAGTGCTGATCGCGGATGAGCCGACAACAGCGCTTGACGTGACCATTCAGGCGCAGATTTTGGAGTTGGTGAAGGAGCTTCGCCAGAAGCTCGGCATGGCGATTGTCTGGATCACGCACGATCTGGGCGTTATCGCGGGCATCGCGGACCGGGTGATGGTGATGTACGCGGGCCAGGTGGTCGAAGAGGCCCCCGTGCGAGAATTATTCGCCAACCCACGCCACCCCTATACCGCCATGCTGCTCGAGACGGTCCCCAACCTCTCGGGAGAGCGTAACGCCCGCCTGCGGGTGATCCAGGGTCAACCGCCGATGTTGGGCGCTGACCCAAGCGCCTGCGCCTTTCGCGACCGCTGCCCGCACGCGTTTGACCGATGTGCCGTGGAGAACCCGCTTTTGGAAAATGTCGGCGTTCCCGGACATCGTGCGGCATGTTTTTGGGATGGGGAGGTGACTGATGCTGGATGACACGGCACAGCGCAAACTTGTCAAAGTGCGCGATTTGCAGATGTATTTTCCGATCCATACCGGGTTGTTGCGCAAGCACACTGGCGATGTGAAGGCCGTCGATGGGGTCAACTTCGATATCTACGAGGGAGAAACCCTGGGCCTTGTGGGTGAAAGCGGCTGCGGCAAGACCACCTGCGGTCGCGCCGTGCTGCGGCTTTATGATCCGACCAGCGGTTCGATCCAGATCGACGGCAAAGAGATTGGATGGGCAAACCCACTTGCGAGCCAGTTCAACTCCGAAGCGCGCCAATGGGCTATGTGGACGGTCTACGTCGTGATCGCGATCGGTATTGCAAGCTTTGCGGCCTGGTTCTCTGTTCTCGAAAACCCGACGCTGCTGGTCATCAGATCTGCGTTGTTCGATCTGGTGTTTCTGCCTTTGTTGATGGACCGTAGTCTGGCGGTGGCCGAAGCTGTGTTGGTCAGCAATTTCTGGTTTACCGTGTATATGATCCAACTTTTTGGCATTCTCGCGGTCGTGGCAAACCAATTCGTCTGGGAAGGGGTCTTCAAATCCCGTGCCCGGGCTGCCGGTGTCAGCGACTCCCATCTGGCTCCCGACGAGGCCGCGCTCCGCCGCCTTCGCCCCGGCATGCAAATGGTGTTCCAGGACCCTCAGGCGTCTCTCAACCCGCGCATGACCGTCGCAGGTATCATCGGAGAGCCACTGAGCGAACACACCAGAATGACCCGCGCGGAACGCTCCGCGCGCATCTACGAGCTTCTGGATGCCGTGGGCCTGAACCGTGATTTCGCCAACCGCTATCCGCACGAGTTCTCGGGCGGGCAACGCCAGCGTATCGGCATTGCCCGGGCGTTGGCACTGAACCCCAAGTTCATCGTCTGTGATGAACCGATAGCGGCGCTGGACGTGTCAATTCAGGCGCAGGTGGTGAACCTGCTGGAGGATTTGCAGGAGAAGCTCGGACTGACGTATCTGTTCATCTCCCACGACCTATCAATGGTGCGTCATATCGCGGACCGGGTTGCCGTGATGTATCTGGGCAAGATCGCCGAGCTTGGGCCGCGTGACGCGCTGTTCACCGATCCACTGCACCCCTACACCAAGGCGCTGCTGTCCGCCGTGCCGGAGCCTGACCCCATCCGCCACGACACGGCGGAGCGGGTGATTTTACAAGGAGATGTGCCCTCACCCTCGAAGCCGCCAAAAGGGTGCAACTTCTGTACCCGTTGCCCGGCGGTAATGGACATCTGCAAGCGCGACGATCCCGAGATGCGCGAGGTGCGCCCCGGCCGACACGTCGCCTGCCACTTGTACGACTAATATCAAGAAGACCGTTTCAAAAGGCGGCGCACGGACAAGACCCGAAAGAGCAATAGAAACCAACCAGGAGAGAGACCAAGATGAAACACATTTCCATCCTTCTCGGGTGCGCTGCCATGATGGCGCTGACACCCCTGGCCGCGCTGGCCGACGGGCACCTTACCCGCGGCGGCTCGGGCCATCTGAACATCATCTATTGGCAAGCCCCATCGACACTGAACCCGTATCTGTCGGGTGGCACAAAAGAAGTTGAGGCTGCCTCGCTGATCCTTGAGAGCATGGCCCGTTTCGACGACACCGGGACCATGGTCCCATGGCTGGCCACGGAAATCCCGACCGTTGAGAATGGCGGCATCTCCGAGGATCTGACACAGATCACCTGGACCATCCAGGACGGTGTCACATGGTCCGACGGCACGCCGCTGACAGCGGCTGACGCGGTCTTTACGTGGCAGTATTGCACCGATCCGGAAGGCGGTTGCGCGCAGGTATCGTACTTTGACGGCGTCGAAGCGGTGGAGGCGATTGACGCCAGCACGGTTCAGATCACGTTCAACCAGCCGACGCCGTTCCCCTACACCGCGCTTGTCGGCGCTGAGAGCCCGATCATCCAGGCTGCGCAATTCGCGGATTGCGTCGGCGCTGCTGCTCCGGGCTGTACGGAGGCCAACTTCGGCCCCATCGGAACCGGTCCCTTCGTCGTCACGGACTTCCGCCCGAACGACGTGATCGAACTTGCTGCAAACGACAATTACCGCGTGCCGGAGCAGCCGTACTTTGCGACTGTGACGTTTAAAGGTGGCGGCGACGCGACCGCAGCGGCGCGTTCCGTGCTGGAGACGGGCGAGTTCGACTACGCCTGGAACCTGCAGATCGACCCGACCATTCTGAGCCAGATGGAAGCCCAGGGCAACGGGACGGTCGTGACCGCGTTCGGCACAAGCGTTGAACGTCTGCACCTGAACCAGACCAACCCTGATGCGGCGTTGGGCGATATGCGGTCCACCCTTGAGGGCGGCGCGCATCCGTTCCTCACCAATCCGGTGATCGCGCAGGCGATGTCCATGGCGATCGACCGCGCGTTGATCGTGGAGATCGGATACGGCGCGGGCGGTCAGCCGACCTGTAACGTTCTGCCAGCCCCAGCCGCCTATGCGTCCACCGCCAACGATGGCTGCCTCGTGCAGGACATTGCCGGTGCCAACGCCATGCTGGACGAGGCAGGCATTCTGGACACCGATGGTGACGGCATCCGCGAGTTGGATGGCACGCCTCTGAACGTTCTCTACCAGACCTCCACCAACGCCGTTCGTCAGGACACTCAGGCGCTGGTGAAGCAGTGGTGGGAAGAAATCGGCATCGGATCGGAGCTGCGCAACATCGACGCGTCGGTCTTCTTCGGTGGTGATCCTGCCTCGCCCGATACGTTCCAGAAGTTCTACGCTGACGTGGAAATGTACACCAACAACTTCGCGGGCGTTGATCCGCAGGCGTACATGGCGAACTGGCGCTGCTCGGACATTCCGGGTCCTGACACCCAGTGGCAGGGTGCCAACATCCAGCGCTTCTGTTCCGAGGATTATGACGCGCTTGTCGATGAGATGGCAGGCACGGCTGATCTGGCAGAGCGTGGCCGTCTGGCCATGGCAATGAACGACATGATCATGCAGTCGTATTCGATCATCCCGCTGGTTCACCGGGGCGGCGTGTCCGCCCACGCGAACACCCTGGGCGGCATCCGTATGTCGGACTGGGATTCGGAACTGTGGAACATTGCCGAATGGTACCGCATCCCTTGATGTGAGCTGACGCTATCGGCCCGCGCTGGCAACGGCGCGGGCTATTCCATTTTGCTTCGATTGGTTCTCGATCCCCATGCTGTTCAATCCGCTCCTTGCTTCACACCTCGCATCTGCCCCTTCGGGCGCGCGCATCGGTGCTTGCCCGGACGGCATTGGCATCGATTGCTCTGATACCGCCGCCGACAGTTCGCGAGATGCCGCCCGATGCTGACTTTCACGATCCGACGCCTGATCCTTGCGATCCCAACGCTGTTGTTCATCAGCTTCGTGATCTTCCTGATCGTGAAACTCTCCCCCTCCGACCCGACCGCGGGCCTGCCTCTGACGATCCCACCGGAGGTGCGTGAGCAGATCCGCGAGAGCCTTGGCGTCAACGATCCGGTCTTTGTGCAATACTTCAAATGGCTCAAGCTGATGATGTGGGACGAGCCGTTGCACATCTTCGACGGCTGGTTCGGCACGGAATTGGCCCCGGACGGCGCGCGGGTCATCTCTTACCAGACACGCTCTCCGGTCATGGATCTGATCCTGCAACGGATGCCGCAGACACTTTGGGTTGTGGGGACGTCTTACATCGTTGGCATCCTGATCGCGATCCCTCTCGGCATCATCTCGGCCTACCGCCAGTATTCGTGGTTCGACCAGATCGGCACGTTCATCTCGATGATCGGTTTTTCGGTGCCCACATTCTTCACCGGCGTGTTGTTCATCGTGATCTTCGCGGTGAACCTGGGGTGGTTTCCGTCGGTCTATGACACGACCCTTGTTGTCACGAGCTGGGAGACGTTCTGGCAGCAATTCAAGCAGATGATCATGCCCGTCATGGTGCTTGGTCTGTTCAATGCGTCACAGATTTCGCGATATATGCGAGCCTCGATGCTCGACAACCTGAACCAGGACTATGTTCGCACCGCCCGCGCCAAAGGTCTGCGCGAAGGTACGGTGGTGCTGGTCCACGTTTTGCGCAACTCGATGATCCCGGTGGTGACGGTGATCGCCCTGAACGTACCTGCCGTTTTCGGCGGCGCGATCATCACCGAGCAGGTGTTCAAGGTGAACGGGATCGGACAATTGCTGATTATCGCCATTCAGGCGGGCGACGTGCCGACAGTGCAGACCGTCAGTTTCATCTTCGCGGTGCTGATCGTGCTGTTCAACCTGATCGCGGACGTCCTTTACGGCGTGCTTGACCCGCGCATTCGCTATGATTGAGGCCGCATATGTCTGACGCTCCGCAGCAACCGGTCGCCACGTCCGGCGCCACACCCGCAGGGGCCGCTCCGTTACAGGCCATGGTTGCGCCGCGCAACCAATGGTGGGACGTCTGGGATCAGTTCAAGACCCACAAGGGCGCGCTTTTTGGTCTTGGGTTCTTCATCTTCTCGCTGCTGTTTGTCTACGTAGGGCCGTTCCTGTGGACGCTTGATAGCCAATACATCGACATTCGCGCCCGCAACACGAACCACATTTTCGCCTGCCTGGGCGTGGGCGGCGGCTGGTTTTCGATCGAAGGCTGGATAGCGTGGTTTCGGGATATGCCTGCCTGCTTCTATGATCCGACTGCCTTCGGCTCCGCCAATCCGGTTTACGGCCTGAAACTGTCATGGGCGCACCCCCTGGGGGCCGATCAATTGGGCCGCGATACGCTGTCTCGTATGATGGTGGGCGGCCAGACGTCGATAGCCGTGGGACTGACGGCGATGCTTCTGGCACTGTTTTTCGGCACCTTGGTGGGGGTTCTGGCGGGCTACTTCAAACGCGTTGACGGGCCGTTGATGCGCCTGACGGATCTGTTTCTGGCGATGCCGCTGCTGCCGCTTTTGCTGGTGATCATCATGTTATTCCGCGACAATCTGCGGAACGCGTTTGGGCCAGAGGGCGGGATTTTCGTGCTGATCGTGGTCGTTATCGGCCTCACGTCGTGGATGCAGACGGCGCGGGTTGTGCGCGGCGACGTGCTGGCCCTGAAGGAGCGCGAGTTCGTGCTGGCCGCGCGCTCCGTCGGGACGCCGCCTTGGCGGCTTATCCTGCGCCATATCCTGCCCAATGTAATGTCGTCGATCATGGTCTCGGCGACGCTTGGCATTGCCAATGCGATCATCACCGAGAGCGCGTTGAGCTTTCTTGGCCTCGGCTTCCCGTCGGATTTTCCGACCTGGGGCCGCCTGTTGTTTGACGCGACCGATTGGCTGACCCAGAATCCCGAACGGGTGGTTTGGCCGGGGCTGTTCATCTCGCTCACTGTGTTGTCGGTGAATTACATCGGGGACGGATTGCGCGATGCATTGGATCCCCGGATCAGGGGACGTTAATCCCCGTCGAACAGGCTGCCCTGCCCGCCTGATTTTGGCGGAGTTTTCTTGAGCTTCGAGGTTTTCTGCGCAGCCCCCGTCGGCGTGACACCCAGCATGCCATCGACGAATTCAATCTCCAGAGCCGTGTGTTTGGCGGCGGTTTCCCTGGTGGTCACGACCTGCCTTGCGGCGCGGATTACGGCATAGCCACGACCCAGGGTCTCTTTGTAACCGAGGGTTTGGTGCAGGCGATCAAGGGTGTTCAGGGCATCTCGTCGCCGGCTGCACCGACAGGTTCGCGGCTTGCGCAAAGCGCGCGATGGCCTGACGCAACCCCTCGTCCATCTGCGCTGTCCTCGCAGCCAATCTTTGCGGATCCAGGCGCGCGATCAGCCCCGACAGATCGCGGTGCCCTTGCCGGACCAGACCCGTCAATCGCGCGGGTACAAGACCTGCGGACTGTCGACCCAGGTCAAGCCGCTTGCGCGCCACCGCGCGGTCCAGCGCCGGGTCCAGCCGCGACGACAGCCGGTCCGATTGCACTCTCGCCACCTGCGTCCGACGCTCCAGCGCCGGGCCCAGTCGCGTGGTCGCCAGATCGAGCCTCTGCCGCGCGCTATCGAGCAGCGCGTCGGACCGGGGAAGCGCACGGGAGAGATCGATCAGCCGCTGCCTGCGCGCCGTCAGGTTGTTGGTTATGGCGCGCAATAAGATCCCCTCCTGCTGGCGCAGCCACGCAAGCAGATCCATCCGCACGGGCACCGCTTTTTCGGCAGCACCGGTGGGCGTGGGCGCCCGGTAGTCAGAGGCGTAGTCGATCAGCGTCGTGTCCGTCTCGTGACCTATGGCGGAGATCAGGGGGATGTCCGATTCCGCCGCCGCGCGCACGACCGCCTCCTCGTTGAAGCCCCAGAGATCCTCCAGCGATCCCCCACCACGGGCCACGATCAGCAGATCGGGCCGCGGCAACGCGCCGCCGGGAGTGAGTGCGTTGAAGCCCCGGATCGCACGGGTTACTTCCGCCGCGCAGTTCGCGCCCTGCACGGCAACGGGCCAGATCAGCACCTTGCGCGGGAACCGGTCTCTAAGGCGGTGCAGGATATCACGGATCACAGCACCTGAAGGCGACGTCACGACGCCGATCACTTCGGGCAAGAACGGCAGCGGCTTCTTGCGCGCATCGTCAAAGAGGCCTTCGCCCGCCAACATCTTGCGGCGCTTCTCCAGCATCGCCATCAGCGCGCCTGCACCTGCGATCTCCATTCTGTCGACGTTGAGGTTGTATTTCGACTGCGGCCCGAAGGTGCTGAGGCGCCCGGTGACGATGACCTCCATCCCCTCCTCCGGCTCCATCCCCAGACCGGCCACCTGACCCTTCCAGGTGTTGCAGGCGATGACGTTCCGCTCGTCCTTGATGTCGTAGTAAAGGTGTCCCGACTTGGCCCGCATCACGCGCCCGATCTCTCCGCGCACGCGCACGCGCCCAAACGCGCCTTCCAGCGTTTTCTTGACCGCACCTGTCAGCTCACTGACAGAGAACTCCGGGGCATTTCCGGTCGCGCCCTCGTCGTCAATCAGGTCATTCATCTCGTCACTCCCACAGCGGCGAGCGCCGGACGCTTTTGTATCACCCGCGTTGCGACGGCGTGTGCCATCACGATACTATCCACCCGGCGCAACAGGACTTTGAGCAGAGCATCGACGGCCACGCAGATGCGGAGCGGTCGACGAACCTGCGGCACCCCCCCTTGTCGCGGGCCGTGGATGCAGCACCGCAGTTATCGGCCCGTGCGGGCCTGCCAGAGGAGGGCGCAGAGCCCACGCCACCAAATATATGATCCCCGAACCGCGCCCAAAGATCCCGATGTCGCATGGTTGTGCCGCCTCTGTCTGCTCGTTATGCGTGGCACCAAGTTAGCAGAGAGGGACAGTACGGTGAACATCCTAATCCTCGGATCCGGTGGCCGTGAACATAGCCTTGCCTGGGCGGTCTTGCAGAACCCCAAATGCGACCGATTGATTGTAGCGCCGGGCAATGCGGGGATCGCGCAGATTGCGGAATGTGCATCATTCGATGTGGATAATCCGGGTGTCGTCTGTGAGTTCGCGGCGGAAAATTCCATTGATTTCGTCGTTGTAGGGCCGGAAGCTCCACTGGCCGCAGGCGTTGTGGATATGTTGAGGGATGCGGGAATTCTCGCATTCGGACCGACACAGGCCGCCGCGCAGCTGGAAGCGTCAAAGGCATTCACCAAGGAGGTTTGTGATGCAGCGAAAGCTCCTACTGCGGCTTGGGCGCGCTTCACAGAACCGGATCCCGCGAAAGATTATATCCGCGCCAACGGTGCTCCGATTGTCGTGAAGGCCGATGGTTTGGCTGCGGGCAAGGGCGTGGTTGTGGCGATGGATGAGGCTGAAGCGATCACGGCCATTGAAAATATGTTCGACGGAGCATTCGGCGTGGCCGGCGCGGAGGTTGTGATCGAGGAGTTTATGGCTGGAGAAGAAGCCTCCTTCTTCGTGCTATGCGACGGTGAAACCTGCCTGCCAATCGGCACGGCCCAGGATCACAAGCGCGCCCATGACGGCGACGAAGGGCCCAATACCGGCGGAATGGGCGCCTATTCCCCCGCGCCCGTCTTGACGCAGGCCCTGCAAGACAAGGCCATGGCTGAGATCATTCGCCCGACAATGACCGAGATGGCGCAGCGCGGCACGCCCTACACAGGCGTTCTTTATGCAGGTTTGATGATCAAGGACGGCCAGCCCCGTCTGGTGGAATACAACGCGCGCTTCGGAGACCCCGAGTGTCAGGTTCTGATGATGCGGCTTGGCGGACAAGCGCTGGATCTGATGTTGGCTTGCGCGGAAGTCCGGTTGGATCGCGCGAACGTCAATTGGGCCGATGACCACGCTATGACTGTAGTGATGGCCGCGAAGGGCTATCCCGGAGCATACGAGAAAGGCAGCGTCATCAGAGGGTTGGAGGCACTCCCTGAGACATCATCGCAGATGGTGTTCCATGCGGGCACCACTGCCGAGGATGGTGCGATTACTGCCACCGGCGGGCGGGTCTTGAATGTCACGGCGCGCGGTGCGTCCCTGAAAGACGCGCGCGAACTGGCCTATGCCATGACTGACCAAATCGACTGGCCCGAAGGGTTTTACCGCAAGGACATCGGCTGGCGCACGCTGAAATCCTAGAGCACTGGCGCTATTAGGGAAAATTGAGCGCAGGGCGGCGGAAGTAAAGTCAGGTCACAACCACGTCGCGTAGTCCGAAACCAGCAAATGCGCCGGGGCGACGTCCTCATCCACCTCCGAGAACCGCCCAATCGGCTCGCGGAACCAATTGTCCGTCTCGTCGTTGTTGACTGTCGAGACTTCACCGATCAGGACGTCGCCCCCCTCGCCCCAGAACTTGTGCCAATCGCCCGGCATCAGCGTGACCGACTCGCCCGGTGCGAACAGCAGCACCTCGCCGGGCTTGAACGTCCGCTCGACCCCGTCGCACATCACAACGCCACCTGAATCGCCATCAAACGATCCATCGGGCGCGCAGCCGTTGAGCTCTATCGCCATCGTTGCCCCACCTCGGTTGATGATGTCCTCGGCCTTCAGGTAGTGGCTGTGCATCGGGCTGATCTGATCCTGCTTCGAGATCAACAGTTTCTCGGCATAACACATGCCACCGCCCCTTTGCAGATCGCTCAAGCGACCATTGCGCAGGGTGAACAGGAACAGGCCCAATTCATCGAAATTGCCCTGACCGTAGTCCGTGATGTCCCAGCCCAAGCGACCCTCTATCACCGCCTTTGCCACGCTTGCGTTGGCCTTCATCTCATCCGGTGTCCAATGCGCGAATGGAGGAAGCGTGAAGCCAAAACGGCGCATGAAGCCTTCAGCCTCAGCCATGATCTCGTTGATTTCTGATCGTTTCATGAAAATATCCCTTCGGCCTGCGGCAGTTTGTGCAAGCATTGGCGCAACACCAGACCGCGATGCAACGAAACCTAACGAAACCGCGCTACCCGTCCGCAGCGACACTCTATAGACTACCCTCACCATTCAACAAAGTGCAGGCGCATGGAAGATACCCTCCTTCAGATAACCATCTACCTCGGCGCGATGTTGATCACCGTACCCATATCCGTGCGCCTTGGGCTTGGATCGGTCTTGGGGTACCTTATTGCGGGCATCGCAATCGGTCCTGTGTTCGGTCTGGTCGGATCCGAGACGCAGGATCTGCAACATTACGCAGAATTTGGTGTGGTTCTGATGCTGTTCCTGATCGGCTTGGAGTTGGAGCCGCGCGCCCTTTGGGACATGCGCAAGCGGCTGATCGGGCTTGGCGGTGCACAGGTTCTACTGTCCATCGCGGTACTGACTGGCGCGGCCATGGCGCTCGGTCTGGCCACGCCAACGGCGCTGGCGGTGGGTATCACGCTGGCGCTCAGTTCCACCGCTATCGTGCTTACGACGTTGAGTGAAAAGGGGTTGATGCAGACAGCCGGCGGGCGCAGCGCGTTTTCAGTGCTGCTGACCCAGGATATCGCTGTAATCCCGGCCCTGGCGATATTGCCGCTGCTGGCAACCGTCTCTCCGATGCGGCTCAACAACGACGGCTCGATTGAGCGTTTGGCCGAAGGGGACTACTCCTTGTCCCTCGTCGATGGCTTGCCCGCCTGGGGCGTCACACTGGTGACGTTGGCGGCCGTCATGGGCGTGATCCTCGCGGGCCGCTACCTGTCGCCTTTGATCTTCCGTGTCATTCACAAGACCCGGCTGAAAGAGCTTTATACCGTTGCCGCCCTGGGGTTCGTTGTGGGCATCGCCGTGGTCATGTTGCTCGTCGGCCTGTCGCCCGCCCTTGGTGCGTTTGTGGCGGGTGTCGTTCTGGCGAACTCGGAATTCAAGCACGAGCTTGAGGCGGATATCGAGCCGTTCAAAGGCCTGCTGCTTGGATTGTTCTTCATCACAGTGGGAGCAGGAATAAACTTTGCGACTTTCTTTGACAGTCCCTTCCTGATTCTCGGCCTGACACTGGCTGTGATGCTACTCAAAGGCATGATCCTCTACGGTATCGCGCGAGCCAGCCGCTTGAAAGGCCCGGATCGCTGGCTCTTTACCCTCAGCCTTGCGCAAGCGGGTGAGTTTGGCTTTGTCTTGGTCGCTTTTGGAGTATCGCAATCCGTGTTCCCAACAACGGTTGCGCAGTCCCTCCTGCTGGTGGTGGCCCTTTCAATGCTGCTGACACCGCTTAGTTTTATCCTTTACGACCAGATCCAGAAACGCCTTGACGATAACCATGGTGACGCGCCGGACGCCGATGAGATTGATCACGAAGCCCCAATTATCATCGCGGGAATAGGCCGGTTTGGGCAAGTGGTGAACCGCATGGTGCGGGCGTCCGGGTTCAATACCGTGGTATTGGATAGCGACCTGGAGAAAATCCAGTTGATGCGTCAGTTTGGGATGAAAAGCTTCTTCGGCGATCCGTCGCGGCCCGAATTGTTGAAGGCCGCGGGTCTGGCCCATGCCAGGGTGCTGGTCATCGCTATCGACAACAAGACTGACGCCGTCAAACTGGTCCGTTACGCAAAGCGGCAACGCCCCGATATTTCAGTCGTGGCCCGCGCGCACGACCTTCTTCACGTCTATGAATTGTACGAGGCTGGCGCCGATCACATCATCCGGGAGATGTTCGACAGCTCGCTGCGTGCAGCGCGCTACGTGTTGGAGGATATGGGAATGACCGATACCGAGGCGCACGAGTTGGAAGTCGCCTTCTACCGCCATGATCGCGCAAATTTGGCGGATCTGGCAGATGTCTGGAAACCCGGTGTCGTCCCAACGGACAATCCCGAGTACATGCGCCTGACGCGGGAAATGTCGGACAATCTGGAAAGCGCCATGGCGATCCAGTTGGAGACGATGGCGGGTGAGGCGACGGGCGATGTGCAGATCAATCGTCAGTCACGCGGTGACGTCAGCGCCCTGACCGGGATCGCCCGGAACCGTAAAAAGCCAAAGACCGCGTTAGATGGCGTTGCCCGCAGGCCGGGCAGATCGACCTGAGGCGAAAAACTGCGGCGCAAGGGCAATCCCCCGCGCCGCAGTCCTTAAGTCAAAGCGCCCCGACCCCATAGCACTTTCGAGACAACCTGACTGACTAAACGCTGCCTGAAGCCACAGATTTCAACGCGTTGGGTGATAAGTTGTGCATCAGGTATTTCGAGAAGTGCTTTGGGATCAGAACTACCCGATCAGCACGCCGCGACGCGGTAAGTGCCGTCGCCGTTGGAGTAGGCGCATTGGCCGGTTTGCGTGTTCCGCGCGACCTGGGTGCCTACAGCTGCACCGGCGACGGTGGACAGAACGGTCCAGGTCGGGTTGGCGTCAAATGCGCTGGCTACCAGCAGGCCCGCTCCGGCGCCACCGACGAGGCCGAGGTTGGACCGGTCCTGAGGGGACAGCGGCTGGCACGCGGCGACGGCGGTTGCTGAAACCAGCAGCATTGGTGCGATAAACTTTTTCATAGGCGTATTCCTTTTAAGTGACGGCTCTTGGCCAGTGTACAACAACGTCCCACGTTTCCCATAGGTTGCATATAACACAATAAAAAACCCGCCGCGAGTGAGCGACGGGTCTGGTTTTCCGTGGCGCAGATGTGAGCGACTTTTCGCCCGTCCCGCCTGCGCCTAAGCGGCGGGAGCGACGCGCTTGGAGAGCACATCGACAAGCTGCGCGCCGGCGCTTGGCTCATCAATACCTTTGACGACAGCCAATTCCCGCGTCAAACGCTCGATCGCAGCCTCATAAAGCTGACGCTCGGAGTACGATTGCTCGCGCTGATCATCCGCACGGTGCAGGTCGCGCACGACTTCTGCAATGCAGATGAGATCGCCGGAGTTGATCTTTTGCTCATATTCCTGTGCCCGTCGCGACCACATAGCCCGCTTCACGCGTGCCTTTCCCTTCAGTGTATCCAGCGCTTTGGACACCACAGTCGGATCTGACAGAGGTCGCATGCCCACTTCGGTGGCCTTGGCCGTTGGAACCCGCAACGTCATCTTGTCCTTCTCGAACGAGATTACGAACAGCTCAAGGGTAAGCCCGGCGACTTCCTGCTCCTCGATCTTCACGATTTTCCCAACGCCGTGGGCAGGGTAGACGACGTATTCGTTAGGGGAGAAGTCGAGCGTTTTTCGGGCTTTTGTCATGCGATATTCCTTACTCTAGGCCCATGTCCGGGCAGGGGCGGTCGTCAAAAAAACCCTACGGAAGACGCGGTGTGGCGTTTTCCGTGGGTTACAGGCTTGATCCGTTGGTGAAACGGGGCGGGTTTGAAAACCCAGCTTTCATGTCAGACTATTTGTATCATCAGCATGTTTATATCACGAATCGCACCACTTTCAAAGCACGCTGCACTGCGGCAACGGGAAATGATCCGAAATTTCTTTCGGTTGCCGCCGTTTTTCCACTTATCGCGGAACGCGAATCGAGGTGTCAGCCGCCTTCGCCTGGGGCCTCGGAGAACAATTCCATCTTGCCGGGCTTTACGTCCATCTCATCGGCATTGGGCAGAGGATCTTTCTTGGTGATGATAACCGGCCACAACTCCGAATACTTGCGGTTGAATTCTACCCATTTGTCCATGTCCGGCTCTGTGTCCGGTCGTATCGCGTCGGCAGGGCATTCGGGCTCACACACGCCGCAGTCGATGCATTCATCGGGATGGATGACCAACATATTCTCGCCCTCGTAGAAGCAGTCCACCGGGCAAACCTCGACACAATCCGTGTACTTGCAGGCGATGCAGCTGTCGTTGACGATGTAGGTCATGAAGGGAGCTTTCCGTGGGTCGTTCGGGCGGTGGTGATGGCGGTTTGCTACGGCAGCGCTTTTGCAGATGCAAGGCTGGGTGCGGCTTGATCACGCGTCTGTTTGTAGAGGCAAGGCAAACTGGACACGTTGAGAAGATCATGTGTCGTCCTGGCGATACACCTCCATATCGCGACGGTCTTTCTTAGTCGGACGTGGCCCGACGCGACGAGGCAAACGCTCGATCTCCGGCGTCATGTCAGTATAGAGGTCTTGCGCTTCGGACGCAGGACCCCGGCGGCTGGTCAGCGCCTCGATCCGTACAACACGAACGACGCGGGATTGCGCAAAGGTCAGCACGTCACCGGGCGTGACGGGGGTGGCGGTTTTGGTGACCTTTACGCCGTTCACCCGCACTTGGCCGTCACTTATCTGGCGCGTGGACAGGCTGCGGGTCTTGTAAAACCGAGCCTGCCAGAGCCACTTATCCAGCCGGTCTTTCGTCGTCCCGGCTATGACTTGTCCTTCAAGGCTGCCAAGACGGCGAAGGGATTGTCGGGGTCAACCTTCTTCTCGGGTTTGTCGGGGCGGGCAGAATACGTCTTGGGTTTGTCATCACGCGCCGGACGATTGCCGCCTTTACCCTGCCCACGATGCTTGCCGGGTGCGGATTTGCCGCCACCACGCCTGCCTTTGGGGCCATCGCTGCGCTTGACGTCCTCGCCCTCTGTGCGGCGAGCGCGGGAGTTTCCACGCCCCTTCGGCGCCCACGTGAAGGTATAGTAGACCTCCATTTCGGCTGGTGCCGCGTCGGTTTTTCCGGCCAATGCCTCGCTGGCGGCCTCGCTCGCGTCGCCAGCGGCCGCTCGCTCGGCGGGTGCTTCCTCGGCTGCCACGGGCGCCTCCGCCGGGGAGTCCACAACTGCGGTGTCGTCCGCTTTTGGGGCCGCCGGCGCGGGTTTGACCTTGGGGCGCTCGGACTTTTCGCCCTTGTAACCCAGTCCGCCCATCAGGTCCGCGAACTGCTCCAGTGTCAGGCCGGAAATCGACAGCATATCCGGGTTTGCTTCAAAGCCCGCGCGGCTGTTCTCCGTTCGCAGCATATCGGCCAAACGCTCCAGCATATCCACGCGGATCGCACGCGTGCCGGCTTCGCGGTATCCAGTCATCGTGGCGTGGCCCTCAGGCGCGCCTTCAACAACCGGCACAGTGACGAGGCCCGGTGGAGGGCTGTCCGGGAAAGTATCAAGGTCCTTGACGAGGCCCCACAACACCACACGCAAACGCGTCGGCGCTGGCTTGAGAAGCAGAGGCAAAAAGATCGTGAACTGACCGAATCGGACGCCGTGCTTGCGCAGCAGTCCGCGCGCGTCCTGATCCAGAGCCTTGATGTCATCGGCAATCTCGGCGCGCTGAACGATACCGAAATTCTCCAGCAGTCGGAACGCAACGCCGCGTGCCAGGCCCGTGACACCCTCATCGCGCGACATCGCGAGGAGCGGCTCGAATTGCGCAGCGACGCGGCGGTCAATGAAATGCTGTAAACGGCGCTGGACCTTTTGCACGACCTCTGCACCGGCGTCGTCGTCCACGAACGCCTCGGCCACTGGCTTCAGGGGTTCCGATCCCTTGACCAGTTTTCCGACGGCCATCTCACCCCACATCAGGCCACCCTGCTCGGTCAGGTCGAATTCGGTGTCAGGTGCATTGTACATGCGGTCCGCGCGCAAATGGAACTCAGGGCGCAGTGCTGTCATGGCGGCACTTTGCAGTGTCTTGACCTCATCGGCTGTCGCCGACGGGTCCATGCGAAACCGGAAACCCTCGATGCGGCCAAGAACCTGACCCTCGACGCTGACTTCCCCCTGATCGTTAACTTCTGCCACAAGGCTCTCCCTTTGCTTCAACCGGCGGAGCAGAACGCTCGTCCGCCGATCGACAAATCGTTGGGTCAGACCCGCATGAAGCGCGTCCGACAGGCGGTCTTCTACGGCACGCGTCGCCCCGCGCCAATGGCTTTCGTCATCGACCCATCCGGTGCGCTGTGACACGTAGGTCCAGGTGCGAATATAAGCCAATCTCTTGGATAACGCATCAATGTCGCCTTCGGTTCGATCTATTCTTTTGACCTGCCGTGCGAGCCAGTCGTCCGGGACACGATGGGTCTCGTGCAGGAACTCGAAGATCTTGCCGAGCAGGTCCGCGTGTTCGCCGCGACTGATCCCGCGAAAATCGGGGATGTTGCAGACGTCCCACAGCAACTGCACAGCCTTTGCGTCCGCCGTCCGCTGCGCTATCTCGGGCCGCGCGATCAGCGCCTTGAGGGCTTGCACATCATCCGCTTCTCTGGCGCGCGACAGCCATTCGTTGTCCGTGCGTTCTTCCAGTGAACTGATCAGTCGCTCCGTGCTGCCGAATTCCAGAATCCGAATTGCGCCACATCAACTTTTTCACCGGGGCGAAGCGGTGGTTCATGATCGCGTCTGCCACGCCCTCATCCAACATCGGCGCCTCTCCGGTCACACCGAAACTGCCGTCGTTGGTGTGACGGCCGGCCCGGCCCGCAATCTGCGCCAGTTCGTTCGGCCAAAGTGCGCGCATCCGGCGCCCGTCGAACTTGCGTAACCCGCTGAATGCGACATGCTTGATGTCGAGGTTCAGGCCCATCCCGATGGCATCCGTGGCCACCAACACATCCACGTCGCCGTTCTGATACAACTCTACCTGGGCGTTGCGGGTGCGCGGACTGAGCGCGCCCATTACCACAGCAGCCCCGCCCTTTTGCCGCCGCAGCAATTCCGCCGTCGCATACAGATTCTCAACCGAAAATCCAACAATTGCGCTCCGAGACGGCATGCGGCTTAATTTTTTCGAACCTGCATGCACAAGCTGTGAGTATCTTTCGCGGTGTATGAATTCGCACTTCGGGATCAAGGCGGCGATGGCGTTGCGCATCGTATCGGCGCCCATGAACAGCGTTTCGTGCAGGCCGCGGGCGTGCAGCAGGCGGTCGGTAAACACGTGGCCGCGCTCCGGATCGCCACACAATTGGATCTCGTCGACAGCCAGAAAGTCGGCCCCCGACGACCTTGGCATCGCCTCCACGGTGCAGATCCAATAGGCAGCGCGCGGCGGAATGATACGCTCTTCTCCGGTGACCAAAGCCACCACCGACGGGCCCTTGATCGCCACGACCTTATCAAACACTTCGCGCGCCAAAAGCCGAAGAGGCAGGCCGATCACGCCGGTCCGGTGCGCCAGCATCCGCTCTATCGCATAGTGGGTTTTGCCGGTGTTGGTCGGCCCGAGAATCGCCGCGATTCTGTTCATAGCGCTATCGCCCTTCGGGCTACTCAAGCGCGATCAGAGCGCTACGGATTTTCAGGTTAATTCGACAAGTCTACAGGGCTTCACCCTCAAGCTGAACGAGCAGCCCATCCAATAGCCTGTTTATGTCGGGATTGTTGGGGTTTATGGCGTGGGCCGCTTCAAACGCTTCCAATGCGGCGTCCGTGTTTCCCATGTCCAGCAACATGACCCCCAAGCCCCCCAACGCACCGAAATGGCGCGGTTCCAGCGCCAGCACGCGCTGCAAATCCGCGATTGCAGGACCGAACATTTGCTGGTCGAAAAACATCGTTGCGCGGGCATTCCAGCCCTCGGCGAAATCCGGCGCATGATCGGTGAGCGCGGTAAGATGGTCGTAGGCCGCGGCGTAATCTCCGGCTGCCAACGCCTCCCTACCCCGACGAAGCAAATAATCCGCGGTCGCCGAGCCAGAGATAGACCAGCGCTGGTAAACCTCCTGCTCCACCACTTCCCAATTGCGCAGATCGGGATCGGCCAAACGATCCAGAAAGTCGTCAGCCGTGCTTTGGGAAAATGCAACTACGGGAATCCCGCATAGGGCTGCCGCCAGGAGAGCGTTGATGATGTAACGTGAAGTTGTCATGGTTCAAAGGTAGCATTCTGAGCGCGTAATGCTAGATCAACTCTGCGAGATACTGCGCAATACCAACACCGAAGGGACGCCAAGACACATGGGCAATGCAACCATCGACGCAGCCGTCGCTGCACTTTCCGAAAAAATGGCCGGAACTGGCTTTGATGGGACGGCCAAATTTGAGATCGACGGCGAAGGCGCGATCATGGTCGACGGCACGCAGGTGCGTGAAGCAAATGATACGGACGAGGCCGACGTCACCATGTCCGCCGATGCGGATGTATTTCAGGACATTATGTCAGGTGAGTTGAACGCGACGTCGGCGTTTATGTCCGGCAAGCTGCGCCTTGATGGAGATATGGGCACAGCGATGAAACTTGGCTCCGCGCTGAGCTAATGCTCGACCCTGATCCCATCGTGCCTATCGCCACCGACGACGATACCGCTGCACCTTATTTCGGCACGGTCGCAGACGGGCCCGCGGACGTGCAGGCCAGCTGGGTCAGGGCCAGCGATGGCACGCGCCTGCGCATGGCGGTTTGGCCAGAGGGGAAAAGGGGCACGGTCCTTATGTTCCCCGGGCGCACGGAATATGTCGAGAAATACGGCCGCCTAGCCGTCGACATGGCGCAAGCGGGCTACGGTATGGTGGCGTTTGATTGGCGCGGACAGGGTTTGGCGGACCGCCCCGCGCACCGCCGCGACATGGGTCATGTGGAAAGTTTCGATGAATACCGCCAGGACGTCGCGGCCTTTCTGGACGCACTCAAGCCGCTGGACCTGCCAAAGCCCTGGTTTCTGATCGGTCATTCCATGGGAGGATGTATCGGGCTACGGGCCCTGTACGACGGGTTGCCTGTCGCCGCTGCCGCATTTTCTGCCCCGATGTGGGGCCTGCAGATGTCGCCGATCCTCACTAAGCTTTCGCCCCTGATCATGGCTGTCGCGCGGCCAATGGGTTTCGGCAAAACCTTCGCCCCCGGCATGGGCCCGTGGGAGCCGCTGACATTCGACGACAACACGCTGACAACCGACCTTGATCAGTTCAATTACATGTCGCGCCAAACCGATATCCATCCGGAACTGGCCCTCGGTGGACCGTCGCTCACCTGGGTGAAGAAAGCGATCGAAGAATGCGCGACCCTCATGGGGATGCCGCCTCTGGATGTGCCCACAATCGCCATCGTCGGCACGCGGGAGCGTATCGTTTCGATCGAGCCGGTGCAGCGTCGCATGGCCACCTGGCCCGGCGCGAAATTCATCCCGATTGAGGGGGCAGAGCATGAAGTTCTGATGGAAAGCCAGAAGCTGCGCAGTCAATCACTCGACGCGATCTTGAATCATTTCGGGTCCGTGACGGCCTGAACCCCGGCTGACACCGACAGTCCTGGTCAGGAAAAATTCCGGCGGGCCAGTGAGCAGCGGCCCTCGCCCGGGCCGAGGTGAGCGCCAGTGAAACAACGCCATTGAATGATTGGGTCGGCCAGCGCCGTTGACCTTGTTTCCGCTAAACGGCGACCAATACACCCTCCTCCAGCCGCAGCACCCGGTCCATCCGAGCCGCCAACTCGTGGTTGTGAGTGGCGATCAGCGCCGACAACCCCTTTTCCCGCACCAACTCCATCAAGACGTCAAAAACCTTGTCCGACGTTCCGGGATCCAGATTTCCTGTCGGCTCATCTGCCAACATCAAGGCTGGCGCATTGGCGAGTGACCGGCAAAATGCCACTCTCTGCTGCTCACCGCCCGATAGTTCTCCGGGTCGATGCGTCGCCCTTGCGGCCATACCCACACGTCCCAGCAGGTCAATCGCACGCGCCTCGGCCTGCGCCGTACTGACACCGTGCGCCAACTGCGGCAGCACGATATTTTCCATCGCCGAGAATTCGGGCAGCAAGTGGTGGAACTGATACACGAAGCCGACCTGCCCACGCCGAGCCGTCGTCCGCGCGCGATCTGACGCGCCCGTCACCATCTTACCGCCGATGCTCACGGTGCCCGCGTCCGCCACATCCAGCAGCCCCGCGATCTGCAACAGCGTGGATTTGCCGGCCCCTGACGGCGCAATCAGGCCGACGATTTCGCCATTGACCAGCGTGGCGGAAGCCCCGCGCAGCACTACAATTTCGTTTGCGGCTCCCCGGTTGTAGACCTTTTCGATGCCGTCCAGTTCCAACGCATTATTCATAGCGCAACGCCTCCACCGGGTTCATCCTTGCCGCGCGCCGCGCCGGGAAGATCGTGACCACAAACGACAGCCCCAACGACAGCGCCATGGCGGTCAGTACGTCGGCCAGTTCCAACTTGGCAGGCAGTGCCGAAATCATCCGAACCGACGGGTCCCAGACCCCGCCACCTGCGATAAAGTTCACAAAGCTGAAGATCGGATCGATCCAGATCGCAAAGGCGCATCCCAGGATGACACCCGCCAGCGTGCCGGCCACTCCGATGGCCGAGCCGCAGATGAAGAACACACGCAGGATGCTGCCCTCGCTCAATCCGATCGTGCGCAGAATTCCGATATCTCTGGACTTGTTTTTTACCAACATAATCAGTCCTGAAACAATGTTCATCGTGGCGATGGTCACGAGGATCGAAAGGATGATGAACATGATGTTGTCCTCCATCTGGAGCGCCCTCAGAAACGCGCCCGACGAATCCTCCCACGTCCAAATCTGTACATCGCCGCCCGCTTGCAGCAGGGGCAGCACGTATTGCGAGATCCGTTCCGGCTCTGCGACGGTCACCTGCACCTCATCAGCCACGCCGTCGCGGTTGAAGTAGGTCTGCGCCTCGTCAAACGGCAGATAAACGCGCACCCGGTCGATGTCCCAGCGCCCCACCTGAAACACATAAGCCACCTCATACGTCGACACGCGCGGCGAGGTCCCGAACGGCGTCCGCGCGCCATCGGGTGAGATCAACCGGATCCGGTCACCCACGTTCGCGCCCAACTCGCGCGCCACGCCGGAGCCTATGGCGATCCCTGGCCCTCCGCCGCCCGGCGCCGCCCCCTCCACATTCGGGGCAAGATCCGTCTCGACTCCGAAATCGCGCAACAAGCCCTGGCTGTATTGCGGGTCCGCCACCAACGGCACCAACGCCAGATCCTCGGGCGCCATGCCGGTGATCTCAACCGCCGAATTGCGCCCGTTGTAGCTGGCCAGCACCTGACCGCGGATCACCGCCGCGGCGTGCTCAACGCCCGCGACTTCTCGCACGGCACGCGCGACCTCGTCGTAATCTTCCAAGGTCCGTTCCAGCCGACCCGCGTCGTTCAACTCCGCAATGTCGTAGATCGCAACATGCGGGTTCGCGCCCAGAATGGTGCCCACAAACTCTGCCCGGAATCCCGTCCGCACGGCCAGCGTCGCAATCAGGGCCATCACAGCCAAGGCTATCCCCAGAAAGCTGATCCATGTCATTGCCGAGACGCCACCATCGCTGCGACGGGCGCGCAGATAGCGCCATGCGATGAGAAACTCGAAACGGGCGAAGGGTGCAGGCGTTTTGCCGGACATTACGGAGCGCATCCTCTTTGGGTTGGCTGCAACGTGGCTATTCCTGCGCGGGTGTCAATCCTATGGCCGCTGCGTCACGACATTATGCGTTGATCCCCGCGCACTAGTCGTTTTTAATCTCCGCATGTCGCTAAAGGGCCATGCGCCACTTCAAAAAAACGGCCCAAAGGGAGAGATCAACCGTGACATTTTTCAATGCACAAGACATTCACCCCGCAGCCCGTGCTTACGCGGCTGAGGTTGCGAACGGCACGATGGACCGACGGGAGTTTCTGACCCGTGCCACCGCGCTCGGCGTCACTGCCGCGGGTGCTTACGCGCTGATCGGCGCAACGCCTGCCCGCGCCGACGCCCACATCGCCCCCGGTGGTACGCTGCGCATCCAGCAAGACGTGCGAGCGCTGAAAGATCCGCCAACCTATGACTGGCCTCAGATGGCCAACGTATCGCGCGGATGGCTTGAATACCTCGTGCAATATAACGCCGATGGTGTGTTTGAAGGCCGTTTGCTGGAGTCGTGGGAAGTCAACGACGACGCGACTGAGTATGTGCTGAACCTGCGCCAGGGTGTGATGTGGAACGACGGCACGCCGTTCACCGCCGCCGACGTCGCCTATAACGTGACGCGCTGGTGCGATGCCTCGATGGAGGGTAACTCCATGGCGTCGCGCATGGCCGCATTGATGGAAAACGATGTCATCCGTGATGACGCCCTCGAAATCGTGGATGATCACACTGTCCGCCTGATCCTGTCGCGTCCTGACATCACCATTCTGCCCACGATCTCGGATTATGCCTCTGCGATCGTGCAGGACGGCTTCACCGGAAACCCCGCTGACAACCCCGTGGGCACTGGCCCCTACCGCCTTGTGTCACTGGAGGTCGGCGTCGGTGCGGTTGTTGAGCGCAACCCCGATCACACCTGGTGGGACGAAGGCAACGGCGCCTTTGTTGACCGGGTCGAGTATATCGACCTTGGTACCGATCAGGCGGCGCATATCGCGGCGGCCGAGGCCGGTGAGATTGACATGCTCTACGAGACACTTGGTGATTTCATCGATATCATGGATGCGATTGGCTGGACGAAGTCAGAGGCTGTCTCGGCGAACACTCTCGTGTTGAGGACCAATCAGACCAACGCGCCTTATGATGACGTTCGCGTGCGTCGCGCGCTTGCTCTGGCGTGTGACAATGAGGTCCTGATGGAGCTGGGTGTGAACGGTCTTGGCACCGTCGCCGAAAACCACCACGTCTGCCCGATCCACCCGGAATACGCCGATATCGGCCCGGCGGTCTACGATCCGGAAGCTGCCCGTGCGTTGATGGAAGAAGCGGGTGCGATGGAATACGAGCATGAGCTGATCTCCATCGATGACAGCTGGCGTCGTCCCACGACCGATGCGCTTGCCGCTCAACTGCGTGACGCGGGCTTCAACGTGACCCGTACGATCTATCCCGGCAACACGTTCTGGAACGACTGGGCGAATTACCCGTTCTCCTCCACCGATTGGGGCCACCGGCCCCTGGGGGTCCAGAACCTGACGCTGGCCTATACATCGGGCGCTGCCTGGAACGAAACGGGCTTTGCCAACGCGGAGTTCGACAGGCTTCTCGCCGATGCCTCCGCAATTGCCAATGCAGCGGAACGGTCGACGGTGATGGCTGAGATCGAACAGATCATGATCGACGAAGGGGTCGTAATCCAACCCTTCTGGCGTTCCATCTATCGTCACTACACCGACAACGTGGTGGGCGCGGAAACGCACCCGATCTTCGAGATCCACGTTCATAAGCTGGGTTTCGCGGCCTAAGCCACGTTGCTTTCGTAACGATGCGGCGGCGGGGGCAACCTCGCCGCCGTCTTCGTTTGGGTTACGTAATGCGTGGTTCGGTTGCGTGGCCTCGCGGCCATGGCATGGGTGACTTGGGGAAAGGATTGCTCTAATCTGATCCTGATGGACTTTGCAGACGATACCGCTCAGCAGATCTACCAACGTGGCCTTGATGACCTTGGGGCGGCAGTGGACGCCGATGATTTCGACGGCTTTTCCAGTCTCATCCTGTTGCCACTCAGGATGGAAACTTCCACAGACCATACTGTCGTCGAGACGTCCGCGCAGTTGCGGATGCTGTTTGATGATATCCGCTCCTACATGGGTCGAAACGGGGTCGAGGCGCTGATTCGGCAATGCGCTACGGCTGACTTTGTTGACGCCGACACGATAGAGGGCAGCCATTCGACGTGGATGGTCACGCCGAAACACTTGATCAAAGATCGCTACTCCGTCCAGTCGACAATGCAGAGCATCGGCGGACAATGGAGGGTCGTGTCAAGCCGACATGCCTCGGCGCCACTCTCGGTTCCGAATGAAATAATCGAACATCTGAACAGAGCCTTTCCCGGACGTACGATCGGCACGAGGGCAGCAGACGGATCTGATGGCTTTTCCCCCGGCGAAGGTGCGTCTCCGTCCTGACGTGGCGCGTATCTGAAAGGTGTCTCATGATTGACCACTCCGGCCTCTCGGTCCTGGATTTCGGCACTGCGAAAGCTTTCTACGCCGCGGCCCTTGCCCCGCTTGGCGTCTCGTACCTCTTTACCGTCCCGCCGGAGCATACCGGAGGCGTGAAGGTTGGTGGATTCGGTACGGATCGTCCACGGTTCTGGATCAACGAGGGCGGGCCGCAGTCCCCGCCCGTCCACTTCGCCTTCACCGCCAACACCCGCGAGAGCGTCGACGCGTTCCACGCCGCAGCCCTGCAAGCCGGCGGCACCGACAATGGCCCTCCCGGACTGCGTCCACATTACCATGCCGACTACTACGGCGCCTTTGTGCTGGATCCTGACGGCAACAATATCGAAGCAGTCTGCCACACCTCCGCTTGACCCCACGCCCCATAACGGCGCAGAGCTCCGCGACTTGCGGGGACACGCATGCACCAGGCCAACAAATCAATGAACAACTACATTGGCAAAAAAGTCCTCGGCCGCGTGCCTGACGACGGCGAACAGCCCAACATTCTGCAGGATTACGCCAACACCTCATCCGCAGGGTCCGTCATTGCATTCGCCAAGTATTCCGACGACCTGCGCGCCGGAGACAGCGGCCCGCTCTGTTCTTTTGGAGCAGGTTATTCCGTGGGGTCCGTCATCCTGCAGAAGACCATTTAGAAAAGACCTCGATAGGCTGATCTTTTCCGGTTGGTCCGCCCGTCAACGCCCTCCGGTTAAAACGCCGCAGCGCTCAACTGTATCCATGTGGCTGCCCGGCGCGGCAAAGGTCACGACACTGTGACAGGCGCTTCGGTCTGTCGTCGCGATGTCTGCATCCAGTCTCCGGACGGCATTGCGAAGCCGTCCCGGCCACCCACAGGCGTTCATCGCGGCCAGGCTGCCTAGCTCCGGCTATCCGCCTCCAGGCGCAGCTTCATATCCACCAGAACCTTCTGTAATTCCAGCGTTTCTTCTAACAACCGTCGTGTTTCGTTGACCGAGATCACTCCGTCCTCAATGGACTGGTGATATTCCGCCATGAGCACAGCGAACTTCTGGCTCAACGCAATGACATTGGTGTTCACACTGCCCGTGGAGTTATCGCCCCGCACAGCGTTGCGCCTGTCGGACCCGTAGGACATCTGACCGCCGTTCAACTCCGCCAATGCCGCAGTCACATGTGGGAAACTCGACGCGGCCTCAAGCGCCGCCACCGCGTCCACCGGCATGAACCGGTCCACATGCTCGTCGGCTTCCGAAAAATACCGCCCCAGCGTCGCCTTGGAACGCCCCGTCAACTCGCAGGCCGCCGCATAGCCCACGTCCTTGATCAACCGTTCGGTATGACGCTTGAGGTATCCGCGCGCCGTCCGTGCTGTCTCAACCATGTCCAATTCCCCTCATTGGCCGCGACGCGAAACCGCTTTGTCGCGCCCGGTCAATGCCTTGCCTGTGGCCCTGTGATGGGCCAAAACCACGCCTATGGCCAAGCTGTATTTCCATTACTCCACTATGAACGCAGGCAAATCGACCCTGCTGTTGCAAGCCTCCTACAATTATATCGAACGCGGCATGCAGACCTATCTTCTGACTGCCAACTTCGATGACCGCTCGGGCCCCGGAAAAATCGGCTCTCGCATCGGGATCGAGGCGGAGGCCGATACCTACACCCAATCCGATGATCTCTACGCCAAGATCAAAACGCGCTTGGCCGATGGGCCCTGCGCCTGTGTCATGGTGGACGAAGCGCAATGGATGACCCGCGATCAGGTTTGGCAATTGGCCCGCGCGGTTGATGATCTGGGTGTACCGGTCATGGCTTACGGTCTGCGCGTCGATTTCCGAGGAGAGCTCTTTCCCGGATCCGCCGCCCTTTTGGCGCTTGCCGATGAGATGCGCGAAGTCCGCACCATCTGTCATTGCGGACGCAAGGCCACGATGGTGATCCGCGTGGACGAAAATGGAAACGCATTGGCCAGTGGCAACCAGATCGAGGTTGGTGGGAATGACCGCTACATCTCGCTCTGTCGCAGACATTTCCGTGAACAGACGGGCGATGTCAACTTCCAGTAGCGGCGAGGAGCGTTGCGGCGAAAGCCGCTTTGCCCACGACGGACACCGATGGGTCTCAGACCGCGTTGGGAACTGCGCGACCCTCAGCAAATGCGATGACATTGTCGAGCGCCATCTGCCCCATAACCTCGCGCACGGCCAACGCGGCGGTCCCAAGATGCGGGAGCAACGTCACATTTTCCATCGCGATCAGTGCGGCGGGCACAGCAGGCTCAAACTCATAGACATCAAGCCCCGCTCCTGCGATTTGCCTATCCTCAAGCGCCGCGATCAAAGCCGCCTCATCCACGACATCGCCACGAGAGATATTGATGAATACCGCGTGCGGCTGCATCGCTGCGAATGCGTCCGCCCCGATCAGGTGATGCGTCGTTGCCCCGCCCGGCGTCGCCAGAACCACAACATCGGCCGCGCGCAAGGCGGCATCCATGTCCATCTGCCGCGCCGGAACATCTACGTCCTTGGCCGAGCGATTGACGTAAACGATTTCGCAGCCGAATCCGAAATGACACCGCCGCGCGATCGCTTGACCGATACGGCCCATACCGATCACGCAAACCGTCTTGCCGCTGAGGTGCATGCCCAGAAGCTGCGTCGGATGCCAGCCGTGCCACTGGCCCGCGCGCACCATCCGCTCCCCCTCACCCGCACGACGAGCAGTCATCAGGATCAGCGTCATGGCAATATCTGCAGTGGCCTCGGTCACAGCACCCGGAGTGTTCGACACCTCCAACCCCGCCGCGCGGGCCGCGTCCACGTCAATATGATTATAGCCAACGCCGAAATTCGCCAGCAACTTGGCCCTAATCTCGCCGGGTGCCGCAAAGACATCAGCCCGAAAGGCATCGCCCAAAGTCGGCAAAATGAAGTCGTACTCGCGCAGTGCCGCCGCACATTCGCCCGCGTCCATGGGTTGTGTCCCGGTTCGGCACGTGACCTCAAACCGAGCGTCCGCAATCTGCATCACACTCTCGGGCAAGCGCCGGGAAACCAGCAGCTTCAGCACATCCGCTCTCCGTTGGTGACGGTTTTATCCGGTGAAATCAGCACGACACCTCCATCTTCATCATGCAGTCCGAGGATCAGAACCTCTGACCGGACCGGTCCGATCTGGCGAGGGGGGAAGTTCACCACGCCCATCACCTGTTTACCCACCAGCCCCTCAGGAGTGTAATGAGCCGTGATCTGGGCGGAGGATTTCTTTTCCCCGATCTCTCCGCCGAAATCGACCCACACCTTGATGGCGGGTTTGCGCGCTTCGGGGAAGTCTTCAGCACGGGTGATGGTTCCAACACGGATATCGACTGCCATGAAATCGTCGAGGGAAATCTCGCTCACTTGCGCAACTCGCGTGATCGATGCGTGGCTGCGGCCACCGTCTTGCGGATCAAGGGGGCCAGACCACCCTCGCCCATCAGCACCTCCAGCCCTGCCTGTGTTGTACCGTTGGGCGAGGTTACGTTGATGCGCAACTGCTCGGGCGTCTCGTCGGACTGCTCGGCCAATGCGCCTGCGCCCGCAACCGTTGCTTTCGCCAGTCGCATGGCCAAGTCCTGCGGCAAGCCTTCGGCCCGTGCGGCAGCGGCGAGCGCATCAATCATGTAGAAGATATAGGCGGGGCCGGATCCGGAGATCCCGGTCACCGCATCGATCTGGGCTTCACTGGTCAAGCGCACAACCTGGCCAACGGCACTCAGCAATTCCTCGGCCAGATCAATGTCTTCGCTTGTTGTAGCCGCGTTCCCCACTATGGCGGTGATGCCCTTGCCCACAGCTGCCGGTGTGTTGGGCATGGAGCGCACGATGCGCGTGCCTGATCCGAACACCTCCTCAAAGGCCTTGATCGGCGTCCCGGCGGCAATTGACAGGATCAGAGTGCCACCACCACCAAATCCCTGCACCTTGGGCAGCGCATCCGTCATCATCTGCGGCTTCACAGCCAGCATCAGAACCGCCGGATCTTCGGGCAAATCGCCGTTGATCCGGACACCCGTGCTTTGCAGCCACTCGGACGGATAGGGATCTATCACGTGGACCGCATCAGCTGCGAGCCCGCCGGAAAGCCAGCCCCGCAACATTGCCGAGCCCATTTTGCCGCACCCAAGCATCACCAGCCCGTCGCGATTCACACGCGTAAGTTCCATTAGAATAACCCCCTACGCCCGGTCTTGGGCGCGTGCTCACACACTACATGTAGTCTGACAGCCGCGCAGGGTGAGGAAAAGGGGCGCGCGACGTTCCGGATCGAAGGTGTTGCACCCACGCCCTATGTTGCCCGCTCACGCCTGTTCAAGCGCGGCCAAAGCCTTCCGCGATTGCCACGTCCATCGCCTCTTCCGGAGTACGGTCTGACCACAGCGCCAGTTGAAACGCCGGGTAGTAACGCTCGGACGCGATCACGGCAGTTTCCACCATGCAGGCGATCTGGTCGGGGGAGGCGAGTTGCTCGCCCGCAAGCACCAAACCGTAGCGGTAGACCATCAGCTGCTGCTCCGCCCAAAAGGTGAACGCCCCCGCCCAACAGCGATCATTGACCAGGTTAAGCGCCTGATACAACTTGTCTTTTGTATCCCTGGGCGGCTCCAGATCAAATGTGCAGATCATCCGCAGCGTTTCATCATAGGACGACCACGCCAGGGTCACGGAATAGGTCCGCCACTGGCCCTCGATCGACATCGCAATCTGGTCATCGGCCACACGGTCGAACACCCACTCATGGTGTTGGGCGAGGGTTTCCACGATATCAATTGGATGCAATTCGTCCGAACTGAAAAACTGCTCTGCGTGCGACATGTGCCCGGTCCCGGTTGAAAGCCAGCAGGGCCTTGGTGGTATGATCCCAAAGCGCCCACAAAAGCTGGGTGATCGTTCAAGGACTTGGCTGCTCGGCCCCTATCCCTACGAGATATGGTGGTCTCTTGGGGAGTCTCTGTAAAGAAAAAACTTGGTAAGGCAAACAGGGAGACTCGCTATTTGTGCGGGTACCCACAACATATAGGGGCACGTCGTGGGTCGAGCACTATTTATAAGTCTTCTATCCCCAGATATTTTCAACTCCAGCATTTAGTCGGCGGGTTCACACGGTCCGCAGGCATGAAAAAGCCGCCCTCGATAGGGCGGCTCACTTCAACCATTTGCCGATGTCACCTGGCTTCGAGAGCCGCAATGCGCGCCTTCAGCGCTTCGTTCTCTTCCCGAGCCTTTTGGGCCATTGCCCGAACCGCGTCGAACTCCTCACGGGTTACGAGGTTTCGCTTGGCGAGCCAGCGGTCCATCATGCCACTCATTGCCGTTTCAGCCTCATCCTTCGCACCTTGGGCCACGCCCATCGCGTTGGTCATCAACTGGCTGATATCGTCCATTACCTTGTTGCGGGTCTGCATGTCATGCTCCTGTCTAATTGTTGATTATATGGGCGGGCGCCCCGCACGTATCAAGGTTGACAACGTCGCATCTGCCCGCCACCCAAGGGAAAAACACACCAATGAGGCCCGATACATGCTCGCCATCCCCTTTCCGCCGCTGTCACCGGAGTTGTTCTCAATATCACTGGGCAGTTTTACCTTCGCACTCAGGTGGTACGCATTGGCGTATCTGGCGGGGTTGGGCCTTGGCTGGTGGGTGATCTGGAAAGCCTGCGCGCGGCCCGAGTTGTGGCCGAATGATACGCCGCCGATGGTGCCCGGCAAAGTAGAAGCGCTGCTGACCGCCGTGGTCCTTGGCGTGATCCTGGGCGGACGGCTTGGATATGTTTTGTTCTATCAACCCGGATATTATCTGGAGAACCCGGGCCAGATCCTCCTGCTGTGGGAGGGTGGCATGTCGTTCCATGGCGGGCTTCTCGGTGTGGCCATTGCCGCCGCCATCTTCTGCCGCATTCACAAAGCGCCTGCGATCCAGGTGGCCGACGCGATGTCCATGGTCGTGGGCTTCGGGTTGTTGTTCGGACGCCTTGCGAATTTCGTGAATGCCGAGCTATGGGGCCGCGCGTCTGACGTGCCCTGGGCGGTGATCTTTCCGGGCAGCGCAGCGCAAAATTGCGAGGGGCCTGTCGGGTTGGTCGATTACCTCGGCACGACAGTCTGCGCGCGCCATCCCTCACAACTCTATGAAGCGGCGCTGGAAGGTGCATTGCTGCTGGCCGTGGTTCTGTACCTCGCCTTTAAGCGCGGTTGGCTGAAACGCCCCGGGGCCATAACCGGCATGTTCTTCCTGATCTACGGCGCGTCGCGGTTTCTGGTCGAATTCTTCCGTCAGCCCGACGTGCAGTTCACAGGGCCCGATAACCCTGTTGGCTTCGCCTTGGCCCTTTCCCCAAGCCTTGGCCTGACCATGGGGCAGATCCTGACAATCCCGATGGTTCTCATCGGATTGTATCTGATCGCTCGGGCGAAACGTGTCGCTTAAACACCGCTTGCTCGCGCGTATCGCGCGTTTGGGGCCGATGTCTGTCGCCGACTTTATGGCGGAGTGTCTGCACGACCCGACCTACGGCTACTATGCCACCCGTGACCCGTTCGGTGCGCGCCGGCGATTTTATCACTGCGCCCGAGATCAGCCAGATGTTTGGAGAGTTGATCGGCCTGTGGCTGGCACACGTCTGGATGGATCAGGACCGACCAAGAGGCATCCTGGCAGAGCTCGGACCGGGCCGGGGTACTTTGATGGCCGACATTCTGCGCGCCACGCGCGCGGTGCCGGGGTTTCATGACGCGATGGAAGTCCATTTGATCGAGGCGTCGCCTGTATTGCGCAAGGCCCAATCTGTAGCCCAGCAAGGCCATTCCCCGGTTTTCCATGATAGCATAAGTGATCTTCCACAGGCGCCACTATTTCTTGTCGCGAACGAGTTCTTCGACGCGCTTCCGATCCGCCAGTTCCAACTGAACGACACAGGTGATTGGCAGGAGCGTCAGATCGGCGCGATTGACGGCAAACTGGTCTGGGGCCTCGCGCCGCCTGCCCCGCTCGACGCTCGGGATGGCTTCACCCCCGGTATGATCGTCGAAACCTGCGCTCCGGCAGAAGCGATCGCGCAGGAGCTTGGGCGCAGGATCGGGGCCCACGGCGGCGCGGCCCTGATCATCGACTACGGAGAGCAACACAGCATGGGCGACACGTTCCAGGCCCTGTCCAATCATGCCTTCGCAGATCCCCTTGCGACCCCAGGCGATGCGGACCTTACGGCGCACGTCGCTTTCGCGCCCATCGCCGAGGCCGCATATCCTGCCATCGCCTCCCCCCTCACGCCTCAAGGCATTTTTCTCGAACGCCTCGGCATCACTGCCCGCGCACAGACTTTGGCTCGCTCGCTCAGCGGTCCGGCGCTTGACGCCCATGTCGGTGCGCACAGGCGCTTGACGCACCCGGATGAAATGGGGACGCTGTTCAAGGTGCAGGCTCTTACTCCGCCCGATGCCCCTGCGCCCCCTGCTCTGGAGCCTGCCTCATAATGGTCCAAGCCCACTTGTCACCGATCACGTCGCCGCTGCTGGACGGTTTGCGCCATGGCTTTTTCACTCGTGAGGGCGGCGCTTCGACGGGCATCTTTGCGGGGCTCAACTGCGGGTTTGGCTCGTCCGATCAGGCGGAAATCGTGACGACGAACCGGGCCCGTGTGGCAGAGGCCATCGGCGTCGCAAGCTTGGTCGGCGTCCATCAGATCCACTCCGCCGACGCGGTGGTTGTAAACGGCCTATGCCCCACACCACATCATGCCGATGCGCTGGTCACAGCCACGCCAGGCGTGGCGCTTTCCGTCCTTACGGCTGATTGCCAGCCGGTGCTTTTCGCCGACGCCAAGGGCGGTGTCATTGGGGCCGCGCACGCGGGCTGGCAAGGTGCTTTGGACGGTGTGTTGGAAGCGACTCTCGATGCGATGGAGGGTTTAGGGGCCACCCGATCGTGCGTGACGGCCATCATCGGCCCCTCGATCAGCCAGCGCGCCTATGAGGTGGGTCAGGAATTCCTCGAGCGGTTCACAGATCACGACCCCAATTCATCACGGTTCTTCTTAAACGGAAACGAAGGAAAATATCAATTCGATCTGACGGGATACGGCCTTGCCCGGCTGCGTGCGGCGGGTGTCGCTCAGACTGAGTGGACAGGTCATTGCACATACTCGGACCCAGCGCGGTTCTACTCTTACCGGCGGGCCAGACATTTGGGCGAGGCCGATTATGGTCGCCTAATCGCGGCGATCTGCATGTAACGTCAGTTCGACTGGTTCCGAATTGGACACAATAAGGGCGGGCCGCGCCGTGCGATGCCCACAATTCGATTCATGTTGTTCGACAACCCTAACAAAATAACACGGACGCGACGTATTTGATGTCATAAAATGGCCTCGAACATTCACGCGTTGTTAATTTATTTGCCTCAAGACTGACAGAAAGCTGAAGCAAATTGGCTGCAACGAAAGAACGGTCAATGCTTTAGGAGCAGAAATATGAAAACGCGTCGTTGGGTGAAAACAGTCTTGATCGAAGCGAAAAAAGTACAGGTCGATATGCCGTGGACGCGCTCCATACGCGCAGCACGGCGCGCGGAGAAACCGCGTTTGCTCAAAGCCGCCAGGTAAAAAGCGGACGACCTAGACGTCAGCCTCGGTCTAAACCCCGGCTGATACAAACCACGCTTGCACAAGGCGGCCAGAATGGCCGCCTTTCGTGTGTGCAGGGCGGCGAGATCGGCGGGACAACTCTCGAAATGCGTCTCAGTCGGCGGGATAAATCCCGCCCTACGGCGCAATATCAAAGTTCACATCAAGCGCGTCGATCAACGGTTCCAACTCTGCCTTGTACCGCTGCCACCCCGCCACAGATCCAGTGCTGATCGGCTGGCGGGCTTGCGTAAAGCTGAGTGTCTGGATCCGCCGCCCGGTCGCCTCCGGCGAGAGACACGCCTCGTCCCATGGCAGGCCGACCGCTTGTAGCAGCGCGCGTATTTCCCTATCAGGATTGGCTGTCAGCGCCTCGTACTCCACCAAATAAACCCGGTCCGGCAGCGCCCAGGCCCAAAATTCCGTGATCGCATCATGCAATCGGACATAGCGCCCGATCGCCGCCAGGTCGTAGGAAAATCTGTGCAGACCCTCCGGGAACATATTGCGGTACAATGACAGGCCGACATCGCGCGGATCGCGCTTGACCAGGACAAACTGCGCGCCCGGCAAGGCACGGGCGGCGTGTCCGATCCGCGAGAAGGTCGAAATCGCCTTGTCGATGATCACCGAGCCTTCGCCGACACGACGCTGTGCGGCCCGCAGATATCGTTGGCCGCTCACCGCCACGTCCCGCGCATCAAGCGTGTCATGCCGCAACGCCTCCATCACCGGCGCGAGCGAGCGGTTAAGGAATGGCATCTCACCGCCCGCTCGCGCGGCGGGATGCGCCGCTAGGATCGTCTCGACCAGGGTTGTGCCGGATCTAGGCAGCCCCGTGACGAAAATGACCGGATCGCCGGGGCCTTGTGCAGGACTGTCCTTGAGTACTCGCCAATCTGTAGCCAGCGCTCGCGCCTCAGCCAGATCCGTATCCAAGCTGTAGGGATAGGCTCTTGCCATCAGTCGGTTTGCGGTCTCCAAGTGGCCGAATACCGCACCGTGATCTCCCAGATCCCCGCGCGCCTTAGCTCCCGCGAAATGCAATGCAGCGCGGTCCGGGCCCTTGATATCCGCGCGCTCGATCGCTGCCATCATCGCGGGCAAAAGCGGATCATCCACCTCCACCTTGCGTCCGTTCATATAGGCGCGGAACGCTTCTCCGTAGGTTGGAAGTGCTGCGATTGCAGCGCGCAATGTCTCATCGGCTTGCGCGAATTCGCCCGCCGACTGGTGCAACTGCGCCCGGTGCGTCAGCAAGTGTGCCGTGGGCTTGACCAGAGCGGCGTCAATCATCGCTTCCGCGCCAGCGAAATCGCCTGCCTCTTCGGCCGCAGAAGCCGCTACACGTGTCAAAAGCTCTGGCGTGGCGCCGGCTGCAACCGCAATTTTAATTGATTTCATCGCAGCAGCGCTGTGTCCGACCTGGGCCAGTGATATCGCCAATTCCGCCGCGCCTCTTGGCGGCTTCACCTCTACAGATTGCAAAAGCGCTACAGCCTCCTCAGCCCGAGCGGTGTCGCGCAGGATCCGCGCCATCAGAAGCGTGCGGTCGGCGGAAAGCTCAGCGTCTGCAAGCACTGCCTCTGCCTTGATCGGGCGACCGACCGCAATGTATGCGCGCGCCAATGCCACCCGAGCAGCGCCATGGGACGGGTCGCGCGCGACAGCGATCTCCAGCGGCGCGAGTGCTGGCTTCAGGAGCGCAAGCCGGGCCAATCCCAAGGCATAGGCGGGCCAGAACGCGGCCGGCGCGCGCTTTGCCAAACCTGTCGCAGCAGCCTCGGCCTGCGTAGCATGACCCTTCTTCAAGGCCGCAAATATCGCCCGCGTGTCCGCTTCAGACCCCAGTACAATCCCCTTGCGCTGCGCGTCCTTCTCCAGTTTCACGCGTGCCGGCCCGCGCAAGGTCCCATACAAACCCTGCCAGATCGCAGGTTCCTTGGGTTTCCCTTTCAAAGCCTCACGAAACGTTGCCTCTGCCGCGTCTGGGTCTGTTTCAGTCAGGCACCGGGCTTTCTGAAACAACACTTCCGGGATGCCTGCCTGCGCGCCGAGGATCCGATCATAGATCGCCAAGGCCTCAGCAAAGTGTCCCGCCTGTTGTGCGGCCATTCCCTCACGGTAAAGTCCGGTTAAATCGATCGGAGGCATGGGTCAGGCCTGTTTGGCCAGGCGGTCTTCCATCACATCGAACGGCACGCCCGGGGCGTCCTTTGCGCCCCGGATCACCAGCGATGTCCGCACTGAGGCGACGTTGGGCGCGGAAGTCAATTCAGCAGTGAGAAAGCTCTGGAAGGACGACAGATCAGGTGCCACGCACTTGAGGATAAAGTCGATTTCCCCGTTGAGCATGTGGCATTCGCGCACCAGCGGCCAGGCATTGCAGCGATCTTCAAAGGCCACGAGGTCGGCCTCGGCCTGAGACACAAGGCCCACCATCGCAAAGACCTGAACCTCAAATCCCAATTGACGTGCGTCGACTTCGGCGAAGTAGCCTTTGATGTAGCCAGTGTCCTCCAACGTGCGCACGCGGCGCAGGCAGGGCGGCGCCGAGATGCCTACGCGCTTGGCCAGTTCCACGTTGGTCATTCGGCCATCATCCTGCAACTCCGCCAGAATCTTCCGGTCAATCGGGTCGAGTTTGGCGTGCTGCATCGTGTCATCCCCCGTGGGTCGTCGCGGCTCATTTTTCAGATCGACCGCCAAATCCAACCTTCGCGCAACTATATTTCACAGCTGCGCAAGATATGGAATAGGTCTTGTGCGAGTAACGGGATTTCCATGGGCTTTTATCGGGCGCAGACCGGGGATATATGCGGAGAACCGCTTCTGCTTGCTGCCTGAGGAGACTTTCATGACCACCACCCGTCACACCCGCCTTTTGATCATCGGATCCGGCCCCGCCGGTTACACCGCTGGCGTCTACGCCAGCCGCGCGATGTTGGAACCTGTTTTGATACAGGGCATCCAGCCCGGCGGGCAGTTGACGATTACAACGGATGTAGAGAATTGGCCGGGTGACTCGAGCGTCATGGGCCCGGACCTGATGGTCCGCATGGAAGCGCACGCCAGGGAAATGGGAACCGAGATCATTGGCGATCACATCGTCTCGCTCGATCTGTCCAAGCGCCCTTTCACGGCGCAGGGTGACAGCGGAACCTCCTATACCGCGGAGGCCGTGGTTCTGGCGACGGGCGCACAGGCAAAGTGGCTGGGTCTGCCGAGCGAGGAGCATTTCAAGGGCTTCGGGGTGTCGGCCTGCGCCACCTGCGACGGTTTCTTTTATCGCGGCATGGACATCGTCGTGGTCGGCGGCGGCAATACAGCGGTGGAAGAGGCACTGTTTCTCACCAATTTCGCCTCCAAGGTCACACTGATCCATCGTCGCGACTCATTGCGAGCGGAAAGGATCATGCAGGATCGTTTGTTCAAAAATCCCAAGGTGGAGGTGCTCTGGGACCATTCCATCGAAGAGGTCATCGGCACCAGCGACCCTCGCGGTGTTGAGAGTGTGCGCGCCAAGCATGTCACGACCGGAAAGATCACTGAAATCCCATGCAAGGGCGTCTTCGTCGCCATTGGCCACGCCCCTGCTACCGAATTGGTCAAGGATCAGTTGGAGATGCACAACGGCGGCTATGTAAAAGTGCAACCGGGCACAACCAAGACCTCTATCCCCGGCGTCTTCGCGGCGGGCGATTTGACCGATCATGTCTATCGCCAGGCCGTAACGTCTGCGGGCATGGGCTGCATGGCGGCACTGGATGCAGAGAAGTTCCTGGCAGAAATGGAGGGTGAGGACGTGGCAGAGGCTGGCGTCTATGCCGCCCCGGTTGAGATCGCGTCCTAGGGTTGCAGGTCCGCAGGCAGGTCAAACGCCGGACGCGACGCCATGTTGGTGCGGTCCAGCGGGTGAGGGAACATCAATTCTGCATCACCTGGCACGAAGTGATCGGAGCGGACTAAGGTTACCTCGATCACAGGCGGGATAGAGATGCCGGCCATGACTGCGGGTGGTGCACAATTGTTGGGGTGAAGGTGAACGGGCACATGGTTGGCCGTCAGTTTTTCAAAAATCGGCGTCATGGCATTCAGCGCTTGCTTGGAGAAGAAACTGTCGAGCGCGTGCAATTCGATTACGATCACTCGGAACCTGTCCAGAACCTCTCTCGGCATGTCGGCAATGACTGGGTATTCGGCCCCCTCGATGTCGATCTGAAGCATCAAGTCTCCGAGCGACGTATTTGCCTCCTTGCGGGCGATCCAGTCGGACAGGCGCGTGAAGATCTCGTCATTTCGCGAGCCCAGGAAGCGTTTCTCAAAATCGAAACCCTCCGCTCCCTTTGGCGGGCCATCGACACTGGCATCGGCAAGAAACGATGGAATTCCATACTGATCGCGCAGCATGATTTCAAAATCTGCCACAGTGGAGACCCCGGGCGAAAAGCAACCGCCGATCCCGTCCAGCACATGAGGTACAAGATAGCCGCCATCGCCTTCGCCACCGATCCGCGTCAATCCACCATCGATGGCGCGTGGGTGCAGCATCGCAAGTGCGCGGCGGATATCAGCGGGATTGGATCCCTTTTCAAGGTTGTACCCCATCGACCGGAGAGCACTTGCCAGCAGTCGAGTGGTCTTTCTGGCCATTGACGTGTCGCTCCATAGTATCCGCGCTGCGCTGGAATTATCCGTAGGCAACCGTTTTGCCATGCGCAAGGCGATTGGACGGGTCGTTGGAACGCAAACGTGGCCGATCAGCCACGTCAGAGAAACAGTCCGTTTTTGAGGAATTTCCCTCTTCACAGATGACGAGGGTTATGTGATGCGTTCACGAATGAACAAACTTTAGCCCGAGCAGTCCAGTGCCCAAGCCGACCCTCCCGGATGCAGACCATCTGTTCCGGCTTTTGCGCCAGATCGACACGACGCCCGATGCCTCGCAGCGGACGACTGCTCAGGCGTTGGGGATCAGCCTTGGGCGGCTCAACGCGCAGCTGCGCGCGGTAACGGATGCGGGGCTGGTCACGCTGACGGATCGCCAAGGTTCTGACCGCAGGCAACGCGTCAGCTATGCGCTGACCGCCAAAGGGGCCACGCATAAAGCGAAATTGGTCGATCAGTTTCTGGCCCGAAAACTTAATGAATATAACGCGCTATACGCTGAATTGACCGGCACCGCGCACAAACTCACACTCCCAACGAACAGGACCACCCCCATGGCAGCCCCCCTCCACGCCCCGATCCCCGAGCTTTACGTCTCCTACGACAGCGCCCAGAAACTGAAGATGGAGGCGGCTGGTCTGCCGTCCTGGGATTTGACCGCACGTCAGGTCTGCGATCTGGAGTTGCTGATGAACGGTGGCTTTAACCCGCTCAAAGGCTTCATGGGGCAGGAAGACTACGGCAGCGTCGTCAAGAATATGCGCCTGGCCGACGGCTCGCTGTGGCCGATACCGATCACTTTGGACGTATCCGATTCGTTCGCGGCCTCCATAGAGGAGGGTCAGGACATTGCCTTGCGTGATGCAGAAGGTGTGATCCTTGCTATCCTGTCGATCTCGGACAAGTGGACGCCCGACAAGGCGGTTGAGGCGGCGGCGGTCTATGGGGCGGATGACATAGCGCATCCGGCAGTGAATTACCTTCATACCGTTGCGGGCCCGGTGTATCTGGGCGGCGCGATCACCGGCATCCAGCAACCCGTCCACTACGATTTCCGCGCTCGCCGCGATACACCCAATGAGCTGCGCGCCTATTTCCGCAAGCTCGGATGGCGCAAGATCGTGGCCTTTCAGACCCGCAACCCCCTGCACCGCGCCCACCAGGAACTGACGTTCCGCGCCGCGAAGGAAGCGCAGGCCAACCTTCTGATCCACCCCGTCGTGGGCCTGACGAAACCGGGCGATGTGGATCATTTCACCCGCGTTCGGTGCTATGAAGCTGTGCTGGATCAATATCCCGCCGCCACCACGACGATGAGCCTGCTGAACCTCGCCATGCGCATGGCTGGCCCGCGTGAGGCGGTTTGGCATGGTCTGATCCGCAAGAACCACGGCTGCACGCACTTTATCGTGGGTCGCGACCATGCCGGCCCCGGCAAGAACTCGGCGGGCGATGATTTCTACGGGCCCTATGATGCGCAGGATCTGTTCCGCGAGCATCAGGAGGAGATGGGCATCGAAATGGTCGACTTCAAACACATGGTTTATGTGCAGGAGCGCGCGCAGTATGAGCCTGCCGATGAGATCGCGGATAAGGACAACGTGACGATCCTGAACATCTCGGGCACGGAATTGCGTCGTCGTCTGCGTGAGGGGCTGGAGATCCCTGAATGGTTCTCGTTCCCGCAGGTGGTGACAGAGTTGCGGCGCACCTCGCCTCCGCGCTCCAAGCAGGGGTTCACGGTATTTTTCACCGGGTTGTCCGGGTCGGGCAAGTCCACGATTGCCAACGCGATCATGGTGAAGCTGATGGAACAGGGCGGCCGTCCGGTGACGCTTCTGGACGGTGATGTGGTGCGGAAAAATCTGTCGAGCGAGCTTGGCTTCTCCAAGGAACACCGCGACCTGAACATTCGCCGCATCGGGTATGTGGCCTCTGAAATCACCAAGAATGGCGGGCTGGCGATATGCGCGCCGATCGCGCCCTATACGTCGACGCGGCGGGCGGTTCGGGAGGACATCGAGCAGTTCGGGGCCTTCATCGAGGTCCATGTGGCGACGTCTTTGGAGGAATGCGAAAAGCGGGACCGGAAGGGTCTGTATAAGCTCGCGCGGGAGGGGAAGATCAAGGAATTCACCGGGATCTCCGACCCGTATGAAGAGCCGATCTCGGCTGAACTCGTGGTCGATACCGAAGGTATGGACGTCGATTACTGCGCGCAGCAGGTGCTTTTGAAACTGGAGAGCATGGGGCTGATCGCGGCCTAGCCCGCAGAATAACCGGCCCTTGAGCGCAAGGGCCGGTTGCTCATACGTCTAGGAATTAGATCCAGTAGTACGGGACCGCGTAGTAGTCATGCGTGCGCTTTTCCCAATCGCGGTCGCGGTGCCATTCGTCTGTACGCGCGGGCGCGCCAGTCAATTGTTGCTCCGAGATATCCGTGACATAGCCATTCTTCGACGTGTCATAAGTCAGCTTGCCCCAAGGGATCGGGTGGTGCTCCGCTCCCATACCAAGAAAGCCGCCGAAGCCCATGACGGCATAGGACACCTTGCCGGATTGCTTGTCGATCATCAGGTGATCGATTTCGCCTACCTTTTCCCCGCCTACGCCGTACACGGAGGTGCCATTCACGTCGGCAGAGCTGACGAGAGGATTTGGTGCGTGCGTGTCAATTGACATTGGTCGTCTCCTTCTCCTGTTGCGATACAGAAAAAACGCATCAGGTCCGGAGTGGTTCCAAAGAGCCAGTAGTCGCTCGGCAGAGCGGCGGATTTTAGCCGTCGGTATCGGCCGGGTCCGCTTCACCCGGCGCCACTTCGCCCGTCGCAGGGGTCTCGGCTGGAGCAGGTGCGCCTGCGGTGCCCTCTGATGGCAGGCCGTTCTCCCAGGCGCCTTCGAGCACTTCGCCGGTGGCATAGGTCATGGTGCCGTCGCCCTGCCTGCGGCCGTTGACGAAACTGCCGACGTAAACGTCACCGTTGGCGTAGGTGGCAGTGCCGGATCCGTTGATCTCTCCGTCCAGCCAATCGCCCGTGTAGGTGAACCCGTCAGGCATGGTGAGCGTCCCCTGCCCTTCGCGCTGCCCGGACGCAAACGCGCCTTCGTAGATCGTGCCATCGGCATAGACCGCGCGGCCTTGCCCGTGGCGCAGCCCGTCTTCCCACTGGCCCTGATAGCGGTAGCCTTCCGGATGCGTCATGGAGCCCTGTCCGTGCTGGCGCGCGTTCAGGAACTGGCCGTTGTAGATCAATCCGTTGGCGTAGGTCGCCACGCCCGCGCCCTGGATCACGCCATCGACCCATTCGCCCACATAGGACGCGCCATCGGGATAGGTGATGGTGCCTGTGCCGTGGGCCAGGTCATTGCGGAACGTGCCCTCGTAGACCGAGCCATCCGGATAGGTCACGCTGCCCTCGCCTTCAATTCTGCCCTCGACCCAGGCACCGGTGTAGATGTAGCCGTCAGTACCCGTGAACGTACCCTGACCCTGCCTGCGGTCGGCGGCGAACGCGCCCTCATACACATCGCCGTTGGCATACGTCACGCGGCCCGTGCCCTGGCGCTGACCGTTGACCAGCGTGCCGACATAGACGTCGCCGTTGGGCTGCGTCAGCGTGCCTTCGCCGTTGATCTGACCCTCGGCCCAGGCGCCATCGTAGACGACGCCGTCGGCCATCTCCAATCGTCCGGTGCCGGACCGCACGCCTGCCGCAAACTGGCCGGTGTAGGTTGCGCCATCGGGATAGGTGATGGTGCCATCGCCCTGCTTGACGCCGTCTTCCCAGCCGCCCTCGTAGCGGTAGCCTTCCGGTCCGGTCATCACTCCGGTCCCATGGTGCAGCGCGTTGCGCATCTGTCCGGTATAGGTCACGCCGTTGGAATAGATCGCGGTGCCACTGCCTTCAATCCGGCCCTCGACCCAGTCACCCTCGTAGGTTGACCCATCGGCGAAGGTGATCATTCCCTCGCCTTGCGGACGGCCCGCGACAAATTCGCCAACATAAATAGATTGATCCGGAAACACCGCCTGGCCCTGGCCGCGAATTTCTCCGTCCACCCAGGTGCCGGTGTAGGCGTAACCATTGGGAAGGCGGTAGGTGCCGGTGCCGTGCTGCACGCCGTTGCGGAACTCTCCGTCATAGATCCCGCCGTTGTCGTACTGCTGGATGTCTGTCGTCGTCTCTTCCGCGTCCTGCGCAATCGCCGCGCCTGCGATCAGAACCGCCGCTGCGGTTGTCAAAATCCGTGATGTCATTGCTCGCCCCCCTCAACCGGAGATGTTGTTCATTTCAGGCGCAAAGCTAGGTGAGCCGGGGCGTTCGCGCAACGCCTTTAACCATAGGTTCATGTGGCTTGGCGCTTGGCCGCCGGGCTGAACCTGATATGAAGCGTGGAAGTCTGCATTGAGGGGGCCCCATGGCCGATACGTTTCGACTGACACTCGCGCAACTCAACGCCACGCTCGGGGACCTTGCGGGCAATGCGCAACTGGTGCGTGACGCCTGGGCGGACGCGAAGGCCGAGGGCAGCGACTTTGTGGCGTTCCCGGAGATGTTCATCACCGGCTATCAACTGCTTGATCTGGTGATGAAGCAGGCTTTCGCGGAAGATGTGGAGCGTGTGATCACCGCCCTGGCCGTGGAGTTGGCTGACGGACCGGCCTTCGGGATCGGGGGGCCGCTTTGGGGGGCGAACAAACCCTATAACGCCTACTACATTTGCGACGGCGGCAAGGTCGTGGCGACGATCCTCAAGCACCACCTGCCCAATTACGCGGTCTTCGATGAGGTGCGCTACTATCACTCTGCCGCGCCGCAGGGCCCGGTGTCGATCAACGGGGTCCGTATCGGGTTTCCGATCTGCGAAGATGCATGGTTTGAAGATGTCTGTGAGACGTTGGAGGAATCCGGTGCCGAGATCCTGATCAGCCCAAACGGCTCTCCGTATCATCGCGGCAAGATGGCGCTGCGCCAGTCGGTGATTGTGGCCCGTGTGGTGGAGACAGGCCTGCCGATGGCGTATCTCAACCTGCTTGGCGGACAGGACGATCAGGTGTTTGACGGCGGCTCATTTGTCTTAAACAGGGGCGGCGCATTGGCGGTTCAGATGCCGCAGTTCGAAGCCGCCTGCGCGCATGTCGATTTCGCCCGAGGCGACGAGGGCTGGGTCGCGGAGGCAGGGGTCAAGGCGTCCCTGCCGGGCGAATACGAGGCCGATTACCACGTCATGGTCATGGCGTTGGCGGATTACCTGCGCAAGACGGGCTTCGGGAAGGTCGTCCTTGGGCTGTCGGGCGGGATCGACAGTGCGATTGTGGCCTGCATTGCAGCCGACGCCATCGGCCCGGACAACGTGCATTGCGTGATGCTGCCGTCGCGCTTCACGTCCGAGGTGTCTCTGGATGACGCGCGCGATGTGGCGGCGCGGCTGGGGGTGCGGCTTGATACCATCCCGATCACCCCCGCGCGTGAAGCGGTTTCGGCGTCGCTCGCACCGCTGTTCGAGGGTCTGGCGGAGGACGTGACGGAGGAGAACATCCAATCCCGCCTGCGCGGCGTGATGCTGATGGCGCTGTCGAACAAGTTCGGCTCCATGCTGCTGACAACAGGCAATAAATCCGAGGTCGCGGTCGGATATGCGACGATCTACGGCGATATGGCGGGCGGCTATAACCCGATCAAGGACCTCTACAAGACCCGCGTGTTCGAGACCTGCCGCTGGCGCAACAAAGAGCACCGGGATTGGATGAAGGGCCCGTCAGGTGAGGTGATCCCGCCCCGCGTGATCGACAAGCCGCCCACGGCGGAGTTGCGCGAGGACCAGAAGGACGAGGACAGCCTGCCGCCCTATGCGGATCTGGACGTGATGCTGGAGATGCTGATCGACCGGGATCTGTCCGTGGCCGAGGTGGTGGCGGCGGGGTATGATCGCGACTGGGTCCGCAAGATCGAACGTCTGATCTACCTCAGCGAATACAAGCGGTTTCAGTCCGCTCCCGGCGCGCGCCTGACGCAAAAGGCGTTCTGGCTGGACCGGCGCTATCCGGTGGCGAACCGGTGGCGGGATGGCGGGTAGAGTAGCCATTGGCGGCTGGTGAACCGCAGACTTTCGCGTGCGGACGGCATCGTGTGACAGCGTCGTGACCGTCCGCGCGCCTCGCAATCCGCTGTCGCCCGGACAGACCCAGCACCGTGACCCAAACGCTTTTGACGAATTGATCCAGAACAAGGCCAGACTTGCCGTGTCGACGTAGGCTCAATGGGCAAGCCCTGCTTCAAGCGTCAAGGTGTGTTACATGAATATCGTCATTCTGTTCGAATCCGGAGAAGGCCAGACCCGCAAGATTGCTGACTTCATCGCAACCGAGGTCCGGGCGGACGGACACACCGTTCTCTGCGTCGATACATCCGATAGAATGGCCGATTTGGCACTGGATGGCGCAGATCGGGTCATTCTTGCTGCACCTGTGCACGAACGCCGTCATCCGAAGAATTTTGAAGTCGCCATCAGCGCCGCAAAGCAGGACCTGGCGACGCGTCCAACCCTGATGCTCTCGGTGAGCCTCAAGGCAGCTTTCCCCGAAGGGCTTGAAGAGGCTGAAGATTATCTCACTGAAATGAAGATGCGGACAGGCTTTGAGCCGACGCAGGCGGCCCTTGTCGCAGGTGCAGTTCAATCCGGCAGCTATGAATACTTTCAGAGTGAGATCCTGCGCCACGTCGTACTCCGTGGTCATGACGTGGACCTGACAGGCGGCGTCAAGGAATACACCGATTGGGCCACACTTTCCGAAACAGTTTCCACTTTTGTGAACGCTTGAAAATCGCCAGATGCGACGGCGTCAGGTGAACGGCTGTATCCGGGAGCATCAAAACCAGACTTGAAGAGTTGGGGCCGCCTGCTGTGGCGATGGCGATCAAGGTCTGTCTATCCTGCGATACCGTCATCCGACACCCCGGCGCGCCGCCCCTTGCCTTTCGCCCGCCAACCGCGTTCGTTAAGCTCCGCGCAAAACCGGGGCACACAACCATGACCGATTTCCTCCTCCTCTCGTTCATTTTCCTGATTGCAGGCGTCATCGCGGTGCCGATTGCCAGCCGTCTGGGGCTCGGCTCGGTGCTGGGATATCTGATCGCGGGGATTGTGATCAGCCCGGTCCTCAGCCTGCTTCGCGTCGACGTTATCTCTATTCAACACTTCGCCGAGTTCGGCGTGGTGATGATGCTGTTCCTTGTCGGGCTGGAGCTGCAACCCAAAGCGTTGTGGGACATGCGCGGGAAGTTGATCGGGCTTGGCGGTGGGCAGATCGCGCTGACCACTTTGGCGGTGACGGGCGTGGCCATGGCGCTGGGTCAGAGCTGGCAGATCAGCCTCGCGATCGGTCTTGTGCTTGCGCTGTCGTCCACCGCAATCGTTCTGCAAACCCTTGGAGAGAAAGGGCTTTTGAAGTCAGACGGCGGGCAAGGCAGCTTTTCGGTTCTGCTGACGCAGGACATCGCCGTGATCCCGATGCTGGCCTTGTTGCCGCTGCTGGCGATGATGCCGGAGTTGGCGGATGTGGGGGCAGATGCGGCCCAGGGTGCGGAGGCAGCGGTCGGCGGCGCGGATGGCGCGGGTGAGGAGAGTGGGCACGCCGAAGAGATGAGCCTCGTGGCAGGCCTTAACGGGTGGCAAACTGCGCTTGCCACGTTCGGCGCTGTGGCGGCTGTCGTCGGTGGCGGCAGCCTGTTGACCGGGCCGCTCTTTCGCTTCATCGCGAGCGCCAACCTGCGCGAACTGTTCACTGCCACCGCGCTGATGATGGTGATCGGCATCGCGCTGCTGATGACCCTTGTCGGCCTGTCGCCCGCACTCGGGACCTTCCTTGCCGGTGTGGTGCTGGCCAACTCCGCGTATCGGCATGAGTTGGAGTCCGACATCGACCCGTTCCGGGGCCTGCTGCTTGGCCTGTTTTTCATGACCGTCGGCGCAGGGGTGAATTTCGGCCTCCTGGGCGAAAACATTATGGCCGTCCTCGCCATGACCCTGGGGTTGATGGTGCTGAAGGCGCTGATCCTGTTCGGTCTGGCGTTCGTGTTCAGCATCCGGGGCGCGGACAAATGGCTGATGGCGCTGAGCCTTGCGCAGGCGGGTGAGTTCGGTTTCGTCCTGCTGTCGTTCACCGTGGCCAACAACGTGCTGCCTGCGGCCCTGTCGGATCTGCTGTTGCTGGTCGTGGCCCTGTCGATGTTGCTGACGCCGGCGCTTTTCATCCTCTACGACCGGGTGATCGTGCCGCGCCATGTGGCGTCCGAGACGCGCGAGGCCGATGCCATGCCCGGCAATGCCAAGATCATCATCGCGGGCGCAGGTCGCGTCGGTGGCCTTGTGGATCGCATCCTGCAGGCGGCCGGGTATGAAACGACGATGATCGACTATTCCTCCAAACGGCTGGACATCATGGCGCGGTTCGGAGTGAAGAACTATTACGGCGATGCCACGCGGCCCGACCTTCTGGCGGCAGCGGGTATTGCGGAGGCGGATATTCTGATCGTCGCCATTGACGGGCGGGACAGCATTGACCAAGTGGTGGAATATGCAACGAAGACTTTCCCCGACCTCCACGTGATCGCCCGTGCCGTGGACCGCGATCACGTCTACGACCTATGGCACAAAGGCTGTCGCGATATCATCCGGGAGACCTATGACAGTTCCCTGCGCATTGGACGCTCTGCATTTGAGGCAATGGGGATTGAACGAAGCGCAGCAGATCGCATGGTGGAGGCCTTCCACGCCCAGGATCAGGACATGATGCTGACGATTTCCGAGGTACATGAGGTCGGCGTCCCACCCCATGAAAACCCGGCCTATCTCGCCCGCGTTGGCGAAATGCGCGATAAATGGAGCGCGCAACTGCAGGCGGACATGCAGGCGATCCGGCAAGGCGAAACGCCTGATCCGCGCGAACATCTGGAGGTGCCCAAGGGCGCGGGCGGCTGATCGCGGCACCGCGCCTTCGGTATAGAGGTTGCGACGGCAGATCCTAGTGAACGCTGACCGGTTGCATGTCGTTCTGGCGAGCGACCACAAAAGCCGTTTCCCGGTCATGGACCAGCGCGAGGCGGTCACCGTTTTCGGCCCCGATGGCAAAGAGCGTCTCAAACCCTTCCGCCTGGTCCTGCACCTCTTCGGGCAGATCCACCACGGCGACTTCGCGGATATAGACGATACGGCTTTTCGACTGCGCGTTTTGCTGCTCTGACATGATTAACCCCTTTTCTCGGTCGTTTTGATCTTGATCGTCTGCACAATACGGTCCGGTTCGGCGCGCGTCAGGTCCACGTGCAGCAGCCCGTGCTCCATGTCCGCAGCCGTCACGTCAACGCCGTCTGCCAGCACGAAACTGCGCTGAAACTGGCGGGTGGCAATGCCACGGTGCAGAAAGATGCGCCCGTCGTCGGCGTCTGCCTGCTTGCCTCGGATCACCAACTGACGATCTTCAACGGTAATGCTAAGCTCACTCTCGGCGAACCCCGCCACAGCAAGCGTGATCCGGTAAGCGGTGTCACCGCGTTGCTCGATATTATAGGGCGGGTAGCCCTCATTGCCGGATTTGGCGGTGCGCTCCACCAGCCGCTCCAGCTGGTCAAACCCCAGCAGATAGGGATGGGAGGCGAGGGTCAGTTTCGTCATGTCGGGCACATCCTTAACGGTAAAGCGATCTGCGGTGTCGGTACGCCTCCCGCATTCGGCAAGGCGCATCTGTGTGGATATGGGTTGCAATTGGGCGTCCTGCAAGGCCTGTCCGGCCCGCGCCGATCCGTAAGGCGTGGACAAGCCGCGGGATCTCGCTAACGTGATGTCTGGAACAGGAGACATGCTGCCAATGAACGCGCCGTCAGAGATGAACCATGAAGACGTGTTGCGCGTGAAGCTGGAGGTTCTGCGGCGCGAGCATCGGGACCTGGATGCCGCCATCGACGCGCTGCAACTTTCGACCAATCCCGACCCGTTGACGCTCAAGCGGCTCAAAACCCAAAAACTGCGCCTCAAGGATAGAATTGCCGCAATCGAGGATGAGTTGACCCCGGACATCATTGCATAGGTTGAGGCCGCAGGAGCCATGCGTATAGTGCGGCGTTCCAAGGGAAAGGATCACCGCGCCATGGTTCAGGTCGCAATCATCATGGGCTCTCAATCCGATTGGTCCACCATGCGCGAGGCGGCCGATATACTGGACGCGCTCGGCGTGCCCTATGAGGCCAGGATCGTATCGGCCCACCGGACCCCCGACAGGCTATGGGAGTTCGGCAAGGGCGCTGTGGACGCCGGCCTGAAAGTGATAATCGCCGGTGCGGGCGGCGCTGCGCATTTGCCGGGCATGGTGGCGTCCAAGACCCGAGTGCCAGTGATCGGTGTGCCGGTACAGACCAGGGTGCTGAACGGTGTCGACAGCCTTTACTCCATTCTCCAGATGCCGCGCGGCTATCCGGTGGCAACCATGGCCATCGGCGCGCCGGGTGCGGCGAACGCGGGCCTGATGGCGGTTGCGATCCTCGCCAATGATGACCCCGCCCTTGCCGCGCGACTGGATCAATGGCGCGCGGATCTCAGCGCCTCGATCCCCGAGGTCCCGACCGATGACTAGCCCCCTGCCTTCCGGCTCAGTGGTCGGCATTCTTGGTGGCGGTCAGTTGGGCCGAATGCTGGCCTGCGCCGCGTCTCGCCTCGGCTACAAAGCGCATATTTTCGAACCCGGTGCCGCCCCCGCCGCCGATGTCGCCCACGCGTGGACGCAAGCCGGATACGACGATCTGGAGGCGCTGCGGCGCTTTGCCGAGGCCTGCGATGTCATCACCTTTGAGTTTGAAAACATCCCCGCCGATGCGCTGGACGTGATCTCTGCCACAACGCCGCTCTTTCCGGATCGCCGCGCACTGGAAACCAGCCAGGACCGCCTGATCGAAAAAGCCTTCCTGCGCGATCTGGGTCTGAAAACCGCCCCCTACGCTCCGGTGTTCGGCGACGTGCAGGAGGTTTTGGCCACGACAGGCACTCCTGCCGTCCTGAAGACGCGCCGGTTCGGCTATGACGGCAAAGGCCAGGCACGTGTCATGGACCCCTCCGATGCGGTTTCGGCCCTCGCCAGTCTCAAAGGCGCCGACGCAATCGCGGAAGGCTTCGTCGATTTCACCGCTGAGATCAGCGTCATCGCCGCGCGCGGACAAGATGGCGGCATCGCGGCCTTTGATCCCGGAGAAAACGTCCACACCGACGGCGTCCTGTCGACCACCACAGTGCCCGCAAGGATCCCGGCCCCTCTGCGGACCGACGCGGTCCTTATCGCATCGTCGATATTGAACGCGCTCGATTACGTCGGCGTCCTGGGAGTGGAACTGTTCGTGACCGCGCGGGGCCTGATCGTGAACGAGATCGCGCCACGGGTTCACAACTCCGGTCACTGGACCCAGGCAGGCTGCGCGGTCGACCAGTTCGAGCAACACATTCGCGCGGTCACCGGCTGGCCCCTCGGCGACGGCAGCCGACACGCCAACGTCACGATGGAGAACCTGATCGGCGATGATGTGGCCCGCGCGCCCGCTCTGGCCGCAGAGCCTGGGGTGCAGATCCACCTCTACGGAAAATCCGAGATCCGGGACGGTCGCAAGATGGGCCACATCAACCGCGTGACAGGACCGGCCTGACGGTTCCCTGTCCCGCTCCTTCATCTTGCCAAATACAACCCAATCCGACGCCGCCAAACCCACCAACCTATCAGTGACAGCGCCCGGCGTCGCTCGGACGAACCGGGGGGAGCGCGAGGGGGGCTCTGCCCCCCTCGCCACCGGCGACGGGCGCGGCACGCGCGCGGCGCAAGCCAAGACCCCGAAGCGCTATTCGATCAGATCGCCGATCGCCTCGATCACGCTCAAGTCAGGGACAAATGCGCCGTCAGCGAGAAACGCCTCCACCTGCGCGATGACCAATGGGTTGTTCATCATGAAAGTGTGGGTGACAGGCAGAACAATGTGGTCCGCCATGCCGTCGACATAGGTACTCTCCACACCGACCTTTCCGTCGTCCGGGCCCGGGATCAGGGCGGAATAAATCGGGTTCAGCGTCCGGTTTCCCGCGATCACCCCCAACTCGAAGTCCACATCGCCAAGCCGGTTCACCAGATCGCCGGGATCGGTTCCCAACTGCATCCCCGCAGGCCCGTTGAGCCACTCGAACGGCTCCAGGGCACTGAAGACATCCACCAGTTCCGATCCGCCGTTGGGCGGGGCCATCATCACCACCCGGCCAAGGTTGGGCAGGTCGTACTCTCCCAGCCAGTACCGCACCAGTATCCCGCCCATGGAGTGGGTGACGAAATGCACCCTCTGCTCACCACACTGGGCCAGCGCGCCCGGAATTGTCAGCTCTGCCAGCTCCGCAATCGCCGCCAAAGTGGACGGATAGCCCTGGTTCACGACCTGATACCCCTGGGCGGCCAGCCGTTCCTCCAGCAAGAACAGAGACGTCTCGCCTCGCGCCAGGCCGTGCAGCAGCACCACACAATCGGCACGCGCCGCACGCGCGGGAAGTGCAGTCGCAATCAGAGCGAACGTCAGGGCCAGAATACGCATGCCCCGTTGATAGGCTATCCTCAGGCCCCACGCGAGGGGTGATCGGAGCCTTGCCCTTCGCGCGGCGCGACGTCACTGTCGCCGTCATGGCACATACCAGAAACCGTCCCATCCGCACCGCCGTCCGTGGCATCCTGCTGGTCGATGATCGTCTGCTCCTGGTCAATGCCTGGCCCGAGGGGAAATCCGATATGATGTGCGCGCCCGGTGGCGGAGCGGAGGCGCACAGCTCCCTCAAGGACAATCTGATCCGCGAATTCTACGAGGAAACCGGCCTGCGCGTCGCCGTCGGCGCGCCCTGTCTGGTCAATGAATTCCACGACAGGCGGCGCGATTTCCATCAGGTGGATGTTTATTTTCGGGTGACGCTGGTATCGGGTGAGCCCTTGCAGGATTGGACGGACCCCGAAGGCATCGTCACCAAGCGCCGTCTCGTCAGCCGCGAAGAGATGGCCGGTATCCGGGTGAAACCCGACAGCCTGGCCCGCATCGCCTGGGGCGATGGCATTTATTATGATGAACTGGAACCAATCCGGCGCTGAAACGCCCCAAGACCGTAGGAGATGCCGCCGATGGTCAGGATGGCTGCACCGATCATGCGCCAGGTGATGACTTCGTCCAGCAAGATCACGCCCGCCGTCATTGCGATGATCGGGACGCTCAATTGCAACAGCGCAGAGGTTGAGCGGCCAAGACGCGGCAGCACAGAGTACCAAAGCGCGTAGCCGAGGCCTGATGTAAGGCTGCCGGCGATCACGGCCAGAATGATGCCCGTAGTGGTTGTTGGCGTCGCGTCGGTCTGCGCCGGGAGCAGCACCGTCAGCAACAGCAGCATCGGCACGGACCAGATGAAATTCACTCCGGTCGTGGCCATTGGGTCCATCGCCGTGCGGCCCGCAAGGCTGTAGATACCCCAGCCCACGGCGGCCGACAGCATGGCGAGCACCGCCAGGGGCGGCAGAGCCGCAGGACCCGAAGGCCAACTGAGCCACGCAAGCCCCACCATCGCCAGACCCGCCCCGATCCAGCGCCGGGCGGGCGGGCGTTCTCCGCTCACCAACGCGCCTGCGAACATCGTGACCTGCACGCCCCCAAACAGGATCAGCGCCCCAAGGCCCGCGTCGATTTGAATGTAAGCCACCGAAAATCCGATGAGATATACTGTCAGACTGCCAGCGCCGACCACGCGTGTGGCGCGAAACAGCGGCAAGGCGCGTCCACGCGCAAGGACCAGGGCGGCCAGTGTCACGGCGCCCGCCACAGCGCGGATGAAGGCGAAAGTTATCGCGTCAATCTCACCACCTCCCACGGCCATCCGATTGAGGATCGAGTTGGAGGCGAAGGCCAGAAGCACGACGCAGATCAGGAGGGGCAAACGCATCACAGTGCCACCATGCGGGCCGCGAGGTCTGCGGTCAAATGGGTCACACGACCGGCGCAGAGCGTGGCCTCTATCCGGCGCGTCTCTGCGTTGATCACGGTCAGATCGGCGCGCAGGCCGGAGGCGATCTGGCCCCGGTCCACCCATCCCATGACGCGTGCAGGCCCGTCTGAGATCAGATCCCAGGCCCGCGACAAATCCATGCCTTCATCCCATAACCTGAACGCCGCGCGGTGCAGCGACGGGTAGTGATAATCCGAGACAAGGGCCGTTACCAAACCGTCTGCGATCAGTTCATGAGCCGGGACTTTCCTGTCGTGTGAGCCGCCGCGCACCACGTTTGGCGCCCCCATGATGACCGGCTCGCCATTGGATCTTGCGTCTTCTGCCGCTGCGCGGGTCTCGGGGAATTCCGCAATGTCCGCCCCGAGGGCACGGTTGCGGGCGCGGTCGTCTGCGGATTGATCGTCATGGCTGCCAATGCGCACGCCGTCGGATGCGAGACGCTGCGTGAAGGGGGCGAGGGCATCCAGGGCTTCAGGCATCGCATCGTGGAGGCTTTGCAGAAGCGCATGATGCACCTCCGGCGAGCGGCCTGATTTCAGGGCCTGCCCGGTGAGGCGCGGGGGGCGTTTGCCCGCCGCAAGCGCGGAGTGGGGGAGGTGGTCGTTGAGGACGACATACCGGATGCCAGAACGGGTTATAAGATCAGCGATATCAGGGAATTGGCGGTAGAGGGCCATCTCCACCCGCAGCTGGACGTGCAGATCCGTGAGGGTCGGCGTGCTGGCCACACCATCGCTGACCATCGCGGCAAAGTCGGGCCCACGCATCCCGCCTTCCCAGGAATAGAACTGTGCCAGCATGGCGGTGGTGATGCCGTTGGCGGATAGCTCGGCCTCGGTGGTGTGCAGGGCCAGCGCGGGATCGTTCTGTGCGCCGCGCCGGGGGGCGAAGTGGCGCTCATGCCCGTCGCCGTGCAGGTCGATGATGCCGGGGAGGATGAGGTAGCCGCGTGCGTCGATACATTTGCCGCCGTCGGGCGCAATCAGGCCATCCACGATTGACAGGTCCGCAACGGTCAAACCGGCGTCGGTCAGGACCTGCGCACCGGAAAAGCGCAAAGTCAGCGGATCAGGCGGAGTGGTAGGCATGGGCGATAAATGCGACCGGGTCTTTGTCGGCAAAGTCAGCGGCGATGGCAGCGGTCTGGGACTCTGCAGCGGCGGCAAGTGCCCCGGACAGGAGCCCATAGTCGGCCAGGATGCGCTGGAAGACGTCATTGTCCTTGAGCGCCGCCGACATCACGAAGCCGACGTCGGCGTCGTGCCCGAGGATCTTGGGAAGCCGGTCACGAATAAAGGGCTGGCCCGCCGGGCCGCCTCCAAGGATTGTCAGCGTCGTCTCAAGCGACAGACCCGCGCGTTTGGCCAGAGGAAGCAGTTGGCGCAGGCCGTCGGTATAGATCTGTATCATCGAGTTGTTGATGGTTTTCATCACCAGCCCGGCCCCAAGCGGGCCGACAGGGAAGATGCGCGATGACAGCGGTGAAAGAGCCGCCTCAGCGCGCGCGACGTCCTGGTCCGCACCACCAATGAAGACACCACAGGTGCCGGCAAGAACCATTTCCGGCCCGCCCGAGACGGGGGCGTCAACCGCGCTTGCTCCGGTCGCGTGGAGCGCGCCGATGCGCGATTGCAGGACGTGTGGCGCGACGGTGCTGGTATCGATGATGAGGCGGCCTTCAAGGTCACTTTGGGCGAGCAGCGTATCGAGAACCTCGCCCACGGCGGTATCATCGAGGAGGCTGAGGACGATGGTATCGGAGGCAGTGGTCAGCTCGGCCAGTGACGTGGCGGGCGTGACGCCCCAGGACGCGGCGTCGGCGGCGGAGATGCCGGAGCGGGTCCAGACGGTGACGGGAATGTTCCGACCTGAAAGGCGTTGCGCCATGGCGCGGCCCATGCGGCCCAATCCGATAATGCCGATGCGGTCCATAATAGCCTCCGTTGGTGTGGCGCGAAACTGGCAGGACGGAGGGGAAATGAAAAGAGACGCCGCAAAGGCGCCTCTTTTTGTCTTGGCGATGAAGGCGGACGCGCCTCAGGCCCACGTCACCCGAGGAGTATCGCGGATCACGATGTGCCGGACAATTCTCCATAAATCGCGTCGTATTGCGCCTGTAATTCGGTGGTATCTTCGCCGTTGGCAGACAATGCCGCGATTGTCGCGCCCGCCTGATCAAGCTGATATGCGCGATCGTTTCGGTTGACATCTGCGGCCAGCCCCAGTGCTTCGTTCGCCCCGAAGTTGTTTATACCAGCATCGCGGGTGGCAAAGAAATCGCGGTTCGAGTTCCATTGGTCTTGCGTAAAGTACAACGGCGCACCCGCAGCCCAAGCCTCCTGGTCGAACGAAGTCTGGACCTCCATCGACATGAGTTCGGCGTTGATATCGTTGGACAAGTCCCCGACGCCGCCGGAGACGACGGCCATCGTAGCAAAGCCCAGGCCGACAAGCGCAGCGGTCAGCACCACCCAGTCTACCGTGACGGCGCCGTCTTCAGAAATCGCAAAATCAAAAAATGCAGTGGTGTTCATAGTTTCTATTCCTCGTTCAAATCGAACCTGGGGATCAATTTTGACTCAAAACGAGTTCATTTCGGGGCGCTATAGCGGCCATGTCTGGCAAAGAAAGAGGCTGCCAATGTGGTGCGCGCCTTCGTCTTCTGGCCAATCAGGGCTGGCCGTCATGTTCATCGTCATCGGGCCGGAGCACGAAGTTTGCAATTGCATCGACGTGTAATCAACAGACTTACCCGGTGCGAAAGTCGTTGCACTTTTTCATGACAAAGGCCCCACGAGGGGGCCTTTGCACAGCCGGGATACCGGCAGACTTCGCTAAGGCAAAGTCGTGTTACATCATGCCGCCCATGCCGCCCATGTCGGGCATGCCGCCACCGGCACCGCCGCCGTCTTTCGACGGCTTGTCGGCAATCATGGCTTCCGTGGTGATCAGCAGGCCAGCGACAGAGGCCGCGTCCTGCAGAGCCGTACGGACAACCTTGGCCGGATCAATCACGCCGAACTTGAACATGTCGCCATATTCTTCGGTCTGGGCGTTGAAGCCGAACGACTTGTCGTTGGATTCGCGGATCTTGCCCGCAACGACCGAACCGTCGACGCCAGAGTTCTCTGCGATCTGACGCAGCGGTGCTTCCAGCGCCTTGCGAACGATGGCGATCCCCGCGTCTTGATCGGAGTTCGCTCCGGTCAGGCCCACAAGCGCTTTGCCGCCCTGGATCAGGGCAACACCACCACCGACAACGATGCCCTCTTGCACAGCGGCACGAGTTGCATTCAGCGCGTCGTCGACACGGTCCTTACGCTCTTTCACTTCGATCTCGGACATGCCGCCGACCTTGATCACGGCAACACCGCCAGCCAGTTTGGCGACACGCTCCTGCAGCTTCTCCTTGTCGTAATCGGAAGTGGATTCTTCGATCTGCTGACGGATCTGCGACACGCGTGCCTCGATCTCGGCCTTGGAGCCGTTGCCGTCGATGATCGTGGTCTCGTCTTTCGTGATCGTCAGACGCTTGGCGGTGCCGAGCATGTCCATCGTCACCGACTCCAGCTTCATGCCGAGGTCTTCCGCGATGACCTGACCACCGGTGAGGATCGCAATATCCTGCAGCATCGCCTTGCGACGATCGCCGAAGCCCGGTGCCTTGACGGCAGCAATCTTCAACCCGCCGCGCAGCTTGTTCACGACGAGGGTTGCAAGGGCTTCGCCCTCGACATCTTCGGCGATGATCAGCAGTGGCTTGCCGGACTGGATAACAGTTTCCAGCAGCGGAACCATTGGCTGAAGCGAGGACAGCTTCTTTTCGTGCAGCAGGATCATGCAATCCTCAAGCTCGGCAACCATCTTGTCGGGGTTTGTCACAAAGTATGGCGACAGGTAGCCGCGGTCGAACTGCATGCCTTCGACGACTTCGGTTTCGGTCTCAAGACCCTTGTTCTCTTCCACGGTGATGACGCCGTCGTTGCCGACTTTCTGCATCGCGTCCGCAATCTGGCGGCCAATCTCGGACTCGCCATTGGCGGAGATGGTGCCAACCTGCGCAACCTCATCGGAGTCCGCGACTTCACGGGCCGAGGCCTGGATTTCGGCGATGACCTTGGTCACGGCAAGATCGATGCCGCGCTTGAGGTCCATCGGGTTCATGCCAGCGGCAACCGACTTGAGGCCTTCCTTGATGATGGCCTGAGCCAGAACGGTCGCGGTGGTGGTGCCGTCGCCGGCTTCGTCATTGGTGCGGGAAGCGACTTCCTTGACCATCTGCGCGCCCATGTTCTCGAACTTGTCTTCAAGCTCGATCTCTTTGGCGACAGTCACACCGTCTTTCGTGATGCGCGGGGCACCGAAAGACTTGTCGATGACAACGTTGCGGCCTTTGGGGCCAAGAGTAACTTTGACCGCATCGGCGAGGGTGTTCACACCCTTCAGCATACGATTGCGGGCGTCGGTATCAAAACGGACGTCTTTGGCCATGATGGCGTCTCCTTAAAATTAGCGATACTTTTGGATCAGTCGGACGGGCCGTCTCAGGTGATGATGCCCAGAATGTCGGATTCCTTCATCATCAAAAGCTCTTCACCGTCGATTGTGACTTCTGTGCCCGACCATTTGCCGAACAGAATACGGTCGCCGTTCTTGACGCCCATGTCGATCAATTCGCCGGAGTCCTTGCGGGCGCCTTCGCCACACGCGATCACTTCACCCTCGGCGGGCTTTTCCTTGGCGCTTTCGGGGATGATCAGACCACCCTTGGTCTTTTCGTCGCCTTCGACACGGCGCACCAACACGCGGTCATGCAGGGGTTTCAATGCCATTTTTGGCCTCCTCTATCCGGAACGGACTAATTTCAGTTGCATTGGCACTCGCACTAGCAGAGCGCCAACAGCAGGCATTTAGGCCCCCCCGTGTTGAGTGTCAAGGCAGTCCGAGCAGTAACCGGATGTTCATTCCCGGTGGATAAAGAATGGCTTCAAAATAGCACGTGCAAAGTAAGGACAGTCACCATGCGGCTCCTCAAATCATCCCTCTCAAGTCGGATCATCGGCGCCATTTTCGTCATACTGATGTTGCAGTTGGCCAATGTGGGATACTTGACGTATCGGCAGCTCAACGACTTATTCCACGCCCAGGTTGAGACGGAAAACCATGTAGCGGTGAGTTCCATGGCGTTCCTGCTAACTCACATCGGGGAGGACGAACGCGCACCGGTGGATGAAACACGCAGTGCGATGGCGATGGATGAAACTCGCGGCGCGATGCCGATGACGATGGGTGAAACTGGCGGCGCGGCCTCCATGCCGATGGAAATCGCTCATGGCGCGGCCAGCGCGCTGACGGAAGAACCTCCCGGCGCAACCTCTGCGCCGATAGATGAAGCTCACGGCGACCGCCATATCATGACCGAAATCGGACCGGACGTGACGGTCGACGATTTGCGCGCGGTCGTAGACGCCATACAACAGATTTCCGAAATGGAAGCGTCCATTCTTCGGCTGGATCCCATCTCAGGCGAATTTATCCGCCAGGTAACCACATTCCGGGACGACAATGGGCTCCGGTCCGAAGGGACGGTTTTGGAAAGCGGCGCCGTGCCGGAGGGATTATTGGCGGGAACCAGCGTTTATACTCCCGAAGTAATGAATGGGGTCGAGTATCTCGCCCATTACCAACCCATATTCGGGGCAGACGGCAATGTGTCGGGTGCCATGGGCGTTGCCCGTGACTCAGCAACGTTTCGAGCAGCCCAAATCGCAGCGACAAACATGAGGCAGAAGGTCGTCATCTCCGTCGTCGCCCTGCTCCTTGTGCTCTTCGTTGGATATGCGATTCTACGTCGGATGCTTGCACCTTTTGGCCGGATCGCGGCCGCGATTGCCACCATGTCGGAAGGTAACTTTGCTGAAGACATACCATACTCAGATCGAGAGGATGAGGTCGGCAAAATCGCGGGAAGCCTGAGTATCCTTCAGGTTTCCATGCAGAAAGCGGAAGACCTGAAAGTCGCTGAAACAAAACATATAGCGGAACACGCGGAAAAGCAGCGTGAACAGGCAGTTGTCGTGGAAGCGCTGAGAACGGGCCTGTCAAGGCTGAGCGATCTTGATTTGGCAGCACGAATTGAGACCAGTGATGCAGCACCTTTCCCCGCCGATTACGACGGTTTGAGGGTGTCTTTTAATCACCTGGTGGATCAACTCTCGGACACGATATCAATGATCCGTGACGTCGCCGAAGAGGTGACGGGTGACGCCCGGGAAATGGCCAGTTCGTCTACGGACTTGTCCAGCCGAACGGAAAGTCAGGCGGCCACATTGCAGCAATCAGCCGCTGCCCTGGAAGAGCTGAGTCAGAGCGTCCAGTCTACGGCAGAGAACGCAGCGGATGCAGAAGCAACCACCAACGAAAACCGTGCGGCGGCCAAGGAAGCCGGTGATATCGTTGACAATGCAATCTCTGCAATGGAAGCGATTGAAGCTTCGTCACAGAAGATCACGCAGATCATCTCGGTCATCGACGATATCGCCTTTCAGACCAACCTTTTGGCGCTGAACGCAGGCGTCGAAGCGGCCCGGGCCGGAGAAGCGGGCCGCGGCTTTGCTGTGGTTGCCTCTGAGGTGCGGGCCTTGGCGCAGCATTCATCGGCCTCCGCGCAGGAAATCAAGACCCTGATCGCAGCCTCCAGTGAACAGGTGGAAAGCGGCAGCAAGCTGGTGCGCGCGACCGGCAAATCCCTGGGCGACATCATCAGCCAAGTGGACCGGGTCGCCGGCCTCGTCTCCGATATCGCCATCTCCGCCAAGGACCAGTCAGTCGGCGTGAGTGAGATCAATGCCGGCGTCCGCGACCTGGATGCAGCAACCCAACGCAACGCCGCCATGGCGGAAGAGGCGTCGGCGGCCAGCGAAGGGCTGACCAGTGCCGCCGACAGGCTGGCCTCTCACCTGGGACGCTTCCAGATGGCCAAGACAAGCGGATCCGCGAACTGGGCAGCGGCAGCGGCGGCGCGCCAGAATGTCGCCATCCGAGCCTCTATTCCAGCAAAACCAAAGCTCGCGCAAACCGGCAACAGCGGTGTGGCGCAAATGGACGTCTTTCGGGACTTCTAGCGAGATGAAGGTGACGGCGGCTTTGTGCAGACCTGCCCGTGACAATCCCCTGCGCCGTCGTTAGAAATGCCGCGATTTCGTATGCACGCAAGGACTGCCCCATGACCACCTTGGTTTTCGGCCACAAATCCCCCGACACCGATTCCACCGGCTCGCCCATCATCTGGGCATGGTACCTGACCCACGTCAAAGGCGTCGAAGCCGAGCCTGTCCTGCTGGGAGAACCAAACACCGAGGCCGCCTTTGTCCTGGATCATTGGGACCTCCCCAAGCCACGGATCATTGGCGCGGTCGAACCGGGCCAAAGCGTCGTTATCGTTGATACAAATAATCCTGCAGAGTTGCCAGCCGACATCAACGGCGCCGACATCACCGCAATCATCGACCACCACAAACTGGTCGGCGGGTTGGAAACAAGAGGCCCGATCGAGATACGGATCGAGCCTCTCGCCTGCACCGCAACGATCATGCACAAAATGATCGGCGATGATCTTGCACAGGCCCCAGTTGGCATCAAAGGCGCGATGCTGAGCTGTATCCTCTCGGACACGCTGGAGTTTCGCTCACCAACAACAACGACGGAAGATCGCGCTGTCGCAGAAGACTTGGCCAAAGACCTAGGCGTCGATATCCCGTCTTTCGCGTCCGAGATGTTCGCCGCGAAGTCGGATGTCTCCCGGTTTTCGGAGGCGGAGTTGCTGCGCATGGACAGCAAGACCTTTGATGTCGGTGGCAGGACATTCCGTGTTTCGGTGTTGGAGACGACGTCACCGAATTCGATCCTTGCCCGCAAGGATGCGCTTATGGCGGCTATGCCGGACGTGGCAGCCCAGGATGGCGCTGATCAGGTGCTTTTATTTGTTGTCGATATATTGAAGGAAGAGGCCACGCTGCTGATCCCGAATGACCTTGTCAGATCCGTTGCCGAAAAGAGCTTCGCGACGGTTGCCGGTGACGGAGACCTGATCGTTCTGCCCGGCGTCGTATCCCGCAAGAAACAGATCATTCCGAACTTGGCAGTCTGATCGCGCATGATCTGTTAGTGGATGAGCTAGAGACCTGCTCGCACACGATTCACTCGTTTCGCGTTCCCACAGGAGTAGACGCCGTGACACGCATAATCGAAAATATGTCCGAGATATCAGACGTCTATGATGCCGTTTTCTGCGATTTGTGGGGCTGCGTTCACAACGGCGTCGACGCGTTTGATGAAGCCGTGGACGCCCTCCGCAACTTCAAGGCACAAGGCGGCACAGTTCTTTTGTTGACCAACGCGCCCCGGCCACGGGCCAGCGTCGCGGCACAACTGGATCAGATCGGCGTACCGCGAGACTGCTGGGATGTCATTGCGACATCCGGTGACAGCGCGCGGGCTGCGATGTTGAACGGGGCCGTCGGCTCAAAGGTCTGGCACATCGGTCAGCCACATGATGCGCCATTTTTCGCGCCAATGGACCTGATCGAAGACGCCAGAGAGATCACTCGGGTTCCCTTGGATGAGGCAGAGGGCATTGTGTGCACCGGTCCGTTTGACCCCTATGCTGACCCGGCAGAGATGCGCCCGCAGTTTCTGCTGGCCAAGACCCGTGGCCTGAAACTGCTCTGCGCGAACCCCGATATCGTTGTGGATCGTGGCGATGTCCGCGAGTGGTGCGCGGGTGCTTTGGCGCAGCTTTACGCTGAGATGGGGGGCGAAAGCCTCTACTTTGGCAAGCCCCATCCGCCGATCTATGACCTTGCGCGCCGGCGGTTGGAGCAGATGGGCAAGGGAACCTCCGATGACCGCATCCTGGCGATCGGCGATGGGATCCTGACGGATATACCCGGTGGCATCGGGGAAAACATTGACACGCTGTTCATCACGGGCGGGTTGGCACGGGCTGAAACAGGGACGGATCGTCAGCCGAACCCGACCAAACTGGCGCGTTTTCTTGCAAACGTGCAGCTGGAACCCACCTACTCTATCGGAATGCTACGCTAACCTACGCGCAACAAAGTTGCTAGATTCTGCTACTAATCTACATATTGTTACTTTTACGATTGCGCAACGGCGCCGGTGTGCCCTATGACGGGCCTATGGGAGAACGCGGCATGCTCGACAACATTACGACTGGGACGATCGTAATTGAGGATCTGGAGATCGGAATGACCCGATCCTTGCAGAAAATCGTTACCGATCAAGATATTGAAATGTTTGCCGAGGTCTCCACGGATCGGAATCCTGTGCATTTGGACGATCAGTATGCCCAGGACACCATTTTCGAGGGCCGCATTGCCCATGGCATGCTGACGGCCGGCCTGATTTCGGCTGTTATCGGAGAGCAATTGCCGGGTCACGGCACGGTTTATCTCGGCCAAACCCTCAAATTTATGGCCCCCGTACGCCCAGGTGACATGGTCGACGCGTCCGTCGAAGTATTGTCCATCGACTATTCACGCCGTCGAGTTCAGCTGAAAACCGAAGCGCGCGTCGGCGATGTCGTGGTCTTGAAAGGCGAAGCGACGGTTCTCGCTCCGTCCGGAAAATTCGACTGAGCGTGAGCTTGCAACGGGCCTCCCAGACGGCGTAACTGCGCCCCATGAAAATAATTCGCGACTATCAATATACGATCGCAGCCGATCACGGAGCATCCGTGGCGATCGGGAATTTCGATGGTGTGCACCGGGGCCATCAACATGTTCTGGACCTGGCCCGGCGGCCGGATGCGCCGCTTGGCGTGGTCACGTTCGAGCCGCACCCCCGAGAATTCTTCGCGTCCTCCGCCCCGCCCTTTCGGCTGATGAATGCGCGTGCGCGCGCCAACCGCCTGGAAAAACTCGGCGTGCGGGTCCTTGCGGAACTGCCGTTTGATTGGGGCCTTTCCAGCCTGTCCGCCGACGCCTTCGTGCGGGATGTTCTGGTCGATGGTCTGGCAATTACCCACGCCGTCGTCGGGGCGGACTTCCGATTTGGACAGGGGCGTTCCGGTGACGCCGCAGGCTTGAAAACAATGGGTGCGAAACACGGGTTTGATGTGACCATCGCAGAGCTGTTGGAGGGCGTTGGCGGTGCCGTTTCTTCCACCGCGATCCGCACCGCGTTGACGCAGGGGCGGCCTGCCGACGCGGCCGCGATGTTGGGCCATTGGCACCGTATCGAGGGTGAAGTTCTGCACGGCGAAAAACGCGGAAGGGAGCTTGGATATCCCACTGCCAATATGGGCCTCGACGGGTTGCATGTGCCCAAACCGGGCGTCTACGCTGTGGCCGTGGAGGTGCGCGATGGGACGCATGCGGGCACCTACGGCGGCGTCGCCAACCTTGGAATTCGCCCGATGTTTGAGCGGAAAACGCCCAATCTCGAGACCCATCTATTTGATTTTAAAGGTGATCTCTATGGTGCCAGCCTCTCCGTCGGACTGGTCGAATACCTGCGCGGAGAGGCGAAATTCAACAGTCTGGACGCACTGATCGCGCAGATGGATGCTGATTCCGTGAGCGCCCGCGCGGCGTTGGCGTCATGAGGGATCAGTTCTGGTCACGCATCGCACCCGCCAAGATGACAGCGGAGGAGTGGGAGGCGCTGTGTGACGGCTGCGGGAAATGCTGTCTGAACAAACTGGAGGACGAGGACACGAGGGAGGTTGCGCTGACGCGAGTGGCCTGCCGATTGCTGGATGATCAAACATGCCTCTGCGGACAGTACGAGATCCGAAAAACGCTGGTTCCAGAGTGTATTCAACTGACCCCCGGCACAATGAAGGACGTCGCGTATTTCATGCCCGAAACCTGTGCCTACCGGCTGGTGCATGAGGGCAAGCCATTGAAATATTGGCACCCTTTGATCTCAAACGATCCCGAGACTGTCCACCAGGCGGGTGTGTCCGTGCGCGGGATTACCGTGCCGGAGTTCGAAGTCGATGAGGACGAATGGGACGACTACATTATCGACGAGCCAGGGACTTGACCGCCGCCGAATGCGTTCATTTGGGATAGCCCACGTTGGCCTTCCCCGGAGCCATTTTGGGACGGTAAGCTCTGGCATCGGGTCCCGCATGGGAGCACGCCGTCAGACCCGCGCCTTTCCAATCAGTCGCAAGATATCCTTGGCTGCGGTCGGAATGTGGGTGCCCGGCCCGAAGATCGCCGCGACCCCGGCATCCTTCAGGAAATTGTAATCCTGCTGCGGGATCACGCCGCCGCAGATGACCAGGATCTCGCCCGCGCCCATCGCCTGCAATGCGGCAATCAGTTTCGGCGCAAGTGTCTTGTGGCCGGCCGCCTGGGACGAAATGCCGATGACATGCACGTCGTTGTCGATAGCGTCCTGCGCGGCCTCTTCCGGGGTCTGGAACAGCGGGCCGACGTCCACGTCAAAGCCGATGTCAGCAAACGCGGTGGCGATCACTTTCGCGCCCCGGTCATGACCATCCTGGCCCATCTTCACCACCAACATGCGGGGCCTGCGCCCCTCGGCCTCGGCGAAAACCTCCACATCCCGCTGGATCTCGGCGAAGTCCTCGTCGCCCTCGTAGGCGGATCCGTATACGCCCGCGAGCGTTTTGACTTCCGCGCGGTGGCGGCCGAATTCATCTTCCATCGCCATGCTGATCTCTCCCACCGTGGCACGCGCGCGCGCGGCCTCAATTGCCAACTCCAACAGGTTATCGCCGTTCCGTGTCCCCGTCCGCAGGGCATCGAGAGCGGCGGCGCAGGCGTCTGCATCGCGGCTTGCACGGATCCGTTCGAGCCGTGCGATCTGGCTTTCGCGCACTGCGTCGTTGTCGATATCGCGGATATCAATCGGGTCCTCGGCGTCCTTGCGGTACTTGTTCACGCCAACGATGACCTCCTGGCCCCGGTCGATCATGGCCTGACGCCGCGCTGCAGATTCCTCGATCCTCAGCTTTGGCAGGCCGGAGGCGACGGCTTTGGTCATGCCGCCCAACTCAGCCACCTCGTCCATCAAAGCGGTGGCTTTTTCGATCAGATCGGCCGTCAGAGCCTCCACATAGTATGAGCCCGCGAGCGGATCGACGACCTTGGTGACGCCGGTTTCTTCCTGCAAAATCAACTGTGTATTGCGTGCGATGCGGGATGAGAAATCGGTGGGCAGCGCGATGGCTTCGTCAAAGCTGTTCGTGTGTAGCGATTGCGTACCGCCCAAGACCGCGCTCATCGCCTCGTAGGCGGTGCGGATCACGTTGTTGTAGGGATCTTGTTCTTGCAGGCTGACGCCGGAGGTCTGGCAATGGGTGCGCAGCATTTTGGACCGGGCAGAGGTGGCGCCAAAGTCGGTCATCACCTTGTGCCACATGGTCCGCGCGGCGCGCAGTTTGGCGGCTTCCATGAAGAAATTCATGCCGATGGCAAAGAAGAACGACAAACGCCCGGCGAATTTATCCACGTCCATGCCCGCCTCTATCGCCGCCGCAACATATTCGCGCCCGTCCGCGATCGTGTAGGCAAGTTCCTGCACCAGGTTCGCGCCCGCTTCCTGCATGTGATAGCCGGAGATGCTGATCGAGTTGAATTTGGGCATGTTGTCAGAGGTATAGCTGATGATGTCCGAGATAATGCGCATCGAGGGTTCGGGCGGATAGATGTAGGTGTTGCGCACCATGAACTCTTTCAGAATGTCGTTCTGGATCGTACCAGACAGCACCGAACGGTCATGGCCCTGCTCCTCACCCGCAACGATAAAGCTGGCCAGCACGGGGATCACAGCCCCGTTCATGGTCATTGAGACAGAAATTTTATCCAATGGGATGCCGTCAAAGAGGATCTTCATGTCCTCGACGCTGTCAATCGCCACGCCGGCCTTGCCGACATCGCCCACGACGCGCGGGTGATCGCTGTCATAGCCCCGGTGGGTGGCCAGATCGAACGCGACCGAAACGCCCTGTTGCCCGGCGTCGAGCGCCTTGCGGTAGAAGGCGTTGCTTTCCTCAGCGGTGGAAAAGCCCGCGTATTGGCGGATCGTCCAGGGTCGGCCCGCGTACATCGTGGCTTTAACGCCCCGCGTGAACGGAGCCTGCCCCGGAACTGTCCCCATATGATCCAGATCTTCAGTGTCAGCCGCCGTATACAGCGGCTTCACGTCAATGCCCTCCAACGTATTCCACGTCAGGGTGTCGGGCGACCGGCCTTTCAGTTCGGCCTCGGCCAGCTTACGCCAAGTATCGGTGTTCTCCGTCATCGGGTCGTCCTCCTTCAACATGTGTCAGCGCCAGGGTAGTGGCCGTGATCCGGGCACCGGGCGCGTCGATAACGTCGGCCAGGCCGCCTGCCGCATTGGCAAACCATGCGAGATCATCGGTGCAGTGGGCAGGGACCGCCTCGGTTTTCCGGCGGGCAAGGGCGTTGAAGTGACCCCTAGGCCATCGGAATGCATCCCGGTCGATATCGCCGTCGATCCCCATCCGACGCAGGTCGGCGGCAGCGGCGCATGGGTTGCGCAGCGTTCCGCCTTGCGCCGACGTTTCAAGCCCTGTCCACTCCTCGGCGGTACGCTTTGGCGAGTGTGACACCCCCCCTGGGGTCCGGTCCGTGATGTCGGCCTTGGGTAAACCGCACGCGATCGCTGCCATGATCTGCCGCCAGCGGCGCGGTTGCGTGACAAGGTGTTTGCCGTGGTCGGCACGCGGCAATGATCCACCGCGGGAAACTGGGGCGGTCGTCCCCCGCGCCATCGCGCCCGTCAATGAATATCTCGTCAACACCGCCGTCAAGTTACCGAAAACCTTAGCATTACGTGACAAACCGCCTATATCAGATGCAACCGGAGGCGATATGAAACCATACCACTTGATACTGTCGGCCTGTTTGGCGATTGCGCCTGCAAGCCTTGGTGCGCAGGTCGAAGACATTGGGCAAGACGCGGACATCGAGGAACTCGGGATCCTGGAGCCGCGCGACGCCGCGGGGCTGTCCCTTGACGAATTCCTGTGGATTGCCCGCCCGATCATCATTTTTGCGGACACGCCCGCTGACCCGCGCGTGGCAGAGCAGTTGCAACTGCTGGCCGACCGTCCCGAGGCGCTGTTGGCGCGCGATGTCGTGATCATCGTCGATACCGACCCGGATGCCAGATCCGAGATCAGACTGGCGCTGCGACCTCGCGGGTTCTCCATCGTGGTCATAGCCAAGGACGGTACCGTGGGATTGCGCCGCCCGGCCCTGCGTGACGTGCGCGAGATCGTGCGTGCCATCGATAATTTCCAACTGCGGCAGGAGGAGTTGCGGCGCGGCGAGTAGCCTGTGGATATGTCTGTGGAAGAGCAGTGCATAACCGCCTATTCGAACTCCATGATGATCTCGTCCACAGCGAGGCTGTCGCCGGGGCCTGCGTTGATCCTGCTGACCGTTCCCTTGCGTTCGGCGCGCAGGATGTTCTCCATCTTCATCGCCTCCACCGTGCAGAGCGCCTGACCATCCTGCACCTCATCGCCCACGGCCACGTTGACCTTAACGACGAGGCCGGGCATCGGGCAAAGCAGCAGCTTTGAGGTATCCGGCGGCAGTTTTTCGGGCATCAGCATCGCCAGTTCCGCCTGTCGCGGTGTGCGCACATGGACCTTGAGGTCCGCGCCACGGCTGCGGAGGCGGAAGCCACCGGGCAGTTTGCCGACTTTCAGGACCAGCGGAGTGTCATCAACGGTCAGGCGTGCCAGGTGATCACCGGGGGTCCAAAGCGACGCGACGCGCAGGTCCTGACCCGCGACGGAGACCGTCGATCCTTCGTGGTCGGCGTCAATTGTGGTCTCGAACGACTGACCCTGGAGTGACACGATCCAATCGGTGCCGACGCGACGCTCATGATTGTCCATCCGGCCCGACACCCGCGTGCGCCGGATCTCCGCGACACGGTGCATGGCGCTGGCGGCGGCTGCGATGCGGATCAGATCCGCCTCGGGCAGGGCCACTCCTTCAAATCCTTCGGGATATTCTTCCGCGATGAAAGCGGTCGTGATGTCACCGCTGGCAAACTTCGGGTGATCCATGACCGCAGAGAGGAACGGCAGGTTGTGGCCGATGCCCTCGACCTCAAATCCATCGAGCGCCTGGCGCATCGCCTCTATCGCTGTCGCGCGGTCCGGACCCCAGGTGCAGAGTTTGGCGATCATCGGGTCGTAATACATGGAGATTTCGCCGCCTTCAAAGACGCCGGTGTCATTGCGCACGGCTGTTGTCCCGGCCTCGGCGTCGCCCTGCCATTTGCCGGAGTCCAGCAACGGGCCAGCGGCCACCTCCTCGGGGGGGCGATAGCGGGTCAAGCGCCCGATAGAAGGCAGGAAATTGCGGTACGGGTCCTCGGCGTAAAGGCGGGATTCCATCGCCCACCCGGTCAGGGTGACGTCGTCCTGGGTCATCTGCAACCGCTGCCCTGCGGCAACGCGGATCATCTGTTCGACCAGATCGACGCCGGTGATCAGCTCGGTCACCGGATGCTCCACCTGCAGGCGCGTGTTCATCTCCAGAAAAAAGAAGTTACGGTCGCCGTCGACGATGAATTCCACCGTGCCCGCGCTGGTGTAACCCACCGCCTGAGCAAGGCTGACCGCCTGTTCGCCCATGGCTTTTCGCGTCGCCTCATCCAGGAATGGCGAGGGTGCCTCCTCGATCACTTTCTGGTTGCGGCGCTGGATGGAGCATTCACGTTCCCCCAGATAAATCGCATTCCCATGGGCGTCGGCGAGCACCTGAATTTCGATATGGCGCGGCTGGGTGACGAACTTTTCAATGAACATGCGGTCATCACCGAAGCTGCTGGCGGCCTCGTTCCTGGAGGCCTGGAACCCCTCGGCCACCTCATCTTCGGACCAGGCGATCCGCATGCCCTTGCCACCACCACCAGCGCTGGCCTTGAGCATCACCGGATACCCGATTTCGCCGGAAATCCTGATCGCTTCCCCTGCGTCTTCGATCAGGCCCATGTGGCCCGGAACCGTGTTGACACCCGCGTCCCGTGCAATTTTCTTGGAGGTGATCTTGTCGCCCATCTTCTCGATCGCGGCGGCGGGCGGGCCGACGAATGCCACGCCCTCTGCCTCCAACGCTTCGGCGAACTTCTTGTTTTCGCTGAGAAACCCGTAGCCCGGATGAACTGCATCAGCGCCCGACCGGCGGACCGCGTCCATGATCTTGTCGATCACGATGTAGGAGTTCGCCGCAGCGGGCGGGCCGATATGCACCGCCTCATCCGCCAATGCCACGTGCAACGCCTGGCGATCCGCATCGGAGTAAACGGCAACCGTCGCGATTCCCATCCGCCTGGCCGTCTTGATGACGCGGCAGGCAATCTCACCCCGGTTTGCGATCAAGAGTTTCTTGAACATCTGGTCCTTTCCCGGCGGGCCGCAGATGCCCCCCAAAACAAAAAAGACCGCCCGGGCCATGAGGCCCGAACGGTCTGGATAAGGTCGTAAAACGCGGCGCAGAACCGCGAGAATGTTAACGGCAGAGGTTAACGTCGTCGCAAAGCGCGCCGGCGGCAGCGCCCACAACCACGCCCGTCGCGACCGAGCCGCCGAGAACGGCTGTGCCGACACCGCCAACGACGGCACCAACGCCCGCGCGTTCGAGGTCGGACGCAACGCATCCGGAAATAGCCAAAGAGGCCGCGAAAAGGGCCGTAAGATATAGTTTGGTGCGCATTGTTTTGCGTCTCCTGTCGATATGCCTGACTTTACCCCTACACTCTTTTTATCCCGCAGAGAAGTCAGGTTATCCACAGGCCCCAATTCGGCAAAAAAAGGCGGTCGGGCCAGAGGACTGGCCGACCGCCCTAAAGGGGAAGGGTAACACGTCTTGTAGGTGCCGACCGGGTAACTGCAAATTGGGACAGTGGCCGACCGAGCCAGTTTGGCAGGTCTGCCGCGCCACGAAAGGGGGGCGTGGAAAACGGGGACAATCTGCGCGGCGGACCGCTCAAAAGGGTTAACGGCGGGCGAGTTCATGCCGATCCGCCTTCCCATACTCCGGTGCCGTCGAAGGCCTCAGGAAAGGATGCACGGGCGCGGGACACGTCTATTTTCAACAGTGCGTCGTAACTCTCGGGGTCAAACGGATCTTCGGCGGGGATCACCTCACGGCCGAACAGCCAACTGAGACGCCCGGCGTCCAGATTGCCACGCTCAAACGGCTCGTCGCCAAAATAAAGCCAAAGAGCTTCCATGAAACCGCTATCGGCGCGGCGGTCCGGCGGACGGCGATCCGCATAGCGGTCACGCGCGATCAGTTTTGTCGCACCCGCCTTGTTGTCGCGACGGATGACAAATTGAAATTCGCTGGACGGAAGCCGACCGGGAAAGCCACGGTGCTTGATCATCAGAAGGCCCCCATCGGTGTGGGGGCGATATACCGGACGAGACCAACGCCCCGTCCGGTTAGAGGGGATGTCCTGCTCAGGCACGCTGGGGGATTGTGCCGTAGGACCTGCCGTTTCGACTGTGATGGTGTCTGCAAACCCACCCTAGCCGTTTTCTTGTTGTTTTTGCCTCGGGGTGTGACCGGATCAACCGGCCAGAGACCGGTAAACCCGGGCACGATCCGAGGTACAGCTGCAGTTGAGCAGCTAGGAATGACGTTACATGGAGACGCGGGTTCTCCACATAGTTTTCCACAGATAAGTGCGGCGTGTGACTCGAATGCACCACTCTTGCATCTACATGAAGAACGCAGCACAAATTGTTGAGTTTGCATTATAATAACTCCCACATACAGGTGGCGTCTTCGATAGAATAAGCCTCGATGGATTGAGTTATCCCCGGCGTCGGTTCGCCGCGGGTGAACGGCGCGGCCATGATCTGGACGATGATGCGCGTCGGACGTGGATCATTGGCCAGTGCGGACAGGCCCCAGGTGTCGCAGGCCCAGTCATGATCGGTCTGCTCCGCGCGCGTACCTGAAAGTTCCGGGTCCACGATGCGGACAACGGCCCAGACGTCGTCAGAGGGTTGGGTCTCGTAGAGGGTTTGACACAGCCGCAAGTCATGGCCGGAGGGCGCCTGAAGCACTTCGTTCGTCGTACAGATCTCCCCGGCGCCGGGGCGCAGGATCAGCAAAGCCGCGCTGGCAAGCACGAGGATCGCGAGGCCGATGAGGATATTGCGAAGCATCTAGCGTGTCCTCGCGTTTTGAACCCAGCGCGCCCGCAGCGCCGGATCGCTGAGCAGGTCCGCGACCGTCTCCCGCGCTCGGGCCGTCATTGGCCCGTCCACTGCCCCCCCGGCCAGGATGGCAACGCCGCCGTCCTGCGCTGTCACCCGCACAGCGGGGCAGAAGCCGCGCAGCCGTTGCAACGCGCGCCACATGTCCTGACGGATCTGATGGGCGATGCGGGATCGGATCAAACCGTCACCCGGCAGGAACGTCACCTCGGCCAGATCAAACCGGGCCACCCGCTTGCGGGACAAGGTCAACGTGTCCCCGTCCCGCGCGGTATGCCATGCGTCACGCCCCCTCATAGCGGGATATTGTCGTGTTTTTTCCACGGCATCTGCTTTTGCTTGCGCCTGAGCGCGGCGAACGCGCGGCAAACACGGGCCCGGGTGGAATGGGGCTGGATCACCTCATCAATGTGCCCGCGCTCGGCGGCAACGAAGGGATTGGCGAAGCGGTCCTCATATTCCCTGGTGTGGGCGTCGGTTTTTTTGGCATCGCCCAGATCGGCACGGTGCAGAATTTCCACTGCGCCTTTTGCACCCATCACCGCAATCTCAGAGGTGGGCCAGGCGTAGTTCACATCGGCCTGCAAATGCTTGGAGGCCATCACGACGTAAGCCCCGCCGTAGGCCTTGCGGGTGATCAGTGTGACCTTCGGCACCGTCGCCTCCCCGTAGGCGAAAAGCAGTTTCGCACCGTGCTTGATGACGCCACCGTATTCCTGCGTCACGCCCGGCAGGAACCCCGGCACATCAACGAGCGACAGGATCGGGATCTCGAAGCAATCGCAGAACCGCACGAAGCGCGCGGCCTTGCGGGCGCTGTCGATGTCCAGAACGCCGGCCAGCACCATCGGCTGGTTTGCAACGACGCCGACGGTCTGGCCTTCGAGCCGAATGAATCCGGTCAGGATATTGCCTGCGAAATTCTCCTGGATCTCGTAGAAATCGCCCTCGTCCGCGAGCTTTGTAATCAGCTCTTTCATGTCATAGGGCTGGTTCGGGTTGTCGGGGATCAGGGTGTCGAGACTGGTCTCGATCCGGCCCGGGCTATCGAAAAATGGCCGGATCGGCGGCTTTTCGCGGTTCGACAGTGGCAGGAAGTCGATCAGGCGGCGCGTCTCGGCCAGCGCTTCAACGTCATTCTCGAACGCGCCATCGGCGACCGAGGATTTGCGCGTGTGGGTGCTGGCCCCGCCAAGCTCTTCCGCCGTCACGACTTCGTTGGTGACGGTTTTCACCACATCGGGCCCGGTCACGAACATGTAAGAGGTGTCCTTCACCATGAAGATGAAGTCCGTCATCGCGGGCGAATAGACCGCTCCGCCCGCGCAGGGCCCCATGATAAGTGAAATCTGCGGTACGACGCCGGAGGCTTCGATATTGCGCTGGAAAACCTCACCATAGGCCGCCAGGGCGTCGACGCCTTCCTGGATCCGGGCGCCGCCGCTGTCGTTGATGCCGACGATGGGTGCGCCGTTCTGGACCGCCATGTCCATGATCTTGCAAATCTTTTTTCCGTGCGTCTCGGACACCGAGCCGCCAAGAACGGTGAAATCCTGACTGTAGACGTAGACCTGACGCCCGTTGACCGTACCCCATCCGGTGATCACGCCGTCGCCCGGCGGGCGGTTGGCTGCCATGCCGAATTCCGTGGCGCGGTGCGTGACAAACATGTCGTATTCCTCAAACGAGCCCTCATCGAGCAGCAACTCGATGCGTTCGCGCGCTGTCAGCTTGCCTTTGGAGTGCTGCGCCGCCACACGTTTTTCGCCGCCGCCTGCACGCGCCTGATCGCGACGCTCCTCAAGCTGAGCCAGAATGTCCGACATGGTGACCTCCCTCATTCGTTGCGGCAAAATAGGAGGATCGGACGCATTCAGCCAGCGGGATCTAGTATATTTGCAAATTACTTTGCGAATGAGGATCTCGTTTTGCAAACCTGCAAAAGAAGTATACATCTTTGTGCTGACTGGACGTCTCCGCATCACCCCGCTAACCCAGCTTTCATGAGCACGCACACGCCGGTCAAATTTTTGGACCGAACGACGCCACCACATATCTTCACGCTGATCGCGATAACGGGCCTCGGCGCGCTGTCGATGAATATCTTCCTGCCATCTCTGCCCGCGATGACAGTGTTTTTCGATACCGAGTACCGGGTTATGCAGTTGTCGGTGTCGCTCTATTTGTTCATGAACGCCATACTTCAGGTGATGATCGGCCCGATCTCGGACCGGATCGGGCGCAGACCCGTTATTCTCGGGGGCATCCTGGGCTTCCTCTTCGCCACCGTCGGCTGCCTTCTGTCCACCACGATCGAGGCGTTTCTGGTCTTCCGCATGTTGCAGGCTGTCATCGTATCCGGTCTGGTTCTGGGCCGTGCAGTGGTGCGCGATATGCACGAGGATGCTCAGGCCGCCTCGCAGATCGGCTATGTCACCATGGGCATGGCTATCGTGCCGATGATCGGACCCGTCGTCGGCGGTGTCCTGGATGAGGCATTGGGCTGGCAGGCGAATTTCTGGTTGTTGTTTGCCATTGGCGCGGCGATCTTTGCGCTGGTTCTGGCCGATCTGGGAGAGACCGCCACACTGCAATCCGGCAGTTATTCGGAGCAGGTGCGCGACTACCCGGAACTGTTGGCCTCGCGCCAGTTCTGGGGCTATTGCGCCGTGGCGACCTTCGCGTCCGGCGCGTTCTTCTCGTACCTCGGAGGCGCGCCCTATGTGGGGTCTGAGGTGTTCCAATTGTCCTCAGCCCAGGTCGGTATTTTCTTTGGCGCTCCGGCAGTTGGATATTTCTTCGGGAACGGCGTGTCGGGTCGGTTTTCGGTGCGGTTGGGCATCAACAACATGGTGCTTTACGGCTGCATCGCATCGACGGTTGGGACCAGCCTGACGCTGGTATTGTTCCTTCTGGGTCTGCAAACCCCGCTGGTGTTCTTCGGGTTCATGACCTTTGTGGGCTTCGGCAACGGGATGGTGCTGCCAAACGCGACCTCCGGCATGTTATCGGTACGGCCGCATCTGGCGGGCACGGCATCGGGTTTGGGCGGGGCGATCATGTTGACGGGCGGTGCGGCGCTATCGGCTGCCGCAGGTGCCTTGCTGACCGGCGGCTTCGGGGCTTACCCGCTTGTTCTGATCATGCTGACGACCTCACTTTTGTCGGTGGCCTCCATCCTTTACACAATTCGCAGGCAGGCGCGCGTCGGCAATTGAGCCTCTTGATCACGGATCTGCAAACCCGCTAATCTTTCGGTGCAAAGTCAGGCGGGAGACGCCAAGCCATGGCCACTCAGAAACTCTACGTGGGCGCGAAACTGCGCGCGCTGCGCACCCGCCTTGGGCTGAGACAGAAGGACTTCGCGGCTAAGCTGGGGATATCGCTGCCGTATCTCAACCAGATGGAGAACAACAACCGGCCCCTGTCGACCGCCGTGTTGATGGGGCTGGCGCAGGATTTCGGTGTGGACGTGACAGAGTTGTCGGCGTCAGACACCGACCGGCTGCTGTCGGACATGCGAGAGGCACTGGCCGATCCGATCTTTGCCGAAACAATGCCCGCTCTGGCGGACCTGCGCCTTGCCGCATCCAACGCCCCGACGCTGGCGCGTGCGTTTCTGGAACTGCACCGCGCGTATCGCGAAAGTCACGAGCGGCTGGCATCCCTGGACGAGGCTTTGGGTCAGCGCAATCCCGCGACTCCCAGTCCATGGGAAGAGGTCCGCGATTTCTTTCACTACACCGACAATTACATCGACGCCGTGGACCGCGCGGCCGAGCGGTTTGCGACCCGCGCGACGGGCGATCTGGCGACCCATACTGCGGCCGTTCTCGGCGATATGGGCGTTGTCACGCGATATGCAGCGGGCGACGGCGTGCGACGCTATGTGCCCGCCACCCGTCTGCTGACGCTATCGCCCGAGGCCGCGCCCGAAACGCAGCGCTTTCAACTGTTGCACCAGTACGCGCTTCTGGGACAGGAGAAGTTGATCGAAGCGACGCTGGATCTGGCCCGGTTCCAATCCGACACGGCGCGAGAGATTGCCCGTATCGGTATGGCAAATTACTTCGCGGGTGCGGTTCTGATGCCGTACACCCGGTTCGCGGAGGCCGCAGCGAGCACGCGCCATGATGTGGAGCGGCTGGCGGTGCAGTTCGGCGCGTCGATCGAACAGATCGCGCACCGCCTGTCGACATTGCAGCGCCCCGGTGCCAAAGGCATTCCGTTCTTCTTTGCCCGTGTGGATCAGGCCGGGACGGTGACCAAGCGCCACTCCGCCACGCGGCTGCAATTCGCCCGTTTCGGTGGTGCCTGTCCGCTCTGGAACGTCCACCAGGCGTTCGAGACACCGGGCCGGTTTCTGCGCCAACTGGCCGAAACGCCGGACGGCGCGCGCTATATCATCCTTGCGCGGGACGTGTCGAAATCCGGCGGCGCCTGGGGGCGTCCGACGCGGCGCTACGCGGTATCGTTGGGCTGCGAGGTGCGGCACGCGGCCTCGCTCACCTATGCCGACGGGCTGGATCTGGATCGCGACGCGGTGTTTGACCCCATTGGCATCTCGTGCCGCATCTGCGAGCGGCCCAATTGCCACCAGCGCGCCGTGCCACCGCTGGAACGGCAGTTGGTCGTGGACCCGAACCAACGCGGCACCCTGCCCTATACGGTAGCAAGATGACCCAGGGCGTTGACGCCACACGGCACCGCCCGCTACCCCTGTGACAACACCCAGAAAAGGAACACCTATGGAACTCTCGTCCAGCCGCCACATTGCCGCCGACCGAATGGCCGTTTGGGCCGCCCTCAACGATGCGAAGGTGCTGAAAGCCTGCATCCCCGGATGCGAAGAGCTGACCGGAACCCCGGAGGAGGGTTTTGAAGCCGTCGTCAAGCAAAAGGTCGGCCCCGTGAAGGCCACGTTCAAAGGGGCCGTGACGCTGTCGGACATCGTGGTCGGCGAAAGCTACACCATTTCAGGGGAGGGAAAGGGCGGTGTTGCGGGCTTCGCCAAGGGCGCGGCGCAGGTTGCACTGGCTGATCACCCCGACGGCGGCACTGAGTTGACGTATCACGTGGATGCCAAGGTTGGCGGCAAGCTGGCGCAATTGGGATCACGCCTTGTGAACAGTTTTGCGACCAAGATGGCCGATCAGTTCTTTGAGCGGTTTCAGGAGCGGCTGGAGGCTGGACCGTCTGAGGCCGCTTAGGGCAGCACGCGGGGCTGGGTCGGGATTTGAGTTGTATTTGGCAAGATGAAGGAGGAGCGCTGCGCCCATTGGTCTGGCGGCGCTACTCCGCCGCCGCGACCAAGCCGCCGCTCCAGGCACCCAGAATGGCCTCCGGCGTCAGAACCTGAACCTTGGGGAGCTGGCCAAAAGCGCCGAAGTCCGGTGCAGACAGCAAGCCCGGAAAAGCCATCACGGCCAGCCCCGCCGCCTGAGCGGCATGGGCGGTCGCGGCGGTATCGGCGATGACCGCGATACGCTCCCGGCCCACATCGAGAAGCGCTGTCGCGCGCTCCATCGCTTCGGGGTGCGGAGCCAGGCGGCTGACGTCGTCGCGCAGGACTGCCACATCAAACGAAATGCCGGCGCGCGCGCGCGCGGTCGAGTGCAACAACGCGCGCACCGGATCGCGCCCGGCACGGCTGACGAAGCCCAGTTTTACCCCCGCGCGTACCGACCAGTTCAGTACCCGGCCCACACCGGGGCGCAGGGGCACCTCATGGGTCATCATCGACGCAAAGACTTTTTGATGGGTGGCGTCCAGACCCTCTGCCGGGACCGGGCAGACCTGCTCAGTTTGCAAGGCGAAGCTCGACACCAGCTGGCGGTCGCCACCCACACGCATCAGCCTGGCATAGACCTCCCACGACCAGGTCCAGCCCACCCCATGGGTGCGAAACGCCGCGTTCCAGGCCCGCCTGTCGACGTCCGCGCATTCAGCCAAGGAACCGAGTCCACCGAACACCAAGCCCTCCAGGGTCATCCTCTGTCCTCCCACTATCGCGATCAGGAACGGACGCGAGGGTTTCAAAGACAACGAAGGCCTGCGATTTGCCGCAGCGCAGCAACGGTTTACGGCCCGAACTTGGGCAGAACCCGTTACACCTGCATATAATTGAGGCACCCGGCGGATGCCTTACCGCATTTTCAGGCGGGCCTCTCGCCAGGTGATAAAGCTGACCGAGGCGATGATCATTCCGCCGCCCATGATGACGAAGCCGTCTATCGGCTCTGCGAATACGATCACGCCGAGCGATGTGGCCCAGACCAGTTGCAGGAAGGTGACGGGCTGGGTCACGGCCAAAGGTGCCGCGCGAAAGGCGAGCGTCATGGTGTAGTGGCCGATGGTCGCAAAAAAGGCACAGATCAGCAGCCAGCCAAGATCAGTCCAGCCAATCGGCACCCAGACGATCCACGCGATCGGGGCGAGCGCGATCGGCACCACCAATGACAGGTAGAACACGACCACTTCGGCCGAGACCCGCTGGGATGCGAGTTTGGCCAGGAAATAGCTGCCAGCCATGGCGACGGCGGCCACCAGCATCACCAGATGACCCGCATCAATCTCGCGGAAACCGGGACGGATGATCACGAAGGTGCCGAGAAAGGCAATGGCGACAGCCGCGATCCGCAGCGGTCCGAGACGCTCGCCCAGAAACACGACGGCGAGGATGATGACGTAGACCGGGTTGAGATAGTTGAGCGCGGTGACGTCAGCAATCGGGATCCGCGTCATGGCGAAGAACCACAGGGACACGGCCAGCGCATGGGCCACGCCGCGTATCAGGAACAGGCCCGCGAGGCCGCGGTTCAGACGGGTGCGTCGTGCGGCCGGGATCATCGGGACGATAAAGACCAGACCCAGGGCGTAGCGCAGGAAGCCGGACTGCGTGGACGGCACGCCATCGCCGACCATCTTGACGCTTGCCGTGACCGCCACGAAGCAAAGGCCGGTGACGAGCATCCAGAAGATACCCCAGCCGGGGCGGCCTTCGGGCGCGGTCAGGTCAATGAGGCGGGCGGGATGTTCCATCGCGGTGATCAAGATCATCCCTCGATCGGAGCAGCAAGCCCTTTACGGCGAGAGCGCCAGCTTGGCTGCCAGAGCGATCATCGTCAGGCCCACGATCAAGTCGAGCCACATCCACGCCCTGGGACGGGCGAAGATCGGGGCACTCGCCCGCGCGCCGTATCCGAGTATCAGAAAGAACAGGCACGACGCAGCCAGCGCCCCTGCCCCGAAGATCCAGCGTGCGTCCCCGAACGTAGCGGAGACCGCGCCGATCAGGCCGAGCGTATCGAGATAGACATGCGGGTTGGCCCAGGTGAGGACAAGGGTGGTGAGGATGGCGGAGCGCAGGCTCTGCTCGGGCGCGCCGTCGGCTTTCAGCGCGTCATCGGCGTGGAGGGCGGCCCAGAGGCTGCGCAGGCCGTAGACAAGCAGAAACGCCGCACCGCCCCATCGCATCGCCTCCAACGCCCAGGGGGCACGCTCCGCGATGAAACCGAACCCCGCGACGCCTGCGAAGATCAGGGCGGCTTCCGAGAGGCAGCAGACCGCGACGATGGGGCCGACATGCAGCCCGCGGATGCCCTGGCGCAGCACGAAGGCATTCTGCGCGCCGATGGCGAGGATCAGGGAGATCGAGAGGACAAAGCCGGCGAGGAAGGCTTGGGTCATGGGGGCCTGCGGGAGAGGATTTGGTCCGTCCTGCCTACCCACCCACAGGACCCGAGTCGAGGCGATAAGAGGCGCGATATGAAAGCGCGCTCAACCTTGAGAAACCACCTAAATGACTGATCCTAATGCCTTAACCGATTTTGTTAACGAAGTATTAACCCTGTTTCGGGGTGACTCCGGCGGGAATGGACAGAACGAAGACCTGTGTGGAAAGTGCGGGAAGCGGCGCTTCGCTGATCGGTGATCGGGTGTCAGCATCGCGGACTTTGCTGCAGTTCACATTGAAAAATCGAATGGCCCCTCCGCATGGCTCAACTTGCGGTTAGCTCTAGGTGGCGTCTTCATTTGGGGGATTCCCAAAGGCCTTGAATTTTGATTCAAGATCGAAAACGGAGGCGATGTTGAGCAGACGAACCTTGAGCGACGCGCAGTGGGCGCGGATCGAGCCACTTGTTCCGGGCAAGAAAGGCGACCGTGGTCGCACCGGATCGGACAATCGGCTTTTCCTGGATGCAATTCTTTGGTTGGCGCGGACCGCCTCGCCATGGCGCGATCTGCCACCGGTGCCTGGCAACTGGCGAACGGCACATTGTCGGTTCCGACGCTGGACGCTATCGGGTGTTTGGGAGAGTTTTTTCAAGACCTTAAGCGCAGACCCCGACTTTGAATACGTCTTGGTCGATGCGACCATCTGTAAGGCCCATGCGGACGCCAGCGGCGCAAAAGGGGGGCTGAGGCTCACGCAATCGGTCGCTCCAAGGGTGGCCTGACCACCAAGATACACGCCGCCGTGGATGCACTTGGCCTGCCGATCCGCTTCACGATCACGCCCGGTCAATGGGGCGACTGCCCGCAGGCACGCGGCTTGATCGAAGGGCTGGCGGGTGTCGGGCATGTGATGGCGGACGCCGCCTACGATCTCCGCCTGCGCGAAATAAGCAGATGCCTTCTTCAATATCTCGTTGGCTTGGCGCAACTGTCGGTTCTCACGCTCAAGCTCTTTGATCCGATCCCGCTCTGCCGTGGTTATTCCCCCACGCAGACCGCTGTCCGTCTCATGCTGCTTTATCCAGATGCGCAGGCTGTCCCGGCTGCATCCAACCTTCTGCGAAACCGATGAAATCGCGGCTGACCTGCTTCGATATTCGCTCCCGTGATCCAAAACCATACGCACGGCACGCGCACGCGGTTCGTCCGGATATCTCTTCTCAAAGTTCTTCTTTCCATAAACCAGTATCCATACTTCTGGGTCTCCGGCAAACAAGGGGCGGTTCAAACATACCTCCAGATCGTTCCTGGCTTGCAGGCGAAACTTGACGGACAACTTCCCGTCAGCCTCTGAGTTTTTCACCAGTATCGTTCGATTTTACCGAATCCGTTTACACTTTGTTAAGGATATGAGGGACAGGCTGATCCAGTGCGCCAACAGGTGACACATAGACAGGGATCAACGTTTTGGATGGGGACCAACCCCCGCCGCCGTCCGCCAGACAGGTGAACGGCTTGGACAGTATAGCGTTGGGATTTGGCGCGATCGAGGACGCGCGCGCGCCCTCCGAGGGGGAGCTTCTGGGCGACCTCCTGTTGTTGCACGGCGTGGTGTCGCCAGCGCAACTGAAAACTGCGCGCGCGGCGCTGCACGGCACGCCCCTCTCGCTCGGGCAGGTTCTCACCACACACAACGTCCTCACCGAAGCAGAATTGCTGTCGAGCCTGGCCGATATCTATTCCGTCGGCGTCTCGGATCTGTCCGATTGCCCTCCTGCCCTGGATCTCTCTAACGTCTTGCCAGCCAAGACCGCCATCGCGGCGGAGGCGGTCATATGGCGACGCACGGGGTCAGCGCTGGTGGTGGCCACCAGCCGCCCCGATCTGATCGCATTGGTGCGCGCGGCCCTACCGGATGGGCAGCGGATCGTGATCACCCTGGCGGCCCGGTCGCAGATCGTCGAGGCGCACCGCGCCGCGTTCGGGACAACACTCGCCCGCATGGCGGAAGGACGTGCGCCACAGGTCGCCTCGTGCCGATCCTGGCGCGCGGCAGCGGTGGCGCGGGTGATCCTGGCGATAGCCGCAGGGTCTGCCGCGATCATCATATTGAACCCGCTGGCCTTCGCGACGGGTGTCTTCGGGTTGGCGATTTCTGTCTTCTTCGCCAACTGCATCCTGAAGTTCGCCGCACTGGCGCAATCGCTGCGCGCGTCGGCGCAGCGTGCTCCGGCCTCCGACAAGACGTCCCCCAAGGCGCAGTTCCTTCACCTTCCCACTGTCACCATGCTGGTGCCGCTTTTCCGGGAACCTGAAGTTGCTGGCGCGCTGGTCGACCGGCTGCGCAAGATCGACTACCCGCGTGAGCGGCTCGACATTGTGCTGGCTGTCGAAGAAGACGACCCGCTGACACTTTCGGCGCTTCGATCAGGCCGCCTGCCCGCCTGGATGCGTGCCGTGATTGTGCCGCGCGGCACCCCGCAGACCAAACCGCGCGCCCTGAACTACGCCCTCAACTACGCGCGCGGTTCGATCGTGGGCATCTATGATGCGGAAGACAGGCCAGAACCGGACCAGATCACCCGCGTCGTCGCGCGGTTTGCAGAACTCCCCGCGACCGTCGCCTGCCTGCAGGGGCGGCTCGACTATTATAACGCCCGCCACAACTGGCTCAGCCGATTGTTCACTGTCGAATACGCCGCCTGGTTCCGCGTGCTTTTACCCGGCGTGCAGCGCATGGGTCTTGTGGTGCCCCTTGGCGGGACGACCGTGTTTCTGCGCCGATCCGTTCTGGAGGACGTCGGCGCTTGGGACGCCCATAACGTCACCGAGGACGCAGAATTGGGCCTGCGTCTGGCGCGCGCCGGATATGAGACGCAGATTGTCGACACCACAACTTACGAGGAAGCGAACGCCGCTGCCATACCATGGATCCAACAGCGATCACGATGGTTAAAGGGCTATCTGATGACCTGGGGCTCCGCGATGCGCGACCCGCGCGCACTCTGGCGCGATCTGGGGCCGAAACGTTTCATCGGTCTGCAGGTTCAATTGCTGGGAGCGGTCCTTGGCTTCCTGACAGCGCCGTTGTTGTGGACCTTCATGCTTAAGCCCTTCGGAATTTGGCACCCGCTGGATTATGTTATCTCTCCAACGGCTTACGGTATCCTGGCCATCATCATGATAACCGGGCTGATCGGATCAGTCTTCGTGTCGATCTATGCCTGCCGCGCGCCGCACCTGCGCCATCTGCGACCGATATCACCGTTGGTGGAACCGTATTACCTGTTCGGGACGGTCGCGGCTTGGATCGGGTTGATCGAGCTGACCTTCCGCCCGTTCTTTTGGGCCAAAACCAGCCATGGGAGCTTCGGCGGAGATGCCGACCGCAACACGAACCGGGTCGAGTAACCTCGCAGTGGGACCGTCGCGCGACCTAAGGCCCCGGCAATCCTTGCAGCGGATCTAGGTTCGCTGCGCCTCTTCTCGCAAGCGCACCTGAAACGCCGTCGACAAATGCGCCTTGAGCGCTCGCGCCGCGCGCTCTCCGTCGCGCGCGTCGATGGCCTCCACAATCGCCTCATGCTCGGCCATCGCGTCCTCTCCACGCCCCGCTGCCGCCAGCGACGTGCGCGCCATCAACGCCATGGAGCGGTAGACGAGCGACAACTGCTGCACCAGATATCGATTGTGCGAGGCCAGATGGATCTGGTGATGAAACCGTCTGTTTGCGCGCGCCAAAGCCTCGGGATCCGCCACCAGTGCGCGATCCTGCTCAACCATATCGCGCAACACCGCGACTTCCTCGGACGCGGCGTGTTGCGCAGCCAACCGCGCAGCCAACCCCTCCAGCTCCTGACGCACGGCGTAAAGCTCCGCCATCTGAGCGTGATCCAGCGAGGCCACGATCAGAGACCGCCCGTCGCGGGTCAACAGCGACTGCGTCTCCAACCGCTGCAAAGCCTCGCGGATCGGCGTGCGGCTGACGCCAAACCGATCCGCCAATTCGCTTTCCACCAACCGGGATCCGGGGCGATAGATCCCGCCATCAATAGCGTCCAGGATCATCGCATAGGCATCCCGCTGGCCCGCATCACTCATGGCAATTTGTCCCTTTCCTCAAGGCCATGGACGCTACGCGCGCCCCCTGCTCCTGTCCAGTGCCTGGTCCCCCGCGCGTGATCCTTGTGCTTGCGTCCCGCGACGGCCCCGCGTAGGCCGATGCTATGGCACAGCTGACCGATATCGACACATGGGTCTTCGACCTCGACAACACGCTGTATCCACCCACTATGGCGCTGTTCCCGCAAGTGAATGCGAAAATGTCAGCCTATGTGATGGAGGCGCTCGGCCTGCCACAAATCGAAGCCGACGCCCTGCGCCATAGGTACTACATGGAACATGGCACGACGCTTGCAGGCCTCATGACGCATCACGATATCGACCCGGAGCCTTACCTGATTGCCGTCCACGACATCGACTTCACGGTCCTGTCCCCTGACCCCATGCTTGCCGGTGCGATCAGGGCCCTGCCCGGGCGCAAGATCATCTACACCAACGGCACTGCTCCCTATGCCCGCGCAGTGACCCGCGCCCGCGGGCTCGACGGGTTATTCGATGAAATCTACGGGGTGGAGCACGCAAGCTATCATCCCAAACCGTCGGCCGAGGCGTTCGACACGGTGTTCGCCAAGGACGGTCTCAGCCCTTCCAGATCCGCTATGTTCGAGGACGAGGCCCGCAACCTCCGCGTCCCGCACGCATTAGGCCTCACCACAATCCACGTGGCCCCCGCCGCCGCGCCGGATCCCTTCATCCACCACCATACGACCGACCTGGGCCAATTTCTGCAAACCTTGCCCGCTTGACCATCGGCATCGCCTGCAGATTTACTCTGATGCGGCCAAGTGGGCGCCATCCCGTCACTCCCGAGACAGAACGTCGCCTTTCCCTGCGCCCCCCACGGCATATCTGTGGTCTATGAGCGACGTGCACGACATTGACATCTTCATCTCAGGCGGCGGCGTCGCGGGGCTGACAGCAACGATTGCGTTCGCGCAGGCAGGCTTCACCGTGCTGTGTGCGGATCCGGCCCCACCCATCACGGATGCCGAAGACGCGGGCGCAGACCTGCGCACCACCGCTTTCCTACAACCCGCGAAAACCTTCCTTGACCAGATCGGCTTGTGGCGCAGGTTCGAGCCTTACGCGACGCCCCTGCAAATCATGCGGATCGTTGATGCGGGCGGCACAGACGCAGCCCCTCGCGCCACCCATGATTTCAACGCCTCCGACATCTCGGGCCAGCCGTTCGGGTGGAACCTTCCGAACTGGCTGCTACGGCGCGAGATGGTCGCGCACCTCGGCACCCTGCCCCGCGCGGACTTTCGCCCCGGAACCGGAACCGCGAACGTTCTGACCCGTGACCGCGAAACACGGATCACGCTGACGGATGGCACCCGCCTGCGGGCCAAGCTGATCATCGGCGCGGATGGCCGCGACTCTCCGGTCCGTGAGGCGCTTGGGATCGGGGTAAAAACCACACGATACGGCCAGAAGGCTTTGGCCTTTGCCGTCCATCATGACCTGCCCCACGGCAATGTTTCGTCCGAGATCCACCGCTCGGGCGGCCCGTTCACTCTGGTGCCGCTGCCCGACCGCAGCGGACGTCCTTGCTCAGCCGTGGTCTGGATGGACCGAGGCCCAGAGGTGGCGCGCCTCGCAGCCCTTCCAGAGGCAGCATTTGAGGCGGAAATGACCGAGCGCTCCGCGGGCGTCGCTGGCCCCCTCACCCTCGCGTCGCGCCGGACCGTCTGGCCGATCATCAGCCAATTGGCGGATCGGATGGCGGGCGAGCGCACGGCACTGGTGGCCGAAGCGGCTCACGTTGTCCCACCCATCGGCGCGCAGGGCTTGAACATGAGCCTCTCTGACATTGCAATGCTGCTGGAAATCGTAACGACCAACCCCGGCGATCCCGGCGACAGGGCGGGCCTTGATCGCTACACCAATACGCGCCATCGCGAGATTGCCGCGCGCGTCGCGGGTGTCGATGCGCTGAACCGCGCGTCCATGGCCGATGCACAAGGGCTGCGCGACCTGCGTCTGGAAGCGCTCAACACCCTTTATTCCGTGGCCCCAGTCCGCCGCGCGCTCATGCGGGCGGGACTTGGGGCAAACTGGTAAACTGCGAGGAGGGGTCTGAGACCTAGGGGAACACCTGATCCAGAATTGTTTGAAGCCGTCCCAGCGCCGCGTCCACGTCATAAAGTTTATCGAGCCCGAACAGACCCAGACGGAACGTCATGAAATCCGCAGGCTCATCCACCTGCAACGGAACTCCCGCCGCAATCTGCATACCCAGCGCCGCAAATTTTGCGCCGCTCTTGATCTGCGGATCATCTGTGTAGCTGACAACGACACCGGGGGCGCCAAATCCCTCTGCGGCAACCGATTTGATCCCCCTGGCCGCCAGCAAAGACCGCACGCCGTCCCCCAGCGCCCATTGGGCCTCCCTGAGCCTTTCGAACCCATAATCGCGCGTCTCAACCATCGTATCGCGGAACACGCGCAGGGCATCTGTCGGCATGGTCGCGAGGTAAGCGTGGCCGCCGGCCTCATAGGCGAGCATGATCTTGTGCCAGGCCTTCAGGTCGCCCGCGAAACTGTTGGACGTCGTCTCCTCCATCCGCGCCACCGCCCGCTCAGACATCATCACAAGACCCGCACAGGGCTGCGCCGACCACCCCTTCTGCGGGGCGGAAATCAACACATCGACGCCCGTGGCCTTCATATCAACCCAGGCGCAGCCCGACGCGATACAATCCAGCACCATCAGCGCACCGACATCATGCGCAGCTTCGGCAAGGGCTTTGATGTAATCATCAGGCAAAATAACGCCTGCGGAGGTTTCCACATGCGGGGCGAACACGATACCGGGTCTGGTGTCCCGAATTTTGGCAGTGACTTCTTCGATCGGTGCGGGCGCATAGGGCGACTGAGGCGCGTTACCGGACGGACGCGCGTTCATCACCGTGACGTCGCCCGCAAATCCGCCTGCATCCAGAATTTGCGACCACCGGAACGAAAACCAGCCGTTGCGCACAACCAGCACGTCTTCGCCAATCGCAAACTGGCGCGCCACCGCCTCCATCCCGAAAGAGCCGCCGCCGGGGACCAGGGCCACCGCGTCGGCATTGTAGACCTGCTTCAGCATTGACGAAATGTCCTTCATCACACCTTGAAATGCGGAGGACATGGAATTGAGCGAACGGTCAGTGAAGACCACCGAATATTCCAGCAGGCCATCGTGATCGACAGTATCAAGTAGGGCGGTCATGGGCGTCTCCTCCAGTGTTCGCGCCATGGATACGGGGCTGGCGGCGGCGGGACAAGTCCCGCCCTACAGCGGGCCGGGGCGTTGCTCTTCGCTGAGCAGAACATTTGCCTCCGCACTGCCGACACTGGGCAAGGTCATGATGCGACGACGCAGCACACGCTCAAAATCAGAGAGGTCCCGGGCCGTGACGCGGAGGCGGTAATCGTAGAGGCCAAGAACATGTTCGACTGTCTGCACTTCGGGAATAGCGGTGATGGCACGCTCAAAATCTTCCAGGCTGACACGGGATTTGGTGGCGAGTTTCACGCCCAGGAACACGGTTACGCCAAACCCAAGCGCCGCCGCGTCAAGATCCAGCTTCCGTCCTGTGATGATGCCCGCATCCGTCAGTCGCTTGATCCGCCGCCAGGCTGCCGGCTGGCTAAGGCTTACACGCCGTCCAACCTCGGAGGCCTTCAGCGTTGCATCCCTGCTCAGCGCTCGCAGGATCGCGAAGTCAATGGCGTCGAGGGCGGTATCGGTACGCGCGCTCATAGTGGCAGGCTCACCGAATTCTTGATCGTTGCGACCTGCATCAGCGCCTCGATATCGGCCATGTGGGGCAGGGTCAGGATCGAGTTGCGATAAATCTGCTGATATTCCCCCAAGTCACGCGCGATGACCTTCAGGCGCGCGTCAACGCGGCCAAGGAAGGTCTGTATTTCAATCACTTCCGGAACGTCGCGCGCGGCCGCAAGGAATTCGTCAAAGGCCCGTGGGTTGGTTTTGTCCAGCGTGATGCGAAGGCTCACGTCGACGTCATACCCCAGCGCTTTCCAGTCAATGATCGCGCGTTGACCGCGCAACACGCCTGCGGTTTGCAGTTTCTCCAACCGTTTGTAGGCGCTGGCCAACGGCACACGTGCAGCTTCAGCCAAAGCCCCCATGGATTGTGCGGGATCGGCTTGCAGATGACGGAGGAGGCGACGATCCAGGTCGTCAAGCATGACAAATATCCATTATTCGATATTTAAGAATGATTTTGTCGGTTAGCACTATTTTTCGCCCAAGTCGAATGGCGATTTTTCCCGAGATGCGCGTCATGGTCGCCGCAAATCACGCAATGATGGAGACAATACATGCGCGTATACTATGATCGCGATTGCGACGTTAACCTGATCAAGGACATGAAAGTGGCCATTCTTGGCTACGGTTCCCAAGGTCATGCCCATGCGCTGAACCTGCGCGACAGTGGCGCGAAGAACGTTGTCGTCGCCCTGCGCGATGGCTCCGCATCCAAGGCGAAAGCCGAAGGCGAAGGCCTCAAGGTCATGGAGATCGCTGAAGCCGCCGCCTGGGCCGATCTGATCATGTTCACAATGCCCGACGAATTGCAGGCCGAAACCTACAAGAGATATGTCCATGACAACATTCGCGACGGCGCTGCGATCGCCTTTGCCCACGGCCTGAACATCCACTTCGGCCTGATCGAGCCGAAGCCCGGCATCGACGTCGTGATGATGGCACCAAAGGGCCCCGGCCACACGGTGCGCGGCGAATACACCAAAGGCGGCGGCGTGCCCTGCCTTGTGGCAGTTAATAACGACGCGTCGGGCAAGGCGCTGGAGATCGGCCTGTCGTACTGCTCTGCAATCGGTGGCGGTCGCTCCGGCATCATCGAGACCAACTTCCGTGAGGAATGTGAAACGGACCTGTTCGGTGAGCAGGCTGTACTGTGCGGTGGCCTCGTGGAGTTGATCCGCATGGGTTTTGAGACACTGGTGGAAGCCGGCTACGCACCTGAAATGGCCTATTTCGAGTGCCTGCACGAAGTGAAGCTGATCGTGGACCTGATCTACGAGGGTGGCATCGCGAACATGAACTACTCGATCTCCAACACGGCGGAGTATGGCGAGTACGTATCCGGACCGCGGATCCTGCCCTACGATGAGACGAAGGCGAAGATGAAAGCGGTTCTGCGCGACATCCAGACCGGTGCATTCGTGCGGGACTTCATGCAGGAAAATCAGGCCGGACAGCCGTTCTTCAAGGGCACGCGCCGCATGAATGACGAGCACCAGATCGAACAGGTCGGCGCGAAGCTGCGGGAGATGATGCCCTGGATTTCGGCCGGTAAGATGGTCGACAAAGACAAGAACTGATGCGGCGCTGGCTGATCGCCGCAGCTGTGGTGGCGGGGTTGGGGTATGTGGTCGAAGGCCAGCTGTCCTACCTCACCCTTGCCGGGACGGCGGGCGCGCTCGGCGTATTGGAGCGTGACGGGGCAACATTTCCCGTCACGCTTGTCGCAGATATAGCGGTGCCTGACGGCAGCGCCGCGCTGACAGACAGCTACCGTGTCCTGTTCGGAGCCGGGTACATCTTTACGCTGCCCGACAGTACACTCGCGCGATGCGGCTTCCGCCTGGGCGTCGTCGGATGCCAGGACGGCTGGGAATTTGAATTCATTGACGGGCCGGCCTCGTAGTTGCGCAGGTGCGTCAATGAGGCCAAGACCGTTCGCGCTTGACGGCAGAGGGCCCTGCATTGATTTGTCTCCCATGACTTTCACAATCCGACCAACCGCCGGAGCAGATCGCCCGTGACCAAGGCAGCAAGCCGTAACTCCTGGGGGGCGCTTCGCAACCGTCAGCCCCCGTCCGTCCCGGCCGATGGTTGAGGCGATGAAAAAGCGTTGGCCGGACAATGCAGTCTTGTCAGAGACGAACCGACCCGCCTCGATCCGGAACAGGCTTTCACGATCGGGAGGTCTGACCGCTATTTTCAGTGGAACGCCCTCGTTGTCGATCCTGTGTCGAGCCGCAGGCTTTGCTTTGGTGTTTTCGGTGCGGCGCTACGGGCCAGACAAAATTTTACGCCGCAACGCTCCACATGCGCAACGCGATGCCAGTTTGATGACACGGCTGCTTTTGATAGTCGCCGCAATGGCATGCGTTCCAGTGGCGGTTCAGGCATGACTGCCCCCACTCCCCGTGCGCCGGGTGCGTTGAACTGGCTGCTGATCACTGGGTTGGGCGCAATCTGGGGCGCGTCGTTCATGAGCGTTTCCACCGCGCTGGCGGGATTCGGCCCATGGTGGGTGACGGCAGGACGCGTGAGCCTTGGCGCTTTGATCCTGCTGCCGGTCGGTGCGCTCATGGGACAAGGCATCACATCGGTCAAAGGCGTACAGGCGTGGAGCTATGTCGCCGTGATCGGCGTGTTCGCAACCGCGATGCCGTTTGCCTTGCTGAGTTGGGGACTGACCCAGGTTCCCTCCGCCTTTGCAGGCGTAGCCATGGGGGCTGTCCCGCTGATCGTGCTACCGCTGGTCGCGATCTTCTCGCCGGAGGAGGGGATAGGACCGCGCCGCATTATCGGGGTGGTGCTCGGCTTTGTCGGGCTGTTGATGCTGATCGGACCGGGCGCATTCGGGGAAGGTACGATTTGGGGCCGTGTGGCTTGCATCGCCTCGGCCGCTTGCTACGCCGTGGGGTCTGTTGTGACCCGTCGCGCGCCGTCCATGCCTCCTGTGGCGTTCGCAACGGCCGGGCTCGTGATCGGAGGGGCGGTTTTGGTTCCGCTGGCCTTCGTTCTGGAAGGCCCGCCCGAGATCTCGCCAGGCCCGGCGCTATGGGCACTGGTCTACGTCGCGGCCCTGCCCACCGGGCTCGCCGCCGTGTTGCGGGTGCGGATCATCACGACCGCAGGCTCGCTGTTCATGTCGCTGGTCAGCTACATGATCCCGCTCTGGGCGGTTCTGTTTGGTGTCGTCATCATGGGCGAGGACCTGCCGCCACAGCTTTTCTGGGCACTCGGCATCATTCTGTTTGGTATTGGCATCAGCCAATCGCGGGCGCTGCTTCAGCAACTGCGCCCGACGACGAGGACCGAATAAGTCCCATTGCGCGCAAAGCCGAATTGCGTGGCTTGCGGTGCAAGGATGATGGTGCGGTGGTCGGGCGACCCCATCCAGTCATTGAACACCTGCGCGATGCTCGTCTGACCTTCCGCGATGTTCTCTGCCCCGAAGCATGGGGTGTAGCCCGCGGCTCGGGTCCGACTGCTCAGAGTGGAGCCGTCGGAGCCTGTGTGCGCAAGGTTACCGGACTGCGCCATATCATCTGCGTGAGCCTGGGCTGCGGCCTGAAGCGCTGCCGAATGACCCAGAGGACGCGCCAAGCCATTGCTGGCACGCAATGCCGACAACCGCGTGCCGACGGCCGCGATATCAACGCTTTGCCCAAGGCTCAACCGCTGGCTGCCCCCGGCTCCATCGCGGGAGGAAACGGATGGCGTACAGGCTGCCATGACCAAGGTAAGTGTTGCGGCAATTGCCGCGTACCGGATCTTCATAAGCAGGATCCTTCATTTGATTTGCTCGATAGGCGGCAGGATGCCTCAGCCACGGCAGTCGGGCAAGGCCTATGGCCTACCCGCATTCCAGATTGTGGATAAGTCGCCGGATGACCTGTATGGAAATCGCAAAAATGCAGATATTTGCAAGATTGCATGCGTGCTAACGCCCCGAATGCGGAAAAATGTGAATCACAGTTCCTCAGCAAGCTCTCGCGCAAGCCGGCGCTGGCGCGCAAGCCAAGGCGCCATGTCCAGGGACACCATACGCCCGTCTGTCACCACCTGCCTGCCCTCAACGATCAGATCGCGCACCCGCCGCGGCCCGGCAAGAACCAGGGCAGCCGCGTCCCAGGACCCTGCCGTCTCGACCCCGGACATGTCCCAGATTGCAAGATCGGCCCGGAAGCCCGGCGCGATTTGCCCGATCTCCGCGCCGCGCCCCAAAACCTCCGCACCGCCCCGCGTGGCGATCCGCAAGGCTTCACGTGCGGACATTGCCCCTTGGCCGTATGCGACCCGTTGCAACAAGAGTGTCTGGCGCGCCTCGTCTATCAGGCTTCCCGCATCGTTCGACGCGGATCCGATCAACGCCGAGCCCCACCTTCACCCCCGCATCCCGCATCGCCCGTACCGGCGCAATTCCCGAGGCCAGGCGACAATTGGAGCATGGGCAATGCGCCACCCCGGTCCCGGAGCGCGCAAACAGATCAATCTCGCCTACGTCCAGTTTCACGCAATGGGCGTGCCAGACGTCATCCCCTGTCCAACCCAAATCCTCCGCATATTGGCCGGGGCGGCATCCGAATTGCCCCAACGAGTATGCGATATCCTCATCATTCTCCGCCAGATGAGTGTGCAGCATCACGCCTTTGTCGCGCGCCAGGATCGCGGCGTCCCGCATCAACTCCCGGCTGACGGAAAACGGCGAACATGGCGCGACGCCGACACGGCACATGGAACCGGGCGATGGATCGTGAAACGCGTCAATGACGCGAATGCAATCTTCAAGGATCTCGGCCTCATCCTCCACCAGTGTATCGGGCGGCAACCCACCATCCGAAACCCCAATGGACATCGCACCGCGTGTGGGCTGGAATCGCAGGCCGACCAGATCGGCGGCGGCAATTGTATCGTCCAGGCGCGATCCGTTCGGGAACAGATACATGTGGTCCGACGAGGTGGTACACCCCGACAGCGCCAACTCCGCCAGACCGATCACCGCTGACGTCTCCATATGATCCGGCGTGAAGCGCGACCAGATCGGGTAGAGCGTTTGCAGCCAGCCAAACAGCGCTGCGTCCTGCCCTCCCGGAACCGCGCGGGTGAGGGTCTGGAACAGGTGGTGGTGCGTGTTCACCAGCCCGGGTGTCACCAGACAGCCAGTGCAATCCAGAGACGGCACGTCGGACGAGAGCCGTTCGCCCACCGAGACGATAACGCCGTCGCGCAGCAGGATATCAACGTCCCGAGGCTCCGTCCCCGCATCATCCATCGTGACCAGATGGGCCACGTTGCGAAGGATCATCTCAACCATGCGTTGCCCCTTTCAGCAGCGCCTTGGCGCTTGCATGGAGTGCGGGCGAGGCCGCTGCAATTGCGCGCCCTCCGTCATGGGCAGGCCCGCCTTCCCAATTCGTGACGATCCCGCCTGCGGCCTCGATCACCGCAATCGGTGCTGCGATGTCATAACTGTTCAGCCCTGCCTCGATCACCAGATCAATCTGACCCGCCGCCAGTAACGCATAGGCGTAGCAATCGCAGCCGTAGCGGGTCAGTTGCACCGCGTCGCGCACCGCTTCAAACCCCAGACGCTCCTTCACAGTGCCGAGTTCGGGGAAAGTTGTGAACAATGTGGCCTCCGCCAAGGACGCCGCGGGCGATACGGCTAAAGGACGCTCGCCCAATGGGCCATTCAAGACTGCGCGGCCCAGGCCGCCCTCAAACCGTTCGCCGATATAGGGCTGGTCGATGATACCGTAGATCGGGCCATCCGCATCGCAGATCGCGATCAGAACGCCCCACGTGGGCGTGCCCGACACGAAGCCGCGTGTTCCATCAATCGGGTCGAGCACCCAGGTCAGGCCGGAAGTGCCGGAGGTGGCCCCTTCCTCCTCACCCAAAATCGCATCATCGGGCCGCATTTGTGCGAGGGCCGCCCGCATCGCGGCCTCAGCGGCACGGTCGGCAACGGTGACGGGGTCGTAGTGGTCGCGCTCCTTTGAGATCGTTCCAAGACCACTCTGCCGGAAGTGCGGCAGGATCGCCGCGCGGGCGGTGTCGGCCAAGACATGCGCGACATCCATCAGGGCATCGTGCTGATCCTTTGCGGATCTCCAATCGACCATCCGTTGCACCCCTTCGCGCCTTTGCAACCGGGGTGGCATGGCCTCTGCGTCGTGGTCAAGCCTTCTGCAGTGGCGGGCATGACAATGACAGCTTGTGCAAATATCGCGATTGCTGGCACTAAAGCGGCGACGGCGCGGCGTAACGTGCCGATGGCTTGCAACCCGGAGGGATAACCATGCGGGCATTCGTGGTCAGCGATCATGGGACGGATCCAGCAGTGCTGGAGATTGCCGAACCATCCCCCGGTCCCGGCCAGGTCCGCGTCGCCATCCACGCCTGCGGCCTGAATTTCGCGGATCTGTTGATGGCCAGGGGCACGTATCAGGACACGCCTGCGTTGCCGTTCACGCTCGGGATGGAAGTCGCAGGCGTGGTGGAGGCCTTGGGCGACGGTGTGCAGTCGCCTGCCGTTGGCACCCGCGTGGCCGTGTTCGAGGGCTCTGGCGGACTGGCGGAAGCCGGTGTGTTCAGCGCCGCGCGCTGCGTACCGATACCTGACGTCATGCCATTCGCAGAGGCGGCGGGGTTCATCGTCGCCTACGGCACCTCCCATCTGGCACTGACAGACCGCGCAAAACTGCAAAAAAACGAGCGGTTACTGGTCCTCGGCGCCGCCGGAGGTGTGGGGCTTACGGCGGTGGAGTTGGGCGCGGCCATGGGCGCGGAGGTGATCGCGGTGGCACGCGGCGCGGCAAAGCTGGCAGTGGCCAAAGCCGCCGGAGCGACGCATGTTCTGGACAGCGAAACAGCGGATATCCGGGCCGAGGTGCGCGCCCTGGGCGGCGCGGACGTGGTCTATGACGCGGTCGGCGGCGACGGCTTCAAGGTCGCCATGCGCGCAACAAACCCCGGCGGGCGGATCGTGGTCATCGGGTTTGCCAGCGGCGACATCCCCCAGATCCCGGCCAATCATCTGCTGGTCAAGAACATCGACGCCATTGGATTTTACTGGGGTGGCTATCTGGCATGGGCGCCCGAGCGGCTGGCACGCAGCCTAGCGGACTTGATGGACATGTATGTTGCAGGAAAACTATCGCCGCACATCGGGGCACTGCGGCCCCTGGCGGAGGCGGGCGAGGCGATGGAGCTTCTGCGATTGCGCAAGGTTTCGGGCAAGGTGGTGGTGACGATGTAACCAGCAGCCCGGATCACAGCCCGCTCCTGTTGCTCACATCGCGCGATATGCTTGTCGGATCAGGTCAGTCAAAGCATCCAGCGGCTCTGCCTTCGACAAGTCAGTTCGGTACATATTAATTTGTATTCTCGGCATCGTCGGCAAGCCCCCGTCATGCTGAATAACCGATGCGTATGGCGATTCGGTCCCTTCGATCAGCACGTGCACAGCCAGATCCGCGCTGACTGAGGCCTCAACGGTGCGGATCGAATCCGATTCCACCGCCATCTCCCAGGAAATCCCCGCCGCATCCAGCGCCGCCAGCGCAGGCCCGCGGAAAATGCAGGCGTGCTCAAACGCCAGACGCAACGGGCGTTGCTTCCACATCTGGCCGTCCTCCGCACCAATCCAGACCATGGGACGCTCCAGCAGCGTCTCCCCTCCCTTATCGACACGTTCTTCCGTGGTCAGGATCACATCCGCTTCGCCGCGCGCGAAAGCAGCCTTGAGGTTGATAGTGCCCATCGACAGCAAGTGCACCTTCATACGCGGATAGGCCTTGTTGAAGCGCTGCAAGACCTCCGGAATGGCGGGGTAAACTACGTCATGAGGCACTCCGAGGGAGATTTCGCCCTCGTATTCCTTTGCGGTCAAACGTCCCAGAATTCTCGTCATTCAACTCCAGCATCCGGCGCGCATACCCCAACATCTGTTCTCCCGCGCCAGTGAGGTTCAGCTTGCGCGTGGTGCGGTCGAACAGACCCACATCCAGCGCCTCTTCCAGCCTCTTGAGCTGCATCGAGACCGCCGATTGCGTCAGGTTCAAAAAGCCCGAGGCCTTGGTGACACCGCCTGCGTCAACGACGGTAACGAAAGCGCGAAGCGCGGTGAGATCGAGGTTCCTGGCCATTCATCAATTCCCGTGATGATTATGTTCACTATCATTCACTATCAAAATACCAATAGCTCGTCCATACATCACGTAACGAAATGAAAAATCTCCACTTCGTCACAAATTCTGAAAGGACACGCCATGACCGACCTGACACAAACCACACCGATCTCTGGAACGATCTCGAAGGTTGTGGCGACCTGCACTCCGGCTGTGCAACCGGGCCTGTTGCAGCGCATGCTCGGCGTCTGGCGCCAGCGTCGACACCTTGAACGGTTGCCGGATCACATGCGCCGTGACATCGGACTGAGCGATGGCCAGATCACGCAAGAGATCCGGCGTTCGTTGTGGGATGCGCCCCAGACGTGGCGGTGCTGACCTCGCCAATTGGGGCCAACAGGAAAAAACTATCGACCGTCGCAGCATTTGCGGCGGTCGGTAGCTTGAAATGTTCCTCCGACTGCACGATATTATAGGCATGGATGCCCGAAGTCTCGGGCCCAACAGTCTTTTTTGGAGGTACCCATGGCTGAATATCAGACGATGCGGTCGCAAGGCATGGCCGGCTCCGTCGCGGAGTTCGATCAAGGTCTGCGCGCGCACATGAACAAGGTCTACGGCACGATGTCGATTGGCCTGTTGATTACATTTCTCGCCGCCTGGGCGTTTGGATCGAACGAGCAATTGTTCTCGCTGCTGCGCGATCCCCAGACGCTCCAGCCGTCGATCCTGGGCTACATCGTGATGTTTGCGCCATTGGGCATGATCTTCGCGTTCGGCGCGATCATTACCAAAGCCTCGGCCTCCGCAGCGCAGACATTCTTCTATGCCTTCGCCGCTGTCATGGGCGTGTCGATCTCCTACATCTTCGTGGCCTTTACCGGCGCGTCGATTGCGCAGTCGTTCCTGGTGACCTCCATCGCGTTCGCGAGCCTCAGCATGTGGGGCTATGTGACCAAGAAAGACATCTCCGGCTGGGGCGCGTTCCTGATCATGGGTCTGATCGGTGGCATCGTATTGATGCTTCTGTCGTTCGCATTGTCCGCCTTCTGGGGCATCGTGATCCCGGGATTCGATCTGGCGCTCTCGGCGCTGCTGCTCTTGGTGTTCGCGGGCCTCACCGCCTACCACACCCAAACCATCAAGACCGAATATGTTGAGCATGCACAACACGGCGACGCTGAGTGGCTGGCGAAGTCCGCGATCATGGGCGCGCTGAACCTCTACATGTCGTTCATCAACATGTTCCTGATCATCCTCAGCTTCCTTGGCAATCGCGAGTAAGCCTTCGGGTGGTGGATTTCGGAAGGGCCGGGTTGATCCCCGGCCCTTTTTCGTTGCGGCAGGGCCTGCCGATTGTGATCGCCGTAAGGCGCGCCTGGGACCTGGCAAAGCGGAGGCAGACCGGAGACATCGCGATGATCGAGCCAGCCCTGTCAGACATGGTGCGCGTCTTCGGGCGCATTGGCTTGTTGTCGTTCGGAGGGCCTGCCGCGCAGATCGCGCTTATGCACAGGGAGTTGGTCGAAAAGCGCGATTGGCTGACGGAGCGACAATACCTCAGCGCGCTCAGCTTCTGCATGCTGTTGCCGGGGCCAGAGGCGATGCAGCTTGCGACCTACGCGGGCTGGCGCATGCGCGGCACCGTGGGCGGATTGATTGCGGGGCTTTTGTTCGTGATACCAGGAGCCGTCGTGATCCTTGTTCTGGCCAGCCTCTATGCCGCCTATGGTGGTCTGGCGTGGGTCGCGTCGGTCTTTCTGGGCATCAAGGCGACTGTCATCGTGATCGTGGTGCAGGCGCTGATCAAAGTCTCGCGCAGGGCCTTGATCGGATCCGGTCCGATGGCGCTGGCGGCAGTGGCGTTCGTGGCAATCTTCGTGGTTCAGATCCCGTTTCCACTGATCATCATCGCGGCAGCCATTGTGGGCGCACTGGCTATGCGCGGTGAAGCCGCGGAGGCGCCAACCCTCACCGTATCGCCCCTGCAAACCCTGCGCACGGTGGTGATCTGGTCTGCGATCTGGCTCGGCCCCCTCCTCGCCATCCGGCTCTTCGCAGGTGACGTGCTGCGCGATGTGGCCACGTTCTTCGCAACGCTGGCCGTAGTGACCTTTGGCGGGGCCTACGCGGTGTTGGCCTACATGGTGCAGAAGGTTGTGGGCAACTATGGCTGGCTGACCACGGACCAGATGATGGATGCGCTGGGTCTCGCGGAAACGACGCCGGGCCCCCTGATCCTGGTGACCGAATTCGTGGGCTTCATGGCGGGTGCACAGGCCGACGGCTGGGGCATGGGCGCTTTGGCGGCTGGCCTCACACTTTGGGTCACATTCGCGCCTTGCTTCCTGTGGATCTTTGCCGGCGCACCATACGTCGACTGGATCGCCACGCGACCGCGCCTGACCGGTGCGCTCAACGGCATCACCGCAGCCGTGGTCGGGATCATCGCCAACCTGTCGGTCTGGTTCGCGCTAAACGTCTGGTTCAGCGTGGTTGAGCGCAGATCCTTTGGTCTTTGGGTGCCGGACATTGGCACTATCGACGGAGCAGCTATCGCCCTGTCACTGCTCGCCAGCGCGCTGCTGCTGTGGCGCAAACTGGACCTGGTGCGGGTTCTGGTCCTGATGGGCGGCGTCAGCTATATCTTGATGACAGCGCTCTACACGATTTGAGGTGTTGACACCGACCCCCTCCCCGGTAAAAGGCGGTCTCTATCCGAATGATGCGTGAGCGGCCTGTGTCCCTCCGCCCCGACCACCGCAAGGAGCCCGACCCATGGCGAAGCCAGTCACGATCAAAATCCGCCTGAATTCGTCCGCCGGGACGGGCCATTTCTATGTGGCGAAGAAAAACGCACGCACGATGACCGAAAAGATGGTCGTGCGAAAGTATGATCCCGTGGTGCGCAAGCATGTTGAGTACAAGGAAGGCAAGATCAAGTAGGATCGCCTCCAGACCACCCAAGCATGAAGGGCCGCGCCGAGAGATCGACGCGGCCCTTTTTCTTGTCCAGTCGAACCTGTTTCGGACGGGCAACCAATGGCAATCGAAGGACTTCCGCCATGGTGGACGACATCGTGATACGGCCGACGAATGCGGGCGATTTACCCGCTATCGACGCGCTCTTGGCGCACAGCTACCCGGTGCTCCTGAAGCCCGATTACGCGGCCTCCGTGCTTGTCACCTGCCTGCCTTTGATCAGTCGCGCGCGCCCTGAACTGCTGTGCTGCGGCACCTATTACATGGCCGAGGACCGCAACGGCGATGCGCTGGCCGCAGGCGGCTGGACCCATGGCGGACCGCAAGGCGGGATCGGGCCACGCGATGTGGGGCATATTCGGCACGTCGTCACCCATCCAAAAGCGCTTCGGCGGGGATTGGCGCGCAGCCTGATGGAACGCAGCTATGTTGCGGCACGCAATTCGGGAGTGCGGTGGATGATATGCCAGTCGACGCGGACGGCCGAGGGTTTCTATGCCTCCATGGGATTCCAGCGGCGCGGCGAGATAAAGATCATGCTGCGGCCCGGAATTGGCTTTCCGGCAGTGGAGATGATCAGGGCGCTTTAGTCTGTTCGGCAGGGACCAAGTCAGCATCCGGCGCAATCTCCTTTTACTGGCCTGCGAAGGCGAGTGGCAGGGCCGGCAAACAAGGTGGACTGACAAGCAGACTACGGTGTCTGTGCATTCCACTCGGCCGACGCCTCGCGCATCAATCTCGGTTCGATCTGCCATGGCACCCCCCCGCCGTTGCGTATTGATTCGCCGGTCGAGCCGTCTGATGCCGGTTATTAAACTGCGGACCGACGTAAATCCTGAGTTAAGCGCCCCTGCGCCCGCTTGCGGCAACCGCACAGCCTAGGTAAACCGCGCTCAACATCCGTCTGCTCAGGAGGAACTGGCCTATGTCCATAGACGTCGCGACCGCCGGAAAGGTCGCCAAACTCGCCCGTATCAAGGTGGAGGACGCGGATCTGCCCGCGCTGGCCGAAGAATTCAACGCGATCCTTGGCTTCATCGAACAGTTGGAGGAGGTGAATGTGGACGGCGTGGAGCCCATGGTCTCTGTCACGCCCACCGCCCTGCCCCAACGCGCGGATGTCGTGACCGACGGGAACCAGCAGGCGAAAGTTCTCGCCAATGCCCCCGACGCGAGAGAGGGCTTCTTTGCGGTTCCGAAGGTGGTTGAGTGATGTCTGATCTGACGAAAATGACTATCGCAGATGCACGTGACGCTCTGCGCAAAGGCGATGTGACGAGTGTTGAGTTGACCCAAGCCTGCCTGACCGCGATTGATGCAGCCGACGCTTTGGGCGCGTTCGTGCACAAGACGCCAGAGATCGCGATGGAGCGCGCGACGGCGGCGGATGCGCGGATCAAGGCAGGCGATGCGCCCGACATGTGCGGCATCCCCGTGGGCATCAAGGATCTGTTCTGCACCGAGGGTGTTGCCAGCCAGGCGGCCTCCAAGATCCTTGAAGGCTTCAAGCCACAATACGAATCAACGGTGTCGGGCAAATTGCGCGATGCAGGCGCGGTCATGTTGGGCAAGTTGAACATGGACGAATTTGCCATGGGGTCGTCAAACGAGACCTCCGTGTATGGCAACGCTGTAAACCCTTGGCGCGCGGGCAATTCCGATGCGGCTTTGACGCCGGGTGGATCCTCGGGCGGCAGCGCATCAGCTGTGGCCGCTGACCTGTGTCTCGCGGCAACAGGGACGGACACGGGCGGGTCGATCCGCCAGCCCGCCGCGTTCACCGGGACTGTGGGCCTCAAGCCCACCTACGGGCGCTGTTCGCGTTGGGGAGTGGTGGCGTTCGCCTCGTCCCTCGACCAGGCGGGACCGATGACCAAGACGGTGCGGGACGCCGCAATCATGGGCCGCGCGATGATGGGCCATGACGCGAAGGACAGCACGTCCGCCGACTTGGACGTGCCGGATTTTGAGGCAATGCTGACGGGTGACATCAAAGGCAAGGTCATCGGTATCCCCAGGGAATACCGAATGGATGGCATGGCCGATGAGATCGAAACACTATGGACCAATGGCACCGCGATGCTGAAAGACGCAGGAGCGGTCATTCGCGACATCTCGCTTCCTCATACCAAATTCGCGTTGCCCGCATACTACGTGATCGCACCGGCCGAGGCGTCTTCAAACCTTGCGCGCTACGATGGCGTGCGTTTCGGCTACCGCGCGAAGATGACACCGGGCGACGGCATTACCGAAATGTATGAAAAGACCCGCGCCGAAGGCTTCGGCGCGGAGGTGCAGCGCCGCGTGATGATTGGCACTTACGTGCTGTCGGCAGGCTTCTACGACGCCTATTACAACCGCGCACGACGGGTGCGCACCCTGATCAAGCGCGACTTCGACGAGGTCTTCGCAGCAGGCGTCGACGCGATCCTGACCCCCGCAACCCCAAGCGCCGCATTCCAGTTGGGTCAGGAGGTCAGCGATCCAGTCGCGATGTACCTCAATGACGTGTTTACCGTGACGGTGAACCTCGCGGGCCTTCCGGGTATAGCCGTGCCCACGGGCCTTGATCGCAACGGCCTGCCGCTTGGATTGCAACTGATCGGAAGGCCGTGGGAAGAAGGCGAACTGCTGAACACCGCCTATGCGCTGGAGAGAGCGTCGGGCTTTGTGGAAAAGCCCGGTCAATGGTGGTAGACTCGCCCGAAGAGTTCCTAAACAGGTCTTAGATTATGATTTCTTTACGTTTCCTGGCGATTTCAGGGTGTTTTTTCCTGGCGGCCTGCGCGTCGGCGCCCAATGATGTGAGCACGGGCCAGATCTCCACCGCCGAGACTTTGAGACCGCCTGGTCCGGTGAACTTCCCGTCCGCCGCGCCGGGTGGGGTCCCCACCGCCGCCGGCGCCATGGGAGAGGTGACTTTTCTGGACCCCAACGATCTGGCGGCGCGCGCGGAGGGCGCGATTGCGGCGGCAGAGGGTGGCGGCAATTCCGGTGGCGGTGTCTTCGATAACATCCAACCGCAGCAGGCAAGCGACATTTTGCCGCCGCCACTCATTCCGCGCGTGGCGGCCTTTGCCCTCCGGACCACTCATAGCGTCGGACAGCAGCAATACCGCCGCAATCCGTTCCGGCGCGACGGGCAAGGCATATGTGGCCAGTTCCCGACACGTGATCAGGCGCAGGATCGGTTCCTTCGCGATGGTGGACCGGAGCGGGACCCGAATGGCATGGACCCTGACGGCGACGGTTTCGTCTGCGGATTTGACCCGACTGACCTGCGGGCTTCGGCCAATGCAGCGGCTGAGGCGGTCGATACACTGCCGTCACTTTCCGAATAACCATCGTGGAGAGCCCGAACTTTGGGGAGCGGCGCGATGGCCTGCGCCCTGAACTGGTCGTGCTACATTACACCGCCATGGCCGATTGCGCCTCTGCGGCGCGGGTGTTGTGTGACCCCGCGCGGGAAGTTTCGGCACATTATCTGATCGGTCGGGATGGAGAGGTGTTGTCGCTGGTGCCGGACAACATGCGGGCGTGGCATGCGGGCGTTGGAGAGTGGCGCGGTCGCGGCGACGTGAATTCACGTTCCATCGGGATCGAACTTGATAACGATGGAGTATCTCCGTTTTCGGAGCCGTTGATGGCGGCGCTCGAATCCCTCCTCGGTTCTCACCTTCTCGCGAATTGGGGAATTGCGGCGGTGGGCGTGATCGGTCATTCCGATATGGCACCGGGGCGCAAGATGGATCCCGGACGCAGATTCGATTGGAAGCGACTGGCCCGCCAGGGGCTGGCGGTCTGGTCCGAGGCAACGGGCGGTACGGTGGACGAGAGGCAATTTCGCTTGGACGCGCGCGCCTTTGGCTACTGCAAGATGGACGACGCCCTGCTGCTGGAGGTGGTTCGGATGCGGTTCAGGCCCTGGGCCCTTGGCCCTCTGAACGGTGATGATTGCGCAGTGATGGCGGATCTGGCCGCACGATACGGGGCTTGACCGAGGCGCGCGCGCACCGTAGCGGGGGCCTTGCGCGGAGGGCTGGATGGCCGCGAGCCTAGCGCCCCTTCGGGGGACGTTGGTTCGAGGAAAGTCCGGACTCCCTGAAGCAAAGGTGCCGGGTAACGCCCGGGCGGAGCAATCCGACGGAAAGCGCCACAGAAAACAAACCTCCATGCATGTCGTGGAAAGGGTGAAACGGTGGGGTAAGAGCCCACCGGGGCTTTGGCAACAAGGCCCGCATGGCAAGCCCCACCCGGGAGCAATGCCGAATAGGGACCGTAACATGGGGCGCTTCACCCCAGCGGTCCGGGTTGGCAGCTTGAGCTTGTGCGCAAGCACTGGCCTAGAGGAATGGTCATCTAAGCTGGGGGTAACTCCGGCGGCACAAAATCCGGCTTACAGGCTCTCCGCGCATTTTTTACTGAAGCCGAAATCTGTTCAGGACGGCTGCCTCGGCAGAGGTCGGAGCCTCCGGCGGGAGTTTTTCGGGCAAGATGAACAAGGGAGCGGAGGGTGCTTTCTCAGCGCTTTTCGGCGAAGAAGGTGCGCAGGAGTGCAGTGGCGTCCGACTCCGACAGACCTGTATAGACCTCTGGTTTATGGTGCGCCTGGGGGTGGTCGAAGATGCGCGGGCCTTGGGCCACACCGCCGGATTTGGGATCGGATGCGGCATAGTAAAGGCGTTTGAGGCGCGCGGCGGCGATCGTGGCGGCGCAGGCCGGGCACGGCTCCAGCGTGACCCAGAGATCGCAATCGGGCAAACGCTCGGATTTCAACATGGCGCAGGCGGCGCGGATCGCGAGGGTTTCGGCATGGGCCGTAGGGTCGTGAAACTCACGAGTACGGTTGCCGGCACGCGCGATGATCCGGCCATTGCGGGTGATGACGGCCCCGACGGGCACCTCGCCACGGGCGGCGGCGGCCTGGGCCTCGGACAGGGCCGCATCCATGAAACTGGTAAATTGCGTCATGGCTCAGTGGTTGCCGCTTTCCACCGCGCTGTCAAACTTGTAGCGAGGGGCATGGGTGATGGTGAACGAATTGCAAAACGGCTGAGCCGGGCGGGTGTGGCTTCGCGCCGCGAGGCGGAGCGGATGATCGAGGCGGGGCGCGTCTCGGTCAACGGCGCGGTAATCGAGAGCCCGGCGCTGAACGTCACGGATGCCGATGTGATCCTGGTCGATGAGGCGGCGATCCCTGCGATCGAACGACCACGGGTCTGGATGTACCACAAGCCCACCGGCCTCGTGACCAGCAACGCCGACGAAAAGGGCCGCGAGACGGTCTTCGACAAGTTGCCCGAAGGACTGCCGCGGGTGATGGCCGTGGGGCGGCTCGACATGAACTCCGAAGGGTTGCTGCTGCTGACCAACGACGGCGGCGTGAAGCGGAAGCTGGAACTGCCATCGACCGGGTGGTTGCGCAAGTACCGCGTGCGGATGAAAGGCGCGCCCAAGGACGAGGATTTCGCCCCATTGCGGCGAGGGATCGTTGCGGAAGGCGAACGGTTTCAGCCCATGGACGTGTCGCTTGACCGGGTCCAGGGTGCGAATGCCTGGATCACCGTGGGCCTGCGGGAAGGCAAGAACCGGGAGATCCGCCGCGCGATGGCGGAACTTGGGTTCGAAGTGAATCGTCTGATCCGCGTATCCTACGGCCCGTTTCGGCTTGGCGAATTGAAGTCCGGTGAAGTGGAAGAAATCAAATCCCGCGTCCTGCGTGATCAACTGGGCCTGGAGGCCGCGACCGAGGGTCACGCCGAGCCAAAGCCAAAGGCACCGTTCAAGGGAAAGCGCAAGAAGGCACCGCCCAAAGGCGCGGCCCCGGGTGGCGCGCACCGGGTTGGCTCTCGCACGGATAGGCCGTCTGGACAATCGGGCGAGCGGCCCGCGGCAAAGCGTGGCGGTGGGTCCTCTAAGACGGATCGTCCGTCTCGTCCTCGGCGAGGCTGAACCGCTCGATCAGCGGGGCTTGGGACATGAAGACGACAAACAGGAATGCAGGCAAGGCGAAGGTCTCGAACGTGACCCAGAATTGGTCGGTTTGGGTGCGCCAGACCACTTCATTCACCACTCCCATTGCGACGAATGCCAATGCGATGCGTTTGGTCATGATCATCCAGCCCTGATCCGCCATCGGCAAACGATCACCCATCAGGAATTTCAGATAGCTCTGGCCGCGCAGCAGCCCGATCCCCAGCATCACCGCGAAGAAGGCATAGACGATGGTTGTTTTCATCTTGAAGAAACGGTCGTCGTTGAACCAGATTGTCAGGGCGCCGAAGAACACCACCAAGATCGCCGTAAATACCTGAATACGGGAGATAACCCCGGTCAGTTTCCACAAGATCGCAATTGAAGCCAGAAGGATCGGCACGAAAACAGCAGTCGCGATGATGAACCCGTCGTACTCTGTCGCGCCCACCGTCACCGCTTTGTCCTGCAGGCGCAGGTATGCGATGAAAAACAGGAGAGGTGGCCCGAGTTCCAAGCCGTTCTTCAGCCAGGGGTTGATCTTTGTTTCTGCCATTGCGTGTTCTCTCATTTCTTGCACGGTGATCCGAGGCCGGATGCCCGCAGTTCGGCCCGCGCTTCCTATCCTGCGAATTCCACTATCACCGCGCCCGCCGCAATCAAACCCATCAATCCGGCGCGCACCGGCCCAACGGGTTCGCGCAGGAACAGCCAGCCGATAAGGGCCGCGAAGACGGTAGATGTTTCGCGCAACACGGCCGCTTCGCCGACCTGGTCCAGCCGGGTCGCAAGCATGATGGAGCCAAAGGACGCGAAGGCGATGAGCCCACCTGCAAATCCGCGAAGCGCGAGTGGCGCAAGGGTCGGACGTGCCTCCATCCGCAGGTAAAATCGCACGGCAAGCACCGGAAACAGCAGTCCGTCGACAAAGAAAAACCACGCGAGGAAGGTGAACGGGTCGGTTGAGGCGCGTATGCCGTAGGCGTCGTAGGTGGTGTAGACGGCCACAAACAGGCCCGTCAGTACAGCAAGCCAAAGTGCGCTGATCAACGTGTCACGGGCGATGGTCACGCGGGCCATATTGAAGGCTGCAAGCCCGTAAAGGCCAGCAAGCAGGACCACAACGCCGAGCCATTGAACCGTGTTGAACGTCTCGCCGAAGATCAGCCAGGCGCCGACGATGGTGAACAGCGGCCCCGTGCCGCGCATCACGGGGTAGACGACGGTATATGCGCCGCGCCTGTACGCCCCGAGGGTCGCGAATTTGTAGCCTGCGTGGATCACGAAAACGCCGGCAAAGATCGGCCACATATGCGGCTCGGGCCATGGGACGACGAAGAACGCAATCGGCGCGGCCATCAGGCAATAGCTGATATCAATGACGCCGCGCGCCAGGAGCGGATCATGCCGGCCCTTCTGCAACGCGCCGAAAATGGCATGCAGCACGGCCGCCGAAAGCGCGAGGATCAGGGCGACCTGAGCACCGGCCTCCGTGCCCTCGATGGACTGGATCCAGGCGCTGAGGTTAATTGGATGGTATCCAGGTGGCGCGGAAGCGCGCACCGGGTGGCGGTGCATTGATGGTCAAGTCCCTGATCAGATCTTCGGCCAGAACCATAGGGTCAAACGGAACGCGGCTGCTGGCCTCCAACGATAGAACGCCACGGGGCTCTGGCAGACTTTGGGCGAACGCCACGATGGCGTCAGCCGATTGGGTCGGCAGCAAGCTGCGCGGTGTGGCGCTGACGATGTTCTGGATACCTGCCGCGACGAAAATCATCGCGATGGGCGACATGCTGACGCCTGCTTCGGTCAGCGGGGCGGCGATGGCCCGCTCGAACAGTCCATTGAACGCGGTGACGTTGGAGAACTGCGTGACCTGGAGGTTCTCCAACGACAGCGCGAACGGCTCCCACTCCGGCGCGAAGCCGTCGATCTCAAGTGTGATGGAATTGCCGCCGCCGAAGTCGAAGACCGCGGTCGTGTCAGACAGGCCACGGGTGGCCTCCTCCCACGTCCACTGAAGGTCAATCTGCGCCGGATAGTCAGGACCAACGAGGTTCGACATCCACCCAAAATAGGGCGGCGGCGTATCGCGCAAGGTTATGCCGCTGAGGCGCAGATTCAATTGCGAGGGCAAGATCACGTCACCGTCCGACCATTCCGTCAACGCGCTGCCAGTGTACGACAATTGTTCTGCCCGCAGCACGATGCCGTAGTCCCCCAAAGTGAAATCGAGATCGGTCGAGACGCACCCGTCCGGCAAAGCCCGCGATGTGGAGGTCTCGCTTTGCGTCACATCCAGGCCCAGGACATAGTCGAGGGCCGAAAAGGCTGTCTCTTCAATCGCACGGCACTGGGCACTGTTCAGGGCGTACGATGTGGCCGGCAACACGCAGAGCGCGGTCGCTAGGCAAAGGGATTTTAGTCGCATCTTGGTCTCGATACTTTATCCAAAGGGGGTGTGAGTGGAGATCAGGTTCGGTCAAGTCCGACCAGGGCATCGGCAAAATCTTGTGGGTCGAAAGGTTGCAAATCATCAATTTGTTCGCCCACTCCAATGGCGTGGATCGGGAGGCCGAACCTGTCGGCAAGCGCCACCAGAACGCCGCCCTTCGCAGTGCCGTCCAGCTTCGTCATCACAAGGCCCGAGACGTCCGCCATCTGCCCGAACAGTTCCACCTGACGCAGAGCATTCTGCCCTGTGGTGGCATCGAGAACCAGCAAAGTGTTGTGCGGCGCGTCGGGATCTTTCTTGCGGATCACACGCACGATCTTGGCCAGTTCCTCCATCAGATCGGCCCGGTTCTGCAATCGGCCAGCGGTGTCGATCATCAGCAGGTCCGCGCCGTCGGCCTCGGCCTTGACCATTGCGTCATATGCCAGCGCTGCCGGGTCAGAACCCGCCGGAGCGGTCAGAACGGGCACGCCCGCGCGGTCTCCCCAAACCTGCAATTGCTCTACCGCAGCCGCCCGGAACGTGTCACCTGCGGCGATCACCACCTTCTTGCCTGCGGCGCGGAACTGACTGGCGAGCTTGCCGATGGTCGTGGTCTTGCCAGACCCATTCACACCCACGACCAGCACGACCTGAGGCGTCCTGGCATAGATCGGCAAGGGCCGCGCGACAGGGTCCATCACTGAGGTGATCTCAGCCGAGAGCAATTCCTTGATTTCACGGGCCGACATCTGCTTCCCGTAGCGCCCCTCTGCCATGTTGGCAGTGACCCGCAGGGCGATGTCAACGCCCATGTCGGAGGCGATCAGAAGGTCTTCCAGCTGTTCCAGCATGTCGTCGTCAAGCGCTCGCCTGGGCTCGTTGGTCCGGCCCATGAGCCGACCGAGAATGCCGGGCTTTTTGGAGTCCGGCGCTGGACCTGATACTGGCGGCGGTGCAGTCGCAGGCGCAGGAGTCGGCGCGGGCGCATCCGCCGGGATCGGTTCGACAACCGGCTCCGGGATCGGGGCGGGCTGAATTGGTGCCACATCTGCCCGTATCACTTCCGGCGTCACCTCATCCAGCGCGACCTCCGGTGTGTTCGTCTCCGGCGCGATTCCCTCCTCCACCGCAGCGTCAGCGCCCTTTTCAATGATGGCATCCAGCCCCTCGTCCAACTGCGACGAGGATTTGAACATCCGTTCCTTCATTTTGCGAAAAAAGGACATGGGCACCCTATGTATTTTGCCTGACCCGTCCCACATAAGACCCGGGCGCACGCTTGGAAAGGTCTGGATCAACACTGGTGCGCGCGCCATGTTATCGCCAGATTGTTGCGCTACGCCCGCACGAGGCCCGGTCTCCGCCAAAGGACGTAATTTATGCCCGTCATCGCCCGCTATGCTGCGACAACCCTGCCCCCACTTGCGGCTTTGTTGCTGGCCGGGACGGCTTGGGGTGGATTCGCCTATGTCGCTTTGATCTGGCTGACCTTGGCTGCCGCCATCGCAGACAAATTGATGCAACCGCCGCAGATCGCGACGGAGGAGGACGTGACTGATCCATGGTCGGAGACGCTCTCGGTTGGCCTAGCCTTCGGACACATGCTGCTGTTGATTTCGACCGCCACGGCGCTGGCATCGGGCGCAATGCCGTTTTGGCAATCCGTGGCGCTGTTTGTCGCAACGGCGTCTTTCCTCGGCCAAGTCAGCCACCCCAACGCGCACGAGCTGATCCACCGGAAGCCCTGGGCTTTGCGCGCGTTGGGCGCCGCCGTCTACACGTCCGTTGGGTTTGGCCACCACGTCTCGGCCCACCGCTTGGTTCACCACCGCCACGTCGGGACTGAGGCCGATCCCAACACTCCCCTCCCCGGAGAGACGTTCTGGCAATACCTGCCCCGCGCATGGCGCGGCTCGTTCGAGGCCGGGATTATTGGCGAACTGGATCGGCTGGAGCGGAAGGGCCGTGGACCGAACCATGTGTCCAACCCTTACTGGATCTGGCTCGGCGGCGCATTGGTGTCGCTTATCGTTATGACGCTGCTGGCTGGTATCGGCGGCGCATTGGTTCTGATCGGCCTTGGCGCGCTGACCGGGGCGCAGGTCCTGATGTCGGATTATGTACAGCACTACGGGTTACAACGGCTGGAGCTGCCCAATGGTCGGTTTGAGCCGGTTGCCGCACACCACAGCTGGAATTCGCCCAAAGGTTTCTCCAGCTACCTGATGATGAACGCGCCCGCCCATTCCGAACATCACCTGCACCCGAACCGATCGTACGAGCAGTTGGACACCCCCGCCAGCGTGCCCACTCTGCCCTTTTCTATGCCGGTCATGGCGATGATCGCCCTGGTGCCAAAGGCATGGGCGCGACTTATGGACCACCGCGCGTTGAAGGTTTTGCAGGCCGCAGAGGCAGCGCATATACAGGCCGCGCGCGTGCAGGCATCGCAGGCGAAGGCCCCGGATGCCAGAACACCCGCGCCGCCACGGGCCTCCCGTCGTCCCATCCAGCCGAATGAGCTTCGGGACCAATCCGCGGTTGAGAATGCTCAGCGGCCAGCAGACACAAGTCCTGCACAACCAGAGACACCCCCTCAGCCCGCGTCTGTAGCCTCTGAAACCGCCACTGCTGATCCGGTGGACGAGGAAGATGCGGACCTGCTGCAAGCCATCCGTGCCGCCACCCGCTAGAGGCCCGGAGCCGTCAGACATCCTGGCCAGTTCAACTGCGGGGCTTTCAACCTCTTCGTAGCAACGCGCGCACGGTGTGGGCTTGGTCCGCAAGTGTGGTGGACGGGCCGTGAGCGGGGCGAAACGTCACATGAAGCAGGGGTGCCAGCCATCGCCGCCTCGGGTCAATCCAGCCGCACGCCGCGACGTCCCGCAAGATCGGTGAAATATTGCCATGCCACACGGCCTGACCGCGAGCCCCTGGTCGCCTGCCATTCCACCGCCTCGGCTCGCATGTCCGCATCGGAAATCTGCACGCCATAAGCGTCGCAGTACTGGCGCACCATGGTCAGGTAGGCGTCTTGGTCACAGGTGTGGAAGCCGAGCCATAACCCAAAGCGATCCGACAGCGAGACCTTCTCCTCCACCGCCTCAGCCGGGTTGATCGCCGAGCCGCGCTCGTTCTCGATCATATCGCGCGGCATCAGGTGGCGGCGGTTGGATGTCGCATAGAACACCACATTGTCTGGCCGCCCGGTGACGCCGCCATCAAGGACGGCCTTCAGGGACTTGTAATGCGTGTCGTCATGGCTGAACGAGAGATCATCGCAATACAGAATCGCGCGCACATCCGCGCCGCGCAACAGTGCCAGAAGCCGCCCGATGCTTGGCAGATCCTCGCGCTGGATCTCCACCAGCTTCAGCGCAGGCTCCTCAGCTGAAATCGTGCCATGCACGGCTTTCACCAGCGACGATTTCCCCATCCCGCGCGCGCCCCAGAGCAATGCGTTGTTGGCGGGCAGACCACGGGCAAACTGCTTCGTATTGGTCAGCAGCGTGTCGCGGGCGCGATCAATGCCGTGGAGCAGTTCAAGATCAACGCGGTTAACACGGGCAACGGGCTCCAGATGGTCAGGGTCCGCATGCCAGACAAAGGCACTGGCCGCCGCCCAATCCGCAGGCGCAGCAGCAGGTGGGCGCAGACGCTCCAGCGCCTCGGCGATACGGGTCAGGTCCGCGTCAGACACCGCTTAAAGCTCCTCGTCCTCGTCGAGGATGCCTTCGGCGCGCAGGCGTTTCCTGCGGGAGTGTTCGACCCAGCGAACCAGTTGGATGGAGATCTCGTAAAGACCGTAAACCACCGTGAACAAGATCACCTGCGTAATCACGTCCGGTGGTGTGACCAATGCCGCCAGCGTCAGGATGGCGACAACCGCCCATTTGCGCACGTCGGCCAGGCCCTGCGCCGTCACCAGACCCGCCTTGCCCATCAGTGTCAGAAGCACTGGCAATTGGAAGCAAAGTCCAAACGCGAAGATGAACTTCAGGGCAAGATCAAGGGATTCTTTGACCGATCCGAGGAAGACGGTCTGCAACTCACCATCCGACTCCGGGTTCTGGAAGGTTCCGTCGCCAGCGATCAGATTTTGAAGGGCCGGGATCGCGTCGGCGAAGCCGATGAAGAATCTCATCGCCAGCGGCGTCACCACATAATGCGCGAAAGATGCGCCGATCAGGAACAGGACCGGAGAGGCCACCAGAAAAGGCAGGACTGCGTTCTTCTCGGACTTATAAAGACCTGGTGCGACAAACCGCCAAAGCTGGTGTGCGATGACCGGAAAGGAGATCGCAAAGCCCATCATGATCGAGATGCGGATCAATACGAAGAATTTCTCTTGCGGCGCGGTGAAGATCAGGCGCGCATCCTCGCCGCGTTCGCGCAGCACATCGGCCAGCGGCTGCGAGATGAAGTTCAGCAGCGGCTCGGCCACAGTGAACATCAGGACCATGCCCACAAGAAACGCGAGGACCGACCGGATCAGCCGCGTGCGCAGTTCCGCCAGATGCTCGACAAGCGGGGCGGCCCCGCCGTCCAGTTCTTCCTCATCGGATCCCAATTGCTCCTGTGCATCGGTCTGAGTCATGTGCGCTCTGCTTCAGGCTCGGAAATCTCGATATCCGCTGGACCGGGGCCGGCAGGTTTGGGTGCGGCGGGATCAGGCTCTGCCGGTGGCAGGTCGTCAGGCTCACCGCTCAACTCCGCCGCTGCCGCATCGCGGGCGGCACGCTTCTCGCGCAGCTCCACCGCGATCTTGCGCGCCTCGGCCTGTGCCGCTACCTTTTTGTCGGCAATGATGCGGGTCTCGCTGCCTTCCTCGAACTTGCTGGGGTCGATATCATCCATGACATCGCCCATCATGTCCTTGGCCATTGCCTTGGGGTTGGTGAACTTGGCCGCATTGCGCAGGTCCTTGGTCATCTCCGTCATGCCTGACCCGTCGGCGGCTTCATTCATGGCGTTGGTGAAATCCTTGGCCATACCGCGCACTTTGCCCACCATCTGCCCAAGCTTCTTGAACATTCCGGGCAGGTCTTCTGGGCCCACGACGATCAACGCCACGATCCCAATGACCAACAATTCCATCCAGCCGATGTCAGGCATGCGCCATTAACCCTTCAAGGTCGCCTGTGGTCAGGCGTTGTCGCGCTCGGTGACGGGCGTTGTACGGTCTTCCGGCGTCACGTCACGTGCGGTTGTGGCGTCGGCGGAGGCCGAGTTGTCTTCCACTTCGTCAGGCGTTTTCACGCCATTCTTGAACGCCGTGATGCCCTTGCCGACTTCACCCATGAGGCCTGCGATTTTGCCGCGGCCAAAAAGCACGAGGACAACCACGGCGATGAGGATAAGACCGGCGGGTCCAATATTGTTTAGCATGATGATCTCCCTGCGGTTGGATGGCAAAGCCATCTCCGTTTGTCGTATTGCAGCCCATAGGTATGGTCTGTGAGCCTAGGATCAAAGCCCAAAAACGCAAAATTGAGCGGCTATGCGCGGTTTGCGAAGACAAAACAGCGATCCCGGCGGATCGTCAGCCAGAGCGGCGTGCCCGGTTTGGGCAAAAATACAGCGGGAACAGTGGCTTTTACGATGCCGCCGTCAAAGTCCATCTGAAACTCGACAAGACTTCATGACCCATGAATCGCGCGCGCTTCACGACACCGCGTGCAGGCGCGCCATCCTGGGGCGTGGGATTGGGGCCACGCCCACCACGATCAAAGTCGATCTTGACGTGCTGGGGGCGAAACACGATGTCCACGCCAGTCCCGTCAGGCACGCCGGGGGCGAGGAAGTGACCGAAGGCCGTGCCCGTCAAAGCTCCATGAACTTTGCCCGATATAACGTTGATATCGCTGAAAAAGGAAGCGGCATCCTTATCCACAGGGGCGTGATAGATATTGTAGGGCGCGCCGATCTGGACCACTTCGCCATCGCGCATCAGCGCGATCTGGTCGGCCATGCGCATGGCCTCTTCCGGCTCGTGGGTCACAAGCACAACAGCCGTCCCTTCGTCTTTCAGAAGCTGTAGGGTCTCGTCCCGGATCCCGTCGCGCAAACGGTTATCGAGGCCGGAGAACGGTTCGTCCATCAACATGATCCGGGGCCGGGGGGCCAGTGCCCGCGCCAGCGCCACACGCTGCTGCTCACCGCCCGACAGCATGTGAGGCGGTGTATCGGCAAGGCCCGCAAGGTCCACCCGCGTCAAAAGATCACTCACACGGGATTTCACTTCGAATTTCGAGCCGCGCAGGCCGAACCCCACGTTTTGAGCGACGCTGAGGTGCGGAAACAGCGCAAAATCCTGGAAAATGAGTCCGACGCCCCGCGCCTCGGGTGGCATGTGGGTTGCGTCGTCCGACAGCACCTGTCCGTCGGCGCGGATGGTGCCAGCGCTTTGACGCTCAATCCCTGCGATCACCCGCAACGTCGTGGATTTGCCGCAGCCCGAGGGGCCAAGCAGGCACAGGATCTCTCCCGCGCGCACGGACAGCGACACATCACGCAGCACGACGCGCCCGTCGAAACGACACGAGATGTGGTCAAGCTCCAGGCGAGGCTCGGTGGGCGTAGGCACAGGGACGCAATTTCCGATGATTTCACTCGGATACGGGAGGTAGCAGGTTCAACCGGAAGGGCCAAGCCTGAATGGCCCTTGGTCCGCGCCTTTGAAAGGCTTGCCTCATCGGCCCGGAGCCGCGCTTAAATCGTCGCGTTCGTGGCGCCCCCGTCAAGCAGGATATTCTGGCCGACCATGAAGCCTGCCTTCTCGGAACACAGGAACGCACACATCGCGCCAAACTCTGCCACCGTGCCGTACCGGCGCGCGGGGATCGTCGCCTCCCGGCGGGTCTTGGCCTCGGCCACCGAAATCCCTTCCTTCTGCGCCACACCACCGTCCAGAGATCTGGCGCGATCCGTGGCGTGGATGCCGGGCATCAGGTTGTTGACGTTCACTCCGAACGGCGCCACCTGCCGTGCCGTGCCAGCCACGTACCCCGTCAGACCAGTGCGCGCGGCATTGGAAAGACCCAACGCCGGGATCGGGGCCTTCACCGATTGCGATGTGATATTCACAACCCTGCCCCAGCCCTTGTCGATCATCTTTGGCATGATCTCGGTCATCAGGGCGATCGGCGTCAGCATATTGGCGTCCAGTGCTGCGATAAAATCATCGCGTGTCCAGTCTGACCACATGCCCGGAGGCGGTCCGCCTGCATTCGTCACAAGGATATCTATGTCACCCGCCTCTGCCAGCACAGCCGCGCGCCCCGCCTCCGAGGCGATATCCGCCGCCACTGCCGTGACCTGCACGCCATAGGTGTCGCGAATATGCTGCGCCGTCTCTTCCAAAGCCTCCGCGCCGCGCGCGTTCAGCACCAGATCCACGCCCGCTTCAGCCAGCGCCTCGGCGCAGCCGCGGCCCAGACCCTTTGACGAGGCGCACACCAATGCGCGACGGCCTTTGATCCCAAGATCCATTGTTATCACTCCCACAACGTTTATGCTTTTGCCACGTTTATCAGCCACGACGCAGAGTCGCCAGACTTGACCCACCCCGGCTGCGATTGTCTAAGCGAAACACTATCTGCAAAGGACGACCCACCCAGTGACCGACCACCCGCCGCTGTTCCGGTTTCAAACCTACCCCTCGCATGCACTTCGCGTGATATCCGGGGCGAATACGGGCGATGGCATGGGGCTTGCCGATGATGCCCTGCCCGGCGACGTGTACCGCCTTGCCCCCCAGCAAGGCTCGCGACGTCTGGCCATTTCCGACGCTGGCGTCGATGGGCAGCCCTGCGTGGCCGACGGGTCAGAGGTGGGTCAACCCGGCGACGCGCTGACCATTTCGGCCTGCCATATGCTGATGGGTCCCAGTGGCGAAGTGGTGGAAGTGCTCATTCTCTCTCTCGCGGGTTCGGACGGTCAGCGCCTGCATGTCCTGCCCCTGTCGGAGGTAAGGGCCGATACGGAATACGAGTTGGTCGGGACCGAGACCTCCAGCGCGCCGGAGCGGTTTGCAGACGTTGCCTCCGTCAGTTTCCTTGCGGGCACCCATCTGACCATGGCCGACGGCGCGCAGTGTCCGGTGGAGCATCTGAGCGTCGGCGACGTCATCCTGACCCGTGACCACGGACCGCAACCGGTGCGCTGGATCGGCTTCCAGACCCGCCGCGCAGTGGGGGCAAGCGCGCCCGTGCGGATCCGCGAAGGCACGCTCAACACCAGTCGCGACCTGCGTCTGTCGCCGCAACATCGCCTGTTCATCTGGCAGCGCACTGACGCGCTTGGAACGGGCCGGGCGGAAGTCATGGTGAAGGCCGAATTGCTGGTGAATGGCGATACAGTGGTGCGCGACGAAGGCGGCCATGTCGACAGCTATCAGATCGTGTTCGACGGCCACGAAATCATCTATGCCGAGGGCATCGCGGTCGAGTCACTGCTGGTCACAGGCCAGAACCGCGCGCTTCTGCCCGAGGATCTGGCCCTTGGCAACTCCAGCGGAGCCGCTGTTTCAGCCGCCGCGATGGAGTTGGGCGACGAGGCCGCTGGCCGCGATGTGGTAGAACGGCTATCGCGCGCGTCCAAAGGGTCCAGCAACGGCTGACGCCTGTTCGTGCCTATAAATTCCTCACGCACGATTCTACTCTGCGCGACCGTTGAGATCGTGACCTTTTGCATGGCCGACCTCTCGCCGCTTGGCTTGTGAGGTGGGCCCATGATTAAGGTCCCGACGGGGATCCGCTGGAGATATCCGCAGATCAGGCAAGTGCATGGGCAGATACCTCGTGCAACGGCGACAAAAACCTTTTTTGACTTTCAAGAAGATAGCTCCGTAAATGAATCCAGCTATGACATCGATTGAATGGACGACCTCTGATAGCATAGGCGATTGTCCCGGCGCACCGCACCGCCTATATCGCGGAGCATGTTGGACAATCGCCCCACCCTTCCGCCTGAGATCGCGCGTCGCCGGACGTTCGCGATTATCTCGCATCCCGACGCCGGTAAAACCACGCTGACCGAGAAGTTCCTGCTTTATGGTGGCGCGATCCAGATGGCCGGACAGGTGCGCGCCAAAGGTGAGGCGCGGCGCACGCGCTCGGACTTCATGCAGATGGAAAAGGACCGGGGAATCTCCGTTTCGGCTTCCGCAATGTCATTTGATTTCCTGACGCCTGACGTGACCTTCCGCTTCAATCTGGTCGATACGCCCGGCCACTCCGATTTCTCGGAAGACACTTACCGCACGCTCACCGCTGTGGACGCCGCGATCATGGTGATCGACGGGGCGAAAGGTGTGGAATCCCAAACCCAGAAGCTGTTCGAAGTCTGTCGCCTGCGCGATCTGCCGATCCTGACATTTTGTAACAAGATGGACCGCGAAAGCCGCGATACTTTCGATATTATTGACGAAATTCAGGAAAATCTGGCGATTGACGTGACCCCCGCAAGCTGGCCGATCGGTGTCGGTCGTGACTTTCTTGGCTGCTACGACCTGCTCCACGACCGGCTGGAACTGATGGACCGCGCCGACCGCAACAAGGTGGCCGAAACGGTGAAACTGAAGGGTCTGGATGATCCGGCACTGGCCGAACATATTCCGGCGGACCTGCTCGAAAAACTGCTGGAAGAAGTCGAAATGGCACGCGAATTGCTGCCGCCGATGGACATCAAAGCGTTCCAGGAGGGCACTCTGACGCCGATCTGGTTCGGCTCCGCGATGAACTCCTTCGGCGTGAAAGAACTGATGGACGGCATCGCCGAATACGGACCGGAGCCGCAGATCCAGAACGCGGAGCCACGGCAAGTCGCCCCGGATGAAACCAAAGTCGCGGGCTTCGTGTTCAAGGTCCAGGCCAATATGGACCCCAAGCACCGAGACCGGGTGGCGTTCGTGCGGCTTGTCTCCGGCCATTTCCATCGCGGGATGAAGCTGACCCATGTGCGCTCCAAAAAACCGATGGCGATCAGCAATCCAGTGATGTTTCTGGCCTCCGACCGGGAATTGGCCGAAGAGGCCTGGGCCGGCGACATCATCGGCATCCCCAACCACGGGCAGTTGCGTATCGGGGACGCGCTGACCGAGGGCGAGGCGTTGCGCTTCACTGGCATCCCGTCATTCGCGCCTGAACTGCTGCAAGCCTGCCGTGCGGGTGATCCTCTGAAAGCCAAGCACCTCGATAAAGCGCTGATGCAATTCGCCGAGGAAGGCGCGGCCAAGGTCTTCAAACCGACCTTCGGATCAGGCTTCATCGTCGGCGTCGTGGGGGCGCTGCAATTCGAAGTCCTGGCAAGCCGGATAGAGCTGGAATACGGCCTGCCTGTTCGGTTTGAGCAGTCTCAGTTCACCTCCGCTCGCTGGGTTCACGGGCCCAGGGACGCGGTGGAGGCCTTTGCCAACGCCAACAAGCAGCACATCGCCACCGACAATGATGGCGATCCGGTTTATCTGACCCGGCTGCAATGGGATATCGACCGGGTGGATCGTGATTACCCTGAAATCACGTTGAGCAATACCAAGGAACTGATGGTGTAAACCCATGACAGGCCGCAAGCTATTGAAAACCTGGTTGACCCTCCAGGAGGATGCAGAACGGCCTTTTGTTCGCTTCGGGGACCATGTTCCCAGCGCAGATCTCGATATTTCCAACGCCATGACAGAGCCGGTGATTGCCCCCGATGGCCCACCTGAGACCGGGGCATTCGATGATTTCGTCATCAAGGGGCGGAATTTGGCGCGCAGTTTCGCAGGCAAGCCAGACTTGCACCTGGTCAACGCCAAGCTGATCACCCTTCTGCGCCGGCGCGACCCACCGCCCCATGCAAGCGGATTGTTTGCCGCGATTTGGGACCAGAAACACGAAGAACTCGCCCGGACGCTCCCGATGCGGTGGATTATTTCTGCGGCGATGACCCTGGAGGTTCATGGCTCATCTGAAGTGCTCCGCCGCACCGCCACTTCCATAGGGCTGCTGTGCAACCTGATGAAGCTCTATGAAAGCGAGCGTCATGCATTCGGCGGCGAAGAAACCGGGAAATTTCGACCCTTCACCTCAGACCCCGCGCTTCCCCTCGACATGTCGGGATATGCGATCGTGCGCGGTGACCTTGATCGCGTCCTGATCACTCGTATTTGGCAGTCAGGGCAAAGCGATCCAGCTGCCAGGTCGCTTCTGGAGCGTGTGATCCCGGCGCTTCTGGAGGATCAGCGTGGCGTGTTCAACAGGCTGCAACTGCGCCGAAAACGCCGCCACATGCGCTTGTCGAACAAGGGCGGGACGTGACCGGATCAAGAGTTTCACCGTTGAGGAACCGGGTCTTGCCAACCGGTGACATCGTGGCCGATCCCGCGCGTGGAACCATGACCGGCAACCGGGGCATCTTGGTTGACCCGCAGGGCCGCATGACACAGCGCCAATGGGCGGCGAAGGCGTGGATCACCTGTGTGCTGGAGTTTCGGGGCCGCCGTCGCCCCATCGCGCAGCCCCATACCTGGACGGAGCTGTTTTTCCTGGACGAAGCCGTGGCCCTTGCCGCAGGTCACCGCCCCTGCGCTTATTGCAGACGGCCCGATTATACGCGCTTCAGGGCGTTGTTTCCGGGGCATCCAAAAGCGGCGGAGATGGACCAACTGCTCCATGCGGAGCGATTGGACGGGCGGTCCAAGCGGCGGCAACCGGTTCGGATGCAGGATCTGCCCGACGGCGCGTTTATCGAGCTGGATGGCACGCCACATCTGATATGGGGGTCCTCACTGCGCCCGTTTTCGGCGTCCGGCTACCTGCCTGCCATCGCGCGGCCGGGCGGCTCGGCCACCGTGCTGACGCCGCAGAGCCTGCTTGCAGTGCTGCGCGGCGGATACAGACCCATGGTCCATCACTCGCTCCTGAGTTAACGGCGCGTTAACCAAAGCTGACTAATGTTCGGGCATGGTCCGCGTCTCCCTGATCCTTGTCCTGTTTCTAAGCGCCTGCGCGCCCCAGTCCGGTGCCCTCGTGTCCCCTGATACCGGGCTATCGGGCTTCTTTACCCGCCAGATCCCGATCTCTGACGATCCCAACCTGGTTCTGATGGGCCATCTGATTGACGTATCGCGCGATGGCACACGGGTGCGGGCGCTGGTTATCGGAGCCCGCCGCGATGGGGTGAACCGGTTCACTGCGCGCGACGCCTGGGTTGACGGCACAAGGCTGCCCTACCGCGCCACGACGCGCCTGTCGGATGGGTGCACCCATGGCCAATGCCGGGATCAAGCCGTGGGCAATATCTACCTTTCGGATGCGCTGTTTGCCCAGGCCATGGCCAATGGCCTGCGGGCGCGGCTTGTGGGCTACGGCGGTCCTGTGGAAATCTCGGTTCCGGCCAGCCTGTTCCAGGACCTGCAATCGCTCGCCGCTGCGTCTTGACCGATCCGTGACATTTTCGCCGCGCGCGCTGCCCCGCATGCGTTTGACGGCACCTCTTGAATGCAATATGGAGCGTCTCGTGACCGCGATCCGCGCGGGCCACAATCGCGGAGCGCTCTGGGATATCATGCGCTCCATCACCCCGCCGAGGGCAATTGACCCCGGCCAGATTGGACGCCCATGACCACATTTGCTGACCTCGACCTCAATCCAAAAGTGCAAAAAGCCATTGTTGAGGCCGGATATGAGACCCCCACACCCATCCAGGCCGGCGCAATTCCGCCCGCCCTCCTGGGTCGGGACGTCCTGGGGATCGCCCAAACCGGCACCGGAAAAACCGCATCGTTCACACTGCCGATGATCACCATGCTGGCCCGTGGCCGCGCCCGCGCGCGCATGCCCCGCTCTCTGGTCCTGTGCCCGACGCGCGAACTTGCAGCACAAGTTGCTGAAAACTTTGACATTTACGCCAAGCACGTGAAGCTGACGAAAGCTCTGCTGATCGGTGGCGTCTCGTTCAAGGAACAGGAAGCGGCGATTGACAAGGGCGTCGACGTCCTGATCGCCACACCCGGTCGCCTGCTGGATCATTTCGAGCGGGGCAAGCTGATTCTGAACGACGTGAAGATCATGGTTGTCGATGAAGCGGACCGCATGCTCGACATGGGGTTCATCCCCGATATCGAAAGGATTTTCGGTCTCGTGCCCTTCACCCGTCAGACGCTGTTTTTCTCTGCCACCATGGCGCCTGAGATCGAGCGGATCACCAACACTTTCCTTTCGAATCCCGAGAAAATCGAGGTGGAGCGTCAGTCCACGACCTCTGACACGATTGAACAACGGTTGATCGAGTTCCGCCCCGCCCGCCGCGACGGCGCGGCCAAGATGAAGCGCGAGATGCTGCGCGCGTCGATTACTGCGGAAGGCGATGCGTTCCGGAACGCGATCATCTTCTGCAACCGCAAGGTTGATGTGGATGTGGTCGCCAAGTCTCTGAAAAAGCACGGCCTCAACGCTGAACCGATTCACGGGGATCTGGACCAGTCGCACCGGATGCGGACACTTGCGGGCTTCCGGGACGGGACAATCACCCTTCTGGTGGCCTCTGACGTGGCGGCGCGCGGCCTGGACATCCCGAACGTGAGCCACGTGATCAACTATGATGTGCCGTCACACGCGGAGGATTACGTGCACCGCATCGGGCGCACCGGTCGTGCGGGCAAGACCGGCATCGCGATCACGCTCTGCGTTCCGTCGGATGAGAAGTACCTGGGCGCGATCGAGGCGCTGATCAAACAGCCGATCCCTCGTGCGGACGCCCCGATCCAGATCGGCGATGCAAGCCCGCGCGCAGAAGCGGCCAAGCCTGCGGATGAAGAAAAGCCCCGCCGCGCCCGGCGCAGCCGCCGCTCGGACAAATCCGCTGAGGAAAAGGTTGACGCTCCCGTTGCGGAGGCCGCCGTTGAGCAAACTCCTGCGGACGCGGTCGCCGCTGAAACCCCAAAACCCGCCGAACCGGCGCGCGAAGAACGTCCCGCGCGCAACGGCCGCGGTGGCGGTCGCAACAGCAACGATCGTGGCGGCAACACTGATCGCGGCGGCAGGGGCCGTGGGCGCGACCGCGATCGCGGGCCGCGCGTTGTCGGAATGGGTGACTTTACCCCTGATTTTATCGGCCTGAGCTTTGACGAGCGCCGTGGCGGCCCCCCCCGAGAGATGAGCCTGGAAGACGAGGTCGCTGAAGAGGCAGTGATCAAGACGCCCGAAACGGACGCGGACGCACCGGTGGAAAAGCCCAAGCGCCGCCGCACGAGAAAGCCGAAGGCAGACGTGCCAGAGGACGCAGCGCCCGAAGCACCTGTCGAGGCGGAGCCTGCGGCTGAGGAAAAGCCCAAGCGCCGCCGTGCGCCGCGCAAGACGGCAGAGCCATCGCAGGACGCCCCGGCCATTGATGCAGAGGCCGAAGAGAAACCGAAGCCGAAACGCACGCGGAAGAAGAAAGTCGTCGAAGAGGCCGCAGAACCGGTGACAGACACGCCCGCCCAGGACTAAAGCGATACACGGCCACCCAAACGAAAACGCAGCGCTGAGACATCTCAGCGCGGCGTTCTTCTGTTTTGCGGCAGTGACTTAGTCGGCCATCAATCGGCTCACCAGCAATGTGACCTCAGGCTTTTTGCCGATCTCCTGCAGGCACACCTTGCGCGCCGCGCGTTTCACTGCCTCTTCCAGCTTACCGTCGTTGTCCAACACCTTGGCATCCAGACGCGGCAGCAGACGGCCGATTTCGTCCTCCACCAACTCCTGCAAACTCACGCCGGATGATCCCACTTCGGGCAGGCCCTTCAGGGACACCCAGGCATCCTCCAGCACCTCGTCGCCTTCATCAATGATCACCGCGACAACGACCATGCCGTTGAGCGCCATCTTCATCCGCTCACGGATCACGCCATCGTAGGCGCCCACGAAGGCATCGCCATCAAGGTAGGTGCGGCCAATGTCAAAATGCTCCACCACGCCCGGCGCGTTCCCCGTCAACTCCACCATCGCACCGTTCGCCGCGACGATACCCGCCATGCCCTTGGACATCGCAAGCCGCGCATGTTCGCGCAGGTGACGGTATTCGCCGTGGCAGGGGATGACGATCTGCGGCTTCAGCAGATCGTGCATCGCCTCGATATCGGGTCGGTTGGCGTGACCCGAGACGTGATAGAAACCGGAGGTGTCATCGACAATCTCAACCCCGATCTCGGCCAGCGCGTTCTGGATATAACCGACCGAAACCTCATTTCCGGGGATCGTTTTGGAGGAAAACAGGAACGTATCGCCCTCCTTCAACTCATGTCCCAGAAACTTGCCACGCGACAGGTTGGCTGACGCCGCGCGCCGTTCGCCCTGCGACCCGGTGACAATCAGCATCAACTGTTCGCGTGGGATATCCAGCGCATCCTCCGGCGACACGGTCGTCGGGAAGTCGACCAGAACGCCCGCCTCCTGCCCCGCCTTGACCATCCGTTGCATGGCGCGACCCATCAGGCAGATCGAGCGCCCCGCCGCAATGCCCGCATCCGCCAGTGTCTTGAGCCGCGCGATGTTGGAGGCGAAGGTCGTCGCAACGACCATTCCGCGCGCCTGCGCCACCAGCGCCGTGATCTGCTCTGGCAGTTCGCTCTCCGAGCGGCCCGGATGGCGGCTGAAGACGTTGGTCGAATCGCAGACATAGGCCAACACGCCATCGGTCGCGATCTCGGCCCACATGGCGTCGTCGAACGCTTCTCCCACGACAGGCGCGCGGTCGATCTTGAAATCTCCCGAGTGCACGACGCGGCCGGCTTCGGTGTCGATCACCAGTGCCGACGCCTCGGGGATGGAGTGGGAGACCGGTGCAAACGACACGGTGAAGGGCCCCAATTCGACGGTCGAAGGATAGGCATCGACCACATGGACCTGCTCAATATCGTGCCCCGCCTCCAGCATCTTGCGTTTGGCGTGGATCGCGGTGAACTTCCGGCAATAGACCGGCGCTTTCAGACGCCCCCAAAGGTGGCCGATCGCACCGACATGATCCTCGTGCGCATGGGTGATGAAGATCGCCTCGATCCGGTCCGCACGATCCTCCAGCCATTCGATGTCGGGCAGGATCAGATCCACACCCGGCTGTCCGTCCATATCCGGGAAGGCCACGCCGACGTCAGCCACGATCAACCGCTCCCGCCCTTCTGGGCCGTAACCGTAGACATAACAGTTCATCCCAATCTCTCCCGCGCCGCCGATGGGAAGGTAGATGAGGCGGTTGCGGTCAGTCATAGTGGGCACTCATGCAGGGTTTTTATCCTTGTTGTAGCGGTGGATGACGGTCAGGCCATGCATCGTCAGATCATCTTCGATTTGGTCAAATAACACATCCCCGCTGGAGAACAACGGGGCGAGGCCACCTGTCCCGATCACGGTCATCGGCGCGTCATATTCGCCGCGTATACGCTCGCAGATCCCACGCACAAGGCCGATATAGCCCCAGAACACGCCCGATTGCATGCAGGCCACGGTATTGGTGCCGATCACCGATTGCGGTTTCGTCACGTCAATGTGCGGAAGCGCGGCGGCGGCCTGGTGCAGCGCCTCAAGGCTGAGGTTCACGCCCGGTGCGATGACGCCGCCGATGTAGGCCCCGTCACTGGCCACAACGTCAAAGGTTGTGGCGGTGCCGAAGTCGACCACGATCAGATCGCCGCCGTGGCGGTCAAACGCGCCGGCGGTGTTCACCAGACGGTCAGGACCGACAGTCGTCCCCGCATCCACGCGGGACTGAACCGGCAACAGGCACTCGGGCTTGCCGACGACCAGAGGCCGGGTGCCGAAATAGCGGTCGCACAGCACGCGCAGGTTGAATACCACGCGCGGCACGGTGGAGGAAATGATGACCTCGGTGATCTCCACCGGCACCTTGTGGTGCCACATCAGGGTGGAAAACCAGACGAAATACTGGTCCGATGTGCGGGTATGTTCCGTCGCCGCACGAAACGTGGCGATGAAGGTTTCGCCATTCCAGACGCTGAAAACGGTATTGGTATTGCCGCAGTCGATACACAAAAGCATGGCGCGGGTCCCTTCAGAAATAGATGTCAGCCGCCGCGATGGCGCGAGGGCCTTTGGAGGTATCGAGGATCAGATTGCCGGTTTCGTCCACATCGCGAAAGGTGCCGGTGATCTCTTCTTGCGGCAGACGGGCGGTGATCACCTCGCCCAACCGGGCGGCATGGGCCAGCCATTCGGCGCGGGTGGGACCGAACCCGTAGGTGGCAAGGCTATGCTCGCGGGCGGCAAAGGCCGGGGCGAGCGCGTCGAGGAACGCTTTTGGCGTGACGCCCACGCCCGCGTCCGCCACCGAGACCGGGCGCAGGGCCCGTGGCTCCACGGCGTCTGGGGACGGCGCCGAAACGAGATTGACGCCGAAGCCGATAATCAAATGGCTGATCCCGCCGCGCATGTCGCCAAGGCTCTCCAGAAGGATACCCGCCACCTTACCGCCGTTCAGCAGCACATCGTTGGGCCATTTCAGAGATATGGCGGCCGCCGGACACCCGACCGCGATAAGTGCGGCGCGGGTAGAGGTTGCCGCAACGAAGCTGCGCAGTGCCAGGTCCGCGACAGCACCCCTCGGGCGCATCGTCAACGAGGCGGCGAAATTGCCCGGCGGCATGGACCACACCCTGCCCCGACGGCCCTTGGCGGCGGTCTGGTTCAACGCCAGCACCCACTCCGGCCCGGCCAATGCCGGCGCGGCCCTCGTGGCCTCCAGCATCGTGCTGTCCGTCTCAACCAGGACGCGCAGGCCCACTCCTGGGGGCCACTCCGACATTTAACGGGTCAGCATTGCAGCGGCCGTTTCCGCCGGCACCTCAATGCCGAAAAAGTTGATACCGGGGATCCAGCCAAGCCCGATGACCGCGGCCATGGCGATCAGGCCCACGTAGGGCACCAACCCCATGCGTCCGTCCAGACCGCGTTCGCCCTCTTCACCAAAGTACATCAGGTAGATGATGCGGATATAGTAGTAGGCCCCGATCACCGACGCGATAACACCCGCAACTGCCAGCCAGACAAGGTTCGCCTCCACGGCGGCGACCAGCACGGCGTATTTACCGAAGAACCCCAGCAGCGGCGGAACCCCCGCGAGTGAGAACATCATCACCAATATCGCCATGGCCTTCGTGGGCTCTTTCGACGCAAACGCGTTCAGCGACGAGATTTCCGTCACATGCCGCCCGTCCCGCTCCATGCTCAGGATGAACGCGAAGACGCCGATGTTCATCACCACGTAGATTGCCATGTAGATCAGCATCGCCTCCACACCCTGCGCAGTGCCCGCCGACAGACCCATCAGCGCAAAACCCATATGAGAGATCGACGAATAGGCCATCAGCCGTTTGATATCCGTCTGCCCGATCGCTGCAATCGCACCAAGGAACATCGACAGCACGGCAAGGAATGCGACGATCTGCTGCCAGTCGCCTACAACACCGCCGAAGGCGTCGTGGACAACGCGGGCGAACAGCGCCATGGCGGCAACCTTGGGTGCCGTGGCGAACAGCGCCGTGATCGGCGTGGGGGAGCCTTCATACACATCCGGTGTCCACATGTGGAACGGCGCGGCTGAGACTTTGAACGCAAGACCTGCGGTGATGAACACGAGGCCGAAGAGCAGGCCCAAGGGCATATCCCCCTGCGCCGCTTCGATGATGCCCGCGAATTGCGTGGTGCCCGCGAACCCGTAGGTCAGGGACGCGCCATAAAGCAGCATGCCCGACGACAACGCGCCAAGGACGAAGTATTTCAACCCCGCTTCCGTGGAGCGGACGAAGTCGCGACGCATCGCCGCCACGACGTAGAGGGCCAGTGATTGCAGCTCCAACCCCATGTACAGCGCGATGAGGTCTCCGGCAGAGACCATGATCATCATGCCCACCACCGCCAGCGTGATCAGGATCGGATACTCGAACCGCATCAGGTCGGCCTTCGACATGAAATCCTGCGAGATCATCAGGATCGCGGCCGCCGACAGCAGGATCGTGACCTTGGCAAACCGCGAAAACGCATCGTCCACGACCATGCCGTCAAACGCCACATGGGCGCCCGCGCCGGTGATGCCGATGTAGAACGCCATAACCACGAACAAGGCCGCCGTGATCCAGCACAACAGCGGCGCCAGCGCGTCCCTGGACGAATAAACCGCGCCCAAAAGACCCGCCATCGCGAACAGCGACAGAACAATCTCGGGCGTCAGGATGGCAAGATCTGGGCCGATCATGGCGTTTCCTTACTGGGTTGCGGCGACAGAGGTGGAGGAGGTGAACTCCGCCACGGCAACGTCGTAGGTGTCGACAAGGGCAGTAACCGAGGGGCCGATGATATCGGTCACCAGGCTGGGATACACGCCCAAAAGGATCGTCATGACCACCAGCGGCGCGAAAATCGCGCGCTCCCGACTGGTCATGTCGGTGATGGTCTTCAGGCTTTCCTTGATCAAATCGCCGAAGACCACGCGCCGGTACAGCCACAGCGCATAGCAGGCGCTCAGGATGACACCGGTGGCAGCGAAGACGCCCACCCAGGTGTTGACCTGGAAGACGCCGATCAGCGTAAGGAATTCACCGACGAAGCCCGACGTGCCCGGAAGGCCTACATTGGCCATCGTAAACAGCATGAAGATCAGCGCATAGGCCGGCATCCGCACCACGAGGCCGCCGTAGGCGTCGATGTCACGGGTGTGCATGCGGTCATAGATAACGCCGACGCACAGGAACAACGCGCCCGAGATGAAGCCGTGGCTGATCATCTGGAAAATCGCTCCATCGACGCCATTCTGGTTCGCGGCAAAGATGCCCATGGTCACGAACCCCATGTGCGCGACCGACGAATAGGCGATCAGTTTTTTCATGTCTTCCTGCATCATCGCCACGAGCGACGTGTAGATGATGGCGATCACGCTCAACCACAGGATCAGCGGGGCCAGCAGATCGGACGCGACAGGGAACATCGGCAGCGAGAACCGCAGAAAGCCGTAACCGCCCAGTTTCAGCAGGATCGCGGCCAGCACCACAGAGCCCGCCGTGGGGGCCTGCACGTGCGCGTCAGGCAGCCATGTGTGAACCGGCCACATCGGCAACTTCACCGCGAAGCTGGCGAAGAACGCGAGAAACAGCATCGTCTGCAAGCCACCGACGACGGTAAAGCCCAGCACGCTGAACGTGTCTGTTCCAAAGCTGTGGTTCAGAAGCGTCGGAATATCCGTGCTGCCCGCGTCCACATACATCGCCACCATGGCGACCAGCATCAGGACCGAGCCAAGGAACGTGTAGAGGAAGAACTTGAAACTGGCGTAGATCCGGTTCGCCCCGCCCCAGATGCCGATGATCAGGAACATCGGGATCAGGCCGGCCTCGAAGAACAGGTAGAACAGCACCAGATCCAGCGCCACAAACACGCCGATCATCAGCGTTTGCAGGATCAACAGCGCGATCATGTATTCCTTGACGCGGTGCTTCACGCCCCAGCACGAGGCGATCGTGATCGGCATCAGGAAGGTGGTCAGCATGACGAACAGGATGGAGATGCCGTCGACGCCGACCTTGTAGGTCAGGCCGAACAGCCACGGCGCCTCCTCCACCATCTGGAATTCGGTATCGCTGCGATCGAACCCCGTCAGCAGGAAGAGCGACACAAGGAAGGTGGCGGATGTGATGAACAGCGCGCTGCGCTTGGCATTCAACTGTGCCGCCTCATCATCGCCGCGCAGGAAGACGGCCATGATAATGGCTGCAACCAGCGGCAAAAACGTGACTATGGAAATAAGGTTGTCCATGTGTCCTTACCCCGCGCTCAACGTGACGAAGGTGATCAGGGCGACAATGCCCAGAACCATCGCGAACGCGTAATGGAAGATGTAGCCGGATTGGGCGCGGCCTGCGAGGCGGGTGAAGAAGGGAATGATGCCCATCGCCAGCCCGTTGATGCCGCCGTCGATGACAGCCCCGTCGCCCTTTTTCCATAGGAACCGACCGATAGCCTGCGCGGGCTTGATGAAGAGGAACTCGTACGCCTCATCAAAGTACCACTTGTTCAGAAGCAAGTTGTAGAGCGGCTTTTGCTGCTGTGCGAGGCGGCCGGGTATCGAGGGGTTCACGATGTAGAACAGGTACGCCATGCCCAAACCGATCACCATCGCAAAGAACGGCGCTGTCTTGACCCAATACGACACCTCATGCGCCTCGCCCAGAACATCGTTGCCGGGGGCAGCATGGATAGCGCCCTCACCCGGTGCGCCCGCCAGCACGTAGTGGGCTTCAGCTTCAGCCCCGTAGCCATCATCCGCACCTTCTGAGGCATAGGCGTCCCCGGCTGAAGCCTCCCCGTCCGGAGCCTCCTCGGTTGACGCCTCCCCGGCTGGCGTCGCCTCCTCCTGCGCGCCCTCGGTATGCCCGGACCCGCCGTAGGCCCCGGCCTCGGCATAGGGAACACCAAAGAACCGGCCCACGCTTTCGGTGTACCCGAAGAACGAGTTGTACCACACCATGCCCGAGAACGCCGCACCCAGCGCCAATACCCCAAGCGGGACGATCATCGTCATCGGCGATTCTTTTGCATGGTCATGAGTATGCCTGTCGCCGCGCGGCTCGCCATAGAATGTCAGGAACATCAGGCGCCAGGAGTAGAACGCCGTGAAACACGCCGCGATCACCAGCGCCCAGAAGGCGAAGGACCCGAGGCTGCCGCCAAAGGCGAACGCGCTCTCGATCACCGCATCCTTGGAGAGGAAGCCCGCGAAGCCCAACGGTATCCCGCCAAGCGTGAACAGATACGTCGGAATGCCGACGCCGGTGATCGCCAGCGTGCCGATCATCATCGCCCAGAAGGTGTAGGGGATTTTTTTGCGCAGCCCGCCATAGTTCCTCATGTCCTGCTCGTGGTGCATCGCGGTGATCACGCTGCCCGCGCCAAGGAACAGCAGCGCCTTGAAGAACGCGTGGGTGAACAGGTGGAACATCGCCACCGAATAGACACCGACACCGGCGGCGACGAACATGTAGCCAAGCTGAGACATCGTGGAATAGGCGATGACCCGTTTTATATCGTTCTGCACCAGCCCGATGGTCGCGGCCACGAACGCCGTCAGCGCGCCGATAACGACAATGAAATTGCCCGCCTGTGGCGCATATTCGATGATCGGCGACATGCGGCTGACAAGAAACACGCCCGCCGTCACCATGGTCGCCGCGTGGATCAGCGCCGACACCGGCGTCGGGCCCTCCATCGCGTCCGGCAACCAGGTGTGCAGGAACAATTGCGCCGATTTACCCATCGCACCCACGAAAAGAAGCATCGCGATGGTTTCCGCGGCGTTCAGGTCCATCCCGAGGAAGGTGATGGTCATCTCCGCCAGTTCCGGTCCCATGCCGAGGACGACGTCGAACTGGATGCTGTCGGTCATCCAGAACAGTGCGAAGATGCCCAGAAGGAAGCCGAAATCGCCGACGCGGTTGACGATGAACGCTTTCATCGCCGCCGCACCCGCCGATGGTTTGCGGTAATAGAACCCGATCAACAGGTACGACGCGACGCCCACGCCCTCCCAGCCGAAGAACAGCTGCAACAGGTTGTCGGCTGTGACCAGCATCAGCATCGTGAAGGTGAAGAACGACAGGTAGGCGAAAAAGCGGGAACGGTGCGACTTCGCCCTCTTTGAAGTTCTCGTCATGGGCCATGTAGCCGAACGAATACAGATGCACGAGCGCCGAAACGGTGGTGATCACCACCAACATGATTGCCGTCAGACGATCCACCCGGACCGCCCAGTCGGTGAACAGCGTGCCGCTCTCGACCCAGGTGAACAGGCTGCGCGTGTATGTCTCTCCGTCAAAGCCAAAGAACACGACCCACGACAGCAGGCATGATAGAAACAGCATCAGCGTGGTGACAACACAGGCCCCTTGCTCGCCAATCAGACGCCAGGAGAACCCGCAGATGGTCGCGCCAACGAGGGGGGCGAAAAGGAGGATGGTTTCCATGTGCCTCTAGCCCTTCATGTTGGAGACGTCTTCGACGTCCACAGTGCCGCGGTTGCGGAAGTAACAGACCAGGATCGCAAGGCCGATCGCGGCCTCGGCGGCGGCGACGGTCAGGATGAACAGCGTGAACACCTGCCCCGTGAGGTCGCCCAGAAACGATGAGAACGCGACCATGTTGATGTTGACAGACAACAGCATCAGCTCCAGCGACATCAGAATGATGATGACGTTCTTGCGGTTCAGGAAGATCCCGAAAATGCCAATGACGAACAGCGCAGCCGCCACCGTCAGATAATGTTCCAGACCTATGGTCATCTTGTCCCTCCGGGCTTTGCGCCCTTGTTCTCAATCGCGAGGACCCGCGCCCCCGACCTGTAGCATCAGCGCCTTGCGACCGTCAGAGCCCCTGCCCCGGTTTCACGTCCTTCAGCTCCATCGCCGTCTTGGGATCCCGCATCATCTGGGCAATCGGGTCCTGGCGCTTGACGTCGATCCGGTGGCGCAATGTCAGAACGATGGCGCCCACCATGGCGACCAGCAGGATCAGACCCGACAGCTGGAAGGCCAGGAAGAACTCATCATAGACGATCAGACCCAGCGCCTGCGTGTTGTGCGCGACGTCCAGCGGCGGCGCGGGATTGCCAAGGCGGTTTTCAACACCGTCCGAGAATTCCCACGACCCGAAGGCCAGCACCAGTTGCATCAGCAAGATAACCCCGATCAGCCCGCCAAGCGGCACGTATTTGGCCATCTCCGCCTTCAACTCCGCAAAATCCACGTCCAGCATCATGACGACGAACAGGAACAGCACGGCGACGGCGCCGACATAAACGATCACCATCAGCATCGCGACGAACTCTGCTCCGAGCAAAACGAACAACCCCGCCGACGACAGAAACGCGAGGATCAGCCAGAGGACCGAATGCACCGGGTTCTTCGAGGTGACCGTAAACAGTCCGCCCGTCACGACGCTCAGTGCGAAAAGGTAGAACGTGAAATCCGCGATGGTCATGTCAGTCGTCCTCTCCGTCGATCGCCTGTTTTGCCAGCTCCATCGCCTTGTTCATCGCGGGCATCCCGCCGAACATGCCCGCCAGTCCGATGGCTTCGGCCACTTCCTGCGGCGTCGCCCCCACGGACACGGCCTGGCGCACGGTCATCCGGATCTGCGGCTCGGCCAGCGCGCCCTGGATCGTCATACCCTGCAACATCAGCAAAAGCCGCGTCTTGGCGTCCAGGCCGTCGGGGTTGAACTGCTTGCCCATAAACATTTCGAGCATTTCGGGCGGCATCTGCGGCCACATCTTCTCAAGCTGTTCGGGCACCATATTGGCCATGGCGGGGTTGACCGTCTTCAGCCAATCCTGGGCCTGGGCGAACATCGCCTCGAACGGGTTTTTCGGAGCGTCAATCATCGGTACGGCGCGTCCAGTTCGAGGTTGTGGGCAATCGCGGATTCCCAGCGTTCGCCGTTATCAAGGAGCTTTTCCTTGTTGTAATACAACTCTTCGCGGGTCTCGGTCGCAAATTCGAAGTTCGGACCCTCCACGATGGCGTCCACCGGGCAGGCCTCCTGACAGAAGCCGCAGTAGATACACTTGGTCATGTCGATGTCATAGCGCGTGGTGCGGCGCGAGCCGTCTTCGCGCGGCTCGGCATCAATGGTGATCGCCTGCGCGGGGCAAACGGCTTCGCACAGCTTGCAGGCAATGCACCGTTCCTCCCCATTGGGATAACGGCGCAACGCATGCTCGCCGCGGAACCGCGGGCTCAGCGGCGATTTCTCATGCGGATAGTTGATCGTGACCTTGGGCGCGAAGAAGTACTTCAGGCCCAGTTTCATGCCGACAAGGAAATCCCAGAGCAGGAAATACTTCGCGGCGCGGGTATAGTCGATCTGAGACATTCTAACCTCCAACTGCCCAACGGGCCCAGAAACCGCCAAGGACCTCGTAGCGGGCCATGAAGGCCACGAACACGACCCAGAACAGCGAGAACGGCAGGAACACCTTCCACCCCAGCCGCATCAACTGGTCATAACGGTAGCGCGGTACAATCGCCTTCACCATCGAGAACATGAAGAACACGAAGCCCATTTTCAGGATCATCCAGAAGATCCCGTCCGGCAGGCCCGGAATCGGCGACAACCAGCCGCCAAAGAACAACAGCACCGTCAGCGCGCACATCAGCACCACAGCGACCAGTTCGCCGATCATGAACAACAGGAACGGGGTGGAGGAATACTCCACCTGATAGCCCGCGACCAGTTCGGCCTCCGCCTCCGGCAGGTCGAACGGCGGGCGGTTGGTTTCGGCAAGTGCCGAGATGAAGAACAGGAACAGCATCGGGAAATGCGGCAGGAAGTACCAGTTCAGCAGGCCCAGATTGCCGTCCTGTGCATAGACGATCGCGGTGAAGTTCATCGACCCGGTGGAGATGATCACACCGATGATGATCAGGCCGATCGACACCTCATATGAAATCATCTGCGCCGCGGACCGCAGGGAGCCCAGGAACGGATACTTGGAGTTCGACGCCCAGCCGCCCATGATCACGCCATAAACCTCCAGCGAGGACACGGCAAAGACATACAGGACCGCGACATTCAGCGATGACAAAACCCAGCCGTCGTTGAACGGAATAACCGCCCAGGCGATCAGCGCCATCACCAGGCTCACCACAGGCGCAAGGAAGAACACCGCCCGGTCCGCGCCCGCCGGAACCACAATTTCCTTGACGATGTACTTCAGGAAGTCCGCGAAACTTTGCAGCAGACCGAACGCGCCCACAATATTGGGTCCGCGTCGCATCTGCACCGCCGCCCAGATCTTGCGATCCGCATACATCAGGAACGCCAGGGCGATCAGAAGCGGGATCACCAGCAGTAGAATCTGCAACAGGATCAACAGGCCCATGCCCAAGGTTGTCTGCGTGAAAAATTCGACCATAGGGCGTCCCTTAAACCGTCGGTATTCCTTGCTCGGCGCAATCGGCCGCGACAATCTCGGCTTCCAGGGTCTGCAACCCACGCGGAAGGTCCGGCGAGATGGTGTAAACCGCATCTGCCACCCAAACGCCACCCTCTTCGGTGATACTTGTGCGAACATGTCGCGCAAATGCGTAGCCCCGGATCAATGTGTATTGCGCCGCTGCGCACCGGGCATAGGCATCCACGTCGGCGCGCGTGGCCACGCCGGTCAGCTGCGCCCGGATGTTGACCAGATCATCGTCAAGCAACCGCGTCTCCACCCCGTCATAGGTTGCGGGCGGCGCCTGCGACAGCGTCGGCCCCTCACCCTGCGGCTGACACGCGGCCACCGTGACCGCCGCGAAGACACCCGCAAGGGTGGAGGAGGGACGCACGCGCAGTGCCATCGAGGCTACTCCGCCGCGATCTTCTGGCCGCACGCCGCCGCCGCCGCCGCCAGCTCGCCCATCAATCTGGAGGCCCGCGCAATCGGATTGGTCAGGTAATGGTCACGGACCGCACCCACGAACGCACCCTCCGCCATCGCTTCCAGCGGCAATGCGTCGGCCTCATTCTCGGCCACCTCGTCGATCAGCGCCAGATGTGGCGCGCCCTTGATCATCTTGGCCCGCAGCGCGCCGATGCTGTCAAACGGCAGCACGGCACCGACTTCGGCCGACAAGGCCCGCAGGATCGCCCAGTTCTCCCGCGCATCACCGGGGGGGAAGCTGGCACGCATGGCCATCTGCGGCCGCCCTTCGGTGTTCACGAACAGGCCGCCCTCTTCGGTATAGGCCGCACCCGGAAGGATCACATCGGCGCGGTGCGCGCCCCGGTCCCCGTGGGAGCCCTGATAAATCACGAACGCGCCCGCCGGAACATCCAACTCATCCGCACCAAGGTTGTAAACCACATCCGCGCCCTCCAGCGCCGCATCCACGCCGCCCTCGGTCACGGCACCAATGTCCATTGCCCCCACGCGGGCAGCGGCGGTGTGCAGGATCAACAGTTTCGAACTCTGTCTCTTCGCAGAACTTCTGGGCATGCGCCAAGACCGCTTCGCCATCGTCACCGCGCAACGCGCCCTGCCCCACGATCACCAGGCTCGCCTTGCCCTTCGTCGACGGATGATCCTTGCCCAACTGATCCGCCAGATCCTTTCGGTCGGTCCCCAGATGAATATAATCATACGTCAGATCAACGGGGTCGCCGATCAGCCCGACGACAGCGCCCTTGGTCCAGGCCTTGCGGATGCGTGCGTTCAGAACCGGCGCCTCCGCCCGTGGGTTACAGCCCACCAACAGGATCGCCTGCGCGCTGTCGATATCCTCAACGCTCGCGGTGCCCACATATGCGCCGCGATTGCCAGCCGGCAGCTTCGCGCCGTCGGTGCGGCACTCGACTGCGCCGCCCTGGCCCTCGACCAGTGTCTTCAACGCATAGGCCGCCTCGACCGGGGTCAAATCCCCGACCAGACCCGCCACCTTCGCACCACCCTTGATCTTCGAGGCCGCCAGACCCAGCGCCTCGCCCCATTTCGCGGGGCGCAGCTTGCCGTTTTCGCGGATATACGGCTGATCCAGCCGCTGGCGCCGCAAACCGTCCCACACGTAGCGGGACTTGTCGCTCAGCCACTCCTCGTTCACGCCATCATGGTTGCGCGGCAGGATCCGCATCACTTCGCGGCCTTTGGTGTCCACGCGGATGTTCGACCCCAGCGCGTCCATCACGTCGATTGATTCGGTCTTCGTCAGCTCCCACGGACGCGCCGTGAAAGCATACGGCTTCGAGGTCAGCGCCCCCACCGGGCACAGATCGACGATATTGCCCTGCAACTCCGATTCCAGCGTCGCCCCCAGATAGGAGGTGATCTCCGCATCCTCACCGCGCCCGGTCTGGCCCATCTCGGGCATGCCCGCGACCTCGGAGATGAAGCGCACGCAGCGCGTGCACGAGATGCAGCGCGTCATCGCCGTGCCGACCAATGGCCCCAGATCAAGGTTGTCGGAGGCGCGCTTCGGCTCGCGGAACCGCGAGAAATCGACACCATAAGCCATCGCCTGATCCTGCAAATCACACTCGCCACCCTGATCGCAGATCGGGCAATCCAGCGGGTGATTGATCAACAAAAACTCCATCACGCCTTCGCGCGCCTTTTTCACCATCGGCGAATTGGTCCTGATCACCGGTGGCGCGCCCTCGGGGCCGGGGCGCAGATCCTTCACCTGCATCGCGCAGGACGCGGCGGGTTTGGGAGGGCCGCCCACAACCTCGACCAGACACATGCGGCAGTTGCCCGCGATGGTCAGCCGCTCATGGTAACAGAACCGGGGTATCTCGACCCCGGCCTGCTCACAGGCCTGGATCAGGGTCATGGCGGGATCAACCTCAACCTCGGTGTCGTCGATGATGATCTTGCGCAAGTCGGTCATGGATCAGGTCCCTCAGATGTGGTCCGCGCCAGGCACGCCGCGAACACCGTTGGACCCGCTTCTACCCTTACCGAAGCAATCTGCCAATCTGAGACCCTGCGGTAATTTCGTCGCGGCCCAGACGACACACCGCCTCCGCATCCTCATGGGACGCTCCGCGCTCGGCAAACCACGCCTGCATGACGGCGTCGTAGCGCGCCTGCTCACCCCGGTCATCAATGAACGCATAGACCTCGCGCCGGGTCAGGCCCAGTTCCAGCGCACGGTCCCCCAGGTTTTCGGCATAGGCCAGGGCGCGCACCAGGCGCGGGCTGATCGTGTCGCACCGCGCCTGCATCTGACGACCGACGGCGATCACCGTCAGGCCCTCGTGGATCTGCGGATCATCGCGCAGGACCTGCCAGTTCGCGCTTTGCGCATGGCTGATGGTGGCGAAAAGGCCCATGGCCAGCACAACGCCAGCAGCAGCCACAATACGAAAAGGGGTAATCATGTGTCTCGTCGTCCCGTCGAAAGGTTTCTGCCGTTTCCCGTTTTCGACTTGGAGCATCTTTGCGTGGTTATTCAATGTCACAAAGGAGTTATCGCGGGTTTCGGCGCAAACCCGCGCTTATTCACACCCGGCTGAGGCACAAACGTCCTAGTCCGCGACCTCTTTCCAGACCTGACCAAAGGCATCATTTTCCCCAGCCAATGACAATCCCGCACAACGCACGGCAATAACTCGTGACCTATAAAGCTTTACCACCCGTCAAGTCCTGACCCGTGCCTGTTTTTAGTCTTATAGGATTTTCCCACGCTTCGCATTGGATGGTGTGACCTGCCGCACTTTATCCAACACAACAATGGAGTCATGGACATGGATGGCATCCAACTGGTCGCGGGTTGTCCCAATCACTTGCCCGTGTCCGTGATACCAATGATGCATGTCATCGATCAGCGTCTTGGTTACTTCCAGGAAGCTACCGCGTTTTCGGTACCCGCCCGAGAACCTTGCCCAGTACGCGGCGTGCAGGTCTTCGATCATATACACCCCGCCATCGGCCAGGCTTGGGAACAACGTATCAAGGCTCTTGCGGATATGGACTGAGTCGTGGCTGCCATCGTCCAGCACCAAATCAATGCCACCCATCTCATCCACAACTGACGCTAAAAACCCGGCGTCGTCCTGACTACCAATCCGCACTTGTCCAGATCTGCCATCAAACCGCGCGCAGGCCGGGTCGATATCAATCCCGTAGATCACCGCATCCGGGCCAAAATAGCTGCGCCACATATCCAAGGATCCACCCTGCGATACCCCTATTTCAAGAAATTTCAGAGGTTTATCACGCCAGGGCGTAAAATAGCGCTCGTACACAGGAAAGTAGTGTAGCCACTTGTGTACCAAAGCGCCTTCATTGGCCCAGAACCACCGCTCCAGATCACCCGACATATCCGCATCGGACGGCGGATCGCCGGTGTATCGATATGCCGAGCTTGAGGTCTTGCCCGATCCGCCCATCCACCACTTCATGCGCTGCGTTACTCCGCCGCAATCTCCACCACACCGCCGCGCTTCACGCGGATCCGATCCTCGATCTCGTCGCGGAAGTTGCGGATCAGGCCCTGGATCGGCCAGGCCGCCGCGTCGCCCAGGGCGCAGATCGTGTGGCCTTCCACCTGCTTGGTGACGTCGAACAGCATGTCGATCTCCTCGACCCTGGCCTCGCCCTTCACCAACCGCTCCATCACCCGCATCATCCAGCCGGTGCCTTCGCGGCACGGCGTGCATTGCCCGCAGCTCTCGTGCTTGTAGAACGCTGCCAGCCGCCAGATCGCCTTGATCATATCGGTGGAGTGATCCATCACGATCACCGCCGCCGTGCCGAGGCCAGACTGCAAATCATTGCGCAGATAGTCGAAATCCATGATCGCCTCGCGCATATGCTCTCCGCGCACGCAGGGCACGGACGAGCCGCCGGGGATCACCGCCTTGAGGTTGTCCCAGCCGCCTCTGATGCCGCCGCAATGCTTGTCGATCAACTCCTCGAAGCTGATGCTCATCGCCTCTTCGACGACGCAGGGGTTCGTCACATGGCCGGAAATCGCGAACAGCTTGGTGCCCGCATTGTTGGGACGGCCAAAGCCCGAAAACCACTCCGCACCCCGGCGCAGGATCGTCGGGACGACGGCGATTGATTCGACGTTGTTGACCGTCGTGGGGCAGCCATAAAGACCCGCGCCCGCCGGGAACGGCGGCTTCATGCGGGGCATGCCCTTGCGGCCCTCCAGGCTTTCCAGCAGTGCGGTTTCCTCGCCGCAGATATACGCGCCCGCGCCGTGGGCCAGATACAGATCGAAATCCCATCCGCTGTCCGCCGCATTCTTGCCCAGCAAACCGTCGTCGTAAGCCGCGTCGATGGCCGCTTGCAGCGCCTCGCGCTCGCGGATGTATTCGCCGCGGATGTAGATGTAGCAGGCGTTTGCGTTCATCGCGAACGACGCGATCAGGCAGCCCTCGATCAGCGTATGGGGATCATTGCGCATGATCTCCCGGTCCTTGCACGTCCCCGGCTCTGATTCGTCGGCGTTGACCACAAGATACGACGGGCGGCCATCGGATTCCTTTGGCATGAAGGACCACTTGAGACCCGTGGGAAATCCCGCACCGCCCCGTCCGCGCAGCCCGGACGCCTTCATGATCTCGACAATCTTGTCGCGCCCCAGGCCCACCAGAATCCCTGGTGCCATCCCAATGGCCGCGCGCCTTCGCCCCGGCAAGGGAACGGTCGTGCATGCCGTAGATATTGGTGAAAATCCGGTCTTGGTCCTGCAACATGTGGTCTTATCCTTGGTCTTTGGGGCCGCGCCCTAGCCTTTGCGCCGCTCTTTCCATACCCAATACGTCACCACGAGCCCCCAGACCAGTGCCGCAAACGCCGCAAGGTCGAAGAGGAACGCGAACCGCATGGGCCAGCCCAGCTGACCGCCGATGAACTGAGCACCCATCCAGACAACCATTGTGGCAGCAATCACGATCGCCGCGCGCCGGATCTGACGGTTCAATCGGGCGTCTCGGGCCGAGATCGGTCTGCGGTCAGCCATGGTGCCGCAGCAGGTCGGGCCGCGCCGCAGGGCCGCGCCGCGGTGGTATATTCGGAGGCGTCATCCCGGACTCTCCAGCGATCTGCCGTCGATCAATAGACCGTCCCGTCGTCGACTTTCCTGGAAAACGCGGTCTCACCGCCTGCGGCCAACAGCCGTGCCTGCTCCACCCAATCATCGCGTGTGACGCGGCCTTTGAACCCCTTGAGGTTCTGATCCACCCAGGCCACCTCCTCCGCCGACCAACTGGCGATCTGGTCGAAGTGGTAAAAGCCAAGCTCGTTGCACATGATCTCCATCTTCGGGCCGACGCCCTTGATGCGCTTGAGATCATCCGCCACGCCACCGCGCGGGCCATCCAGCGCATCCGGACGCGTGCCGGCACCAGCAGCCACTGGCGCAGCAGCGGCAGCGACTGGAGCAGTGGCGGCAGCGGTCGCTGCCCGATCCGGCGCATTCGCAGCCGTTTCAGCGGTCGTACGATCCGCCTCTGCGCGCGCTGCAGTGGCCGCAACATCAGCTTCTGCACGGGCCTGCGCCTTGGCAGCGTCCGCGTCCGCGGCCTCGGCAGCGCGGGCGGCGGCGGCGCGGTCAGCTTCCACTGCGCGCTCGGCCTCAGCGGCACGGTCCGCCGCCGCAGCTGCGGTGCCAGTTTCCACAGTGCCAGTATCCGCAGACGGCGCAACCGGTGCAGCAGCCACCGGGCGCGACTGCGCATCAGAGGGACCGGCACCCGAAGCCGACGTGCCCGTTTCGCCCTTGCACATGAAAATCATCAACACGACGCCAGCAATCACCGCTACGATGATGCCAATCAACACGCTGGAAAAGAAGCCCCAACTGCCGACCAGCCAAAGCACGATAAACCACACCAAACCGATCAAGCCGGCAATCACCAACGATCGCTTGCGACACTCGTCCATATCGGAGAAATTCATATTTCGACCCCCAAGTCAGTTTGCTTTCTTTTGTTCCAGGAACTCTTAGCGCAGGAATCCGCTTCTGTCTTCCATGGAGTCGCCCGGACACCGCTCGGATCATCCAGGCGAATGGTTTCACCGTGTTCAGAGCGCCTCGATGTTCGGTTTAGCCCCTTTTGGCAAATCCCGCCGCCTGTGTGATCCAGTCATCGCGCTCGATCCGGCCCTTGAATGTCAGGCGCGCGTCGACCCAGGCCACCTGCGCCGGCGTCCATGCCGCGATCTGATCGAAGTGGTAGAAACCCAGATCGTTTAGTACGCCCTCCAGCTTTGGCCCAACGCCCGAGATGCGCTTGAGGTCATCGGCCCCGCCCGCGCGGGCTGACGTCAGGATCTCCGGTGCTTGCTCTTCCGCTGGTGCTGCCTTGGTTTTGGCAGTCGTTCGGTCCGCCGCTGCCGCCCCGGCGCCCTTCGGGTCGCGCTTGGAGGGTGGCTTGGCCCTGGACGCCGCCGGTGCCTGTGGTGTCGTCACACCCGTCTTGTCCGCAGGCCGCCCCTTGGCGCGGTTCGCCGGAGCAGGACGCTCTGGCACGGCGGGCAAACCGTCACCCGACTGCCGCCCCCAGGGCGCCAGCATCGGCACTTCGGTCCCGTCGATCCGCTTGATCGTATCGCCGATATCCACCGCCATCCGGGCCGAGATGTTCAACTCGTCACGTCCCGCCTCGTGGTCGGTCAGTGACGTCAACCCACTGGCAGGCTCGGACGCATAGCGCCCGTTCTGCGGGCCCGGCACAGGCACCTCTCCGCGCGCCAGGGCGTCGATCAACCCGGCGAAACTTTCTGCCGTCAGATCCTCGTAGTAATCCTTGCCGATCTGCGCCATCGGCGCGTTGGAGCACGCCCCCAGACACTCGACCTCTTCCCAGCTGAACTTGCCATCGGCGCTGATCTGATGGGCTTTCGGCGCGATCTTCTCGCGCGCCACGGCCACCAGATCCTCGGCCCCGCAGATCATGCACGACAAGGTGCCGCAGATCTGGATATGGGCGACTGCGCCAACCGGGGCGAGCTGGAACATGAAGTAGAATGTCGCCACTTCAAGCGCCCGAATATAGGCAAGGTTCAGCATGTCGGCCACATGCTCGATCGCCGGACGGCTCAGCCAACCCTCCTGCTCCTGGGCGCGCCACAACAGCGGGATGATCGCGCTGGCCTCACGACCTTCGGGGTATTTGGTGATCTGCGCTTCGGCCCACGCAAGGTTGTCCGGCGTGAAGGCGAAGCTGTCGGGCTGCTCGGGGTGAAGGCGTCTGAGCATGGCTGGAATCCTCGGCGATCAAAGTTGCCAACGGGTGTCGCGCAAACTGGCCGGGATGTCCATGCGTGTGCGCGCCGCAGGCGCGATCTCGAAAGGACACGCCGCAGGCGCGATCTGAAAGGGACACGCCGCAGGCGCGATGTGACCTGAGCCGCCAGGGTCGGGGCCGCGCGACCCCCGGCGCGTGGGACGGCGTCCTTGGCGGCTGGTGCCGATGCGGTGACGCAGACGATGCCCAGCGCCCGGACCGTGCCTCTCGGCTATGGCAATCTCCCTCCCGCCCTTGACCATGGCGGCAGGGCGCGCCGGTCATGTCCAGTGGATCAAGGGCCGGAGGGACGACAGACGTAAGGGCGCCCGTCCCATGCTTGTCGGGAAAGGCGCCCCACCCGGGCCGGACCCCTTCGCTCCGCCGGGCTAACTGGTGTGAGGGTTAGCGCCAGGGCGGTGTCGCCGGACGCCAGCCGCCGGGATCGGCCACATGTCCTGAGACCGCGCGCATTTGCATCAGCACCCGCCGGGCGCGATCAACGCAGGCATCACTGGCAGGTGTCGGCGACGTCTGGTGAGTGGGGAGAGGGTCGGGACGCATGGGGCAGCTCCATCATGTCAGGTGGGTCACGGGTTCATGAGACCAACCTGACCCGTCCCGCACGCCGCCACAACTAAGGGAATCCGTAGCTTATTCGGTCTCGGTTTCGGTGCTCTGACCGGGATCCTCGGCCTCGGCGTCCGCAGCGCCGGTGCAAATCCCCCAGTTCACCAGGGTCAGCGTGCCATTGCCCGAGGAGATCAGGAACCCGTCGCGCATCAGCGGCACGGCAAACTGCGGAAACGCCGGCCCCGCCAGACCAGCCGCCGCCATCACCTCATTGACATCGTCCTGATGCAACACGCAGCCCCGTCCGGCAATTTCCTCGGCCAGCGCGAAACCGGGGTGGTCATCCGCTATGATCGCCTGAGCCGAGACGCCGAAAGGCCCCATCGCCGCAGCCGCGAAAGCCGCCTGGACCAGCAGCCGGATACAGGTGCGACGCCGGTCACCGGGATCGCTTCGCCTACCCCTCACGTTCCATATCCTCCGGGATGCAATCCACGCGGAACCAGGATTGATCCTCAGCCACAGCCGCCGCACCCATGGCTTGCACAAGCTGAATCCGGATCGGAAGGATCTGCAAACACGCGAGCGTCTGTGCCGGCGTGAAATCAGTCTCTCCGGCGAAAAGCGGAGCGCCGATTTCCAGAACCGGACCCTCCATGATGACCGAGCGGGACGATGTGGTCTCCGCCATAATCCCAAAATAGCGCGACTTCGTGATGCGCGTCTCTTCTCCGATTTCGCACGACACGTCGTCACGCTCGACCAGCGGGCCGACATCCTCTCCCGCCAGTTCGGACGGAACATAACAGGAGAAATACACGACAGTCTGTTGACTTGTCACAGGCAAGACATACCCGACAACAACGAGCAGTGCGACGATAACCAGTGGAATGAAAACCCTCATGGTTGAGATCCCCCCTCATGCCGGCACTATAGCACAGTCAGCGATCCACCTCTCCAAAAACGATATCCAGGCTGCCCATAACCGCCGACACATCCGCCAGCTGGTGCCCCTTGCACAGGAAATCCATCGCCTGCAAATGCGCGAAACCTGGTGCACGCAGCTTGGCGCGGTAGGGCTTGTTGGTGCCATCGGCCACCAGATACACGCCGAACTCGCCCTTGGGCGCTTCGACACAGGCGTAGATCTCGCCCTCCGGCACGTGGAACCCCTCGGTATAGAGCTTGAAATGGTGGATCAGCGCTTCCATCGATGTCTTCATATCGCCGCGTGACGGCGGCGCCATCTTGCCGTTTGCGATCACCGGACCCGGTTCCCGGCGCAGCTTTTCGCAGGCCTGATGGATGATCTTGATGCTCTCGCGCATCTCCGCCATCCGGCACAGATACCGGTCATAACAATCGCCGTTCTTGCCCACGGGGATCTGGAACTCGAACTCGTCATAGCACTCATAGGGCTGTGCACGGCGCAGATCCCAGGCCAGCCCCGAGCCTCGGGCCATCACGCCCGAAAAGCCCCAGTCCTGAATGTCCTGTTCGGTCACGACGCCGATATCGGCATTGCGCTGCTTGAAGATGCGGTTCTCGGACAGCAGCCCGTCGATATCGTCGAGCGTCTCGGGGAAGACCTTCGCCCAGGCATCAATGTCCTCGATCAGGTCCGGCGGCAGGTCCTGATGGACACCGCCGGGCCGGAAATACGCCGCGTGCAGACGGGCACCAGAGGCGCGCTCGTAGAAGATCATCAGCTTCTCGCGCTCTTCGAAACCCCAGAGCGGCGGCGTCAGCGCGCCCACGTCCAGCGCCTGCGTCGTGACGTTCAGCAGGTGGTTCAGGATCCGCCCGATCTCGCAATAGAGCACCCGGATCAGCTGCGCGCGACGCGGCACCTGCGTGCCCGTCAGCCGCTCGATCGCCAGGCACCAGGCATGCTCCTGGTTCATCGTGCCCACATAATCCAGCCGGTCGAAATACGGCAGGTTCTGCAGGTACGTGCGGCTTTCCATCAGCTTTTCCGTACCCCGGTGCAGCAGGCCGATATGCGGGTCGCAGCGCTCGCATATCTCTCCGTCCAGCTCCAGCACCATGCGCAACACACCATGCGCGGCCGGATGCTGCGGGCCGAAGTTGAGGTTGAAGTTGCGGATCTGCTGCTCGCCCGTCCGGGCGTCAGTGGAGCCGTCATCGTAGGTGTTCACGCGACTATCGCCGTCCATCATATGTCTTACTCCTGCTCGCCCAAGTGGGCTGCGGTGCGGAAAACCTTGGTGAGCAGTTTCCACGACCCACCTTCTTTTACGAACCCCAAGTGATCCTCATAACGCAAGGGCGGCACGTCCACCCACAGATGCACGCGGGCAATCTCGTCGCCCGCCACGTCAATGCCGGTGATGCCGTAAGACGCGTCGCCCGAAAAGGCAGACCGCCCCTGCACCCGTTCCAGATAGGACGTCTTGTCCCAGAATGTCGTACCGTCCGGCTCCACCAGAGTCATCTGGAACCTGTCATGGCACAGGTCTTCGAAAACCTCAGCGCGCGCGTAGTAAACAGCCTCGCCATAAGCCACGGCCAGCGCCATGACTTCTGTGTAGGCCGCGCTCATTTCGCGCCATCCCTGGCCTTCTCGTCCCCCGGCAGGATGTACTCCGCACCCTCCCATGGCGACATGAAATCAAACTGGCGGATCTGCTGCTCGCCCGTCCGGGCGTCAGTGGAGCCATCATCGCAGGTGTTCACGCGAATATCGCCGTCCTTCATATCATCCGACCTTGCAAAATAGAATCATGAACATCCGAGATCTCCACATGCCCCGGACAAGGTGCCGTCATCGCCGTCATATCCCACGTATCGGGAATATCATCGCCAATCATGTCGTGTATCGCCCGATACGTCGGGCCATTCAACCAGCGAAGCGTCGCATGTTGCGCATCGGTCATGGACGTCTGCGCGCCATGATTGATCCGGTCGTCATATTGGCCCGGCACAAAGCCGACGCCCAGAAAGTCGCAAAAGTCCCGCATCTGGGTATCGTTGAACATTGTCTCGTAGAACATCACCTTCGTGCACGCCGCAGGCAGCGTCCCCAGGGCGCGCAGCGTGTCTGCCATGGCACTGCGCGACAAGATCGAGCCAAATTCGCCCCTCAGCATGCCCGCAATGATATCTTCGGGAGTGAACGGTCCCGCTTTGCCGACCCGGTTGGCACAGTGCATCTTGATCTGCGACCACATTCTGGCGACCGGATCGCGCAGGACGAGGAAAAACCTGGCGGGCGCGAACACCCTCAGGATCTCCTGAAGATGCTCGGGCGCCAGCATGCAATAGGATGGGGTTATGTCAGCCACGCAGGCCTCCGACACCCGATCTCGCAGCATGAAGGCCCGGTAAACCCCGTGGCTGGCGTCCGGCGTATCATAAATGTGGACGATGTCGCGGGCGAGCCTCAGCGCCTCGGCATCCGCCGGGTCGGTGATATCCGACACCGCGTCACGGGCGCGCTGGTCTTCCAGCCGCTGTTCCAGCACGCGCCGCCACCGACGCGGAAAATTTCTGGACTGCGCCGACCACAGAGCATCGAAATAATGCATCTCCTTCAGCGCAGTCATGTGAATGTCAGGATGTTCGCGAAAGTAATTCGCCAGCCATGTCGTCCCGGCCTTCTGCAAGCCGATCCCGAAGATGAACGTCGGGTCGCGCTCAGTCATCGCCGCGCGTGCGACCCTTGCGTCCGGAACCCGACGCCCACATCACCCGGACCGCAACGATCACTACGCCGCGCCATCCTTGGCCTTCTCGTCCCCCGGCAGGATGTACTCCGCACCCTCCCATGGCGACATGAAATCAAACTGGCGGTATTCCTGCACCAGGCTCACCGGCTCGTAGACCACGCGCTTGAGTTCTTCGTCGTAGCGCACTTCCGTATAGCCGGACGTCGGGAAATCCTTGCGCAGCGGATGGCCGCGGAAGCCGTAATCCGTCAGCAGACGCCGCAGGTCGGCGTGGCCGGTGAACAGGAGGCCGAACATGTCGTAGATCTCGCGCTCGTACCAACCGGCTCCGGGATGCACGCCCGAGATCGAGGGCAGCGTGTCCCTTTCCCGAACCGCCGCTTTCACCCGCACCCGGTGGTTCTGGTACATGCTGAGAAAATGGTAGACGACATCGAACCTGCGGTCGCGCGACGGGTAATCCACCGCCGTTATGTCGATCAGGGTCGTGAACCGACAGGTGCGATCCGTGCGCAGAAAGTCGATGAACTCCACCAGATGCGCGGGCGTCACGGTCACGCTCAATTCACCCATCTTGTTGATATCTGTGGTCAACACAGCATCCGGGCGCTTCTCGGACAGGTAGTCCGCCAATTCCTGCAGGGCGTCAGACATGATCGATTTCCCTAACGTGCAATGGTTCCGGTGCGGCGGATCTTCCGCTGCAACTGAAGGATGCCGTACAGCAACGCCTCTGCCGTGGGCGGGCAGCCGGGCACGTAGATGTCCACCGGAACGATCCTATCGCAGCCGCGCACCACGCTGTAGCTGTAGTGATAATAGCCGCCGCCATTGGCGCAGGATCCCATGGAGATCACGTAGCGCGGCTCCGGCATCTGGTCGTAGACCTTGCGCAGCGCCGGCGCCATCTTGTTGGTCAGCGTACCCGCCACGATCATCACGTCCGACTGCCGGGGGGAGGCGCGCGGCGCGATCCCGAACCGCTCCGCATCATAGCGCGGCATTGAGGTATGCATCATCTCCACCGCGCAGCAGGCCAGACCAAAGGTCATCCAGTGCAGCGATCCGGTGCGCGCCCAGTTGATGATGTCCTCGGACGAGGTCACAAGGAAGCCCTTGTCCTGCAATTCGCGGTTCAGCGTTTGCGTCGCGACCTCCCGGTCAGCACCCGCCTGGTTTGGATTGGTTGCAACGCTCATGTCGGCTCACCCTCTTGTCGGTCTGCATAGCAGATACGGGCATGGCGCGCCGGGGTCAACGCGACAGGTTGCGCGCCCTCCGACCAGATCAGCGCAATCTTGTCGCGGTCGGCGCGATGTATCACCCGATCGGGGCCGCCTGCCACGGCAACAGCGCCCATGACCGCCTTCGGGCAAGCGCGGCAAAAACAGGTCGATATCGGTGAAACCATTCGACCCGGCAGATGGTGTGTTCGGTGTCGCAAAATATGGTTCGTTGCCAGCCATCTGCCTGACCCGGTTGATAAATTGACGCGCAGGACGGCGCGACGATGCGGCAAGGGTCTCACCGTCATCGACCGGTCTCGGACGCCCGTTCAGGCATCAGATTGTGGCGGGGTACTCGTGATCTGGAGTGGCCGCGAAGCCTGGCGACGAATGCCGGTCTCGTTCGCGACGAATTTCCAGGGATCGAGGATTGAACCAAGGTCGCGCAACCCCGTGCTGTTTTCTGATTGAATGAGGACAAGAACCGCTTGTGCAAGGACGGCCGCCGTCAGATCCGCCTGTGGACCGCCCCGCAGATATTCATTGGCGAGGATGGTGCCGTCCGGGCCAAATGCCTCGACAACAAGCCGGGTGCCAGGTCTGCCGATGGTCGGAACCCGCAGCATCCAGCGAGCCAGGGTTGCAGCATGCCGACGGACAATGACCGACGGCGCGGGGCGGCTTAACCAGCGTAACACGGGCGTCATCCAGCCGGGGTCAACGGCCAGAAAGGTCCGCGCGCCGTCGAGTAAATTGTCCCGAGCAATGCTTTGCTGATCGCTGAATGCGAAGCCGATAGCGTTGATGCGCCCCGTCTCCATGTCGATGGTCCGGTTGAGCGTCCCGGTCCGGACCTCGTGCCACTGACCATTCATTTTGACCGGGTATGTCTGGCCGAGCGATTGCAGTGTCCATTCAGTCGCAGCGAAGCCGTGATGAACGCCCATGCCCATCTCGATCACCACGTCAATGCGGCGCGTGTCGGGATGATCGCGGCAGAGGCGGGCAGCGATAAGGTTGGTCAGACCCGGTGCAAGGCCGGTTTCCAGTACGGCGGTTGCCTTTGGGGTGGCCACCATTGTGATCGCATCGCGCAGAGCGGCGACATAGTCGGACGACGCGGAACTGTCGATGAAATCTGTGCCATCTGCAATGAGAGCGGCGGCCAGTGCGGGCGGTGACCCTTCCGTCAGGTTGACGCAAAGGGTCATGCCCCGCAGCTGCTCAAGGGCATCCGCTGCCCGGACATCAAGCGTCATGCCTTCGCAACGGGGGCCGATTTCGCGGGCGGCGGTCCTGGCCTTCTCGCCATTCCGCCCGGCCAGGACAATGCGGAAACCGCTTCGGGCGTGCAGCCGCCGCGCCAGCCGAACCCCGACATCGCCGTAACCACCCAGCAGGCAAATCGTCTCATGGCTCATGTCCGGTTTTACCTCCGATCAGTCGCGCGGCGCCAAACCCGCGGTCGTCCGCGGCCAACGTAACTCCGCAATTGGCAGTCTAGAGGATGCCCGGCACACCTTCGTCTTTGATCCACATCATTCGGCCTCCGAAACCTCTGGAAATACCCATGGCAGACCTCCGTCTGATGGTGGCGGGTTTTTTTCCCGCTCATCGGACCGCCGGGGTTGGCCCGGCCCCCGGCACCGACCACACGGGGCCGCAGGCCGGCCCTGTCCGCATCTGCAAGCCGCCACCCTGCTTCACCGCATCCTTTGTCGTCAGCGGCCCCGCGCCGTGCCCCGCAGCGCCCGTGGCCTCCAGCGTCAGCCGCTTCGCGCCCGATGAACATTTGGCCCGGTTTGATCTGGCTCAAGGCCCCCGGTCAGGCCCAGGCCTAGAAAGCAGTCAGCACTGGATGATTCGGTGACCGGGTGTCGTGAAAACGGTCTGTGAAAGACCGCACACACCCGCCGATCAGCCAGCCCTACAACTGAAATGGAAAGGACGATACAATGAAAGACAAATTTGCAATCCGCGCGGCAGGTGCCGTTTTGCTCCCGCTGATGATGCTTGGCACCTCGGCGGCTCTGGCCGACCCCGACCACGAAGATTTCCCCGAAATCGGTCAGGTCGGCGATGTGACCCATATTGATCAGGTGATCGAAGTCGACATGGGCGAGATGTACTTCGACCCCGGCGACTACAGTTTTGAACGAGGCGAAACCGTCAGGTTCGTGTTGATCAACAGCGGTCGCGTCGTTCACGAATTCGCCATCGGCACCGATGCGATGCAGGATGCCCATGAACGCGAAATGCGGGTGATGATGCGTGATGGCATGATGACTTCGCGGGTCTTGCGCCATGATGTGATGTTGGAAGCCGGCATGATGCATGTGGACGCGAACGCGCGCCTGCTTGAGCCGGGCGAAACCTCCGAGCTGATCTGGACCTTCAGCGGTGAGCAGGACGAACTGATCATCGCCTGCAACGTCCCGGGCCACCGCAACGCGGGCATGGAAGCCATGGTGACCATCGGCGCGGAACATTCCAGCTGATCCTGCCACAAAGATCCTGACACGAATATTCAGCAACCGGGACGGGTGGACAGAGCGTCCGCCTGCCCCGGTCCTGTATGGGTCTTGCTATGCGTCGTGAAGTGATTGTCTGCGAAGGGCTTGCCGATGCCAGTGAATGGCTTGGCTTCGTCGGTGAAGACCGTCGCTTCTTTCGCCATGTTGGCATGAAGGGCCTGCGACACCTGTGGCACTCATCCGCGCCGATGCGGGTGGACTTGCCGCCGATCCTGAACACGCGCTCACGCACTGCGTAGCGGGGGCAAGCTGCGCCAAGGGTGCCAGATCCGCGCGTCGACATTGGCGCCAGCGGTTTCGAGTAGGCACGTCGGGCACAACATCGCCTAAGAAAAGGTTAACAAATTTGGAAAGTATAACGATATGAATGGCTTGGATGTCTGCTCAAGGTTGAGCAGCCGCCCTTTCGCCGCCCTGTCGCCGCTACTCCACCACGTCCATCGCAGTGACCAGCGGCCCCGCGCTGTAGCAGGCCACCCGCATGACCTCCGCGCAGCGCTCCTGTCCGCGCAGGCTGTCCGTCAGCAGGCCCCAGACGTAGGCCTGCCCCTCGAACCACCCGATCACCGGCGAGCCTGATCCGCCATACCCCAGATCGCAGTCATACCGCGCCACGAGGTATTCATCGCCGGGTTCAGCGGTGCGGCCAACGATAGTGTTGGACTCGTCCAGAGCCGAAGCCGTAGGCGGCGTGCCGTGATAGGTGCAGACCTGCGCCAGAAAGCCGTCGACCTCGAAGTTATCATGCGCGCCCGAGACATTCAGAACCGGTTGCCCTTGTTGCAGGAGCAGTTCTTCGCGCCCCGCCAGCGGCAAGGTCTGCGCGCCGTCGGGCACTCGATTCAGATGCACAATCGCCCAGTCCTGCGCTGTGATCCCGACGGAGAAGTCGGTGCCCAGGGCCTCCGGCACCATAAAGCCGCCGGATTTGATCGTACCGGTGCGGATGCGAACCATGTCGCCCGCCGGATGCACCGCCATGCAGTCGTTGCGGTATTGATTGCGGCTGCCATCCTCGTTGAAGAACACATGCGCGGCGGTGATCATGACATCACCCTCCCCGATCAACACGCCGCCCCCGGTCGCGCCGCCATTGCACGACACGCGCACCACGGCGTTGGCCGCCTGCTGCCAACCCGGAAACCGCTCTGCTCCCGGTGGAATGAACTCTGCGAAGGCCACGCGGTCGTCCGGCCCGATCACACCCTCGGTGCCGTACACCAGGACAGCACCCGCGCTGGAGGGTACGGATTGTTCATCGGACGTAACAGTCTGCGACGTGGCGAATCCCATGGCCAACCAGGCAGCACCGCCCAGGACGGTGCAGACGAATCCACCTCTGAGGGCCGGGTTAGCCAAGGATTACTCCCAATCCAGCGCGCCCTTTTTCCACTCATAGGCAAACCCGATGGTCAGCACTGCGAGAAACAGCATCATTGACCAGAAGCCCACATCACTGAGCCCCGGAAAGGCCGTGGCCCAGGGAAACAGGAACGCGATTTCGAGATCGAAGATGATGAACAGGATCGCCACCAGATAAAACCGCACGTCAAACTTCATCCGCGCATCGTCGAAGGCGTTGAACCCGCACTCGTAGGCCGAAACCTTCTCCGGATCGGGGTTGCTGACGGCGATCACCACAGCAGCGAGGATCAGCACGACACTCAGCCCGATGGCGACGCCCAGGAAGATCAGGACGGGGGCATATTCAGTAAGCAACTCGGTCATGGATGGCGGCCTTGCGTGCGGTTCATTCACGCAACGGTGTACGATGAGGTGCAGAAGGGGTCAACGGGCGGAGTGCCGCGTCAGGTGCGGCGATGACGCCGGCGCAGCGATCTTCCCTACGGCGCCGCCGCCGGAATGCGCCCGTCGGATATCCGGTGGGATACCGCGCCTGCGAATGAACGTGTTATGTTTCCGACGGAACCGGGCAATATGGGAGGCTGACATGAAGATTGCGGTGATGGGCGCAGGTGCATTGGGCGGCTATTTCGGCGGGCGGCTGTCTGCGGCAGGTCACGACGTCACACTCATAGCGCGGGGCGCGCATTTGGCTGCGATCCGAGAGCGCGGATTGAAAATTCTGAGCCCGCGCGGCGATCTGCATGTGCCGTCGATCAAAGCCACCAATGACCCGCGTGAGGTTGGGCCGGTCGATGTGATCATGTTCATGCTGAAGAACTACGACGTGGAAAGCGGCGGACAGGCCATCGCGCCGATGCTGGGGCCGGACACGATGGTGGTGACCTGCCAAAATGGCGTCAGCGCGCACAACAGGCTCGGGGCGATCATCGGCGCGGACCACGTGGTGCCGGGTGTCGCGCGAATTCCCGCAGATGTGCCGGAGCCGGGTGTCATCAATCACTCGGCGATGTGGGATGCCCTTTCATTCGGAGAGTTGGATGGCCGGGTGACCCCGCGCACAGAGGCCTTTCGCGATGCGATCCTCAAGGCAGGTGCGACAGCCGTGATCCCGGACAATATCCTGCACGACCTGTGGACAAAGTTCATCTCTCAGGCGATGCTGGCCAGCTTCACGACCCTGACCCGGCTTGATATCGGTCCGCTGCGGAGCAATCCTGAAAGCCGCGCGTTGTTTCTTGCAGGGATGGAAGAAACTAACCTTGTCGGTAAGGCGATGGTGCCGGACCTTCCGGAAGGGATTGTCGAAAGAACCTGGCAGACCGTTGGAACCCTTCCCGACACCATGCATGCCTCGATGCTGGATGATCTGAACGCCGGCAAGAGGCTGGAGGTCGATTACCTCAGCGGAGACGTGGTGCGGCTTGGGCGCGAGCATGGGGTTCCGACACCGATCCACGCCGTGTTTCTGGCGGCTCTTCAGCCGTTCAAAAATGGAACCCGGCACTAGGCGCGCAGTTTAGCCGTTTGCGGGTTCCGGTGAAGGCGGTCCGGGACCGTCATCATACCGCAGCGAAGGGCGACGCGGCCGCCGTCACAGCTTATCCCGCAACTCCCGCCGCAGGATCTTGCCCGACGCGCTCTTTGGCACGCTCTCGACGAACCGGTACTCCACCGGGCGCTTGTAACTCGCCAGACATCCCTCGCAGTGCGCCCTGATCGCGGCCTCGTCGATACCCGCAGCCACCACGAACGCAATCGGAAGCTCTCCGGCCTCGGCATCGTTTCGACCAATGACCGCCGCATCGGTGACGCCGACGCAGGCGCACAGGGCGGCCTCCACTTCGGCGGGGGCAACCTGAAATCCCTTGTACTTGATCAGTTCTTTCAGCCGATCCCGGATGAACATGAAGCCGTCCCCGTCGATCTCCGCCAGATCGCCCGTGCGCAACCAGCCGCCTTCGGCCATCGTCTCGGCGGTGGCGTCAGGGTTGTTCAGATAGCCCTTCATCACCTGTGGCCCGCGCACCCAGAGTTCTCCCTCCAGGCCCACCGGCAAATCCTCCAGCGTTTCCGGATCCACGATCCGGCACTCGGTCCCCGGCACGGCCTGCCCGCTGGAGCCGTGGCGAATATCGTCGCCCACTGTCATGTGGCTGATCGGCGAGAGCTCTGTCATGCCATAGCCCTGTACCGAATTGGCTCCAAACCGCGTACCGACGGCCGCCTCGATCTCGGGGCCCAACGGCGCTGCACCGCAGAAGACCTGTGTCACGGACGAGACGTCATACTCATCGACCATGGGATGCTTGGCGAGACCCAGGGCCACCGGTGGCACGATATAGAGCCGCGTCGCTTGGTGGGCCTGGATCAGGCTCAGGTACATCTCCAGATCGAACCTGGGCATCGTCACCAGTTTCGCGCGCTGGTTCAGGAACAGGTTCATCAGCACCGTCATGCCATAGATGTGGAAGAACGGCAGGAACGCGATGGCCGTATCCGTCGGCCTGATATCGGCCACAGCCGCCGCTTGCCTGACATTGGCCACCAGATTGCGATGTGTCAGCATCACGCCCTTGGGCCGCCCGGTGGTGCCGCTGGAATAGGGCAGCACCACGACATGCTCGCGCGGATTAACCGGCGCCTGCTCGGACAGGGGCTCGCCCATGATATCGGACAGCGTCGTGACTCCGTCGCCGCCATCGAGCACCACCAATTCGGTGCACCCGGTGCCCTCCATCGCCGCGCGGGCAGTGTCGGCGAACATGGCGATCGTCACCAGCATACCTGCGCCCGCGTCCTGCAACTGGTGCCTGATTTCCGGGGCGGTGTAGGTCGGATTGATCGTGGTTACAGTGCCGCCGCCCCAGGCAACACCGTGAAACACCACCGGGTATTCCGGCAGGTTGGGCGCAAGGATCGCGACGGTACCGCCCGGCAAGACACCGCGCGCCGTCAACCCTCCTGCCAGTCGCTTGATCTGCTCCATCAACTGACCCGCCGTCGTGACTTGTCCCGTGGGGCCGTCAATGATCGCGACCTCGTCCTCACGACCCACCAGCCCCTCGAACAGAGTTCTGCGTGACGCTGGTGTCCGGCACGTCAACCGTGCCGTGACGGCTTTCAAAAATGGCCATTCGCTATCTCCCTATTCGCAACCCTCTCGCGGGGTCTGCGCTGCGGCGCACGATGGCGGAGGATCACGGGGCCTGTCCAGTGCCCGCAAACGCCGCAGTGCAGCGACGCGCGCAATCAACCGCACAGCCGACAGGGCCTTGAGCGCGTCGGGGTGGGTGGGTGGGCGACGGGCTCAAGGCCCTACTCCGCAACCCATCCGGCGCGGCGCTTGTCAAAGAACGCGGCTATCCCCTCCGCCGCTTCGTCCGAGTCCCACCGCGCCACCAGCGCCTCAATCGTCCGGTTGACGTGGTCCTCGCTCACGCCGCCACCCAGCTGTCGCACCAGCGCCTTGCCCGCCGCCACGGCCCCCGGAGCAGCCGCCAGATATGGCGCAATCTCAGCCTCAATCGCCACGTCCAAGCCGGCCTCAGGCACCGCGCGCGCCAGCAATCCCAACTCTACCGCTTCCTCCGCGCCAAACACGCGGCCCGAAAAAAACACCCGCCGCGCCTTTGCCGCCCCCATGCGTGCCACGACATATGGCCCAATGGTCGCGGGGATCAGACCCAGCTTCACCTCAGTCAGACCAAACTTCGCGCCCTCCACGCCCACAGCCACATCGCAGACCGACATCAGGCCCACGCCGCCACCGAACGCCTGCCCCTGAACGCGCCCGATCACCGGTTTCGGCATTCGGTCGAGCGCCCCCAACATCTCCGCCAGCGCCCGCGCGCCCTTTGCCCGTGTCGGCCCATCGGCGGTCATCTGCTCGCGCATCCACGCCAGATCGCCACCCGCACAGAAGCTGCGCCCGGTCCCGGTCAGCACCACAACCCTGACGCCCGGATCCCGCCCCAACCGCTCCGCCACCGCTGTCAGATCCGCGATCATCGCGGCGTTCATCGCGTTGTGCACATCAGGCCGAGCCAGCCGCAGCCAGGCCACACCACGCCCGTCGACTTCAAGATCAAGCGTCTCCATCATCGCAACCCCCTTGCCGTCGTGGCCGCACGCCCGATCACATCCGCGTCCAACCCAGTCTCGTATCCCAATTCCATCAACCGGGCATTCAGCGCCTCCGTGGCCAGGTTCCCCGCAGCGCCCGGCGCGTAGGGGCACCCGCCGAGGCCCCCGACCGCGCCGTCAAACACCCGCAAACCACGTTGCAGCGCGACCTCGACATTCTCCAACGCGCGCCCGCCGGTGTCGTGGAAATGCCCCGCAAGCCGCTGCGCCGGGCACTCGTCCAGCACCGCACCCAACATGGCATCCACGCGCTCCGGCAATCCGCGCCCGATGGTATCGCCCAATGAAATCTCATAGCATCCCAGATCGCGCAATGCCGCGACGACGCGGGCCACCTCCGACGGCTCCACCGGACCGTCAAACGGGCACTCCACCACGCACGACACATACCCACGCATCCGCATCCCGTCGCGGCCAGCGGCCTCAGCCACCGCTGCGAACCGCTCCAGACTTTCTGCGATCGTGGCGTTCAAATTTGCCCGTGAAAACCCTTCCGAGGCGCTTGCGAAAATCGCAATCTCATCCGCGCCCGCTGCCACCGCGCTCTCATATCCCCTCAGGTTCGGGGTCAAGGCCGCATAGGACACGCCCGGCGCGCGCCTGATCGCGCCCAACACCCGCGCCCCGTCCGCCATCTGCGGCACCCACCTGGGGCTGACAAACGATGCCACCTCGATCCGTGAATATCCGGCGTCCGAGAGCACATCCACCAGCGCCACCTTGGCGTCAGTCGCAATCAGTCGCGCCTCGTTCTGCAATCCGTCGCGCGGCCCCACCTCAAAGATCTCGACCCGCTCAGCCATCTTGCGGCACCTCATAGAAATCTTGCGCATAAAACGTCTGCGGCCCTTCAATCGACGCCGCCGCCCGAAATCCCTCCCGCGCCTGCAACCGCGCCCAATAGGCCTGCAAGCCAGGGTAGGCCTCCATCCGCACATAGAACGGGGCGGCAAACAGGTTGAACCCCAGCATGCAATCAGCGGCCGAGAACCCCGAGGGCAGCAGATATTCGCCCTCGATCATCCCTTCCAGGGCCCTCAGCGTATCGGCCAGCCGCAAGGTGTTCAGCTTGATAACTGTAGCCGAGGGCCTGGCGGGCGGGCGCAGGAACAAATGGTTCAGGTTCAACTGTTCGATGAGAGAGGCCATCGTCTCCGCAAATCCCATCGCCTCCAGATACCGCACCCTGTCGGCATGTCCGGGCGCGCGCCCAAACCCATAGTCCGGCCTGCTTTCGCACAGATACTGCAAGATCGCGGCACTCTCGAATATGCGCCTCCCGTCGACTTCCAGGGCCGGGATGCGGCCCGCAGGAGAGGCCCCCATCAACGCAGGCCCGCGCATGCCCTTGCTGCCGATCTTGTAGAGGATGATCTCCGGCGCGATCCCCATCTCGGACAGCAACCACAACACCCGAAACGAGCGTCCCCACGGCACGTGATGCAGCCGAACGGCACCGTTTCGCCGGGCGGGGCTCACGTCGCCGCTGCTCTCCGTACTCTGCGCGCCACTCATGCCTCTTCCTCCAACACCACCAGCACCGCACTCGCCTCCACCTGCGCGCCCGCGTCCACCAGGACCTGCGCCACCACTCCGTCGCGCCCTGCGACCAGTACGTGCTCCATCTTCATCGCCTCAAGAACCGCCAAACGATCCCCCGCGCGCACGCTGGCTCCGGTCGTCACGAACACCGCTTTTACCAGCCCCGGCATCGGCGCTTCGATGCGCCCGGCACCGGCCCCCGGCCCGGACGTGACATCCAACGGGTCCGGCAGTTGAAAGTGGTAATTGTTGCCCCAGAACACCGATAGCCCGGCGGCGTGACGCACAACCTCAGCCCCAACGCCCACGCCGTCCACGGCCCACCATCCGTCTCCAAAGGTCACGTCATGAACGCCATCCTCACGCACAACGCGCGCAGACCCCAGACCTGTGACCGAGACCTTCAAGATCTCCACTTCCTCCTCCCGTGCCAGGCGAACAATCTGCACCAACGGCTCCCAAATCGTGAACCCCTGCACGGCACCGCCGCCCAACTCCATCGACCCGACAGCCGCCACCGCGCGGCAGCGCGAGCATGGCACAGGCATCACCGACAGCGCCTCCACCTCCCGGTCGATCAGCCCGGTATCCACGTCTCCGCGCGCGAACCCCTCGTGCCGTGCCAGGGCCCGCAGAAACGCGAGATTCGTGACCGAGCCCGCGACCTGGCATCCCGACAGCGCCTGCTCCAGCCGCGCCAAAGCGATGTCGCGCGTCGGCCCATGCACGATCAGCTTGGCGATCATCGGATCATACCAGGGGCTGATCTCGTCCCCTGCCCGGACGCCGGTATCGGCCCGCGCTCCGGCCGGAAACTTCAGATGCGCCAACCGTCCCGTTGCGGGCAGGAAGCCTTTCGGGACGTCCTCGGCATAAAGCCGCGCCTCGAACGCGTGCCCGTCGATCGACACCTCGTCCTGTCGCAGGGGCAGAGCTTCGCCGCTGGCGACCCGTAACTGCCATTCCACCAGATCGACGCCGGTAATCGCCTCGGTCACCGGATGCTCCACCTGCAACCGGGTGTTCATCTCCATGAAATAGAACCGGTCGGCGCGCAGCCCGTCAGAGGCATCGACGATGAACTCCACCGTTCCCGCACCCTTGTACCCGATCGCCTCAGCCGCCCGCACCGCCGCCTCGCCCATCGCAGTGCGCACTTCTGCGGTCATGCCGGGTGCCGGCGCTTCCTCGATCACCTTCTGGTGGCGGCGCTGCAATGAGCAATCGCGCTCAAACAGATGCACCGCGCGGATGCCATCGCCGAACACCTGCACCTCAATGTGTCTCGGCGTGCTGACGTATTTCTCAATCAGCACCGCGTCGTTGCCGAACGCGCCCGAGGCCTCCGCCCTCGCAGAGGCCAGGGCGTCCTCAAACCCCTCCGGTCCGTCCACCCTCCGCATCCCCTTGCCGCCGCCACCCGCGACCGCCTTGATCAGCACCGGATAGCCGACCTCCGCGGCCCGCGCCGCCAGATCATCCTGCGCCGCACCATGATAGCCCGGCACCACGGGCACGCCCGCATCCTCCATCAATGCCTTGGCCGCGTCCTTCAGACCCATCGCCCGGATCGCATCCGCCGAAGGGCCGATAAACACCAATCCCGCCGCCTCGACAGCCTCCACGAACTCCGGGTTCTCGCTCAGGAACCCATAGCCCGGATGCACCGCCTCCGCACCCGCCCGCAACGCCGCTTCAATGATCACATCGCCGCGCAGGTAGCTGTCGCGCGGGGCCGGGCCGCCAATCCACACCGCCTCATCCGCAAGCGCCACGTGTCGCGCATTGCGGTCAGCGTCCGAGTACACGGCCACACAGCGCACGCCCATAGACTGCGCCGTTTCCATCACCCGGCAGGCAATCTCACCCCGGTTCGCGATCAGGATCTTGCTAAACATCCGATGTCCCTTCAATCCTCTGCACAGGCAGGGTTCCCCCTGTTACCATAGTCCAGGCCACTGCAATCACGGCGCAAAGTGCGCCCGCGTCCCACATCATTCCGGCCCGCGTCGTAACTGAATGTCCGTCCGGGGACGCCCTCCAGCCCCGCATCCTCACATCCGGAACACCCCGAACCGCGTCTCCTCGATCGGCGCATTCAACGCCGCCGCCAATGACAAGCCCAACACCTCGCGTGACTTTCGCGGATCCACCACGCCGTCGTCCCACAGCCGTGCGCTCGCGTACAACGGATGCGACTGCGTCTCGAACATCTCCACCGTCGGCCGCTTGAACTCGGTTTCCGCCTCCGCCGACCATGTCTCCCCCGCCCGCTCCATCGCATCGCGTTTCACGGTCGCCAGGACTCCTGCCGCCTGGGCGCCGCCCATCACCGAGATCCGCGAGTTCGGCCACGACCACAGGAACGCCGGCGAATAGGCCCGCCCCGCCATCCCGTAATTGCCGGCCCCGAACGAGCCGCCCACCAGCATCGTCACCTTCGGCACAGCGGTCGTCGCCACCGCCGTCACCATCTTCGCCCCGTGCCGCGCGATGCCCTCGTTCTCGTACTTTCGCCCCACCATGAACCCGGTGATATTCTGCACGAACACCAACGGCACGCGGCGAGAGGAACACAGCTCCACAAAGTGTGCCGCCTTTTGTGCCGCCTCGCTGAACAGCACGCCATTGTTGGCGATGATCCCCACCGGAAGGCCCATGACCTCGGCGAAGCCGCAGACGATCGTTTCCCCAAACCGCGCCTTGAACTCGTCAAGATAGCTGTCGTCCACGATCCGCGCGATCACCTCCCGGATATCGTAGGGCGTGGTCAGTTTCGCAGGCACGACGCCGAACAATTCATCCGGATCATAGGCCGGTGCCCGCCCGCCGAGCGTCACCCCACAGTCTTCCCGGAACCCCTTCAACGAGGCGACAGCCCGTCGCGCCAAAGCCAGCGCATGGGCATCATCCTCCGCCAGATAATCCGCCACGCCCGAGGCCCGCGTATGCACCTCGCCACCGCCCAGATCCTCCGCGCTTACAACCTCTCCCGTTGCCGCCTTCACCAGCGGCGGCCCGGCCAGAAAGATCGTGCCTTGATCTTTCACGATGATCGAGACATCCGCCATCGCAGGCACATAGGCACCCCCTGCCGTGCACGAGCCCATCACCACCGCGATCTGCGCAATGCCCTTGGCGCTCATCCGGGCCTGATTGTAGAAAATCCGCCCAAAGTGGTCGCGATCCGGAAACACCTCATCCTGATTGGGCAGGTTCGCGCCGCCGCTATCCACCAGATACACACAGGGCAGCCGGCACGCCTCGGCGATCTCCTGCGCGCGCAAATGCTTCTTGACGGTGATCGGGTAATAGGTGCCGCCCTTCACGGTGGCATCATTGCACACGACCATCACCTCGCGCCCATGGACGCGACCGACGCCTGCGATCACACCGCCGCAGGGCGCGGCGTCCTCATACAAGCCATGGCCGGCCAGCGCGCCCACCTCCAGAAACGCAGAGCCGGGATCCAGCAGGTTCGCCACCCGTTCCCGGGGCAGCATCTTGCCGCGCGACACATGCCGCTCCCGGGACCGCGCGCCGCCGCCCGCAGCCGCCAGATCCGCCGCCTCGGACACGATGCGCAACGCCTCCTCATTGGCCGCCCGGTTGGCTTTCGCCTCCTCGGACCCGGCTACAAACGATGACTTCAACCGCATCTACTCGCCCTCCAATTCCGCCAGAGCCACCCAATCCAATGGGCCCACGACCCCCATCAACCGCGCCACCTGCCACGCATGAACCGCCGCCTCGACGCTCAGGACCGCCTGAAAACTGTCGCACCACAGACCGCGCCGAACATCCCATCCGGCACAATCATCGCCTGCACTGGTCCCGAACGCCAACGCCCTGAGCTGCGCGTACAGCGGCGCCAGTTCGCCTGCCACGCCCTCCGGTTCCGGCAGCAGAGCCCGCACATCGCGTGCCAGGACATCGAACGCCGCGCGCAATCTGCGCTGACATCTCACCGCGTTATCCGAGACGTCGCAGATCCCCATCGCCAGATATCCGCAATGCTGCACCCAGTACACGTTCATCGCACCGCGCATCCAATCCGCGCCATATCCCGGTCCCCGCAGCGCCGTGTCAAACGCCTGCATCTGGTCCGGCAAACACTGCTCGAACCGAGCCGTTTCCGGCGCGCCGTCCCCCCACGCCTGCGCCAAAGCCGCGTCCGGAGCGGCAAGCGCCAGCACAACCAGCGCGGTGGCCTTCACCTGCGATACTCCGGGTTCTCGTACCCGAACCGCGCGCCCGCGTCCCATGCCCGCCGGTCATTGCCTTCATTCGGCAACCCGCCCGCATCGCGCAGCATCCGCGCCATATGCATCAGGTTCCACGACATGATCGTGACGTTTCGCTGGGTGAATTCATTGGCAAAACCGATGCGACCGCCGTCCCCGTCCTCGTCGCCATACGACGGCCCCGGCCCCGCCTCTCCGATCCAGCCGCAATCGGCCTGCGGCGGGATCACCACACCCAGATGCGACAACGCGTAGCCAATGGTCATTGCTGCGTGCTTCACACCGTCCTCGTTGCCGGTGATGCAGCAGCCGCCGACCTTGCCATAGTACACCGATTGCCCGCGGTCATTCAGCAGACCTGACATTCCGTACAGCCGCTCGATCAGCACACGGCACAGGGAGCTTTCCTCGCCCAGCCACAAGGGCGTGCCGACCACCAGAATATCAGCGTCCCGCACAGCGTCCCAGATCGCAGGCCAATCGTCTGCGTCCCAGCCGTGCTCTGTCATATCCGGCTGCACACCCGGCGGGATCCGATGGTCGAGCATATGGACATGGCGCACCACCACACCCTGTTTTTCCAGGATCCCGGCGCTGGCATTCAGCAACAGCTGCGTATGGCTGTCGCTGCTTTTCCGCTTCAGCGACGTATTGAAATAAATCGCCTTCAAGTCTCCGAAATCGCTCATGTTCCGTCCTCCCCGAATACCAGATCACTATCCACGCGTGCGCCCTGCGCGTCCACCGCCACGAACCAGGGGTCCGAGCCCCCGGCTTCGCAAATCACCATCAACCGCACGCCCTCGACGCCCGCAGGAACTCCATAGCAATCCGATCGGTCGCCTCCGGTGCTGGCAACATACTCCGCCGCCCAACGCTCAATGATGTCACCTTCCGATACGGGTGCCGCTGCCACTCCCAGGTAGAGCCCGATCGCTCCCGCAAGCGCGAGTATCGCGGCCAGCGGCAAAATCATCCCTCGTGTCATTTCCAATTCTCCACCCGGATGTCCGACCATAACCCGCGCGCGCCACGGGCCAAGGGCCAACGGCCTTGGCGCATCGGACACCACGGCATCGACCGCGTCCGCCCATACCTGCCAAAGCTCAGCCCCCCAAGCGACCCACACGCCAGTGCGGTCCACTTTTCCATCCCTGTCGGCCACGGCGGCTGCCATTGACCTGGCAGCATCCCGGCACTGGTCCGCCCGAGCCTGAAACCCGACGCGACGCCAACCAGCCAGAGCGCCGCCGCTCCCACGTTCATCTTGCCCATACAACTCAATCCGGAACCTGCGCCACGCTCACATCATTCCCATCAACTCACGACCCACCAGCATGCGCCGGATCTCGGACGTCCCCGCGCCGATCTCCATCAATTTCGCATCCCGGAACATCCGGCTGACGGCGCTGTCATTCATGAACCCAGCCCCGCCCAACGCCTGCACCGCCTGATGCGCGACCTTCATCCCCTCTTCGCTTGCATACAACACGCAGGCCGCCGCATCCTGCCGCGTCACTGCGCCGCGATCACAGGCGCGCGCGACTTCATAGGCATAGGCCCGCGCCGAATTCATGCTCGTATACATATCAGCAATCTTGCCCTGCATCAGCTGGAAGTCACCGATGGGCTGCCCAAACTGCCTGCGCTCTTTCAGGTAAGGCATCACCTCATCCAGACAGCCTGCCATGATCCCGATGTTCACGCCCGACAGCACCACCCGCTCGTAATCCAGACCGCTCATCAGCACGCGGACCCCGCGTCCTTCTTCGCCGAGAACATTCTCGAACGGCACCTCGACATCCTCGAACACCAACTCCGCAGTGTTCGATCCCCGCATCCCCATCTTGTCGAAATGCGGGCTGGTGCTGAACCCGGTCATCTCCTTTTCGATCAGAAACGCGGTAATCCCCCTGGATCCCGCGTCCGGATCAGTCTTGGCATAAACCACCAGCGTATCCGCATCCGGCCCGTTGGTGATCCAATACTTGGTTCCGTTCAGCACAAATCGGTCGTTCTTCTTCTCGGCCCTCAGGGACATGCTGACCACATCCGATCCCGCGCCCGCCTCGCTCATCGCCAGCGCGCCGACATGCTCTCCCGACACCAGCCGCGGCAGGTACTTCGCCTTCTGCTCCGCCGTTCCGTTCAACCTGATCTGGTTGACGCAGAGGTTCGAATGCGCGCCATACGACAACCCGACCGAAGCCGAGACCCGGCTGATCTCCTCCACCGCCACCAGATGCGCGAGGTATCCCATGCCCGCTCCGCCGAACTCTTCCTCCACCGTCACTCCCAGAAGGCCCAACTCTCCCATCTCCGCCCACAGCTCGTCGGGAAACGCGTTGTCGCGGTCAATCGCAGCGGCCATCGGCTTGATCCGCTCCTGCGCCCAACCGTGCACCATGTCGCGCAATGCGCCCACATCTTCGCCCAGATCAAAGCTCATCGATCCCAGAAACATGACACGTCCTCCCATTAATTGAACGCTCGTTCAGTTAATCTCAACCGTTCCGCAAAGTCAAAGACCAACCGTGCGCAGGATCGCCGCGTCACGCAACACCCCAATCCGCCGCGCTATACCCCGTCCTCGATGATCATCGCCGCCCAACCGCGCCCTTTCCTGGCGCCAAGGGCAATTCCAGACGGATGCGTGGCAAAGCCGCAGACCGCCCCTCCATTGGGCGCAGGCCCCGCCACAGGATCGCGCACCTCCTCCTGCCCTCCGCCTGAAAGCCGGAAGGCTGCTGTCCCGTTGTCAAAGCGGCGCCGCTTTACCTGACCTCTCGACCCGGGCAGCTTCACACCAACCGCTGCCCCTCATCACGGATCGTCATCGATCCCCCCCTTGCCAGCGCGCGCCCTACGCGCAACCCTGTCTGCTCAGCGGCTGATGGGGGCGAATGCATGCTCGACTTTCACATCTACGATGTTTTCACCGATACTCCCTTCACCGGGAACCCCCTGGCGATCGTCGACGGCGCTGACGGCCGCACCACCGCGCAGATGCAAACCATCGCCCGCCAGTTCAACCTGTCAGAGACGATCTTCGTCCAAACTCCCGATGCCCCCTCGCACACCGCCAAAGTGCGCATCTTCTTTCCCACGGCCGAAATCCCCTTCGCCGGTCACCCCACCATCGGCTGCGCGCTGCACCTGGCATGCGATGCCGAAACCGACATAACGCTCGAAGAAGTTGCCGGCCTCGTCCCCGTCACGATCCAAGATCGCCTGGCCGAGTTCTCCGCCCCCAAACTCCCCTCCGCCAAACCCATGCCTGACGATCCAACGCTGCTCTCCTCTGCCATCGGCCTCACGCCCGACGATCTCGGACCCCACACACCGGGTCACTTCGAGGGTGGACCGTCGTTCCTCTACGCGCATCTGGCCTCTCTGACGGCCCTCGCCAAGGCGCGGGTGGTGGAGCCATCGTTCACCGACCTGACCAGGCAATGCGACGGCACCGATGCGATCTATCTCTACGCCACCACCGACCAAGGCATACAGGCCCGCATGTTCCACCCCCACGGAGGCATCGCCGAAGATCCCGCAACCGGATCCGCCACCGCACTCTTCGCAGGCCAACTCCACGCCAACGGCGCGCTGCCGTCCGACGGCACCACGTCCATCGACGTCCGGCAAGGCATCGAAATGGGTCGCCCCTCCGACCTGCGTCTGACCATCGACACAACCGACACCGCCATCACCGCCATCCGCGTCGCTGGCCGGGCGGTCAAGATCGCCCACGGCAAAATCCGTGTACCATAACGCCGCGCCAGATCGCACAGGCTCTCCCATTCATCTTGCCGGATACAACTCCGGGGTGGGTGGCGGTTTCCTTGGAAAACGCCGTGCAAGGCGCAGCGCCCCTTCTCTCCTGGAAAAAAGAATCCTGCACCGCAGGACAATTTCTTCTCAACATCCACTTTCCCTCTCGCCCCACACCGGCCTATACCAATAGCCATGTTGAAAGATCTCCTTGACCGCCTCACCGCGACCGATCCCGAACCGCTTTCGGAAATCGACGCGCGCCTTGCCCTCGCAGCGCTCCTGGTGCGCCTCGCGCGCTCCGATGGCGACTATGCCGAGGTCGAGATCAGCCGCATCGACGCGTTGCTCGCCGACCGCTACTCCCTGCTGCCGGGTCAGGCCAGAACACTGCGCGCCCAGGCCGAAGCGCTGGAGGCGCAGGCCCCCGATACCGTGCGCTTCACCCGCGCCATCAAAGACGCCGTGGCCTACGACGACCGCCTCGATGTCATCGAAAGCCTCTGGGCCATCGCGCTGGCCGATGGTGACCGGGATGAGGAAGAGAACGCCCTGATGCGCCTGGTCGCGCCGATGCTCGGGATCAACGATCGCGACAGCAACCTTGCCCGTCAGCGGGTGGAGGCCTGGGGATAGGCCCCTGCTCCGCGCTCCATGATCGCCGCCCTCCCCATGTATCTGCGCGCCGAGACGCTATCCGCCCACGATGCGTTGTGCGGCTGACCCGTGACGCCCTGCGCGATCTTGGTGCACCCGCGCCGGACACGCCCTGCCAGACGCGCAACCCGGCCAGTATCACTCGCTGTTCGTCGTCCGTGCCGACGATCCCGGGCCCTCTCCCGCTGCCTTTGCAACCGCGCGGCTGGCCATGAACGAGCCCGACAGCCACTCCGGCTGGGGCGCTCCCTGGGGGTATGCCCGCGACGCGGGGTTCGTGTGGACAAGAACCATTGAGACCGGATCGCATGCCAAATCGGCCGCCGCCATCGCGCCCCTGCCGGACGCCGCCTACGATGCCGTGAGCCTGCCAGACCTGCCGCCGTTGCAGGCAATTGCCGCAAAAACGGGCTGAATCTGCCGGTTGCCCCTGCGGCACGTCTGCAATCGCCGTTGCAATCGCACTCCGTTTCGGACCAGATTGCGCCACCGCTCAAGGGAGCCTTCGCGTTTGACCGCACCCACCCCACCCGTGATCCAGATCACCGGCCTGCACAAAAGCTTCGGCGCTTTGGATGTGCTCAAAGGCGTCGACCTCGCCGCGCGGGCGGGCGATGTGGTGTCGCTGATCGGGTCGTCGGGCTCCGGCAAATCCACGCTCCTGCGTTGCGCCAATCTTCTGGAGGACAGCCAACAGGGCGAGATCCTGTTTGAAGGCGATCCGATCCGCTGGAAAGGCACCGGCCACGCCCGCCGTCCCGCCGATGCCGAGCAGGTCCGCAAGATCCGCACCAACCTGTCGATGGTGTTCCAGAGCTTCAACCTCTGGGCCCACATGACCGTTCTGCAAAACGTGATGGAGGCCCCCGTTACGGTTCTGGGCGAGGACAAGCGCGAGGTCGAGGACCGCGCCCGCGCCATCCTCGACAAGGTCGGCATCGGCGCGAAATGCGACGCCTGGCCGTCGGAGCTGTCGGGCGGTCAGCAACAACGCGCCGCCATCGCCCGCGCGCTCTGCATGCAGCCCCGCGCGCTGCTGTTCGACGAACCCACGTCGGCGCTCGATCCCGAGTTGGAACAGGAGGTTATCCGCGTGATCCGGGGCCTGGCCGAGGAAGGCCGCACGATGATCCTTGTGACCCACGACATGCGCATGGCCCGCGATCTCAGCACCCATACGATCTTCCTGCATCAAGGCCTGATCGAAGAACAAGGCCCCCCGGCTGAGTTATTCAGCCACGCGAAGTCCGAACGTTTGCAACAGTTCCTCAGTCACTCCGATGCTGGGTAACGCGATGATGCGCACCGTCCTTCTCTGCTTGGTGGCCGGGTTAACCACCTCTGCGGCTCAAGCCGGGAAAACTCCTATCGGTACAGAAACGGCCACCGACAACACGCTGATCCGCATGGCCAACGGCTCCGTCACTGCGATGGCAGGCGATCCGGTCGCGAAGGCACGCGCGCGTTGCGGCGGCTGGCATGAACCCGGCGCATCGTGGCCTTCGCCGATCTGGTTCCGGCGCTCGATACCGGGGGCGTCGACATCGCCGCCAACAGGCATGGCCCAACGCCGGACCGCGCGGCGCGGGTGCATATGACGTGCTCCCATATCCCCTCCGGTCTGGTCCGGGGCGCAGGCGCGTTTCTCGTACAAGACCCCGCCCGTGATCCGCGCAATGGACCTGTCGGCGGTGTCGCAGGCTCGCGGTTTGCAGGTATCCTTGTGGCTAAGGTCCCCGCAATGCGCCTCTTCGCGTCGTCAGAGGCTGCGGTCGCCGCAATCACGGACGACACTGTCGGCGCCCTCATGGACACGGGCGACCTGTCGGACCGTCGTGCCGCCGGGGACATTGCCGCCACCGCGCGCGGCATCGCCCGCGCCGAGCCACCAGCGCGCCCTGCCCTTGCGGCTGAGGTTGACGCACATATGCGCATCCTGTCTGCTGTGGGCGCGATCAATTTTCGCGCCATCCGCCGGGCCGGACGGCAGATCACCGACACCACCTCGTGCCGCGTCGCGGCGCCAATCAGTTAACCAACAAGGAGAGACCTGAAATGAAAACCCTGATCCTCGCCACAGCCGCCCTGGCGCTCAGCGCCGGTATTGCCACCGCCCAGGACGTTGTCCGCATGGGCACCGAGGGCGCCTACCCTCCGTTCAACTTCATCAACGACGCGGGCGAAGTCGACGGGTTCGAGCGCGCGCTTGGCGACGAACTGTGCCTGCGTGCCGAACTGACCTGCGAGTGGGTCACCAACGACTGGGACAGCATCATCCCGAACCTGACGTCGGGCAACTACGACACCATCATCGCGGGCATGAGCATCACGGATGAACGCGACGAAGTGATTGATTTCACGCAAGGGTATACGCCGCCAGCCTCCTCGTTGTTCATGGGTATGGACGACAGCATGGAACTGGACGGCGCGGTCATCGCGGCCCAGACCAACACCATTCAGGCGGGCTACATTGCCGAGCAGGAAGGCGTGACCCTGATCGAATTCGCCACCCCGGACGAGACTGTCGCAGCAGTCCGCAACGGTGAGGCCGACGCGGTTTTCGCTGACATGGATTTCCTGACCCAGATCGCTGATGAAGACACCGACCTGATGATCATTCTGGACCCCGTCCAGCTTGGCGGAGGTATCGGCATGGGCCTTCGCGAAGGCGACGAGCTGATCGCGGTCTTCGACGCGGCGATCACTTCGATGAAAGAGGACGGCACGCTGAATGCGTTGATCCTGGAGTGGTTCGGCGACGACGCCGCGATCTGGTAAACTCCTGGTCAGAGAGGGGACGCACCCGCGCCCTCTCTCTCTCTTCCGGGCCGGATCCATGCTCTGCCGCCGCCTCCGGCCAGCCAGCCCGGTGCACCCGTTTACGCCAGAAAGCGCCACGGAATATGTAAACCACCTCCCCCCGTTGATCTTGCCAAATACAACTCAAACCCAAGGCCCGCCCCACGCATATCATGTTCAGTTTTTGCTCCGATCCCTCCACGCTCCAAAGTGTCCAATGGTTCAGCTGCTACCTGACCAATGGCGTGCATCTGCTGTTCTACCAGAGCTTCCTCACCGTGGGCCTCCTCTTGGCCATCGCGGCCCCCCTCTCGCTGGCGTTCGGCTTTCTCGCCGCCACCGCCAGCCGCGCCCGCAATCTGCCCGCACGTATCCTCGGCAAGACCTACACGTCGATGGTGCGCGGTGTCCCCGATATCGTGTTCTTCCTGTTCTTCGTTCTCGTCCTCGATCAGGGCATCGAGTATCTGCGCCACATCATCACCTGTCCCGGCTGGACCGAGCCGATCCGCCAGGGCGCGAATTTTCTGGTCTGCGACGCCGCCCGCACCCCGCAGGGCAATGCGCCGCAATGGGTGCATGAGGGGTATAACTTCGGCCTCGCCATCTTCACCTACGCGATCGTATTCGGAGCCTTCTGCGGCAACGTCCTATACGGCGCGATGAACGCCGTGCCCCGCGCGCAACTGGAAACCGCAAGCGCCTACGGCATGTCGCAGCGCCAGACCTTCTGGCGCGTTCTGGTCCCGCAGATGTGGGTCTATGCGCTGCCCGGCCTCGGCAATATCTGGATGATCCTGATCAAGGCCACGCCGCTGCTGTTCCTTCTGGGGATCGAAGACATCGTCTACTGGGCGCGTGAAATCGGGGGCTCCCGCAATTCGCGTTTCGCCTACCCGCACCCCGACTGGCGGTTCTGGTACTTCCTCGGGCTGCTGATCTTCTACCTCTGCTTCACCCGTGTCTCGGAAATCGTGCTGGCCCGCCTCACCCGCCGCCTCTCGCGCGGCCAGGCCACCGCTGGCGGTGAAGCCATGCGAAGGGCCGCATCATGAGTTGTGCCGCGTCCTTTCAGGCCTATGCCCTGCGCTCACTTGGCATCGGCGAACGCGCCCTGCCTCAAGGCGACGTGTCGCTGTGCGATCAGGTCGTCCTGATCGGGTCCGGCATGATCTGGAACGTCTATTTTGGCGTGCTGGCGCTCACCTTCGGGTTCTTCTTCGCCGTCACCCTCGCCATGGCCAAAGCCTCCCCCAACCTGCTCGTGCGCAAACCCGCCGAATGGTTCATCTTCCTGTTCCGCGGCTCGCCGCTGTTCATCCAGTTCTTCATGGCCTACGAGGCCTTCGTGATGATCCCGCGCCTGGGCTATGAGTTCGAGATCTTCGGAATCGCGATAGAGGCCGAGACCCGCTGGTTCGCCCGGGCCTGGCTCGGTGCATTGATCGTGCTGTTCTGCAACACCTCCGCCTATGCCGCCGAGATCTTCTACGGCGCGCTTCGATCCATCCCCAAAGGCGATATCGAGGCGGCGGATGCCTACGGGTTGACCGGCTGGAAGAAATTCCGCCGCATCACCTTCCCCACAACCATGCGTCTGGCATGGCCCGGCTACACCAACGAGGCGATCTTCCTGTTCCACGCCTCCGCCCTCGTGTTCTTTTCGTCCTTCCCGGCGTTCCAGCAGCGCGGCGACGCGCTCTATTACGCCAGCTACTTCGCGGACCGGACCTTCAACCCCTTCATCCCCTACCCCATCGTGGCGCTCTATTTCGTGATCCTCACGCTGATCGTCATCACCATCTTCGGTGCCATAAACCGTCGCCTGAACCGGCACCTGCCGTCCGACAGGAGGCCCCGCCTGCGCATCCGGCCCAATCTGATCCGGTAAGATCCTCCCCTGAAGACAAGCCTTGCGAGGGCTCACGTCCAGGCGTAATGCGACACCCAGCGCAACCCCTTCGAACCAAGTGCCCCATGACCTCCTCCCAAGCCCCGGCAGACTTTCTCCAGGACCATCCAGAGATCAAATCAATCCGCATGGTCGCCTCCGATCTCAACGGCCAGGCCCGCGGCAAACGCGTCGCGCGGCGGTTCGCAGGCAAGGCAATGACAGAGGGCACGCGGTTTCCCTACTCGGTTCTGAACCTCGACATCTGGGGCGAGGATATCGACGATAGTCCGCTGGTGTTCGAGGCAGGCGACCCTGACGGGATCCTCAAACCCACCGAGCGCGGTTTCGTCCCGGTCCCGTGGCTCGACACGCCCACGGCGCTCCTGCCGATCTGGATGTTCGACGAACAGGGCATCGCCTATGCGGGCGATCCCCGCCATGCGCTGGCCGCGGTTGTGGACCGCTACAAGACGCGCGGACTGACCCCGGTGGTCGCCACCGAACTGGAGTTCTACATCATCGACGACCGCCGCCATGAGTTGCGCGTGCCCGTCTCACCGATCTCCGGCAAGCGCCGCCAACAGGCGGAAATCCTCGCCCTGCGCGCGCTGGACGCCTTCGACGGCTTTCTCTCGGCGCTCTATGATGGCTGCGAGGCGATGGATATTCCCGCCGACACGATGATTTCCGAGGCCGGCCCCGGTCAGTTCGAGATCAACATGGACCACCAGCCCGATGCCCTGAAGGCCGCCGATGACGCATGGCTGTTCAAGATCCTGACCCGTGGCCTCGCGCGCAGCCACGGGTTCGCGGCCAGCTTCATGGCCAAACCCTACCCGGACTATGCGGGCAACGGGCTGCACACCCACTTCTCGGTCCTCGATGCCAACGGCGACAATATTTTTGATAACGGCACTGACGAGGGCTCGAACACCCTGCACCACGCCGTCGCAGGCTGCCTTGCCGCGATGCCCGGCTCGATGCTGATCTTCGCGCCGCATGCCACCAGCTATGATCGGTTCGTGCCCGGCGCCCATGCACCGACAGCAGCAGGGTGGGGGTATGAGAACCGCACGACCGCCCTGCGCATCCCCGCCGGCAACCCCAAGGCGCGCCGGATCGAACACCGCGTGGCGGGCGGCGACATCAACCCCTACCTGTTTCTCGCAGCCGTGCTTGGCGCGGCGCTCGACGGGATCGAACAGGGCAAGCCCCCCGCCCCCGCCACCAAAGGCAGCGCCTACAACACGACCCTCCCGCAATTGCCCCGCACCTGGGCCGATGCGATCGAGGCCTTCGACACCTCGCCGGAGATTGCCCGCATCTTCGCGCCCGAGTTGCGCGAAAACTTCCTCGCCACCAAGCGCCAGGAGATGCACTACATGAAAGACCTCAGCGACGAGGAGCGCCAGGACCTCTACCTCGACACCGTGTGACATCGCACAATTTAGCTCAAATTGGTCACGCCCGCGCGGGCGTCCTTTATTCATCTTGCCCATACAACTTCCGGGGTTTGGGGGCTGGCCCCCAACTGCTACATACACCCCATGCACACCGCCAATAAGTGAAACCAGACATGCACCTCGGCATCCTCCAATGCGGCCACATCCCCGACGAAATAGCCGCCACAGACGGCCCCTACGGCACGCTGTTCCACTCCCTCTTCGCCCATCGTGGCTACAGGCAAACCCTGTGGTCGGTTGTCGATGGTGAATTCCCGGACGGCCCCCAGGCTGCCGATGCCTGGCTGGTCACCGGATCCAGACACGGCGCCTATGAGGATCACGACTGGATCCCTCCGCTGGAGGATCTCATCCGCCGGATCCGCGATGCCGGAACACCACTCGTCGGGTCCTGTTTCGGGCACCAGATCATCGCTCAGGCCCTCGGCGGCAAGGTCGAAAAATACCTTGACGGCTGGTCCGTGGGCCGGACGACATACGCGGCCGGGGACCGTGACCTGACGCTGAACGCCTGGCATCAGGATCAGGTCACGACGCTGCCCGAGGGGGCCACCGTCCACGCCTCATCGGACTTCTGTGCCAACGCGATCATCGCCATCGGCCCGCATATCCTGACGGTGCAACCGCATCCGGAGTTCGAGGACAGCGTCATCGACGCGCTGATCACTCTCAAAGGGTCTGTCATAGCCCCCGACCGTGTAGCGCGCGCCAGAAGCGCGACAGGGCAACCCAACGATAACCGCCTCATCGCCGATTGGCTGGCGGACGTGCTGGAAGGCGCGGATGCCACCGAACCACGAAAGTTTCCCGCATGATTGCACCCGAATTCATCGCCAAACTGCCCGGCGTCGCCCAAAGCTACCTGAAAGACCGCACCCTGGATGAGGTCGAATGCATCGTCGCCGACCTTGCGGGTGTGGCGCGGGGCAAGGCGATGCCGGGCGCGAAATTCGCCAAACAGGCGCAGTTCTTCCTGCCAAACTCGATCTTCTTCCAAACCATCACCGGCGACTGGGCCGACTCGGTCGCGGGCGGCTTCACCGAGCCGGACATGATCCTGACGCCCGACTGGGACACCGCCATCCCCGCGCCCTGGACGGCAGACTGGACGTTGCAGGTGATCCACGACATTCACGACCAGAAGGGCGATCCGGTTGGCTTTGCGCCGCGCAATGTCCTGAAACGTGTGGTGGACCTCTATAACGCGCGCGGCTGGCAGCCTGTGGTCGCGCCTGAAATGGAGTTCTACCTCGTCGCCCCCAACACCGACCCCGCGCAGGAGATCGAGCCGCCCATGGGCCGCTCGGGCCGTCGGGCCGCGGCGCGTCAGGCCTACTCGATGTCGGCGGTTGATGAATATGGCCAGGTCATTGACGACATTTACGATTTCGCCGAGACCATGGGGCTGGAGATCGACGGCATCCTGCAGGAAGGCGGCGCGGGACAGATCGAGCTGAACCTGCGTCACGGCGATCCGGTGAAGCTGGCCGATGAGATGTTTTTCTTCAAACGGATGATCCGTGAAGCGGCGCTGAAACACGGCATGTACGCCACGTTCATGGCCAAACCCATCGCGGGAGAGCCGGGCAGCGCCATGCACATCCATCACTCCGTCACCGACCTCAGGACCGGCGACAACATCTTTTCGGACGCGGCGGGCGCAGAGACGCCCGCGTTTTTGCACTTCATCGGCGGCATGCAGCGCAACATGCCCGCCGTCATCGCGCTGCTGGCGCCCTATGTGAATTCCTATCGCCGCTATGTGCCTGATTTCGCGGCGCCAATTAACCTCGAATGGGGGCGCGACAATCGCACGACGGGTCTGCGCGTGCCAATTTCCGACCCCGCAGGACGGCGCGTGGAAAATCGCCTTCCCGGCATGGATTGCAACCCGTATCTGGGCATCGCCGCCAGCCTGGCTACCGGATATCTCGGCCTGATGGAGGGCGAAGGCCCCTCCGAGGAATACCGGGGCGACGCCTATTCGTCCGAGTCCGGCGTGCCGCGTGGACTTGGCGATGCGCTGGGATTGATGGAGGCCAATCCGGGCATCCAGCAGGTTCTGGGCGAGGACTTCTGCCGCGTCTATTCCGCCGTCAAGCAGTTGGAGTATAACGAGTTTCTCCATGTCATCAGCCCATGGGAGCGGGAGCATCTGTTGCTGAATGTCTAGACATGTTCCGGGAACAAGGCCGTGGTGGCAGGAAACAGTGCTGATCTGTGCCGGCGGCGTCGCGCTGGCGATCTGGCTGTGGAACGGACCCGTTGTGATGGATGTCTCCCACGTCGACAGAATGACACAGCCGCGATCCTTGGCGGACTTGCTGGACGCCGGCTGTCTGACGCAGGAGCATCTGCAAGCCATGCGCGAGGGCCGGTCCCTGGCCGTGGACTGCCCCGTGCCGGAACCGGTCCTCCTGCGCGATCTGCCCCCGAACCAACGGCCATTTCCATGAACCCGCTGTACCGCAACGACCGTCTCGGGCGGCACGCGCCCTCGGTTTATGCCGCAGAGGTTACGGCACCGGACCGACCTGTGTTGACCGGATCGCTGACCGTCGATGTCGCCGTGATCGGCGCGGGATTCACCGGGTTGCGGGCCGCGAAAACACTGGCGGAAGCCGGGCGATCCGTGGTGATTCTCGACGCGCACCGCGTGGGGTTTGGCGCGTCGGGGCGCAATGGCGGACAAGTGCATTCCGGCTTCAACATGAGCGCGCGGGCGCTGGAAGAAAAGCTGGGAGAAACCCGCGCACGGGCGCTGTGGGATTCTGTCGGAAGCGGCCAAGGCGCAGCTGCGCAGCTTCTGCGACGGCGTACCGGAGGCGCATTACACGCCCGGCATCGCCCATGGCGAATACTCCGCACTCGATCTGGCCGATGCGAGGTTTGAGGCCGAGTTCCTGCGCACCCGGTATGGCCATGATATCGAGGTTCTGGACCGGGCGCGCTTTGCCGATCTGGTCAAAACGCCCGCCTATAGGGGCGGCACGCTGGACGACACCGGCGGGCATCTGCAACCGCTCGCCTATGCGCTGGCCCTGGCCCGCGCGGCAGAGGCTGCGGGCGCGGTGATCTGCGAGAGAACCGAAGTCAGCGATGTGGAACAGGGCCACCGTGTCGTGCTGCATACGCCGCGCGGACAAGTGGATGCGGGTCATGTGATCGTGGCCGGCAACGGGTATCTGCCCGATATATTGCCGCAGGTGAACCGGCGGGTGATGCCGATCAACTCTTTCATCGCCGCAACAGAGCCGTTACCGGACCGCTGGCGCGACGTGTTGGCCCGCGATATCGCCGTGGCCGACAGCAAATTCGTGGTGAATTACTATCGCTTCGACCACAACAAACGGTTCCTGTTCGGCGGGCGGGAGAGCTACTCCGTCGGCTTCCCTCGCGATATCCAGACCGCGCTGATTGCGCGGATGGAGCGGTTGTTTCCGCAACTGCACGGCGTGAAGGTGGAGTATGTCTGGGGCGGATCGCTTGGCATCACTCCAACGCGCCTGCCGCATGTGGCGCGGATCGCGCCGAACATCCTTTCGGGCGCCGGATTCTCTGGCCAGGGGGTCGCGCTGTCGGGAATGGCGGGCCGCGTGATGGCCGAGGCCGTTTTGGGCCAGGACGATGGCCTCGCGACATTCGAGAGCCTCGATATCCCTGCATTCCCCGGGGGAACGGCCCTTCGCGCGCCGATCCTGACGCTTGCGATGACTTGGTTCGCGTTGCGCGACCGCATCGGTCTTTAGGCAAGAATCCGTAATTTTGAGCCTGCCCGCGTCTTGTCACTTTTCTGTCGCACCCATCTGAACATATAAGACAATCAAAATGTAAGATTTCGAAAAGGTAAATCCATGACAATCGCAGCAGCCCCGAATGTTTACGACGCCGAACCCATCCCCGCCTCTGCCCGCGCGGAGATTGACCGGCTTTTGGCAACTGGCGACCTGTTCCGCTACACTGCGGACAAGGATGCGCCTGTGGCGCTGCTGGAGCGTGAATTCGCCGCGATGATGGGGACAAAATACGCGCTGGCCGTGTCGTCATGTTCCGCCGCGCTGTTCTTGTCGCTGGAGGGTCTGGGTCTGGGCAAAGGTGCGCGCGTGCTGATCCCGGCCTTCACCTTTGCCGCCGTGCCCTCGTCCATCGTCCATGCCGGCATGCAACCGGTGCTGTGCGAGGTGGCCGCGAATTACCGCGTGGATCTGCGCGATTTCATGGCGAAGCTGCCGGATGTCGACGCCGTCCTGATCAGCCACATGCGTGGGCACACCTCGGATATGGATGCGATTTCAGCAGCTTGCGAGGTGGCTGGTGTCCCATTGATCGAGGACGCCGCGCATTCGCTTGGCACCGAGTGGCACGGGCGCAAGATCGGCACCATCGGGCATGTGGGTTGTTTCAGCTTCCAGTCCTACAAGCTGATCAATGCCGGTGAAGGCGGGATCATGGTGACGGACGACGCCGATCTGGTGGCGCGCGCGGTGATCATGTCGGGCGCCTACGAACACACCTGGAAGAAGCACAGGGGACCTGACGGCCAGAATGACCCCGAGTTGGCGGAGGCGTTCGCCCGCTGGCAAAACAAGCTGCCACTCTACAATCTGCGCATGCAGAACCTGAGCGCCGCAGTGATCCGCCCACAACTGCCGGAGGTCGCGCGCCGGGTACGCGACGGCCGCGCAAACCACGATTACGTCGCGGCCGCTTTGAACACCAGCGTATGGCTGAACGTGCCCGAGCCATTGGGCCCGGAACAGCGCGCACCGGATTCAATCCAATTCAATCTTGAGGGCTTCACGGATGATGCAGAGGCACGCGCCTTTGCGGATGCAAGCGCCGCGCGGGGTGTGAAGGTGCAGATCTTCGGGCTGTCGACCGACAACGCCCGCGCCTTTTGGAACTGGCAATTCATCCCCGGCGATGTACCAAACCTGCCGCAAACCCGCGCCATGCTGATGCGGGCCTGCGACGTGCGTCTGCCCGCGCGGTTGGAAAAGCCGGACCTCGACTACATCATCGGAGCGCTGCTGGGTGCAGCGGCTGAAGTAAAGGACGACGCCCGCGCCTACGGCACCTGAGCGGCGCAAGGAGCGCGCGCAAAAGTGCCCGGACGATCCTTGTCGCGCGGAATTCGGCGGCGATGCCTCCGATCCCGATTGCAGCGTCTTGCGCAACTGCGTAGCGTCTCCGCGACCCCTTTCGCGGAGAGCTTCAGATGAACACCAACGCCCCCAATTCCTGGGAAGCCCGCGCGGAGGAATATTCGCTGTATGGCTTCACCGACCTGCCCTCCGTACGCGAGCGCGGGACCGTTGTGATTACCCATGGCGAGGGGCCTTATATCTTTGACACAAATGGGAAAAAATACCTCGACAGCAATTCCGGCCTTTGGAACATGGTGGCGGGATTTGACCACAGGGGCCTGGCCGAGGCGGCCAAGGCGCAATACGATCGGTTCCCCGGCTATCACGCGTTTTTCGGGCGGATGTCGGACCAGACTGTGGCGCTTTCGGAGAAGCTGATCGAGGTCTCTCCCTGGGAGCGTGGCAAGATCTTCTATACGAACTCAGGCTCCGAGGCGAATGACACTCTGGTCAAGATGCTCTGGTTCATGGGCCGCGCCGAGGGCACGCCCGACAAGCGCAAGATCCTGACGCGCGGCAACGGCTATCACGGGGTGACGGCGGTGTCGGCGTCGATGACGGCCAAGCCCTACAACGAGATTTTCGGACTGCCCCTGCCGGGTTTCCTTCACCTGACCTGCCCGCATTATTGGCGCGAGGGCCGTGAGGGGGAGAGTGAAGCGGCGTTCACCAGACGCCTCGCGACGGAACTGGAGGACGTGATCATGCGCGAGGGGCCGGACACGATCGCCGCCTTCGTCGCGGAGCCTGTGTTGGGCGCGGGCGGGGTGATCCCGCCGCCGGTGGGCTACTTCCAGGCCATGCAGGCGGTGCTGCGCAAACACGCCATTCCGCTGGTGTCGGACGAGGTGATTTGCGGCTTTGGGCGCACCGGAAACATCTGGGGCTGCGAGACATACGACTTCGTGCCGGATGCTATCATCTCCTCCAAGGCATTGACGGCAGGCTATTTTCCGATGGGCGCGGTGATGCTGGGGCCGGAGATGGCGGACCGACTGCAGGCTGCGATTGATCCGATTGAGGAATTTCCCCACGGCTTTACCGCCTCCGGCCATCCGGTCGGATGTGCCGTTGCATTGAAGGCCATTGATGTGGTTCTCAACGAGGGCTTGATGGAGATGGTGCGCGCGGGCGCGGGCCGCATGGAGGCGGGATTGGCTGAGATCGCCAGACACCCCAACATCGGCGAACTGCGGGGCGTGGGCTATATGTGGGCGCTTGAAGCGGTCCGGGACCGCGACGGAAAAGTGCCGTTTGACAGTGATCTGAGCGTATCGGAGAGGATCGCGAATACCTGCACCGACCACGGGTTGATCTGCAGGCCGTTGGGGCAATCGGTGGTATTGTGCCCGGCGTTCACGCTGACGGACGGTCAGATGGACGAGATGTTCGAGAAGCTGGACCGGGCCTTGCGGCAGGTGTTCGCGGAGCTTGGTTGACGTCGGACAGGGGGCGCTGCCCCTGTCGGCGCCCGCGAGGGGCGCAGACTCCCCCGGAGTTGTATCTGGCATGATGAAGAGCGCGCGGGCGCAACGGGACGTCCCTGTGGCGGCTGTCATGGTCCGCGCCGCAATCGCCGGGAAAAGCCTGTCCGACCGGGGACCGGGCCGTTGCGCGCCGCGCGTCTTCGGCCATGGCGGCTTGATCGACATGCGGTCTTCGTCGGAGTCCGCAACGCCGAAGATCAACATTACATCTTATTGAGTTTGTCCTGCAATTCAGCCAGTTGCGCCTTGATCTGTGTCAGATCCTCGGAGGCTGCCGGCTCGGACTTCGGCGTCGGCGCATCGGGCGCTTCCTCGTCTGGCCAATTGCCCATGCCCTTTGTCATCGCTTCAAAGAACGCGCGTTGCTGCGCACGCATGGCGTCAAAGCCGGGCATCGAGGCCATCGGGTTTATCACTGCCATGTTGTCCATCATCTTGGACTGGCCCTGCTTGAGCATCTCGAAGCTGGCGGCCAGAAAATCCGGCACCACGGATTGCGCCTGCGTCGTATAGCTGCGCACCAGATCGGTCAGCACCGAGACGGGCAGCACCGACTCGCCCCGGCTTTCGTGTTCGGCCACAATTTGCAGCAGATACTGACGCGTCAACTCGTCGCCGGATTTGAGATCAATGATCTTGATTTCGCGTCCCTGACGAATGAAGCCCGCGATATCTTCCAGCGTCACATAATCAGAGGTCTCGGTGTTGTAGAGCCTGCGGCTGGCGTAGCGCTTGATCAGCAATGGATCGGTCGGTTTTGTCATGGTGGTCAGCCTCCCCGGCCGGACATACACCGTGGCGGTGCAGCATGCGAACCGAGCCTACGCTGCTGGTGCAGAAACGCAACGTTAGATTATTAAAGCGCGGCTTCGCTTCGTCACCTGCCGCACAGAAAAAGAACGGACCGGCGTGAAGCCGATCCGTCCTTCGCTAGACCTGCGCCGAGGGGGAGGGCCCCGTCGCGGTCTGTTGCCAGAAGCCTTCGCGATTACTTCGCGGTTGCGGTCGTGGCTTTCTTGGCGGCGGTGGTCACGTCGGCAGTTGCCTTCTTGACGGCGGCCGTTGCTTCCTCGGACGCTTCCTTGCCCGCAGCCATCATCAACTCGACTGTTTCCATCTGCACTTTTTTCGCGATTTCTGCGAAAGCGGCCATGGATTCAGCAGCCATTTCGGCTTGGGCGGACGCGAAGTCGGTCATCGACTTCGTGTAGTCGGAAGGCTCGTCCTTTGCAGAGGCAACGTCGCCCATCTTTGCGATGGTGTCTTTGGTCCACTTGGACGAAATCTCGGTGGATTTCTCTGCTGCTTCGAGCGTCACTTTCGACATTTTCTCGGCAGTTGCGGACTGGCCTTTGAACGCGTCGGAGAACGCGGACAGATCCAGTGGGAAAGAGCCCATCATGTCGGACATGTATTTGGTGAAGTCGGGTGTTGTTGCTTTAGCCATTGTGTCTCTCCAGAAGTTCGCCCGTCAGGGGCGGTGTGTTGATGAGACATATATGAATGCTGCAGTGCAGAAAGTCAAGGTTTATTCTGCACTGCAGCATAGAGATTCTGTGTCAGGAAAACGCCAGCGAAATCAAGCAGCTTTGCCTTCTTTTACGTAGGTTCCGGGAGCTGCCGCCAAAATTTCCCTACCGTCCGCACCCGGGATTCGGGCCGGGACCTGCGCACCGGAGCGTTTGGCAAGCCAGGCTTCCCACCGGGGCCACCAGGAGCCTTCGTTGAAGGTGGCCGCCTTCAGCCAGTCGTCCGCTTCACCCTTCACGTCGACGTTGGTGTAATGGCCGTATTTCTTTTTCGACGGCGGGTTCACGATCCCGGCGATATGGCCGGATTCCGACAGGATGAAGGTCTTGTTGCGAGACGCCATCTTGGTGACGCCACGAAAGCAGTCTTTCCACGCGGCGATGTGGTCCGTCTTGCAGGCAATCGCGCAGAGCGGCAGGGTGACATCCATGAGGGACAGGGATTCTCCGAACAGATCAAACCCCGAGGAGGCGAGCCGGTCGCACTGACAAAGGCCCCGCAGGTATTGCATCGTCATCTTTCCGGGCAGGTTTGTGCTGTCACCGTTCCAGTACAACAGGTCAAAGGCAGGCGGTGCCTCTCCCATCATGTAGCTTTTCACCGCCGGGCCATAGATCAGATCCTTGGAGCGCAGGAACGACATTGTCCTGGACATGAAATAGCTGCTGAGCATCCCGTCCTGCTGAATCTGCCGCTCGATCGCGTCAACGAAATCGTCTTGCAGGAAGGGCGTGAATTCGCCCTGTTCCGAGAAATCCGTAAGGGTGGTGAAAAAAGTCGCCGATTTGATCGACTTGTCGCCGCGCTTCTTCAGCAGCGCGAGGGTCAGGTTCAGGATCGTGCCGGCGATGCAATAGCCCACCGCGTTAACCTGTTTTTCACCGGTGATGTCCTTCACCTGCGCGATGGCCGCGAGGTAGCCGTTCTCGATATAATCCTCCAGGCCCACGTCCGCGTAGCTTTCATCGGGGTTCTTCCAGCTGACCACGAACAGGGTGTAACCCTGATCCAACACCCATTTGATCAGGCTGTTTTGAGGTTTCAGATCAAGGATATAGAATTTGTTGATCCAGGGTGGGAACAGGATCAGCGGGGTCTTGTGGACCGTCTCGGTGGTGGGGGCGTACTGGATCAACTCCATCATGCGGTTGCGGTAGACGACGGAGCCCTCGGTCGCGCCGATATTGCGCCCGACCTCGAACGCCGTCTTGTCGGCCAAGGTCGGCAACAGATCGCCACCGTGGCTCTCGATATCGCGGACGAGGTTTTCGAGGCCCTTCACAAGGCTGTCGCCCTCGGTCTCCACCGCGCGTTCCAGCGCGTCGGGGTTGGTGGCGAGGTAGTTGGTGGGCGCCGCCATCTCGATCATCTGGTTGGCGAAGAATTCCACCCGGTGCTTATCCGAGGGCTCCAGCCCCTCCAGCTCTGCCACGGATTTACGGATGGCATCGGAGCTTTGGACATACTGGCGGCGGATGAAGCTGAAGTAGGGATGGGTTTGCCAAAGCGGGTTGGCGAACCGCTTGTCATCGGGAAGATCGTCAGTGGGGGGTACGGGGATCTGGCCCGCCGCAAGCGAATCCTGCATCTCGATGAAATGCGCCATGCTCTGCGCCCAGTATTGCGACTGACGTTCCAACATTTTGCCGGGATTGGCCATGGCATCGGCCCAGAACGCGGCACCCGCCTTCATGTAAAGGTCCTGACTGGGGCCGCTCAGGCCCTGGTCCGTTGGTGAACGCTGGCCCATCGCCGCGATCAGGCGCTTTGACAACGCCTCGACCTTGGCCATGTTTTCATTCAGCCTTTCAAGGGCTTCTGAGCGTTGCGCGCCGTCCTCAGTCTCTGACTTATTGTCCATCTTGTCGTCTGCCACCTTGCGTTTCCCCCGCGAATGCTGCATCTGCATTGTAAACGGACCTTGGTGAGGGGGTCCATGCGATGAATTGATCTGCTCCGACCCGAGTTGGAACAGACATGCCGCCTGGAGGCAACTATGCGACAGCTACTCACCTATGACCTAATGGAATCGATGCGCGTCACGAACCAGTGGATGGGGGCGTCGGCCCGTGCCATGTGCAGCTATCCGCAATTGGGCCTGATGGCGAACCCGTTCATCCAGATCACTGCCGCCTGGGGCGAAGTGACCGAGCGCAGCTTCGCGCGCATGGTGGTGAAGCCCGATTGGGGCATCTCGTCAGTCCCCGGCCTTGACGGTCGGGATCATCTGGTGGAGGTCGAGACGGTGATCGAGCGTCCTTTTGGCGACCTCATCCGGTTCAATATCCAGGATCGCGCCCCCACGGGCCGCAAGGTCCTGCTGGTGGCACCGATGTCGGGCCACTATGCCACCCTGCTGCGCAAAACCGTGGTGTCGCTGCTGCCCGATTGTGATGTCTACATCACCGATTGGCACAATGCGCGCGATATTCCGGTCAGTTCCGGCAAGTTCGACATTGAAGATTATACGCTTTATCTGGTTGATTTTCTGCGTGAGATGGGTCCTGACACTCATGTCATCGCCGTGTGCCAACCCGCGCCGCTGGCGCTGGCCGCAACGGCCTATCTGGCCGAGGAAGATCCCGCTGCACAGCCGCGCACGCTGACCCTCATCGGCGGGCCGATCGACCCGGACGCTGCCGCCACCGACGTGACGGACTTCGGCCGTCGCGTGACGATGGGCCAGCTTGAAAAATCAGTGATCCAGCGCGTTGGTTTCAAGTATGCAGGCGCGGGACGATTGGTCTACCCCGGCATTCAGCAGCTGTCCTCGTTCATCTCGATGAACCTTGAGACCCACACAAAGGCTTTCGCCGATCAGATCATGGCCGTCTCCAAGGGCGAGGCTGGCGACCACAACAAGCACAACGCGTTTTACGATGAATATCTGGCGGTCATGGATATGACGGCGGAATTCTACCTCAGCACTGTCGAACGAATCTTCAAGAACGGTGAGATCGCGAAGAACGTCTTCGTGGTCGGCGGCAAGCAGGTGGATATCGGCAAGATCACCACGGTCGCGGTGAAAACCGTTGAAGGCGGCAAGGACGATATCTCGGCCCCCGGCCAATGTGTCGCCGCGCTGGAGATGCTGACGGGTCTGCCGGATGCCAAGAAGGCCTCCTATCTGGAACCGGAGGCCGGACATTACGGCATCTTCGCGGGCAAATCCTGGCGCAACAATATCCGGCCGTTGGTGCTGGAATTCATCGACGCCAACTCCGACGGAAAGGCGCATAAACATTCCGAGCCACGGCTGGTCGAGGATGCGCCCGTCACCAACGTCGCGGTCTGACCGTGGTGGCCCTGTCGTGTCGGTGCGGCGCTCTGACAGGACAGGTAAGCGACAGGGCGCTCAGGGCGGGCACGCGGATCATCTGCCATTGCCGCGATTGCCGCGCGTTTCAGGTGGCCCTGGGACGGGATGATCCGGGCGCCGGTGCCGGCGTGGACATTCTTCAGCTGCCGCCCGCAGGTCTGGAGTTCAGCGGAGAGATGGCCGCCATGCGCCTGTCGCCACGCGGTCCGTTTCGCTTTTATGCGCCCTGCTGCGGCTCACCAATTGCCACCACCATGACCCGACGCACCATCCCGTTCGCGGGGCTGATGACCGACGTGATCGTGGACGCCAGCCGCCTTCCGAAGGTGCGCGCCTGGGTGAACATCACGGGCGCTGATGGATCGGTGAAACACAAGCGCATGGGCCGTCTGGTGCGGGGGCTGTTCGGCAACGCACTGGGCGCGTGCCTGCGCGGCGAACGGACGAAGACGCCGTTCTTTGACGCCGGGACGGGCGCGCCTGTGATACAGCCCGTGATAATCGACAGGGCGCGCAGGGCAGAGATCTATGGCGCGCTGTAGGATTTTCGTTTTTTATAGTTATTCACAGGCTTATCCACAGATAATCTATCTATAATTCTGCTTTTCGAACATTCACCCGCGTGCATTTGCCAGGGCCACACCTTGGCTGAGCGCCTCCAGCTTGGCGTAGGCGATGCTTGGGTCCACGGCCCCGAAACCCGCGAAGGTGCCGAAACCGCAGTCCGATCCGGCGATCACCCGGTCACTGCCAACGATGCCCGTGAACTTTTCGATCCGCTCGGCCACCAACTCGGGATGCTCGACGAAATTGGTGGTCGTGTCGACGACACCGGGGACGAGGATCTTGTCGTCCGGGATTTCTCCCGCGCGGTCGCGGAAGGTCGTCCATTCGTGGGCATGGCGGGGGTTTGACGTCTCGAACAACAGCTGGTTCGCGGCGACCGACATAAAGGTGGAAAAGACGGTATCCATCGGTACGTCGCAAACGTGCGGCCCCTCGTAATTGCCCCAGCAGATGTGCACCCGAACGCGGGCCGGGTCGATGCCGGTCAGCGCGTGGTTCAGAGCATCGACATGAGAGGCGGCGATCTTGAGAAACTCTGCATCCGAGAGGTCCGAGAACAGCATATGACGCGACAGCGCCAGATCGGGGCAATCGAGTTGCAGCATCAGTCCGGCGTTCACGATCGTGCGGTACTCCTCAGCCAACGCATCGGCGAGGGCCGCGAGGTAGGCGTCGCGGGTCTTGTAGAAATCGTTTTGCAGAAAGAGAGAGATCACACCCGGCGAGGCTGCATTCATGAACCCCTCGGACGCGCCGTGATTGGCCATCGCGGCCTTGAGGTTGGCAATATCCTTGCCCAACTCGCCCTGCCCTTTTGACCGGACCTCGCCCGTACACATCGGCCGCGCGTAGGTCGGCGTTCCGCCCTCGCTGGCCAACCGCTTCAGGAACGACGGGAATTGCTTCAAATCCGCAGGCGCATTGCGCGGGCTGTCACCGGAAAACCCGGTGTAGCGGTCCTTTACGTAGGTCGCATAGGAGATTTTCGACGTCTCGCCATCGCTGACGATATCGACGCCCGCCGCGACCTGTCTGGCTACTGTCTCGTCCACGGCCGCAGTCATTGCCGCATCGAATGCAGCCTGATCAAACGGCTGCCCCTTTTCCCGCGCAAAGATGAAATCCACGACCTCCTGCGTGCGCGGGAGGGAACCCGTGTGGGTTACTTTAACGGTCATTGGCTCTCTCCAATCGGGGCGGTCAAATATTCAGCGATCTTTCGCAATCGGGTCAGGGTGCTGTCCACGTGGGGCCAGCCGCGTCGTCGGTGGCAATGACGTGGTAAAGCGCCGCGTCACCCGACATCGACGGGACCGCGCAATGGTCCAGATCCGCGGGCACCGACATCGTGTCGCCGGGCGCGAGGGTGGTGGTGCCGGCCGCGAAGGTTGCGGTCCCGGCCCAGGTCACGCGCCAGTGACCGGTCACCGGCATCAACACCGACTGGCGATCGTGCCTGTGCATCGTATCGCTGGAGGAGGCGCGCGTGACCAGATCCACCTCGAACCCCGGCCGGTCGCGCAACATGCCTTGCGCGCCGATCACTTTGACAGGCTTTCGGTCGGCCAGCGCGACCATATCCCAGTAGCGCGCGACATGATTTGGCACCACCTGCGCCGTGGTCGGGGCGGGATAGGCATCGGCCTCCGCGTCCGACAGGGGCGTCATGGGCTTCACGCCCTCGGGCAGGGTCGCGCCCGCTTTGGTGTCGTAGAGCTTGCCGGTTTCGGCCAGAACCAACCCGTGAGCGCTGGCATCCTTGATCACCTGAGGGGCCCAGATCACCCCGCCGCCCGCATCATCGCCACCCAGAACAGCCATGATCATTCCGTAGTCATCGCCGATATTCTCAAACCCGCGAAAGATGCCGGTTGGGATGTTCATAATATCGCCGCGCTCAAGCGTGACCTCCCCCGCAGTTCCGTACCGCCCCCAGAAAAACCGCCAACGCCCTGACAACACGAAAAAAACCTCTGCCGTTCGATGCGAATGCAACGAATTGCGGCACTTGGGCGGTTGACCCGCTGCGCCGATGTTGAAGCCGTGCGCCTCGTTGATGTGGACGTGCTGGTCGGCGAACTCGGAGACACCGCCGCCGATGATCGTAAAGTTTTCCTTCTGATCGGAGCCGGGAGTATGGGCGTCAATGAACGCCGTTTTGCATGGGCGCAGGTCGCCGTAACGGACGATGCGGGAGGTCATTGGTGTGAAAGTCATCGGGCGTCCTTTGCAATAATTTCGCACCGGCAAGAGCACGTTGAGGCGATCGCCTTCGTGGCCGGATCACATGTCATGGCTCCAACCCGTCCTGCGCCAACAGGATCTGTTTCCAGATCGCGGTATCATCGAACAGAGTGTATTCGCGGCGCAGGCGTGGGCTATCGGTGCCAACCTGGCCGAATTCCGCGTGGGTGATGCCAACGACATAGACCATCGCGCCGGTGGGCCGACCGAAGCGGCCCCAGCCTTCGTGCTTGCCCCAAAGGCTCCAGCGCACGGCGGCGCGGGGCGGCATGTTGGGGTCGTCCATGCCGATCTGGTGGTCGATTGTGAACGTGGCGTTGGGAAAGGCGGCGCGGAGCGACATCCAGTGCCGATCCGCCGCAGCGGGCCCGTGGGCGGTGACGTGGCCGGAGTATTCCAGATGGCACGCGCGGTCATAAACTTCTGGAATCGCAGCCATATCCGCGCTCATTATGCGTTGCAGCAGGTCTGCAAGCCGCGCGCCCCAGGCATTGTCATTGCCGCGTCCCTTGTAGGGGCCGGGCAGGTCGGTTTCCGGCGAAAGCGGCTTCACGCAGGCCTCTGGCCCGCCCTCGCGCATGATCAGATCAGCCGCGTAATCGCGCGCGCTCCAGCCCAGTTGGTTCACAATCGCGGTCTGGTCGCGGATCAGCCATTCATCATCGATCGCGTTATCCCTCGCGTGACAATCGGCGAGGATCCGGTACTCCAACCGCGTGCCCGTGGCCGCCCCATAGACGCCGTTCCCGCTGTGCGTGGCCTGGCTGATGATGCGGTGCGAGGACAGCATGCCGTCTTCCGGGGTGCCGGACCAGATCACATCCTCACCGAGCAAGACCCGATCCGGAAACTCTGCCAGCGTCGCCATGGTAGCTGAGATAACGCCCTGATTTCCAACGACAACACTTGCCGGGGAGCGTACGACAATCTCGGGAGCATAGTACTGATGCAGGGTCGCGATACCGCGATCCTCCCAAATCTCCCTGGTGATCCCGATGATGTAATCGGGAAAATCGCGAAACTTGTCGGAGAAGCCTTTCATGGCGTGTTTCCTTTTGGGAGGCGGGCGGACGACCGGATGATCAACTCCCCCTCGATCTGCGTCACGATGCCCGGCTCCTGTTCGGCGCCGATCTCGGCCAACAGGGTCTCAACCGCCGCTTGCACCATTCGGTTCACTGGCTGGCGCACGGTCGTCAACGCGTAGGCTGGCCAGGCCGCGATAGGCACGTCGTCATAGCCGATCACCGAGACGTCGTCCGGAACTCGAACGCCCAGATCGAATCGCAACGTGTCCATCACGGCCAATGCCATATGGTCGTTGCCGACGAAAATCGCATCGGGCGGATCGGCTCTGTCCATCATCGCGCGCGCGGCGTCCGACGCGGTGTCGCGTTGGAACAACCCGTCCGCCTCCGCATGCAGATGCGCACCGGCTGCATCCAGCGCGTCGACAAATCCCTTGCGCCGATCGCGGCCGGTGGACGCCCCCATCCAGCCGGAAATTGTCGCGATCCGTTGGTGTCCGGCCTCCAGCAAAGCCCGTGCCACCTGTGCGCCGCCAGAATAATTGGCCGAGGTCACGGTGCTGAGGCCAGACCCCTCGGCGCCGCGGTTGAACAGCAGCACCGGGATGCCCGCCGCGCGGCAGCGGTCGGTCAGGTCTCCACTAAGGTTAATAGAGGCCGCAATGATGCCATCCACTTGATAATCCATAAGATCATGGATCACCCCGTCCACATCCGCCTCGCTGTTGCCGGCGATAAACACCAAGATGTGGTAGCCCTTGGCCTGCAAGGCGGCGCTGAGCTTTTCGAGCGCATCGGGGTAGAAGGAATTGTCGAGATAGGCCACGACCAACCCGATGATCCGCGAGCGCCCGGTGATCAGCGACCGGGCGAGGACATTGGGCCTGTAGCCCAGTTCCGCCGCCGCATCGCGCACCCGCGCCTGCATCTTTGACGACACGCTGGCTCCCGGCGTGAAAACCCGGCTGACGGCAGATTGACTGACACCGGCCCGCGCTGCCACGTCCATTGATGTCGCTTTTGCACCGGGAAGTGATGGCGCCTTCGCACCGGACAGGAAAGTCACCTTTGGGGCTTGATCGGCCATGACTTACCCCGCCGTCCAGCCGCCATCGACAAGGATCGAGGTCCCCGTCACCATGGCGCTCGCGTCGGACGCAAGGAACAGAACCGCACCCATAATGTCTTCGACTTCCGCTATGCGGGGCAGCTTGATCTTGCTCTCGATCCACGCGCGTTTCTCGGGGTCGGCAAAGGTGGCTGCCGTCAGAGGCGTTCGGATAAAGGTGGGGCAGATGGTGTTGACCCGGATGGCGCGCGGTCCCCATTCCATGGCCATCGCTTTCGTAATGCCCTCAATGGCGTGTTTGGTGCCGCAGTAGACGGCGCGATCAATGCCGCCCACATGGCCCATCTGACTGGAGATCTGGATGATTGAGCCGCCATCTGGCATCGCTTTGGCCGCCTGCTGCGCGAGAAAATAGGCGGCCCGGACGTTGACATCGAACACGGCATCGAAGTCCTCGACATCAGTATCGGACGCTTTGGAGTGGCGGGCCAACCCGGCAGAGTTGCACAGGATATCCAGCGGCCCGATACCGGTGACTGTCGCCGTTACCGCAGCCACATCGGTCACGTCCAGCGCGATCCCCTCAGCCGAATATCCAGCGTCGGCAATGGCCGAGACCGCCGCGTCCAGTGTCTCCTGGCCGCGCGCAGCGATCACAACATGCGCGCCCGCCTGCGCCAGCGCGACAGCACACCCAAGCCCGAGGCCGCGCGACCCGCCCGGCACGAACGCACGCTTTCCCTGGAGCGAGAACGAGGGAGTCTGCGGGAGCGTCATGTCAAAGCCTCACTTTGCATAGGTTCGAAAAGATCAATACTGGTTTTAATTTCTGTGGATAAGCCTGTGAGTATCCGAAATTTCTGAAACTTCACTCCGATCACTCAACCATGTCCCGCATCCGCGCCGGGACATCGACCCCTAGTTGATCGTAGATATGGAGCATATCCACAAGCACCCAATTCTCTGCGATCTTGCCTGCGTCGACACGCCAAAAGTCTAGGCTCCGCATGGTCAGCTTCTGGCCCGCACCGGGTATCCCGAGCCACGAACCGCCAGACAATGTCGCTTCCATCCCCGGCCAGGCCGTGAATGCCGCATAAGACCCTTCGGCAAACAGGTGGCCGTCCTCCACAAGGGACCTGCGGTCCGGCATCGCGCCCAGAAACGGCGCCTGATGGTGCCGCCTGAACCCGTCAATCCCACGGGTCGTGCCGATACCTGCCGGACCGTACCAGGAAAATCCGTCATGCCAAAACCGTTCCATCACCTCTCGCGGAGTACCGCGCGGATCGTTGCCCAACCCGCTCAACATGGTGCCGACGATCTGTAATGCAGCCGTGCCGTTGCCAGAGACGCGCAAACCGTCCTGAGTGGCTGGCCCCGGCACCTGCCATTCGCGCCCAAGCGATGGCGACAGCGGCCAAACACCCGCCTGCATCATCAATTCCGGCAGGTCCCAAAGCGATTGCACCTCGGTCGCGCGGCCACCATCGACACGCACGAAATCATGGAACCGCATCGCCGCCATGCGCCCGGTCGCGGGGATACCCGCGAACGGAGCATCGAACAGCCCGCACCAATAGCCACATTGCCCGACCCACAGCTGCCCCGCCCCGTCATGACCCGCAACCTCAATTGTCACCCGCCGTTCCAGATCGGGAAAGGCACGGGCCAGATCATCCAGGACGGCGTGATAGGCAGCCACATCCAGGGTCCCGAACGGATGCGCCAATTGCACCAGGCACCCGCTCCCGTCCAAACGCCCTGTCTTTCGGAAACCGGCAAGGGCCTCCTTGGCAGCCTGAAAAATCTCGGTCACATGCGCTCCTTCATCTTGCCAGATACAACTCCGGGGGGTCAGGGGGCTGGCCCCCAAAAGGGGTGGGAGGGCGGGGGCCCTCCCGCCTCAAATCTACTCCGCAGCATCCCGGTTTGGCACGCCCTCACCATAGGGCACGTTCACACCGCCATAGCGCCGCACGCGGACATTGCATTGCTCGGCGTGGCCGACAAAGCCCTCCAGCATGCACAGACGCGAACCGTATTCCCCCACCAGCGTCGCCGCTTCGTCCGTCAGGATCCGCTGATACGAGTGTGTTTTCAAGAACTTGCCAACCCAAAGCCCGCCAGTATACCGCCCCGCCTTCCTGGTCGGCAGCGTGTGGTTGGTGCCGATCACCTTGTCGCCATTGGCCACGTTGGTGCGCGGCCCCAGGAACAGCGCGCCATAGCTGGTCATGTTCTCCAGAAACCAATCGTCGCGGTCGGTCATGACCTGGATATGCTCGGAGGCGATCTCCTCGGATACCGCCAGCATCTCGTCATAGCTGTCGCACACGATCACCTCTCCGTAGTCCTCCCAGGACACGCGCGCGGTCTCGGCGGTGGGCAGGATTTCCAGCAATCTCTTGATCTCGTCCAGCGTTGCATCGGCCAATGTGCGGGAATTCGTAATCAGGACAGCGGGGGAGTTGTACCCATGCTCCGCCTGCCCCAGAAGATCGGTGGCGCAAATCTCGCCATCCACGGTGTCGTCGGCGATCACGCAGGTCTCGGTCGGGCCAGCGAACAGATCAATGCCCACACGCCCGAACAGCTGGCGCTTGGCTTCAGCCACAAAGGCGTTGCCGGGGCCGACCAGCATATCGACGGGCGCGATGCTTTCGGTCCCGATCGCCATGGCGCCCACGGCCTGCACCCCGCCGAGCACCAGGATCTCATCCGCGCCGCCCTCATGCATCGCGGCCACAATCGCCGGATGTGGTGCGCCATTCTGCGGAGGCGCAGAGGCCACGATGCGTTTGACGCCCGCGACTTTCGCCGTCAGCACCGACATATGGGCCGAGGCCACCATCGGGAACTTGCCACCCGGCACGTAGCAACCAACTGAATTCACCGGGATATTCTTGTGGCCGAGGATCACACCGGGCAATGTTTCAACCTCGATATCCGTCATCGAGGCGCGTTGCGCTTCGGCAAACCGACGGATCTGGGTCTGGGCGAAGCGGATATCTTCCATCTCGCGCGTGGTGACCTTCTGCATCGCGGCTTCAATCTCGGACGCGCTCAGAACGGAACGCCTCTGGTGCATACCCGTCAAACTTGGCGCTCAGATCACGCACCGCAGCGTCGCCGCGCATCTCGATATCACCAAGGATCGCTTCCACAACGCCGCGCACCTTCGCGTCGTCTTCCGCCCGCTCATTCGCTGGTTTGCCTCGTTTGAGATAGTCGGCCATCGCATTGTTCCCCCGCAGCTCTCGCCGCAACGATACAGAGGCAGGCAAGCGCCGCAAGAGAAATTTGCATACGCTTGCAAATGGAAGGCTACCGAATGGCCAAACCATCGGCACCGAAAAAATGCCGTTTCTCGGGCGTGAACGTCAACCCGATCCTGTCGCCCGGGCGCAGCGCGCTCTCGCCGTCGGTGCGCACGGTCAGCTGGCCCGCCGCGCCGCAGTCGACGATCACGAAGATATCCGCGCCGAGGTATTCGGTCACGTCCACTATGCCATCGATCTGACCCGCACCAACGGCGCCGATCCCGATCGCCTCGGGCCGGATGCCCAGATGCGCGGCTCCGGACGGTGCCGTGTCGATCCGCAAACCGTCGCAGGGCAAGGGCAGCACGTTCATCTTGGGCGAGCCGATGAACTGCGCCACGAACAGGTTGTCTGGCCGGTCATAGAGGGTCTTGGGCGGCCCGACCTGTTCGATCCGGCCCGCAGACAGCACCACGATCCGATCCGCCAGCGTCATCGCCTCAACCTGATCGTGGGTCACATAGACCATCGAGGCTTTCAGGCTTTGGTGCAGTTTCGCAATCTCATAGCGCATTTCCACCCGCAGAGACGCATCCAGATTGGACAGCGGCTCATCGAACAGGAACGCCACCGGGTCGCGCACAATGGAGCGCCCGATGGCGACGCGCTGGCGCTGTCCGCCGCTGAGGTCTTTGGGACGCCGCTCCAGGTACTCCTCCAGACGCAGCGCGCGCGCGGCCTCGTTGACCTTTTCAGTCTGTTCGGCTTTCGATGCCCCGGCCGTCTTCAAAGAAAACCCCATGTTTTCGGCCACGGACATGTGCGGATACAGAGCATAGGACTGGAACACCATCGCAAGGCCGCGCTTTGAAGGGGGCTCGGCGGTCGCATCGCGCCCGTCGATCATAACCTGCCCGCGAGAGGTCTCCTCCAGCCCCGCGATCATGCGCAGAAGCGTGGACTTGCCGCAGCCCGATGGGCCCACGAAGATCACAAACTCACCATCGTCAATCTGCAGATCAACGCCCTTGATCACCTGCACGTCGCCGAACCATTTCTCCACGGCCTTCAGTTCAATCGCACCCATGTTAACGTTCTCCCGCTGACGGACTTGCCCAGGCCAACCATACCGCCGCTGTCCATGTGAATGTGCCGCCCCCGGCGGGTGTTCCATCGAGGGGGTCGAAGTATTCCGCAAAGCCACGCTCGATGATCAGGCGCGCGGTGTCGGTGCGCACCCGCGCGGCCAGGGTATCGTGTCCGGCCTCCGCCAACCCGCGTCCGGCCATGTAATTCATCACCGCCCAGACCGGGCCGCGCCAGTAGCGCAGACTGTCGAACGCAGGCCCCGCGGGATCGTAGCTGGGAATCGCGTATTCGGACCGGTTCAACACGTCCTGCAGGGTCGCCACAGGCCGGTCATCGCGCAATCCGCCCCACCACGACAGGAACCCGGCGTTGGAGACACTTTCCGTGCGGTTGCCGGTGCGCAGATTGATCGCGTCGTAGGTCCGGGTTTCGTCGCTCCAGAGGCCCTCGGCCCCGCCCTCCAGATGCGCGATCCACCCGTCGATCTGACCGCGATCCTCGCCCAGGGCGTCAGCGGCCAGTCCCAGATCCCGCACAGCCCGCAACGTGGTGAAGGTCATGGTGGGATCGGCCACGCGAAACGGACTTTCTGCCGCGATCTTCGCGTCGTCCCATTTGCGATCCCGGCCGAATTGCACCAGCCAGATATACCGGTCGTAGTCCTCTTTCGTGGGGCGCATGCGCGCGTCCACATGGCCGGTGTCACGGCGCGTGTAGGGCTGGACCCCCGCCGGGTCGATGCCTGCCATCGCCTCATCCCAGTCCGGTGCATTGTCGCGCCCCGCCTCCCATGGATGGGTAATGACAACCGCGCCCGTCTCGGCGCGCGCTGACACCACCCAGGCGTAGTAGGCCATCATCTTCGGGAACAGCGCCCGCAGGCGCGTGTCGCCCGGGGCCGGATCGGTCTGATACACCTTCCATGCCAGCGACGCCGCAACGGGCGGCTGGCTGATGCCCGAGGACGGCAGGGTGCAGGCCCCGCGTCCGGCTGCATCTGCCGTGCCCCAGGTGTCGTAGCTGGGAAAATACCCCTCATCCGCAACATGAAACAGGATATGCGGCACCATGCCGTTGTCCCATTGGCCGGAGAACAGCGTCTCAAGCTCCACCCAGGCCCGGTTAACATCGAAGGTGGCAAACCCGATGGCCGCAAAGGCGCTGTCCCAGTTCCACTGGTAGGGGTAGAGGCCCGCCGTGGGCACCGTGTATCCGCCCTTGTCATTCAGAACCATGATCCGGCGCGCCTCGGCATCGAGGGCTTCTATATCGACGTCACTCATGCTCATCCTTTGACACTTCCCGCCGTGAGGCCCTTAGTCATGAATTTCTCCAGGCCCAGGAACAGGACCATGACGGGCACCGTCGCGATCACCGCACCTGCCATCAGATGCTGGCGCGGGATCTCGGACGAGTTCAACGAGGCGATGCCGCGCGTCAGCGTGAAGATCGACGGATCATCCAGCAGCATGAAGGCCAGCAGGAACTCGTTCCACGCGATCATGAAGACGTAGAGCGACACAGAGACCATCGCAGGCAGTGACAGCGGCAGGGTGATCTTCCAGATCACCTGCAACCGGTTCAGCCCGTCCATCAGTCCGGCTTCCTCCACCTCCGCAGGCAAGCCGCGAAAGTAACCCTGCAGCATGTAAAGCGCCACGGGGATTGTCGTGACGGGGTAGATCATCACGATCCCGATGATCGTGTTGCGCAGGCCGGTCATGGAAAACACGATATAGATTGGCAGTGCCAGGACGATCATCGGAACCATATAGACCAGCAGGATCGAGCGGCTGAGCGCGGCGGAATCCCCTGAACCGCAGTCGCGCCACTGCGTAGGCGCCCGGAACCGAGAACAGCAAAGTGATGAACACCGTGGTGATCGAGATGTAGAAACTCGTCCACATGTAACGGCCAAAGTTGAAGTCCGCGAACAGCTCCCGGTACGACCGGAACAGATCCCAGCCTTGCGTCAGATCGATGGAGTAATCCAACGGGTTCGCCAGCAGTTCACCCTGCGTCTTCAGCGACGTCATGACCATCACGTAAAACGGGATAGCGACGGCGGCGGTGAAGAACACGAAGCCGAACCCTGTGAGCAAGCGGATCACCGCCTCCTCCCACTCGTGGCGCGTTATCTCGGCCCAGGGTGCGTCCCGCAGCATGATGACCACGGGCCAGCCAAGCGCAAAGCCAAAGAGTGCCGCCATGATCAGGTTCGCGGAGACCCCCAGCGTCGCTCCCACATGGATCGGACTGAAAGGCGTAAAGCTGAGTGCCAGTGCCAAGACGGCGGCGACCAGGATCATCGCCAGCGCAGAGCGGATGCGCAATGCGCCCGATCCAACCGCGAGGCCGCAAATGACACAGCCGATCAGACCGGGCCGAAATGCCTCCCCGGTAGAGAACGACAGCAACACCGCGACCGTCGTGGCCACGATCAGCGCCCACATCACACCGATTGCGGGTCCCGTCACATATCCCTGCCGCACAATACCATTCATGATCTGCGCTCCTTCATCTTGCCCGTACAACTCTGGGGGGCAGCGATCTTTTTTCGTAAAAAAAGACGCTTGGGGGGGCTAAGCCCCCCGACTGCTCGTGGCCGAAGACCGCGAAATTCCTTTGCTCCCCAGGCTCCGCCCGTTGCGAGCCTGATTGATCCATCGGATCAATCATCGGCTGCGCCGAACCGCCAGTCCGGGGCTCCGCCCGTTGTGAGCCTGATTGATTCACTGGATCAATCATCGGCGGCGCCGAACCGCCAGTCCGGGGCTCCGCCCGTTGTGAGCCTGATTGATTCACTGGATCAATCATCGGCTGCGCCGAACCGCCAGTCCGGGGCTCCGCCCGTTGTGAGCCTGATTGATTCACTGGATCAATCATCGGCTGCGCCGAACCGCTCACAACCCCTCCTCCTTCGACATGAAGCGGAAGAACGCCCAGGAGAAACACAGCAGACACACCAGGATCACCACAGCAACCGCCGCACCCGCTCCGATGTTGGAGACGGCAAAGGCCTGCTCATAGACGTTGACCGTCAGGGTCCGCGTGCCCGCATTGCCGCCGGTCAGCAGGAAGATGTCGTCGAACTTGTTGAACGTCCAGATGAAGCGCAGCAGGAACAGGACCGACAGGATGCCCATCAGCATCGGCAGCGACAAATACCGGAACTTCTGGAACGGCGTCGCCCCGTCCACATCCGCGGCCTCGTACATATCGGTATCAATGCTTTGCATCCGCGCCAGAATGAACAGGAACGACAGCGGGAAATAGCGCCATATCTCGAACACCGTCACCATGATCAGCGCCAGCGGCCGCGTTCCGAAGAAGTTGATCGGGCTGTCCACCACGCCCATCTGCACCAACAGCGCGTTGATCGAGCCGGAGGTCGGGTCGAGCAGGATCACCCAGGAAAACGCCACCGCAATCACCGGGGCCACGTAGGGGAACAGGTAAAGCCCCCGCATCAGACCCTGGCCCCTGAAACTCTTGTTGAGCAGCAGCGCCGCGAAAAGCCCCACGACCAGCGCGCCGACGGTGCCCACAACGGTGTAGAACAACGTGGCCCAGATGACGGTCCAGAACTCGCGGGCGGAAAACACATCGCGGAAGTTTTCAAGCGTGAACTCTCCGCTCGTCAGCACGTTCGTCGCCTCGCCGGTGATCTGCGCCGGAGTATCATCTTCCAGCGCATCTTCCAGATCGCCGTCGGTGGTGATCGGGATCTCCAGCGTCACGCGTTCTCCGGCGGGCAGATCCCCGATGTCACAGGTCAGATCCGCACCATTGACCGCGCAGAACGCAGGCAATTCCGACAGCACCGCGCCCTCGGGCAGCACATCGGTCATCACCACGCCGCCGATCGGGTCGGACTGGCTGGAATTGCGGATCCGGTAGCGGATCAGCTGATCCGGCTCGCCGGCGTTGCGCAAATCTTCATTCACCACCGGGGCGGCGGGGCGCAGATCGGCAAGGCTGACCGGCTTGAACGAAATCCAGAGAATGCCCAGAAGCGGCAGCAGCACGACCAGCATCACCGCCGTCAGCGTCGGCAGCAACAGGCTCCAAGCCAGCCGTGCCTCTCGTTTGGCAAGCGGGCCTTGCTTGGTCGGCGGGCCAACTGAGGCAGGTGTTTCGGGGTCGGTCAGGGACGTCATGGCGTGCTCCGATCTGGTGTCCGGGGCCGCTCTGCGCAGCGGCCCCGGCAGTCGTCTCGATCATCGCTTAATCGATGGAGGACAATTCGTCGTTCATCAGCGCCACCGTCTCTTCGGCACTTCGCACACCGTCAAGGTATTCGCGCACCAGACGGTTGATGATCTGGCTGTTGATGATGCGGCTTGCCAGAGCCAACTGGCCCTCTTCCACGCCCCAGCGCTGTGCCACATCAAGGCCACCGACGATCTCGTCGATCATCGAGGCCTCGTAGAGGTCAGCCAGCGGCGCGCGTCGGTCGACGCCCACATCCAGTGCCTGCCAGGCATCGACGAACTCGGTCGGGTTTTCGGCGGTGCCGCGACGGATCGGGAACTTGCCCTCAGGCGCGATGGCGAGCGTCGCCATATAGCCTTCGCTCAGCGAATATTCCACGAACGCCATGGCGGAATCCGTGTCCGCATCCGCCGTAATGCCCATGTAGCGCACATCGCCCCAGGCCGCACCATCGGGGTTCGAAGGACCGGCGAAGTTGGTCACGATGCCGGTGGCAGCTGCCAGATCTCGGGTCTGAGGGTCGTCGTTGACGGTGGGCGGGGCGGAATCCCGCAGGCCTGCCAACTCGTCAAGGATGAACGGAGACCAGATGATCATCGCCGCCTGCCCCGCGAAATAGAGCGTGCGGGCCTGATCCCAATACAACTCCCCTTCCGGCGAAGCCTCGGAGATCGCGCGGTAGAATTCCAGCACCTCAACGGTTGCCGCTTCGTCAAAGCCCGAGAACCCATCGGCATCCACTGGCGTCGCACCGTTGGCGAGGAAGACATGCTCCAGCACCTGGCTCATGAACGCCTCGTCCACCTTGTTGGGCGCGACGAAACCATACATTTCCGGCGGATTGTGCAGCGCTTCAAGGGCGGCCACGACGTTGACGTAGCTGTTGGGCGGCTCCAGCCCGTTCTCGGCGAACAGATCGGCACGGTAGACGATCATCTGCGTCCAGCCATCCAGCGGCACGGACGCATAGCCGCCATCGACCGTGGCCATGGCCAGGGGACCTTCGGCGAAGGTCGACGCACCAAGGTTCTCGATCACGTCTGTGGCGGCATCCGGGTCCAGCAGGCCCGATTCGAACCATGGCAGCGCATATTGCAGAGGATGGTAGATCACGTCGGGCAGATCGCCCGCCGCGAAAGCCGCAGTGGCGCGGGTGCCCAGATCGGATTCCGTCACCGGGATCACTTCCACCTCGATCCCGCTTTCGGCGGTGAAGTCAGCAGCCATGGCTTCCTGCAGCGCCAGACGCTCCGGCTGCTCCTCTGTGGTCCAGAAGCGGATGCTGTCCTGGGCCGCCGCGGCACTGGCCAGTGCCAGACCGGAGACTGCCGCAAGAAGTGCGGTTCGCTTTGTTTTGGTGATGATACTCATGCCATTCCTCCCATTGAATGTTCTGTTAGAGATTATTTCCTGAACGAAACCTTGTTTCGTCAAGGTCGACTCCTGATAGTCGGTCCGAGTCCCGTTGGATGAGCTGCGCCGGCGCAAGCTCGCGCAGATGCTCAGGATCGGTGCCTCTGATACGTGCGATCAACAGCCTGGCCAGACGTTCACCCGCCTTGCGGCTGTCGACGGAATAGGTTGTGAGCGGCGGCTGCGCTGTCGCCGCCTCGGGGATGCCGTCATAGGCGATGACGGCGAGGTCCTTGCCGACGCTGCGGCCCATTGCTTCTGCGGCGCGGTAGAGGCCAAGCGCCGCGAGATCGAGCGCGCAGACCACGGCGGTCGGTGCGTCATCGGCTGCAAGGATGCGCCGCCCCGCGACCTCCCCCGCCGCGCTGTCCAGAACGCCGTCCGCCATCAGATCGGGATCTGCCGTCAAACCCGCCGCCTGCATTCCACGCACAAATCCGTCGTGGCGCAGGTGCGCGTAGGTAAAGGTCCGTGATCCATTGATGAAGCCGATGCGGGTGTGGCCAAAACCTGCCAGCCGCGCAACCGCCTGCTCCATCGCATCTTCGCCCGAGATATCAAACCACGCGCAATCGGTCGGATCACCGCTGCGCCCGTACAGAACGAACGGGACAGACTGCGCCCGGCACAGCGCGATGCGCGGGTCATCCCACATGGCTCGTGGCAGAATGAAACCGTCGGCTTTGCGCTCATCTATCAGTCTCGCCATGGAGGCGATCTCATCCTCAGTCCCGGTCGCAGTCGCCACAGTCAACGTCCACGTCTCTTCCGAGGCGGCGCGGCTGATACCATCGAGGAAATCGGTGAGGAACGGACGGTGCAAATCCGCGTTGCCGGTGTTCAGAACCAACCCGAGCGAGCGCGCGCGCCCGGTGCGGATCGCCTGTGCCTGCGCCGAGGGGCGGTAGCCCATCCGCTCGGCCGTGCGGGCCACGCGCAGTTGCGTGGCCTCGGCAATATCGGGATACCCGTTCAACGCGCGGCTCACGGTGCCTTTGGCAAGGCCCACCGCCTTTGCGACGTCGTTGATGGTGACACGGCTGACGCCGGTCGATGATGCAACGTGGTGACGCATCGGTATCCTCCCGAATCTCAAAATTGCTACCGAAACCGGTTTCGGCAAGAGAAAAGTTCAATGCGGTGCGGACAGGCCCGGCACGACCCTGGGGCGGGCGTCCTCGTGCCGGACGGTCGCGGAGTGATTTATTGCAAGGTCTCGCGCAGCCAATCGGTGATGTCAGTCACCACGCGATCCGTCAGGGCCGGGCTCAGAATGTCGCCCGCAATCACATGGTTATACGGATCGCCGCCATCTGCGGGGACCGCCACGGGCACGATGGTGACAGGCCCGCCCCACTGCTGCGCGAATTCCCTCACGGCAGGCGCAGAGATCACCTGATCGGCGTCCGAGAACAGGAACAGCGCAGGCGTGGTGACGCCGGAATACTCGCGCGCCCGCGCCGCACGAAGCAAGGTGCCAAGGGTGACGATTGCCTCTGTCGGGTAGCGGGTGCTCCAGAAGGTTGCCTGCCCCTCGTTCAGCGGCTCGAACGAACGCTCGGCCCCGGCGATCCAGGGCATCCAGATGCGCGCTGCAGGCCATTCCGCCAAAACGCCTGCCGGATTTGCCAGCGTGTAGTTGGGCGAGATCAGCACCACCGCCGCCAGATCGCGGGCCATGCCGGTGTCGCTCGCGGCCCAGGACGCCAGCGTGCCGCCGGTGGAGGTGCCGATGATCACCACGCGGTTGCCGATCCCGCGCGCGAGGCGCAGCATTGCCTCCGTGTCGTCCAGCCAGTCACCCGCGCGCGGTTCTGCCATTGCGCCGCCTGAGCGCCCATGGCCGGGGAGCCGCGCGAAGATCAGGTTCGCGCCAAGCGCCTCTGCCACCCGGTCGGGGACGGGGCGGATATCCTCGGACGTGGCGGAAAAGCCGTGCAGGTAGAGTATGACAGTCTGGGTCGATGCGCCCTCTTCCCCCGCCCAGACGATCCGCGCCTCCGCGCCCGGTGTGATATCGTCAAACGCCGCTTCGCGCGCAGCCAGCCAGCCTGCGGGATCGCTCAGGTCCGGGTCGGGGATCGCGCCCCGTTCGATCTGCTCAACCGGACCAAGCATCAGGAAGCTGACGATGATGATGACCAGCAACGCCAAAATTCGCAGTACATTACGCATCAAACACCAGATCCGCGACGGCGCGGGTCATCACGTCAAGGCACGCGGGCGAGGAAAAGCGGTGATCGGCATCCTTCACCAGTTCCAGCCGGATATCGGGCCCGTCCAGATGGTCAAGCAGGCGCAGGGCCGTTTCCATCGGCACATCTTCATCCAGCGTGCCTTGCATCAGACGCACAGGGACGTTGATGTTGAGTGGTTCCGTCAGGATGCGGTGATCGCGCCCGTCTTCGATCATGCGCTTGGTGATCACCAGATCATCGCCATATTCCGACGGCAGAGCGATGCGGCCTTTCCCCATCACTTCCTCGCGCTGCGCCTTGTTCCATTGCTCCCAATAGCCGATTTCAGTGAAATCCGGCGCGCCTGCGATGGTCACGAGGCCCGCGGTCCGCTCGGGCATGTACTTGGCAATCAGCAGGCCGATCCAGCCGCCGAGACTTGATCCCACGATGATCTGCGGCCCTTCCGTCAGCGCGGTGATGGCATGCGCCGCGTCCTCGGCCCAGTCACCGACGCAGCCCTCCTCGAAGGTGCCGGAGCTTTCGCCATGACCGGAGTAGTCAAACCGCAGGAACTCGCGGCCCGACCGGCGCGCCCATCCTTCCAGATGCACGGCTTTCGTGCCCGTCATGTCCGATCTCAGTCCGCCCAGAAACACCACCCCCACCCGGCGGCCCGAGAACTTGTGATATGCCAGGCGGCGCCCTGACGGGGTGTCCAGAAACTGCGGGTCTGCCATGTGGTCTCTCACCTCTCGTTACCTGCGCGCAACCTGCCCCGCGCCCCGCCCCTTCGCAATCCCGTTCAAACTTGATGGGCGGAGCCTCGCCAAGTTTCATTAAGTTACCCCATTGTCACGTGATTCATTAATCACCTATCGGTGGGTCCCATGGAAACCGTATTCAAAGCCCTCGCCGATCCCGCACGCCGAGCGATCCTCGATCAACTCAGGGCGCGCGACGGCCAAAGCCTTTCTGACATCGAGGCCTCGTTCGGGATGACCCGCTTTGGCGTCATGAAGCACCTGCGCGTTCTGGAAGAGGCGGGCCTTGTCGTCACCACCAGAAAGGGTCGCTTCAAATACCATTACCTCAACGCGCTCCCCCTGCAGGAGATGCTCGACCGCTGGGTCGCGCCGTTCCTGCGACCGCAGGCGCAGGACATCTCTGACCTGAAGACCAAACCGGAAAGGGCTCACACCATGGGGAAACCCGATTTCATGATGCAGACCTTCATCCGCTGCACCCAGGATGCGCTGTGGGAGGCGCTGACTCAGGTCGACCAGATGGCGGCCTATCACTTCATGTGCAACGAGGTGCGCGGCAACGCGGGCGTCGGCAACGTTACGGAATTCATCATGCCCGACGGCGACACCATGCTGCGCCAGGTCACGACCGCGCTGGACCCAAAAACCCGCATCGCCGCCACCTTCGAGCCCCTTTTCATAGGCCCCGATGCCCCCGCATCGCACATCGTCTATTTGATCGAGCCGCAAGGCGACACCTGCAAGCTGACCATCGTGCATTGCGACATCGCACCCGGTCAGGATGGCTTCGTCGAAGGATGGGCGCGCCTCGCCTCCTCCCTCAAGTCCTACCTGGAAACCGGCGTTGCATTGAAAGGATCCGCATGATGACCAACCTCCCCACGGAAATGGGCGTGCGGCGCGGCCTGGTGCCGCTCGGCGCCTCGCTCTGGATCCCATACACTGTCGGCGTCAACCAGCACCAGCGTGAGGGCATCAACCCCTTCCAACGCCCACCGGGATCCGACGGCCTGCCCGATTGGGTCGCACGCGCCCACCGCGCCCACCTCAACCTCCTGGAACAGGCCCTGCCCTTCGCGGTCATCATCCTTGTCTTCCACGCCGACAACGGCTTCACCGCCCTCATCCACTGGACAGCTATCGCGTTCTTCTGGCTTCGTGTCGCCCACGCCGTGGGGATGATCACGGGCTATACCCAAATGCCCCTGCGCCCGCTGATCTTCACCGCAGGCTGGGTCTGCATCGTGATCCTCGGCGTATCGGCCTTCTCGGCGGGCTGAAGCTGAACGGGGGAGGGCACGCTGCTCCGCCCTTCGCTTTTGCCAAAGTACCAAATCCCGTCCTCTCCCCGCGCATCGACCGTTGACATCGCGCGCGCGCGCCCTGAAAACGCCCCGCACCACATACCCGCAACATACCCGCAACCGGGCGTTTCGTAGGCGCCAAACTGACGAGGAGCCAGACCCATGGCCCAGATTTCCCTGACTTTCCCCGATGGCAATGCGCGGGATTTTCCCGCTGGCATCACGGCGGCGGAGGTCGCATCCGATATCTCGACGTCACTCGGCAAAAAGGCGATTTCCGCCACCGTCAATGGCATGCACCATGACCTGCAATGGCCCATCGACGCGGATGCCACGGTCGCGATCCATACCCTCAAGGACGAGCCCCAGGCGCTGGAACTGATCCGCCACGACAGCGCGCACATCATGGCGCGCGCGGTGCAGGAGATCTGGCCGGACGTCAAAGTCACCATCGGGCCGGTTCGCGACAAGGGCTGGTTCTACGACTTTGACCGCGAAGAGCCGTTTACCCCCGAAGACCTCGGCCGGATCGAGGAGCGGATGAAGCAGATCATCAACGCCCGCGATCCCGTGCGCACCGAAGTCTGGGACCGCGACCGCGTTCGCGCGCACTATGAGGCCACGAACGAGCCCTACAAGATCGAACTGCTGGACCGTATCCCCGGCGATGAGCCGATCCGCATGTACTGGCATGGCGAGTGGATGGACCTGTGCCGGGGCCCGCACCTGCAACACACAGGTCAGGTCCCCGCCGATGCCTTCAAGCTGATGTCTGTGGCCGCCGCCTACTGGCTGGGGGACAACACACGACCGATGCTGCAGCGCATCTATGGCGTGGCGTTCAAGACCCGCGACGACCTGAAGAAGCACCTGCTGTTTCTGGAGGAGGCCGAGAAACGTGACCACCGCCGCCTGGGCCGGGAAATGGACCTCTACCACATGCAGGAAGAGGCCCCCGGTCAGGTCTTCTGGCACCCCAACGGCTGGACGATCTACACCGAGTTGCAAGACTATATGCGCCGCAAACAGCGCGCCGGCGGCTATGTGGAGGTCAACACACCACAGGTCGTGGACCGCAAACTGTGGGAGCAATCCGGCCACTGGGAAAAGTACCAGGAGCATATGTTCATCGTCGAAGTCGACGAGGATCACGCCCGCGAAAAGGCGGTGAATGCCCTGAAACCGATGAACTGCCCCTGCCATGTGCAGATCTTCAACACCGGGCAGAAGTCCTACCGCGACCTGCCGCTGCGGATGGCCGAATTCGGCTCCTGCGCGCGCTATGAGCCGTCGGGCGCGCTGCATGGCATCATGCGCGTGCGCGGGTTCACGCAGGACGATGGACACATCTTCTGCCGCGAGGATCAGATCGAGTCGGAAACGGCGGTCTATATCGACTACCTCAAAAGCGTGTATGCCGACCTGGGCTTTCCGGACTTCCGGGTGAAATTCTCCGACCGGCCGGAAAAGCGCTCCGGCTCCGATGCGGTCTGGGACAAGGCCGAAGCGGCGCTTCTGAACGCCACCCGTGCGGCCGGGATCGAGCCCGAGATGAACCCCGGCGAAGGGGCGTTCTATGGCCCCAAGCTGGAATTCGTGCTGACCGACGCCATCGGGCGCGATTGGCAATGCGGCACCCATCAGGTGGATTTCGTGCTGCCCGAACGCCTCGATGCCACCTACATTGCCGAAGACGGCGCAAAGCACCGCCCGGTCATGCTGCACCGGGCCTGCCTTGGCTCGTTCGAACGCTTCATCGGCATCCTGATCGAAGAACATTCCGGCAAACTGCCGTTCTGGATCGCACCGCGGCAGGTGGTTGTCGCCTCCATCGTGTCGGACGCCGATGACTTTGTGCATGAGGCCGTGGCCAGGCTGCGTGCCGCCGGTGTGCGGGCCGAGGCGGATATTCGCAACGAAAAGATCAACTACAAGATCCGCGAACATTCGGTCGGAAAGGTGCCCGTCATCCTCGCCGTGGGCCGCCAGGAGGTAGAGGACGGCACCGTCACCCTGCGCCGCCTGGGCGAAAAGCAGACGAAGGTTCTGGCCCTGGACGAAGTTATCGCAGACCTGAGCGCAGAGGCCGTGGCACCTGACCTGCGGTAGCCCGCTGCCGGTAATTCTTTGCAAAGGCAGGCGAAATTTAACGCTACGTTAATCAGTTTTCGCACAATGGTCACATTTTGGCCCGCAAACGGCTGTGTCACGGCGCGACACTGACCCCAAGGCCAGGAAAATCCGGCATGAATTCAGGTATCGAGTATGCAGTCACAATTTTCTTCCGCACCGCGTCTGGTGCACGCGCAGGTCACACCGCAGACGGATCATCCCGTCTCGGGTACGCACTCCGTCGCCCCCGCCCCCGTCGGGGTCGAGGCAAGCACGCCGATCCAGACCCCGGACGGCATTCGTCTCATCAGTGCCCTGACACCGGGCGATCTCGTCTCGACCCGTGGAGGCGGCACAGCGCGCGTCATGTCCATCGACAGCCTGCACCTGAGCGTCGACGATCTTCACCGCTGCCCGGACGCCGCGCCGATCCGGTTTGACCCCAATACCCTGCCCGGCATGGCGAATGACGTGGCGTTGCTGGTGTCAGGCAACCTGCCTGTCCATGTCCCGCCCCCGGCAGGCGGTTTGGAAAGCATCACGGGAAACAACCAGTTTCCGGCCAAAGCCTTCTGCGACGGCGGTTCGATCCGCGCGGTCATCCCTGAGGAGGGCATTCGCTATGTCAATCTGCACCTCGACGGCACTCATCAAATCTGTGCCGCAGGCGTGTGGGTGGAGGCAGACGCCTCCGTCCCGATAACTCATTTACCGCGCACCCCGTCGCAATCGCGCGTCCGTGACATCGGCGGATTTCACCCACTTCACTGACCGAGCGTCAAAAATGCGCACGTTCCTCGTCGGGTCGGCCCGCCGCTATGGCCAGGATCCCACCCAAGCCGCAAAACGCGATGGGGAACATGGTGAAGACGCCAAAGCCGAACGCATAAAGCATACCCGCCGACGCCAGCAGCATCAGCACTCCGCCCCACAACGCCCGCGCCCGCGCCATGGCCCCGCCCGCAATGGCGAGCAGCGGTGCGATGAACGCAACCGACTTCACAAGCTGAGGGTCCTCAAACTGATAGGCGAGGTCCGGGATTTCGCCGACCCAATCAATGGCCACCGAATACCCGTAAACGAAAAATCCCACGATCATCGCAAGAATGCCTCCGATCAGGCCAAGAACAAGGGCTGCGTTGCGCATCGTGGGGATCTCCCGTTGGTTGACGTTACGGTGTACATGGGGACGCCGCGCCGCGCCCGTCCCGGTGAAAGCGGCGCCGGGTTTCCCCCTCATACGCCGTAGCCAGCCTGCACATCGCGGGTCCACCCGAGGGTCAACGCGCCGTCAACCTCGATCACCGGGCGCTTCATCACCGTGGGGTGCCTGGCGATCAACTCAGGCGTGGGCAGGGCTCGATCCGCCTCCGACAGGCCGCGCCATGTGGCAGAGCGTTGGTTGACCAGCGGTCGCCCGAAGGCCGCGTCAAAGGCGGCGATCTGTTCGGGCGTCAGGGGGTCTTTCCGGATATCCGTCAGCTCGATCCCGAGGGCCGCAGCCGCTTTCCGGCAGGTGTCGCAGGTCTTGATCCCATAAATGCGCAAATTGTCATCCTCTGCTCAGGCAATAGGCAAACTCACGCCGCGAACGGCCGCTCGCGCCCGGTTTACTTGTCATTTGGCGCTGGCCGCGCATCCTTGAGGCGCATACCACACTGTCGCGGACCCTGCGGTCGGGACATAGATTACGAGGGATGATTGATCATGCCAACCGGCACCGTCAAATGGTTCAACACCACCAAAGGCTTCGGCTTCATCGCGCCCGATGCGGGCGGCAAGGACGTCTTCGTCCACATCTCCGTCGTCGAGCGCGCCGGGTGGACCGACCTGCCCGATGAGTTGAAGGTGTCGTATGAGCTGCGTGAGGGGAGGGACGGTCGCGAGAGTGCGGTGGAACTGGCGAAGATCAACGCGTAGCGCCCTGATCATGAGACTTTCACTGATACGCGAAACGTATCACGCACGATCCAAAGCTTCACCGGCCAGAACCCCAACGCCTTTCGCGCCGCGAACGGGTCGCGCTGCGGAAACTGGCAGTGGTTCAGGCGGCGCACGATCCGGATGACCCGCGCGTGCCGCCCGCCGAGTCCGACGTCAGAATTGCATCCGGATACCGATCCCGAGTTCATGGCTTTGAATCGGGCCGAAGTCCTGTTCGAAAAAGGTCACACCGGCTGAATTGAAAGTCGTGTATCTCTGCTCGGAAACCTGAAAATAGGAATAATCCGCAAAAACCGTCATCCCGTTGTTCAACTCCCTCTCCGCGCCTAATCTCAGTTGGCCTGCGAGGGCTGTAAAGTCACCTTCAGTCAGAACGAAAGTCGGGTTGCTTGGTCCGCGCCTCAGATCCACTTCGACACGGGCAGTCCCAAGGCCGCCTCCCACATAAATGGAGTAGGGTGATGTCCCCAGCGGGATGTCATAAAGAGCATTGACCATCAGGGCAGTCGTTCGGGCGCTTCCTGCTGAATCAATTGGGTTTCCACTCGATCCGATGATGTTGTCCTCGAATTCGAAACCTCGGTAGGACATTTCCACTTCAGCGCGAATTGCGGATCCGAAGCTGTTTCCGACGGCAATTCGAACCAGCCCGGCTGCTTCGAAGTCTCCCGAGAACGGCAGCGACTGGCCCGGTGCCTCGTTGTTGCCCTCGAAACTCGATGAAATAGATGCTCCTGCCGCGCCGGAAACATAAAGATCCAGCCAAGGCACACTGTCCTGTGCCATAGCCACCTGCGGCACCAGTACCATTGCGCTGATACCGGCGGCGAATTTGGCAAATCTCGAATTGGTCATGATTGTTGCTGCCCTGCCAATCGTTTATTTTTCTTCCCTTGACTTAAGGCAATCGGACTCCCATGGCGAGTTTCAGTTCGCAAACCGGGAAAAAACTTTGAATACGTTACTTTTCGGCACTATTTGGCGGCGTCGCTCCCGCTGCCTCTCCAGTGGTCAAACCAATAGTCCGATCGACTGGCCACCTACTCGAACACCCCCATCAACTCCCGCCATTCGCCCTTGCTCATCCCGCTTGTTTCCTGCGTCACCTGCTCCCCGGCCAGCTTCCGACGCAGCACCTCAACGCCCTTCCCGCTCAGGTTCACGCCTCCCATCCGGTAGTCCTCAAACGCGCCATAGGCCGCAGGCACCCAATCCTTGACCATCTCGCAGATTGCGTCGGCGTAGACGCGGATTTCGTACTGCGCGTGTTCATCCGCGCGCAACCTCAGAAAATGGAACAGGTTGTGCAGGTCCACTTTCCAGTACCATTGCGTATAGATGTTGGCGGGCAGGTTCATCCGCGCCAGCTCGCGCGCCAACCCGGCCTGACCGTCATCGCTCAGCATCTCCTGATAATGATCGTACGCCCGCCCCGCGTCGGTCTTCAGCATCTCCAGGACGCGCGCGGCCTCCTCGCCCTGCAAGACCTCGCCCCGGCCCTGATTGTTTACAACCGACTGCGCCGCCAAATGCTCCGGCTGAGGGATGTAGAACTCCCGATCCAGGATCGAATACCGCGCCGAGTATTCATTCACATTCGCCGTCCGGTGCCGGATCCATTGCCGTGCCACGAAAACCGGCAGCTTCACGTGCAGCTTGATCTCGCACATCTCGAACGGCGTCGAATGCCAGTGCCGCATCAGGTAGCGGATCAGGCCGAAGTCATCGCGGGCCTTTTTCGTCCCCGCCCCATACGACACCCGCGCCGCCTGCACGATCGCCGCGTCGTCGCCCATATAATCGATGACCCGCACAAAGCCGTGGTCGAGCACCGGCTTGACCTCATACAGATGCTGCTCCATCCCCGGCGCCACCGCGCGGAGCGTTTGCTGTGGGTTGGCGCGGGAGGCACGGATATCCTCCAGTTGTTCAGGGGTCAGCGGCATGGCAAAGGTCCTCATGACAGGGAATCGGTTGGGCGAGAGGCAGAGACTACATATTGCCCCAGTGCCTACCCACACCGCAAGATGATGAGGAACCATGACTGACACCAGCGTTGCCAAACTGGAACGGATAACAGCGCGCGCACCCGCACCGGTCGTGTTCACGGCCAAGATTCTGTACGCCGCCCTGTTCGGGACCCTGATCCTGTCGGCGCTTATCTTCACCCGCCTGATCTGGAACGATGAATGGATCGTGGCGCGCTACGACGCGCTGGTGATCTTCGCGCTCGTCACCCAGATCGTCTTCATCTGGCGCGGGCTGGAGACCTGGGAAGAGGCGAAAGTCATCCTCATTTTCCACGTCACCGGCACAGTGATGGAGATCTTCAAGCTCTCGCAGGGATCGTGGGATTACCCGGACCAGGGCATCCTGGAACTGGGCGGCGTCCCGCTGTTCTCCGGCTTCATGTATGCATCGGTCGGCAGCTTCATCGCGCGCTCGATCCGGCTCTTTCACATCCAGTTCGCGCCCTATCCGGCGTTCTGGATGACCTATCTGCTTGCCTGCGCGATCTACATCAACTTCTACACCCACCACTACACCGTCGATATCCGCTGGATCCTGTTCGCGGCCACGCTGGTGTTGTTCTGGCGCACGCAGGTCTGGTTCTTCATCACCGACACTCCGCGCCGGGTGCGCCTGCCGGTCGCGGTGTTGCTGTCATCGGGCCTGTTGTGGATCGCAGAGAACGTGGGGACCTTCACGCAGACCTGGACCTACGCAACGCAGGGCGACATCGGCCTGGTGGATTTTGCCAAGTTCGGGTCGTGGTATCTGCTGCTCTATGTGGCGTTCGTGACGGTCACATTGGTGGTCCGTGACGCGATGCACCCGCAACCCATCGCGCCGCCCGCATCACCGGGGACCGGACAGGACGACTGACGCGGGGCTGGTCATATGCGCGCCGCGCGTTAAGCTATCCCCAGTTCAATCAGGGGAGCCAAAGACCGTGACAATTCGCTATTTGCACACAATGGTGCGGGTCAAAGACCTCGACGCCTCAATTGCCTTCTTTCGCCTTCTGGGGTTGGAAGAAACCCGCAGGATGGACAGTGAAGGCGGGCGATTTACGCTCGTATTCATGACGCCTCCGGGCCAGGACAACGCCCATGTCGAGTTGACCCACAACTGGGACGGCGATGAGGGGCTGCCGTCCGACAGCCGCCATTTCGGGCATCTGGCCTACCGCGTCGATGACATTTACGCGATGTGTCAGCATCTGAGCGACAATGGGGTGACGATCAACCGCCCGCCGCGTGATGGCCATATGGCGTTCGTGCGCTCGCCCGATAACATCTCGATCGAGTTGTTGCAGGAGGGTGAAGCGCTGCCCCCTGCCGAGCCCTGGGCGTCGATGCAAAATTCCGGGCACTGGTAAGAGTATTTCGGGTGTGCAGACCCCTCCTCCGCCCTGCGGTTTGCACCGCAGCCCTTGTCGCAGCAGCCGCGCCGGCGCTGGCGCAGCAAGAGCAGTGCCGCCTGGCGCTGCAACTGGGGCTCGACGTATCGGCCTCGGTCGATCCGGAGGAATACCAACTGCAAATCGACGGGGTGGTCTACGCCCTGCTCGACCCCATCGTGACAGAGGCGTTCCTGAACGGTCCCGGCCCGGTGGCCCTGTCGGTGTTTGAGTGGTCGGGACGCTTCCAGCAGGATGTGCTGGTTGACTGGACCCTGATCACCTCCGAAGCCGACCTGCTGGCCGTGGCCGAGCGGATCAGCGCCACGACCCGCACCACCCAGGACTTCCCCACAGCGCTTGGCTATGCCCTGGGTTTTGCCTCCACCCGGTTCCAGGAAGGACCGACCTGCCTGTTCCAGACCCTCGACATTTCAGGCGACGGTCAGAACAACGACGGCTTCCCGCCTGCCGCGGCCTTCGAACATTTCGAGTTCGACAACATCACCGTCAATGGCCTCGCCATCGGCGGTGCCTCGCGTGAGATCGAGGAATACTTTCTGGCCGAGGTGATCCACGGCCCCGGCGCGTTTGTGGAGTTTGCCAACGGCCATCAGGAGTTCGCCGAGGTCATGCGCCGCAAACTGGAGCGGGAGCTGCGGTCGATGATCTTCGGCGCAGCCAGCCTGCCAGCCGCATCAACAAACCATTGAGGTCAACGCGCCCGCGCCCTTGCTTACGCCCGAAAAACGCTTCCTCCGTTCATCCTGCGAAATACAACTCATCCAATCGAGGCCGCACACGCGGCCCGCGCCGATTGCATCGCCCCGTCCCGATCTCACACCGGCAGCATCGCAGCCCCGATGCGCCGCCCCTCGGCCAACAGCACGTTGTAGGTCCGGCACGCCGCGGCAGAGGCCATGACCTCCAGTCCCAGACCCGCCGCCTCCACCGCGCGCGTCAGCGCGGGCGGCGGATGGGCGATCTCCGCACCGGTCCCCAGCAGCAGCACATCCACCTGCCCCGCGACAGCGGTCAGGGCCGCCACATCCTCGTACCCGCCCCATCCCGACGCGCCCGACGGCAGCAGTAAAACCGGGCCGTCGAGCTTCTCTCCGCCGACACGGAAAAACCCCGGTCCATAGCTGTCGACGGGATTGCTGTCGTCAAACTGCACTTCATTCATTCTCATCAGGTCAAACCCCCCAAACCGGCAGGCCCATAACGCCCGCCACACCGATCAACAGATAGGCCACTGCCTTGTAAGTGCGCGCCGCCTCTGGCCGAAACAACCGCACACCGACAAACCCTCCCACCGCGTAGGGCAGCAAAAGGATCAGCCCCAAAGCGAACGCGCGCCCGTCGACAAGGCCCTGCAACCACATCATCGGCATCATAAACAGGGAATTGAGCGTCAGGAAACAGGCCAGATTGCCCCGTGTCACGGCGACGGGTTGATCGGTGCCAAGGTTGAACAACACAACCGGTGGCCCGTTCAGGCCCGTCGATCCTCCGGTGATCCCCGCCAGGGCTCCGACACCCAGTTGCAGGCCGCGCCCACCCCTCAGCGGCACTCTCCAGCCCGACAGAAGCAGTGCCAGCGTCAGCAGTGTCAGCACACAAACCGCCGTGCGGATCGTCACCTCCGGCGCGATGCGCAACAGGTAGATGCCCGCTGGCATAAAGGCGATGGACATGGCCACGATCATCAGCGTCGCGCGTTTGTCCGCCGCCTTCCATGCGCCGGGAAAGACGGTAAACAACGACCCCATGGCCGACAGGGAGAATGCCGCAATCGCCAGTGGCGGCGGCAGGAATATCGTGGCCAAGGGCATGAAGATCAGTGCGGATCCGAAGCCCGCGAAACCATAGACCAAGGCAGCCACACCGGCGATGGCAGTCACCCAAACCAGCCCCGGCGTTGCCAGGGCGGCCTGGAAGGCTTCAAGCATCTATGTTGGCAAACCGCGTGCCGCCCGGCCCGTCCCCGGAATCCTTGGACCAATCGCGCTTTACACCGATCATCAGGACGACGTTCTTGGCCACGTAGATCGACGAATAGGTGCCCACGATCACGCCCCAGGCGATGGCGAACACGAACCCCCGGATCACGTCACCGCCCAGAACCAGCAGCGCAATCAACGCGATCAGCGTGGTGCCCGAGGTCATCAACGTCCGGCTCAGGGTCTCGTTCGCGCTCAGGTTCATCACATCCTGCAAGGCCCGTTGCTTGTACTTGATCAGGTTCTCCCGCAGCCGGTCGAAAATGACGACCGTGTCGTTGATCGAATAGCCCACGATAGTCAGCAAAGCCGCAATGGTGGCCAGATCGAAGCGGATCTGGAACAGCGAGAACACGCCGATGGTCAGGATCACATCGTGGATCAGCGCGGCCACAGCACCCAAAGAGAACTGCCATTCGAACCGCAACCAGATGTAGACGAGGATCGCGCCAAGCGCGGCCACAACGGCCAAAATGGCCGTCTGGATCAACTCGCCCGAAACCTTGGGGCCCACGGACTCGACGCTCGGGAAGGTCATGCCGGGATCCACCGCACCCTGAAGCGCTGTCTGGATCGCATCAATGGTGGCGGGCGTCACCGCCTCATCGCCGTCCTGCGCCTGAATGCGCACGGTGACGACAAATTGATCGTCGGCGAAGTTCGGATCGAACACCTCGGAGATCACCACATCGCCCAGACCCAACGGCACCAGAGCGGCGCGGTATTCGGCCACATCCACCGCCACGCTGCTGTCGGTGCGGATCGTCGTGCCGCCAAGGAAATCAATGCCGAAGTTCAGGCCGACAATGGCCCAGATCGCCAGCGAGGCGATGACGGCCACGACGGACGCGCCAAAGGTCACACGGGCGTATCTGAAGAAGTTGAAGTTGGTGTCTCGGGGGACCAGTCGCAACCGCATGGCTTATACCTCAATCGTTTTGGGTCGGCGGCGCTCAAACCAGACGACAAGCAACAGGCGGGTCACGTAGATCGCCGTGAACACCGATGTCACGATCCCGATCCCCAGCGTGACAGAGAACCCGCGAACGGGGCCGGAGCCGAGAACAAACAGGATCACCGCGATGATGAACGTGGTGATGTTGGCGTCGATGATCGCCGAAAGCGCCCTCTCGTAGCCCAGCTCGATGGCCCGCGCCGGGCCTTTGGCGGTCTTCAGTTCTTCGCGTATCCGCTCGAACACCAGCACGTTGGCGTCCACTGCCATACCGATGGTCAGCACGATGCCCGCGATGCCCGGCAGCGTCAGCGTGGCCCCGATCAGGGACAGCACGCCGAAAATCAGGCCCACGTTCAGGACCAGCGCGACAGAGGCGAAAACCCCGAACAGGCCATAACTGGCGATCATGAAGATCAGCACGGCGGCAAATGCGATCATCGACGCGATCTGACCTGCGCGCACGCTGTCGGCGCCCAGTTCCGGGCCGATGGTACGCTCTTCAAGGAAGGTCATTTCCGCCGGCAAGGCCCCCGCGCGCAGCAGGATCGCCAGTTCCGTGGAGGACGCAACGGTGAAGTTGCCACTGATCTGGCCCGAACCGCCGGTGATCGCCGACCGGATCACGGGTGCCGAGATCACTTCCTCGTCCAGCACGATAGCAAACGGCGCGCCCACGTTGGCGGCGGTGTAATCCGCAAAGATGCGCGCACAGGTGGTGTTGAACCGGAACGTCACCAGCGGGATGCCGGATTGCTGGTCAAAGCCCGGCTGGCTGTCCACAAGGCAATCTCCGGTGATCAGCGGCGTTTCTTCAAGTATGTAGAACCCGCCGCCGTCCTCAACGTCGGGCAGGATGATCTGGCGGATATCGGTGTCGTCCGCAAGGCTGTTGGCGCGTCCGACAACAGGATGAAAGGTGAGCCGTGCGGTCGTGCCGATCAGCTCTTTCAACTCCTGCGCCGACCCGATGCCCGGCACCTGAATCAGCACCCGGTCCGCGCCCTGACGCTGGATCGTCGGCTCCCGCGTGCCCGCCTCGTCCACACGACGGCGCACGATTTCAATGCTTTGCTGCATGGTCCGGTCGTTGGTGGCGTCCTGTTCTGCCGCGCTCAACTGCACAGTCAGCATGTCGCCCACACCGCTCACATCGAGCGTGGACTCGCCAAAGCCACTGGTCAGGCTGACCACGGGCTGTGCCAGGGCGCGCACTGCAGCCACAGCGGCGGGCATCCCCTCCGGCTGACTGATGCGCACCTGCAACAGCCCCGGTTCCGCATCGACGCGGCGGATCGTGCCGACCTCGTCGCGCAACGCGCGCAGCGCATCCCGCACTTCAGGCCACAGCGCATCCATCCGCGCCACGTAAACGTCTTCGACCCGGACCTCGGCCAGCAAATGCGCGCCGCCGCGCAGGTCCAGGCCCAGGTTCACCAGCGTCGCGGGCAGAAAACCTGGCCAGGCGGCAATATCCGCCGTCTGCTCCGCAGTCTGCACGCCCGTCCGTTCCACCTCGGCCAGTGCATCATTGTGCCGTTCGACGGTGCCGTAAAAGAAATTCGGCATCGCGAAGCTGAGGCCGGCCAACACCAGAAGCACGATGAAAAGCCGGTTCCACAGAGGGATCTGAAGCATGAAACGGTCCTCAAGAAATCAGTCTGACGCGCGGCGCGCGGTTCAGTCGTTGGCAGGCTCGGTCTTGGAGCGGACCTGCGCAATCGTCGGTCGCAGAACCCGGATCTTCACGTCTTTCGCGATCTCGACCTCAACCTCGGTATCGTCCTTGACCTTGGTGATCTTGCCGATCAGGCCACCCTGCGTGACCACTTCATCCCCGCGCCGCAACGCGGCCACCATCGCTGCATGGTCCTTCACCTTCTTTTGCTGAGGGCGAATGAGGAAGAAATACATGATCACGAGGATCAGGATCAGCGGAACAACCTGACCGAAGGCTTCCATGGGCTTGCGTCCTTTTCATAGTCGGCGCGCGCACGCCCCTGTTGAATTTTGCGGCACCCTAAGGGCGACGCTGCCCGAGCGCAATGAGTGCTGTGGCGCAGATGGGCGTGGGGGCATTGGGGTGCAAGGGATGGACCTTAAATGTCACGCGCCAAACGCTCCGACCCTGCCAATTCAGGCCCTCATGCCTGAGGTTCGGGCCGAAGTGCCGCACTACTGATCCGCAGTCGGTGGATACAGCTGATATTTCCTGCACGATGGAGCACGACAGATGGCCCCGAAACTGCCCGCCCCCGACACCCAGGCCCGTGCGACCGCCCAGGCCCGTGCGACCGCCACCTCTGCCGCAGCCGCAACTCACTCCGATCCGCACCACCGGCAAAATCTGCAAGCCGAAGCCAGGGTGTTCTCCGGCAAATCGAACGACAAGGTCCGCAACCTCGCGTGGAGCTCCCTCCAGTATTTCGGCGCACGTATCCGGGAAAAACTGGACATCGGCGCTGAAGCTGAAAAATTGTTGAACGGCAGGACGGCTTTGAAAGGGCTGACCCTCGCGTGCGGTGATATGAAAGGCGAATACCCGTTTCTGAAGCGTCTGGGGGCCACGTCGATCGTGGCCTATGACATCAGCGAAGGACAGCGGCAAAGATGCCTCGACACGGTCCATGACGGGGTTGTTGATCTCGATTACCGGATCGAGGACGTCAATCATGTCGAACTCGAAGAGAACGCCTACGATCTCGTCTACATGCAGCAGTCTCTGCATCACATCGTGGAAATAGAAGATCCTTCTCGAACGCATCAGCAAAGCGCTCAAACCCGGTGGCCTGTTCATCCTGAATGACTACGTCGGAGAGCCGTTTCTGCAGCGTGGCCCCCGCCAGCGGGAGGTGTGCGAGATGATCTGGCAAACGTTGCCGGACCGGCTTCGAACGGATCAGCACCGGACTGTCTGTGAACATCTGTTCATTCCGGACAGCCGGATGCTTTCCCCGTTTGAGGCCATCCGGTCCGATGCGATTCTTCCCGCCCTGAAAGCCAATTTCGCGACCCATGCAGAGTTTCTTTTTGGCGGGATCATCTTTCCGATCACCAACGGCTTTGCGCCCAATTATCAGCCCGGCCTTGAGGGCGACGACACGCTGGTCCGGCTGCTGTGGGCTATGGACGAGCTTCTCGTCGGCAACGGAACTGTCGAGCCGACCTTCTTGCGGGGGATTTACCTGAAGAAAAATCCGTAGGCCTGCGATCTGGCCCTGCCCGCACCCGCCCTCTTCCCCCCACTCCCCGCCTCTGGCATACCCTCGGCCACGACCTGACACCGGAGGCCAAACCCATGCACGACATCCGCGCGATCCGCGAAAATCCCGCCGCGTTTGACGCCAGCCTCGCGCTGCGTGGCCTCGCACCTGCCTCCGCAGCGATCCTCTCCGTCGATGAAGCCCGCCGCACCGCGATCACCCAGGCCGAAACGGCGCAGGCCGACCGCAACACCGCCTCCAGAGACGTGGGCAAGGCCAAAGCCAGCGGCGACGAAGCCGGGTTTGAGCGTCTGCGCGCGCTGGTCGCCGAGAAGAAGGACGAGATCGCGCGTTTGGGCGAGCAAGCCGCCGCCAAAGACGCGGAACTCAGGCAACTCCTTGAATCCATACCAAATCTTCCCTCCGCCGATGTCCCCCCCGGCAAGGACGAGGCCGACAATGTCCTGCAGCACACCCGTGGCACCCCGCGCACCTTCGACTTCACCCCGGTCGAACACTTCGACATCCCGGCCGTCAAACCCTCGATGGATTTTGAGACCGCCGCCAAACTGTCCGGCGCGCGCTTCGTGCTTCTGTCGGGCGCCGTCGCCCGCGTCCACCGCGCCCTCGCGCAGTTCATGCTCGACACCCACACCGAGCAAAACGGCCTCACCGAGGTCAACGCCCCGGTGCTGGTCCGCGACGAAACGATGTACGGCACCGGACAGCTCCCCAAATTCGCCGAGGACAGCTACCAGACGACAAATGGCTGGTGGCTGATCCCCACCTCCGAGGTCAGCCTCACCAACATCGCCGCAGGCCACACGATCGAAGAAAGCTACCTGCCGCGCCGCTACACCGCCCACTCGCTGTGCTTCCGCAGCGAAGCGGGCTCTGCGGGTCGCGACACCTCCGGCATGCTGCGCCAGCACCAGTTCGAGAAGGTGGAGATGGTCTCCGTCACCCATCCCGATCATTCGGATGCCGAGCAGCAGCGCATGCTGACCTGCGCCGAGGGGATCCTCGATGCGCTCGACATTCCCTACCGCACCGTGCTGCTCTGCGCCGGTGACATGGGGTTCGGCGCGACCCGTACCTATGATATCGAGGCGTGGTTGCCGGGTCAGAACGCCTACCGTGAGATCTCGTCGGTCTCCACCTGCGGTGCCTTCCAGGCCCGCCGCATGAATGCGCGGTTCAAGCCGGCCGAGGGCGGCAAGCCGGAGTTCGTGCACACGCTGAACGGGTCCGGCCTTGCGGTCGGCCGCTGCCTGATCGCAGTGCTGGAAAACGGCCAGAACGCCGACGGATCGGTCACCTTGCCCGACGCCCTGCACCCCTGGCTCGGCGGGAAAACGCAGATCACGACGGAGGGGGCGCTTGCCTAAACTCCTTTCCGTGCTGGCTCTGCTGGCGGCCATCGCCTTCGCCGCGTCGCCCCTGTTCACGGAACCGTTCACGGGGTTTAACCCGGACCAGCTGCCGCGTCCGGTGGACGATCCGCCGATCCAACCGGCAGGCTATGCATTCTCCATCTGGGGCGTGATCTACCTGTGGCTGATCGTCGGCGCCGCCTACGGCCTGCTGAACCGCGCCGACGCCCCCGAATGGCACCCCATGCGTGCGCCCCTTGTGCTGTCGCTGGCCATCGGGGCAGGATGGATCCCCGTAGCCCTGATCGCGCCTTTGACCTCCACGATCCTCATCGTCGCGATGCTCGTCACTGCCCTCACGGCCCTCTACCGTGCGCCCGTGTCCGACGCCGCCCTCGCCGCCGCTCCGGTCGCGCTCTACGCAGGCTGGCTGTCGGCTGCATCCGTTGTCGCCACCGTCACGGTCACAATCGCCTACACCGGCCTAGATGCCCGGATCATCAGCGTCATCGGCCTCCTGGTCATCGCCGCTATCGCGTCCGCCGTCGTGGTCACCACGCACCACCCGGTGCCCTACGCGGCGGCGGTGATCTGGGCACTTGTCGGTGTCATCGTCGCCAGCCTTGGCGGCGGTGTCACAGCGATAATGGGCGCTGCGTTCGGCATCGCCGTGGCACTGGCCTACCTGACATACCGGCGTCTGCGATCGATCTGACGCCGCTGCTCCCCTCATCTCGCTACCGCTGCTCCTTCATCTTGCCGAATACAACTCCCCGCGGAGCGTCCCGTCCCGTCACCGCTTGCCGCCCCAACGTGCACCCGCTACACCCGCGACCATGCGTATTCTCATCACCAACGACGACGGCATCAACGCCCCCGGCCTTGAGGTCCTAACCGAAATCGCCACCGATCTTGCCGGCCCCGGCGGCGAGGTCTGGACCGTCGCGCCCGCGTTCGAGCAATCGGGCGTCGGACACTGCATTTCCTACACCCACCCCACAATGATCTCGGAATTCGCCCCGAAGCGCTTTGCCGCCGAGGGCTCCCCGGCGGATTGCGTGCTGGCGGGCCTGCACGATGTTCTCAAGGGCACGCCGCCGGATCTGATCCTGTCGGGTGTGAACCGTGGCAATAATTCCGCCGAGAACACGCTTTACTCCGGCACCATCGGTGCTGCGATCGAGGCGGCGATCCAGGGCCTGCCCTCCGTCGCGCTGTCGCAATACTACGGGCCGGGCAACATTGGCCTCGACGATCCGTTCGAGGCCGCGCGTGTCCATGGTGCCGACACCATTCGCAAGATCCTCGCCACGCCCGAGGCCTTCAGCAGCCACCCCTACAAACTGTTCTACAATGTCAATTTCCCCGCCCTGCCCGCCGCCGATGTCAAAGGCCTCCGCGCCGTGGCCCAGGGCTTCCGTGAGGGCGGCACCGGCATGGGTATGCGCGCCGACATTGCCCCCAACGGACGCAAGTTCCTCTGGATCACCGGATCACCGCAGAATGTGCCCTCGGGCGCGGATACCGACGCCACGGTGAACCTCGACGGCTTCATCTCGGTCACACCGATGCGGGCGGACCTGACAGCCTACGACAGGCTCGACTCCCTGAAACAAGCGATCGAGTAGCCCGCCTCCATGACCGACAGCTTCACTCCAGAGCAGAAGATGCAGTTCCTGTTCCACCTGCGCCAGAAGGGCGTGATGGACAGTCGCGTGCTCACCGCGATGGAAAAGGTGGATCGGGGCGACTTCGTGCGCGGCCATTTCGCGACCCGCGCCTACGAGGACATGCCGCTGCCGATCAACTCAGGCCAGACCATCAGCCAACCCTCGGTCGTGGGCCTGATGACGCAGGCGCTGGACGTGCAGCCGCGCGATACGGTGCTGGAGATCGGCACCGGCTCCGGCTATCAGGCCGCGATCCTCAGCCACCTGGCGCGGCGGGTGTATACGATTGACCGCCACCGCAACCTGACCCGCGACGCGGAGGTCGTGTTCACCAGACTGGGCCTGCCCAACGTGACGGTTCTTACCGGCGACGGGTCCTTCGGGCTGCCCGATCAGGGCCCGTTCGATCGCATCCTGGTGACAGCCGCCGCAGAGGATCCTCCCGGCCCCCTGATGCAGCAACTCAAGGTCGGGGGCGTCATGGTGGTCCCCGTGGGTCAGTCCGATACCGTGCAAAGCCTGATCAAGGTCACCCGCACGCGGGCGGGCTATGATTACGAGGAACTGATGCCGGTGCGCTTCGTGCCTCTGGTCGAAGGCACCGCCAAGGACTGAGCCCCTGAAAGGACACCGCTCCATGACCCCAGAGACCCCACTCCACCGCGCCCGCGAACGCGGCTCTCACGGGCGGCAACAGGACGATGGCGTTATCGTCATCCGCACCATCGCGATGCCGGCCGATACCAACCCGGCAGGCGATATCTTCGGCGGCTGGCTGATGTCGCAGATGGATCTGGCGGCGGGCAACATGGCGGCGCGGGTCAGCCAGGGGCGTGGGGCCACCGTCGCGGTGGAGGGGATGACCTTCCTGCGTCCGGTCAAGGTCGGCGATGAAGTGACGCTCTACGCGACGCTGACAAATGTGGGCCGCACCTCCATGCGGGTCCATGTCGACGTCTGGGCGCGGTCGCGTTACGGCCGCGATGGCGCGAAGGTCACGCAGGCCGATTTCGTCTTCGTGGCGCTTGATGACGCAGGTGCACCGCGCGCGATCTCAGAGGTCTGAACCGGCCATGACCGCCGCGCGACGTCCGGTTGCACCCGGCCCGCACAGCCAGCCGCCGTGTGGCGCCCCAAACGGCAAGCCTTCGCCCATTCCCCGCCCCCCCTTCCTTGAGCGCGCTTTCCGGTGTAAACTGCGCTCAAAGAGGGTCAAAGGCCCCGTCTATTTGAGGAAGGTTCGAGCGTCATGCGCCTGATCGCACACACTATTGCACGCCGTGGCCTGATGCTGCTGGCCCCGCTGGCCCTTGCCGCGTGTACCGGCGCACCCGCCGCGTTCGACTTCGATTTCCGCCCCAATGCTCCGCGCGCCGACGCGGTCGTGGCCGAACGGCCCGAACCCGACAGCCGCGGGTTGATCTCCTACGACAGCTATCAGGTGGCCGTGGCCCGCAGGGGCGATACCGTGGCCTCCGTGGCCAGCCGGATCGGGTTGGGCGGCGAGGAACTGGCCTCCTTCAACGGGCGCAATGTCCTTGATGATCTGCGCGTGGGGGAAGTTCTGGCCCTGCCCCGCCGGGTGTCCGGCGGCGCGGCGCCGGGCGCTGGCAACGACATCGCCTCCATCGCGGGCGCGGCCATTGACGCCGCCGATGCGCGAACCGGCACCACCGGGGCAGCGCCACAACTGCCGGCCGGGCAGGAGCCTGTGCGCCACCGCGTGTCTCGCGGCGAAACCGCGTTCTCCATCGCGCGGCTTTACGGCGTCTCCGTCCGCTCGCTGGCGGAATGGAACGGCCTGGCCGCCGATCTTGAAGTCCGCGAAGGCCAGTATCTGCTGATCCCCATCGTTGTTGAGGCGGCCTCCACTGCGGCGAACACGACCCCCGGCGATAGCGTGGCCCCGCTGCCACCGTCCGCCGCGACCCCTCTGCCCGGCGCCATCCAGTCCGCCGCCCTGCCGGAGCTTCAGGGAACCGGGACCGGCACCGCCGCACCCGCACCCGCAGCCGCACCCGAAACCTCGGACGCGCGCCTGATCCGGCCCGTGGACGGCACCATTCTGCGTGCCTACGGGTCCGGCAACGAGGGCATCGACATCGGAGCGCCAGCCGGCACTGCCGTGCGCGCTGCGGCCGACGGCAGCGTGGCCGCAATCACCCGCGACACCGATCAGGTGCCGATACTGGTGATCCGCCACGCCGACGGCCTGCTGACGGTCTATGCCAATATCGCCAACATCCGGGTGTCGCGCGGCGACAGCATCTCTCGCGGGCAGACCGTGGCAGACGTGGCCGGCGGTGACCCGTCATTCCTCCACTTCGAGGTCCGGCGCGGGTTCGAGGCGGTCAATCCGGCGACCTTCCTGCCCTAGAGTAGCAGCCGGAGGTGTCGGGCGATCGCGCGGCTTCGATCCCCCCCCGCCTCAATAGCCCCGGTCCCGGTCCACGTAGCCCCTGGGCCGCTCGCCGCGCTCGAACGCGGCAATCCCTTCGCCCGCGAAGGCCACGGCGATTGCGGGCCTGGGATCGCCGGCCACATGCGGCGTCACCGCAATCCTGTCATGGCTCCAGAACACATGATCGCCCGGTAGCGGTTCGGTCGCGAACACGTCAAGCGCCGCATGCGCTGGCCGCCCCGCCTCCAGTGCCGCGATCAGATCCTCCTCCACCAGATGCCCGCCCCGGCCCAGATGGATCAAAATCGCGTCCTCGCGCATCTGCGCAAAAGTCCCGGCATTCAAAATACCCGTCGTCGCGTCGGTCAGCGGCAGCATGTTCACCACCGCGCGACTTTCGCGCAGCACCTCCGCCAGCCCCTGCGCCCCCGCCAGCACCTCGACACCCTCCGCAACACGGGCCCGCGATCCGAAGACCCGCACCGGATAGCCAAGCCCGCGCAGCGCCCGCGCCAGCGTGCCGCCAAGCTGCCCATACCCCAGTATTCCTACGGGAAACGCCCCCGGCCCCTCGCGGTTGAACGCCTCCCAGACCCGGTCCGCCTGCTGCGCCTGATACTGTACCATCCCGCGCTGCCATCCGATGATGTTCCACAATGCAAAGCCCGCGATCATGTCGGCCTGCTCCGCCAGCACCATGCGTGAGACCAGTATGTCAGGCCGCAGGCTGGGGTTCAGCAACAACCCGTCCACACCGGCCCCGCCCGACGACACCATCTCCAGATTCGGATAGGTCGCAAATGCTTCTGGACCGGGATTGAACGCGAAAGCGTGGCGAATATCGGCGGGGTCGCGCACCTCCTCGGGCCGCAGCAGGCGGATATGGGGCTGCGACCGCGCGAACTCGGAGCCAAAGAAATCCTTCAGATCATAGGTGTCACACAGGCAAACCACATCAATCGGCGTCATCGACCTCTCCTTGTTCGCCGGACTGGCGCAGCTTTGGAGGCAAAGGTTAGGCCAGGTGTCCCGCGCGATCCAGTCACCCTGGCCTCCCGCCGCCGCCTTCGGCCCTTGCGCCCCCACGCCCCCCGTTTATAACGCCGACAGTTTGCGCGCACACTGGGGGCCTCCATGCCAAAAAGATCAGACATCAAGTCCATCATGATCATCGGTGCGGGTCCCATCGTTATTGGCCAGGCGTGTGAATTCGACTACTCCGGTGCGCAGGCCTGCAAAGCGCTGCGCGAAGAGGGCTACCGGGTCATTTTGGTGAATTCCAATCCCGCCACGATCATGACCGACCCGGAACTGGCCGATGCCACCTATATCGAGCCGATCACCCCCGAGGTTGTCGCCAGGATCATCGAGAAAGAACGCCCCGATGCGCTGCTGCCCACCATGGGCGGGCAAACCGGCCTCAACACCTCACTGGCGCTGGAAGAAATGGGCGTCCTCGCCAAATTCAATGTCGAGATGATCGGCGCCAAACGTCCCGCCATCGAGATGGCCGAGGATCGCAAGCTGTTTCGTGAGGCGATGGACCGGATCGGGCTGGAAAATCCCAAGGCCACAATCATCACCGCCCCGAAACTGCCAACCGGCAAGTTTGACATCAAGGCCGGACTGGCCGAGGCGATTGAAGCCATTGAATATGTCGGCCTGCCCGCCATCATCCGCCCCGCCTTTACGCTTGGCGGCACCGGCGGCGGCGTGGCCTACAACCGCGAACAGTATGAGCATTTCTGCCGCACCGGTATGGAAGCCTCTCCGATGGCGCAGATCCTTGTGGACGAAAGCCTTCTGGGTTGGAAAGAGTTCGAGATGGAGGTGGTGCGCGACAGCAAAGACAACGCCATCATCGTCTGCGCGATTGAAAACGTCGATCCCATGGGCGTGCACACCGGCGACAGCATCACCGTGGCCCCGGCCCTGACGTTGACCGACAAGGAATACCAGATCATGCGCAACGGCTCCATCGCCGTCCTGCGCGAGATCGGCGTCGAGACCGGCGGCTCCAACGTGCAATGGGCGATGAACCCGGACGATGGCCGCATGGTGGTGATCGAGATGAACCCCCGCGTCTCGCGGTCCTCGGCGCTGGCCTCCAAGGCCACAGGCTTTCCCATCGCCAAGATCGCCGCGAAGCTGGCCGTGGGTTATACGCTCGATGAGCTTGACAACGATATCACCCGCGTCACGCCCGCGTCCTTCGAGCCGACCATCGACTATGTCGTCACCAAGATCCCGCGCTTCGCCTTCGAGAAATTCCCCGGATCGGAGCCGCACCTGACCACGGCGATGAAAAGCGTCGGCGAGGTCATGGCGATTGGCCGCACCTTCCACGAGTCGATGCAAAAGGCGCTGGCCTCGATGGAAACCGGCCTGACCGGGTTTGACGAGATCGAGATTCCGGGTGTTTCTGCCGACCTCTGGTCGGACGCCGCGGATGAAGACCCCGCCGCCATCACCAAGGCGCTCGCCAGACAGACCCCCGACCGCATCCGCGTCATTGCCCAGGCCATGCGCCACGGCCTCACCGACGACGCGATTCACGCCGTCACCAGGTTTGATCCCTGGTTCCTCGCCCGCATCCGCGAGATCATCCGCAAGGAGGCCGAGATCAACGTCAACGGTCTGCCGCGTGACGCCAAAGGCCTGCGCGCGCTGAAGATGATGGGCTTCACCGATGCCCGCCTCGCGACCCTGACCAAGCAGTCCGAGGCCGCCGTGCGCGCCGCGCGTCACGCTGCCGGTGTCCACGCCCAGTTCAAGCGCATTGATACCTGCGCCGCCGAGTTCGAGGCGCAGACGCCCTACATGTATTCCACCTACGAGGCCCCGGTGATGGGCGAACCGGAGTGCGAGGCGCGGCCCACGGACGCCAAAAAGGTTGTCATCCTTGGCGGTGGCCCCAACCGCATCGGCCAGGGGATCGAGTTCGATTACTGCTGCTGCCATGCCTGCTATGCGCTCAGCGACGCGGGCTACGAGACGATCATGGTCAACTGCAACCCGGAAACGGTCTCGACCGATTACGACACCTCCGACCGCCTGTATTTCGAGCCTCTGACGCTGGAACACACGCTGGAAATCCTCCGGGTGGAGCAAGAGAACGGCACGCTGCACGGTGTCATCGTCCAGTTCGGAGGCCAGACGCCCCTGAAGCTCGCCAACGCGCTGGAGGAAGCCGGCATCCCGATCCTCGGCACCTCCCCCGACGCGATTGACTTGGCCGAAGATCGTGAGCGTTTTCAAGGGCTTGTGCAGATGCTCAAGCTTGAGCAGCCCGAGAATGCCATCGCCTACACCGATGCGCAGGCCAAGGAAGCCGCTGAAAAACTCGGCTACCCGCTGGTGATCCGCCCCTCCTACGTGCTGGGGGGCCGCGCCATGGAAATCGTCCGCGATGCCGCGCAGCTTGACCGCTATATCCGCGACGCCGTCGTGGTCAGCGGTGACAGCCCGGTGCTGCTCGACAGCTACCTGCAAGGCGCGGTCGAGGTCGATGTCGATGCGCTGTGCGACGGCACGGACGTCCACGTCGCGGGCATCATGCAGCATATCGAAGAGGCGGGCGTCCATTCCGGCGACAGCGCCTGTTCCCTGCCGCCGCATACCCTGTCGGTCGAGATCCAGAACCGGATCATCGCCCAGACCGAGGCGCTGGCAAAGGCGCTGAACGTCGTCGGCCTGATGAACATCCAGTTCGCGGTCAAGGGGGAGGACATCTACCTGATCGAGGTCAACCCCCGCGCGTCGCGCACCGTGCCCTTCGTCGCCAAAGCCACCGACAGCGCCATCGCCTCCATCGCCGCGCGCCTGATGGCGGGTGAGAAACTCGCCGACTTCCCGCGCGCCGAACCCCACGTCCCGGTGGACGAGGACACCCCGATCATCCAGGGCGATCCCATGTCCCTCGCGGATTTCCGCACCCCTTGGTTCTCGGTCAAGGAGGCGGTCCTGCCCTTCGCGCGTTTCCCCGGCGTCGATACGCTTCTGTCGCCCGAAATGCGCTCCACCGGTGAGGTCATGGGCTGGGACCGCACCTTCCCCCGCGCCTTCCTGAAAGCGCAACTGGGCGCAGGCGTGCAACTGCCCGACGGCGGCACCGCGTTCCTGTCGATCAAGGAAGCCGACAAGACAGACGAGTTGATCGAGACCGGCGAAATGCTGAAATCCCTGGGCTTCGCAATCCTCGCCACCTCCGGCACCGCCGCATTCCTGGCCAAGGCCGGGATTGAGAGCACCGTCGTCAACAAACAGTACGAGGGCGGCCGCACCATTGTCGACATCCTCAAGGACGGCGGCGTGCACCTGGTGATGAACACCACCGAGGGTGCGCAGGCGGTCGAGGACTCGCGCTCCATGCGCAGCGTGACGCTGATGGACAAGATCCCGTATTTCACGACGCTGGCAGGATCACACGCCGCGGCGCAGGCCATGGTCAGCGCACGGGAAGGCGAGATGGTGGTGCGGGCGCTGCAGGGGTGAGTGCCGGTCCGGGCCAGCGGCCCGGCAATCGCTCCAGCGGAGCGATTGAGGCGCGAACGGGCGAAGCCCCGGCAGGTTGACCACGGCAATAGCGATCAATCGGGTTCGGTGAACCCCGTCGCAACGAAAGACAAACTCCAGGGAGACCCGACACGTTTTTCACCAGAATTGGGCGCATCATCGCTTGGTTTCTTTTTGTTGGCGGCATTGTCCAACTTTTCATTGGCTTATTCATCCTCGTTAAGGCCGAGACCATGGAAGACAACCGCTTCGCGTCTCAACGTTATTCAGGCGAAGAGAATCCCGGCGATATCATTGACAAGGCGTCGATCTACATTTTCATCGCCCTCGGCATCACAACAGAGATCAGCAGAAATTTAGCGTTTAGGGACGAAGAATGACCTGATCTAAATCGCGCAGCCATATTTCTGCCCGATGCGCGCTCTATTACGGCTCCGTACCAATAGGAGCCTGACATGATCGAAACGCTCAATCAGATTGCCGTCTATGTTTCTGTAGCGATGGTTGGATTCTGTCTCGGGGCTATGATGATTTTGTCTCCCGTCCTGAGAAAACGGCGTGTGCGCGCAATCGCGGAACTGCGCCGCCAAGCGCGCTCCTACGAAGACAAGCTGCAAGCACAGGCGGCGCTCCACGGAATTGAAGTCGCTGCCTTGAAAGAGGGCATCCGCTTTGAACGCACAAAAATTCGACCTCACGACGCCGTGGCCAGATGCAACATCCGCAAAACGCCACTGTTGAACCAATCGGAAACGCGTGTGTTCGAGAAACTCGAACAGCTCGTCTCTACCTTCACCAACGCTGAACGGCTCTTTGCACAGGTGGCCCTCGTTGAAGTGTTTTCCGCCCGTAGTATGAACGGATGCAAAGATACTCGACGAGCCGCCTTCGAAGCCTATGGGAACATGCGCGTCGACTTCCTTATCGTTGATCGCGACGGATACCCGATCTGCGGGATCGAGTATCAAGGCACTGGCCACCATCAAGGCAATTTTGCATACCGGGAACAGATCAAGCGCGAGGTCTTTCGAAGAGCCAACGTCCCCTTGGTTGAAGTCGGAACCGATGATCCTTGGCCTGAAATACGTGCAACAATCAAAGCTGCATTACGAGCGCCGCTCATCGCGGCATGACCCGGCTTGCCAAGACGTTTCAAACCTTCGGGCGGCAGAGATGCATCAACCCCGCTTACCCCTCTCATCCCAAGCCCGCTGCATGTCCCCCCACTGCGGCTCTCGCGCGCCCTCGTGTATCGGGTCGCGGAACATGTCGAGCGTCTCGTCCCCCCGTATCAATCCCATCAGCTTCGCGTGCATGAATGTCCGCAGCACCGAATTGATCCGCGGCTGATACCCCGGCCCCATCGACCGGAACCACTTCACCACGTCCTGGTCCAGCCGGATGGTGATGCGCGTCGTCTCGTGACTGCGGTCGGTGGCAAGGTCGTGCCAGCGCTGCGGCACGCGGCCGTTCATGGCGATGGCGTTGTGCATGTCGTACTCGAACCGCCGCATCGCATCGACCATGTAGTAGTGGTGATACCGCTCGGTCTTGTTCGGCACGCCGTCGATGAATTTCGTGTGCATGTCCCTGGCCCTTTTTCTGCTCAGGAGAGCCAAACTACGCCAAATGTGTTAAAATTTGATGGATGCGAAATCAGTGTACCGGGTGTGTACCGCCTGTGTACGGGATGTGCCTGTCTGTAAACGCCGATCTTTCCCCGCAACGCTATCCTTGCACCACACGGCCCCCCACCCCTACCTTCACCGCACCAGCCATTATTCCGGAGGTGCCGAGACATGCGCCACAGTCTTCCCATTGTCCTACTCGCAACAGCCGCAACCCCGGCCATCGCGCAATCTCCTTCCCTGCAACCGACCTTTGGCTCAGTCGCCCTGATCACAGATTTCCGGCCCGATCCGCATCAGATCATCCTGCAGGCGGGTGGCAATCTTCGGGGTGAATATACCGACGCCACAACCGGCAACCGATGTGCCGGATACTTCGCCGATGCCCCTGATTTCAGGCTGAATTTCACCGCCGGCACCCTTGGCTACCCGCTCTCGTTTTATGTGGAGGCGCGCGAGGATACCGTGCTGCTGCTCAATACGCCGGACGGGCAATGGCACTGCAATGACGATACCGTGGGCCTCAACCCCGGCCTCAGTTTCGCCACACCGCAGGCTGGCACCTACAACATCTGGGTCGGCACCTATCAGGCCACCGCGCCCGATTTTCCGACGGCTGAACTGGGCATCACGGAACTTGAGCCGCCCGCAGAATCTTTTGAGCGGGCGTTCTTTGGCAATGATGACCGTGTGATCATCGACGCCGCCACCGCACCGTGGAACATGATCGGCTTCCTGGATCTGTCGGAAGCGTCGTGTACTGCCGTCCTGATCGGGCCCGCGACGATCATCACGTCGGCCCACTGCCTCGTCACCGACGGCATCTTCGGCACGCCCCCGGTGGAGTTCCTTGCGGGCTTCCAGAACGGATCCCATGTCGCGCGCGCGGGGATCACGGGATACCATGTGCCGCAGGGCTATCTGAACGGAGAGCAAGAGGGCACGGACTTCGCCTTCGTCTACCTCGACACACCGCTTGGCGATCAATTGGGCTTCATGGACGTGGGTTCGCTCACGCCGCAACAGGTCGCGGACCTGCAGCAGGGGCGCGGCCCGGACATCCTGCAGGCGGGCTATTCCTACGACCAGCAAGGCGTGATGACCGGTAATCTGAACTGCCCTTTTGTGGAGTTGGGGGCGGAAAATATCATCGTTCACGAGTGCGATACCTTGCAGGGCGACAGCGGCTCGCCGCTGTTTATCCGGAACGGCGATCGTTATACTGTGATCGGGGTGGAGAGCCGCACGGATGATCAGCCGGATCAACCGTTTGACCGCAATGTCGCGATGTATACGGACTACGTGCTGGCGGAACTGGCGCGGTTGGATCGCGACGGCGCGGCTTCTGCGCCCACTGCGCCTGCGGCTATCACGAAATAGGACACCAGTGACTCCGCTCGACTGGATGCCGTCGGCGCGGATTTGCTGCGCGGCAGTTGCTTACCGAGCGGCGTAAATCTCGGCCACACGGGCGACAGCAGCCTCTGGCGTCATCTCCTCCGATGTACCCGTCCGGCGGCTGGTCAATTCAACCACCCCGTTCTTCAGGCCTCTGGGTCCCACGGTGATCCGCCATGGCAGACCGATCAGATCCATCGTGGCGAACTTGCCGCCAGCGCGTTCATTGCGATCATCGTAGAGCGGTTCCAGCCCCCGGGCCTCCAGCGCGTCATAGAGCGCCTCGCAGGCTGCATCGGCCTGCGTGTCACCCTGTTTGAGGTTGACGATCCCACAATGAAACGGCGTCACGCCCTCGGGCCAGATGATGCCGTTCTCGTCGTGGCTCGCCTCGATGATCGCACCCAGAAGGCGTGACACACCGATCCCGTGGGAGCCCATGTGCAAAGCAACCGGCTTGCCATCCGGCCCCTGAACTGTCGCGCCCAGGGCGTCGGAATACTTGGTGCCGAAGTAGAAGATCTGCCCCACTTCGATCCCTCGCGCGCTGCGTTGACGATCCTTGGGAACCTTGGCGAACAGCGCCGTATCGTGGGTCTCGTCAGTGCGCGCGTAGCGGGTCGTGAACTCCTCCATCACGGCCGCGCATTGATCGACATCGTCATAGTCAATGTCGCGCGCGCCCAGGGTGATGTCGGTCACGTCGGCGTCATAGAACACCTCCGACTCTCCGGTTTCCGCCAGCACGAGGAATTCGTGCGTATTATCGCCGCCCATCGCGCCACTGTCAGCCCGCATCGGGATCGCCTGAAGGCCCATCCGCTCATAGGTGCGGATATAGCTGACCAGATGGCGGTTGTAGGCGTGCAGCGCGTCTTCCTTGGTCAGGTCGAAATTATACCCGTCCTTCATCAGAAACTCGCGCCCGCGCATCACGCCGAACCGGGGCCGCGTTTCGTCGCGGAACTTCCACTGGATCTGGTAGAGGGTCAGGGGCAACTGTTTGTAGGAGCCGACGTTGGAGCGGACGATATCGGTGATCTGCTCCTCATTGGTGGGACCGTAAAGCATATCCCGGTCGTGGCGGTCCTTGACGCGCAGCATCTCGGGGCCGAAGGCATCGTAGCGCCCGGATTCGCGCCACAAATCCGCCGATTGCAACGTCGGCATCAGCATTGGAATATGGCCCGCCCGCACCTGTTCTTCGTGCACGATCTGCTCGATCCGCCTGAGGACCTTGTACCCAAGCGGCAGCCACGAATAGATCCCTGCGCTGGCTTGCTTGATCATGCCCGCGCGCAGCATCAGCCGGTGACTGACAATCTGCGCCTCGGCGGGCGTTTCTTTGAGAACGGGCAGGAAGTAGCGGGACAGGCGCATGGCAGCTCGGGACCTTTGAGACAGGAGGATCTCGGATGGTCTTAGGCCAAACCAATTTGCCTCACAAGCCAGCACAGGGGTGGCGCAGGATCAGGCACTTGCCAAAATCTCGATCACAGGCGCGGAAAGTGATGCGGCGGCATCCCACTTCACTCCGAAGTACAGTGCCAATCCAGCACCCAGGATCAACAGGATCAGTGTCGCGGACAGGAGGTTCATGGTGGAAATGCGTGGCATCGGGGCAGCTCCTTCTCTTCACTGGGTCTCACGGTATCGTCATGACACACGGGCCGTAAGGCAGGCTTTCCGTACTTATTGCCAAGAAAAGCCCCCTGGAGGGACCGCAAAGGCAAGCAAAAAAGAAAGGTCGGTGCAGCGGATCAAGGGACAAAGCCCGCCGCACGCTCAGGGGCTAAATCACATGCAGGACAGTCAGACAGAGACGGGGGCAGCAACCATGACAGCGAACATCACAAAGATCAGAAAAACGATCGAACAAGCGATGTAGTTTAGGGCAGTCATGGCAGTCTCCGCAGATGTGGTTCTGTGCGGTGTCCGATACCCAGGCCATCGCTTGGCCTTACCCTAGTGCGGGAGTCCCTACTCTTTGCTTAATCCTCGCACGATGGGCTGCACTCCCATCGCGCCGGCAAGGGCTGCGAACCGGGCCTGCGCCACTTCGCCGAACAGGTTGCGCCCGTCGTCCGAGGTCAGCGTCAGGATCAGCTCCTTTCGCTTGGACCGCAGCCGCAGCTTGCCGTGATCCACCGGGTTGGCGGTGGCAAACATCGCGCCAAAGCGCATGGCGCGTCCCAGTGTTTCGGCCTCCTGAACACGCTCCTCGGTCAGCAGATCCAGCAAGCCCGCGTTAAAACCGGTGTTGGCGCGGTTGGACTTGTAGCGGTGCAGCAGGGCCAGACCCAAATACACCCGTTCGCCGTGGGTCAGCCCACCAAGGTTGGCGCGGGTGGCGTTGTCGAAACAGACTTCGGCCCGGTAATCGGGATGCGCGCGCCAGCTGACATCATGGAGCAGGCACGCAGCCCGGATCAGCCGTTTCTTGTAAGGGCGAGCGGTCGGAAACAGGGGGTCCACGAAGCGGTACAAGGCACGCCCATAGCCCGGCAGGCGGGCGGAGGAGGCTTCTGCATGACGCGCCGCCTCGATCAGCGGATCGCGCGCGCGCAGGGTCCGGGACATCTGGTCATACAGCAGCCCCTCGCGGATGCCGTAGCTGGAGATCGCCACCTCCGCAGGCTTCACCTGCCGCACCAATTCCTTCAACACCAGAGACGCCAGCGGAACCAAGCGGATCCGTTCGGCAGAGCTTCCGGTCTCGGCGCGCAACTCGTCGGTGTCTTTCGAGCCGATATGCTTGATCGTCGCCATGATGGATTTCGGCGTCATCCGGTATTCATGCAGCACCCGTAGCGGATAATCGCGCCGCACCATGTCCACCCGCGCGATCGCGCGCCATGATCCGCCGACCAGAAACAGGCGCTTCGGCTTGGTGGGGAAATCATCCAGCAGCGCCGCTACCTTTTCCTTGATATGGGCGCGAATGGCCTTCTTGCCGCCCGTCAGCCCCATCAGCTTCAGCGGGCCGAGATCGGATGTTCGCCGCAAGCCCACGACCCCGTCGCCCATCAATTGGGCCAATTCCATTGACGATCCGCCAATGTCGCAGATCAACCCTTCCGCGCCGGGCCACCCGAGCAACACGCCCTGCGCCGAGAGCCGCGCTTCTTCCGCACCGTCGAGGATGCGGATCTCCAGCCCCGTCTGCTCCGACACCTCGGCGCGAAAGTCCGGCCCGTCCTCCGCGTCGCGCACGGCAGCGGTGGCGACGGTCAGAAGGGGGGTAACGCCCATAGATTTCGTCAGCACCGCAAACCGCTTCAAGGCCGACAGCGCCCGCACCCGTCCCTCCGCGTTCAGCCGCCCGGTTTCGGCAAATCCCGCGCCAAGACCACAGAGGATCTTTTCATTGAAATAATATGCCGGAGATCGTGCTGCGCCATCAAACACCACCAACCGGACAGAGTTCGATCCGATATCAATCACGCCCACCCGCGCAAGGGACCGCGCCTCGGGGCCATCGTAGAGCGGTACGCCAAACGGGCCCCAGTCCGGGTGCTGCTCGTTCATAACTGGCTCTCCCCCAAGCGCTGCGCAGTCCTGTCTGACACGGGGCCCGCGCAAGCGTCAATCATCGGAGTGCGTCAGTTCCGGCACATCCTTGGCACCCGCCGATCCCCGCCCTGACAGCGACGGGTTTTCCATGAAAAAGCGGTGGCAATTGAACGGGTTGTCTATCCCTTCCAGATCCGGGCGCTGATACGTCCCGTCTGGCTGCAGTACCCAGGACTGCGCCACGTCTGCAAGGTTCGCGGCCATAATCTGTCCGACGATCTGGGCTTTGACAGTGGCGTTGGTGCATTCCACCAACGTCTCCACCCGGCGGTTGAGGTTGCGGCCCATCCAGTCGGCGGAGCTGATGTAGACCCGCGCCTTCTTCGCCGGCAGACCATGTCCATTGCCGAAACACACAATGCGCGAATGCTCCAGAAACCGCCCCACGATGGACTTCACGCGGATCGTTTCGGACAGGCCTTTTACGCCGGGTCTGAGGCCACAGATGCCACGCACCACGAGATCAATCTGCACCCCGGCCTGAGACGCATCGTAGAGGGCATCAATCACGTCCGGTTCGATGACGGAGTTCATCTTGGCCCAGATCATCGCAGGCTTGCCCTCCCTTGCATATTCCGCCTCTGCCTTGATCCCATCAAGCAGGGCTTTCTTCATCGACAACGGCGAGATCGACAGGTTTTCCAGCGTCTCAGGCTCCGCATAACCACCGATATAGTTGAAGACCTTGGTCGCATCACGGCCGAGGGCCGGGGCGTTGGTGAACAGGCTCAGGTCGGTATAAAAACGCGCCGTGATGGGATGGTAGTTGCCGGTGCCGTAATGCGTATAGGTCACGAGCTTATCGCCCTCGCGCCGGACAACAGCGCTGATCTTGGCGTGGGTCTTGTAGTTGATAAACCCGTAAACGACATGCGCGCCGGAACGTTCCAGCTTGCGCGATTGCCGGATATTCGCGGCCTCGTCGAACCGCGCTTTCAACTCCACCAGGGCCGTGACCGACTTGCCGTTCTCCGCCGCTTCGCACAGCGCCTCCACTATCGGGCTCTCGTTGGAGGTCCGGTACAGCGTCTGCTTGATCGCCACCACGTTCGGGTCGCGCGCGGCCTGGGCCAGAAACCGGATGACCATGTCGAATGTCTCGTACGGGTGGTGCAGCAGCATGTCCTTCTGGCTGATCGCGGCGAACATATCGCCGTCGTGGTCCTGAACCCGTTCCGGCACGCGCGGGGCGAAACTGCGCCAGAGCAGATCGGGGCGGTCATCGCGCACCAGTTCACTGAGGGACACGAGGCCGATCATGCCCTTGACCTCGACCACTTCATCGCCGGTGACGTGCAATTCCTCGATGATCTCGCGCGCCAGCTTGTCCGGCGCACCGTCACTGATCTGCAAGCGGACGACTTCACCCCGTCGGCGGCGTTTCAGGGCAGTTTCAAACTCCCGCACCAAGTCTTCGGCTTCCTCCTCGACTTCCAGATCGCTGTCGCGCAACACGCGGAACATGCAGGAGCCGGTGAGTTTGTAGCCGGGGAACAACTCTCCGATATTGAGCAGAAGCAACTCCTCCAGCGGCAGGAAGCGGGCGGTGCCCTCGTCGGCGGGCAACGAGACGAAGCGATCAATCTGGCCGGGGATCGGCAGCAGGGCCTGCAACACGCGACCATCGCGGTCACGCTTCATCTGCAACGCCAGCGCAATGCCTTCATTGGGGATGAAGGGGAACGGATGGGCGGGATCAATCGCCAGCGGCGACAGAACCGGAAAAACCTGGGAGAAGAAGACATCCGACAAATGGGCCTTGTCCGCGTCGCCCAGATCGTCACGGGCCACAACAGAGATATTCTCCGCCTCCAATTCAGCGCGCACATCGATCCACGCGGCTTGCTGCTGCCGCATCAACCTGCGGGCATTGGCATTGATGAGCGTGAGTTGTTCGGCAGGCGACCGGCCATCGGCGGCGGGCGTCATGTTGCCCTCCTGGGCCAGTTCACGCAGGCCCGCGACCCTGACAGTATAGAACTCATCGAGGTTTCCGGCGGAGATCGAGATGAACCGCACCCGCTCCAGCAGGGGCACGCGCGGGTTCACCGCTTCCTCCAGCACGCGCCAGTTGAAGGCCAGCCAGCTGAGTTCGCGGTTGAAGAACCGTGCAGGGCCGGTCAGATCCTTGTCGGGCAATTCCACCGGGGGCGGGCAAGGGGCGTTGAGGAAATCGGCGAAACTCATGGGACGGGCCTTACGGATGGGGACATCTGTCAGGATGCCGGATCAGACGCCATCTCGGCAAGGGCCGTGCGGGCATGGGACAGAGTTGGTTTGCGTTTCTGGCTGAGAGCCAGGGCATCGAGGCGGGCGATGAAGGTATCGGCGGCCTTGAACGACCTCTCCAACCGGGGCGCGGCATAGGACAGGATGGCAGGCGTCAGCGGCAGTTTTCGATCAAAGCTGCGTTTCATCATCACGGCGATCAGAAGCGCATCATCGGGCGGTTCCAGTGTCGCGAGGCCCGCCTGCGCCATGCGGCTGGCAAGATCGGGCAGCCTGGTGCCCCAGCGCGATGGCGGAGTGCGCGCGGTCAGCAACAGCGGCGCGCCGCGATGCGAGAGTGCGTTGTGCAGATGAAACAACCCCTCCTCCGCCAACGCGTCGTCGCAGATGCCATCGGCGTTCTCCACCGCCAGCGCTGGTGCGTCGGACAGCGTTTCGAGGTTGGCGGCGATGTCTCTGGCCTCCACGATCCGAGCACTGGCCTGCGCGCCCCAGACGTGAGCCAGATGCGTCTTACCCGCGCCAGGCGGACCACACAGGATCAGCTTGCCGACTGGCCAGTCCCGCCAGCCGTCGATCTGGGCAACAGCCGCCGCATTGGCAGTGGAGACATAGAAATCATCGCGTCCCATCGCCGGGCGAAAGGGGAGATCGAAGGTCAGCTGCTCGGCCATTACCCTGGATCGCTGTCTTGCGCATCCTGGGCTTCGACCCCGCGGTAGAGCAGGCCCTGCTGGTATTGCTCTACGACGTAGCGCACCAGCACACCGATAACGGCGGCCACTGGAACGGCAACCAGAAGTCCCACGAAACCGAACACAGTGCCAAAGGCCGACAGCGCAAAGATCAGCCAGACCGGATGCAGGCCCACGGACGAGCCGACAAGCTTGGGCGTCAGCACGTTGCCTTCCGCGATCTGGCCCGCCTGAAATATTGCGGCGACGATCACGATCATCCACCAATTGCCCCAGAACTGGAACAGCGCGAGACCGATCGCGAGACCGCCGCCCACCAGTGCGCCGACGTAGGGAATGAACGTCAACAGCCCTGCGATCAAGCCGACGACAAGTCCGAACTGAAGCCCCACGATCATCAGCGCCACGGCATAGAACGTGCCAAGGATCAGGCACACCGTGCCCTGACCGCGCACAAAACTGGCCAGCGTCCGGTCGATCTGGGCCGCCAGTTTACGCACGGTCGGAGCATGATCGCGCGGCAGCAGATCATCGATGCGGGCAATCATCCGGTCCCAGTCAAGCAGCATGTAGAAAGCCACCACCGGCACGACGACCATGAAGACAATCACATTGACCACTCCCGCCGCCGAACTGAGCACAGTCTGCAACAGCTCTGCTCCGCGATCCTGGATCGTCTGCCCAAGATTGGCGAGAGACGTCTGAATCGGAGATCCCTCATCGAAAATATCAGGGAAGCGCTCTGTCAGGAAGGCGCGCAGGTTCTCGAATATCCCCGGGGCGGCCTCGATCAGGCCCGAGGATTGCTGGATAATCAACGGCACTATGGCCAACAGCGCCACGGCGACAGTGAGGATCAAAAGGACGAAGATGATGGTGGTGGCAACGGCTCGCGAGGCGCCCAAACGCTCCAGCCTGTCGGCGACCGGATCGAGGAAATAGGCGATGGCGCTACCGACAAGGAAGGGCAGGACGACATCCGACAGCACCCAAAGCAGCACAAGAAACACCGTCGCGGCGATGGACCAGTAGATCACTTGCTGGCGCGCTGGTAGTGCCATGGGAAGGTGCCTTTCAGTTTCCCACTAGATGCGGGATGGGACGCCGTGTTGCAAGGGGGCGCTGCCCCCCCAAGCGCCTTCAAGGGCGCATGTCCCCCCGGAGTTGTACGCGGCAAGATGAAGGGCGGAGAGGGATTCAGTTCGTGTCGAGGATCCTGCGGCTTGTGGAGGCAATGGTTTCGGCGTTGATATGCAGGCGACGTTCGGGATAGCTGTTACACTGCATCGGGAAGGTCATGGACGATGTGGGCGGTGAACTCCGTAGTGACAGGACGGGAGTTCGCGCAGTGGATCAGCACTGCAAGTGTCGGCAGGGTGGTCAGGCACGGCAGGAAGTTGGCGCTGCCATAGATCAGAGCAGGATCGCCGGCGGCGGAAATCCTCATGCGGTGCGGTCTGGCGGTCTGGCGGTCGGGGGACGTGGTATCAATGCTCCCAGCCCCTCTAGAGGATCATGGCGGGCGTCCTTCGCACTCGGCACGATGCACTCGGCGCGATCCGGAGCGCCAGCGCGGCCCCTTGAGCCAAGGTGCATGCCGCATCTGGGCAAGCGTCGTGCAGCCCTGCCCTCACGCCAAACGCTCAGGTGAGACCTGAGAGGTAGATGTCCAGATCCTCGATCCGGTCCTGACCCCAGAAATGCTCCGCCCCGTCCACCACATAGAACGGTGCGCCAAAGACGCCTGCGGCCACGGCGTGCACGCCGTTGCGGGTGTAATCGTCGGCGCCCGACAGCATGCCGCTGTTCACCAGATCGCCGTCAAACCCCGCACCTTCCAACGCCTCCCGGATCACCTCATCCTCGGCGATGTTCTTGTCCTCGGCCCAGACGGCACGGACCAGGGCATGGGCCAGCGCGCCCAGATCCCCTCCACCCTCCTTCTGCGCCGCGATCAGCGCGTAAGACGACGGCGCGGGATTGGCCGGGAAGAACGCGGGCTTCATGGTCATCGGCAGCCCCACCCTGGCCGATTGACGGCGCAGTTCCTGCATCCGGTAGGCCTGCCGGTTTTCGTGCCGTTGCCCGGGCGGCAACCCACCCGTGGCCGCGAACAGCGCCGCAATGTCGAGCGGCTTATATGTGACACTCGCGCCGTGCCTGGCCGCGACCTCCTCCATCCGGAGGCCCGCAAGATAGCAATACGGCGAGATCGTCGCGAGGTAGTAGTCAATATGTGCCATGTGCATCCCCTTTAGGCTTTGCGTGAAACTGGGCTGAGTGCTAGGGGGTGTCAACTGCCCAGGATAGGGCTCTGGGGCGACTGCGTGGGGACGGGTCCAAGCCCCATTTACTGGGGACAGAAGGCCATGGCTGCACAAGATCCGAAACTCATTTCCGGAAATGCGAACAAGAGCTTGGCGGGTGCCATTGCAAAACGAATGTCGATGCACCGGGGCCTTGAAGTGGGCCTGGTCGATGCCCGTGTCGAGCGGTTCAATGATGGTGAGATTTTTGTTGAGGTCTATGAGAATGTGCGCGGTGAGGACATGTTCATCATCCAGCCCACGTCCAAGCCCGCCAACGACAATCTGATGGAGCTGCTGGTGATGGCCGACGCTTTGCGCCGCTCCTCCGCCTCGCGCATCACAGCAGTGATCCCGTACTTCGGGTACGCGCGCCAGGACCGCCGCACCAAGGCGCGGACGCCGATCACAGCCAAACTTGTCGCGAACATGATCGCCTCGGGAGGGATTGAGCGGGTGCTGACGATGGATCTGCACGCGGCCCAGATTCAGGGCTTCTTCGATATGCCAGTCGACAACCTCTATGCCTCGCCGATCTTCGCGCTGGATATCCTGCACCAGTTTTCGGGCAATATGGACGACGTGATGATCGTCTCGCCGGACGTGGGGGGCGTGGCGCGTGCACGGGAACTGGCAACTCGGATCGGTGTACCCCTGTCCATCGTGGACAAGCGTCGCGAGAAGGTTGGCGAAGTGTCCGAGATGACCGTCATCGGCGACGTCACTGGCAAGAAATGTATTATCATCGACGACATCTGCGACACCGCCGGAACACTCTGCAAAGCGGCCGAGGTCCTGATGGAGGCCGGTGCGACCGAGGTGCATTCCTATATCACCCATGGCGTGATGTCCGGCCCGGCAGTGGAGCGGGTGACGAATTCGGTGATGAAGTCCCTGGTACTGACCGATACGATCCAGCCCACCGACGCCATCACCGCCTGCACCAATATTCGCGTGGTGCCGACCGCGCCGATGTTCGCGCAAGCCATCCTCAACATCTGGAACGGAACCTCGGTGTCGTCGCTTTTCGACACTGCATCGCTGGTGCCGATTTATGAGGGGCTGTATCCCAACGGCATGTGGGGGCGCTAGACTCAAGTGCCAACCTGGCATTTTAAGTAAAAGACGACGGACTCCCGACCAGGTCACCGGAGCTGCACACCAAGGGCTTGATCGTCAATACGACCGGGTTCAGTGTCATCTCCGATGCAGTGCCTGACGCGATGGCGGCAGAACAGCCGGCTGAGAACACTTTGTTTGACGGGACGTCGTTCAGAAATATTAGCGCTCAGGCCGAAACGCTCCCTGAATCGAACGTCGCTCAAGAGTGATTTGCGTGACTTTCCGGCGCATGGCTAGTCGACATCCCAGGCGTCCTCATCACAGATTTCGCCAATCGCCATCCAATCGGCCCGGATCCGCGCCACACGGCTGTCGCCCCATGTCCGGAACACCAGCTGAAATCCCTTCGCGGTAATCTTCTCCGCCCGCAAATCCGCGCGCTGATTGGTTTCACCATCGGTATCCCACATCGAGATCGAGACATGCACCATCGGCGGCGCAAGGTACGCCTCCCCGAACACCAACTTCGTCACCGACTCTCGCGGTCCATCGCCGGCCCACATAGGCCCATTGTTGGAGAAGTCCGAGAACATGACACTCGACCCCTGGTCGACAGCAATAAGATTGTTTCCAAAGCGTTTCATTGCAAAATCGTGATTAACTCTCTTGGGTGTCTACGATAATTCTGGCCCCTTGCGTGAGCATAAATTGGCCGTCTCGCCGGTTTTTTCGTGTCAGAACGAAAAACGCCCCCGACGCTGAGGGCCGCGGGCGTTAAAACTAGCTCGACGAGAATTAAGTCCGCGTTACCGGCCGACGATTGCGTCCAGCACGCTGGTGAGATCAGCGTGATATTTCGCTGCGACATCAACCGCGCCGTCGCTGGCTGCAACAACGCGCGCATTCGAGGCGGAGATCAACTCTTCGACCACGTCGCCTGTTACCTCTTCAACAGGCATTGCGCGTTCGGCAAGGATCGTGGCGGATGGGCCTGCGATATCTGCAAAACCGCCGGTCACGAAATAGGATTTCTCTCCCTCCACACCCGACACCTTCAACACGCCGGGGCGCAGTGTGGTTATCATGGGCGAGTGGTCGGGCATCGCGGTCAGGTCGCCGTCAGCACCGGGGATCTGGACTTCGGACACTTCCATTGACGCCAGGCGACGCTCTGGAGAAACGAGATCGAATTGCATGGTTGCCATGTCGGCCTCCGGTTCAAATAGCCGCGCCCCCGGATCATCACCGGGGGCTGCGATCGGTCAGTTATGCGGCGTCGGCGGCCATTCGTTCGGCTTTGGCGATCACCTCTGCAATGCCGCCAACCATGTAGAACGCGCCTTCCGGCAGGTGATCGTACTCGCCCGCAACCACGGCCTTGAAGGACGAGATCGTGTCTTCCAACTGCACCTGAATGCCGTCAGACCCGGTGAAGACTTTCGCCACGTCGAATGGCTGGCTCAGGAAACGCTGGATCTTTCGCGCACGCGACACGGTCAGTTTGTCGTCTTCGCTGAGTTCGTCCATGCCGAGAATGGCGATGATGTCCTGCAACGACTTGTAGCGTTGCAAGATGCCCTGAACGTCACGGGCCACCTGATAGTGCTCGTCACCCACAATGGTCGGGTCCATCAGGCGCGAGGTGCTGTCGAGCGGGTCCACAGCCGGGTAAATACCCAGCTCCGAAATTGCGCGGCTCAGAACCGTGGTGGCGTCCAAGTGAGCGAACGTCGTTGCAGGCGCGGGGTCGGTGAGGTCGTCCGCCGGAACGTAGACGGCCTGGATCGACGTGATGGACCCGCGCTTGGTGGACGTAATCCGTTCCTGCATCGTGCCCATGTCGGTCGCGAGCGTTGGCTGGTAGCCCACAGCCGAAGGGATACGGCCCAGAAGCGCCGAAACCTCGGAACCGGCTTGGGTAAAGCGGAAGATGTTGTCGATGAAGAACAACACGTCGGCACCCGTCGCGTCGCGGAACTGCTCCGCAATCGTGAGGCCCGACAGTGCGATCCGCATCCGCGCGCCCGGCGGTTCGTTCATCTGGCCGTAGACCAGTGCAATCTTTAACTCTTGCAGGTTGTCGGGAACGATGACGCCCGACTCGATCATCTCGTGGTAGAGGTCGTTGCCCTCACGGGTCCGCTCGCCCACACCCGCGAACACCGACACACCGGAGTGCACCTTCGCGATGTTGTTGATCAGTTCCATGATCAGAACCGTCTTGCCCACGCCGGCACCGCCGAAGAGGCCGATCTTGCCGCCCTTGGAGTAGGGCGCCAGAAGGTCCACAACCTTGATGCCGGTCACGAGGACTTCGGCCTCAGTGGACTGATCCGCGAACTCAGGCGCGTCCTGATGGATGCCGCGACGATCTTCGGCCTCAACAGGCCCACCTTCGTCAACGGGCTCACCCACGACGTTCAGGATGCGACCCAGCGTGGCAGGACCAACTGGAACCGTGATCGGGCCACCAAGGTCGGTGACCTCCTGGCCACGCACCAGACCCTCGGACGAGTCCATCGCGATGGTCCGCACCGTACCTTCGCCAAGGTGTTGCGCCACTTCCAGGACCAGACGCTTGCCGTCATTGGTCGTCTCAAGCGCGTTCAAAATCTGCGGCAGGTCGCCGCTGAACTGGACGTCAACGACAGCGCCGATGACCTGGGTAATTTTGCCGACTGCATTTGCCATGTCAGGTACTCCGATGACTTAGAGCGCTTCAGCGCCAGAGATAATTTCGATCAGCTCGCTGGTGATGACGGCCTGACGCGAGCGGTTATACTCGATGGTCAGCCGGTCGATCATGTCGCCTGCGTTGCGGGTGGCGTTGTCCATCGCGGACATCCGCGCCCCCTGCTCGGAGGCGCCGTTTTCCAGAAGCGCGGTGAAGATTTGCGTGGCGACGCCGCGCGGCAGAAGGTCCTCCAACACGGCCTCTTCGGAGGGCTCGTATTCGTAAAGTGTGCCCGCTGCGTCATCCTCGGTGGCCTCGAACGAGGCCGGGATGATCTGCTGAGCGGTCGGGATCTGAGACACCACCGACTCGAAGCGGTTGAAGAAGATCGTGGCGACGTCGAATTCGCCGTCGTCAAAGCGGTTCAGCACGTCCGACGCGATATCAGCGGCGTTGGAATAGCCCAGGCGCTTGACCTCGGACAGGTCAACATGGCCGATCAGCTTGTCGGCATGGTCCCGGCGCAGCTGCTCCCGGCCCTTCTTGCCGACAGTCAGGATCTTGACCGTCTTGCCCTTGGACAACAGGTCTGTCACTGCCAGCCGGGCCTTGCGCACGATGGTGGAGTTGAATCCCCCGCACAGGCCCCGCTCAGCGGTCATCACAACCAGCAGATGCACGTCATCCTTGCCCGTGCCAGCCAACAGGCGCGGCGCACCCTCGGCGTTGCCCACGGCAGACGCGAGGCCGCTCATCACGGCCTCCATCTTCTCGGCGTAGGGGCGCGCCATCTCCGCCGACTCCTGCGCACGGCGCAGTTTCGCGGCGGCGACCATTTGCATCGCCTTGGTGATCTTGCGGGTCGATTTGACCGACGCGATCCGGTTCTTCAGGTCCTTGAGATTGGGCACACCCGATCTCCCTTATGCGAAATCTTTGGCGAATTCTTCGATGGCGGCCTTCAACTTGTCAGCCGCATCGCCCTTGATCTTGGGATCGTCATTGGTGATCCAATCCAGCACGTCCTGCTTCTTGGAGCGCATGTGTTTCAGCAATTCCACCTCGAACCGGCCCACGTCGGAGACCTTTACCTTGTCGAGAAACCCGTTGGTGCCCGCGAAGATCATCGTCACGATCTCGGCATTGGTCAGGGGCGAATACTGCGGCTGCTTCATCATCTCGGTCAGACGGGCACCACGCGCCAGCAGGCGCTGCGTGGCGGCGTCCAGATCGGAGCCGAATTGCGCAAACGCCGCCATCTCACGGTACTGCGCGAGCGACAGCTTCACCGGACCTGCGACCGAGGACATCGCCTTGGTCTGCGCGCTTGAGCCAACCCGAGACACCGACAGACCAGTGTTCACGGCAGGCCGGATGCCCTGGAAGAACAGTTCCGTTTCCAGGAAGATCTGACCGTCGGTGATCGAGATCACGTTGGTGGGAATAAACGCCGAAACGTCGCCGCCCTGTGTCTCAATGATCGGCAGCGCCGTCAACGAGCCGGACCCGTTGTCCTCGTTCAACTTCGAGGACCGCTCCAGCAGGCGAGAGTGCAGATAGAACACATCGCCGGGATAGGCTTCGCGGCCCGGTGGGCGACGCAGAAGCAGGGACATCTGGCGGTAGGATACGGCCTGCTTGGAGAGGTCATCGTATACGATCAGCGCGTGACGACCGTTATCGCGGAAGAATTCCGCCATGGCTGTCGCAGCGTAGGGTGCGAGGAACTGCATCGGCGCCGGGTCAGATGCGGTCGCGGCAACGACGATCGTGTATTCAATCGCGCCGGTCTCTTCCAGCTTCTTGACCAGCTGCGCCACGGTGGAGCGTTTCTGGCCCACAGCGACGTAGATGCAGTACAGTTTCTTGCTCTCATCATCGCCAGCAGCGTCGTTGTAGGACTTCTGGTTCAGGATCGTATCCAGCGCCACAGCGGTCTTGCCGGTCTGACGGTCGCCAATAATCAACTCGCGCTGGCCACGGCCAACGGGGATCATCGCATCCACGGCCTTCAGGCCGGTCGCCATCGGCTCATGCACCGATTTACGGGGGATAATGCCCGGCGCTTTGCTGTCCGCCACGCGACGCTCGGACGCGTTGATCGCGCCCTTGCCGTCCAGTGGGTTGCCAAGACCGTCTACGACACGACCCAGCAGCTCGTTGCCCGCAGGCACGTCCACGATCGAATTGGTCCGCTTGACGACATCGCCTTCCTTGATGTCCCGGTCGGAGCCGAAAATCACGACGCCGACGTTGTCGGACTCGAGGTTCAGAGCCATGCCCTGAATGCCGCCGGGAAATTCGACCATCTCACCGGCCTGGACGTTATCCAACCCGTAGACACGGGCGATACCGTCGCCAACCGACAGAACCCGACCAACCTCGGCCACCTGGGCATCTTTGCCGAATGTCTTGATCTGATCTTTGAGGATCTGAGAGATCTCTGCTGCTTGGATAGCCATTTATCCGACCTCTTTCATAGTGTTCTGGAGTGCGTTCAGCTTGGAGCGGATCGAGGTATCGATCATCTTCGAGCCGACTTTGACAATAAGACCGCCGATGATGTTCTTATCCACGGTCTCGTTCAGTTTTATATCTTTGCCGACCTGCGCCTTGAGTTGTTTGGTCAGGGCGTCGGTCTGTGTCTTCGTCAGCGCCTTCGCGGAGGTCACTTCGGCGGTCACTTCGCCCTTGTGATCCGCGATACGCGCGCGCAGCTCTGTCAGAAGTGCAGGCAAAACGAACAGGCGGCGCTTTTGGGCCATCAGACGCAGCGTATTTCCCGTCATGGGCTTCAGCTTCATCTTGTCGGCCACGCCACCGATGGCGGCAGTCGTCTCATCACGGCTATAGATGGGGGAATGGATCAGGTCACGCAGATCGGCGCTTTCGCTCAAGGCCGCGTCCAACGCATCCACGTCCTTCTCAAGCGCGGAAAGCGACTTGTCGTCAGAGGCTATCTCAAACATCGCAGTCGCATAGCGCGCAGCGATGCCGGTCGAGATTGAAGCTGGTTCGCTCACATCAACCCTTTCGTTGGCACAACAGCGAGTGGATCAGCCTCATGCCGATCCAAAGGACTGTTGTGTCGAGACGGCATTGACCGCCCGTTCCCCGGTAAATCGAGCGTGATGTAGCAGAGCGTTTGCCGTGCCGCAACCATGCTTCCCGCGCTCGATAAAGTGTAAGTTTATTACGGAAACAATATGTTGGCGGCATTTTTCTGCGCCGCGGCAAAATAGATTGCAATTTTGTTGCCCGAAAAGCCGCGATTCTTGGACGCAAACGTCCCGCGATTGGTCGAAACCGGGCGCAACTCTACGGATCATGCCGCACCTCCGTTTGGCCGCCATCGCCAGACGCGCACCTTATAGCCGTGCTGACTCCGGGCCTCAACCGGAGCGCGCTGCGGTTAATGCCAAGGCAACCGCCTGCCCCCGTCGCGATCATGTGTGCCAATAGCGTGGTATGTCCGGTGCCACTGTGACAGGGGACCCAGATCATCGCCGCCGCATGCCTGCTCCCGCCGGAACCGGACCGCCATCCAGCACCCGCAGCGGCTTGCGAACGTGCTGTGCCAAACCGGGCTTGCGCCGGGCCGGGATCCGTTTGGACACCTCGATCATTATGACTCCGCCCGCCCGGTTTCGGCTCAGCTTTGCTCCCATCCGCTCCAACATGTCCGCTGATTGCAACCAGAACCGCTTGTCAGAAGGAGGCGCGAACAGCGCCGCAGCGTGGCGTTCAGGTATAAAGTCGAAGTCGCGCAACTGCGCCTCCAGCTGGCCGAGCGTGTAGGGCTGCCCAAATCCAAACGGCGTCCCGTCGCGTCGCGCCCAAAGCCCGGTCCGGTTCGGCACCACAAACAGCGCCCGCCCGCCGGGAGCCAGCACCCGCCGACATTCATCCAAAACACTGGCCGGGTGCTCGGACGTTTCCAACCCGTGCATGCAGATCAGCTTGTCCGCCTGCCCGGTCTGCACGGGCCACAACCCTTCGCGGCACAGGACGCTGACGTTTTCCAGCCCGGCAGGCCACGGCATCACACCCTGCTCGGCCGGCATCACGCCAATCAACCGCTCCGCCTCCGCCAGGTAGGGGCGCATCAGCGGCACCGAAAAGCCGAAGCCCACGACACATTGTCCCTTTGCATGCGGCCACATCTGCAACATCCGGTCGCGGATCGCTTTTTGCGCGATCCGTCCCAGCCGGGTGCGATAATAGAACTGCCGAAGGTCAATCACGTCGAGGTGCATTGAGGTGCGCGCTCCTTTGACGCTAACCTTGCCCGAAGTGTCATGTGCGCGAAAGGGGTCCCGATGCGAGGCAATTTCATGGTCGAGGTTATTCGCTGCCGTGCGGACAATTACGCCTACCTGGTGCATGACAAGACGAGCGGTGACACTGCGTTGACTGATGCGCCGGAGGCGGCTCCGATCCAGGCGGTGCTGGCCGCAAAAGGTTGGACGCTTACCGATATTTTGCTGACCCACCACCACGCTGATCACATTGACGGGGTCGCGGCATTGCGCCCCGGCGCCCGTGTTATCGGGGCGCAGGCCGACGCCCACCGCCTGCCCGCGCTGGACCTTGCCGTTACCGCCGGTGACACTGTCACTGTTGCGGGTGAGACCACCCACGTCCTTGACGCCCCCGGCCATACCATCGGCCACATCGCCTTCCACATGCCGGGGCGGGAGGCGCTGTTTTCCGGCGACAGCCTCATGGTTCACGGCTGCGGACGCCTGTTCGAAGGCACCGCCGCTCAGATGCAGCAGACCATCGAGGCGATGGACCGCCTGCCCGACACAACCCGGATCTACAGCGGCCACGACTACGCGGACGCCAACTTGTCGTTTGCCGCCAACTATGCGCCCGACGCTCATGCGCTGGCTGCACGCCGGAAGGACCTGGCAACGCTGGCCATCGAAGGCCGACCCACTGTCGGGACCACTCTGGCGTCCGAAAGGTTGATCAACCCTTACCTGCGCACTCATCTCGAGCCTGTCAAAGTGGCCGCAGGACTGCCCGGCGGCTCTCCCGACGCAGTCTTCTCACGCATTCGTGCCCAAAAAGACGCCTTTTAGTTCCGCAACACCCGTTTCCATTAAAACCCCGCAATCACAGAGTCTTAGCCCTGAATCTCGACCAGTCTGATCCAGATCGCTGCTGTATTCCCGGCCTAACTTTGCGAATTTGCTTGAAACCTGCGTCCGGAAAGCAAAATTTAACATTATCAGGCCACGATCGACGGACGGGCGAGCTGCGGGTTGCCCCCTCGGTCCGAGATGAAAGGAGCACTCAACGTGCCATCTTTTTCGAACACACTGGAACAGGCCATCCACGCCGCACTCGCCAATGCGAATGCGCGCCGCCACGAATTGGCGACGCTGGAACACCTGCTGCTCGCGCTCACGGAGGAGCCGGACGCACAAAAGGTCATGAAGGCCTGCTCCGTCGATGTCGAACTGCTGCGCGATACGCTCGTAAAGTTCATCGACGATGATCTGTCGACACTGGAAACGGATGTGGAAGGTTCGGAAGCCGTACCGACGGCCGCGTTCCAGCGGGTGATCCAGCGCGCTGCGATCCATGTCCAGTCGTCGGGCCGCACCGAAGTCACCGGGGCCAATGTCCTTGTCGCAATCTTTGCCGAGCGTGAGTCGAACGCAGCATACTTCCTGCAGGAACAGGACATGACACGCTACGACGCGGTGAATTTCATCGCCCATGGCGTCGCCAAGGATCCCTCCTATGGCGAAGCGCGCTCGGTCTCGGGCGCGGAAGATGATGACGACCCGACTGACGCGATCCCCGGCAACGAGCCAATAGCCGAGGAGAAGGAATCCGCGCTGGCGAAATACTGTGTGGACCTGAACGCCAAGTCGATCAAAGGCGATGTCGACCCGCTGATCGGTCGTGACAGCGAGGTGGAGCGGTGCATTCAGGTTCTGTGCCGCCGTCGCAAAAACAACCCGCTTCTGGTGGGCGATCCCGGCGTCGGAAAGACCGCTATCGCGGAAGGTCTCGCCAAGAAAATCGTTGAAGGTCAGACGCCCGAAGTTCTTGAAGGGGCCACTATCTTCTCCCTTGATATGGGCGCACTTTTGGCGGGAACCCGCTATCGTGGTGATTTCGAGGAGCGTTTGAAATCCGTTGTGACAGAGCTTGAAGCACATCCCGACGCGGTGCTTTTCATTGACGAGATCCACACCGTCATCGGTGCCGGAGCGACCTCCGGCGGCGCCATGGACGCTTCCAACCTTCTGAAGCCTGCGCTTCAGGGCGGAAAATTGCGCTGCATGGGCTCCACCACCTACAAGGAATTCCGCCAGCACTTCGAAAAAGATCGTGCCCTGTCGCGGCGCTTTCAGAAGATCGACGTAGCCGAGCCATCGGTTGATGACGCGGTCAAGATCCTCAGAGGCCTCAAGCCATATTTTGAAGATCATCACGGTGCGAAATACACCGCCGACGCGATCAAGACCGCTGTGGAATTGGCCTCGCGCTATATCAACGACCGCAAATTGCCCGACAGCGCCATTGACGTGATTGATGAGGCCGGGGCCGCACAGCATCTGGTCCCTGAATCCAAGCGCCGCAAGACCATCGGCACCAAGGAAATTGAGGATGTGGTCGCCAAGATCGCCCGCATTCCGCCCAAGAACGTCTCCAAGGACGATGCCGCGGTTCTCAAGGATCTTGAGGTATCTCTCAAACGCGTCGTGTTCGGCCAAGACAAGGCGATTGACGCCTTGTCCGCTTCTATCAAACTGGCCCGTGCTGGCCTACGGGAGCCCGAAAAACCGATCGGTAACTACCTCTTCGCGGGCCCGACAGGCGTGGGCAAAACCGAGGTGGCCAAGCAGTTGGCCGATACCTTGGGGGTGGAACTGATCCGCTTCGACATGTCCGAATACATGGAGAAACACGCGGTTTCCCGTTTGATCGGGGCACCTCCTGGCTATGTGGGGTTCGACCAGGGCGGTCTGTTGACTGACGGAATCGACCAGCATCCGCATTGCGTGCTTTTGCTGGACGAGATCGAGAAAGCCCACCCCGATGTTTTCAACATCCTGCTGCAGGTGATGGATCACGGCACGCTAACGGATCACAACGGACGCTCAGTCGATTTCCGAAACGTGGTGCTGATCATGACATCCAACGCGGGCGCGGCTGAGATGTCCAAGGCCGCTATCGGCTTTGGACGAGGTCGTCGTGAAGGTGAGGATACGGCGGCTATTGAACGGACATTCACTCCGGAATTCCGCAACCGTCTGGACGCAGTCATCTCTTTCGGAGCACTTCCGAAAGAGGTGATCTTGCAGGTGGTCGAAAAGTTCGTCCTCCAGTTGGAGGCGCAACTGATGGATCGCAACGTAACGATAGAACTGACGAAGCCTGCCGCCGAATGGCTTGCCAACAAAGGCTACGACGACCGCATGGGCGCGCGTCCACTTGGTCGCGTGATTCAGGAGCACATCAAAAAGCCGTTGGCGGAGGAGCTTTTGTTCGGCAAACTCGCCAAAGGTGGTAACGTGAAGGTCGGCGTAAAAGACGGCGAGATCGATCTGCGCGTGGAAGAGGCGGGCAGCCCTCGCCTGTCATCAAAGAAGAAGCCACCGCTCTTGACTGCGGATTGATCTCTGACGGCTGATCTTGACCGCGGGCCGGAGTAATCTCCGGTCCGTTTTCATCTCCACCGCCGCCGGGCGACAACTTACTTCCGAACGGGCGCGTCCCAAAACCTTGAAGTGCCACTTTCATGCTATTCATCACCATCTGGGATCATCCCATCTGATTGGAATTGCCCCAATGCGCGCGCCCCTTGTTCTCCTCATTTTGAGCGTGCCCGCAGCGGCGCAAGATGCACCATCATTGGCCTTTCCCGTCGAGTGCACGCTCGGCGAAACATGTATGATCCAGCAACTCATGGACCGTGACCCCGGTCCCGACGCGCAGGATTTTTTATGTGGCCCGATGACTTATGACGAGCATCGCGGCACCGATATTCGGGTGCCGGATATGGAGGATTTGGCGCAAGGCATGCGGATCCTTGCCAGCGCGCCCGGAACTGTCATTGGCGCGCGAAATTCCGTCCCGGATTTAGGTAGCGATGACTTCCCCGAAGGTCAGGACTGCGGAAATGGCGTCGTCATTGATCACGCGGATGAATGGCAAACCCAGTATTGCCACATGGCGCAGGGATCCGTTCTTGTAGAAGTCGGCGATGAGGTGGAGGCGGGGCAACCTATTGGAGAAATGGGATTTTCGGGAGACACCACATTCCCGCACCTCCATTTGTCTGTCCGTCAGAACGGCAATGACGTTGACCCATTCGACCCCTCCACCAATGCCTTGTGCGGTGAGAGCGCAGACCCACTTTGGGCAGAGAGCTTCACCCCCTCCCCCGGAGGAATCCTGAGTGTAGGCTTTGCCGATGCGATCCCTGAGTTTGAGGCAATACGTGCAGGCGTCGCAGATGTTGACGCGCTAACCATCAACACGGCAGCTCTCGTTGTATGGGGTTTTCTTTACGGTGGCCGTGCCGATGATACTGTGCGGATCGAGATCACCGCACCTGACGGCAGCACCTACCATGTCCGGGATATCACTCTCGAACGCACCCAGGCAGAACTGTTTCGCGCTACAGGACGCAGGAACCGGATCGGTCTCGCCCCCGGTGACTACACCGGTACGGTGACTCTGATCCGAAATGGCACGTCCATAGATAGAGAAAACGCCGTTGTTTCAATCAACTAGCGCTCGGTCAATTTCAACTCAATCCGTCGATTGGCGGCTCGTCCCTCAGGTGTTCCGTTGCTTGCAATCGGGCGAAATTCACCGAATCCAGTCGCCGCCAAACGAGATGGCGGGATGCCCAATTCTTCCGTCATATAGAGGACCACGGCCAGCGCGCGCGCTTGGCTCAGTTCCCAGTTGTTCGCATATGCAGCACCGATGCGGAGTTGTTGGTCGTCGGTATGACCGTCCACCCGGATAATCCAGTCAATCGTGTCCGGGATGTCATCCGCAACCTCCAGCAACAAGGCCGCCACGTTTTCGATCTGCTCCAGACCCTCATGGGCCAGATCCGCAGAGCCCACCTCGAACAGCACTTCGGACGAGAAAACGAAGCGATCACCTTCGATGCGAATGCCCTCTCGTCCCTCTAGCAATTCCCGCAAAAGTCCAAAAAATTCAGAGCGATAGCGCTCAAGTTCCTGCGCTTCAGACGCCAACCGTTCGACTTCGGCGGCTTCCAGTTGCGCCCTCGCCCGCTCCTCTGCGGCCAATTGAGCCAAGGCTGTATTCAAACGCGAACCGAGCGCTTCAATCTGGACCTGTGCCTCGACATCACGATCCTCCGACAAGCCCAAAAGGGACTGCAAAGAACCCAATTGCGCCCGTAACGCCGCGACTTGTTCGTTCAAGAGCGCAACCTGCCGCGCGCTTTGAGCGGAGTTCGCTTGCGCCGTTTCCAACTCCGTGTTCGCCTGCGCCAACAGGATATCGCGCACCTCCACATCTGACAGCGCTTCGGCCAGAGCTGCGTCCGTCGATTGCCGCGCTGCCAAGGCTTGAGCCAATTGAGTTTCCAGAACGGTCAAATCGCCAGCCGTTTGCACCGCCTCAGCCTCCGCGCCAGATACCTCAGCCTCCGCCTCTGCAATGCGCGCTTCCAACGCGGCCAGTCGCGCCGCCGCTCCTGCCTCAGCACTTTCTAACCGCGACAGAGCCAAGGCCAATTGCCGTTCCAATTCAGTAAGTTCGCCGCCCTGACTTGTTAACGCTGTTTGGGCACGGTCAAGTTCCAGTTCCGCCGCGGCCAGGGCGTCGGCCAAAGAAGCCGCCTCCCCCTGCCCGTCTTCGGCCCGCGCCAGGGCACCCGCCAGACGAGTGGCCAAATCGTCGCGTGCTGACTGCGCGGCAGCCAGCAACGTCAGCGTATCCTCGGCCCGCTGACGCTGTTCTTCCAAGGCCATGGTCATCGCCGTCAGTTCCGCATCTGCGTTCTCCAACCGTGCCCGCAAGGCCTGCGCTGCGGCGGCTTCCGCCAATCGTCCGGCTTCTTCTTCCGACAACGCACTTGCCGTCGCATCCAACTGCGCGCGCAACGCCACGGCGGCGGCTGCTTCCGCCAGACGAGCCGCTTCTTCCTCCGACAAGGCTGTTTGCGTATCGTCCAATTGCGCCCGCAACGCCTCTGCCGCGGCGAGATCCGCGAGACGGCGGGCTTCTTCGTCGCTCAAGTCCTGCTCCAACTCGGCGAACCGCTGACGAAGCGCTTCGGCGGCAGCAGCCTCAGCCAGACGAGCCGCTTCCGCCTCGGACAATTCTCCCTCAACCCCTTGAAGGCGCGAGAGCAATTCCTCCGCCCGCTCATCCCCGCTGGCCATAGCGGCCAGAGCTGCAGTCAGCGACGTGTCACGGTCCACCAAAGTGCCAACCAGTTGCGCGTTGCGGGTCTCGGCGGAAGTCAGGGCCGCCAAGGCCTGAGTCAGATCGGATTGGCGCGCCTCCAACTCGGTCGAGGACGCCGCCAGCGCGGCCAAAGCATCGCTAAGCGAGGCATCACGCGCGACTGATTGCGTTTCCAGGTCCGCAATCAGCGCTTCCAAGGCTTCGCGCCGGGCCGCGGCCAATCGCGCGGCTTCCGCCGCTTCATCAATCTCGGCTCTTGTGCTGGCGAGCGCCAGATTCAATGCTTCGGCCTGCGTCATCGCCTCTGCAAGCTCCGCCTCTGCCGCAGCTTGGCCCGTCGCAAGGTCTGAATTACGCGCCAGAAGGCCCGCGACCTGCTCCTCGAACGAGGCGATCTGTGCCGATTGCGTCGCGGTTTGAGCTGTGAGGGTAGCGATCAGCGCGGCCTGCTGGCTGGCCTGCTGCTCCGCATCAGACAAGGAGCCGGTCAGGGTCGCAACGCGGCTTTCCAAATCTCCGGCCCGCGCCTCTTCCAAGCCTAGCGCCAGGGCCAATTGGTTGACCTGCGCACTCAGGGAATTCAGTTCATCTTCCTGACTGCCGATCTCCTCCGACAGCACGTATTGCATGACCATGAAGATGGTCAAGACGAAGATCATGACCATCAAAAGTGCGGTGATCGCATCCACGAAACCGGGCCAGATCGTACTGGAAGCGCTGGTTGAGTTGCCCCTGTGAAACGCCATGGCTCAGCTGCCCGCGCCGGGGGGGCGCTGAGACGTGGCGGCGCGGGCTGCGGCGGGCGCGCGGGCGGCTTGGGTCAAGGCATGCAAGGCGTTAGTCAACTGGGCCATGTCGCCCCGAAGACCCATCAACTCGGCGTCACGGGAGGATCCAATCTGCTCCGCCAGCTTGAACAATTGCACGTCGATGGAGCGCAAACGATTGCGACTCTCGTCGTCCAATCCCTGCTCCGCCGCCATGCCATCCAGCGCGGCCGCAAGGCGGTCTTGCGCCGTGGCCAGCCGTTCCGTGGCCGAGACCTGGCCCGGCCCCAGCCGTTCGGTCAGCCCGTCAACGCTTTGAGCGAGGTTAAGCATCCGCTGTTCTGTTGCGGCGCGGCGCGTTTCAGACTGCGCGAACAGGCTCTGCAGCGTGTCCATCTGATCGACCATATGGTCCAGCACGGTCGCAATCGCGGCTTTGTCAATGGTCCCATCGCCGTCCCCTGACGAGAAAGAGACCCGTGTAATAGAGGCCAGCCATTCTTCCAGCTCGCGATAAAAGCGGTTCTGACCGTGGCCGGCATACAGTTCCAACAGGCCCACAACCAGCGAACCTGCGAGGCCCAATAGGGACGACGCGAAGGCCGTACCCATGCCACCCAACTGATCTTCCAACCCGTCCATCAGCCGGCCAAACACCGCGAGGCCTTCCTCCCCATCGGTCGGTTGCAGGGAGCGGATGGTTTCGACCACAGCAGGCACGGTCGTGGCGAGGCCAAAGAAGGTGCCTAGAAGGCCCAGAAAGATCAACAGGTTAGCGATATATCTGGTGACATCGCGGCTTTCTTCCATCCGCGCGCCGACCGAGTCCAGAACGGATTTTGCCGAGGCTGGCGTCACCTGCATCCGCCCGCCTCGTGCGCGCGCGACACCGGTCATGGCGGCCAACAGGCGGGGAGGATTCTCTGACGCTTCCGCCTGTCCACCGCCCGCGATCTGCTCGATATGAGCAACGGACGAAAACAACTGGATAACCTGGAAGAAGGTGGCGCAGACGCCCACGATGAAGACCACGCCAATGGTGCCGTTCAGCGCAGGTGCGGACAGGAATACGGGTTGCACCCGTGGCCAGACCAATACACCGCCCGCGATCACGAACGCGAGGATGATGACCATCAGGACAATCTGTTGGGTCGGCCGCGTAAACCGGAGCGCTCCTGCGCCTTCTCTGCTGCTCGCCATGGCGTTTTTTCACCGCTCTTTGGACTATGTCGTCCTTGTATACACCGGGAACCACCAGTGTGCCAACAAAACCCTTACACTGTATTGAGAGACCGTACCTGGGCCACCAACCCCTCCAGATCCGCGTCACCGATGCCAAGCTCGGTCAGATGGGCCGCGGTATTGTAGAGGTATTCGTCGTTGGGCCCACGCCCGCCCGCTGCGCCGGCAATGATGCGCGCCTGTACGTCCAGCGACAGTTGAACGTATTGCTCATGATCCCGGTTGATCACATAGGTCAGCACATCGCTCTGCCGGGTTCCGTCGCGAAAGGTGACGTCCTGACGGGTCTCGATATAGGCCGAGGAAATCAACTCGCGCTCGCGCAGGTAGGCAATCGTGCCCTCCTCGGACCCCGGTTCCGCGCGCAGCGCAAGACCGTCGCAAAACGCGTCCGCGGCATCCAGCGCCAGTACCAGACCCGGAGACTCCACCGTGCCCCGGTGGTGGATCGACGACATGCAAAACGACCTGTGCCAACCATCCATCCGAGCAATCCGCGCCTCGGCCACGGGGAAACCCGGGTTCCACAAAAGCGATCCGTAGCCGAAAATCCAAAGGGGGGCGGTCATGAAATGGTCCTTGTCGTGCGTGGCGGGTATAGGCCACAACAATGCGGAAGGGGAGAGCCATGAAGCGGTTTACCGTGCTGATCGTCGTGCTGGTCGCATTGGGCGTGATCGTTTGGGGTGTGGGGGCAATTGTGATGCAAACCGCAGCCACCCGCTGGCTGGACGACCGCACCGCAGACGGCTGGGTTGCGCGTGCAGGTGAGATCAACGTCAGCGGCTTCCCGATGCAATTTGTCACCGCGTTCCAATCGGTTGACCTTGCCGATCCGGTCTCTGGCCTCGGATGGTCCGCGCCCGCGTTCCGGTTGGAGCAGAACGTCGTGCGCCTCGACCGGATCAGCGCCATCTGGCCGCAGGCCTTCAACATCGCCACCCCGATCGAGCGGTTTAGCGTCTCCGGCATTGGCGCCAATGGCCTCGCGATGGCCGCAACATTGGATGTGCAGCCCGCCAATCGTTTCGCACTTGATGCCTTGGTGGCGGACACCGGCCCGGTCCTGATCACGTCAAACACAGGATGGCAGACCGAGTGGGAGCAGGGCATCCTGCGTATGGCTCGTTTGGACCACTCCGAAAGCACGTACGGTTTCACCTTCCTGACAACGATGTTGGCCCCTCCTGAGGCGTGGCGCAATCTGTTGGATCCGGCGGCGCTCTTGCCGGTCTTCATCGATCGCGCAGAGGTACGCTCTACCGTCGCCTTCGACGCACCGTGGGACATGGATGCCATCGAGCAGGCCCGCCCGCAGATCACCCAACTTGTCGTGGAGGATTTCAGCGCGCAGTGGGGCGACATTCTGATTAGCGCGTCCGGCACGCTGGACGTGGATGCTGAAGGCGTGCCAACGGGCGCGCTGTCCGTGCGGGCGGAAAACTGGCGAGCCATGGTAGATCTGGCCGAGAACGCCGGGCTTTTGCCCGCCCGTCTGCGCCCCGCGACGGAGGGAATGCTGGCAGTGCTGGCAGATATGAATGGCCGCGAGGAGAACATCGACGCCGCGCTGACCTTCTCTGAAGGGCGGGTGTTTCTCGGGCCTTTGCCCATCGGACCGGCCCCGAACCTGCACTTGCGTTAACGGCAGTAAGCGCCTGAGCGGTAAGAGGCCACGTCGAAGTGGAAGTGGTCCCGGTGGTACCGGTCAGCTTCAGGGCCCAAAACCGTGCCGAACGTACCACAAGCCGCCTCGTGCAAGCCACGCATAATGCTCGAATTGCCGCCGCGCCAATCGTTCAGAACGCTCAACTCAGTCCCGTTCTGCAAGCCTATTCCCGCGATATCGACTGCATTGCCTGTAGCATGTTCTGACAGTCGCGCGCCCGCGCGAGAGTTGCGTGTCCGGCACGCGTAGGAGGTCACGACCCGCAGGTTTGCCATACCTCCGCCGGTGCGCCCGATGATGTCTTCTGCGTCCAGCACCCATTGGCTCAGGGATTGCGCCGTGCCGCAATTGATCGTGGCCGGCGACGTCAATGCGACGCCGTGCACCACGCGCAAACGCACTGCATTTCTGGGAATACCGCAGCCATTGATGCGGCCAGACACGGGTTCAATCTCGTCGCCCTGCAAGCCCACAACACCACATAATGTTCCCGACCTGCGCCCCGGCTGCGTCACAGCGCCGGGCAGATTGCGCGTCGCAGTGGCGCGCACCCGGTTCTCCAGCCCATCGGGGCGTATACGAGGCCGGAGCGAGCGCGTGATCGCCAAAGTCGATCCACCACTGGCCACCACAACCGTACCGTTGGACGCGCCCGTCTCACCCTGGGGGCGGAACAACCCGGCAAGTCCCGGCGGACGCTGCGGAGCCTGGGCTTCCGCCACCGGCGCGACGCTTTGCGTATCCGGCACGGCCGCGCCCAAGCCTCCGGGGGCAGCGCTGGAACGCGGGACCGGCGTGCCACCTGGCCGAGCGTTGGGGCGTAGCGACGCTGAGGGAGCCAGGGCCGACGCCTCGATCACCCGAACCTCGACAGTCTGGCCAAGTCCTGCGGTCGGAAGAACCAGGGAGATCGCAAACAGAATCGTTCGCATCATTGTGCCGCGTCTCCTTTTTTCGCGCTGCTTCGACCAAAGTTGGGGGCGTCCGTGTCCTGACCCGCCTCGATAATACTACGCCGGATCGCACGGGTGCGGGTGAAATAATCGTGCAAATGCTCCCCGTCGCCGGTGCGAATGGCACGCTGCAGGGCAAACAACTCCTCGGTGAACCGGCCCAGGATCTCCAGCGTCGCGTCCTTGTTGGACAGAAACACATCGCGCCACATGGTCGGATCAGAGGCCGCGATCCGGGTGAAATCCCGAAAGCCCGCAGCGGAGTACTTGATCACCTCGCTATCGGTCACCCGGCGCAGGTCATCGGCCACACCAACCATCGTATAGGCGATCAGGTGCGGCGTATGGGACGTCACGGCGAGGACCAGATCGTGGTGGTCGGCCTCCATCTCTTCCACAAGTGCTCCACAGCCTATCCACAGATCGCGCAGCCGCGATACGGCCACGGGATCAGAGCCGGGGGCAGGCGTCAGCAGCGTATAGCGGTTGTCAAACAGCTCCGCGAAACCGGAGCGCGGCCCGGAATGTTCCGTGCCCGCCAAGGGGTGGCCGGGGATGAAATGGACGCCTTCGGGAAGCAAAGGACCCACGGAGGTTATCACGTCCTGCTTCACCGATCCGACATCGGTGACCGTCGAACCGGGTGCCAGATGCGGCGCAATCTCGGCCGCAACGGCTGCCATGGCGCCTATGGGTACGCAAATCACCACGAGATCCGCGCCTGCCACGGCCTCTGCCGCAGTGTCCACGATCCGGTCGCACAGCTTGATCTCCGACGCGATGGCGCGGGTTTCAGCGGAGCGGGACGTGCCAACGATCTCTCCCACCAGCCCCTTACGCCGCATCGCATGCGCCATGGAACCCGCAATCAGGCCAAGCCCGATAAGGGCGACACGGTTGTAAAGCACGCTCATGGCGTCACCATTCCGGTCAGTGAGGCCAGGACACGACTGTTGTCCTCGGGCTTTCCGACCGTGATCCGCAGGCAATGCGGCAGCCCGTAGGACTTGGGCGCGCGCACGATGATTCCCTCTGATTTCAGGTGCTTGTCCGCGGCATCTGCTGCCGCCTCACTGCTGAATCGGGCCAGTACGAAATTGGCATGACTGTCATCGCTTGCAATCCCCAACTGCCGCAAACCACCCGCGAGGCGCGCGCGCTCCTGCGCATTCACACGAATGCACTCCGCCACCCACTCCACATCGCGCACTGCCGCTTCGGCTCCAGCGAGTGCGACGCCCGACAAGTTGAACGGCCCCCGGATTCGGTTGAGCGTGTCGATCACATGCCGGGGGGCATAGCCGTATCCGACACGCAGTCCGCCAAGCCCGTAAACCTTCGAAAAAGTGCGCGTCATTACGACATTATCGCGCGCATCGACCAGTGATTGGCCGCCGTCATGACCCTCGGCGAACTCCACATATGCCCCATCGAGGATCAGCAGGCATTGGTCCGGAACCGCATCCGCCAGCCGCTTCACATCGCCGTCTCCGATCATCGTGGCGCAGGGGTTGGAGGGGTTTGCGATGAAGATAAGCCGGGTGCGCGGTGTAATGCCCTCAATCAGCGCGTCGACGTCAACGACGCGGTCCTTCTCCCGGACTTGAACAGGCGTGGCACCGGCAGCGCGGGCGGCAATCGGATACATGCCAAAGCCATGCTCGGTATAGAGAACTTCATCGCCGGGCCCCGCATAGGCCTGATTGAGCCAGTGGATAACTTCATCACTGCCCGCTCCGCAAATAATCTTATCCGCATCTAGGCTGTGGATATCCGCAATCGCTGTGCGGAGCGGCAGATGATCGGTCGACGGATAACGATGAACAGTCGCAATCGCATCGACCATGGCGGCCACTGCCGCAGGTGATGGGCCGAACGGATTTTCATTGGACGACAATTTCAGTGGTGCAGCATGCCCTTCGATCGCAGAGGCTCCGCCCTGATAAAGCGCGATGTCGAGGATACCGGGTTGCGGGCGGATTGGGGCGGTCATGGCAGATGTCCAGATACGGTTTCGCAATGGTTTACCGTGCGTATGCGCCGGGGTCTACCGCGGTCGGGGCAACGATTCAGAAGAAGTTCTGCGGGTCGATATCAATAGACAGCCGCAAGTGGCCCGGTAGCTTTAGGTCATAAGTCCAACGGCTTAGCGCTGGCTGAAGCGCCACTCCTTTAGGCGCTTTGACCAGTAGCCGAACACGATGACGGCCACGGACGCGGGCAATCGGCGCCGGAGCCGGGCCGTAGACGACCCCGCCCGCATCACGGATTGCGCCGTCGTTGCGGGCCAGATGAGTGCCGAGGTCAAACGCTGCTGCGGCCTCGGTGCTGGAAATAATCACGCCCGCGAGCCGTCCGTAAGGCGGCATACCCGCCGCGTCTCGCTCGGCGGCTTCGGTGCGCCAGAAACCCTCTTCGTCGCCAGACAGAATGGCGCGGATCACTGGGTGATCGGGCTGAAAAGTCTGCAAGAGCGCTTGGCCCGGCCGATCCGCACGCCCGGCCCTGCCCGCCACTTGACGCATCAATTGAAACGTCCGCTCGGCCGCGCGCAGGTCGCTGCCTTGCAGGCCCAGATCCGCATCCACCACACCCACCAAGGTGAGGCGCGGAAAGTTATGACCTTTCGCCACCAATTGCGTGCCGATGATCAGGTCGGTATCGCCATGCGCCAGTTCTTCAATCTGCGTTTTTAACGCACGCGCCGAGCCGAAAAGATCTGACGACAGAATCGCTGTCTTTGCGTCCGGGAAGGCCAACGCCGCTTCTTCCGCGATCCGCTCCACGCCGGGGCCAACTGCAGCCATTTTGCCTTCAACTTCGCACGATGGGCAGGCCTCTGGCAGTGGTTTCGTTTCTCCGCACTGATGGCAGATCAGTCGCCTCTGAAAACGATGTTCGACCATCCGCGCATCGCAATGGTCACAGCCGACCATCTCTCCGCAAGCGCGGCATAGCGTAACCGGAGCAAAGCCCCTGCGGTTCAGGAACAGCAGCGCCTGCTCGCCCGCTTGCAGACGTGCACCCACGGCTGAAGCCAATGTCGGCGATATCCACGAATTGCCCGGCAAATCTTCCAGCCGCATGTCGATGGATGCCATGTCCGGCAAGTCCTGCGGTCCGAAGCGCGATGCCAGATCAAGCCGCGTATACTTGCCAGCCAGCGCATTTGCCCAAGTCTCCAGCGACGGCGTGGCGGACGCCAGAACCACCTGCGCATCGTTCAAGGATGCACGCAGAACCGCCATGTCGCGGGCGTTATAGCTGGCGCCTTCGTCTTGTTTGTAGGAGGTGTCGTGTTCCTCATCCACGACGATCAGCCCAAGGTCTCGGTACGGGAGGAACAGCGCGGATCGCGCGCCGACGACCAGCTGCGCCTCGCCTTGCCCGACCATGCGCCAGCACCGCCTGCGCTCGGTCATGGTTACCCCTGAATGCCATTCCGCCGGATCGGCTCCAAAGCGTGCCTTCACACGGGTCAGAAACTCGGACGTCAGTGCGATTTCCGGCAGCAAAACCAGCGCCTGACGACCCTGACGGAGGCATTCTGCAACGGCTTCCAGATAGACTTCCGTCTTGCCGGAGCCCGTGACGCCTTTCAGCAGCACGGTGCCATAGCGCTTGGCACGCAATCCCTCTTGCAAGCGCTCTGCCGCAATCCCCTGATCCTCGGTCAATTCCTTGCCCGGCAGGCCGGGGTCAAGAGTCAGGTAGGGAACATCACGCGGCGTATCGGCCTCCTCCACCACGCCCTGTTTGGCCAAGCCCTTCACGACAGATGACGTGACGCCCGCCAGATCGGACAATTCCTTCAGTGTGAACCCCAGCCCGCCATATTCCTCCAATGTCTCGATCACGCGGGTGCGTGCGGGCGTGATCCGATCAGGTGAACCCTGGCCCAAACGATACACCTTGCGCATCGAAGGCGGGTCCGACAGCCCCGGCGCACGGGTTGCCAGTCGCAGCATAAGCGACATGGGGGTCAGCGTGTACGCGCCCGCCTTCTCCAGAAAATCGCGCATCTCCGCACGCATGGGGGCCACATCAAGCACGCGATTAATCTTGCGAACTTTGTTGATGTCCCAATCCCCGCGCCCCGGTCCCCAGACCACGCCCAACACCTTGCGTGGCCCCAACGGTACCTCCACAAATGCACCGAGCCAGCATCCGCCTGCGGGTGCTTTGTAGTCCAGCACACGGTCCAAGGGCTCTGCTGTCAGAACCCCCACCAGATCACCTTCGTCGAAATGCTCATCCATGGCTTTCGGGCCACACTCACTTGTTGTAGAAGGCTGCCAATCCATCATGATATCTTCCCGAAAGGAACCAGCCAGATGAAATTCTTTGTGGATACTGCTGATATTGATGCGATCCGGGAACTGCACGAGTTGGGCATGGTTGACGGCGTCACCACCAACCCCTCGCTGATCATGAAATCCGGGCGTGACATCAAGGAAGTCACCAAGGAAATCTGTGATCTTGTCCCAGGTCCGGTCAGCGCGGAAACCGTGGCGCTCGACGCCGAGGGCATGATCAATGAGGGTCGTGAACTGGCAAAGATCGCTGACAACATCACCATCAAAGTGCCGCTGACATGGGCCGGGCTTCAGGCCTGCAAGGTGCTGTCGGGCGAAGGCCGTATGGTCAACGTGACCCTGTGCTTCTCTGCCAACCAGGCACTTCTGGCCGCCAAGGCGGGCGCGACGTTCATCTCGCCCTTCGTGGGCCGTTTGGATGATCTCAACATGGACGGCATGGATCTGATCGCGGAAATCCGCCAGATCTACGACAACTACGGCTTCGAGACAGAGATCCTCGTGGCCTCCATCCGAACTGCAAACCACATGAAAGACGCCGCCCTGATCGGCGCCGACGTGGCCACTGCACCGCCCAATGTCATCAAGGCGATGGCCAACCATGCTCTGACCGACAAGGGCCTGGACGCCTTCATGGCCGATTGGGCCAAGACCGGACAAAGTATCGTCTGATCTGTCCTGAAGAGAGCGGGAGACGTCGCCGCGACCGAGCGAAAGCATCGGATGGCGTCTCTCCGAAGGCCTCACGGCGCTGGTCGGACCTGGAGCAATGGCCACCTTCGCCAGATTGCTCAGTCGGGTCGGATCGGCGAATTGAGCCTTTATATTGTCGATGGCCCGTTTCACATCCCGTGCGTTTCGTCGCCGGGTCCGGGCTTCATATGGCGCTCGACCAGCCTTTCAGACGGCAGGAGAGCCGCACCTGCGGCATCCTCCTTCACCATCCCGACGATTGGCCGTCCAATCGCCTTGCGGCGCGGAAGCCAGACATCGAAGACAGTCGTTCTCTTGACCGAAAGTGAGGATCGCTCCCATTTTCCTGCCAGATTTGGATGGCATCGGCCCGATCTGCACCGCGCATCGCCAACCGAACGCCTGTGCTGATTGGATGCGCGTCCCGTGAGGCGGCGGCACCTGAGCCACAGGCCAGGGTGAACCGCGTGGGTGATCACGAAATTTCTAGCCCGATTGGGCCTGCCCATGGTATGCCCTCTCCAACAATAAAAAAGTTGAGGCAGTCCAGATGAGCAATACCGAGGCGGAAGCCCCGATCCTTTCCCATGACACGAGCCGCGATTCCGACTGGCGCGACCGCGCACTGGCCGACCCGGAGATGATCCTTGAAGACCGCGACCTGATGCGTGCCCTGATCGCGGCCAATGACCGCCAGATGGGCGGCAATATCGTCGACATGCGCGGTATCGCGATGGAGCGGTTGCAGAACCGTCTGGACCGGTTGGAAGACACCCACCGTTCGGTTATCGCGGCGGCCTATGAGAACCTGGCCGGCACCAACCAGATCCACCGTTCGATCATTCGCCTGCTGGATGCGGGCGAGTTCACGGAGTTCCTGAACCTGCTGGGTACAGAAGTTGCAGGCATCCTGCGCGTGGATCGCGTGCGTCTGGTCCTCGAAAGCGCGGAGGCTACCGAAACCGAAGCTCCCAAGGTTCAAAAGCTGGAGGATGTGCTGACGGTTGTGGCTCCCGGTTTCGTCAAAGACTACGTCACCGGCGGGCGCGATGTCCCGATCCGCCAGGTGTCCCTCCGCCAGGTGGGTGGCGATGCCGAGCGTATTTTCGGCGAGGCCTCGCGCTGGATCCATTCCGAGGCATGCCTGACTCTCAATTTCGGCGAGGGCCGCTTGCCCGGCCTGCTGGTCATGGGCGCGGAAGACCCGCACCAGTTCCGCCCGTCCCAGGGCACCGACCTGCTGACGTTTTTCGCCGGGACTTTCGAGCGCCTGATGCGTGGCTGGCTGAAGTAGCCCGATGTCGCTGGCACTTACTCCCGCTGTCCGCGACCTCCTGCAAGACTGGCTGATCCACCTGCGCGGCGTGCGCGGGCGGGCGGACGCGACACTGACGGCTTATGCGGCGGACGTAAGCGAATTCCTTGTGTTTCAGGCAGGCCACCTCGGCGGTCCGCCCGGCCCCAAAGCCTTACGCAGGCTTCACACCCGAGACCTGCGCGGCTGGATGGCGTCTCAGCGCGCCCGAGACGTGGGCCCACGATCCCTCGCGCGGCGCCTGTCTGCCGTGAAGGCCTTCTACAAATGGTGGTCGGATCGTGACGGGTTTGACGCCACCGCCGTTTTGTCCATGCGGTCCCCTAAACATATCCGCCGCCTGCCCCGGCCCCTGTCCGAGGCGGGCGCAACAGACATGATCGCGGGCGTCGCTGACCAGGACGCCCGCCAATGGGTCCAGGCGCGTGACATGGCTGTCATCACGCTACTCTACGGCTGCGGGTTGCGGATATCCGAGGCGCTTGGCCTCAGTTCCGAAGCCGATCCCCTGCCGGACGTACTGCGGATCACCGGCAAGGGCGGCAAGGAACGCGAGGTGCCCGTCCTGCCAGTGGCACAAGCCGCGACTGCGAAATACGCCCGCCTCTGCCCCCATGATCTCGCGCCCGGTACGCCACTTTTCCGTGCGATCCGGGGCGGCGCGCTTGGCTCGCGAGCCGTAGCGTTGGTGATGGAAAAAACCCGGATGCAACTTGGCCTGCCGTCCACCGCCACTCCGCACGCGATGCGGCACTCCTTTGCCACGCATCTGCTGGACGCCGGAGGTGATTTGCGGGCAATTCAGGAGCTACTCGGCCATGCCTCATTGTCAACAACACAAGCCTATACCGCCGTCGACACCGCGCGTTTGATGGAGGTTTATGACGCGGCCCATCCCAAGGCATGACACAGCACGGTTGCAAAGCGCACCTTTAACGGGCATCCCCAACTTCATGCGATTTAGAGCCTATTCCGTTCATCTGTTCACTGCCGCAGGCGCGTCCCTGGCGATGTTGGCGCTGTTGGAGGCGGCGCAGCAGGATTGGGCGATGATGACCATCTGGCTGACGATCGCCTTTATAGTTGACGGCATCGACGGCCCACTGGCACGCAGGTTCGACGTCACAACCAATGCACCCGTGATTGACGGAGTGCTGTTGGACCTGATCATCGACTTCCTGACCTATGTGATGATCCCGGCCTATGCGCTTTATGGCTCCGGCCTTTTGCCGGGATGGCCGGGCTGGTTGGTCGTGTTGCTGATCCCGTTTGGATCGTCGCTCTATTTCGCGGACACCCGGATGAAGACGGCGGATAAATCGTTTCGTGGCTTTCCGGGGTGCTGGAACATGGTGGCGCTTGCCACGCTGGTAATCGTACCTCCGCCGCCGGTGATCCTTGGAATTGTGCTGGCATTGTCAGCGGCGCAGTTTTTGAACCTCAAGTTCGTTCATCCCGTACGCACGATGCGCTGGCGCTGGTTGTCTTTGCCGATCGCGGTGGTTTGGGTGGTCTCTATCGCCTACGCAGCCTGGACTGATTTCGCCTCAAACCCCGCGCTCACGGCGATTGTGACGGTGACGTCGATCTACCTGCTGGTTGCAGGCGTAGCGCAACAGGTCATCTACGACCGAGGTTATGCCCGGTAGCAGCGAAGACCGGTCGCCGAAGGCCATTGGGATGAGGGGTCTGATATCTCAGTCCCGTGTGCGAATGACCTTAGCGAACTGATCAAAGATCGCTTCTGTACCGCAAATCAGATGACCGTCGTCCAAAAGCGATTGATCTTTCCGGATCGGCTCCACAAAGGCACCCGCCTCGCGCGCGATCAGGATGCCTGCCGCAATGTCCCATGGCTTGAGGTTATATTCCCAGTAACCTTCAAACCGTCCCGCCGCGACCCAACACAAATCGAGCGACGCCGCACCGTTGCGCCGCATGCCGGAACACATCGGCATCAACCGTGCCAGGTCCCGTAAAACGGCAGGCAGATACTTGCCGCCATCGGGTGGGAACCCGGCAGAGAACACAGCCTCCGACATCCGCTTGCGCGCCGAAACGCGCAGTCGCTGCGTATCGTTCAGCCACGCGCCTGCTCCTTTTTCGGCATAAAACATCTCATCCTTGGCCGGGTCATAGACAACGCCTGCAACAATCTCGCCCTTGTGTTCCAAGGCAATCGAAATCGCCCAATGAGGCATCGCGTGCAGGAAGTTCGTGGTGCCATCAAGCGGATCAACGATCCAGCGGCGCGTCGGGTCCTTACCGATGATCTCGGCCTCTTCCTCTCCCAGAAACCCGTAGTTCGGGCGCGCCTCCATCAGGTCTTCCTTGATGCTCTGCTGTGCCGCCATATCCGCGCGGCTCACAAAATCGCCCGGTCCCTTGGACGAGACCTGCAATTGCTCCACCTCGCGAAAGTCCTTTTGCAAACCCCGCGCCGCTTTACGGGCGGCTTTCATCATCACGTTGAGATTGGCAGAGCCTTGCATCGGATTTCCTTTGTCACCAAGTGCAGCGCTATAGACGGCGCGCCGCGCAGTGCCAAGGGGTCACGCCCTGCGTTGCAGTTTCAACGGCTCGGTTCGGCAGAGTTTCAGCACATGCGACATAAACGGTTTGCCTGTATCCTCGCTGCGGCTGGCCCCGAACAAGCGCCGAGTCAGGCCGGTTTTCGTTAGCGACTTCGTGACGATGGTCTGGCTGCCGGCCGCATCGCGCACGACCCAATCCGGCAATACGGCTACCCCTCGGCCGGAGGCCACAAGTAGCAAAATTACGGCAGACAATTCCACCTGACGGATCGCCTTCGGCTCTACGCCTGCGGGGAACAGCAACTGGCTGAACACATCAAGGCGCGGGCGATCCACTGGATAGGTTATCAGCGTCTGATCCACGAAGTCCGCGGCCTCGATGTGGGGCCTGGCGGCCAGAGGATGATCGGCGGCGCACACGAAGACGGGCTCGTAGTCAAACAGCGGTGTGAAATCGACACCGGGGATATCCTCGGGGTCGGAGGAAATCACCAGATCCACATCCTGGCGGTTGAGCGCCGGCAGCGCCTCGAACTGCAGGCCGGGGCGGATATCCACGTCCACATCGGCCCATGTAGTCCGAAACGCCTCCAACACGGGCAGCAGCCAATCGAAACAGGCGTGGCATTCGATCGCGATATGAAGACGACCGGATTTTCCGGCTCGCAACCCGGTGAAGTCCTCCTCCAGCGCCGCGACGCGCGGCAGCACTTCCTCGGCCAGCCGCAACATTTTAATGCCAGCGGGCGACAGCCGCATCGGCTTGGAGCGGCGCACGAACAGCTCCACTCCCGCCTGATCCTCAAGCCCCTTGATCTGATGGCTCAGCGCGCTTTGCGTGATGTGCAGGCTGTCAGCGGCGCGCGCCAGCCCGCCTTCCTCGTGGATGGCCTTGATCGTGCGCAGGTGGCGAAATTCGATATGCACGTGAACCTCATAATAATGATGAGAGTTATGAATTTGATGAACTTCCACACCTATGCAACATCTGTAAGCGACACTTCAAGGCCTTCGCGCGTCTGGGCGCATGATCGTTAAAGGAATATCCTGCCATGCGCACCCCTTCCGTATCCTTCGAATTTTTCCCTCCCAAATCGCTGGAAGGCTCGTTCAAACTCTGGGACACGTTGGGGACATTGGCCCCCCTCGACCCCACGTTCGTGTCCGTCACTTATGGCGCTGGCGGCACCACCCGGAAGCTGACCCATGAGGCAGTGACGGCCATCAACGCCAACTTCGGTGTGCCCGTCGCGGCGCATCTGACCTGTGTGGACGCCACACGAGACGAGACGCTGGAAATTGCGCAGCAGTACGCTGAGTCCGGGATCAGCCAGATCGTCGCCCTGCGCGGCGACCCGCCAAAGGGCACGGACGGATTCAAAGCACATAACGACGGCTTCGGTTCCTCGGTTGAGTTGATCGAAGCGCTGGCCAGGACGGGCAAGTTCGACATCCGCGTCGGCGCCTACCCCGATCCGCACCCGGAGGCCGCGTCGATGGCCGACTGCGTCGACTACCTCAAGCGCAAGATTGATGCCGGTGCGACCTCCGCAATCACGCAGTTCTTCTTCGAAGCCGACACCTTTTTCCGCTTCCGTGATGCCTGCGCGGGAGCCGGTATCGCCGCACCGATCCTTCCGGGCATCTTCCCGATCGAGGACTGGACCCGCGCCCGCCGTTTTGCCGAGGGTTGCGGCACGGTGATCCCCGCGTGGCTGGACGAGGCTTATGCCACTGCGATCCGTGACGGACGCGAAGACCTGCTCTCCACTGCGCTCTGCTCTGAGTTGTGCAGTGACCTGATCGAGGGCGGAGTGGAGCATCTGCATTTCTATACCCTCAACCGCCCTGAATTGACGCGCGACGTTTGCGCGGCATTGGGCATCAGCCCGAAGGTCGCCTTGCAACAGGTTGCCTAAGCGACCTTTTCTGCGTCCAGGTGGGCTCGCTGTTAGATCAGAGCTTGGCCAGGTCTTGCGCTTGTCCTGCTATCATAGCGCAATGGGAAAAGGCGCAAGGAATCCCAAACATTTGCCGCCGATCCGTCTGAATTTCGAAGCCTAGACATCGTCCTTTCAATTTCGGGTCTGGCTTGAATGAAGGGCGCATTGCTCGACCAGATTGCGCATCCCCGATCAGTGAAACCCTGGGGCGCCAATCGGACACCGTCGAAGACGGACGCGTGGTGTATCGCGGCACGCCGACATTTGGCTCGCTACACCCTATGGGAACGGTCCACAGCGGCTGGAATGGCACTCTTCTCGACAGTGCCATGGCCTGTGCGGTCATGACGAAAGTGCCCCAAGGCAGCGTCTACACAATGCTTGAGTACAAGGTAAACGTCACCCGCGAGATCGCAATCGGGACCGGGATCGTGGCGGAGGGGATCGTGTCACATTCCGGACGGTCCACCGGAGTGGCAGAGGGCACCATCCGCGACGCCCGGTCGGGCCAGCTCTACGCCACAGGATCGACCACCTGCTTCATCTTGCCCGGCCTCTGATCACGGGCGGCAATTGTCCCCATCATCAGAGGTGAATTGACTAACGCGCGGACGCGGTGCATTTCAGTGCCTTGTTTTTTCCCAAGGAGCCCGGTCCATGATCTCGCCCGTCCTACCAAGCTATTCCCGTGCAAACCTGTCGTTCGCCCGCGGCGAAGGATCCTGGCTCGTGGAAGCAGATGGCCGACGTTTCCTGGATTTCGCCAGCGGGATTGCTGTCATGTCGCTCGGCCACGGCCACCCGAAAGTGGTGTCGGCGCTGATGGATCAGGCGAATGCGCTTTGGCACACCTCCAACCTCTATGAAGTGCCGCAGCAAAAAGCGCTGGCGGAGCGGTTGGTGGAACACACTTTCGCCGACACGGTATTCTTCTGCAACTCGGGCACGGAAGCCGCCGAACTCGCTATCAAGATGGCCCGCAAATACCGCACCGAAACGGATGCGCCCGAGCGGATGACGATCCTGACGTTCGAAGGGTCGTTCCACGGGCGGTCCACCGGGGCAATTTCTGCGGCAGCCTCCGAAAAACTGACCAAGGGTTTCGGCCCGCTACTGGGTGGTTTCAAGTCTCTGCCCTTTGGCGATCACGATGCCCTTGCCGAGGCTGCCGCAGCACCAGACGTGGGGGCGATCATGATCGAGCCGATCCAGGGCGAAGGCGGCATCCGGCAAGTGCCGGACCAATGCCTCAAGGGCCTGCGCGATCTGTGCGATGAACACGGACTGCTGCTGATTTTTGATGAGATCCAATGTGGTATGGGTCGCACCGGTAGATTGTTCGCTCATGAATGGGCGGGCATCACACCGGATATCATGATGGTCGCCAAGGGGATCGGCAATGGCTTTCCGTTGGGCGCGCTTCTGGCCACTGAGGAGGCCGCTCGCGGCATGACCGCCGGCACTCACGGCTCCACCTATGGCGGCAACCCGCTCGGCTGTGCCGTCGGAAGTGCCGTCATGGATCTGATCACCGACGATGGCTTCCTTGACGAGGTCAACGCCAAAGCAGGCTTTTTGCGGCAGAAGCTTGAAGGCCTCGTCGCGTCCCACCCCACGATTTTTGAAAGCGTTCGTGGCCAGGGCCTGATCCTTGGCCTCAGATGCAGGGTGCCGCCCGCCGAAATCGTGGCGGAGGGCTACAAACACGCCGTGCTCACCGTGCCCGCCGCCGACAATACTTTGCGTATCCTGCCCGCGCTGACCATTACGGAAGAAGAAATCTGTGAGGGCATCGCGCGACTTGAGGCGACTGCCACGGCGCTCGCCAAGAGAACCATCGCCTGACCGCGCAACCAATGGACGAATTAATACTGCGGATCTATGGGGGGCTGCGCTTCCCACCGCTCCGCCAACCACAAGCGACCCATTATGCCCAATTTTCTTGACCTTCATGCCACCGATCCCGCCGCCCTGCGCGAAATTCTCGCCAGCGCGGGCAAAATGAAAACCGCACGTGGCATGCGTCCCAAAGGTACGGTGGACGACGACCTGCCACTCGACGGTCGCATGGTCGCTCTGATCTTCGAGAAACCCTCCACCCGCACGCGCGTCAGTTTCGACGTCGGTGTGCGGCAAATGGGCGGCTCGTCCATGGTGCTCTCGGGCGCAGAAATGCAGCTTGGCCATGGCGAGACTATCGCCGACACTGCCCGCGTCCTGTCGCGCTACGTCGATCTGATCATGATCCGAACCTTTGGCGAGGATATCCTGCAAGAGATGGCCGAACATGCCACAGTGCCCGTGATCAACGGGCTGACCGACAGCTCCCACCCCTGCCAGATCATGGCCGATGTCATGACGTTCGAGGAACATCGCGGGCCCATTGCCGGCAAGCGGGTGGCATGGATGGGCGACGGCAACAATGTGGCGCAAAGTTTCCTGCATGCCGCCGCGTCCTTCGGCTTTGATTTCACCTTCTCTGGCCCCGCGCAACTTGACCCACAAGGCGATGTCATCGGATCCGTGCGCAAGGCCGGCCGGGATGTGCGGATCGAGCGTGACCCAGCGAAGGCCGTCGCCGACGCCGACCTGATCGTGACAGACACCTGGGTCAGCATGGGCGACGCCGAATCCTCGCGCCAACGCCGTCACAACCTGTTGCGCCCGTATCAGGTGAATGAGCGTCTCATCGACGCCGCCCCGGATCACGCGTTGGTCATGCATTGCCTGCCCGCCCATCGGGGCGAGGAAATCACCGATGCGGTCCTCGACGGCCCCCGGTCCGTGGTGTTTGACGAAGCCGAAAACCGCCTGCACGCACAAAAGGCGATCATGCGCTGGTGTCTGGGGCTATGATCAGACCGTCGCCGTCGCGTCCTCGACTGAGGCGGCGTGAAAGGCCATCAACTGCGCCTCCAGCCCTTTGAGGCTGCCGGGGCGGTAGGGTGTGAAGCCTGCACTTTTGCCCTCCATCGCCCAACGCTGGTGCACCGCTTCATGCAACTCGGCCAAGGTCGTTGGTCCAGCACGGTCCGCCTTGCGTTTGCGCATCAGGCGCTGGATCGGGCCCCATTGCGGGTCCTTGAAGTTGTGCAGCGGCCCTGACGGATCCTGCGCCTCGCGCACCCGCGCCATACGGGACGCGTCCAAAACCAGTCCGGCCGCCTCCGCCCCGCGCACAACCCATTCGAGCGTTATACTTGAGAGGTCTTCGATGTCTCCACCGCCGCCCACAGACCCATGATCGCCTGCAAAAAACCGCTCCTGATACGGGGCTTCCGCGCCCGACCGGTTGCCATTCAACCGCTCCACATTGTCCCACCGCGTCGGTGCAAAACTGGGGCGGACTTCATCAAGCGCAATCGCGTGGCGCGCGGATCGCACAAGGCTCGACAGATCCGCGTCATGGAACGAATATTTGCGCCCGTTGATCAACGGCGCCACGGTCAGATAGCCCGGCACACCAAGCGCGCCGACCGTGTCCCAAACGCCCAGATAAGCGATGTTCACCAGCGGCGCTTCCGGCATCCTCTCAGTTGTGCGATATTCCGCCTCCCTCTTGCTGGTCACGACGCGCAGCGACAGGCTGGCGCGGAAAGCGTGGCTCTGGTCAGAGCTCGGATGAGTCGTATCATCGTCGCGCTTTTTGTAGCGTGCAATCGCCTCGGGCAGCTTGTGCAGCATATCGCGGTCAACGATCCCGGTGGACCGGATGAAGCCAGTCAGAGAGCGCGCCGTGAACGCCCCGCGCGAGAAACCGAAAATGTAGATCTCATCCCCCGGTTCATGCATGAACACCAGATGCCGATAGGCCTCCATCACGTTGTCCATCAGGCCCCAGCCGAGCGCCCCGCCCAAGACCTTATCGGATTTGCGTGCCAGCCACGTCACGCCGCGCCCACTGCCCACACCTTCTACATAGATCGGTATCTGCTGCACTGCGTCCGCTCCCACAGGCGCCATGGCGCGGGCGAGACGGACCACATTGGTCGGGTTGGGCGCCTCGGACTGGTTCCAGGTGCCGTCGCATAATATCACTATCCGTTTCATCGACCCTGCCCCATTGCCGCTGCGTCAAGTTCAACCATGCGGGCGCCGACGCACGCCTGCAAGACCTGGCTTGTGCGCCGGTCTGAAATGGCGCATCCCGAGCGGCAGGCCAGGAGGACGTCCGCCTTGCCCCACCAAGCCAGCCTCACAGCCTCAGCGCCCGGCGTGGCCATCGTGTTCATGTTCTGCGCGACGGCCTTCATCGCCGCCACGACGCTGCTCGCCAAAGCGCTTGGCACTGATGCTCTCGGCCCGCCACTCCATCCGCTGCAAGTCAGCCACGGTCGGTTTCTGTTCGCTTGGCTCGCAATCACCGCCATTGCGCTGGTCCTGCGTCCACGATTTGTCCGGCCCCATCTGCCGCTGCACATCGGACGCACGCTGTGTGGCTTTGTCGGCGTTACGGCCATGTTCGCAGCCGCCGCCTCGATCCCTTTGGCGGATGCCACAGCGATCAGCTTCCTTAATTCAGCTTCCTTAATCCGGTGTTCGGCATGATCCCCACTGTTCCGCTTCTGGGCGAGAAGGTGGGTTCATGGTGCTGGTTCGCCGCCGCCATCGCACTCGCCGGAGCGTTGATCCTGATCCGTCCGGGGACGGGCCCCATTGTTCCCGGAGCACTTCTGGCACTGGGCGCGGCGGTGTCTCTCGGCCTCGAACTGACGTTCATCAAAGGCCTCGCGGAGCGCGAGCGGACGTTGCAAATCTTGCTCGCCAACAACTCTCTCGGAATGATCATGGCAAGCCTCGTCGTCGTCGCCGTCTGGCAAGCGCCCAGGCCCGCACAATGGGCCGGACTTTCGGCTCTTGGCCTGTGCATGACCACCGCGCAGGGTTGTTTTGTCAGCGCAATGGCCCGCGCAGACGTCAGCATTGTGACGCCGTTTTCCTACCTCACGCTAGTTTTTGCCGCTGTCTACGACTTCGTTGTCTTCGGGGTAACACCCACCGGGCTATCCTACCTTGGCGCATCCACCATCATCGCAGGCGCGGGCAGTCTGGTATGGCGGGAGGGCCGCGCCAAAACCAGCGTCAACGTCCGCTGAACAGAGATCTGAGCGTTGATCACAGGCTCCACCAATGCTTCCTTCAGGTCTCCCCAGGCCGCGACCGCAACCGCCTCCAGCATCGCTCCAGCCACGACCTATCCGGCGTTGGAGTACAAAAATGCACCCGGCGCAGAAATCCAATGTCCTCAACATATTCAGCACGCCCCCCTGTCCCAAATCGCTGGAGGAAGCAGGCGACAGGTTCGCAGCCGTGCCCGAACGGTGGGTCAGCAGCGCGCGCAGGGTCGTATCGCGCCAATCCTCGCGGAACTCCGTGACCGACGGCCCAAGCACGTTGCCGACTGTCGCATCCCAGGTGATCCATCCTTCCTTGATCAACCGCGCGGCCAACAAGGCTGTCAGGGCTTTCGTATTCGACCCCAGATACCAGGCGTCATTCAACGCCAAAGCATCGCCACCGCCCAGAAACCGCAGGCCCGCGACGGCCATGTCCATCTCCTCAGCCGTCACTCGCCCTGCTGTCGCCGCAGGAGCCGCACCAGCCGCGACCAACGCCGCGGCTACATCTTCTGCCGGGACCTGACCAAAGGCTGGCAGCGTCCAGACTGCCGCGGCGCCCACCAGAAATCCCAACGGACTTCCCAAGAAGTCCTCCGCAAAATGGCAGCCACGCCTTGCACCTGATTGCACACATCATCACTATAGGGTTTCAATTGCCGTCGTCCCGCGCCATATAGCCAAGCTGATACTGAAGCTCCCATGTGGCGGAACGCAAGACCGGAAGGCGCACCTCATGTCCTGGACCGATGAACGGGTTGAAACACTCAAGAAAATGTGGGGCGAAGGCCAGTCGGCCAGTCAGATCGCCAAAGAATTAGGCGGTGTGACCCGCAACGCCGTGATTGGCAAGGTGCACCGCCTTGGCCTGTCCAACCGCTCTGGCGGAGGCGCATCCGCGCCGTCCAAGCCAGCACCGGCGGCAAAGGAAGCGGCCCCGGCCACTAAAGCTGCGCCCAAACCTGCGCCTGTATCTGAGGCCAAAGCGGCGGAGCCCGCACCCGCCCCCGCGCCCCGCACCAACATTATGCCACTGCGCAAACCCATCGCGCCCGCAGGCCAGCCGCTGCCGCCACAGCCCTCAGCCAATGAGATCTCGCCCGAGGCGCTCGCGAAGGTGTCCGAGGTCGAAAAGCACGCCAAGCGCATCAGCTTGATGGAGTTGACGGAGCGAGTCTGCAAATGGCCGATCGGCGACCCCGCGACCGAGGATTTTTATTTCTGCGGCCTGCCTGTGCAGCAAGGCAAACCCTACTGCGACGCGCATGTTGGCGTGGCATTCCAGCCGATGTCGTCGCGGCGCGACCGCCGGCGCTGATGTATCAGGCGGACTGCCTTGCAAACAAGAAACCCGACTTGTCTCAGCAATTGGATGAAGGACGCCCAAATCCTGCACGCCAAATGCCTCGATTATTCGGTAAATTTCGAATGTAGCTTCGGTGCCGCCGCGCCCATGCAATGTAAGGGTTAACCCTTTAAGAGCGGACGACCCAATTCCCGAGCGGCACGTCGACGCAGCCCCCGGCCAAGCGGGCCGTATCTGCTGATTTCATCACACGTCGGCCAAAGGCAGTGACTGACAGTCATTGGCGATGACAGAGTTAAATTCCTCCCGATCCCGTCGCGTTTGGGTCTCTTAGAAACAGAGCGCTGCGCAGGCGCAATCAGACGAATTCGTCGTGCCCACCGCTTCTGGCTACGAAAGGACTATGGGACGGTGGGCGGGGCGTCTTTGGCTCTGCCAAACAGCGCCGACCGCCGTGCACTTACCGACAATACCGCGCCACTTCACTGCTCCGCAGACCCGTCTCCACCAGCATGCACCGATCACGCGCCTCATAGTAGTAACCGCGGGCGTACCAGCCCACCGCTTCGTCTATATTTCCGTCCGAAACCAGCCACGCACCGCGCAAATAACGGCCCGCGTATTCAAGGTTCGTGCGTGCATCCAACAGGTCGTCGGGCGCACCCTGAAACCCCATGGTTCGAGCGGTCGCCGGAAGGATCTGCATGAGCCCGTAGTACGGCCCGTTGCGCGCGTTCGAACGGTAATCGCTTTCGCGTTGGATCACTCGATGCAGCAACCGTCGCGGGATGTCGTGGCGGGCTGCGTATTCGTTGACCAACGAACGCATCTGGCGCGTTTCACCGGGATAGAGCGCGGGCGTGCCGCGCGGCTCGTCCCGCGCATTTCCAGCGCCCAAGGTTGCGGCGCCGCAACCCACAAGCGCCACACACAAAGTCAAAGCGCCCGCAACTTGCACAATAGACATCGTCAGTTCCCGTTTCCGTTATCAAATATCAGCCGTTCCAAACCCTCCACTGCGCCCTCTTCCAGCCGACGCTGGATCTCTGCCGGTGTGCCGCTGGTGTCAATCTGTACGCCCAGGTAGTCTGCGGCGCGATCAAGGATCACCCGTTCCGCCCGAACTTGGGCTGCATTCAGCTGCGCCCGCACCTCCGCTGCCAGTCTTTCCGCCTCTGCCGCTGCCTCTGCACGAGCCTGTAGAACAGCCAAAGCCTCAGCGTCCTCGCGAAATTCCGGCCTCAGCCACGTACCGACCGCGCGCACCGGCACCTGGTCCCCAAGCGCGTTCGGAGCAAGCCCAATATCCATCGTCATCGCCGCCAGGTCTGCCTGGCCTTCGCCTGATAACTGCCCCCACGGCGCGTCCAATATCAAGTCTTCAATGCTTACGACGCCCTCATTCACGGAAAATTCAACGCTCACCCGGTCAAAGACCGTTTCGCGATCCTCGCCCTGAAAGTCGCCGTCAAACTCGCGCGTCATAGCGTCCAAATCCACGCCCGTCAGCACGCCCTGGCCGATCGTGAGATCACCTTCCGCCTCAAACCCGGCCATGATCGTGTGCAGATCATTGCCGACACCCAGAAAGTCCAGCGAGGCTGATCCCATACCGTCCAGCCGATCATATCCGGCAAACGCCCCGAGCAACGGCGTCAAATCTGCATCCGCAAGGATCAGATCACCACCCACAGACAGGCCGCCGCGACCATTGATCACGAAGCGTCCGGCCAATTGCCCCTCGTAGGCGCTTATAGAGGCGATATCGAGCACCAATCGCCCCCGGTTGATCGTCGCGCGCAAATCGATATCGCTGAGCCGTACGGCTCCCAGATCAAGGCGCTCCGTCCTGATCGTCAGGTCCGCATCGGTGGCGAACAGGCCCGAGACGTCCAGGACGTCGCGCGGCCAGCCGTCCATGGCAGGCCCACTCCCGGCACCAGCGATCAGCCCCGGCAGCGTCACCGCACCGCCCGTAATCGTGCCGCGCAACATCGGACGCGGCTCGCCCGGAACCAGATCGAAAGCCACGGCAAGAACCGTCTCGTCCAGCCGCATCTCACCATCGCGCAGATGTACCGATCCCTCCTGCGCGCGACGAAACTGCCCCGTGACCTCAATGCGCTCGCGGCCAAGGCCCAAAGGCAGAACGAGCATCTCGCCGCCAGAAATCGCGACCAGCGGGCCAAGATCATCTGCCGTCAGGTTCAACATGCCATCCAACGTAGCGTCCAGCGCAAGTTCGCCGTTGAAATTGGTTGCCCCTCCTTGCCAGCGCAGTTCCGCCTCCACCGGGCGCGCACGACCTTCCAGTAGACCAGCCACTCCGTCCACGCGTGCCTCGGCGACCAGCGGAACGCCGTTCAGCCGCGCGGTCGCCGCCACAAAAACAGCGCCTTCCAACTCCGGCAGCTGCACCGTCGCATTCAACTCCGACACATCCCAATCCGCGCCAGCCGCACGGTCCAGATACCGAACCCGAGCGTCGCGGATCAGCGCTTCGTCAAACCCTACCTGCACGGTCGTGGCCCCGTCCATCTGCCATGACCCACGCCCGTCCTCCGCGCGCACCAACATGATCTGCGCTCCGTCCAGCACCATTGTCTGGACGCGGATATCGCCCGAGATCAACCCGCCCCAGGCCACTCCAACGCGGACGCGCTCCGCCTCGATCATAGGCGCGACACCAGCCCACGTTGGGTTGCCGATACTCAGACCGTCAATCACGATGCCAATATTCGGCCATAGAGTTCGGACGCGCCCGACCGCTGATCGTGACAGGTCGCCCCGTGGCTTGCGTGATCCGGTCACTCACACCCTGTGCGATCCGCTCCGCTGGGATCAACAATCCGGCGACAATGACCAGGAAGATCAGCACCGCCAGAGCCCCGAGTATTCGAATTATCCACCGCATGCCAGTTGCCCCATCGTGTTCATGACGCAAGACTATCGCGGATCATTGCACCCGCCCATCCCCCGCACCCTTCAAATTGATCAACTTTTGACGTCGCCCGGTTCGGTCCGTCCTCAAGGAAGCACTTCGCCCCTTTTCGTCACGTTCACTCCGGGATATGCCCCGAACCATGGCCGATAACCCACCAAACCTTCGCCCCGACCTTGCCCGCGCCCAGTTTCACGATGCCGCCGGTTCAGGAGATATCCGCCCCGGTCAGCCCAGGATCGGCATGGTCTCGCTCGGCTGTCCCAAGGCGCTTGTCGATAGCGAACGCATCCTGACCCGTCTGCGCGCCGAAGGCTACGCGATCAGCCCCGATTACGCAGGAGCGGATGCGGTTATCGTTAACACCTGCGGTTTCCTCGACAGTGCCAAGCTCGAAAGCCTCGACGCGATCGGAGAGGCGCTGGACGCCAACGGCAAGGTCATCGTCACCGGATGCCTTGGCGCGGAGCCCGAGTATATCACCGGCGCACATCCTCGTGTCCTCGCCGTCACCGGCCCACAACAGTATGAGCAGGTGCTGGACGCCGTCCACGTCGCCGTTCCGCCCTCGCCCGATCCGTTCGTGGACCTGCTGCCGCCCGCCGGTATCAAGCTGACGCCACGCCACTACGCCTATCTGAAGATCGCCGAGGGCTGCGATCACAAGTGCAAATTCTGCATCATTCCCGACATGCGGGGCAAGCTGACCTCGCGCCCGCAAGCCGCAGTTATCCGCGAGGCTGAGAAGCTGGTGGAGGCGGGGGTCAAGGAAATCCTGGTGATCTCGCAAGACACCTCTGCCTACGGCACAGACTGGAAGGGACGGTCCGTAACAGACGGTGGAAAGTTTCCGATTCTCAACCTGTCCCGCGACTTATCCACGCTCGGCATCTGGGTTCGCATGCATTATGTCTACCCCTATCCCCATGTGCGTGAGTTGATCCCGCTGATGGCAGATCCCGCAAATGGCCTGTTGCCGTATCTCGATATTCCGTTCCAGCACGCCCACCCAGAGGTCCTCAGGCGCATGGCGCGCCCTGCCGCCGCCTCTCGCACCCTGGACGAAATCGCGGCGTGGCGGCGAGAGTGCCCGGATATCACACTGCGTTCCACGTTCATCGTCGGCTACCCCGGAGAGACGGAGGCCGAGTTCCAGACGCTGCTCGACTGGCTGGACGAGGCGCAACTCGATCGTGTCGGCTGCTTTAAATACGAAAATGTCGATGGCGCGCGCTCGAACGCATTGCCGGACCACGTGGACGCTGAGGTCAAGCAAGACCGCTGGAACCGCTTCATGGAAAAGGCCCAGGCTATCTCAGAGGCCAAGTTGGCCGCCAAAGTCGGTCGCACGATGCAGGTCCTCGTGGATACTGTGGACACTGAAGGCGCCACCTGTCGGACCACCGCAGATGCGCCCGAGATCGACGGTAACCTGTTCATCGATGCCGGGTTTGAGGATTCTGAGTCCCGGCGACATGGTCACGGTCGAGGTAGATGAGGCCAGCGATTATGACCTCTGGGGCTCCCTAATCTAGATCGTCCAGATAAGCCCTTACGCAGCTGACCACGTGGCGAAACCTGTCGCCGCCCAGATGCTTGCCACCATACCAGCGCGACACGACCAGGATATGATCGCGCAAACCCTCCCGCTCCAGCATTTGTACATTGATCTGGCCCGCGCCGCCTTCGCCATCGCAGGTTTTCAGCGGCCCGCTTTCCAGCAGAACGGCCCAGGTGTCATGCGTCGCTCTGGCGTATTTCTTCCTCCGCTTCAACTGCTTCAAGAACGCATCAACACCGTCGCGATCCACAACACGACCATCGCGGACCGCGTATTTGCTTCCGCGATCACTGACCACATTTTCAAGGTGACGCATGTCCTAGCAGAAACGGGCAGAAGCCGCGCGCACCGCGTCAACGCGCGCTGCGTTGGGAGGATGGGTGCCAAGGATCTGCGCGCCGGGATCCGGCAGTTGGCTGAAGAACTGCGCACCCAGCCTGGCGTCAAATCCGGCGCGACAGGCGATCAACGTACCAAGACCGTCGGCCTCCAATTCCGCCCGCTGGCTGAATTGTCGCGAACCAAGCAGCGCGCCATTCTGGGCCGCTTCAATAATTTGTTCACGCGTGCCGCCTTGCTGTTGTGCCTGCGCGCCGAACACGCGCGCGCCTGTGCGGGCGGCTTCTTCTTGCTGGCTGATGTGATTGGCAATGTGATGCGCCGCCTCGTGACCAATCACGAAGGCCAGCTCATCCGCATTGCGCACTGCCCGGATCAGGCCCTCAGACAGGATGATGACCGGGCGGCCATCGTCGGGATTGATTGTCTGGAACGCGTTCAAACCCGCGCGCGGATCGCGGGTCACCAACACCTCAAAGTCGCAATTCATGCTTGACGTCTGGCTGCGGCAGACCGACTCGGCCACCGGCTCTATGCGATTGGAGACCTCAATTGCCCGCGTGACGGAGACGGGAATCTCCCGCACTTGCTGCGGCGGAGGCACGACCACCACATTCAGGGAGCCACAAGCGCTCAGCGCCAACGTGGACAACAGCAGGGTCAAAGCGCGCATTTTTGTCAGCCTCCGGGGGAATGGCGGTGGTGCAACCGTAGCCCCGTTATCCCCGGCGTCCACCCCTGATCTGGGGTACAAGTGACCAACGACTTGTGCCGCTGCGCGTGAGCCCCTTGGCAACGTCGTCGCACGCGCCTAACCTTGGCCCATGTTCACCATCGAGCACGAATTTGATGCCACCGTTGTCACCCTCGTGGACGAGGGCAGCGTCGCTTTGCAAGAGGACGTCATCATTCAGGCCTTCGCCGAATGTGTGACCCTGCAACAGGTTGATCCACGCACGGATCAGGTCCGCACGATTACCTTGTCGATGACCCAGATCAATGACCTCGCGGCCGCTTTGGACCTGCCGGAAGGGGCCTATCAATTACAACGCGATGTCTAGGCGAAGCCTACGTTCCTCAACGTACTCACAACACAATAGGGGATAGATCACTCATAATATTGACAATCTACCACCAAGGACGCGCACCATGACGACAGGCTTTTTTTGGGACGAACGCTGCTTTTGGCATTCTGGCGGCAACTACGCGGGGCTCTTGCAGGTGGGCGGTCTGATCCAACCCGGCGGCGGCCTGCCCGAAAACCCCGAAACCAAGCGCCGCCTGGTCAACCTGATGCGCGTCACGGGCCTGTGGGAGGATCTGCTGACTGGCCCCGGCGCACCCGCGACGGATGAGGATCTGCTGCGTATTCACCCCGCCGGCTACATCGAAAGCTTCAAGGCGAAGTCAGCGGAAGGTGGCGGCGAACTGGGCCTGCGCACTCCCTTCGGCCCGGACGGCTACGACATCGCCTGCGTATCTGCCGGGCTCACGATATCCGCCCTGACCGCAACGCTGAAAGGTGACGTCAAAAACGCCTACGCCCTGTCGCGCCCTCCCGGCCACCACTGCCTGCCGGATTTCCCAAACGGCTTCTGTCTGCTCGCCAACATCGCCATCGCGATAGAGGCTGCCATGTCGCGCAAACTGACGGACCGTGTCGCCGTCATCGACTGGGACGTGCATCACGGCAACGGAACGGAGGCGATTTTTTATGATCGGGACGACGTCCTCACGATCTCTGTGCACCAGGACCGTAACTATCCGCTCGATACCGGCGATTTCGCCGACCGCGGATCTGGCGAAGGGGTTGGCTACAATCTGAACATTCCCTTGCCCCCGGAACCGGGCATGAGGGATATGTGGAGGCGTTCGAGCGCCTCGTCATCCCATCGTTGCAGGCGTTCGAGCCCGACGCCATCGTCGTGGCTTGCGGCTATGATGCATCGCTCGTGGACCCCCTCTCGCGCATGATTGCAGGTGCCGACACCTTCCGCGCGATGACCGACATGACGATGGAGGCTGCAGATGACCTCTGCGGTGGTCGCCTGATGATGGCCCATGAGGGCGGATACTCCGAAGTCCACGTCCCCTTTCTCGGCCATGCCGTGCTGGAGGCGATGTCAGGTTCCGACATTCACGCCCCCGACCCGTTCCAATACAAACTTGAAGGCCAGCAACCGGGAGAGCGGTTCAACCGCTATGTCTCCACCCTGATTGCCGAGATGGAGGACAGCCTCGGACTATGAGGCGAGCTTGACGGATCGTGCCTTATAGCGCTCGTTGACATCACCCCGGGGTTTGGCCAATTTGCGCTCAACACCAGCATCCGAAGGGACACGTACATGAAGAAGGTCTATGGATCAGCGGCAGAGGCTCTTGATGGCGTCCTGTTTGACGGCATGTTGATCGCGGCGGGCGGGTTCGGCCTTTGCGGTATTCCGGAGCTGCTGATCGACGGCATTGTAGCTGCGGGCACCAGGGACATCACAGTCGCATCCAACAACGCGGGCGTGGATGATTTTGGCCTCGGCAAACTGCTGGCCACCCGGCAGATCAGGAAAATGATGTCATCCTACGTGGGTGAGAACAAAGAGTTCATGCGCCAGTATCTGGGCGGCGAACTGGAGCTGGAATTCAATCCGCAAGGCACGTTGGCCGAGCGGATGCGCGCGGGCGGTGCCGGTATCCCCGGCTTTTACACCAAAACCGGCGTCGGCACCGTGATTGCCGAGGGCAAAGAGGTGAAGACCTGGGGCGATCAGGACTATATTCTTGAAGAAGGCATCTTCGCCGATCTGGCTATCGTGAAGGCCTGGAAGGCCGACGCCACTGGCAATGCAATCTTCCGCAAGACCGCCCGCAACTTCAACCCGCCCGCCGCCATGTGCGGCAAAGTCTGCATCCTTGAGGTGGAAGAAATCGTGGAGACTGGCAGCCTCGATGGCGACCACGTGCACCTGCCCGGCATCTACGTGCACCGCCTGATCCAGGGCGAGCATGAGAAGCGGATCGAGCAACGCACCGTGAGGGCGGCGTGAGGCAAGACGTTTGGTTCCGGACGTAGTGAACCAACGGTTAAATAATTGAGAAAGATTTATCTTTCAGTATCTTAGAGGGCTGCTCACGCTTGAGCAGCATTCCCGATCCAAGGAGACACCCCATGTGGGACCGCAATCAAATGGCCGCCCGCGCCGCGCAGGAGTTGCAGGACGGCTGGTATGTGAACCTGGGTATCGGGATCCCGACGCTTGTGTCCAATTACATCCCCGACGGCATCGAGGTGACGTTGCAGTCCGAGAACGGCATGCTCGGCATGGGTCCGTTCCCGGTGGAAGGCAGCGAGGATGCGGACCTGATCAACGCAGGCAAGCAAACGATCACGGAACTGCCTCACACCTCGTACTTCGACAGTTCGCAAAGCTTCGGCATGATCCGTGGCGGCAAAATCGCCATGGCGATTCTCGGCGCGATGGAAGTGGCGGAGAACGGCGATCTCGCCAATTGGATGATTCCCGGCAAGCTGGTCAAAGGCATGGGCGGCGCAATGGATCTGGTCGCAGGCGTGGGTCGTGTGGTGGTAGTGATGGATCACACCAACAAGCACGGTGACAGCAAGGTCCTCAAGGAATGCACTCTGCCGCTGACCGGCAAATCCGTCGTGGATCGGATTATCACCAACCTTGGTGTCCTGGATGTGGTCGAGGGCGGTCTGAGGATCGTGGAAACCGCAGACGGCGTGTCCGAGGACGATCTGCGCGCCGCGACGCAGGCCACAATTGTCTGATCTCACGATCAATCGGGCGGTGGACGGCACCAAAGGCCGCTATTCCATCGTGATCGACGGGGAGGAGGCGGAACTGACTTATTCCATCGCCTCCCCCGCACTGATTATAGCGGATCACACCTATGTCCCGGACGCATTGCGCGGAACCGGCACTGGCCTCCAACTTGCTGAACGGTTGATCGTGGATGCCCGCGCTGAGGGTGTGAAAATCATTCCCCTATGCCCGTTCGTGAAGGCTCAGTTCAAAAAGCACCCGGCTTGGGCCGACGTTCTGCAATAGCGGTGACGTAAGAGGCAACTAGGGCCTGTTGACGTTTGGGGATTCCCAAATCAGGCGCTGAATGATTCAAGGTTGCAAACACAGGAGGCAACCTTGATCCGCACCGTTCTTACCGACACCCAATGGGAGATCATCGCACCGCACTGCCTTGGTCGGGAATGTGATCCCGGCCGCACCGGCCCCGAGCCGCGTCTGTTTGTTGAAGCGGTTCTCTGGGTCGTGCGCACTGGGTGTCCTTGGCGCGACCTGCCCGACGAGTTCGGCAAATGGAACAGCGTGTTCAAACGGTTTCGCCGATGGGTGAAGGCAGATGCATTCTACCGCATGTTCAAGATGTTGGCCGAAGACGCAGACTTTGAATACACGATGTTAGACGGCAGCATCGTCAAGGTCCACCGCCACGGGCAGGGCGCAAAAGGGGGACTCTGCGCCAGGCCGTCGGGCGTTCTCGCGGCGGCATAACGACCAAGATCATGGCGCTGACCGATGCGCTCGGCAATCTGATCGACTTCCGGCTGCTGCCCGGTCAGGCCCATGACCTGCGCGGCACTGCTGCACTCATCGAAGGTCTGTCCTGTGGCCAACTCCTCGCCGACCGTGCCTTTGACGCCGACTGGCTTCGCGGAGCCCTCAACGAGGCCGGGATTGAGCCGGTCATACCGCCGAAATCCAACCGCCGCTTCCCGGCGGAGTTCGACCGCCACACCTACAAATGGCGCCACCTGATCGAGAACTTCTTCGGAAAGCTAAAGGAATACAGGGGGATCGCAATGCGCTGCTGCAAAACAGACGGAAGCTTCAGCGCCTTCATCGCTGTCGCAGCGATCGTGATTCAGACCCGGTGAACGTCAACAGGCCCTAGTTCATCACCGCAAACACACAGCCATCCGATACCAGATCCGGCGGCGTGTTGCATAAGCCGCGCGCCAAGCCCCAAGCCGCCAGTACGCGCGGCACATAGGTGCGGGTCTCGTCATAGGGCGGCACGCCATTGTTGCGCCGGACCGCGCCCTCGCCTGCATTATACGCTGCCAGCACGAGAATCGGATCACGGTCAAACTCTCCCATCAACCAATCCAGGTAAGCCACACCGCCCGCAATGTTCTGAGCGGGATCCATGGAATCCTCCACTCCGAACCGGTCGGCCGTGTCGGGGATCAATTGCATGAGGCCCTGTGCGCCCGCGCTGCTGACGGCCTGCGGGCGTCCGGCGCTTTCCGCGGCAATCACGGCGAGCACAAACGCGGGCGAAACCTGCGTCCCAATGGTAGCGGCCAAAATCTCGCGCCCATGGGCGCTGGCAATCTGGTTGACCGTGTCAAGACGAGGTGCGCCAAGCCCTGACGCCTCAGGGGCCTGCGCCAAATGCTCCTGAGCGGCCCAGAAGCGCGTGGGATCTGCTGGCATGGCGTACGGAACGACATCCCAGAACCACTGCGATGCGGCGGAAGTTGGTGCTGCTTCCTCCCCTTCAACGGCAACCAAGGCCTCTACCACTGGCGGGGGGGCATTACGGGCTGCTTCCTGGCGTTCCATGTCCGCCGCTGTGACCTGAATGTTGATGCGCGGGCCGGTTTGGCCTGCCTCAGGTGCGCGAACGAATCTGATTCCACCCTCTTGCGCAGTGGCTGGGATAGCGCAAACGACCGCCATCACGGTCACCGCCCAGAGTGGGGGCCAACTCAACTTGGTCATGAAACACCTGTATTTACTGCACTTTTGGCCCGATCTGAGGGATCTTTGCCCCTCTGTCACCGGCCATTGCTCAAAGAATGCCCGCCCCGTTGCCACAAAACAACCCACTACAATTCTTATAAAATTCGCAAGACCGCCCAGAACCCGCCCCAATCGGCCGTCATACCATCCTCATCCCAAGGGCAGCGGCCCACAAGACTGGGACCGCAACCTGAAACTGACACCTTAAATCGAAATGGAACCAACTATGAAAAACTTCATGAACGCATTCATCGCAGACGAATCCGGCGCAGTCACCGTTGACTGGGTCGTTCTGACCGCCGCCCTCGTGGGCCTCGGTCTGGCCGTCATGGCCGTTGTGTCCGGCGGCGTTGAGACTGCTTCTGGCAACATCGACACCGTGCTGTCGGCGGACATCCCGACCGGTTTCGTGACTGACTGACACCTACGCCTACGCCTACCCCTTAATCCTTCTTGGATTTGACGGACCAGAGCCGCCGCATTCTTAAAGGGTGCGGCGGTTTTCTTGTGAAGACTCCGCCACGTTTGCTAGCGACATCATGTCAAGTGAAATTCGCGACCACTGGCCCACTAATTGACAAATTCAATCAAATTTATTTCACGCATGGGTCCCAAGGGCACCCCAATCCGACTTCAAAATTTGGATATCCCAAGGGCAGTGTCGCACCAGCGGAACCGCAACCTGGACTCAATATTCGGCAACTGGAACACACCAATGATCAATCTGACAAAAAACTTTCTATTCAATGAAACTGGCGCCGTTACGGTTGACTGGGTTGTCTTGACCGCAGCCCTTGTGGGCCTTGGCCTTGCCGTGATCGTTCTTGTGTCCGGCGGTGTTGAAACCGCGTCGAACCAGATCGATACGCAACTGAGGGTGGATAATACCTTCACCACGTTCTCGACGATGCCTTCGCCATAAGACGGGATACATGGCCCACTCATCAGCCGCCGCGTCCTGAAAAGGTGCGGCGGCTTTCTCTTTGCAGCAGGGCGCAACGCGCTGATCTTCCTGGATATAACGCTGCAGCGTCCGCCGGATCCCTTTCATCCAAGCCAGGAAAAAGACGAATTTAATCAAATTCATTTCATGCCCCGGTCCCAATCGCGCCTCAATCAGCCGTCAAGCATGGCACATCCCAAGGGCAGCGTCCCGGAAAACGGGACCGCGACCTAGACCAACAATTTTAATCAAACTGGAACCAACTATGAAAAACTTCATGAACGCATTCATCGCAGACGAATCCGGCGCAGTCACCGTTGACTGGGTCGTTCTGACCGCCGCCCTCGTGGGCCTCGGTCTTGCCGTCATGGCCGTTGTGTCCGGCGGCGTTGAGACTGCTTCCGGCAATATCGACACCGTGCTGTCAGCGCCCATCACGACCGGCTTCCCTACTCCCTGATCCTGTCTGGATTTGACGGACCAGAGCCGCCGCATTCTTGAAGAGTGCGGCGGTTTTCTTGTTTCCGGGTCTCAAATTCGCCGCTCCGTAAAATTCGATTAAACCCCTAGTGAAACGGGCGTGTGCGAACGCCGCCGTGCCACATTCTTGCCCCGACCATTGGGGCATTCATTCCCTGCGCTTCCACAAGACAGCGCCGGTGCAGAAAGCGCCCAGTCCAAACAACCACTCACCCCCGGACTGCTAATCCTTCTCACTGTAACTTACGGGAATAAACAAATGACCATGTCATATTTCACATCCTTCATCTCCTCCGAATCTGGTGCCGTTACGGTCGACTGGGTCGTCCTGACCGCAGCGCTCGTCGGCCTTGGCCTGGCTGTCATGTCGGTCGTTTCGGGCGGTGTTGAGAACCTCTCCACCGACATCGGCCAATCTCTGGCTGACACCAACCCGGATACGAACCCCTTCGACGGCAACACTGTCTTCACCGACACTGTCACACCCTAACTCAACACAAGCTCAATGAGATCGTATGCCAGATGGCAGCGATCTCATTTGAAAGGACGCACACAATGAAACTGTCACACTTCAAATCCTTCTTCTCAGACGAATCCGGTGCCGTCACGGTGGACTGGGTCGTCCTGACCGCAGCCCTCGTGGGTCTTGGTCTGGCCGTCATGGCCGTCGTTTCGGGCGGTGTTGAAAACCTCTCGACCGACATCGGTCAATCCCTCGCCGATACCGATCCGTTGGAAAACCCATTTGATGGCAACACCGTCTTCACGGACACGGTCACGCCGTAACCCGCAATCACAACTCCGCCCGCCTTGGGTGCCTTTGGGGCGACCCAGGGCGGGGTGGGCTCAACCCGATCGCCACGGACATTTCGTGTTGTGACCATGGTTTAGCCCGATTTCACGTAGACAAAGATGGTGTGTAGCCACGTTTGTCCACGGGATCCTCCCAAGAGCAAACGCAACATACGAGGTGGGCAACATGCGTATAGTATTTATCCTGGTTTTGGCAGTGGGTGTAGGCCTGGCCGGTTTTGCAGTGTCCATTGCGAAAGACCGATTTGACCAGTACCAAACCGCACTGAATGAACAGCAAAGTGCCATTGTACCGACAACCAATGTGGTCGTAGTGAACCGTCAACTGCGCTACGGCGAGAGACTGACGCCCGAGGACGTTCAGGTCATCAGATGGCCTGCAGAATACGTCCCTTTCGGCTCTTTCTCCACCATTGAGGATCTGTTTCCAGCGGATGACGATGGCGCACGTACCGTGCTGCGCGTCATGGAACAGCACGAGCCAATTCTGCTGGCCAAAGTCACCGCCCCCGGTGAAGACGCGGGCGTTGCTTCACGACTGGCTGAGGGTATGCGCGCCATTGCCCTTCGCGTTGACGTCAGTTCTGGCGTGTCCGGCTTCCTGCGTCCCGGCGATCGCGTGGACGTCTACTGGACCGGTATGGGCCGCAGCGGCGATAGTGTCACTCGCCTGATCCGCGCCAACGTACAACTGATCGCGATTGACCAGATCGCGGATGAACAGCGCAACAACCCGACGATTGCCCGTACCATCACGATCACCGCTCGGCCCGAGGACGTGGCCGCCTTGACCCAGGCACAATCAACCGGAAACCTGACGCTGGCTCTGGTGGGTGTCGATGATGTCACGGAAGTGGGCGAAGTCGAAGTTTCGACATCCGCACTTCTGGGCGAGATCGCAGAAGTGGCAGAAGCCGAGGGCCCTGAAATTTGCACAGTACGTCGCCGCAATGGCAGCGAGGTGATCATCCAACAGGTGACGTGCCTGAACTGACAAGCGCTTCTGACCCGGCCACCTCGACCTGGTCAGAGACACGCCTTCAGCAGGTTATCCACAGAACAAAGCAGCGCGTCGGGTCCGCCTAGCGCGCTGTTTTTTTGTGGATAAAATATGGATTGTTGTGGATATGGCACATTAACAACGTATCACAACACCATGATTATTGCATGAAAATCCATTGTGAGGCATGGTGCGACTAAGGGCAGCCATCAGAGCATCGTCCAGTCCGTGACATAGAGGCAGGTCACAATGAGCATGAAACGTATATTGAGCGTGTGCCTTCTGGGTGCAGCGACACTTCTTATCCAACCCATATTTCCCGCCATGGCCCAAGGCCTGCGGGTGGTCGAGGGCGAAAGCACCGGCACCTTGCGCGTTCCGATGAACCGCGCCGTGGTGGTGGAGGCGGATATGTTGTTCGCTGAACTTTCCGTCGCAAACCCCCTGATCGCTGACATCGCGACACTGTCCGAGCGTTCGATCTACGTGTTGGGCCGTGCACCGGGCCGCACAACGATGACGCTTCTGGGCGCCGATGGTTCCCTGATAGCAAACGTCGAGATCCAGGTGATCCCCGATGTCGCGGAGCTTCGCGAACGTCTGGCCGAAATCATCCCCGGCGAACCTGTGGAAGTGCGCACCGCCAACGAAGGCATCGTGCTCTCGGGCACCGTCAGTTCCGCCTTCGCGATTGACCGCGCCATGGAATTGGCCAGCCGCTACGGCGCTGTGTCCAACCTGATGATGGTCGGTGGGCAACAACAGGTCATGTTGCAGGTCCGCTTCTCTGAAATGCAGCGCACTGTGCGGCAGGAACTCTCCACTTCGCTAGGCATAGGGTCCACAAGCGGTAACATCGGCACTACTGTCGGCGCGGGCAACCTCAACGGCGGTGGCGCGGGGTTCGGCACTGCGGGCACCCTTCCCGGTGGCCTCGCGGGTCGCAATGGTGGCCTTGGCGTCAGCTTCTCTGCCGGTGGCTTGCAACTGTCGATCCTCCTGGAAGCGCTGGAGGCCAACGGAATGGTCCGCACATTGGCGGAACCGAACCTGACGGCGCTGTCGGGGGCTACGGCAACCTTTCTCGCGGGCGGCGAATTCCCTGTCCCCACGGAATCAGAAGTCGGGCGGAACAACTATTGAATTCAAGCCCTTCGGTGTTCAACTCTCCTTCACCCCGACAGTGATCGACGGTGATATCATCAACCTGAACCTCAATGCCGAGATCTCCTCGATCGGTGAGATCATCGCCGCAACTGGCGCGCCTGCGGTCAACACCCGCTCGGCCTCCACCACGGTAGAGATGCGCGACGGCGAAAGTTTTGCCATCGCGGGTCTGTTGCAGGACGATTTCCGCAACTCCGTCGGTCAGGTGCCATGGCTCGGTGACCTGCCGGTCCTGGGCGCATTGTTCCGATCAGCTTCTTATCAGCGGTCGCAGTCGGAGTTGGTGTTGATCATTACAGCCCATCTCGTCAGCCCGGTGCGCGGCGAAGCCCTGTCGCTTCCCACTGACCGCATCCGCATCCCGACGGAAGACGAATTGTTTTTCTTCGGACAAGTCACGGGCCGCGGCCCGGCGGCTGGGACAGCTGCGGGCGAAGTGGCTCAGCAGGATTTCTCAGGCTCTTACGGCTACGTTCTGGATTGAAGGAGGGCACACAGATGACCCATAAACTCCCCTCCCGTCGTATGGTCTTGGCCATGATGGGCTCCACCCTCGGCCTCAGCGCCTGTAGCAACATTCGAGTCGCCCCATCGGCAACCTTGGGCTCGGAACTTGACCTTGACGGCAACTTTGGGACGCCCACGCGCAACAACATCGGCGTGCATAACGGTGATATCGAATGGGCACACATTCTTGGCCAACGCTTCGCCACGGAAGTTCCCACAACGATCAACTTCGCTTTCAACTCGTCAGAACTGGACGGGACTGCGCGCGCCATCCTCACGCAACAGGCCGCGTTTATCCGCCACTTCCCCGAAGTCCGATTCTCTGTCTACGGGCATACGGACGCTGTGGGGTCGAACGCCTACAACGAACGCCTAGGCCGACGCCGTGCGCGCGCGGCCGTGAACTTCCTGGTCAACCAGGGAATCAGCCGTAGCCGTTTGGCCGCACTGGTGTCCCTGGGTGAGACACAGCCTGTTGTGGCAACAGACGGGGCAGAACGACAAAATCGCCGTACCGTTACGGAAGTCTCGGGCTTTGTAGGTAGCAATCCCTTGGTATTGGATGGTCGCTACGCTGAAATAATTTACCGAACCTATCGCAGCGGCAGCACGGGAGCTGCTCCTGCGGGCCAATAAAGCCAAAAAAGCCAAAAAAACAAAGCTTAAAACCGCGTCCGGCCCCGCCTGGCGCGGTTTTTCTTTTTGGCAACAAAGGCAGGCGCACCCTCGAATTGTAGACGTTTTCCCCCAATTAGGTCCCATTGTCGCCGTTTTTTGCCGTCAGGTTCATCTTTGGAGAGGTCCTTTGCGCGATACTGCGTCAGGGCCTGAAATGAGCCCGTGACCGACTGGTCGAGCAACCAAGTATATCGACACGGGGATTTAACGATCCGGTCTATCCGGGCAAAGTGGGAATTTGAGGTATGAGTAGTGGATTGGCATTACGTTCAGAACCAGCGCCGATTTCGGCCTGCACGGTTTCGAGCAAGGTTCATCACTTCGGTCTGTTGATCGAAGATATGGAAACTGAACTGGGCGAAGCCTGGGGCGATCTTGGATTTGAGGAAGGGCGCGATTTTATCAATGCCCTTGATGAAGGTACGCTGGATTTCATCGCTTTGGCGGTGCGCGAAGTGGACGAGGCTGATCTTGGACAAGTCGGCGAGGTAATCAAGGCGGCACGTTCCAAGAAAATCGGTGTCATCCTGATCCCCGAAAACCTCTCCACCGCTGGCCTGCGCGAACTGCTGCGTCTGGGAGCTGACGATTTCGTCCCATACCCGCTTGCCGAAGGCGCGCTTCACGATGCGATCGAGAAAGTCACAGCCAAGCCGGTCCCTGTTGCCCCGCCAACAATTGAGCCTGAATTGGAAACCAGTGCCACCAAACCCGCCACCGGGCAACGCATGGATGGCAAATCCGCAATCTTCGCTGTGCAAAACCTTGCCGGCGGCACCGGTGCCACGACGCTCGCTGTCAATATGGCGTGGGAATTGGCCCATGCAGATAAGAAAAACCCACCCTCCGTCTGCGTCATCGACTTTGACTTGCAACACGGTTCGGTCGCGACATACCTCGACCTGCCCCGCCGCGATATTGTGCTGGAACTGTTGCAGGACGCCACGTCCATGGACACCGACGGCTTCAAGCAGGCGCTTGTGGGCTACGGCGACAAGATTTCGGTTCTCACCACTCCGGCGGAAATTGTGCCGTTGGATATCATCGGCCCCGATGAGGTGAACGCAGTCATCAACCTGGCCGCAGAGACATTCGATATCGTGATTGTTGACATGCCCCGCACCGTTGTCATGTGGACCGAAACGGTGCTCAACCGCGTCGACATGTATTTCGCCACGCTGGAGCTGGACTTGCGTTCCGCCCAGAACGCGATGCGCTTCATCAAGGCGTGCCGTTCGGAAGCGCTGCCGTTGGACAAGGTGCAATACGTGCTGAACCGCGCGCCCGGAATGACTGATCTGAATGGCAAGAACCGGATGAAGAAGATGTCTGAGAGCCTCGGCGTCAAGTTCTGCAACATGCTGCCAGATGGTGGCAAACCCGTCATGCAGGCCGGTGACAACGGCCAGACGCTGGCGGAAGCCGCCAAGAAAAACCCCCTCCGCAAGGAGATCATGAAACTCACGGACGATCTTTACAAAGCCATGGCAGCCGGTGCGCAGGCCAAAGGATAGGATTATGTTTTCCAAATATAAAAAATCCGGCAGTGGTGCCGACGTCAGGCCGAATACGGAGGCAGCCTCCGCCGCCAATGCAGAGGTCGCAACTCAGGCTCCAGCCGCCAAGGTTGCGCGTCGACCCGCTGAAGTCGTGCCCGTGCCCACGGCCGATGAAGCCGCCTCCGGCGACAAAGACGTAAAGCGTCGTCTGCGCCTCGATGAGGTCAAGACAGAGATGCACCATCGCCTTCTCGACAACCTCAACCTTTCCGCTTTGGAAGGGGCCAAAGAGGCTGAGTTGAAGGCCGAGATCACCTCCATCACGACCGAGCAATTGGGCGAGATGGGTATCGTGCTGAACCGTGAGGATCGCTCGACTCTGATCACAGAACTATTTGACGAGGTCACGGGTCTTGGCCCTTTGGAACCTTTGCTGAAAGATGACACCGTCAACGATATTCTGGTCAATGGTCCGAACCGAGTCTTCATCGAACGCGCCGGTAAGCTGACCCTGTCGGACGTGCGGTTCAAGGACGAACGCCACCTTCTGCGGATCATCGATAAGATTGTGTCTGCCGTGGGTCGTCGTGTGGACGAATCGAATCCCTATGTTGACGCTCGGTTGAAAGACGGCTCTCGCTTCAACGCGATGGTGCCGCCGGTGGCTGTTGATGGCAGCCTCGTGTCAATCCGTAAGTTCAAGAAAGAAAAACTGGGCATTGACGATCTGGTCAAGTTTGGCGCGTTTTCCGAAGAAATGGCCGCCTACATCCAGGCCGCCGTGGCCTGTCGCCTGAATGTCGTCGTCTCCGGCGGTACGGGTTCGGGTAAAACCACCACGCTCAACGCACTCAGCAGCTTTATCGACGACAGCGAACGCATCCTGACGATCGAGGACACCGCGGAACTTCAACTCCAGCAGGTTCATGTAGGCCGAATGGAATCGCGTCCGCCGAACGTTGAGGGTAAGGGCGCAGTGACTCAGCGCGACTGCCTGCGAAACGCCCTTCGGATGCGTCCTGACCGGATCATCGTGGGCGAGACCCGTGGCGAGGAGGTCATCGACATGTTGCAGGCCATGAACACGGGCCACGACGGATCCATGACCACAATCCACGCCAACAACGCCCGCGACGCCTGTTCGCGCCTTGAAAACATGGTCGCCATGGCGGGCATCGAGATGCCGCTTAAGGCCGTGCGTGCGCAGATCTCTTCCGCCGTCCACCTGATCGTGCAGGCAAGCCGCCTGCAAGACGGCTCCCGCCGCATGGTTTCCATCACCGAAGTGACGGGGATGGAGGGCGAAGTGATCTCGATGCAGGAGGTGTTCCGCTTCCAGCGCACCGGCCTGAAACCCGACGGCACGATTGAAGGCCATTTCACGGCCTGCGGCGTGCGCTCCTACTATTCCGAACGCTTCCGTCAGTGGGGCTTCGATTTGCCTGCTGCGATCTATGAACCCATGGCAGCCCAATAAAGTTTAAGCGCGCAAGGATTTCGCCCAATGGATCTCTCAATTGAACCGCTCATTTATATCGGCATCTTTGTCGGTATCATCCTGCTGGTGAACGGCATCTACCTGGCCGTCTTCGGCAAGTCGATCAGCCTCAATGCCCGTGTGAACCGCCGCCTGACGTTGCTGGAGAAAGGCACGTCGCGTGAGGATGTGCTGGACAAGCTCAGAAAGGAAATGAACCAGCACAAGTCGGGCCTTTCCCTGCCCTTCTACACGCTGATCGCCGACAAGGCGCAAAAGGCCAACATCGCGTTTACTCCGCAGCAGTTAATGTTGGTGATGCTCGGCGCCGCCGTGGCCGCGTTCCTTCTATTGACAGTTCTGACGACCGCGTCATTGCCGATCCGCGCGCTGGTTTCTGTCGGGATGGGTGTCGGTGGTGTGTTCTTCTGGGTCAATTCCACCGCCAAAAAGCGCATCGCTTTGTTGGAGGAACAGCTTCCCGATGCGGTTGAGTTGATGGTCCGCTCCCTTCGCGTCGGCCACCCCTTCGTGTCTTCGATCAACACGGTGTCACGCGAAATGTCCGACCCAATTGCGTCCGAGCTTGGCATCATCGCGGATGAAGCTGCCTATGGTCGGGACGTCTCGGAATCGATCCGCGCCATGGCGGACCGTCTTGGCATCCAGGATCTTCGCTTCCTTGCCGTGGCCGTGGGCATTCAGCAAACGTCTGGTGGTAATCTGGCGGAGATCCTGCAAGGCCTCGCCAACGTGATCCGCTCGCGCTTCAAGCTGTTCCGCAAGGTCAAAGCCATCACAGCCGAGGCAAAGTGGTCCGGCAACTTTCTGTCCGTGTTTCCCATTCTGGCCCTGATTGCCATCAACGTGGGCCAGCCGGATTACTACTCCGAAGTCATCGACACGCCGGTCTTCATTCCCGCTGCAGCCGGCGTCGCCGTGGCCCTTGCGCTGAACATGATCATCATGCGCGTACTTGTGAACATCAAAGTTTAAGCCGCGCGGCACAACTCCAAGGTGGGCGACAAAGGCCCCAATGTGAAAGAGCAGTCCGATGAAATTCTTCTCCAACTTCTTTCAGACCGTGAACGAATACCTCGTCGCACAACTCGGCGATTTGGGTCCGCTCATCGCCGTTGGCGGCTTGGGTCTGCTTTTGTGCCTCGTGGCCCTGCCCACATTGCTGAAAAAGCAGAAGGATCCGTTCCGCCAACTGCGCGAAGATCGCGGCAATGTCGACAAGAAGGGCGCCAAAGGTGGTCTGCGCATCGGTGGCAAGAACCAGAAGCTGGACCGGTTCGCCCAGTATCTTGAACCCCAGGATGAGCAGGAGTTGTCAGCAACCCAGTTGCAAATGATCCGTGCCGGCTACCGTGCCAAATCCTCGATCCAGATGTTCAACTTCGCCAAGTTGGCCCTTGGCATCGGTGGCCTTGTGCTGGGGACGCTTTATGTATTGATCTCCGGCGGTGGGGCCTCGGCCCAGAATTCCATCCTGATGGTCGTGATCCCGGGTTTTTTGGGGTATTATGCTCCAAAATACTGGGTCACCAAACGCATACAGAAGCGAGAGGAAGAGATTACGTCAGGCTTCCCGGACTCGCTTGACCTTATGCTGGTCTGCGTCGAGGCGGGCCAATCGCTGGATCAGGCGATCATCAAAGTCGCAAGGGAGATTGAGCCGTCCTACCCCGCGCTCGCCGAAGAATTTCAGATCGTGAGCTACGAGATGAAAGCCGGTAAAGACAAGACCAAGGTCTTGCGCGATATGGGCGAGCGGGTCGGCATCCAGGACGTCAATTCCTTCATCACCACCCTGATCCAATCCGCCGCGTTCGGGACATCAATCGCCGAGGCGCTGCGCGTCTACGCCGACGAAATGCGCGATAAGCGTGTGCTGCGGGCAGAGGAAAAAGCCAATAAACTGCCCACCAAGCTGACGCTCTTCACCATGCTGTTCTGCGTGCCACCACTTCTGGTAATTCTCATCGGTCCCTCGATCTACGGGATTGCGACTGACCTTGGCGGCGGCTGATCGCTCCGCCATTTCGATAGGTCGAATTAATTAACGACATCGGGCGTCCGCATATCTATGCTGACGCCTGAGCAGTTAATTGAAATGAGGCCAATAGTGCTAAAGCACGCAGCCCTGATATCCATCGTCGCAGCCGGTGCTGCCTGCAACCCGTTCACGCCCCGCCTTGACCCCGGCGTGGGTGGCTTGTCTGCACCCGGCTCCACCGGAGAGTTACAGGAAGGCCTCGACGGATTAATCGTGGGCGACCGTTTAATGGAAGCTGGCCAATACGAAATGGCCCTGCGCGCCTATTATCGTGCGGGTGTCGAAGACGGGTTGACCGTCGATGTCATCACCGCAATCGGGGCCGCAAACTTGGCTTTGGGTCGTCTCGGCCAAGCGGATGAGCAATTTAGTGCAGCTTTGCAACGGGATCCAGATTTTGTGCCTGCCCTCAACAACTTGGGGGCGGTACGTATGGAACAGGGCGAATATGGTGAAGCTCGGCTGATTTTCCAGCAAGCCTTCGCACTCGATAGTGGCCAATCGGAAACTATTCGCGACAACCTTCGTCTGGCTATCGCACGAATGGAAAATCAGGTATACGTTGAAGATAACGAGCAAGGTCGGCCCGGGTTAATCCGGCGCGGCGGCGGGCGGTACACGCTCACCTCCGGGCAATAAGGAGACCTCCCAAAACTGGGGGGATCGGTCCAAAAAAGAAGATGAAGGCGTGGCAGTAGACCAGCGTCCATTGAATGAGGCAGAGCATGATCAAACCCCTCCGGACTATTCCGGCGGCTGTTGCCGTCGCGGCACTCGCAGCGTGCAGTTCCACCAATGGTGCAGATGTTGAACGCGCCCTCGATCCGTTGAACGTGATCGACGAGTCCAACATGGCCGACATCATGTTGAACGCCGCCGCCCCCGATGAAGCCGTCAACTATTTCCGACGGGCCGCCCTTGAAGACCCCTCTCGGATCGATTTGCAACGCGGCCTTGCGACGTCGCTGGTCCGCGCTGGACGCGCGGCGGAATCATTGACGATTTGGCAAGGTGTTGTGGGCCATGATGGTGCCATGAACCAGGACCGCGTAGATTATGCAGATGCCTTGATCCGCACCGGCGACTGGTCTGGTGCGCAGGTACAGTTGGATGCCACACCGCCCACGTTCGAAACCTATGAACGCTACAGGCTTGAGGCGATGATTGCCGACAGCGAAGAAGACTGGGCCCGCTCCGACAGTTTCTACGAGACCGCCGCAGGTCTCACGACACGACCGGCCAACGTGCTGAATAACTGGGGATATTCCCAGTTAACGCGCGGTGACTATTCCAGCGCGGAAGAACTGTTCATGCGCGCAATCTCCTATGATCCCGATCTGTTTACGGCCAAGAACAACCTCGTTCTGGCCCGCGCCGCGCAAGGCAACTATACTCTGCCGCTGATCAACATGACCCAGACCGAACGCGCACTGCTTCTACACACTGCGGGACTATCCGCCGTGCGCCGGGGCGACATCAGCCAGGGCCGTGGCCTGTTGAATGAGGCCGTGGATACCCACCCGCAGCACTTTGATGCCGCCGTAGAAGCGCTCCGCGCTTTGGACGCCTGAGCGAGGAGGCCAAAATGATCGACGCGCTCGAACTGACTTTCACGCAAGCTCTTTGGTTCTTGCCCTTCGCATTGCCGATTTGCGCCTGGGTGGGCCTCTCGGATCTGCGGCAAATGAGAATCCCTAATGTGGCGGTTCTGGCCCTGACGGCGGTTTTTCTGGTTACGGGGCTGATCGTCTTGCCATTGGACGCCTACCTGTGGCGACTTGCGGCGCTAGCCATCGTATTGGTGGCAGGTTTCCTGATCACTGCGCTCCGCCTTGTGGGCGCGGGCGACAGCAAATTCGCCGCCGCCATGACGCCCTTCATCGCATCGGGTGATTACCTGTTTTTCCTGGCCCTTTTCTCCCTCGTGCTGCTTGCATCCTACGGGACCTTCCGGGGCGCATCGCGCGTTCCTGCCGTCCGCCGCGCGACGCCGCATTGGGAGTCCTGGGAACAGGACAAGAAATTCCCCATGGGCGTGGCGCTGGCTGGTTCGTTGGTCATCTATCTGGCTTTGGGCCTGTCTGCCGGGCTCTGACCCCGTCCATGCCCCTGTCTTGCCCCAATTGTGGGGCAGACTTGGCCCAACCAAAACCGCCGAGGCTCAGCCGATGAATATGCAAGTCCCCCCCGCCGCCGCAGATCCGGGTTTCGCGCCACCTGCCCTGCGCAAGTTGGAAGACACTGGCCTGACTGTGGTCATGATGCGGGACATCTTGCTCAAGACAATTTTCCGCAAGAACGTGGAGCAAGCATCTGAAATTGCTCGCGCCATTTGCCTTCCAATCCCGTTGACCACGCAACTCATTGATATACTGCGCGATATGGGCTTCTTACAGGCGACAGGCACGCTGCATGCGACCTCTTCGAGTGAGATGGGATTTCAACTGACCGATCAGGGCAAATCCCGCGCTTTGGATGCGCTCAGCCAGTCGGAATACTATGGCGCGATGCCGATCCCGCTTGAAGACTACAAGATTCAGGTCAAACGCCAGTCGATCCGCGACATCCATCTGACCCGACCGATGCTCGAGAAATCCATGGGGCACCTGATTCTGCCTGACGGGCTGATTGACCAGCTCGGGCCCGCTGTAGGTTCCGGCAAATCGGTGCTTATGTACGGACCGCCCGGCAACGGTAAATCCTCCATCGCCGAGGGTATTCGCGCCGCCATGGGCGACAATATCTATGTCCCGCAGGCGCTGGCCTATGCGGGTCAGGTCATCACTGTCTATGATCCCATCGTTCACACTCCTGTCACGGTAACGGAGGAGGGTGGCCAAAGTCCGCTGCGCAAAAACGCCTCCAAATTTGATACACGATATCTGCTGTGCACCCGTCCAACGGTGATGACCGGGGGAGAACTGAAACTGTCGATGCTGGACCTGAACTACAACCCGGTCAGCCGGACCTATCAGGCCTCGATGCAGTTGAAATCCACGGGCGGCGTGTTCATCGTGGATGACCTTGGCCGTCAAGCTGAACCTCCGCAGACCCTGATCAACCGGTGGATTGTTCCGATGGAGGTCAACTACGACATTCTCGCCCTGCAATCTGGCGAAAAGTTCGAGGTACCGTTTGATACGCTGGTGGTCTTCTCCACCAACTTCCACCCCAACGACATCTTTGACCAAGCCGCTCTGCGACGCATCTTCTTCAAGGTGAAGATCGACGGCCCTAACCAAGAGCAATTCCTGAAGATCTTCGCAATGGTCGCGAAGAAGAAGGGCATTCCGCTGGATGAGAAATCGCTGATCCACATGCTGAAGGTCCGCTACCCGACCATCGACAATATCTACGCCAACTATCACCCGGTATTCATCTGCGACCAGATCCGCGCAATTTGCGAGTTTGAGGGGATTCCGTATCAGATGACGCCCGAGTTCATCGACCGCGCGTGGGAGAACCTTTACGTCCGCGAAGAGAAAATCGTTCACTAGCACACCCCACCGCCGGATCAGGTTGCCGGGACGGCCGTGCCACAAAATCAATCACGATTATGTCCGGTGCCGTACGAGGCACCGGGTATTTTCGATTGATGAGTGTTTTCCCAATTGATCTACCATTGATCTACCCCATTGGCGGATGACGTGCGCGCCACGGCGTCCTATCTATGCCCCATGAATATGCCCCCCCTTACTTTGCCGCCTCAGATCGAAGGCTGGTTCACCTCTCGCGGGTGGTCCATTCATCCCCATCAGCGAGATATGCTGGCTCTGGCGTCAGAACCGTGCCAACTGCTGATTGCGCCGACGGGCGGCGGCAAGACAATGGCCGGGTTTCTGCCCACTCTGGCAGAACTGGCGAATGGGGACCACGCTGGCCTTCATACGCTTTATATCAGTCCTCTCAAGGCCTTAGCTGCCGATATCAAACGAAATCTTACCGGCCCACTGGAGGAAATGGGTCTGCCTATTCGCGTTGAGGATCGCACCGGCGACACGCCGTCCAGCCGTAAACGCCGCCAACGCGCAGACCCGCCGCATATCCTTCTGACGACACCAGAGTCCCTGGCGCTATTAACGTCTTACGAGGATGCAGGCCGTACGTTCAAAGGTTTGAAACGCGTTATCGTCGATGAAATTCATGCACTTAGCGAATCCAAACGTGGCGACCAACTGATGCTGGCGCTGTCGCGGCTAAGTGTCCTTGCGCCCGGTCTGCGCCGCGTCGGCCTGTCGGCGACGGTCGAAGACCCCGCCGCAATCGCACGGTTGCTGGCAAGGGCCCCTGACCGCTGCTCTATCCTGCAAGCCGATCCGGGCCCTGATCCAGACATCAAAATGTTGGATGTGGACGTCGCACCACCATGGTCGGGTGGCGGTGGACGCTACGCTATCGACGCTGTGTTGAACCAAGTAAAGGCCCATAAAACCACACTTATTTTTCACAATACCCGCGCGCAGGCAGAGCTTTTCTTCCACCATCTCTGGCTTGCGAACGAGGATCGGATCCCCATCGGGATTCACCATGGTGCCCTGTCGCGGGAGCAACGCGAACGCGTTGAAAGAGCGATGATCGCAGGCGAACTCAAGGCCATCGTTTGCACCGGCTCCCTCGATCTGGGAATCGATTGGGGGGACGTCGATCTGGTGATCCAGATCGGTGCGCCGAAAAACGTCAAACGTCTGGTGCAGCGCATCGGCCGCGCCAACCACCGCTACCATGCGCCTTCCAAAGCAGTGTTAGTGCCTGCAAATCGGTTCGAAGTCATCGAATGTGTTGCGGCCCTTCAAGCGGTTCGGGAGCACACGTTGGACGGCGAGACGGACCATGCCGGTCCCCTTGACGTGCTGTGCCAACATATCCTGATCCGCGCCTGCGCAGGACCGTTCACGGCAAATGAACTATACAACGAAGTTCGCACGGCGGGCGCTTACGCCGATCTGCCACGCGACACCTTCGAGCGCTGTCTGAACTTCGCGGCCACTGGCGGCTACGCTTTGCGGGCTTACGATCAATGGCAACGACTGGTCCAAAATGGCGATGAGTTCCGCTTACGCGATCCCCGCGCGACGCAACGGATCCGGATGAATATCGGCACCATAGTAGACACAGACAAAATGGCCGTTCGCATGAAGACATCGCGCGGTGGCAAGCCGTTGGGTCAAGTGGAAGAGTATTTCGCATCCACTCTGCGGCAAGGTGATACTTTCCTGATCGGCGGCCAGATCGTGCGCTACGAGGGGATGCGCGAGCTTACGGTTGAAGTCACACGCACTACGCATCGCAAGCCCAAAATCGCGACATTCATGGGAACGAAATTCGCCACCTCGACGCAGCTTAGCGACCGGATTCTCAACATGTTTGCCCATGAAGACTGGCCAGACCTGCCACGGAACATCCGCGATTGGTTGCACTTGCAGCGCGAGGTCTCTCAACTGCCGGAACGCGAACGTTTGCTGGTCGAGACCTTCCCCCACGACGGCCGCGCTCATCTCTGCGCCTACGGTTTCGCGGGTAAGAACGCGCAGCAGACGCTTGGCCTACTGCTTACCCACCGGATGGAGGAACAGGGCCTCAACCCCATGGGATTCGTCTGCACCGATTATGCAACGTTGATTTGGGGGTTAACTGAAGTGACTGATCCAAAAAAACTTTTCAGCCGTGATGCCCTTGAAGGGACGATGGTAAAGTGGCTGTCGGACAACGCCGTCATGAAAAAGACCTTCAAGAGCAGCGCGATCATTGCAGGCCTCGTGGACAGGTCCTTACCCGGCGGAAAGCGCAAAACCGGACGGCAGGCGGCGTTTTCCACCGATATCCTTTACGACACCCTGCGCAAATACGACCCGGATCATGTGATGCTGGAGATTACCCGCCAAGAGGCGATGCGCGGCCTCGTGGACTTCGGCCGGATCGAAGGGATGCTGGCGCGCATTGGTGATCGGATTGATCACAAGCGGCTCAGTCGTGTCAGCCCGCTGGCGGCTCCGCTGTTTCTCGAAGCTGGTCGCATCCCGATCAAAGGTCTCGCTGATACGCGCCTTTTGGAGGAGGAGGCGCAACGCGTCATGACTACCGCTGGCCTCAGCTTTGGCATCCCGCAATGACTGCCCTGCCCGTCACCTTCTGTGGTGCTCAGCTGCGCGCGCTTGCCTCCGGCGCGCTTCATTGGCCTGCGGAAAATATGCTCATCTTCAGCGACTTACACCTTGGAAAGGCCGAACGCACCGCTCGGCGCGGTGGCCCGATCCTGCCACCTTACGAGGTGACGGAAACGCTCGATCGCCTGCTCAACGACATTGCCACGACCACTCCCAAAACGATCATCTGTCTGGGGGACAGCTTCGATGATCTGGCCGCCGCGCACGCCACGCAAGAGGCCGTCGCTGACCGGTTGGCCCCCGTCATGGCGGGGCGGCGCTGGATCTGGATCGAGGGCAACCACGATCCCGGACCAGTGAACTTGCCTGGAGAGCATCGTGCAGACTTTGCGCATATTCCCCTCATGTTCCGGCACATCGCCCAAGAGTCCGCTGCCGGGGAGATCTCGGGGCATTATCATCCGAAGGCGAGCGTTACACTAAAAGGGCGATCAATCACACGGCGCTGTTTCTTGGTCGATAACACACGCCTGATCATGCCAGCTTACGGAACCTACACCGGCGGATTATCGTGCAAAGATAAAGCTTTATCAGGCCTAATGGCGTCCGGAGCCGTGGCGATCCTTCTGGGCCCAACGCCCATTGCGCTGCCGATGCCCCGATAGTTTCAGGCGACCTCAAAGCCCGCTTCGCGCGGGAAGCTAACTCCGGTCTTGCTGACTGGAAGTTTTGCCCGCGCGGTCAAATACGCTCTGTGGCGACGTTCGCCCGCCTCAATGCGAGCAATCTGCCACACCGCCACCCAATGTGAGCGGTAGATTCAGATGCCTTCAAACGTCGCCAACTCCTTCAGGGCATCGTTGAACCGCATGCGGATTCGGCTTTCGCCAAATCTGGTGCGCACTGCCAACCGATGGCCGTCCGCCGACACCCAGAGCGGCGGGCCACGTTGCACGGCTCCTATCGGAGAAGAAAGGGATGATCGGCAGGGTAGGGTCTGAATTGGCGGCGTCTGACGCAGAACGCTCCGACATAGCTGGCGGACGCATCGCACCTTCGGCCTCCCGCATTTACGCGCGGATAGCGACGGGGATCAGGAAGATCAGAAAGACAATGCCGACATGTCCAATCAATGACAGAATCATACTGTGCTGAAAGCCTATGATGCGAGCGTTGAAACTCCACGCGATAGATCCCAGTACGATGCCCTGCACGACCGCAATACGGAAATCGCGCTGAAAAGGCGGTAACGCGATCAGGGGCAGCAACACTTTTCGCAGCAAGACTGCGGGCAACAAAAATGTGAGGATCAATCCGCCCCAATAGAGCAATCGTTGCGGGAAAGAGAATATCTAGCAGGTTGTGAATGGACCCAAGACAGCCGCAATCACGCCGACCAGTTCCGCAATGGAAAACCGAATGGTCCAATCAAGCTTGTCGGTGTTCCTCCAACTGGCCAGTTCTAACGTCATGCAATTTTAGGCCCTAACGCACTGGCACTGCCGCCTGCGTTAGAGGATAGCGGTCGCATGACTCATTCCTGCAAAGGTCAACGAACCATAAAGATGCGCCGCGCGCAGATCGCTTCCACTTCTCTCGACAAGGCTTTACGCGGTGAGGCCCGTCGGGTCCGGCAGGCCATTGATACGGCGGCAGGCAGTAACTGTATTGGCCAGCAGACACGCAATCGTCATCGGCCCAACCCCGCCCGGCACAGGCGTGATTGCACCGGCGACCTCAACCGCACTGGCGAAATCCACATCTCCCAATAGGCGTGTCTTGCCGGACTTTTCAGGGTGCGGGACACGGGTGATGCCCACATCAATGACGGTCGCGCCAGGTTTGACCCAATCGCCTTTGACCATCTCGGCACGGCCCACGGCGGCCACCAGAATATCCGCGCGACGGCACACTTCGGTTAAGTCCCTGGTCCGCGAATGGGCAATGGTTACAGTGCAGTTTTCCCGGAGAAGCAGTTGAGCCATGGGCTTGCCGAACAGGTTTGACCGACCAATGACGACCGCGCTTAGCCCCGAAAGGCTGCCAAACCAATTCTTCAGCAGCATCAAGCACCCTAGCGGTGTGCAACTCACCAACGAGGCAAGCCCGGTGGAAAGCCGCCCTGCGTTGGTGACGCTCAATCCATCGACATCCTTGGACGGATCAATCCGCGCGACCGTGCGGCGCTCGTCCAAATGATCAGGAACTGGAAACTGGCAGAGGATACCATGAACGTTAGGGTCGGCGTTTAGGGTGTCGATCAACGCGAACAGATCATCTTCGGATGTATCGGCGGGCAGCTTATGCTCGAACGAGGTCATGCCGACCTCAACCGTCGCCTTGTGTTTATGACTGACATAAACCTCGGACGCAGGATCTTCCCCTACCAATACCACGGCCAGCCCCGGCGTTATGCCGTGATCGGCCTTCAGGCGCGCAACATGCTCGGCCACTTGAGTTCGGAGGGTTGCAGCATAGGCCTTACCGTCGATGATTTCAGCCGTCATGGGGCGTCTCCTGGAGAGTAAAGATGATTTCTGAGCAGACAGAATTCGCAATAAAACAAGCCTGATGCGCTCTTTCGTGCAGCGCGTAGTGTGTGGTGGCATCCGGCGCCGCTACCCAGATGACCCGGATGTTCAGATCGACCCGCGGGATCCAAGTTTTGCCATTCTCGCGGACGAGGGCCCCGGTCGCATGATCCTCATACCGGGTTGGCTCGAACCCGGCCTGCCGCGCATGATCCAGAAACCAAAGCATGTGGCACGAGGAGATTGAGGCCAGAAAAGCCTCTTCCGGGTCCACCGCTGCCGGGTCGGAAAAGGGCTCCGGCACGACTTCGGGCGAGGCTGATCCAGCCACTTCCGCCCCGCCGTCAAAGCGCCAGACGTGCCCGCGTGAATAGCGGTTCGCGCCGAAATCACCGTTCGATTGCCAGATTACGCGGGCCTCGTGCATGTCTAGAACAAGCCTTCGATCTCGCCGGCGTCATTCAGGTGGATGCTCTCGGCCGACGGCACACGGGGCAGGCCCGGCATGGTCATGATCTCACCGCAGACCGCGACGATGAAGCCCGCACCGGCGCTGAGGCGCACTTCGCGCACCGGGATAGTAAACCCCGTGGGCGCGCCCCGCTCTGTCGGGTCGGTGGTGAAGGAGTACTGGGTTTTGGCCATACAGACCGGCAGGCTGCCGTAACCCTGCTCCTCCCACAGCTTCAACTGATCGAGGATCTTCTTGTCCATCACCGCCCCGTCCGCGCGGTAGATACCTTTGCAGACCGCCTGGATCTTGTCGGCCAAGGGCATGTCGTCGGGGTAGAGCGTTTTGAACCTGGCCTCGCCCTTTTCGATCACCTCCACGACCTTTTCGGCCAACGGCGCGGAGCCTTCGGAGCCCAACTCCCAATGGCGCGACAGCACCGCCTCGGACCCTTGGGAGGCCACGTAGTCCTTCACCGCCTGCACTTCCGCGTCGGTGTCGGTGACGAAGTGGTTGATCGCGACCACGACTGGCACGCCGAAGCCTTTTATGTTCTCAATATGCCGTCCGAGGTTGGCGCATCCGGCTTTCACGGCCTCCACATTCTCTGCACCCAAGTCCGCTTTCGCGACCCCGCCGTTCATCTTCATCGCGCGCACGGTGGCGACCACGACCACAACGGAGGGCGCCAGTCCTGCTTTGCGGCATTTGATATTCATGAACTTCTCAGCGCCCAGATCTGCGCCGAAACCCGCTTCCGTCACTACGTAATCCGTCAGCTTCAACGCGGTTTGAGTGGCGATGACCGAGTTACACCCATGCGCGATGTTCGCGAAAGGTCCGCCGTGGACGAAGGCCGGGTTATTCTCCAGCGTCTGCACGAGGTTCGGCTGCATCGCGTCTTTCAATAGAACCGTCATTGCTCCGTCGGCCTTGATGTCACGTGCGTATACGGGCGAGCGATCGCGCGTGTACGCCACGATCATCGCACCCAGGCGCTCCTGCAAGTCCGTCAGGTTCTTGGCGAGGCGCAGAATCGCCATGACTTCGGACGCCACGGTAATGTCGAAGCCGGCCTCCCGCGGGAACCCATTGGCCACACCACCAAGCGACGCCGTGATCTGCCGCAGGGCACGATCGTTCATGTCAACGACACGCCGCCAAACAACGCGGCGCACGTCGATCTCCAGCGCATTGCCCCAGTAAATGTGGTTGTCGATCATCGCCGACAGCAGAGAGTGGGCGCTGGTGATCGCATGGAAATCGCCGGTGAAATGGAGGTTCATTTCCTCCATCGGTACGATCTGCGCGTATCCGCCGCCAGCCGCCCCACCCTTCATCCCGAAGTTGGGCCCAAGCGAGGCCTCGCGGATACACACCATCGCGTTCTTGCCGATTCGGTTCAGGCCATCGCCCAGACCCACCGTGGTGGTCGTCTTGCCCTCACCCGCAGGTGTGGCGACG
>CAWHTO010000004.1:0-221656 GCA_963832295.1 uncultured Alphaproteobacteria bacterium | reverse complement strand
GAATGGTTGGTTCCGCCACCATAGGGGCCGAGATGGGACTGCTGCTCATTGGCGTAATCAACATAGCCAAGCTCTTCGGCATACCCGAACTGCGTGACCATCGCGCGCGCGATCCGCGTGACCTGCTGGATGTCGGAAGACGCACCGGAGGTGATTTGATCTTTGCCGAACACCAACTCCTCCGCCACACGACCGCCCATCGCCATCGCGATTTTGGAGGTGTACTTGCGGTAAGACACGGACAGTTGGTCCCGCTCTGGCAGGGACAGCACCAGGCCCAATGCACGCCCGCGCGGGATGATCGTGGCCTTATGGATCGGGTCGTGATCCGGTACGTTCAGGCCCACGATCGCGTGGCCTGCCTCGTGGAATGCCGTTAGTTTTTTCTCATCTTCCGTCATCACCATGGAACGACGTTCCGAGCCCATCATGACCTTGTCTTTGGCATTCTCGAAGTCTTCCATCGTTACGAACCGACGCCCGATGCGCGCGGCCGTCAGAGCAGATTCGTTCACCAGGTTTGCCAGGTCAGCACCCGAAAAGCCCGGTGTGCCCCGCGCAATGATACGCAGGTCCACATCGGGACCAAGCGGCGTCTTGCGCGCGTGAACGCCTAAAATACGCTCCCGGCCTTTGATATCCGGGTTCGGCACCTGCACCTGACGGTCGAAACGACCCGGACGCAGCAACGCAGGATCCAACACGTCGGGACGGTTGGTGGCGGCCACGATGATCACGCCCTCGTTGGCCTCAAACCCGTCCATCTCCACCAGAAGCTGGTTCAAGGTCTGCTCCCGCTCATCGTTGCCACCACCGTAACCGGCGCCGCGGGACCGGCCCACGGCGTCAATTTCGTCGATGAATACGATGCAGGGCGCATTCTTTTTCGCCTGCTCGAACATGTCACGGACACGCGACGCGCCTACACCCACGAACATTTCCACGAAGTCAGAGCCGGAAATGGTGAAGAACGGCACGCCCGCCTCGCCCGCAATCGCACGCGCCAGAAGCGTTTTACCGGTTCCCGGAGGACCGACCAGCAGCGCCCCCTTGGGGATCTTACCACCCAAGCGCGAGAACTTCTGCGGGTTGCGCAGAAATTCCACGATTTCTTCCAGTTCTTCCTTGGCTTCATCGATGCCTGCCACGTCATCAAACGTCACGCGGCCATGTTTTTCGGTCAGCAGCTTGGCCTTCGATTTGCCGAAGCCCATCGCCCCGCCTTTGCCGCCGCCCTGCATCCGGTTCATGAAAAAAATCCAGATGCCAATCAGGACCAGCACCGGCAGCCACAGCGACAAAACGCTAAGGAAACCTGACTGTTGCTGTGGGCGCGCTTCGATGCGCACATCGTTCGTCAGGAGCGTGTTGGTCGTTTCGGCGTCCGAGGGCGCGACGGTTGTGTAGGTGCCATCGCCAGTGGTGAATTGCACGCTCTCCCCGTCCAAAGTGGCCGACACGACAGAGCCGTTTTCGACCTGATCGACAAAGTCGGAATACGCAACCGTACGACTGTTGACTTGCGTTTGTCCCCCGAGAACAGGTTGAACAGGGCGAGGATCAGCAGGAACAGAATGACCCAAAAGGCGATATTGCGAGCATTGCCCAACGGAGTTCTCCTTAAGACGTGGTAAATCAGGACCGCAGCCCTTCGTTGGACCTAAGATAAGCGGTATGCGCGCAAGTTCAACGCGAAACGAGGTAAGTGGCGAATGTTGAGCCTGTTGAGAGGACCTCTAGACCATGATCAAGGCCAAAATTGGCCGGGGCGAACGCTTTGAGAAGATCCCGGTCGAACAGGGCTGGAAGGGTTTGTGCGACGCGGAAATTGTGTCCGGACCGGGCCTCTTTGGGCAGTTGCGTCCACCCGTCCGGACCCAACGCGCGCAGGGTTAAGTCCTCGATCCCATTGCCGGAAACCCGCCATCGCCGGTCCCAGATCCTGCCCCCGCAGTCGCGGTCGCATGAGGCATCGCGAAGGGCGTTGAGTTCCCGGAAGACCAATAGCGTATCGCCCTCCGTACGGACCTCTGCCCCGTGCAGAGTTCCGCCGCCGCCAGAAATGGCGCGGTCCAGAAGATCTTCAAGAGACGCCGCGCGGGGTGAATACTCTGCCGAAGCAACCCAGGACAGCGCCGCTGTCAGCAGACGCAACTGCGTATCGCGCTCCACGATGGCAAAGCCGTCCCGGTCAATGTGAACGGTGCCATAGGCGTCGGTTCGGATAGTCTCGCGCGCCACATCCGCAGACCGCGCCCGCAAGGCGTCGGACGCACGGGACAGACGGATGGCTGTGTTGGCCAATGTCTGCGCATCAATGCCAAGCGACCGCAGGACCGCCCGCGCACGGGCGCGGTCAAACCGGGGATCATCGTTGGACGGGTCGTCCACGTAGGGCACTTTGAGGGTACCGACATAATGCCGCAAATCGGCGCGGGAGGTCTCCAGCAGCGGGCGGATGATGTGGAAGCCAGAGGGCCGAACCCGCCGTTTCGCGGCCATCGCTGACAGACCTTCTACGCCAGATCCCCGTGCGAGGCGCATCAGGAACGTTTCAGCCACATCGTCCTGAGTATGGGCGAACAGAACATGGTCGATGTCGCCCCGCCAACCGTCAATCAGCGAAAATCGCGCTCTGCGCGCGGCATCTTGAAGGTTGCCTTTGCCATCCCAATTCCATTTCAAGGTTGTGTGCGGAAGGCCAAGTGCCGCACTTTCCTTGGCCACCATGGCGGCCTCCTGCGCGCTTTCGGCACGCAAACCGTGATCAACCGTTACTACATGCAGGCCGGTGCCGTAAGTCCGCGCCCAACCATGCGCCAAGGCCAGCATCGCCATGCTATCCCCCCCGCCGGATACGGCGAGGGCGATCTGTGTTGGGAAGTCGGGGCCAAGCAGCCAACCCATCTGGACCGCGAAATGCTCTGCCAGCGACTCCGTCACTGGCAGTTCAAGCGGCCCATTTCAGCCTGTGCATCGGCCACCGACGCGCTACCGGGATAGCGCATGGCGACCTCGGACAATGTCACGCAGGCGTCCTCGACCTGGCCCAACTGGCCCAAAGCGCCACCGAGCGCGGTCAAAGCTGCGGGCGCGCGCGCGCCGTCCGGGGCGGCGGTGAAAGACGCCAGAAAAGCCCTCGCAGCAGGGCTCCACCGCGCCTGGTTAGCTTCCGCCTGACCGCGCAGGAAATGCGCGTCGGACGATAGCGGCGAACCGGGATAAGTATCGGTGAAGGCCTGCAGCAGGACCGACGCATCCGCATAGGTACCTGCCTCAAACGACGCGCGCGCGCGATCGAAATCGCCTTGTTCGGCCACGGCTAGATTGCCACCACCGCCACCGACTTCCGGCAGAGGCGTCACGGCCACCGGACCACTGCCCGCTGGCGCAGGTGCGCCGGTGGCGGGCGTCACGCCGCCCAGGGACGGGGTGTCACCAAGCGAGGAGATGTCGCAAGACGGCTCCAACTCGCACAGCCGGAACTCCAAATCCCCGATCCGGTTCGTGCCATCGCGCACCACATTGTCGACGTCGATCTGCAATCGCTCCGTCACGGCGTTCAGGCGCGTGACTTCGGCCTCAATCGTGTTGGCGCGATCCAAAAGGGTGCCGCTGGCACCAGATCCCGTTGCCCCTCCAGTGGTGTTCAACTCAGCACGAAGCCGTTGAATTTCCACGTACAACAGCGACAGCTCCTGCCGGATATCCGCCAAAGTCTGTTCCGTCTGCGCAACGGCGGGCCCGGCCACCAAAGCGCAACACAAGGCTAGAGCCAGACGCATCTTAGACACCCAATCCGGCGGAAATAACCGTGACCCCACGCCGGTTCTGGCTGTAGCATGCCTCTGTCGAACAGACCTGAAGCGGGCGCTCCTTACCGTAAGAAATCGTCCGCAACCGGCCTTCAGGCACGCCTCGGCTGATCAGATACTCCCGCACTGAAGCCGCGCGCCGGGCGCCAAGGGCGAGGTTGTATTCGCGCGTTCCCTGCTCATCCGCGTGGCCCTCAATCAGGGCAGTAAATTCGGGATTCGCCATCAGCCACTGGGCCTGTCCTGCAAGCACAGTCTGCGCCTCGGGCGACAGGGAGGATTGGTTCACGGCAAAGAGCACACGATCACCAATGACCTGATTGAAGTAAACCGCACTGGTCGGGTCATTGACGCCGCCGGTGCCCACGCCGCCAGCGCCTCCGGCACCGCCCACGCCGCCGCCCCCGTTCAAGCCGCCCTGCGAACAGGCGGCAAGCGTCAGCGTACCAACAAAAAGGGCCATGCGAAGCGGGGCCAAACGTAGCGAGTGAAGTAGAGAGAATGTCATATGCTCTGATCCTTGGATCTTGATTTTTGGTTTGATACCATGGGTGCCGCACCCATGCTAGCTACTCTTGCAGCGGCGACCACGCCGGGTCAGACGCCATCCCGGGTGTCGCGACCCGTTGCAGATTCCGGCCCGAGATGTCGACGGAATAAACTGCAGGTGCGCCGTCATCGCCAGGGGTTTCACGGGTGAACATGATCACACGGCCATTTGGTGCCCATGTCGGACCCTCATCGAGGAACGACGAGGTCAACAGACGCTCCTGCGAGCCATCTATGCGCATCACTCCAATATGGAAGCGCCCGTTTTCTTGCTTGGTGAAGGCGACGTAGTCGCCTCGTGGCGACCAGACCGGGGTCCCATACCGGCCCGTGCCTTGACTAATCCGGCGTGCTTCGCCACCGCCCGCTGGCATTACGTAGATTTGCTGGCCACCGGACCGGTCGCTTTCGAACACGATCTCGCTTCCATCAGGGCTAAACGACGGGGCGGTCTCGATCGAAGGTGATTGCGTCAGCCTTGCACGCGTGCCGGATGCAAGATCCAGCGAATAGATGTCGGTATTTCCGCCATCCTCAAGGCTGAACACCACCGATTGCCCCGAGGGCGAAAAACGCGGCGAGAAGGTCATGTTGCCGGCGGGAATGGCCTCCAGCGGGCGGCGTTGTACGGTGCCGATGTCCATCAGATAGACCTGCGGAAAGCCGCTTTCATAGCTGGTGTACAGGATCTGGTTGCCCGAGGGCGAAAATCGCGGCGCAAGCACCAGGGATCGCGAGTTGGTCAGGTACTGCACATTCGCACCGTCGTAATCCATGATCGCCAGCCGTTTCAGCCGCGCGTTCTTCGGGCCTTCTTCGGCAATAAACGCCACGCGGGTGTCGAAATATCCGCTCTCCCCGGTGATCCGGGAATAGACCTGATCCGCGACCGTATGCGCCATGCGACGCCACGAATTCGCAGGTCCGACAAATTGAAGCCCCTCGCCCAAAGGCGCTTGACTGAACACGTCAAACAACCGGAACCGTACGATGACCTGACCATCGGCCTGTTGCTCCACTGCTCCCGTGATCAGTGCCTGCGCGTTGATTGCCTGCCAATCGGGATAGCTGACGGGCGCACCGAAGTCGCTGATCTGAGCGATATAAGCCTCCGGTGGGATCTGCCGGAACAGACCGGTGCCACGTAGATCGGCGGCAATCACGCGGCTGATGTCAGCGGCCAGATCGCCCGACCCGCCCGATTGCGCGGTGAACGTGGGCAGCGCGAACGGCAGCGGTTCGATGACGCCCTCGGTAATCTCAAGCCGCAGCGGGCCAGCCTGAGCAAATGCAAAACCGGGCAACGCAGTGGAGGCCGTAAGCATCGCGCCTGCACGTATACCTGCACGTATAAACGTGCGCCGAGTGAGTGGGGAATGGATCAGCATTGGTAATCTCCTGCCGCTTGACAGCGCGGCGCAGATGGGAAAATGGACACAGACGGCATCATCGCAGATGCACCCCGTTGCGATCAAACAAAAGCGTGGTGGCAGCAGTGGCGGGCGCGTGTTCGCTGGCCATGGCACAGCCCATCAGCGCCGAATGCGCGGCGCGGTAGGCGTCTTCCGCGGCGCCGGAGACGACACGGGCAAACCCCGTCAGCGTGATGGACCTCGCCGACAGCATGTTCCATTCGTCCAGCGCCACATCGACGGAGACCTCGGCCCACCTCGCTTCCACCGACAGATCCGCCATCCGCCAGCAGATCTGCGCGTCTGCAATCAGGCGGGCGATTGCACCTGCATCGGGAGTAGGCAAAGCGCGAATGGCTCCGGGGTTGCGCGGCGGATCACTTTCCAGCGGTCGCACGAGGGTTGCAAACGGCAGGATACGGGCTGGGGCCATGTCCGACCCGGTGACAGAAACGGCGACGCTGGCCTCTGAGAACGGAACAGAAGAGGTCATCATACGGCTCAAAACATCGGGACCTTCGGGCAGGCTGGACGGAGGAAGCGCAGAGTACGGAAACATTTCCGGTCGTGGCGCCGTTGCCAGCGTCAGATCCGGCACCTGTACCGGCGCGTGGAACGTGCCGGGCACCAAAACCGCCGAAACCCGCGTGGGCGGCGCAACCATGGGTACTGTCAGGGTGCCCATTGCAGTGGGGCCAGAGGGATGCAGGTTCGGCAGGATCGGGGTGCGTTCTACCGACGGGGCCGCAACCCCACGCGGGGCGACGGCGGAGGTCTCGTAACGGGCCATATCCGGCAGTCGCACAGCCGAAGCCCGAACCGGTTGGGCCAGCGGTGCGGCCACTGACACCGCAAACAACGGCGTCGGCGCGCGGATTTGCAGCGCCTCTTCGATCAAATCGTCAAAAATCGCCTCAGCTGCCGGGTCAACATCAATAACTGCCGAAGGCCGGGTCGGCTCAACGCGTTCCAGAAGCGAGACGCCGGCATCATGAAGACCCAATGGTGGCAACAACTCCCCGCTATCCGGTGAGGTCAGAGAGATCTCTCGTGGTCCCCCGATCACGATTTGCTGCGCCTCTGCGGCGATCCGTGCTGCCAAAGCCTCCGCCATGGAGGCGGCATCTTGGGGTCTTGACGAAGGGTATGCAGCACCGTTTGCTCCGGCTTCAACCGGGGCCGGGTGAACCTGCGGCGCGACTTGTAACGGTGGCGACACCAAAGGGGCCAGCGCGGGGACCGCCAACACTTCGACTTCCGCCTCACCATTGGCGGGAGGCCTGTTTGCGACCGGTACAGCCACCACGCCCGCAACCTCAGCGGCAATTTCAGACGCTGCTTCAGGCGCGTCTAATTCCGGCGCGGCAGTACCATCGGCAACCTCAAGCGATGGAGGGCGAGGGGTCGGACGCGTGTCGGGCGCGCCGCGCGGAGGCTCGATCAATGGCGCGGTCTCCGGCGATTTAAGTACCGTCGCGGCCTCTGGCGTTGTGACAAGCGGCACAAGTTCAGGGTTGGCGATCAGCGGCGTTGCAATCAGCGGCGCGGCCTCCGGCGCAGCCAACACAGGCGCGACCTCCGGCGCGACTAATATGACGGTCGGTGCCTGCCCCGGCGTGGTCTCCTGACGCAAGGACGGGGCCTCCAACACCTGCGATGAGGCCCCTTCACGCGGGATGGAGAGCCAGCGACCGGGCCGCTCCCCAATCGGGTCAATCGGCGCGGTTTGTGCGGAGGCTGGCACGGCCAGAATACAGAGAAAAAGAGCTGCTCGGATCATCCGGCCGCCCCGCCCGGTGCATCAACCCGCACGCCAAATCGCTGCCATTGCTCAACTGAATCAGCAGGTGGAGCCAACCCCGGCGGGCGATAGCGCGAAAGCGCTCCAAACACACCTCCCGATGCTTCACCCACCGGCGCACCCCACATGCCCGGATCTTCGGGCCGCGGCATGAGCCGGATCTGGGCGACCACGGGTGCGGCCATCACCGCGAGGATCAGGGCCCGCCGGATCATCGCATCGACATCCCGTTTGGATTGAACACCAGCTCCACTTGACTCCAACGGTCATAGCTTTCGATGGGCAGGTTAAATCCGTTCGCCCCGCAGCGGATAATCGCGCGGCGGGCGGCTTCATAGGCCTGGCTCGCCGCGCCCTCGGACCCGCCGGAGAATTCGATCATGCGGATCGTGCCCGCGTCGGGACGCGCATCGCGGGCCATGTCGAAGGCCAGAACAACCGTAGTGCCGAGCGCCTCCGTGGACAATGCGCCTACATTCCAGCACGCCTGCACGGCCACGCGGAACCCGTCGCGCACGCCCTGGGACAGGGGTGGACCGCTTGGTGCGGCGGCAGGTGCCGGCGGCGTCGGCGTCGGCGCCTCAATCGCCTCGGCTACAGTCGCGGCAATCGCGGCAGCCAGCGGATCGACGGCCTCAGGCGGCGTCTCGACAGGAACCTCCGCCACCGCTGCTGCGGGAGCTTCTGCGGGCGTCTCAACCGGAGCCGGACGCGACGGACGCGGGGCCGGACGCACCGAAGACGTCGGGCCAAGCGGGGCGGCCGCAGGTTCTTCGGCCTCTGTCACAATCTCGGTGCTGGCCTCTTCCGGAGCCGTTTCTGGCGTCTCTTCGACCGGGGTTTCGTCTGCAACGGCCTCTTCCGTCGGTTGCTCCAACACCTCAGGTGCAGTCTCGACATCAGGCTCCGGCAACGGGGCAGCAACGGGGGCCACGCGCGGCGCCTGTTCGGGGCGTGGCGTGGGTGCAACGGCAGCATCCGGCGCGCCAGGGGGCGGAGCGAGCGCTACGACCTCATCGGTGACGACCGCATCGGGGATCGGATCCACAGGAACCGGCGTCTGCTCCAGCGGCGGCGCTGCCGTCTCAACCGGCACATCCTGGGCGGGCGGCGGTGTCTCTGCCGTCGGGGCGTCGGGCGCTTCTGCCACTTCCGGCAAAGCGGGTGCGGTGGGTTGGGCTGCCTCCACAGGCTCCGCATTCGCGACCGCATCGGAAAGAGCCTCAAACTCCTCTACCGACATCAACGTCACGCCCGTGACCTCAAATTCCGTGTCGGGGCTACGATCAAACAGCGTGCCGCCGATAGCCACCCATACCAGAAGGATAACGTGCAAAGTCCCGGACGCGTAGAGGGAGCGGCGCATGGGCAATCACTCCTATTGGCCATCCAGACGAGGGCCGCCTGAATCCGTCACCAAACCAATTTGCCGGAAGCCGCCAGAGTTCAGCGCGCCCATGACCTCCATCACGTCGGTGTAGGGAATGCCGCCATCCGCGCGCAGGAAGATGCGCGGGCTGTCGCGCTCCGCCGCGATGGCTTGCAGGCGTGGGATCAAGTCTTCACGAGAGACTTCGGTGGTTTGCAGCGTGACACTGCCGTCTACCGATAACGTCACGGTCAATGGTTCTTCGTTCTCCGACGGGAGCGCCTCTGCCGACGTATCAGGCAGATCAATCGGCACACCGACGGTCATCAGGGGGGCGGAAACCATGAAAATAATCAGCAGACACAACATAACGTCCACAAACGGCGTCACGTTGATCTCGGACATGGGACGCGCGCCGTTGCGCCGCCCACCCCTGCGCCGTCGTCCGCCGCCGTCCGATGGTGCAACCGAGGCCCCCATCAGTCCAGCTGCCGCGACAGAAGGGTGGAGAACTCATCCGCGAAACTTTCGTAGGTGCCGACAATGGAATCCGCATCCGCCGACAGCTTGTTGTACAGGATCACAGCCGGGATGGCCGCCAACAGGCCAAGTCCCGTCGCCAAAAGCGCCTCCGCAATACCGGGCGCGACCACGGCCAACGATGTCTGCCCCGACATCGCGATCTCCTGGAACGAGCGCATGATACCCCAAACGGTGCCGAACAGGCCCACAAACGGCGCGATGGCACCGGTCGTGGCCAGAAACGTCAACCCGTTTTGCAAACGATTGCTTTCGCGCGTGATCGACACATCCATGGACCGGTCCACGCGCTGCTGCACGCCGGGGATCAGCGCGCCGTCGTCGCGCAACGACCGGCGCCATTCCGTCATCCCCGCCACAAACACCCTCTCGGATGCGGATCCGGGCGCTTCGGCCACCTTGTCGTAGAATTCATCCAGCGGCTCCCCGCTCCAGAAGGCGGCATCAAATATAGCGGCATTGGTGCGCGATCTGCGGAACATGGCGAACTTTGTGAAGGCAATCGCCCACACCCAGACAGAGGCCACAATCAGCGCGATCATCACTAGTTTGACGATCAAGCTTGCACGAAAGAAAAGGGCTATGAGGGTAAAATCCGCCTCATTCGCCAACGCGAGCGTTTCCGTTTCCATAGAGTCCTGTAATCCTCTGCCCCGGCCTCAACACCATATACATACGAACGGGCGCTGATTTTGATGCGCCTCATTTGGAGAAAGCCTAGCAGGAGGGAAGCCCAATTGCGAACAATTCCGCGTTACGGGCTGTCGGTTGCCATAATCTCTGTGACTTTTGCGCGAATATCCGCCGGAAAGCGGGCCGCCCGGCCCTGTGCGGATAAGATCACGACCTTGATGCGGGCTTTCATCAGCACCGCATCGCCGCGCAGCACCCGCTGCGGCATCTCGAAACTGGCCCATTTCAGCGCCTCCAGCCTCGTTTCCACCACCAGTTCATCATCGTAGTTGGCGGGCTTGAGGTAATCGGCCTCCACCCGACGCACAGCGAACACGAGGCCTGCTGCCTTCATATCCAATTGAGATATTCCGGCCTCCCGCACCATTTCAGAACGTCCCCGCTCCAGGTACTTGAGGTAATTGGCGTAATAGACGATCCCTGCCAGATCAACATCCTCATAATACACGCGCAAAGGCCAATGGTGGATCATTGCAGCGCTCCGATCCGGGCGCTCAATCGCAAGGCGAAAGCCGGTTCGGTGCTCGCCACGGGCAGAACCGGATCGTACCCCGAACGAATGATATCCGCGATTTCAGGCTTCAACACCGCAGGGCCGTCCGCACTCACCACCGCCAATGGCGACGTGCCGACAAAGGCCGTGTCGCTCCATAACAAGATCGTCTGCACGATCTGGCTCAGTGCGATTGTCTCCGCCGGAGCTTGCGCCATTGCTGCGTCCATACGGATGAACAAAAACGCCGCCTTGATGCCGCCATCCGCGTCAAACCGGAAACTGCGGTATTGATTGGCGTCCGCCACCTGCAACCGCTCCACCAGCGGCCCGAGGTCAGGGATCAGACGGTCAAGGTTCGGCGTGGCCTCCAACTCCGCCCAGTCGCGCAGGAAAAACACCATCAGGTTCGCACCCAATTCCGGATCATGCTCTGCCATCGTGTGATCGGCCAGCGCCACCACAGCTTCTATCGCGCCTTTGAAAACGCCGATCGTCGCATCCTCCACCCCGAATACAACCGGCACAATCGGCCTGCCCCAGCGCGCGAACAGGAATTGCCCATCGGCGCGGGTGAACAGCGCCTCGATCGCCTCGCTCATTGCATCCCCTCAGAAATCGCGGCCTGAAACGCAGGATCGCTCGCCAGCCCAAACTGTCGTGCAGGCTCTCCGTTGGATCGGATTTCCGCCGCCACTGCGCCGTCACTGACGCGGATGCCTACCGCCCCCATCACGATTCCGCAGGAATGAGGCTGACAGCCCGTCGCGAACACCCAATCGCCCAATTGGCTCACCCCCGCAGAGACTGAGGTGAACTCAGCCAGGTTCTGAAGGTCCTGTGGCTCCATCACCTGCCCGAAGCGTGCCCTTTCACCCGCATCTTCAAAGATGACGTATGGGTTCTGGCCGATCCACCTTGTCACATCCTCGCCCGCGCCGGCGGGCGGCGCCAGGGGCGCGAACTGGCTGGTTTCAGAATAGGCCTCCCCCTCCCAGCGGATCGTGACATGGGTGATTGTGATGTCGCGATCGGTACGGTCCACTTCGATCCAGCCGTCTCCGGTGCGAACATCCGTCATTCGCCCGTCACATCCTGCAAACGGCGCACTGATCGCCGTGGCGTCGGCCTCCAGGCGCAGGATATACGACGCTCCGCCGCAGGAATTCCCGCCATGATGGTTCGAGGCGATGACCCAGTCATAGGCCCCTTCCCCTTGCGCGGACCAGTCAATCCACCATCGAGCGTTCTCGGGCAGGGGCAACGGCTCCGTTCCGCGCCAAAGGGTCTTGGCAAAATCCGAGCCTTCGACATGAACTTCTCCAAACCGAGTGGTCAGAACGTCGTCGTAGCGAAACTCGATCTCGCCCATTGCAGGCGCGGACAGTGTCAATGCGGCCAGTGCGGCTCCCAAAACTCGTCTCAAAACAATCCTCCCTGATCATCGCCCAGTTTAGGCGCCACTTTATCTTGTCTGGGACTTTCCGGAATCCCCGACCCACCTGTCGCAGGTGCTTTTAACCCCAGATGGGACCATCCCTTATGGGCCAACATTCGGCCCCTTGGCGTCCGCGCAATCAGGCCTTGCTGCAACAGAAACGGCTCGATCACTTCTTCCAACGCATCGCGCGGCTCTGCCAGCGCAGCAGCGACGGTTTCAATTCCAACCGGACCGCCGTGATAATTCTCTGCTATCAGAGATAGATAGCGCCTGTCCGCCCCGTCGAGGCCAAGCTCGTCCACCCCCAACCGCGTCAGCGCGCTATCGGCAATTTCCTGGCTCAGACGCCCGTCCCCCTCGACCACTGCGAAGTCAATCACCCTGCGCAACAGCCGCCCGGCAATCCGAGGCGTACCACGCGCCCGTTTGGCGATTTCCGCCGTGCCTTTCGGGTCAGCCTCGATATTGGCAAGCCGCGCGCCACGGGCGACGATCAGATCAAGCTCCTGAACCGTGTAGAAATTCAGGCGCGTCGGGATGCCGAACCTATCGCGCAGTGGCGTGGTCAGCAGACCAAGCCGTGTGGTTGCGCCGACCAGCGTGAACGGCTGCAACTCGATCCGCACCGTGCGTGCGGCGGGACCTTCACCGATCACCAGATCAAGCTCAAAATCCTCCAGCGCGGGGTAGAGAATTTCTTCGACGACAGGATTGAGACGGTGGATCTCATCAATGAACAAAACATCATGCGCTTCCAGGTTGGTCAGGATCGCCGCCAAATCCCCCGCTTTGGCCAGCACCGGCCCCGACGTCATACGGAACCCAACTCCAAGTTCCTTCGCCATTATCTGCGCCAGCGTGGTCTTGCCAAGGCCGGGAGGGCCGTGAAACAGCACATGATCCATCGCCTCGCCACGGCGCTTTGCGGACTCGATGAACACCCGCAGATTGGCCCGCGCCTCCGCTTGTCCGGTAAAATCATCCAGTGATTGCGGGCGCATAGCCTTGTCATCCGTGGAAAGATGGGCGTCCTCGGACATGCGTTCCGGGCGCAGGGTTGGGTCAGGCTCTGTCATCGTGTGTATTTATGGCGCACATGGAGGTGCGGGACCATCCCTCTAATCCTTGGGTGCCAAAAGCCGCAGGGCGCTTCGGATCAGGTCCGCAGTGTCGGATGCGCCGTCCGCAGCCTGAGCCACCGCTTGCGCCGCATCTACTGGACTATAGCCAAGGTTTTGCAGGGCTGACAGGGCCTCAGCCTGCGCGTTGGAGGTCGGACGGGTTATCGGCTTCGTCCCAACCGGACCGTCTTTTTCAACCAAAGCGGTCTCTGTCCCCATCGCGGCCTCAACACTCGCGCTCATGGCCATCGCGGCGGGCGCTTTGTCCTTCAGCTCCATCACCACCCGCTGCGCCAGTTTCGGACCGACGCCGGGTGCTGCCTTGATCGAAACAGCATCGCCCAACGTGATGGCGCGCGCAGCCCCATCCGCACCCAAAGTGCCCAGGATGGCCATTGAGGCTTTTGCACCAACCCCCTGAACCGAGGTGAGTAACCGGTGCCATTCCCGCTCAAATGGGGTCAGGAATCCGAACAGTTGCATTAGGTCTTCACGAACCAATAACTCGGTGTAGATAGAAACGGCATCCCCCGCGCCGGGAAGCGCCGCGAGTGTCCGGTCCGAACAATAGACGACATAGCCGACCCCGCCCACGTCGATCAACGCGTGGTCGCGGCCCCGGTAGTCCAGTTTGCCGGTGAGCTTGCCAATCATCGCGCGACCTCCCGCAGTGTACCAACGCTTGCTGACTTGATCGCAGCGGCGAGACGCCCCGACGTCGCAGCGTGAAACGAGTGACAAATCGCAATCGCGAGCGCATCTGCCGCGTCTGGCCCCACCGGAGAGCATCCCGGCAACTGCAGCCGCACCATATGTTCAATCTGGCGTTTATCAGCGTGACCCACACCTACGACGGCCTTTTTTACCGCATTCGGCGCGTATTCCCCGATCGCGAGGCCCGCCTGAGCGGGAACCAGCATGGCGATGCCGCGGGCTTGCCCCAACTTCAGCGTACCGGCCCCGTCGCGGTTCACGAAGGTCTGCTCCACGGCTGCTGTGTCGGGCAAATATTGCGCCATCACTGCACTTAATTGCGTGTGAAGCGACAACAACCTAAGGGCCAGGTCCTTGCCTTCAGTTCGACATTGCCCATTGGCCACATGGCTGAGCCGCCCGTTACGCGCCTCGATCACGCCCCACCCGAGGGTGCGCAGCCCCGGATCAATTCCAATAATACGCATGGTCGCCTGCCCGTGTGTTGGCCTGCCCGTTTGTACGGGGTTAATGGAGCGTTAGCACGAAACGCGAACATCGCCAAGCCGCCGCGTGATATGCGGTGCGTTTTCGACGTTTGCTGTGCTGGTTTCGACATCGTACACCTGGACGCGACAAACCCGACATCAGCGGGTGATTTTGCGACACGTTGTATTGACATATTTATCAATCTTTACGGTGTGTTAAGAGCAATTCATGCCATGCGTTTTGTGCATACAACCCATGCAAAAACTCCCGGTTGCTTGTTTCCAATCTGCCTACTAAGTGGGCACTATCAACGGCCAGGAATGATCCGGCCGCATACCAAAATCGCTAGACTGGAAAGGATGAGACCTATGGCCTCGATCACCAACCGCCCCCTCGGCGCAGGCTTCAACGGCACTCGCGTCCTCTCCACTTTGGTTGCGAAAGTTACCGCCTGGAATGACGCCAGAGTGACAGTGAAATCGCTTTCGTCGCTTTCGAACCATGAACTGGACGACCTCGGCCTTTGTCGTGGCGACATCGACGATATCGCGCGCGGCAAATACAAGCGCTGATCGCAGGTTTCCAACGAAGAAAGCGGCCCAGGTTGATGCCTGGGTCGCTTTTTGTTGTTCCCAATCAACTCGTTATCCGTGCGTCGTCAAGCATCCTACAGAATCCACGTGCGACATTGCAAAACCGGGTCCAATCCAGTCGCGACCCACGCAAGATCCGATCACTCAACCAGGCGTAGTGGCAGCGAAGCCCGCTTGAACGAAGACGTAGATGTCCGCATAGCGCTCCACAACCCATTCTGTCAGGACATCCGGCATCAGGACGATTGCAGCCAAACGCTCAAACGCGGATCCGGACAGAAGGCTTTGTACTTCAAGGGTGTACACGTCTGTACCCAGGAACCACATCAGATAGGCCTTGACCAGAACGGCAATGAAAAGAGCTGTCAGCAATCCTTTAAGTGGAAAGCCAAACCGCAAACGGGAGGACGATCCACCGATCGCGGTCACAACACCGTCGGGATGAACGACAAAGCCCATACCTCCACTGCGGCCACGACGGCTGCGCTGGATGCGATCCAGGCGCTCGCTAAAACTTTCAGACACATTACTCATTGGACAGCTCAACTTATTATGCTGCCCCCACCGCTGATGAGTATACTGATAGTGGTCTCAAATTGCGACAGATTTTAGGCGAAAATGGCGAGTTTCGTCACAATTGGTCAAACCGCCTTGTGTAACGTCAGTGTAGTCCATTCTCCGATCTCGTCGCGGGCATGGACATCAAGATTTTCCGCAGCATAGGTCGCAATGACAGCGTCCGCCTGCGCGTTAAGGATGCCCGACAGGATTACATAGCCGCCCGGTGCGGTACTGCACGCCATATCGGGGGCAATATCTAGCAGAGGGCCCATCAAAATATTAGCAAAAACAAGCTCATAAGGCCCCATTTCGGATAGATTCGGGTGATCGAAGCCGGTCGCCTCAACGCAGGACACAAGCGCCTCCACCCCGTTGGCGGCAACATTGACCACCGCCACATCGACGGCCTGCCGGTCAATATCCGACGCGATAACGGGGCAACGCAAAACCTTCGCAGCAGCAATCGCCAACACGGCTGTACCGCACCCGATGTCGGCCACTGACTGTGGCGAAAACCCGGATGTAAACAGTTTGTCCACGGCTTCGAGACAGCCTTTTGTGGTCCCGTGGTGCCCAGTTCCGAACGCCATGGCCGCCTCTATCAGCAGTCCGACCGAATCCGCGGGCAGTTTATCGGCGTCATGGCTGCCATAGACAAAGAACCGCCCCGCAGGCACCGGGTGCAGTTCGCGCCGCACATGGGCGACCCAATCCGTCTCCGGTATCTCCGACACTGCGAATGCTTTCGCGCCGTAAGCTGCCGACAGGATCGCGAGCGCCACCTCATCGGGAGCGTCGATGAAATACGCGCCAACCTCCCAAAGGCCCGATCCGTCCTCCATCTCAAACACGCCGACCCCCGTGGGCGCGGGGTCCAATCGCTCCAATGCATCGCCGAGGGCTGCAGCGGGCGACTTCTCAGTCAAAGTGGTCAATGCGGTCCAGGTGATCATGGGAGCCTCAGGCATGGGTGATGTCGGCGGAGCGGTAGCCCCTTTGGCCGCAATTAGCAAACGGGGCGGCAGGGCGGGATACCCGTGGATCAAGGTCTTCGGAGACTCCCACTATCGTGCTGACAAGGCAAGAACGGAGAGGGCAAGATCAAGTTAGTTGATTTCGCGGGCTTCTGTTTACCCGCCTTGGCGCCGCTTTCGGTCTTGCAGGCAGGTTTTACTTTGGAATTTCAGCGGAAACGAGTGATGCCGGAATATTCAACTCGGTCATGACCCGGGCCGTTGTCGGCACGCTAAATGAGGCTACGCGCTTATACACGTCCGATTACGAACGATACACGGCGGTTGAGTTGGGCGCGATGTTGCAGGGCATGCAGGCCTGCGCAGACAGCCGCTTCCCTACCATCAGTTTTTCCTGCAAGTCCGGCCGCCGCTGCACTACGTTGACCAGAAATTCCGCCGCCGTTGCCGGCTGCGTGCCGCTGGCTGAAGCGGTCGCTTGATCTATTGCGCGGGCTGCGCCTGAGGAGCGGCCAATGTCGTCTCATGCCCGGGCCTCGGGCGACGCGGCACCAAAAGGGACAGCAGCAACGAAACCACAGCCATCCCGGCCGCGGCCATGAACACCGACGTAGGCGAAGTGAGCCACAGGTATCCAAGCCCGACAGGAAGAAACACAGCCGCGATATGGTTGATCGTGAAAGCCACAGCGGCTGTCGGCGCAATATCCGCCGGATCGGCGATCTTCTGAAAGTAGGTTTTGATCGCGAGGGCCAGAGCAAAAAAGATGTGGTTGGCAATATACAACGCCGCCGCTACCCCGGATCCCCAGTCGAACGCGTATAGCCCCGCGTAGAGCACAAAGATCAGTCCGAGGCCCGTGTATTCGATGACCAGAGCGACGCGTTCTCCGAAGTAACCCACGGCACGGCCAAGGAATGGGGCAGCAATCACGTTGACCATCAGCGTCGCCATATACAGTCCGGTGATCTGGTGCACTTCGAACCCGTAGCGTTCCACCATCATGAAGCCCGCGAAAACAACAAAGATCTGGCGCCGCGCGCCCGACATGAACTGCAGCGCGTAATAGAGCCAGTAGCGCTTGCGCAGGATCATTTTCTTGGTCTGGGGCGTCGGGCTCTCAAACTGCGGGTAAAGAAGAAAACATACGGCGGCGAGCACGGCGGTGACCCCACCCGACAGCCAATAGACGATATCGTAGCTCAGGTCATACGCGCGCCAGGTCACCACGATCAGCAGATAGGCCAGAAAGGTAGCACCAGATCCGATGCTCAGCAGGATACCCAGCACCTGCGGCGCGCGATCTTTCCGGATCCATTGCAACTGCAAAGATTGGTTGACCGTCTCGTAGTAGTGGAACCCGATGGAACTCAGCAAGGTGACGAACAGCAGGCCCCCCAGCGAAGGAAACTGCGCGGTCAGAGCAGAAGCCACGCCAAGCAGGATCAGCGAGACCAGAGCCAGAACCTGCTCGCGGATGAAGATGATCAGAAAGATTACTCCGATGGCGAGAAATCCGGGAATTTCCCGCACCGTGTGCAGCCAGCCAATGTCGGACCCGTCAAACTGCGCCATTTCGACGACAAAGTTGTTGAGCAGTGCGGACCATGTCGCAAACGCGATTGGCATCGCAAACGCCAAGACGGCCAGAAGCGCGACCGGTTGACGCCACAGCGGCAAGGCGCGGCCGTCTTCCAATGTCAGCGTGTTGAATTCGTCACCCAGTGCCATCGTTTGCCTTTACGCCCATCCGCGAGTGTTGGCGAGGGCCGTTACGATACAGCCAGCGGGAGCATGCAATGTCGGATAGCACCTTCCTGCCCGCGCCGCCGCAGCTGGCCTTGGGCCAGGTGCCACCGCGGTCGTGTCGCAGCCCGCGAGGGCGAGGCACGCCGCAATCGCTTAACTGGCCAAGACGTTGCGGAAGGCCCATGGTTCCGTCTCGTCGATATCCTCGGGGAACAACTCCCACCGATCCTGCAGCGGCGTCCAGTCAGTATAATGCGCCTCCACCGGGCCAAGGTAGGGGCGCTGGACCTCGAGGCACCGGGCGTGATCCATCTCATCGGCCTCCACAATCCCTGCGCCGGGGTTTTCCAGTGCCCAGACCATGCCGGCCAGAACGGCGCTTGTGACCTGAAGCCCCGTCGCGTTCTGAAACGGTGCAAGATCGCGTGTTTCCGCGTTGCTCAACCTTGAGCCGAACCATAAGGCATTCTTTTCATGGCCAAAAAGCAAAACACCCAATTCGTCGACACCCTCCACGATCTCATCCTCCCCGAGGATATGATGCGCTGTCTGCGTCACTCCGGCGCCGAACATCTCATGGAGCGACAGCACCGCATCATCGCAGGGGTGGTAGGCATAATGGCACGTCGGGCGAAACTCCGGCTCGTGCCCCTCCCCTACTGTGAAGTAATCGCTGATCGAGACCGCTTCGTTGTGGGTCACCAGAAAGCCGAACTGCGGTCCGGGCGTCGGGCACCATGAATGCACCCGCGTGATGGCACCGGGCCGGTCCAGCCAGATCGCGGCTTTGCAGCCCGTCTCCTGGCGATGACCGTTCTCGGGGAACCACGGCTCATGGGTGCCCCAGCCAAGCTCCGCCGGTTGAAACCCCTCGGAGATGAATCCCTCCACCGACCATGTGTTCACGAACACATTGCGGGGGCGGGGCGTGCGGCGGGCCTGCGTGTCCCGCTCTGCGATATGCACGCCTTTGACACCGAGCGATTGCATCAGCCGTGCCCAGCCCTCCCGATCGGAGGGCGGCACAACATCCGCGCCCGTATCCTTGGCCAACGTCAGCAGGCCTTCTTTCACGAACCAAGACACCATGCCGGGGTTGGCCCCGCAACACGACACGGCGGTTGTTCCGCCGGGGTTGGCTGCCGCTTCGTCGCGCACCGCCTGCCGCAAGGCATAATTTGTGCGCGCAGCGTTGTCGGAGGTGCCAAAGTAATAGCCCGCCCAGGGCTCCACCACGGTGTCGATATAGGGCACGCCGATCTCCCGACAAAACCGCATCAGATCAAGCGAGGAGGTTTCGACGCTGAGGTTCACGCAGAAGCCTTTGCCCGGCTCCAGGAGGCCACCCAGAACCTTTCGGTAATTGTCCGGCGTCAGGGCCGTATCGGTGAACGCCAACCCATGCTGGCGCAGGAAATTGTGCTGGCGCGTGTCCGGCTCGATCACCGTGAACCGGCTCGCGTCATATTCAAAATGGCGCTCGATCAAGGGCCAGGTGCCTTTACCGATCGACCCGAAGCCGATCATCACAATCGGACCGTCTATCTTTGCATGGACCGGGTGCGTTTGTTCCATCTTGAGCCTCCGTTTCGGATCAGGCCTGCCCAATACAACCTTGGCGCGGCGATGAAAACCAAAGAGAAAAGAGATGCCTTGACGCCGTGCAGTGCGCATAATCGCCTGAAGGAGGCTGATTCCATGTCACACACACCGCTCAAGGGCTGGTCATACGCGCCGAACGTGCCGCTTCAGGTCTCACCCTTGTTTCAGTGGCCGCCGCGCCCGATTGCCATTCTGCGCTGGTTCTGGGACTCGTGGTTCCTGATCTCGGAACGGCTGATCCTGGTGGCGGTCGCCTTCATATCCTGGACATGGTTTCAGCCATCTCTGGAAGTCATGGCGCAGCCCACAATCATCGCGATCCTCACAATGCTGGCGCGCAACCTGATCCTGATGAGCGCTGTGGCAGGCGGGTTGCATCTGTGGTTCTACACTTTCACCGCCCAGGGCCAGCGTCTGCGCTACGACGCGCGGCCCCTGATGAAGAACGGGAGGCAGTTCACGCTGGGAGGCCAGATCCGCGACAATATGTTCTGGACGCTGGCATCGGGCGTCACCATCTGGACCGCCTACGAGGTGCTGCTGCTTTGGGCGATGGCCAACGGATATGCGCCGGTGCTCATCTGGGCTGCGCATCCCATCTGGTTCATCGCGCTGTTCTTTCTGATCCCGATTTGGGAAAGCTTCTACTTCTACTGGATCCACCGCGCGCTTCATGTCCCGTGGCTATACAAACACGTTCACGCCCTGCATCACCGCAACATCAATGTCGGGCCGTGGTCTGGACTGTCGATGCATCCGGTGGAGCATGTGATCTTTCTGGGTTCCGTGCTGGTCCACTTCGTCGTAGCCGCCCATCCGGTCCATATCCTGTTCCACCTGCAATATTACGCGTTGACCGCCGCCACGACCCATTGCGGGTTTGAGGGAATGGTGATCCGCGACAAAAACCGTCTGAAGCTGGGCACGTTTCATCACCAGATGCACCACCGCTATTTCGAGTGTAACTACGGCAACCTGGAGATCCCCTGGGACAAGCTGTTTGGATCGTTCCATGACGGGACTGCGGCGGCCCAGGCGCGGATCGCGGCGCGGCGCAAGCCAATAGGGAGCCGATGATGCCGAAGACCATGGCCGTGGACGGCCATTGCCTGTGCGGCGCGATCTCCTACACCGCAGTGATCGCGCCCGACCGCTGCGCGATCTGTCATTGCGCCGATTGCCAGATCAATTCCGGAACGGCATTCGGTGTGGTCGTGCATGTACTCAATCGCCAGTTCAAACTGTTGAGCGGCACGCTGAAGGGCTACGAGAAGATCGCGTCAAGCGGCCGCATCAGGGTGCTGAGTTTCTGCCCGGATTGCGGCACGCGCATCCACGCACAGACGCCGGACGACGAGGCCGGGTTCTTTGGTTTACGCGTCGGCACCATCAGGCAGCAGGCCGAACTGCGCCCGCGTCATCAAGTCTGGTGCGGATCGGCGCTGCCATGGGTGTCCGACCTGTCCACTATCGCCCGACGCGACGGGCAGTGAGGCGTCGCTAGATCCAGCGCTCTCAGGCCGCTGTCACCCAGACCTGCTTCCGGCTTTGCCTAAAGCGTTTTGCTTTTTATGTGAGTCCAATGGGATTCACAGGGAAGGATTTGTCTGATTCACTCCAGTTGGGAGGTGGATCATGGGCAAGCCTTACTCTTTGGATCTTCGAAAGCGGATTTGCGCATATGTTGCGCGGGGCCATTCAGCGCGTGCTGCGGGGCGGGTGTTTGGTGTGAGTGCTGCGACCGCTGTGCGGTTCGGAGCTGAACATCGGGCGAAGGGTGAGTGTGCTCCGATGTCGCAAGGGCGACCGCCTGGGCGGTTTGGCAAGTTGGCACCGCATACGGACTTCCTTCTTGATATTGTGCGCGCCGAGCCGGACATCACTCTCAAGGAATTAGCATCGGCTCTGACTGAGACCCACGGCGTGCAGGTTCAGCTCTCATCGTTGCACCGGGCACTGGAACGGGCCGGGCTGTCATATAAAAAAAGGACTGATCGCGGCTGAACGTGATCGGCCTGCGCTACGCCTGGCACGCCGGGATTGGATCATGCGTCGCCAGCCGAGAATGCGCCAGGAGCCGCACAGGCTGGTGTTTATTGACGAAACAGCGGTGAAGACGAACCTCACTCGCCTGCGTGGCCGTGCGCCGGTTGGGGAACGGCTTTACGGCACCGCACCCTTCGGCAAATGGGGGACACAGACGTTCATCGCCGGGTTGACGCAAAACGCGCTGATTGCGCCTTGGGTCATCACCGGGGCCATGAACGGCCCTGCATTTGACAGGTATATCGAAACGCAACTGGCCCCCGAACTCGAACCCGGCACTGTTGTCATCCTCGATAACCTGTCCACGCACAAAAGCCCCCGCGCCGCCGAAGCATTGCGACGGCGAGGCTGTTGGTTCTTGTTCCTGCCCGCCTACAGCCCCGACCTTAATCCAATCGAATTGGCATTCTCAAAACTCAAGGCACACCTCCGACGGATCGGGGCCAGAACCTTCGACGCCCTATTCGAGGCGCTCGCAGAAATCTGTGAACTCTTCGACCCCCAAGAGTGCTGGAACTTCATCAAGGCTGCCGGATATGCCTCAGATTAAATGCAAAACGCTTTAGAACGTCACGGTGCCCTGCGCGCCCATGTCGGGCGTTTCGTCCGTCAGATGCGCCTTGGCGATCTCGTAGAGAAACTTTGATCCGCCGCCGGAGGTGATCGATATCTCCGCCGTGCGTGGGACGAACCTCAGCAGTGTCACGTCGGGATCGTGTTGACCACCTTCAAACCACGCGTCCGATACGAAACTCCAGACTTCGTCCAGCGCCTCGCGGTCGGACGAAAGGCTCAACTCGCCTTCGACATCGGCGTAGAGGCCGGGGCCGTCGGCCGAGACGACAAATTGTGCGGGCTTTGGTCCGGCCGCTACACCCCTGGCCAGATCGGTGCCTTTGGCGGTTATGAACCAGATCGCGTCGGGAATGTCGTCATCTGTATTGGGTGACATGGCGACAAGACGGCCATGCCCCTTGATCCCCAACATGCCTGCCCGAACGTCTTCCATACGGTCCCAGAATTCGTGCTTGAGATCGGCCATCGCGGTAGCTCCTGTTCCATTTTCAGTGTCCGGGGGGGAAACCAGTTGGTGGCGCAAAAGTTCCGCCACACCGAAAAACGCCGCCCCCCAAGGAGCGGCGTCTGGAATAGCTGCGGATCGCCAGGAACACTTAGTTCTTCGCGTAGAATTCCACGACGAGGTTTGGTTCCATCTGAACCGCGTAAGGCACATCGCCCAGACCCGGGGAGCGCACGAAGGTCGCCTTCATCTTCGAGTGATCGGCGTCGATGTAATCGGGGACATCACGCTCGGCCAGTCCAACGGCCTCAAGCACGACAGCCAGTTGCTTGGACTTGTCACGCACCTCGATCACATCACCTTCCTTGACGCGGTAGGACGGAATGTTGACCCGTTGGCCGTTCACGGTGACGTGGCCGTGGTTCACGAACTGGCGGGCTGCGAACACGGTCGGCACGAACTTGGCCCGGTAGACCACGGCGTCCAGGCGCCGCTCCAGCAGACCGATGAGCAGTTCACCCGTGTCCCCGCGCAGACGCTCGGCTTCGCCATAGATGCGGCGAAATTGCTTTTCTGTCAGGTCGCCGTAGTACCCCTTCAGCTTCTGCTTGGCGCGCAGCTGCAGACCGAAGTCGCTGAGCTTGCCCTTGCGGCGCTGACCATGCTGGCCGGGGCCATAGTCGCGACGGTTGACGGGGGATTTCGGACGGCCCCAGATGTTTTCACCCATCCGGCGATCGAGTTTGTACTTGGCAGACGTGCGTTTGGTCACGGCTGATCTCCTTTTTCGATGGGTCCGCAACCTGATCCGAAAACCGGGTCCCACATTTCGGAATAAGGACACTGTTGCGCCCCTGTCTCCGTCAGTCAGATCCGTCTCGGGCCAAGTTTTGGCACCGTGTAAAAGGGCGTTGTCCTCTCGGCCCAGGCCGCGACAGGGTTCCTCTTGCGAGGACCACCAACACCAACAGAAAACCCCGGCATCACTACCGGGATCTGGGGTCGTTTAAGGGGGCCCTGGGGGGCTGTCAATGCCAAGATCAGTGGATGTTTTGTCCGTAAGTGCTTAGATGGGACCGCGCCGCCAGCGGCTTCGTCGGCGCGCCGTGGATCAGGATCGCGGCCTCGGCCCGGCTCAACATCCGGCGCACGGGCGCACCGTAGGAATGCGGGTTCGCGGCCAGTTCGGGCCGCAACTCCAGCATCGAATTGCGCTGCAAGTTGGACAGGTGGTCGAGTCCCATGAATCCGGGATGAAAGCTCTCGACTTCCATTCCGTTGGCCCAGACGACTTCGTGTCGCTGCAACATCAGATGGATATAAAACGTCTCGCGCAGCGAATGATCGACTGTGATGCGGCTGTCGCCCACCAGATCAGCGGCCCGCACCAGCACCTCGCGCTCGCCCCACAGATCCACTGCGGCACGCCCCGTCACCAAAATGCGGTGCTCGGGCGAGACGATCAGATCGTCGTCAGGCCGGTCAATACCCAACGCTCCGGCCCGCATGCGGATTGGCCGCTGGTCGGGCATGGCGAAAAAGCGCGCACCGGACATCCGCCTGTGACCGGACCACAGCACTTCCTGGGGGCCGTTGTCGCGGGTCAGCACGCGATCACCAGTGCCCAGATCCTCGATCGCCACGTCGCCGTCTTCGGTTCGAAGCCGCGTGCCCGGCGTGAAACAGATCACCGAGGGCGCGTCCGAGGGCGTCGCTGTCAACGTCTCGTCGTTGCATTGCACGATAGTCAACTCGCGGCCCGAGGGTGGCGGATTGCCTGCAAACAGCAGCAGCGGCGCCGAGCCTTCCTCAAGCAAAATCGGAACGATGGTGTAGAATTTCGCCCCGTCGCTGACGATGAACGCACCGCGCAACAGCGGATCGGCGTCACTGGCGGCAAAATCTGCAGGGCTCGGCGCGGGGTGCTGCAAAAGCTTGCGCACCACCCGCGCCGCACGAGAACGGAGCTCATCCTGGTCCCGACTGACCGTGAGAAGAAGCGCCGAAGGATCACCATCCAGCGGCAGGTGCTGGCCATGCCAGCTCCAACTCATTCCCTCGACCAGATCCAACGCTGACTCAGCCGGAAACCCTTCGATGCAGGTCTGCGCCCATGAAATCACGAACGCGCCCTGAAAGCCCGTACCCATATATCTGCCCCGCCTCGCCAATTTTTTGACGTAAGAAGCCGGTGGTTTGTCCCCGGCCGTTGCCAAGACGGTAGCGGGGTGATTCGCACAGGGCAAGAGGGTGATTCGCAAAACCACGAATCAGTGAGTCGTTGTGTCAGAACCGCAGCATGAGGGAGAGGGTGCCGACCAATTGCCCCTCCTCCTGTCCCTCGAATTCCTCGGACATATAGGTGATGCCATAAAAGGCATCCGCCGGGCCTGCCGCGTAGTTCACGCCGCCGCGCAGACGGTAGCGCATGTTTTCGGCGTCTGGTCCCTGCGACGGCAGAAGCACGCTATTGCTCACATAGGCCAGGTCTGCACCGACGGAAAACGACAACCCGCCGCCCCCGTCCGTTGGCACGCCGACCACGCGCTGACCGGTTATCGCGTCGCGGATCAAAAGCGCATCGGGGTCATAATTTCCGAACCGGACATCGCCCCCGATCCGCACCAGAGTCTCGCCGCCGGCCTGTGCAGCCACGAAAGGCCGGATCGTGGCCGCGCCGGCCTCAAAAGAACGCGCCGCTTCGACGGAGCCACTCAGGTAAACCCCGTCCTCGATCATGAAATTCGACAGATCCACATCGGATCCACCGAAGGTCCGGTGAATGCCGTTATGCAGGCCCATCAGCCCGGTCTGTTCACCGGTCACGATCACATCCGCACCTGCGGCAACCTCCAGGCCGCGACGCTCAAAATGCGTTGCAGCACCGAGATAGAGCGCCGGTGCATAGAGGCGGTCGTCTGCGGCAGGGGCAGACAGGTTGTCGGGGGCGATAATCTCACCGCGGAAGCGAAATTCGATGAGCGCGAAAGGATCGCTCGGCAAGGCACCCTGCCAATCGTCACGGCCCCAGACCGTGCTGACCTGATAGGATCCGGTGCGCCACCGGTCGTAGCGGTCGCCGATGGGCATTCCGAACCAGTCGTTGTTGAAGATCTGGCTGATCCCCAGATGCTGAAGACCACTGTCCTGGGCCATGGCCTGACTGGTTGCGAGGGTCGCCAAAAGGGAAAGGGCCAGCGCCCTGCGTGATCTGGATGTCATGAATACTGCCCGCTCATGTTTATTTTCCCGGCTTTTGCCGATGATTTGAGGCAATAGTATCACCGAAAGGGGGCAAGTGTCGGTGTATCGACGCCCCACGAGGTTTTGCCCGACACGATGCTGCAGGTGGGTGACACCTTAGTCGAAGAATCGCGGATCGCAGGCTTATCACGAGAGAGCCGCGCTCAATGTCCGCGCCGCCAGATCAACTACGGCAAGCGGGACGTGATCAAGTGATCCTCGTGTAGCGACAGCCTTGGCTCATCCACATTTGGAATGCCCGCAGTTGCCGCAGGTCATGCAGCCCTCGACCATCTGCAACGTATATTGCCCGCACGACGGGCATGCGGGACCGGGGCGGTTGCCGATGTTGACGACGGCGGCCTGCGGATCGGATTTCAGCCCCAACCCCTCACCGGCGAGGAAACCCGTGGCGATCATGTGCTGCTCGATCACGCCGCCAATCGCGGCCAGGATCGACGGCACGTATTTGCCCTGCATCCATGCCCCGCCGCGCGGATCGAAGACGGCTTTCAGCTCCTCAACCACGAACGACACATCGCCCCCGCGCCGGAACACCGCCGAGATCATGCGGGTCAGCGCCACGGTCCAGGCGAAGTGCTCCATGTTCTTGGAGTTGATGAAGACCTCGAACGGGCGGCGGTGGCCGTTCAGGACAATGTCGTTGATGGTGATATAAAGCGCGTGTTCACTGTCGGGCCATTTGACTTTGTAGGTGTTGCCCTCCAACTCGTTCGGGCGGTGCAGTGGCTCGGACATATAGACGATTTCGCCCGATGCGGCCTCCGACGCTTCGCGTGCCTGCGGCTTGTCATCGGCCTCGGACACGGAGAGGACACTGCCCGTGACGTCATTGGGGCGGTACGTCGTGCAGCCCTTGCAGCCCGTCGCATAGGCTTCGGCATAGACGTCCTTGAAGGCCTCGAAAGAGATATCGGCAGGCACGTTGATGGTCTTGGAAATACTGCTGTCCACCCAGGGCTGTGCCGCCGCCTGCATGCGCACGTGATCGAGCGGAGCCAGCGTTTGCGCGTTGACGAAATGCTCCGGCAGGGGTGCGTCGCCGCGCAGCTCCCGCCACTTGGCGACGGCGTAGTCCACCACCTCTTCCTCGGTCCGCGTGCCATCCACCTGCAAGACCTTGCGGGTGTAGGCGTTGGCAAAGATCGGCTCGATCCCCGATGAAACGTTGCCCGCGAACAGTGAGATCGTCCCCGTCGGCGCGATCGACGTCAACAAAGCGTTGCGCAGACCATGCTTGGCGACCAGCGCCTGCACGTCCGTGTCGAGGCGTTGGATCATCGGGGCCTTGGCGTATTGAGCGGCGTCAAAGAGCGGGAACGCCCCCTTCTCGGCCGCCAGTTCCGCCGACGCGCGGTAAGAGGCGTTGGCGATCAGCGCCATCCATTCCCCGGTTTTGACGGCGGCGTCCGGCGAGCCGTAGCGGAAGCCACACATCGCCAAAGCGTCCGCCAGACCTGTCACACCCAGCCCGATCCTGCGCTTGGCTGCGGCTTCCTGCGCCTGTGCCTCCAGCGGAAAGCGGGAGGCATCGACGACGTTATCCATCATCCGCACAGCAGTCGCCACGATCTCCGCCAAGGCGGTTTCGCAGAGATGGGCGTCGCCCTCAAACGGGCTATACACCAACCGCGACAGGTTCACCGACCCCAGCAAACACGCTCCGTAGGGTGGCAGAGGCTGCTCGCCACAGGGGTTCGTGGCGCAGATCGTTTCGGCATAATTCAGGTTGTTCTCGGCATTGATCCGGTCGATGAAAATCACCCCCGGTTCCGCATAATCATAGGTGGCGCGCATGATGCGGTCCCACAGATCGCGGGCCTGCACGGTGCGGTAAACGTGGTCGCCAAAGACCAGATCCCACGGGCCATCGTCCCGCACGGCCTCCATGAACGGGTCCGTCGCCAGGACGCTCATGTTGAACATTCGCAGCCGTGCCGGGTCCTGTTTGGCGGCAATGAATTCTTCGATATCCGGGTGGTCGCAACGCATCGTGGCCATCATCGCACCCCGGCGGGAGCCTGCGGACATGATCGTGCGGCACATGGCGTCCCAGACGTCCATGAAGCTGAGCGGTCCGCTTGCGTCCGCCGCCACTCCGCTGACGGCCGCGCCCTTGGGCCGGATGGTGGAGAAATCGTAGCCGATCCCGCCGCCCTGCTGCATTGTCAGCGCGGCCTCGCGCAGCATGTCGAAAATCCCGCCCATGCTGTCAGGCACCGTGCCCATAACAAAGCAGTTGAACAACGTCACCGAGCGGTCCGTGCCAGCGCCCGCCACGATGCGGCCTGCGGGCAGGTATTTGAAATCTTCCAAGGCCTCATAAAACCTGGCCTCCCAAACCGGCGCGTCATCCTCGGCCACTGCCAGGGCGCGTGCGATCCGGCGCCAGGTATCCTTGACCGAGGTGTCAATCGGCGTGCCGTCCGCCTTCTTCAGGCGATACTTCATGTCCCAGATTTGTTCTGCGATAGGGGCGGCGAAGGCGGTCATAGGCGGCTCCGATGGATCGAAAACGGCGACAACCCCGGAGAATTGCGTCATCCGAGGCAGGCCTCGCATGATAGCGTGAACTGCGCGCCGCCTCAACACCTTGCAGTGCGCCCCAGCTCCGCTACTATATTGTGTTACACGTAACAGATTTTGTGGATCAATCTGTGAGTAACCTAAACCTGATCAAACTCAGCGTGGGCAGCACCGACGTTGATAGCATGTCTGAATGGCAGGCCACGGCACGTGCTCAGGGTGCGGACGGGTTGCCGCGTCACGTCACTCGGATGTGGCCAAAACGCGCGGATGAGATCCTGCGCGGTGGCTCGATCTACTGGGTCATCAAAGGCGTGATCTTATGCCGTCAAATGATCCTGCGCTTTGATGGCGTGGATCGCGGGGACGGTATCAACCGTTGTGGGATTGTATTGGACCCGGAAATCATTCGGGTCGCGGCCACTCCAAAGCGGGCATTCCAGGGTTGGCGGTATTTGCTGGCCGCTGATGCGCCGCGAGATCTGCGGGGCGGGTCCAGGCAGCAAGAGGCGCTGCCGCCGCAACTGGAAAGCGCGTTGGCCGAAATCGGCGTGCTGTAAGTGATGAAAAAGGCCGGACGCTTATGAAATTCCCGGCCTCAAAAATCCGATCAGTACGAGTTGAATGCAGCCGCCACGGCGGTACGATACCTCCCCCGCGCAATGCGGGTGTCGGAGTTCAATGCCGAGCCAGAGCCGTTGCCGATCGCGATCGTAAGACCCAGGACAGAGCGGTCAATCTCCGGCTCCAGACCCGGCAATAACACATCCAGATCCAGCACTGTCCGCGAGTATTCCGCGCTCAGAAACATCGGGATCGAGGCAACATTTGAGATGTCCTGGGACGCGCCAAGCGTCAGACCCGTGGCGGTGCAGTCAGCAGGTGCACGCAGGTCGCTGAAGTCAAAGATCGTCTGACCCGCAGTTCCATTGATCGCGAACTCCGGCGTGACATCATACTCTGCACCGCCAGAGTGGGATGAGACGTGGACCATCGGCCCGCTCAGGTCGGAGCCAGTGCGCAGATAAGCGGTACAGCTTCAGCTCCGGTGTCACCTGATACGCGCACGACAGGCCGCAATCGAGGACATCGTCGGGGAACTCAGCGCCCAGAGGCGAATTTTCGGCGATCTCTGAGGTGCCGGAGAACGCCTCCAGACGGCCATGCCCGAAGTCATATCCGCCGAACACGCCGTAGTGCGAGGTGTCGATGCCCACGGTCATCGGCCCCAAAAGCGCCACATCAAGAGCACCCATGCGGTAATATGCGCCGACCCAGGCGTCGTTGCCGAAACGGTAGTCCAACTCGACGGACAGGCTCAGCAGATCAACGTCGATGTGATTGGGAAGGCCGCTGAAATCCGGCGATCCTCCGGTCACAGCACTGTCCGTTCCGAGGCCGTCGACGGAGTTGAAGCCGTAGCCGAGGGGCACTAAGCCATCGAAGGTGACGCCCTGAGCCGATGAAACGGAAGGGAGTGCAGCCGGCACACCCAACAAAACGGCAGGTCCAAGCATGTCAAAAGTCCTTGAAAAAGGTTTGTCAAAAATCAGGTCTGTCGAAAGTCAGATCGGTTCGGCTGAAAATGCCGACGTTGCTTGAATAGGTTACTGATGCCTTAACAGAACTGCGGTCGGCAACCGACGGGAAACCTGCCCCGGTCCTTTGCCGCTTTATTGCGGGTTGCGCAGGCATTGCCGCGCAGGCGCATGTCAACTCAGGCCTCTGCGGTTACGTCCAGACGAAGCCGCAGGGCCGCAAGATGACCGCGCGCCGCATCGTCCCAATTGGCTGTGCGAGAACAGAACAGCGTCGCCTCAGAGCGGTGGATCAAACCGTCCTCCAGAATGCTCAGGTGATTGGCACGCAGGGTTTCTCCGGTCGAGGTGATGTCGGCAATCGCCTCTGCCGTGCCGTGGGCCACGGTGCCTTCCGTCGCCCCCTGGCTGTCGATCAGCTGGTAATCGGCCACGCCCGCATCGCGCAGAAAATCGCGCACCAGGCGGTGGTACTTGGTGGCAACTCGCAGGCGGTGGCCGTGTGTTGCGCGAAAATCGGCCGCGACGGCGTCCAGATCGTCAAGCGTTGTGACGTCGACCCACCAGGCGGGCACGGCAATAATCAGATCCGCATGGCCGAAGCCCATCTTAGCCGCCACTTCTACCGTCTGATCCCAGGCAGGGATCCGTTCCTGCACCAGATCGCTGCCCGTGACGCCAAGGTGGATGCGGCCCGCAGCAAGTTCACGCGGTATTTCTCCGGCGGCCAGAAGTCGCAATTCTACCGGCAGATCGGCGATCTCCGCGCCGTAATCCCGGTCCGATCCGGTGCGGCGCATCTCTACCCCGCGATCCGCGAACCACTGAAACGTCTTTTCCATCAAACGGCCCTTGGACGGCACCCCAAGTGTAATCATCGGCGTGCCTCCTTCAGGGAAAGCACCAGCTCTGGCCGGATCACACCGCCCACCGCCGGGATCGCCTGGCCCGCGCCCAACACGCGGGTCAGCGCATCGTAGCGCCCTCCGGTTGCAAGTGGCGGGCGACCGGGTGTCTCACTCAGGATGCCGAAGACAAAGCCGTCGTAATATTCCATCTGCGTGCGTCCGTAGGACACTTCGAAGGGCACAACATCCGTATCGATACCCGCCGCCCGCAGCGCCGCCACACGGACGGCGAATTGCGCCACGGCAGGGCTGAGGCCGGGCAGGTCCTTCGCGAAGGTCTCCAACATGCCTGCGGCTTGGCTCAGCGGCGCTTTCAGCTTCATAAGCGCGCTCAACGCCTCTGCTTCCGTGGCATCGAGGGGTGCGGCGGCGGCGTCGGCCCGAAGGCGGGCAAGTCGCGCTGCAATCTCGTCGGTTGTGCGTAGTCCGATGGCGGGACCAGCCGCCTCGATCAGCGCATCAAGGCCCTGATCCGCAGTCGCCGCCAGATAGGCGGCCCGGCCCACAGGCGCAGGCCCGGTGCCCGTGAAGCGGTCCAGCAACGCGCGGAAGCGGCGCGGACGCCAGACATGACGGCGCAGGGCGGATTTGCGGGCGGGCGTGGTCGACAGCGCCTCTATGGCGGCGAGAAGTATGCCGATATCACCGGTGACAGAGCGTGTTGGAAGGTCCGCCAGCGCGCGGGTGAACAGGGCAAAAACCTCCGCATCGGCCTCCAACGGAGCGGTGCGGTCAAACACTTCGTAGCCCACTTGCAGGTATTCGGTGGGGCGGTCGGAGCCGGGATCCTGCATGCGGAAGACTTCGCCCAGGTAGGTGTAGCGCGCGGGCTCTGCGCCGTCCTTCATGTGCATCTGCACGACAGGGACGGTGAAGTCGGGTCGCAGCATCAACTCGCCGCGGTCCGGGTCGTGGGTGGTGAAGGCGCGGCCCCGGATATCCTCCCCGTAGAGGTCCAGTAGCGTGTCGGCACTGACCAGCATCGGCGCGTCCACGGGAACGGCGCCTGCATCCGTGAAGATGGCCTGAAGCGTCTCCGCCTCGGCCCGGATCGCGGATTTGCGGCTCACTGGTGCCGCGCGGCGATGGCTTGGACCTCAGCGACGAGGTTTTCGACAGAGACCTCGGTCTGGGCGGGCTGGGATTTCCATTCCTCCAGCGTCGCATCCTCTGCCAGTTTCGCGCCGAGGATCAGGTCCTTGATCTGTACCACGCCCCGCGCCGCCTCATCCGAGCCCTGAATGATCGCGACGGGGGATTGGCGCTTGTCGGCGTACTTCAACTGATTGCCGAAGTTCTTGGGGTTGCCAAGATACACCTCAGCCCGGATGCCTGCGTTGCGGAGCGTTGAGGCCATGGCCTGATAGTCAGCCATGCGGTCACGGTCCATAACGGTAACGATGACGGGGCCAGCGTCCTGACCCTTCAATTTGCCTGTCGCGTGCAGCGCCGCGAGAAGGCGGTCAACGCCGATGGAGACGCCGGTGGCAGGGACTTCCTGCCCGGTGAAGCGTTTGACGAGGTCGTCATAGCGCCCGCCGCCCGCGACAGAGCCAAATTGGACGGTCTGGCCCTTTTCGTTCTGCACGTCGAAGGTGAGTTCAGCCTCATAGACCGGGCCAGTGTAGTAACCGAGACCGCGCACGACGGAGGGGTCGATGACGATGCGGTCGGGGCCGTAACCTTGAGCGGCGAGGAGGTCGGCGATTTGTGCGAGTTCGGCGACGCCTTCGAGGCCAACACTCGATTCCGCAACTAAATCTCGCAGCATTCCTAACAGTTCAAACTGACCGTCTTTTGCAGCCTGCCAATCACCGTCGTCTAACGTATCCCGCGAAAGGTAGTCGCCTGCCGCTCCCAGCGAATAGGCAATTTCTTTTTCCGCATAGCCCATTGATTCTGAGGCTTCGAACAGGCTGGCTGCAACAAATTCTCTACCTTTCAAAAACTTCATCACGGTGTCGGACTGGGGATTATCTAGCCCCGCTCCCTTGGTGAAATCCCCACTCTCATCCTTGCGCCCGGAACCAAGCAACTCCCGGACCCCCTCAACACCCAACCGATCCAGCTTATCTATCGCCCGCAAAACAATCCCACGCTCGGCTTCCTTGTCGTCGCCCGCGAGCCCCGCGACCTCCATCACCCCGTTTAGCACCTTGCGGTTGTTCACCCGCACCACATAGTCGCCGCGCTCGATTCCGACAGCCTCAAGGCAATCGGCCAGCATCGCGCAGATTTCGGCGTCGGCGGCCACCGACCCGGCCCCCACCGTATCGGCGTCGCACTGATAGAACTGCCGGAAACGGCCCGGACCGGGCTTCTCATTCCGCCAGACCGGACCCATGGTGTAGCGCCGATAGGGGGATGGGAGGTCGTTCCTGAATTGTGCAGCGACACGGGCCAGAGGAGCGGTCATATCATAGCGCAGGGCCAGCCATTTGTCATCTTCCTCAAACGCGAAGACGCCTTCATTCGGGCGGTCTACGTCGGGGAGGAATTTGCCAAGCGCCTCCACCGTTTCAACGCCGGACGTTTCCAGTGGATCGAAGCCGTAGCGGTGATAGACCTCTGCGATACGCGCCAGCATCGCGTTGCGCTCCGTCACCTCGGCGCCGAAGTAATCGCGAAACCCTTTGGGCGTCTCCGCCTTGGGGCGGGGCTGTTTTTTCTGCTTGGCCATGGGGGCGCCACCTTCTATTCGGGGCCGACGTAGGGGATCGCGCACCGTGTAGCGGCTGGGGTTGTGCGGGGCAAGGAGGGCATGAGCCATGGACGACACGAGGCTGGAAGAGCAGATCGCGCATTTGACCCGTGCGGTCGATGACATGTCAGAGGTCATGGCGCGCCAGGACGTCGAGATCGCAGTGCTGACCCGCCGGGTTGAGATGTTGATGTCGCGCGAGGCGGAGCGGCAAGGTGATCCGGCCAGTGGCTCCATCCCGCTTGCCGATCAGAAGCCGCCCCACTGGTGATATGAAGATTGGGGCGCTGCCCCAAACCCCGGAGTTGTACGGGCAAGATGAAGCGGGAGCGTCGCGCGTCAACCTTAATAGCTGGCTAAGCGGGCGCGGGCATGGCGGGCGCGCGCGGGCGCGACCGCATCAGGATATAGAGTATCAGTCCGACGTTGAGCGCGTTGAATGCGATGCCGTTCAGAAAGGCCCATTGGTAGGAGCCGGTCGCGTCATAGATCACCCCCGACAGCCACCCGCCCAGAGCCATGCCAATGATTGTGGACATGATAACGAAGCCGACGCGTGCGCCTGCCTCTTTGGCGGGCAGATATTCCCGCACGATGACGGCATAGGACGGAACGATGCCGCCCTGGCTGAGGCCGAACACCAGCGACACAAGGTACAGCGATGTCAGCCCCGTTGTCGGAAGATACAGCAACAGCGCCAGCATTTGCAGTGTCGATCCGGTCAGCAGCGTGATCACGCCGCCCAGTTTGTCCGCCATCAACCCTGAGGCGAGGCGCGACACCACGCCGCCCAAAAGCATCAGGCTAAGCATTTCGGCCCCGACTGCGGGGCCGTACCCGAGATCCACGCTATAGGCCACGATATGGACCTGGGGCATCGACATCGCCACGCAACAGCCGATGCCAGCCACCGCCAGCAGGATCGTCAGCGCACGCGGGCTGAGGCCTGCGGTGCGGGCGCGCGCGGCTGCCGCAGCCTCGGACGTGGCCATGGCGCTGTCCGGCAGGGGCTTTCGCAGGATCCATGTCAACGGCAGCATCACAACCACGCAGGCCAGTGCGAGGATCACGTAGGCTGCGCGCCAGCCCTCTGCGGCCAGGATGCCCGCCAACAGCATTGGCCAGATCGCGCCAGACAGGTAGTTGCCGGACGCCGCAATCGCGACGGCCAACCCGCGCCGCTTCAGAAACCACTGGGAGATGTCAGCAATCAACGGCCCGAAACTGGCGGAAGATCCAAACCCGATCGCGAACTGTGCCAGTGACAGAAGCGCGATCGAGGGCGCCATCAGCGCCGCACTGTAGCCCGCGCCCATCAGCACGGCAGAGCCTGCCAGCGACCAGGCCAGCCCAAAGCGGTCAACGGTATGGCCAATCGCGAAATTGCCGATAGCAAACCCCAACATCGTCGCGGTGTAGGGCAAGGATGCGGCTGCCCGACCGACGCCGAATTCGGCCTGCACATCCGGCAGGATCAGGATAATCGCCCACATGCCCATGTTGCCGATCAAGGAGACCAGCAGCGCCATCGCGAGGCGCGTCCAGGACGTTCGACTGTCTAACAGGATCTCGGATGCCATGGAGCGGAGCCTATGCGGCGGCCGAGGGCGGGGGAATTGAAAACCGCCCTCCGTGCGAAATGACCCCTTCCCGCCACGAAGATCAGCAAAAAACCGGATGAGCACGGAAGGACCGAAATGTGGAATTGACATGGACGCGGCGCCTCGCCCAGAAACGTTGCCATGGATATCAAACGTATGACCCCCGCCCTAGCCCTTCCTACCACCTTTTTCGCGGCTCTCCTGATCGCCGCACCCGCCATGGCGGAGCTTGAATGCTCCGGCGGCGGCTACGCAGCCGACGCTCTGGTCGTGCCGACTGACGAGATCGGCGACATCACCTCGTCGACCCAATACGCATGGGACGGCGGCAACGGCCTTGAGACGGTCTGCAACCTGCTGACCGAAGGTGCGGATTTCTTCGCTACGTGGTCGCTGTTCTCGGGCGAAGTGGATACCAGCTATCCCGGCATCTGCGTGTCGCTTACGGGCACCGATGGAACTGAATGGTATTCCTGCCAGACGCCAGACGCCGTGGCAGCCGCATTTGCCGCGGCCCCTCAGACGGAAGCGGGCGTTCTGCGCTTTGCGGACTGGTCCGACACGGCTCCGGTTCTTCAGTAGGCCTCATTGCAAGCCAAAGACAGGCCTCGGCACCGCCGAGGTCTTTTTCGTGACGACGCTCGTCCTGGGTTAGTCCTGACGCTCATACAGCACGTCGTAGTAACTGCCGCCGGCTTCGGTTTTCGGCGCAAAACCCTTCCGGGTCACTTCCCGAAACCCCAGATCCGCCAGAAATGCCGTCAGGTCATCGATCTGACAACAGCCAATGTAGGCTTCGAAATCGGCCGCCTCAGTGTTGATGATGCGGAAATTCTTCAACAGATCGCCCGCGCCTTTCAGCACCATCAGCTCTGTCCCTTGCGTGTCGAGCACCAGCGCATCGTAGGCGCTCGTCTCAATTTTCTCGGCCTCTGCAAACGTCCTGAACGTTGTGCTCTTCATCTTCACGCTACTGGTGTAATCGATATCGGGCCAGATCTCCTTGTGGCCGCCAAGCTCCAGAATAGAGGAGGACGCGCCACCGTTGCTGGCGACTTTCAGCTCGACATCATCGCCATCGTGGTCCGTTAGAATATAGCGGAACGCGCGCTGCTTGGGCAGGGACGCGATGTTGCGCTCAAGCTCTGCGAAAACGTCGGGAATGGGCTCCACCCAAACCACATCCAGCCCATGACCGGCGTAAAAATCCCGCTCTTGCCCCGCGTTTGCGCCGATGTGGATGACGCCATGCGCGCGGTCAAGCGCCTTGTCGAACTCTGAGCGGGACTTGAAGGCACGCAGACCCCGTTGGCGTAGTCGATCGGTGAAATTGCGGATCATGGTGGCGTCCTGTCTGGCCTCTTTCGTTGGTATTTGTTCAATTTAAGGCCATTACACAAGAGCGCGCTGGCGGCGGCCTTCAGACGTCTTCCACCATCACAACCCCTTCGAGGGACCGAAGCGCGCCTTTGATCTGCGGCGAGACCGGGAAGCTGTTGCCCAATACCACTTCCACCTCACCGGGCAGGTCGGGGGCCATCAAGCACAGGTGGATCGGCCCCTTGGCGGATCTGGAGGCTTCGGCGGCCGAGCGGTCCAGCAAAGATTCGACAGAGGCAACCCCCGCCTCGTCCTCAATGAACACACGCAACCCGTTGGCTTCACCCGCAATCGCGTTGTCCACGGGTTGGATACTGCGCGCCAGCAGGTTGAGCTGCTCAGCCTCCAACGTCGCTTCAGCCTGAAGGATCACGTTGCTTCCGGTTTCAAGGAACTCTCGCGACGCCTCCAGCGTGTCAGAGAACACCGTGACCTCGTACAACCCCGTTGGATCGGACAGGGATACGAAGGCAAAGCGGTTGCCTTTCTGCGATTTCCGCTCTTGCTTCGCGGAAACCGCCCCCGCCATTTTGGCGACGAACGGGCCTTGTTGCACCCGCATCTCGACCTCGGCCAACGTCATCACATCGCGCCGCTTCAAGGCGGGCAGGTAGTCATCCAATGGATGGCCCGAGAAGTAGAAGCCCACCGCCTGATGCTCAGCCGCAAGCCGCTCATTGGGCAGCCAATCGGGCGCTGCGGCCAGTCGAGGCTCCGGCAGATCATCGCCCGCGTCGCCAAATAGCGAGACCTGATCGGAGTTGGCCTGATCGTGGTTCGCGGCAGAATAAGCTGTGAGACTGTCCAGACTGTCGAGGATGCGGCGACGGTTGCGATCAAGTTGATCAAACGCACCCGCCCGCACCAGCATTTCCAGTGATCGCTTGCCGACGCGCTTCAGATCCACCCGGCGGGCGAGATCGAACAGCGTGGCATAGGGTTTTACGCCCTGGTCGGTCGTGCGCGCGGCAACGATCAACTTCATTGCCTCCACGCCCACGTTCTTCAACGCCCCAAGCGCGTAGTGGATCTTGCCATCATGCACCGAGAACGTCGCGTCCGAGCCATTGACGCAGGGCGCGAGCGTCTCGATTCCCATCCGGTCCACCTCCTGCTTGTAAACGGCAAGTTTGTCGGTCAGGTGGATATCGCAGTTCATCACCGCGGCCATGAACTCCACCGGGTGGTTGGCTTTGAGCCAAGCCGTCTGGTAGCTGACCACAGCGTAGGCGGCGGCATGGGATTTGTTGAAGCCGTAGTTGGCGAACTTGTCGAGCAGCGCCCATGTTTCCAGCGCCTTCGCCTCATCCACATTATTCTTTGCGGCCCCAGCAAGGAACTTCGGACGCTCCACATCCATCGCTTCCTGCAACTTCTTGCCCATGGCACGCCGCAGCATGTCGGCGCCGCCAAGCGAATATCCCGCCATCTCCTGCGCGATCTGCATCACCTGTTCCTGGTACACGATGATGCCCTGCGTCTCATCCAGCAGGTGGTCCACCGTCGGGTGCAGACGTTCGCGATCCGACAGGCCGTTCTTGACTTCACAAAACTTCGGAATGTTCTCCATCGGGCCGGGGCGATAGAGGGCCACGAGCGCGATGATATCCTCGATGCAATCCGGCTTCATGCGCCTGAGCGCATCCATCATGCCGGAGCTTTCCACCTGAAACACGGCCACCGTCTTGGCCGACGCGTATAACTCATACGACGCGGTATCATCCAACGGGATCAGGTTGATCTGATTTTTCGTCCCCACCGCAGGCTCATAGAGGCGCGAACCATCCGGACCCTCGTGCAACTGCCGTCCGGACGCATGGATCAGATCAATCGCGTTCTGTACCACGGTCAGGGTCTTCAGGCCCAGAAAGTCGAACTTCACCAGCCCTGCAGGTTCCACCCACTTCATGTTGAACTGGGTCGCGGGCATGTCGGATCGCGGGTCACGATAAAGCGGTACCAACTCGTCCAGCGGACGGTCGCCAATCACCACGCCCGCCGCGTGAGTGGAGGCATTGCGCAACAGCCCCTCGATCTTCTCAGCGTAATCCATCAAGCGGCGGGTCGGATTCGTGCGCCCATCGCGCTTGTCCTGCTCGGACTCCCGCATTTCCTCGATGAAGCGCGGCTCATCCTTGATCGCCTGTGCGATAGAGACAGGTTTGACCCCTTCCACCGGGATCATCTTCGACAGACGATCCACCTGCCCGAACGGCATCTGCAACACGCGCCCCACGTCGCGCACGGCGGCCTTCGACAGCAACGCGCCGAACGTAATGATCTGCCCCACCCGGTCGCGTCCATATTTTTCCTGCACATAGCGGATCACTTCTTCGCGCCGATCCATGCAGAAGTCGATGTCGAAGTCGGGCATCGAGACACGTTCGGGGTTCAGAAACCTCTCGAACAGCAACGAATATCGCAGCGGATCAAGATCCGTGATTGTCAGCGCATAGGCCACCAGACTGCCCGCGCCCGAGCCGCGGCCCGGTCCCACCGGGATCGCGTGATCCTTGGACCATTTTATGAAGTCGGCGACGATCAGGAAGTAGCCGGGAAATCCCATGCCTTCGATGATCTTCAACTCGAAATCGAGGCGCGCCTGGTATTCCTCCACAGGGGCGGCGTGGGGGATGACCTTCAACCGCTCCACCAGTCCTTCATTGGCCTGGCGGCGCAATTCCTCCACCTCGTTGTCGGCGAATCTGGGCAGGATCGGGTCGTGAAGTTCCGCGCGGAAGGCGCACCGCTTCGCGATCTCGACGGTATTGCCCAACGCTTCCGGCAGGTCCGCGAAAAGCGCGGCCATTTCCTCGGGCGACTTGAAGAAGTGCTGTGGGGTCAGCCGACGCCGAGGCTCAGACTGGTCCACATAGGCGCCCTGGGCGATGCACATCATCGCGTCGTGGGCCTCGAATATCTCGGGCTTGGGGAAGTAGACGTCATTGGTCGCGACCAGTGGCAGGTTCAGCGCATAGGCCAGCTCCACGTGACCACGTTCGCTTTGTGCCTCGGCCTCAGGCAGTCCGCTGTCGCCGGGGTGGCGCTGCAGTTCGACATAGAGCCTGTCTGGATAGATCGCCGACAGCGTTTTCAACAACGCCTCGGCCTTGGGCCGCTGCGCCACGCGCAGGTGTCGTCCCACGGGGCCATCCGGGCCGCCGGACAGGCAGATGAGCCCGTCGGAGTGCGCCTCCAACTCCGGCAATGTCACATGCGGCGCGGCGCCATCCCCGCGCAGATACAGCGCAGAGTTCAGTTTCATCAGATTTTCGTAGCCGCGGCGATTCTGCGCGAGGAGCACGACCGCCGCCGGTGCGCGCGGCTTTTCGCCCGGCGCGGCCACCTCGTATGCCACATCGATCTGGATCCCGACGATGGGCTGTACACCCGACCTCGCAGCCGTCTCGGAAAACTCAAGCGCGCAAAACATGTTGTTCGTGTCGGTCACGGCGACGGCGGGCATGCCTGCATCGGCCACCATTGCGGGCAGTACCTTCACCTTCATCGCGCCTTCCAGCAACGAATACTCGGAGTGAAGGCGAAGGTGGATGAATTTCGGAGCTTTCGTCATGCACCCGACGCTATCGAAAGGCGTTGCGGGGGCATAGGGCCTGGCCACTGGATCTTGTGGATAAAAATACTTAGCCGAAAGACTATCTATTCTGCATCAATCCTGTTAGTTACCCCTATGGCTAACAATCTGAACCATCTCTTCACTGCACTTTCCGATCCCACGCGCCGCGCAGTCATCGCGCAGCTGGGCGATGGCGAAGCCCCGGTGACAACCCTCGCGCAGCCGCACGACATGGCCCTGCCAAGCTTTCTCAAACACCTCACGCAGTTGGAACGTGCGGGCCTGATCACGTCGCGCAAGGTTGGCCGCACCCGCATCTGCACCCTCCACCCCGAAGCGCTGGACACCGCACAATCCTGGCTGGAGCAACAGCGCACAGTTTGGGACGGCAAGTTGAACCGCCTCGACGCATTTCTGCGAAAGGACACATCATGAGTGACTACAGGATCCTGACCTTTTCCCGCACGCTCAACGTCGATCCGGCCCGCGTGGTGACGGCCCTCACTTCCGCGCAGGCACGCATGGAATGGGGGCCGCCGGATGCGGAAACGGTTGTGGTGATCGAAAACCAGCCCGATCCCGAACCGGGAGTGCGAGAGGTTTCGACCTGCGGGCCTGACGGCAACCCCTACGTCACAGTCCTGACTGATTGGATTGAAATCACCCCCACTCGCGTCAGCTATGCGGAAACTCTGATGGCAGAAGGCCAAAGTTTCGCCACCAGCCTCGCGCTTTTTGACCTCGTACCGAATGGCACCGACACCGACCTTGAGGCCACCATTATGGTCGCCAGCCTTGCGGGGCCTGAGGTGCTGCCGGAGGTCGAATTTGGCTGGACCCACGCCATTGACGCGCTGGCGCGGTATCTCTGCTCCCTGTGACGCTATCTTGCGGCGCGGGATCTTCCCCGAGATCCTCGACCGCTCCGCCACGATGCACCGACGCTTTTGCAAGCGCCTCGACCAACTCGGCCACAGACCCGCACAAATTTCGCGCATCATCCGCCCAATCGGCCATCCCGGCGGGAGCAAACGCCCTCAAGCCATTGCGATTTTCGGCGCAGCGCGGCTAATTGGTGGGCAATTGCCATAAGAATCGGCACACGAGACGCTCGGGGGGACATGACGACACCGTTGCTCGATATCCGGGGGCTGACCAAAGCCTATCCCGGCGTCATCGCGAATGACGGCGTGTCTTTCGCGATTCAACCCGGTGAGGTCCATGCGCTGCTGGGCGAAAATGGTGCCGGCAAGTCGACTCTGGTGAAGATGATCTACGGTCTGGTCAAACCCGAAAGCGGCACCATGACCCTCAATGGCAATCCCTACGCCCCGGCGGAACCGCGCGCCGCACGCACCGCGGGCGTCGCCATGGTGTTTCAACACTTCAGCCTGTTCGAGGCGCTGACCGTAGCCGAGAACATCGCCCTCGGCATGGAGACCCCGCCCAGACCGCGTGATCTGAGCAAACGCATCACCAATGTCAGTAAAGCCTATGGGCTGCCGTTGGATCCTGAAAGCCTTGTTGGCGACCTGTCTGCCGGGGAGCGCCAGCGCGTCGAAATCATTCGCTGTCTTCTGCAGGATCCCAAACTGCTGATCATGGATGAACCGACCAGCGTGCTGACCCCGCAAGAGGTCGAGATTCTGTTCCATACCCTGCGCAAGCTCAGCACCGAGGGAACCGCGATCCTCTATATCTCTCACAAGCTGGAAGAAATCCGCAGCCTGTGCGACGCAGCCACTATCCTGCGCCTCGGCAAACGCGTCGGTGAATGCGATCCCAAAACTACCTCCGCTGCTGAAATGGCTGAGCTGATGGTCGGAAAATCCCTCGCAGTACCCGCCCGCGCGGCCACTGCGCCCGGCGAGGTGCTACTGTCCATCAACACCCTCACCCTGCCCGCCGCCAGCCCCTTCGGGACCACCCTCAAGGACGTCACACTTGCGGTCCACGCCGGTGAGGTCCTTGGCATCGGCGGGGTCGCGGGCAACGGTCAGGACGAGTTGCTGGCCGTGATCTCCGGCGAGCGTCGTGCCCCGCGCGCCACCATCACTTTCCAAGGTCAGGACATCAGCGCGCACAGCCCGAACGCGCGCCGCACCGCCGGGCTTCTCTCTGCGCCAGAGGAACGCCTTGGCCACGCCGCAGCGCCCGACATGTCGCTGACCGAAAACGCCGTGCTCACTGGCCAAGCCCGCAGGGGCCTCGCCAAAAAAGGCTTCATCTCATGGCCCAAAGCCCGAGCCTTCGCTGACGAGATTATCGCGAAATTCGACGTTCGCACCCCCGGCAATCACACTGCTGCACGGGCGCTGAGCGGGGGCAATCTACAGAAGTTCGTGATTGGTCGGGAGATCGTGCAAGACCCCCGCGTCCTTGTCGTCAATCAACCCACGTGGGGCGTCGATGCCTCAGCCGCCGCCGACATTCGCCAGGCCCTTCTGACGTTGGCGGAGAATGGGGCGGCCGTGATCGTGATCAGTCAGGACCTTGATGAACTGCTGGAAATCTCCGATCAGTTCTGTGCATTGAATGAGGGCCGTCTGTCCGCCCCGCGCCCCGCTCGCGATCTGTCGATGGAGGAAATCGGCCTCATGCTCGGTGGCGCGCACGGAATGGCCGAGGCACAAGGCGCTACAATAGAAAAAGAGGCAACACCGATATGATTTGCCTCGAAAAACGCCCCACTCCATCGCGCGTCTGGGCACTCGGTACGCCGCTTTTGGCCGTCGTCCTGACGATGATTGCAGGCGGCACAATGTTCGGCGTGATCCGCGGCGTTGATGAAACCCTCAGCCAAGCCTTCATCGACGGCGAGATCACCCGTATTACCCTGATCCTCGGACAACTCGCCCACTACGTTGACACCGCATCCGAGACCATTCGCGTCATCTTCTGGGACCCATTGTTTCACCAACGCTTTGCCTCGTTTTCCCGTCCGCAGCTGCTGGTCAAAGCGGGCCCCCTTATCCTGATCGCCGTCGGCCTGAGCCTCGGGTACCGTGCGGGCATCTGGAATATCGGCGCAGAAGGTCAATACATAATCGGTGCGCTGTTCGGAGCGGCGTTCGGCCTCGCCTTCTACCCGTCGGAGAACTGGCTCATCTTCCCCGGAATGATCCTCGCAGGCACAGCCGGTGGTTTTCTCTGGGCGATGATCCCGGCGCTTCTCAAGATCAAGGCCAACACCAACGAAATCCTCGTCTCCCTCCTGCTGGTCTACGTGGCCGAGGCCATTCTGGCCTCCGCCGCCACCGGATGGCTGCGCAATCCCGAAGGTCAGGGCTTCCCCGGATCGCGCAACCTGTCACGCCATGCAGGCACGGATAACCCGGTTCCGCTTGCCGATATGGACATCCTCGGCGGTTTCTTCGACCTCGCGCACATCGGCGTTTTCGCAGCTTTGGCCGCCGTAATCGCGGCCTACGTCCTGTTTCAGAAACACCTGCTTGGCTTCCAGATCAAACTTGCGGGTCAGGCCCCCCGAGCCGCAAAATTCGCAGGTGTCAGCCCGGCGCGCATGGTGATCATCTGCCTCGGTATCTCGGGCGCGCTCGCCGGAGCAGCTGGCCTTTTCGAAGTTTCAGGCCCCGCCGGGCAGATTACCATCGACTTCAACGTGGGCTACGGCTTCACCGCCATCATCGTGGCGTTTCTGGGCCGGTTGCACCCCGTCGGCATCCTGTTCGCGGGCCTCCTGATGGCGCTGACGTACATCGGCGGAGAGCTGGCGCAGCTGCTCCTGCAAGTCCCCGCCCCCGCGATCCAGGCCTTTCAGGGCATGCTGCTGTTTTTCCTTCTGGCGCTGGACGTGCTATCAAACTACCGCATCCGACTGGGCCGCGGAGGCATCGCATGATCGATCCTGTCACCCTCATCGTAGCTCTCATCACGATCTCCACGCCGGTGCTTCTGGCCGCGCTGGGGGAACTCATCGTCGAGAAATCCGGCGTCCTGAACCTTGGCGTCGAAGGCATGATGATCATGGGCGCGGTCTGCGGCTTCATCGTCGCCAACCAGACCGGATCGCCCACATTGGCCTTTATCGGCGGCATGGCGGGCGGCGCGGCTTTGTCCGTCATCTTCGCCGTCCTGACGCAATTCCTGATGTCGAACCAGGTCGCCACGGGCCTTGCACTGACCCTTTTCGGCCTCGGTCTCGCGGCACTTTTGGGCGTGGGCTATGAGGGCGCGCCAATCCCCGATGTCGCCAAACCCCTGCCGGAAAGCCTGCGCACCATTGCGTACATCGGCCCGATCCTGCTGTCCCATGACCTCGTCACCTATATCGCAGTCGTCGCCGTCTTCGCGCTTGGCTATATGCTCAAACACACCCGCGCGGGGCTGATCCTGCGCGCGGTCGGCGAAAGCCACGATGCCGCCCACGCACTTGGTTACAAGGTGATCCGCATCCGCTGTTTCGCGATCGTGTTCGGTGGCGCCATGGCGGGCCTCGGAGGTGCGTTCCTATCGGTCATTTATGTCGAGAACTGGGTCCAGGGCATGACCGCCGGCGCGGGTTGGATCGCCTTGGCGCTTGTGGTCTTCGCCGCGTGGAAACCGGGTCGGGTGCTCTTTGGCGCATGGCTTTTCGGCGGCATATCTGCGCTGCAATTGCGCCTGCAAGCCGCAGAAGTCAGCGTTCCCGTGGCGCTGCTCGACGCTTCGCCCTACCTCGTCACCATCGCCGTGCTGGTCTTCATGTCGTCAGATCGCGCGCGCGCCGCAATAAATGCCCCGGCTGCCCTCGGCAAAACCTTCCATGCCAGCGGCTAGACCCATGACCCATACCATCTTTCTGGTGGGCTATGCCCGGCGCCATGCCTGCTTGTCCGCGTCGCCGTTTGTCACCCAAGGCGGGCGCACCTTCACCGGGCTTGTCATGCCGTTCGGGATCGGCATCATCGCAGTGCCCGCTGGCCTGAACCTACCGCCTTTGCGGAAGCACGATCAATAGACGACCTACAATCAGAAACTCCACGTCCCAACACAGAGGAAACATCATGAAACTCGCTACTAAACTTCTTGCCACCGTCGCACTGGCCACTGGCCTGGCGGGCGCGGCACTTGCCGAGTTCCACGACCCGTTCCAGGTCGGCTTCATCTACGTCGGACCCACCGGCGATCTGGGCTGGACCTACGAGCATGACCAAGGCCGTCTGGCCGTAGAGGAAGCCTATGGTGACCGGGTGGAGACAGTATTTCTCGAATCCGTGCCAGAAGGCGCAGACGCCGAACGCGCGATCCAGACGATGATCCTGGGCGGCGCCGACATGATCTTCACCACGTCATTCGGCTACATGGAAGCCACGAACGCTGTCGCAGGCCAGTTCCCCGATGTGCTGTTTGAGCATGCCACCGGCTATCTGCGCGAGTATGACAACGTCTCCACCTACTCGGCCCGCTTTTATGAAGGCCGCGCCGTTCTGGGCCACATCGCGGGCCAGATGACCGAAACCAACACCATCGGCTACATCGCGTCCTTCCCGATCCCCGAAGTTATCCGCGGCATCAACTCTGCCTATTTGCATGCCCGCGCGGTCAATCCGGACGTCGAGATGCGTGTCATCTGGGTCTACTCGTGGTTCGATCCGGCCGAAGAGGGCGCAGCGGCCCAGGCGCTGATCGATCAGGGCGTCGACGTGATCATGCAGCACACCGACTCCACCGCGCCGCAAGCTGCCGCACAAGAGGCTGGCATCCTGTCGTTCGGCCAGGCGTCGGACATGTACCAGTTCGCCCCCGCGCCCCGCATTGCGTCGATCATCGACAACTGGGCCCCCTATTACATCGAGCGCGTTGGAGCGGCCCTCGACGGCACATGGGAGCAGTCGGACCGCTGGGACGGGATCGCGCAGGGCATGGTCGAGATCGGTGAAATGACCGAGGCCATCCCCGCCGAGATCCGCGAAAGCGCGCAAGCCATGATCGATGCTATGGCAGCGGGCGAGTACCACCCGTTCACCGGCCCGATCAACCGACAGGACGGAACGGCGTGGCTGGCAGACGGCGAGATTGCCGACGACGGAACGCTTGCGGGCATGAACTTCTATGTCGAAGGCATCACCGGCGATATACCGAACTGATTGCCGCGTCTTTTCGCAATCCATCAAGGCCCGCCATTCCGAGGCGGGCCTTTTCCGTTCCGCACTCTCCTCGCCAACGCTCCTCGCAGGGTCCTCTGTCCGGCTCTGCTTCATCTGGCCAAGGACAATTCCGGGAATCAAAGGGGCTGCGCGTCGGTCATCCAGCGTGGGCCCCGACACATCGGTGTGTATTGGCGCAGAACCGCGGGTAAGACTGCGGGCGTTTAGAGACGGGGAAGACATATCTCATCCGGCAGGTCGTGCGGCAATCCAGACGGCGACGTCCGGGCTTGTCACTTGGGCCGGAACAAAGTGTCACGCAATGCACGGGTTACGGACCGCTCACCGCCGCCGCCTCCAAATCGGTCATCACACGCTCCGCTGCGTATCGGCAACGTCCGCTCCCACGTGGTCAATATTCACCACACGGTCGCGACACGCCCTGCCCTGTGCCCTGCCCGACAAAGACCAATTCGCTGACCAGGCCACAGACTTTTTGGGTAGCTTCAACCCTGACTTTGGCAGGTTCCGCGTAGGTTTTGGGCCCTAAGTTCCGTTGGAAAAAGACGACGCGGTCAGGGTCAATTGCGGCGTTTGACTGCAGGGTCACGGCGAGGCTCGGCGCGATGCTGCACCATCGTGGGAACACCAACGCTGGTGCCGGAGGGATCGCTAAGCGCCTACGCGAAACGCCGATGCGGCGCGCCCGGCCTCTCTCGATAGCAGATTTAAGCGAGCCGGCTCCGCAACACGATCGGAGGTTGAATTGCTGCCATGGATGGCTCGAAGGCCCGGGCTTTTGGACCCGCCCGGCGCAACACCCGATCGCGCACACTGGAAAGCGATTAAAGGTCATTGGGTCTCTGCTATCGAAGTGACCCAGGCAAAGGATGCTGATCCGTGCTTTGCAGAGGCTACATCGGGCACATCTGACGTTCGGTCAAGATCATCGAAAGTACCGTTGTCCGGGCAACAAACGACCTTGGCATGCTTGCGCAGGTCACGACTCAAATGCCCCGCGTTCACCTTTGCCTAACGCCTTCCGATACACATCGACACCGATCCCGGGTTGCCTTGCCTTCTGTGGCTAATGGCGGTCAGCGGGACGCACTGTGCTGGGTCCGTAATTTTGGCGGTGCCACAGTCTGCATCAACCATATTCGTCACTGCGGCGTCGGTCGGAAGGTCCAAGCCGGAGGCGTTTTCGCCGTTAACTGGCTGCGTGCTGCCGCAAACCATCTGGCGCTGATCGACCCTGGCAGTCACATGGATGCGAACGCCTTCTTAAGTAGATCTGACCGGCAAAACCCAAAGCCGCTTGGACCAGTCAACGAGAAGTCGAAGGTCAATTTATCGGGATGCATCGCGGCAAAGACGGTAAGACCTGAGGCCATCTCGCGGCGACGCTCAGGTCGAACTCAGATCATATCACGGTCCACGCCCGGAAGCTTCATGGCGATCATGATACGATGGGTCGATTCCCCGTTCTGCACATGGCGATGGAGGAGTTTAGACATCTTTGAAAGCATCATCGACTATCTGATGCAGCCTAGCTACCGCAGAGACGGGAAAGAGTAAAATTTCCACCGAATGGATGCTTCATAGGGTGTCGAAGCTTCAAACCGGCGACCTTCACTGCGCCACAAAACGTTTGCATCAATCAACAAGGTTTCGAGGTTTATCAAACTATTCGACACACCACAGGTTTTTGGCTGAAGACCGCATGGTGACAACGCCCCGACGTCGACCGAAGGGCCACCGCGCCGAGCGAGGCGAGGCGGCCGCACGGGGCGCAGCCCCTTGTCCAAACCTTAACCCCGTGCCAACAAATCCCCCATGACTTTTGACTTCCTTATCATCGGCGGCGGCATTGCTGGCACTTCTGCCGGCGCGCGCCTGTCTGCTCTTGGAACAACCTGCCTGCTGGAGGCCGAGCCGGCGCTGGCCTACCACGCCTCCGGGCGCTCAGCTGCCCTTTATGAGGCCAACTACGGCCACCCCGTCACCGTCACTCTCAGCAAAGCCTCCGCCGAGGATCACTCCACGCTCGACGGCGGGTTCCTTTCGCCTCGCGGCCTCATGATGCTGGCAGGCCCGGGCGAGGACGAGGTGCTGGCCCGTGACATCGCCACCATGGGCCTCACACCGATATCGCCAACAGAGGCACAGAGCCTCGTGCCGATCCTTAACCCCTCCCATGTCACTGCCGCAGGGTATCACGCAGAGGCCTGGGACGTTGATACTGACCGGATGGTCCAGCACTTCGCGCGCACGGTCCGCACCAATGGCACCGTAGTGACGAATCGTACCGTCACCGCCATCACCCGCACATCCACGGGCTGGGATGTCACGGCCAAGAACGGGGCCAATGCCGAGACCCTCCACGCCCGTCACCTCGTAAACGCCGCAGGCGCATGGGCAGATGACATCGCCGCGCTTGCGGGCATCGCCCGCCTCGGTCTCATGCCACTGCGCCGTTCCATGGCGCGATTGCCTGCACCCGGTGGTCATGATGTCAGCGAGTGGCCGATGCTCATCGGCGCTGGCGAGACATGGTACGCCAAACCCGACGCGGGTGCCTGGCTGGTCTCTCCGGCAGAAGAGGACCCGTCCCACCCTCACGATGCCTATGCCGACGACTTGACGCTGGCCGAAGGTATCGCGCGCTACCAGGACTTCGTCACCGAGGAGGTTACCCGCGTCACCTCCAGCTGGGCGGGCCTGCGCACCTTCGCACCCGACCGTTGCCTCGTGATCGGACCGGACCCGTCGGACCCTACTTTCCTGTGGTCGGCAGGTCAGGGAGGCTACGGTTTCCAGACCGCACCTGCCGCCAGCCAATTGCTGGCCGATCTCGTGGCATCCCGCCCTTCGCCGCTGGACACCGCCACAATCGCCGCACTGCAGCCCTCACGTTTTCGCTAGATCGGCCAACCCGGAACTTGGCAGTCCCCGTCGTCGGCCCTATGTTGCATCAATCGTAGTTAAAGGAGAGATCGATGACCCGTCTCACTCTCGGCGCAAGCCTCACGGCAGCGCTTCTGACACTGCCCATCGCCGCACAGGCGCAATCCCAACTCGACCGCTTCGAAGCCCTGTCCGAGCAGATGACAGAACTGACCTATCAGGGCCTCGCGGAACAGGTCCCGGCCCTCGACGGAGTACTCCCTTCGGCAGATTGGGACCGCCCGATGCGCCGCGCCGGCCGGTGCGCCATTCGCGGGTATGAACGGGCGGTGGGTGAAGCGGGAGTTGAGGCCATGCTGGTGGAGTTGGAACAGGCCATCGGCTCCGCGCGGCCCTCAGACATACTCGACGGGACCTTCTCTGCAGGAGTGCCACAGGGCCTGACCAATCAGGACGTTCAGCGCATCAACAACGACTGCGGCATGATCGAATTGCAGATGGAGCGCCTGGCTGAATCCGGTGCCATGCAGGCGTTGCAAAGCCAATGATCCGCGCCTGCATCGTCGCCGTCACTCTCGCGGCCAGCACCCTCCCCGCGTCAGCGCAATCCACGCTGGAGCGGTTGGAGGCGGTCGCCGTCAGCATGAACAGCATGATCTTTGAAGCCATGGTCAACCAGACACCGGCACTGGAGGGCAACATGCCCTCGCCGGAATGGTCCGAGGATCTTCGCATTGCCTATACCTGCATGCACGATGCCTACGTGGCCGCCGTTGGTGAAGACGCCGTCGCCGACATGGTGACCGCCATGGAAGAGACCCTCGCGACCACAACCCCGGCGGAACTTCTGGACGGCGGCGGCGGCGTGGAAAATCCCGCTGGCCTCACCGATGAACAAGCGATCGAAATCGTCGGCGACTGCGGCATGATGGAGGCGTTCATGGCCCACATGACCAACTCCGGTGCGATGCAGATCCTCATGGAGCAATGACAGGGCCGCCACCGGAATACACGGACGGGCGGCTCCACGCCTCTGCCGCGATGCGCAATGTGGAGGCGTTGACCGAGGCTCTGACACGCCTCACCCCGACTGGCACAGCGCTCGAAATAGCCTCTGGCACGGGGCAGCACGTCATCCGCTTTGCCCCTGCCATGCCCGGCCTCACATGGCAGCCCTCTGATCCCGACCCGAGCCGCCGCGCTTCCATCAGCGCTTGGACCAACGCGCATCCTTCCTTGAATATCCTGCCCCCGATCGACCTGAACGCCGGCGTCCCCGGCTGGTCCTCCTCGCAGCAGTACGATGTCATATTCCTCGCGAACCTGCTGCATCTCATCCCGGCCCCGGCGGCCGAGATCTGTTTGCGTGAGATCGCCGCCGCCCTGCGCCCCGGCGGGCGCGCCATCGTATACGGTCCGTTCCTGCGGGACGGCAAAACCACCTCCCAGGGCGACGCCGATTTCCACGCGCGGCTGCAGGTGGAAAACCCCGGCGGCGGCTACAAAGATCTGTTGTGGGTCCACGCCATATGGGCCTCGGCTGGCCTGATCGCGGTTCCTCCGCAAGACATGCCTGCCAACAATCTCCTGCTCGTGGCGGATAAACCGCCCCTAACCCCCTAGTTCGGCAAGGAAACGTTTCGTTTTCCATGAATCGGGTGTTTAACTGGTAGTTGACGCCAGTCTCACAAAGACTACCCCTTTTGCCTGCCAGAAAGCCCCTCCATGCAAAGCGAATTTGCGCCCGAAGGATTGTTTGCGCTGCTCGAAGGCCCAGCCTTGGCGCGCCTGTCTCAAACGCCGGTGGCCCGTGGCACCAAACTGATCACTGCGCAGACCGATGCGGAAGCGATGTATCTGGTCGAAACCGGACGCTTCCGGGTGGAGCGCGGTGGCGTCGATCTGGCGGAAATCGGTGCCGGTGCCGTGATCGGCGAAATCGCCTTCCTTACAGGCTCTCGACGCACCGCCGATGTTGTTGCGGCGCGTGACAGCATCGTCTACCGCATCGACCAGACCGCCTATGACGCTCTGTGCAGAGAGGTCGATGGGTTGCCGCAGGCGATCGCGGCGGAATTGGCGGACCGGCTGGCGAAAACCTCCGCCCGTGTGGTCCCTGATGCTGGCCGTCCGCCCGCGCGCACCTATTGCATTCTGCCCGCCGCTGGCGCGCCGCTGCCAGACCGGTTCGTGCCGGATCTGGTCCGCGCCATCGGCGTCCATCACACCACGGCGCTGATCACGGAAGCCTCGTTCCGAAAGGCCATGGGTTCCGATGCGGACCCCACCGCGCCCGCATCCATTGCATGGCTCAACACCCGGGAACGCAACGCGCAAATCGTGCTGTTCGTGGCGTCCCACGAAGCCTCGGACTGGTCTCGTGCCGCTTTGAAACAGGCCGATCAGGCCGTGTTCGTGGCGCAAGCCAACAATTTTGCAGAACCCTCCGCGCTGGAGCAATTCGCACTTGATATCCTGCCCGAAAGCCAGCGCCGCCTTGTCCTGTTGCACCCGCACCGGATGCAGCGCGCCGCTGGCACTGGCCGCTGGCTCGACACCAGGCCCGTGTTCCTGCACCACCATGTTGCGCTGACAGGTGGCGATGCGGATATCTCCCGGATTGGGCGGTTCCTGTCGGGTCGAGCCATCGGCATGGTGCTGTCCGGCGGTGGTGCGTTCGGCGTGGCGCATGTGGGCGTCTACCGCGCCATGGGCGAGGTCGGACTGCACGTCGATATCATCGGTGGCACTTCCGTGGGTGCGGCCATGGGCGGTGCAATTGCGCTTGGCGTACCTGCGGAGGAAATCGGCCCCCGCGTGGAGCAGATCTTCGTGCGCTCCGGTGCCATGCGCCGCATCACCGTGCCGAAATTCGCCTTCCTCGATCACAAGGTACTTGACGCAGCACTCCTTGAGCACTTCGGCGATACTCCGATCGAGGATCTCTGGCTGCCCTATTACGCCGTCGCCGCAGACCTTTCCAACATGGAGAAAACCGTGATCCGCCGCGGTCCCCTGTGGGAGGCGATCCGTGCCTCCTCGGCAATCCCCGGCGTCCTGCCGCCGTTCTTCACGTCACAGGGTAGGATGCTGGTCGATGGCGGCTGCATCGACAATATGCCGTTGCGCACCATGCACGGGCTGAAATCGGGGCCCAACATCGTGGTCAATGTCCAGAAGGCCACCAACACGCAGATCCACGTCGATTATGCCAGCCTGCCCGGACGCGGCGCGCTGCTGCGCCAGACCGTGCTGCCGTTCGGCAAGAAACTCAGCAGCAATATTCCGGGTGTCATTGCGACGGTCATGCGGTCCCTGCTGGTGGGTCAGTCCGACCTGCTCACCGACCTAGGCCCTACAGACCTGATGATCCGGCCTCCCGGTCTCAGCGGCGCGGGTTTTCTGGCCTGGAACCAGCACAAGCTGTTCTACGAGATGGCTTACAAACACGCGTTGGGCGTGCTTGCGGCGGAGGATACCGAGGAGAAATCCCCATTGGGTGCCCTCCGCCGCGCGGCTCAGACTTAAGTATCGATGTCTTCAGCAGGTGCGCCGTCCTCAGGATCGGGGGCAGTCTCGGTTTCCGTCTCTGCATCCGGATCTGGAACGGAAACGGTTCCACCGGGAGTATCCGAATCGGGTACTTCAATGATCGCTGGTTCGTCCGGATCACTGGTCGTCGCGTCACAACCGCCATCACCGGCGACCACGCACACTTCCTATGCGTAGGCGGGTCCAGACAGCGCCAGAATCAGGGTCGCAAAAGTGAGGTGAGCAAGTCTTATCTGAGGCCTTCGGGCAGATTGCCATCGAAGTCCAGGTGCATGGAGAATGCCTTTGGTCATCCAAAGGTCATCTGTCAAAGTGCCGCACGAAGTTTCCCGTGGTGCCAAAGCACACTATACAGCGCAAAAACATAAAGCCACACGCTGGATGTGGGTACGGCGGAGGATGCAGACGGACGAACCGTGATCGCGCCCTCCACCATGTTTTTGTTAGTCGGGAGCTTGAACCGACGCGGAACCATCATCAGGGTCAGGTGCAGGCGGATCGGGTTCAGGTGTCGTTTCGACCTCAACCTCTTCGGAATCACCATCGGCGTTGGTAATAGTCTGGGTCACGGGTTCCTCAGTCGGTTCGGGCGCGGCTACGCAGTCGCCATCGGCGTCGTTGACCATTCCGGTCATGCAATCGCTTGCAGCGACGGCCGGGCCGGCAAGTGCCAGCATCAGTGCCGTAATTGAGAGAGCAGTAAGTTTCATTTAGTTTCCTTCGGGTTTATTGCCTGATGGCCAGTATTTATTCGCGTCGCGTGGGGTCTGTCAACGTCCTGCGACCGCGTCGTGTCAATAGGCATAGTTTGGCATGAAAGAGCAACACGTTCGCCACAATCAAGGCTATTTCAGTTAAGAATGGGTGAATTTCTGCCCACTCGGGCGCTTTTCCAGATTGCCGCAGCGTCAAGGCGCGCTCAATCAAGACGGGGTCGCGATCTGGGCGCGACCGTGGACATGGATCGCATTCGCCCTCTACAATGGCCGGACCGATCCTGGGGGAGAAAATCGATGACCAAGATAGCCTGACTGCCCATCAACGCACGCCAAACTGCGTGCGTCCGGCCATCTTACTTCGGAGCAATCCCTTGCAATCTATTACATATGACGTGGCGGTCTCTGTCGACGGCTTCATCGCAGGCCCTCTCGCCGATGTGTCCGCTTTCCCGCATTCCGGCCCGATCGTGGACGATTACCTCGCGCGCTTGGCAACCTACTCCGTGGCCCTCATGGGCCGCGCCACTTACGAGTTTGGCTACTCATACGGGCTGGAGCCTGGCGCATCCCCCTATCCCCAGATGCGCTGCATCGTGGTCTCCGGGTCCCTTACCCTACCGGGCAGCGCGGTAGAGGTTTGGCGCGATCTCGGTCAACTTGCGCACCTGCGAGATACCGCCCCCGGCCCGATCTACCTGTCTGGCGGCGGCGTGTTGGCAAGCGCCGTAGCGGCCTCGGGGCACCTGACCCATCTGGCGCTCAAACGTGCGCCAGTTATCCTCGGCTCCGGCATCCCGCTCTTCGCCGGACTTGAAAGATCGCTCAGGTTGGCGTTGCTCTCCCAAACTGATTACGGCAATGGGTTGCTGTTTCAGCACGCACGATGTTCCTGACCTTTCAAGATCTGCGCGCCGAGGTCATGATGGCGTGCAGACGCCACTCGAACGGATAGGATTCCGAAATGAAAATCACTGCCTTCCTCGCCACAGCCTTGATCCTCATGACCGCTCCGGTCCTTGCCCAATCCGACCTTCAACGGCTGGAAGCCGCAACTGTCGCCGCCGGTGAGAATATTGAGGCGTTCCTGGTTTCCCGCGTGCCGACATTGGCCGATTCAATGCCCGACTGGACCTTTGATGATGAATTGCGCGCCGCCGGGGCCTGTACTCTCGAGGAGATCCGCAACCGCAATGGCAACGCCGCAGTGGAGCAATACCTGACCTCACTGGAAGCCTTCGCTGAACTGGAGATCACTTCGATGCAGCAAATGGCCACGGCGACGCCTGTGCCGATCGATGCCGACACCGGCATGCAGATCGCGCGGATCTGCGGCTCAGACGAAATCGCGATGCGCCGGGTGACGGAATTGGGCTTCATGGAAGCGATGATGGATCCCGACGTCATGATGGCACTGATGAACTAGGACACCGACTCATAAGCGCGCAACCAGATGCGAGTTGCGGCGAGTTTGATGAGAGCGAGGTAGTTTGCGTCATGCTTTTCATAGCGTGTCGCTATCGCCCTGTAATGTTTGATTTTTGAGAAGAAGCGCTCGATGCGGTTGCGCTTTCGGTAGGTGTTTTTGTCAAAGGCAGGCTTGGGGTTTCGACGGGCAACGGGCTTGATTACGGCGATGGCCCGGCGGTCCGCCAGCGTTTGGCGCAGCTCATTGCTGTCGTAGGCGGCGTCTGCCAGCAGCGCCTGCCCCGCGCCGACCGTGTCCAGCAGATCTGCCGCCGAGCGCCCATCATGGGCCTGGCCGGGCGTGAGTTTGAGAGCGATCGGCAGGCCCTGTGCGTCCGTGACTGCGTGAATTTTGGTGGTCAAACCGCCGCGCGAGCGCCCCATGCAGAGGGCTCGAAGGTCAGCCACATCGGGGGCTTGGGCGGCGTCCGCGCCCCCCTTTTTGCGTTCGCCCCGTGCTGGTGAACCCGGATGGAAGATGAGTCCACCGATTGCTCACAGCCATCATAAGCTTTTGACACTGCTGTAAATATCCTATCCCATACCCCGAGCCGCCGCCACCGCACGAACCGATTGTAGCAGGTGGTATAGGGTCCATACCGCTCCGGGATATCAGCCCAGGGCGAGCCTGTCCGCAATCGCCAGTATATGCCGTTCAGGACCTTCCGGTCATCCACCCGCGCAACGCCTCGCGGCTTGTTCGGTAGAAGCGGTTCCATGATCGACCATTCAAAATCGCTCAGCTCGTAACGCCGTTGGCTCATGCTGCTCTCCTCTTTCCAAACAGTGAATCAGCAATCGCACAATCCCGCTAGAGGTTTATGAGTGCGTGACCTAGTCGGCGGCGGCCCTCAGACGCCTCCTCCTGCCGTCACGCACCGTCGTCGCAGGTGTCAGCGGGGCTGCGGGACGGCGGGGGGGCGTGGTTCAGGGATTTTTTCTACAGCCAAAAAACGCGAACATCGCCCCTCCCCCGTCTCTCTACCCATCTACCCGGATCGCCGCATTGCTCGGATCATATGGTCCGTCTTCCACCACCACGGCATCAAACACCTGCCGAAACATCCGCACCTGCAACCGGGTTCCCACCGCGGCCAGATCAGGCCGCACATAGCCCATCCCGATCTGCTTCCCGAACGCCACCGAATAGCCGCCAGACGTCAACCTCCCGACCTTCTCATCCCCGACAAGCAAAGCCTCTCGTCCCCAGGGATCTGCATCGCCGGGACCGTCAATCAGTACCGTCACGCACCTGGACCGAATGCCCCTGGCTTCCATCGCACCCTTGCCGTGGAACGCCTTGCTCAGGTCCACAAACCGATCCAATCCCGCCTCCAGCGGCGTCGCGTCCCGGCCCAGTTCGGTCCCGAACGCGCGATACGACTTCTCTTGCCGAAGCCAGTTCTGTGCCCGGCCCCCGACCAGTTTCAGCCCATAGTTCCCTCCGGCTGCCATCAAAAGATCCCATAGATAGGTCTGCATCTCGATCGGGTGGTGAAGCTCCCAGCCCAACTCCCCGGTATAGGCCACGCGGATCGCACGGACCGGGCACATGCCCAACTCGATGTTGCGCATCGACAGCCATGGGAACCGCTTGTTGCTCAGCGCGTTGTCCGGATCCGCATCGCGGATCAGCGCCTTCAGCACATCTCGCGACTTCGGTCCGGCAAGCGCGAATACGCCCCACTGCGTCGTCACATCCTGCTCATTGATGCGGCCAAACCGCTCCTCGTTCGCCGTGATCGCCTTACGCAGGAAATCCTGGTCATAGGCGTGCCATGCCCCCGCGGATACAAGGTAAAAATCATCCTCCGCCACCCGCACAATCGTATATTCCGCCCGCGTCGTCCCGGCCGCCGTCAGCGCATAGGTCAGGTTGATGCGGCCCACTTTGGGCAACTTGTTGGTCGTGAACCAATCCAGGAATCCCGCCGCCCCCGGCCCACTGATCCGATGCTTGGCAAAGGCCGTCGCATCGACCAATCCAACCCCGTTGCGGATGGCCTCGGCCTCCGCCCTGGCATATTCCCACCACGCGCCGCGCCGGAAACTGCGCCCGTCGCGATCAAAGCTGTCAGCCGCATCCAACGGACCATAGTAATTTGGCCGCTCAAACCCGTTCACAACCCCGAACTGCGCGCCTGCCGCCTTCTGGCGATCATACACAGGCCCCGTCCGCAACGGCCTGCAGGCCTCCCGCTCCTCGTCGGGGTGGTGCAAAACGTAGACGTGGCTATAGCACTCCTCGTTTTTGCGCGCGGCGTATTCCGTCGTCATCCAATCGCCGTAGCGCTTGGGATCAAGCGAGGCCATGTCGATCTCGGCCTCGCCATCGACCATCATCTGCGCAAGGTAATGGCCCGTGCCCCCCGCAGCCGTGATCCCGAACGAGAACCCTTCGGCCAGCCACATATTCTGCAATCCCGGCGCAGGTCCCACCAGCGGGTTTCCATCGGGTGTATAGCATATCGGACCGTTGAAATCGTCCTTCAACCCGGACTCCTCGCACGAGGGGATACGGTGAATCATCGCCATGTACTGCTCTTCGATCCGGTCCAGCGCCAACGGAAACAGATCAGCGCGGAAACTGTCGGGCACGCCATGCTCGAACACCGCAGGTGCGCCTTCCTCGTAAACACCAAGAATCCAGCCCCCCCTCTCCTCACGGACATAGGACTGCGCATCCGCGTCGCGGATTACCGGATGCTCTGCATGCCCCTCGGCGCGCCATGCCTCCAATGCCGGATCCTTGTCCATGACGATAAACTGGTGCTCCACCGGGATCGCGGGGATCTTGATCCCCAACATCCCCGCCGTGCGCTGGGCGTGGTTGCCGGACGCCGTCACCACATGCTCGGCCGTGATCACCACGGTCTCGTCGGAGGCCACCAGATTACCGCCCTTCTCGACCATGCGTGAACACGTAACCTCCCACGCGCTGCCATTCCACTCGAATGCATCCGCCTGCCATTTGCGCACAATCTCAACGCCGCGCTGGCGCGCGCCCTTGGCCATCGCCTGCGTCACATCAGCGGGGTTAATATACCCGTCAGTCTCGTGGTAAATCGCGCCTTTCAGATCGTCGGTTCGGATCAGCGGCCACCGCTCCGCGATCTGCTCCGGCGTCAACCACTCAAACGGCACGCCCACTGTCTCCGCCGTACTCGCGTACAGCATATATTCGTCCATCCGTTCGTCAGTCTGGGCCATCCGCAGATTGCCGACCACGGCGAACCCGGCGTTCAATCCCGTCTCCTCCTCCAGTGTCTTGTAGAACTTGACGGAGTAATCATGGATATGGGTCGTGGCGAAACTCATGTTGAACAGCGGCAACAGGCCCGCCGCATGCCAGGTGGAGCCGCTCGTCAGCTCGTCACGCTCCAGCAGCATCACGTCATCCCAGCCCGCCCGCGCCAGATGATACGCGATCGAGGTGCCGACAGCGCCACCGCCGATAACAAGGGCTTTCACTTCAGTCTTCATCGCGCGCACTCCGTCCGCAAAAGAATCTCGTCCCCTACCTGCCCGATCCCGAGAGAGCCCGCCCCACTCACCCGACCCAAAGCTGCAGAAAAGCGACATTCGCCGGTGCAGGCGTTCGGTCACTCGATGCAGGCGGACCGTGTCATGACGCGCGCCATGACCGTCATCGCCTCGTCCGAACTGCGTCGGGGCAGGCGGAAGGAGACGGCGGGACGGTCACTTTCGAAACACAGGTTCAGACTGGCTCCAAAGGCTGCCAGCGGCTCCGTATCGGACGTGCGATCGGCATCCCACAGCGCCGTGACCGCGTCGGGTGCAAGGCGCGCCGGGTCCGGCAGGTTTGGTGCCAGTGCGATGCCAACATCATAGAGCCTCAGGTTGGCAAAGACCGGGTAGCGGGTCATCAGGATATCCATTGGCAGGCCAGCCGCCGCCAGATCATCCGATAGCGCGGCGTATGCGTAATCAGTCCGTGCGTTGATCCAGACGCTCTGCACCCACTGGCCCGAAATCGACAGCACCGCAAACCCACTGCCGATCACGGCGATGGCAAAGGTGGCCTTCGGCACGCGGACCAGCGCGCCGCCCGTGACCAGCGGAACGACCGGGACCGCCAGCGGGATCAGCCAGCGCATCCGCACCTCCGTCACGGAATTCGCCAGTGCCACGACCAACCCGATGACCCACAACGCGCAGGCCCACCGCATCAGGACAACCCGGCCTGTGGATCGCCCCGCCCCCGGCAATCTCTCTGTGGGCCCCCACCAAATGACACCGGCCGCCACCAAGACCAGCGGCAGAAACAGCCCCGCCGTGGCCTCCAGATACGATGCCGCGCTCCGCGCCACCGTTTGCGACAGCGGCCTGTCCGCGTCGATGAATTCTCCGGTCAGGGCAAACACCTGGCCGATGTTGTCCACTGCCCAGATCGCATGCGGCGCGAAAACCGCCGTCGCCACGGGCCAGATCAACCGGCTGGAGCCCCTGCGAAAGACGCCCGCCTCCCGCACCGAGACATCGGCAGCCACCAGCGCGACGATCAGCAGGACCGCGTTGTACTTGGCAAGCAAGACCGCGCCAATCAGCAACCCGAGGGTCAGGGCGTCGCGCCTCGTGTTGCGCCGCAACGCGCGCAGATAGACCACGCCGATCCACGCAACCAGGGCAAACAACAACACGGAATGCGTATAGTTTCGCTGCGACTCGAACCCGATCTCCACGACCAGAAATAACGAGAGCGTGCAGGCCGCAGCACCCGACCGATCATGGCCCAGAAGCAGCGCAATTCGCCAAACCCCGACAAATCCCGCCGCAAGCAGGGCGAATTTCAGCAGGTTCTCCGAAAGCTGGCTGACCCCGAAGACCTGCTGGACGCCGATCAGCATCCACGTGAACAGGGGCGGCTGCGACCGTCCGTAGCCCAGATCAAAATACTGCGTGTAAAGCAGTTGCTCTGCACCGTCATAACTGGTGCCGGACCGGATCACGCTCAACACAAGCGCCTGTGCCACGAACACCGTTGCCAGAGCGATCGGAAAGCCGGAGGACGCCAGCAAACGCCGCATCAGGGCAGATCCCGGATCAGGCCGAGAATACTTTGCGTCCTCCCCGTCACCCGACAGATTTCCGCAACACTGCCATCACCGACCACAACAGAAGCACTGGCAGCACCAGTATGCGCAACATGAAGATGCCGATGATCGTCAGCGTCGCGCCGAACAGGGCGTCGGCCTGCGATGTGAACACCGACGCCGCCGCGATGTAGCCCTGCACCGCGTCGCTGGCCCCGGTAATCGCCGACAGAAAACCCGAAATCATGCCCGCAGGTTCTGCCCCCGCCTGCGCCAGCAACTCTTCCTCACCGCCGCCGATCAGCACGCGCGCTTCGCCCGTGACCTCTTCCAACTGAGCCATCGCCGCGTCCCACTGCGGCGCTGTGGCGCGCTCTCCCAGCCAGACGCCGCCCGCGAAGACCAGCGGCAGAACCAGGCCCAGCGCCGCGCCCAGTCGCACCGCACGCAGGCCCGCACTCACCATTGATCCTGATCCAAATCCCATGCAGAGCAGGCCCACACCCAATACCACAAGGCCAATCGCCGTCACAGGTTCCAACCCCACAACCGCCACCGCCGCCCCTGCTGCCACGGAAAACACCACCGCCGCGACACGTTCCACCGTGTCGTCGACGGGATCGAGCACTTTGAGTGGCTGAAGCGACGCCTGCGCCCCGATGGAGGCCCCGATCTCAACTTCCTGCGCCGCAGACAACGCCGCGTTGATCGCGCGCAAGGACACGTAGACGCTGGCCGTTACCACCGCGATGTCCTGTGCAGCGTTCACTGCCGGAGGCACTGCGGGGTTCAGCGCACCGCGCCCCGACAGGTCCCACAAACCTGCGACAAGCACCAATGTGCCGAACAGCACGAACACCAGGGACTGCCAGATCGGTCTGGTCCGCAGGGCGGGCTGTGTCCCGCCGCCGGCCGCGCTGCCCCCTGATCCACCCCGCTCCGCCCTGAGCGGTCGCGCAGGCTCTGCACCGGGTGGAGCGCGCAACGGCGGCTCTCGTCGCCCGCTCACAACATGCTCGGCACGACCAGGTCAGGCGGCCGATGTCCATCGGCGAAGGTCTTGATGTTGATCAGGACCTTCTCACCCATCTCTGCCCGCCCCTCCCGCGTCGCACTCCCCATATGCGGAAGCAACACCGCGTTGTTCAACTCACGTAGGCGCGGATTAACCTCACGCCCCTTCTCGAACACATCGAGGCCCGCGCCCGCAATCTCGCCACTCCGCAGCATCCGCGTCAGCGCGTTCTCGTCAATCACTTCCCCGCGCGAGGTGTTCACGATCACCGCGTCTTTTTTCATCAACTTCAACCGCCGCGCGTTCATCAGATGAAACGTGCTCGGCGTATGCGGGCAGTTCACGCTCACCACATCCATCCGCGCCAGCATCTGGTCGAGGCTCTCCCAATAGGTCGCCTCCAGCTTCGCCTCGATATCCTCATGCACCCTGCGGCGATTATGGTAGTGCACCTGCATCCCGAACGCCGCCGCCCTCTTTGCCACCGCCTGCCCGATTCGCCCCATGCCAAGGATCCCCAAACGCTTGCCGCCGACGCGCCCGCCCATGTACGCAGTCGGCGCCCAACCGGCCCAGTTTCCTTCCTGCATCACCGCCATGCCCTCCGGCACCCGGCGCAGAACGGCCAAGATCAGCGCTATCGCCATATCGGCGGTGTCATCGGTCATCACTCCGGGCGTATTGCTGACCAACACGCCTCTCTGCCGCGCAGTCGATACATCGATATGATCCACTCCAGCGCCGTAGTTGGCGATCAGCTTCAGCCGGTCCCCCGCCTGCCCCAACATGCCGCCATCAATGATATCTGTGATGCAGGGCACCAGAACGTCGGCGCTGCGCATGGCATCCACCAACTCGTCCCGGGTCATCGGGCGGTCCTCGCCGCGCAAGGATACGTTGAACAATTCGCTCATCCGCGTCTCGACCGCTTCGGGCAACCGTCGCGTTACGACAACACTTAATCGCTGAGATGGCATGGGATGCTCCGCCTTGTAGATTTTCGCCTCTACCCGTGACACTCTGCTATCGTTACCCAGGGCGCAAGATCATGGGGACGTTTGAGGATACGTCAGAGGCCTACGAAAAGGCCCGACTTTTGAGGCGAGAGCACCCATGCGGTTCATCCACTTCGGCCTAATGGCCCTAATGCTTATGGCAGGCACACCGGCTGCGGCGCAAACCGAGCGGCCAGACGTGACCCGCACAAGCGCCACCCCTGCACCGCGTCCGGACAGCGCACCCGAAGCTCAACCGACTGTCGCCGCTCAGGCCCGGATCGGTCCGGTCACCGGATACCCGATTCCCCGATACGTCACCATGCGCGCGGACGAAGGCAACGCGCGCCGTGGTCCCTCCCGCTCCCACCGGATCGACTGGGTCTTTACCCGCAGCGATATGCCGATGATGGTCGTCGCGGAATACGGCCATTGGCGACGCGTGGTGGACCGCGACGGCGCTGGCGGCTGGATGCACTACGCACTCCTGTCCGGCGCACGCTCGGCAATCGTGGAAGTCGACATGCTGCCGCTCTACGCTCGCCCCGACACGACATCGACCATTCGCGCCTATGCCGAGATCGGAGTCACCGGCGGACTCGACGAATGCATACCGGGCTGGTGCCTGATGGAAACCGGCGGCTTCTCCGGCTGGGTCGAGGCCAGCGCGCTCTGGGGCGTGGACCCGGGCGAAACGTTCGACTAGGTCGCTCAGACAGGCAATTCGTGGGTCAGCTTGATGGTCTCCATCGGAATGTCCGACTTCACATTGGATATCCCCTCGATGCGGCTCAGATCATCGGACTGGAACCTTCGATAATCAGCGAGGTCGCGCACCGCGACCCGCAAGATTATATCGCAGTCTCCAGCCATCACGAAAGCCTCCAACACGTTGGGCAGGCGACGTAAGGCTTTGGTCACCCGTTCCACGGTCTTGATATCCTGATGCGTCAGCCAGACTCTCGCGAAAATCATCATCCCGAGGTCCAGCCTGGTGCCGTCCAGATAGGCCGCGTAACCCTGGATCACGCCCGCGTCCTCCAGAAGCCTCACCCGTCGCAAACACGGAGAGGGTGACAGCCCCACCGCATCCGCCAGGTCTATATTGCTCATCCGTCCGTCCCTTTGCAGACACCGCAGGATCTTTCGGTCGATCTCATCAATGTCCGTTGGCATGTTTCACCTCAAAATTTTTACATGAGGGCACAATATGCTAAACAATCGGATTTTTCCGGAAAATTCGCAATTTCATGGGCTACAAATTCGGCAATACTACCGAGGCACCCCAGTTGGAGGCCCACACCATGTTCGATTTCGCCTGTAATCCAGACCCCCTCGACCCATCAGAAGCGACGGCGGATGCGCTACCCGTGCCCCGAAACTGGCAAGAGGAGCCGGCCAATGGCGCAATCACAGAGCCAGAGCCTCGCCGCGATACTTTTTGTGAGATGATTTCGAAAGGCTACCTTCCGGGCTGATCGGTTCGCGTTCCGGCGGCTATCAAAATTGATATACCATTGATATACCCGTTGCGGTCGCCGTCTTGTCCGTAACGCACGGCTCTCTCCGCCGCACTATCCTGTCAGGCGTCCCGATTTGATCCCGCTTGGGGCCGACCGAAAATAGCTGTTGTCGCAGCCTCATGCGACCTGCCTTCGGACGGGACTGATCCAACTCATCCGGTGGTTCAGAAGGCTCAGGGCACCCGGTCCAACCCGCGCCCTTTCAACAAGGCCTCAACTCCTGGCATCCGCCCCCGAAACGCCGTGTAAAGCTGGTCCGCCTCCTGGCTCCCGCCCGCCGATAAAATGTTCATTTCCAGAGACTTGGCCAGTTCCGGATCAAACGGACCGCCCGCTTCTTCGAATGCCGCGAAGGCATCCGCGTCCATCACTTCGGACCACATATAGCTGTAATATCCGCTGGAATATCCGTCACCCGCGAAGACATGGGCAAACTGCGGCGTGCGATGTCGCATCTCGATCGCTCGCGGCATACCGATGCGTTCCAGAGTTTTTTGATGTCTTTCCATGGGGTTACCAGACGCACCCCCGTCATGGAAATCCAGATCAACGAGCGCGGAGGCAACATATTCCACCGTCGAGAATCCCATATCGTAGGTCTGCGCCTTGAGAAGCCGGTCCAACAACGCCGCTGGCATGGCCTCCCCCGTCTCTACGTGCAACGCGAATTTCTCAAGGACCTCAGGCACCTCCAGCCAATGCTCATAAAGCTGGCTTGGCAATTCCACAAAATCACGCGCCACAGAAGTGCCGGAAATCGAGCCATATGTCACATTCGACAGCATCTGGTGCAGCGCATGCCCGAATTCGTGAAACAGCGTTCGCGCGTCGTCATAGGACAGCAGACTGGGATTGCCCTTGGCGAAGTTGCACACGTTCACGACAATCGGCCGCGTGTCGCCGCCAAGCGTCTTCTGGCTGCGCATCGCAGAGCACCACGCGCCGGATCGTTTGGAGCCGCGTGCGAAGTAATCTCCAATGAATACCGCTATATGATGGCCGTCTCGTGTCACCTCCCACGCCCTTGCGTCCGGGTGGTAGAGCGTCACATCAAGCGGCTTGAACTCCAGTCCAAAGAGCCGCGTGGAACAGTCAAACGCCGCCGCAATCATCGCATCCAGCGACAGATACGGCTTGAGCACCGCCTCATCCAGATCATGCTCGGCCTTCCGGCGCTTCTCTGAATAGTACCGCCAGTCCCATGGCTCCAACGGCCCGTTCACACCGTCGTCTGCCATCAGCGCGGCCAATTTTTCGCCGTCCGCCTCGGCTTGGGCTTTTGCGGGCTCCCAAACCGCCATCAGCAACTCTCGGACACGGTCCGCGCTGCCAGCCATCTCTGTCTCAAGCTTATACGCCGCAAAGTCCTTATGTCCTAATAGCTTGGCTCGTTCTTCGCGCAGCGCCAGAGTCTCCGCCGCAATACCCAGATTGTCTGTCTCGCCGCCATTGGCCCCGCGCGCACCCCATGCCTTGTAGGCAATCTCGCGCAGATCGCGACGGGGCGAGAACTGCAAAAACGGCACGATCAGGGACCGTGACAGCGTCACAACCGGTCCATCCGCGCCCTTCTCGGCACCCGCCGCACGCGCCGCATCAACGACAAACGCTGGCAAGCCTTCTAAGTCGTTCTCTGACAGATCCATGAACCAGGCGCGCTCATCTGCCAGAAGGTTCTGCGTGAATTGCGTTCCCAGAACGGCCAGCCGCGATTTCACGTCCGTCAGCCGCGCGCCCTCCGCGCCCGTCAGAGCCGCACCAGAGCGCACGAACGAGCGATGCGTCAAATGCAAAACCCGTGCCTGCTCTGCGGTCAGATCCAATGCGTCGCGACGCTGCCAAAGGTCATTGATCCGCGCGAACAGCTTGGTGTTGTTGGTGATCTCCGACGAATAGGCGGAAAACTTCGGCGCATAATCGCGCTGCAACGCCTCCCGCGCGGGCGTCGCATCCGCCCCCGCGAGGTTGAAGAATACGCCGGCCACGCGGTCGAGCAATTGGTCCGCCAACTCCAGCGCTTCGACTGTATTGGCAAATGTCGCAGCCTCAACCTGCTCGGAGATCGCAGCAATTCGCGCCCGCCCATCTTCCAATGCCGCGTCCAGTGCAGGTCCGAAATCTTCATCCGTGATCCGTTGAAACGGAGGCATTTCGAACGGCGTATCCCAAGTTTCCAGCAGCGCATTTGTCATCGAAAATCTCCTTCGTCCCTCACATAGGATCTATCAGTCGCAACGACACCCCCCAATCATGAAGGCAGGCCTGCGGCGCGACCCTAGCGCCGATCGCTCTGCCGCATCCGCCGCTCCAGCCGCCGCAGCACCAACGACAACGTCACCGTGATCGTCAGGTAAATCAGCGCCACGACGTTGTACGTCTCAAAGTACCGGAAATTCGACGCCGCCATGACCTTGCCCAATTGCGTGACATCCAGCACGCCCAGCACTGACACCAGCGACGAATCCTTCACCATGGCCACGAAGTCATTGCCCAAGGGTGGCAGGATCGTGCGGATCGCTTGTGGAAGTACGATATGGCGAAACCTGTTCCAGCGGCTCAATCCCAACGCGTCGGCCGCCTCGATCTGTCCCGGATCAACAGATTGCAATCCGGCCCGAAACACCTCTGCAATGAAGGCCGAATAGCCAATCGCCAAGGCAATAACGGCCCGCCACAAAAGCGGGAAATCGCGAGTTCGGATCGGCTCCACGCCCGCGTACTCCGCCACCCAGTTATAGCCTGCGACGATCCCCGGCGCGAACACGAACGCGACGTAGAGCAGCAGCACGATGATCGGCACGCCCCTCACAACTTCGATATAAAATCGCGCAACCTGCCGCAGAACAAGGCTGCGAGACAAACTCATCAATGCCAACCCCATCCCCATCAGGCTCGCCATCGCGAAGCCCACCAGCGTCACGATTACCGTGATCCACACGCCTCTGCGCAGCGTGGTCAGGACCTGCCAGTAAATGTCGTCCGTCCAAAGCTGCCATAGCGCATAGAGGCCGAGGCCCGCCAAAGCGACAAGCCACCACTGAAAATCTTTATCCTGAGGTGCGGGGGAGAGCATCAGAAGCGGCGCGCCAGACCAGACCCGGCGCGCCTGCCCAGATCATTGACCCAGCGCGTAGTCGACGAACCAGCGGGTGTCCAATTCCCGCAGCGTGCCGTCCTCGCGCATGCTTTCCAGCCCCGCATTGATCGCGGCGGTCAACTCGCTGCCATTGGGGAAGATGAAACCGAACTCCTCTGTGCCCAGAGGCTCGCCGATCATCTGCAACCGTTCCGGGTTGGCACTGACGTAGCCCTGGCCACCGGCACTGTCGGCCAGCACCATGTCCACATCGCCGGTCATCAATGCCTGGATCGCTCCGGGGATCGTCTCCAGCAGCACCAGGCGAGGGTTGGCTTCATCACCGTCCAGAACGTCGTAGACGCCCACATAGAACGGCGTCGTGCCGGCCTGTGTACCGATCAGCAGCTCAGGGTCGGCGGCGAATTCCTCCGCCGTTGCAAAGCGCGTTTCATCGGCAGAGACCAGCATGCGCATCTGGCTGACCATGTAGGGCACCGAAAAGTCGACCAATTCGTCGCGGTCCTCGCGGATCGTGATCCCGGTCATGCCCATATCGAACTGCGCTTCCGCGATCGCCGGGATCATTGCGTCCCAACTGATGTTCTGGATCACCGGGGTGAAATTCAGCCGCTCGGCCAGAATTTCAACCGCGTCATACTCCCACCCGATGGCGAGGCCGCTGACGGGGTCGATGAACTGCAGCGGCGGGTAGGCGTTCTCGGTGACGATAACGATCTCCTGGCCGCCCAGATCGGGCAAATGCCCGTCAGCCATAGCGGCGAACGGAACAAGGGTAGCAAGGGCGGCGGCTATAAAACGAGTCATGGTGATCTCCCAGGTAAGGTCCAGCCCACTATGGCGTGCGCATCGCTACCGTCCACCCCCTCGCTTCGTTACACGCCCCCACAAACCGAACAATCGGCGCGCCGTCGCACAGCAATTACCCGCACTTCGGCGTGCAGCGCGTCAAAAATCAGCATACGGTCGCGCAGGCCCTCGCCCGCTCCGGTGATCTCCTTGACCACCTCCAGCGCCATCAGCGAGCCTACAATGCCCGGCAAGGCGCCGATCACGCCCGCCTCCGCACAGGTCGCCGACAATTCGGGGGCCGGGGCGTCGGGGAAAATGCAGGCCATGCAAGGCGCGCCGCCCGCCGGGTCATAGAGCGTCACCTGTCCTTCCCAAGCCGAGATCGCACCCGCAATCAACGGTCGCCCCGCGCCAACCGCCGCCCGGTTCACTATATCACGCACCGCAAAACTGTCCGTGCCATCCACGATCAGGTCATACTCGGCAAACAATGCCTCCGCGATATCCGCGTCAAGCGCACGGTGGTAGGGGCGCACTTCAACATGCGGGTTCAGCGCCCGCATTGCCGCCTCGGCGGAGAACACCTTGGGCGCGTCGATACGCGCGTCGGTGTGAATGACCTGCCTCTGCAAGTTCGACAGACCAACACTATCGGCGTCAATGACTCCGATGCGTCCAACACCTGCTGCCGCCAGATAAAGCAGCACCGGCGAGCCGAGCCCCCCAGCCCCAACAACCAACACACTCGCATTCTTCAAGGCCAATTGCCCGCCACCGCCCACATCCGGCAGGGTGATATGGCGCGCATATCGCTCCAGTTCGGCATCCGAGAACGGTCGAGATGCAACCGGCGCATTGGCGTCTCGCTCAGCCTCGATCACCTCCGCCCGGCCCCGCAACCGCCTCAGGAGCGCGCGGTAAGCGAGCACAAAAACCAGCCCGGCCCCCAACAACAGCCACAACCCGATCGACCCACCCGTCAATTCCCGCAACGGGTGCCCGTCCGCGAACGCCACCTGCACCGCCAATACAGCCACATAGAGCAGTCCCAACATGTTGAGCCGGGCGACTACGGGAACCTTCATGAAGGCCCCCAGGCCCCAAAGCGCCGCCGCAAGGATCAGAACAAACAGCATTACCGCGTCCCCGTGGACCCAAATCCACCGGCGCCGCGCGTGGTCTCTGACAGCGCCTCTACCTCCTCGAACGCCGCCTGCGCCACGGGTGCAATCACGGCCTGGGCAATCCGCGCACCATGCTGCACCACAAACGGCTCTGTGCCTAGATTGATCAAAATCACCCCCACAGGCCCACGATAGTCCGCATCAATCGTGCCCGGCGCATTTGCCAGCGTCACACCATGCTTCAGCGCCAACCCCGAACGGGGCCGTATCTGGACTTCAAACCCTTGCGCGACAGCCAGCCGCAGGCCCGTTGGCACCAGCATCCGCGCTCCGGGTGCCAGCACCACCTCACCACCATGCTCAAAATTCGCACGCAGGTCCGCTCCCGCTGCGCCCTCCGTAGCATACTCAGGCAAGGCCACGGTCGCATCCGCCCACTCCTCTCGCACAACCTCAACGATCATGAATGCTCCCCAGCTTCATCTTGCCAAATACAACTCAAATCCCGCCGCCTCAGACTGCCCCCAAAGCCTCCGCGATGCGCAGGGCAAGGCGCCGCGCGACCTCTTGCTTGGGCAATCTGGGCCAGACATCCGCGCCGTCCGCGTCAATCAGCACGATCGCATTCTCATCGCCACCCATGATGCCTGTCGCGACCGAAACATCATTGGCCACGATCCAGTCGCAGCCCTTTCGCTTGCGCTTGGCGGTCGCATTGGCGACCACATCGTCGGTCTCTGCTGCGAAACCCACAACCAGCGCGGGTCGGCCTTCCTCCATCTTCGACACACCTGCCAGAATGTCCGGGTTTTCCGCAAACTCCAACTCCGGTGGATTGCCCGCCCTGTCCTTTTTCATCTTCGACGCACTTGCGTTTTCAACCCGCCAATCTGCCACCGCCGCTGCGAAGACAGCCGCATCGGCTGGATGAGTGGCCTGAACCGCCTCCGCCATCTGGCGCGCCGTCTCGACCCGCACGACGTCCACCCCGACCGGAGGCGGAACATCCGCAGGCCCCGTGACAAACGTCACCCTCGCGCCCAGATCGCGCAAAGCTGCCGCCATTGCGGTGCCCTGCGCCCCCGACGAGCGGTTCGCAATATACCGCACCGGATCAATCGGTTCCCGTGTCGGCCCGGATGTCACGAGAACATGACGCCCCTTCAACGGGCCGTCCCCCAGCGCAGCCCCGACGGCGGCAACAATCTCCGGCACCTCCGCCATTCGACCCGGCCCGAATTCTCCACACGCCATCGGCCCTTCCTCCGGCCCCACGACCAGTACGCCATCGCCCTGCAAGGTCGCCAAATTTCGCTGTGTCGCAGGATGCTCCCACATCCGCACATTCATCGACGGCGCAATCAGGACGCGCTTGTCCGTTGCCATCAGCAGGGTCGAGGCCAGATCATTTGCTTGCCCCCCCGCCATTTTCGCCATCAGATCCGCTGTCGCGGGTGCCAGCACGACCAGATCAGCCGCCCGGGACAATTCGATGTGGCCCATCTCGGCCTCGTCTGTCAGGTCGAACAGATCGCGATATAACTTGTGGGCGGCCAGGGCAGACACCGACAAGGGCGTCACGAATTCTTCCGCCGCACGGGTCACGACCGGCACGACTGTGGCCCTTTGATCGCGCAACCTGCGGATCAAATCCAAGCTTTTGTACGCAGCGATACCGCCGCCGATGATGAGTAGAACTCTCTTGCCGGTCAGCATGTCAGCCCCTTCCAAATAAGCCGCCACGTTAGGCAACCACCTGCACGCCTTCAATCGGAAACCCGGTCCATTAGCCAAGGGCAGCGACAGCGTATCGCAATCGTGCGTGTCTGGCATCGCACATGCATCGAATATCGAAGGCTGAAAATACCCGCCTCCGGGCTACAGCAACGCCGCCGAACATTGGTTTTAGTCCGACGATGCCCTGACAGGTTAGGAAAAGGCACGCCGACAGGAACCTGACGTGACCATACAACCGCGACCATGCCCGCTAACGCAGAGATCTGCCCGTCAGGCGGCCGCTAGACAATCAACGTTTACGCAGTCGATCCCGAAACGGCGCCAGTGGCGCGCGTGAGGGATCAAATCGCCAGGAACGACCGCACCTCCTTGGACTGTGCATCAAGCGTCTTGCGCATCTTGCCAAACGCCGCCGCTTCCAGCTGCCGCACACGCTCCTTCGACAGCCCCAACTCGTTCCCTAGGCTCTCCAGAGTCCGTGGATCCTCGCGCAACTTGCGCTCACGGACGATAAAGCGCTCCCGCTCGTTGAGTGCATTCATCGATGCCAACAACCACTCACGCAGTTGCGCGGTGTCGTGAGATTGTTCCACCAATTCCGCTGCCTGCTCCGCGTCATCCTCAAGGATGTCGATCCACTCGCGGCCCTCATCCTCGGAGCTTTGCGTTGCATTCAGTGAATAATCGGAGCCGGACAAGCGGCCTTCCATCATCTCCACATCATGAAGAGGCACACCGACTTCCGTGGCGATCATCTGGCGCAGCTGATGTTTATCGAGCGTTTCGCCCTGCGCCATAGCCTCGCGCTCCAACCTCGCCTGAACCCGGCGCATGTTGAAGAACAGCGACTTCTGCGAGGATGTTGACCCCGTGCGCACCATCGACCAATTGCGCATCACATGATCCTGGATGGAGGCCTTGATCCACCAAACGGCGTAGGTCGAAAACCTGACGCCCCGGTCCGGGTCGAATTTATCAGCCGCTTTCATCAGACCTAGCCCAGCTTCCTGGATCAGATCATTCATCGGGGCGCCGTAGCGTTTGAACTTGAACGCCATGGAAATCGCGAGACGCATATACGCCGTCACCAAACGGTGCAGACTTTCTTCGCAGCGCTCATCGCGCCACGCGTAGGCCAGTCGAAGCTCGGTCTCCGCATCCAGCAATTCTGCCTTCATCGCGCGCCGCGCCAGAGCCTGCTCTCCGCCCATGCCAAAAGTCATAACGATCCCCCGGTTCTCTCACTCCAATGTCAAAGTCGGTTTTCACACGTGATTTAACACGACGTTTACCGAGTCTCCATATGTGGTACGCAGGTAACAATAATTTGGATCACACATTGGGACATTAAATTGCGCCTCCCCCCCCTCAGTCTTGTGTTAGGCGGCATCGCAAGCGGCAAATCTGCGTTCGCGGAACGTATGGTGCGCCAATGTGGGTTGGCGAAAGTCTACGTCGCAACCGCTGAGACGCATACTGGCGACATCCCGGAAAGAATCGTGTTTCACCGCGCTCGCCGCTCCGGCCAGGGCTGGCGCACAGTTGAATCGCCGCATGACACGGCAAATGCACTGGCTCACCTTGAATCCGGCGAAGTGGCCCTTGTGGACGATATGACGTCCTGGTTGCGCAACCTGATGATAGACGACGGCGATTGGGAGGAAGAGTTGGATGTCCTGCTCGACGTTCTGGTGCAATTGCGCATGCCCGTCGTGCTGGTCAGCAATGACATGGCTGGCGGAGCCTTGCCCGCAGACACGCAATCGCTCGCGTTCCAGCGGGCCTTGGGTCTGGTCAACCAGCGCTTGGTGGAGCAGTCTGATCTGGTGGTCTATGTCACGGCGGGGCTGCCCAATGTCCTGAAGGGTGAGCCGCAGTTGGACGAGGTGGATGATCCATGGTGACGCGCCTGTTTCTGGTGCGCTGGGGCTTGTCGCGATCAATTTGCCTTCACGCAATGGCGCGACGTGCCTGCGAACCAGTCGGTCTCGGTGTCCGACCACGACAGTGCCCTGATCGACATCAGCCCTTTGGGGCAATCCCAGGCCAGATCGGCACTATCACGGGGCGGCTGCCCAAACCCACGATTACCCGGACCATTGACCCGTCATTCGGTGGCTGATCCACGACAGGGCGCCAAGGCTGGGTCCCTCCAGGGGATCAAGCACATCTTTGATCGCGACCATCACAGTGTTTCAATTGACGCAGCCCACATGGCGACGCTTAACTCCCTCACATGAAATACGATCTTCTTATCGGACAACAGTCCTATTCCAACTGGTCCTTGCGCGCCTGGCTGGCCTTCGCCCCGTTTGATATCCCCGTAACGCTTCACTTCGCCGAGATCTACGGAAAGACGTTTCACCACGACGTCGCAAAGTTCGGCGGCAGCAGGCGGACTCCGCTCCGCCACGAGAACTCCATCGAGCCGTCCGTGCGCAAATTTGTCTTGCTGTCCAAGGGCGAGCGGATAATCAGCGACCTGATTCACAGCCGCAGGCCCCGCTTCGGCGCGTTTCAATTCAATGACAAGCCAGTCGCCTGTTAGCCGCTCGCGAGCGAGGATATCGATCCGTCGCGATGTAAGGCCACCGTCTACCGGGAATTCATCTTGAACGATATCGTAGCGCTCGCCCCAAGGAGTTTGCTCCCAGTTGGCAACTATGCTGTACTGGATAACGTATTCAGTTGTGAATCCATCGCCCTGAGGCACGTCATGGGTGATTGGACAACCACACGGGTGGAGAACCGGCTGGAGAGCGCGGCCGACGTCTTCCGCACCTTGTCCGGCATCATGCCGCACGGCTTCTTCAACGCCTACCACCACCACTCGCCATCTCCGGCGACAATCTCGACGAGCATTTCCAATTTCCTGTCCACGAGGCAATCGAACTCGTGAACGCTTACTTCGTTACACGTTTATCGCGCTCATTGAGCAGGAAGACTAGCCACATCAATGCTTTAGGTGGCTCCGTGTGCAAGTTGCTCGATCCCCGCAAGAGGTTCGATCCCAGTACCACTTGAACAGATGAGACCAAGATCGGAAGCATTTCTGGTCGCACTCTTTTTCTTGTCTTTTCAATGCCTTCGGAAAAATTCACCAAAGTGACGTAGGCAACAGGTCTGGAGAATATCGTCCCGCAGAGAACACTTTGGGGCATTCTCACTCAGGTGCGGTGAACAGCCGAACCTGCATAACCCTCGAAAACAACGGAAAAATCCGGCCGCAGCCAGATCGGGAGAACGCTGTCGCGAGGGCAAGTGGCGGAGGAGGTGGGATTCGAACCCACGGTACGCTTTCACGCACGCCGGTTTTCAAGACCGGTGCATTCGACCACTCTGCCACTCCTCCGGCGGGTCACTGCACTTGCGATACTGTGGCTTGTGTGATTCTAAAACCCACCGCGCCGCGCGATCTTCATAACGCGGCTTCCCAGATGCGAATCACTGGTGTAACATCCCTCGTAATACAGGTGTGTCGTGGTTTGATCGCGGCGCAGTCCGGCAACGCCCGGGTCACGCGAACACGGCCAGATCCGTCTGGCATCGACTAAAAATCACCTGCGCCATTGATGCGTGGGGACAGAGTGCAGAGAAGAGCAGACATGACCTTTATCCGTCCAAAGTCCCAATCCGCACCCGGATTCCGTGCCCGCAAGTCTCGGCTCGCGCTGGCCCTTGTCCCCCTTATCGCCCTTGCGGGCTGTGTGGAGGAAGGCGGCGGCGGGTTGTTCAGTTCCCGCAATGCAGATGCCGATGGGCCCGCGCCCATTGGTGCCACCCGACTGGTGGAACGTGACGTGGAAGCGCCCGACGTATTTGAGGTAACCGCCGAAGGCCTATGGGATGGCCGCCCGTCCCTTGGTGGCGTTTGGGTGGCGCACCCCGATGTGACGGACCCGGAGCGTGTGATCATCCGCAACGATGAAAACGGTCGCTTCGTGATCGGCGCATTGTTCCGGCGCGAGCGTGGCAATCCCGGCCCCGATCTGCAGCTTTCCTCTGACGCCGCCGCTGCCATTGGCGCGCTGGCAGGTGATCCGACGATGCTGAACGTGACGGCGTTGCGTCGTGAAGAAGTTGCCGAAACCGCCGATGCCGCACCCGACGCGATGGCCCCCGGCGCCATCGACGATCTTGCGGTCCCCGCCGCGCCCGGTGCGATCACCTCGACGCCGCTCGATGGCGCAGATACCACCATCGCCGCAGCCGCAGCCGCAATTGATGCAGCCGAGACCACGCCGATGCCATCGGCCGCTCGTACACAACCTGCGGACACACCTGACGCTCAATTCATCCAGATCGGCATCTTCTCTGTGCAAGAAAACGCCACCAACACCGGGCAGGCCTTGCGCAACGTCGGCCTAGAGCCGACAATATATGACCAGTCGAGCAACGGTCGCCAATTCTGGCGCGTCGTGGTGGGCCCCGCAGATAGCGTGGGGACGCGCGATGCGATCCTGGAAAACGTTCGGGGGCTTGGGTTCGACGATGCCTTTTTCGTAAGACGATAGGACACCATGCAGATTTTTGACTTTTTCCGAACCGCCGCGACCCTGATCGTGGCGGTTTTCGTTTTCACGCTCTCTGCCAGTGCTCAGGGATATGAAACCCAGGCCCGCGCGGCCTATGTCTATGACCATGGCTCAGGCCAGGTCCTGCTGGCCTTGAACGCCGATCAGGCGCTACCGCCGGCATCGATGTCCAAGTTGATGACGCTTCTGATGACATTTGAGGCCCTTCGCGCCGGTCGCCTGACACTGGAAACGCGCGTGCCCGTCTCGGCCAATGCGATGAGCTTTGGCGGCTCCACCATGTTCCTCACCACCCAGGACCGTCCGACGATCGAGGAATTGATCCGCGGCGTCGTGATCGTTTCAGGCAACGACGCGGCAGTGGCCTTGGGCGAAGCGCTGTCGCCGGACGGGACGGAAGACGGTTTTGCCACTCTGATGACCCAACGTGCGCAACAGCTTGGAATGGTGAACTCAACATTCCGAAACGCGTCAGGCTGGCCCGCAGAAGGGCACCTCATGTCGGTGCGGGATCTGGGGCTGTTGGCACAGCGGTTGATCGAGGAATTCCCGGAGTATTACACTTATTTCGCAGAGACAGAGTTCGATTATGAGGGCCGCAGCCCCGCCAACCGCTTCAACCGCAATCCCCTTTTGGAATTGGGCATTGGCGCAGATGGTCTGAAGACAGGTTACACGGAGGAAGCGGGATACGGCTTGGTCGGCTCTGCCATGCAAGGAGATCGTCGCGTGACCTTCGTAATCTCTGGTCTCGATTCGTCCGGAGCGCGCGCAGCAGAGGCGGAACGGCTTGCAACTTGGGCCTTCCGCCAGTTCGTGATGCGCGATGTGGTGCAGCCCGACGTCGAAATCGCCCGAGTTCCGGTGTTCTTGGGGGCCGAGGAAACCGTGGGCCTTGCGCCGAGCGAGGGTATTGAGATGTTGGTGCCCGCGTTGCTGGACCCCGAAATTGAGGCCAACCTGACCTACACATCCCCTCTACCCGCCCCTGTCAGGGCAGGTGATGTGGTGGGTGAATTGCACGTTGTCCAAGCCGTCGACGGATTTGAGGCCCGCGTGCCGGTAGTTGCCATGAACGATGTAGCACGCGGTGGGCCGATGGCACGGATCGGAGCCGCATGGGACGACGTGATGGGCATGGTGTCCGGCAGATCGGCTGCGCCCGGCATCTAACGCATACACCCTGTCAGTTCGCGGTGCGCTCCCGTGTTTGCGAGATGCCTGACGGCATCCCCCTGCTCGTTGGGCGTAGCGCAGCGCCTTTTGCGGATCATGAGCGGACAGCATTGCAGCGTACATCAAAGGAACGAGGATGGGATGGGATGGGTTGCTCATCGCGGTTGTGTCGTGCAGGTGTTTCCGGAAACCTTTCATGAGAAGATCTCCCAAGCGATGCAGAACCGCGCTCTATTTATCAGTCTGGAAGGTATCGACGGCTCGGGCAAGACCACGCAATCTCGACGTTTGGCGGAGTGGCTGCGCGGCCGCGGGCGCGATCCGGTCCTGACAAGAGAACCGGGTGGAGCGCCCGGAGCCGAAGATATTCGGCGCTTACTGGTTGAAGGCGATCCGGATCGGTGGAGCGCTGAGACGGAGATTCTCCTGTTCACCGCAGCGCGCCGCGATCATCTGGAGCGCACGATCCGGCCCGCACTGGCCGCCGGGCGCGATGTGATAACCGACCGTTTTGCTGACAGCACGCGCGTCTATCAGGGTGCGACCCGTGGGGATCTGCGGGCATTGGTGGATGTGATCCACGACGCGGCCGTCGCAGTGGAACCGGACCTGACCCTGATCCTGGATATGGACCCCGAGGTCGCACTGGCAAGAGGGTTGGCGAGGGACAGCGGAGAAGATCGGTTCGAGGATTTTGGCCTGCCGTTTCAGCAGAGGCTGCGCGATGGGTTTCGGACGCTTGCGAGCGAATATGCGGACCGCTGCGTCCTGATCGACGCAAGTGTCGAGCCAGACGCTATCGCGCGCGCAATAACTGCGATTGTCGACCGGCGGATCACTCCACAAGAGACCGGCAGGTTTTGCAATTGATATACCATTGATCTACCTGCACCTCGCCTCCGGCCATGCTACACCCCACCCATGTCAGATGACGCGCACCCCGAATCCGATCGCCTCGACGGCGCGCCGCACCCGCGCGATGCGGCAACATTGTTTGGTCATGCAGGGGCGGAGGCAGAGTTTCTTTCCGCAATCTCTACCGGGCGGTTGCCTCACGGCTGGTTGCTGACCGGGCCCAAGGGTATCGGCAAAGCCACCTTCGCTTGGCGTGCTGCGCGGTTCCTTCTGGCCACTCCGCCACCTGAAGATGGCGGCATGTTTGGCGCTCCACCGCCGACAACCTCAATGGATATTGATCCCGAGAATCCCATTTCACGGCGTATGGCGGCTCTGTCGGAACCCGGCCTGTTCCTGCTGCGACGTCCTTGGCAGGAGAAAGAGAAACGCCTTGCCACGCAACTGACCGTCGACGAAGTGCGCGGGTTGAAGTCGTTCTTCCATATGTCCTCGGGCGGGCCGCGCCGCGTCGTGATTGTGGACAGCGCCGATGAGATGAACGTCAACGCCGCAAACGCGCTGCTCAAGGAGTTGGAGGAGCCACCAGAGGGCGCGGTGCTGTTCCTGATCTCTCACCGTCCATCGGGACTGTTGCCGACGATACGATCGCGCTGCCGGACGCTGCGATTTGATCCTCTGGGGGATGCCGATCTGGCCTCCGCCCTGACGCAGGCAGGGTTCGAGCCGTCGGGGGGAACGGCGCTGGCTACATTGGCGCAAGGTTCTGTTGGGGCAGCGATTACATTGTCAGACCAGGGCGGACCGGAACTCTATGAAGATATTACCAAGTTATTGGGAACGCTTCCGAATATGGATCGTCAATTGGCGCTGAGACTCGCTGACGCGACCGCTGGAAAAGGCCGCGAGGCAAGGTTTGATCTGACGTTATCACTGCTTGACACCGCCCTGGCGCGCGCCGCTCGCTTGGGTGCGACGGGTGTTGCCCCAGTGGAAATCGCCCGGAATGAGGTCGCTACGCTGACCCGCCTCGCCCCCTCCCCTCTACACGCGCGCGCATGGGCGAACCTTGCGCAGAGCCTCACCGCGCGCGCGCGCCGGGGCCGGTCCGTCAACCTTGACCCGGCGGCATTGGTGTTTGATATCTTCCTTGATCTGGACCGGATGGCGGCCCGGCTGGCCGCCTGAGATGCACATGACCTCTGAACTTGTCGACAGCCACTGCCACTTGGATTTCGAGAGCCTTTCGGTCGAGCTCCCTGACGTCGTCGCGCGCGCTGTGGAGGCGGGCGTGACGCGAATGGTAACGATCTGCACGCGGCTGAAGAACGCGCCCCAGGTACAGGCTATCGCCGACGCCCACGCCCCGGTCTTCTGGGCCGCTGGTACGCACCCGATGTCGGTGGCCGAAGAGCCTATGGCGACGCTTGACCAGTTGGAAACGCTGGCAAAGCATCCCAAATTCGTGGGGATCGGAGAGTCGGGCCTCGACTATCATTACACCGTTGAAAGCATGCAGGCTCAACAAGACAGCCTGCGTTTGCATATTGAAGCCGCGCGGCGGACCCGCCTGCCGCTGATCATCCATTCCCGCGATGCGGATGAAGATATGGCCCGGATTCTGACCGAGGAATTCGCCAATGGCGCGTATACCTGCGTCATGCATTGCTTCAGTTCTGGCGCGACGCTGGCGCAGGCTGCGCTCGACCTCGGCTTCTACCTGTCGATGTCCGGCATCACTGCCTTTCCCAAAAGCAAGCCCCTGCGAGACATCTTTGCAAACGCACCGATTGACCGGATACTGGTGGAAACCGACAGTCCGTACCTCGCCCCCCCACCCCATCGCGGCAAGCGCAATGAGCCTGCGTTCACCGCCCATACAGCACGAAAGGCGGCGGAGACGTTTGGCCTCGGTTACGAGGACTTCGCCACGCAGACCACGGCCAACTTTGAACGGTTGTTCTGGAAGGCCGCCGCATCAGATCATGGCGTGTCCGCCGATGGCTGAGCTGCGGTTCACGATCCTTGGGTGCGGTTCCTCGGGCGGAGTGCCGCGCCTTGGCGGGCATTGGGGCGCCTGCGACCCTGGAAATTTGCTCAACGTGCGCAGGCGCTGCTCTCTTCTCGTAGAAAGTCGAGGGGATGACGGCACCACGAGTGTTCTGATCGACACCTCGCCCGACCTTCGCGCGCAGCTATTGGACGCCGGCATCGGGCGGCTGGATGCGGTGCTGTATACCCACGGCCATGCGGATCATGTCCACGGCCTCGATGACCTGCGGATGATCGTGTTCAATACCGGTACCCGCCTTCCTGTCTACGCCGATGGTCCGACGACAAACGACCTTCTCAACCGCTTTGGCTATGCCTTCGTGCAACCGCCGGGGTCATCCTATCCGCCGATCCTCGACATCAATTACATCGACGGTGACGTGACGATTGACGGCGCGGGAGGGTCGATCACCTTCACGCCTTTCGAGGTGACGCATGGCACGATCGACGCCTTAGGCTTTCGTATCGGAGACGTGGCCTATCTGCCCGACGTTTCTGCCATACCCGAGTCTGTCTGGCCTCTTTTGCAAGGTCTCGACACATGGATCGTCGACGCTCTGCGCCGCAAGCCGCATCCCAGCCACAGCCATTTGTCCAACACCCTGGAGTGGATCGCGCGCGCTGCCCCACGACGCGCCGTTCTGACGAACATGCACATTGATTTGGATTATCAAACGGTTGCCGACGAGACGCCGGACCATGTCGCGCCCGCCTACGACGGCCTGACACTGACGTTTCAGGTTTAGATGGGCGAGTTGATCTCCATCGTGTTACCGGTCTTTCTGCTGGTGAGCGCGGGCTACCTCGCCGTCTGGGGCGGGTTGTTCAAAGACAGCGCGGTCGACGGTCTGATGGCTTTCACCCAGAAATTTGCGATCCCGAGTTTGCTGTTCACAGCCATTGCGACACTCGACATCGGGGCTGAATTTGACCTCTGGCTGCTGGCCGCCTACTTCGGCGGCGCGGTGTCGTGCTTTGTGCTTGGCATCTTCGGCGCGCGATGGATCTTTAACCGTCTCTGGACCGATTGTATCGCCATGGGCTTCACGGCGATGCTCGCCAATACCGTCCTGTTGGGCTTACCCGTGACCGAGCGCGCTTTTGGAGCGGAGTCCCTCGGCCCGAACTATGCGATAATCCTGTTCAACGCAGGGTTTTGCTACTTGATCGGCATCACGACTATGGAGATCGTGCGGGCCGAGACGCGCGGGAGACAACTGGCCAGGACCGTTATCAATGCGATGTTCCACAACTCTTTGATGATCGGGATCGGAGCAGGGTTCTTCGTCAATGTCACGGGTATTCCAGTGCCCACTGTCGCGCAGGACGCCTTGGATTTGATGATCCGCGCGGCTCTTCCTGCGGCGCTGTTCGGCTTGGGCGGCGTGCTTTATCGCTACAAGCCCGAAGGCGACGCAGGGGCTATTGCCATGCTGTGCACCCTGTCATTGGTGGTCCATCCCGCGATCACGTGGAGCATCGGGATGTGGGGCGGGCTGAGCACTGGACACATGCGCAGTTCCGTCATCACGGCAGCCATGGCACCGGGGATCAACGCCTATATCTTTGCGGATATGTACGGCGTGGCGCGCCGCGTAGTGGCTACAACGGTTCTGATCGCCACGGCATTGACCGTTGTGACTGCGTCGGTCTGGCTGCTGATTTTACCCTGACAGTATGGCTCCTGATAGCTGACTATGCTGCAAAAACGTCCCTCGCCTCCGCCGTGCGAAGCGTCAGATAGGACTCCGCGCGCTCCTGTAACCCGTCAAGCGTGCGGAAAATGGCCAGCAAGTCCGCCTCCGCTTCAGCGTCCAGATTGCACATGGCCAGATCGCCCGGATGCAGGTTATCCGCCTAAACCCCTTCTGCCAGCAAGGTGCGATGGACATCCATCAGCAAATGGAAATAGGTGACATGTCTGCCCTCGACACTGCGCACGCCCGTGCGGCCAGGAAACGACACGGCCGGGACCCAGACGGCATTGACTCCAAAAAACAGCTCCGCCCGCCAGCCCGTCGACCATATCCTGTGTTGTCAAGGAACCCGGAGAACGCGCGAATTGCCGATGGCACCCGACGCAAATTCGATGGGCGCAAACCGGCCCAAAGCCCGGTAACTCCGTTGCCCGATGCCGCGCACAGGCTCCGCTCCGCCCTCTATGGTGCGTACCATGTCTTCAGCGGAGATTTTCTCGATCAGAACCTCGCCCTGATCTGTCGAAATCATCGTGCCCGCGGCAAAACAAATCGGCGTGGCGTAGCTACTGGATGCGATATTCGGGCCTTCCTCTTTGGAAATCACCGTATCTCAATAAAGTGATCTGCTGGCCCGGCGCGAGCCATTGATATTTTCTTGACTTCGGAACGGCATCCTTGAGGCGAAATTCAAAAGGGTCGCAAAGGCACAATTCAATGAGAACGCGGTCTCGCACGGTGAGATCCGCTTCGGTCAAAACCTCGACAGAGGTTGGCACTTTAAACCTCGTGATGAGCGCAATGCGGCTCGACAGAAAAAAGTCGCGCACCGGCACGCCAAACCCTGCATCGTTGGCCAGAAGCTCTGCACTCCGGACTAAATAATGGCCCGCGCACAGGTTTTCGGCCTGCTCACACAATTGTCTGCGCCTACGCTGTCATGGAGTTTAAGTCCCACTCTCATGGCCAAAGGACGGACAAGCAAATCAAGGCGGGCGCATTGTCGAGATCACTGTCGATCAAGACCCGGACGCCGGAATACTGCAGCTTCACCGCCGCTCGCATCTCTTGCGCCGCCGGTGCTCGGTGCACTTGCCAATAGATGCGGTGGTTAGAAGATGACTATTGAGCTCATTGAATTTACTTTGAAATTCTTCTTCGTACGTTGCCTTGAGAACAAAATTCGACTGTTTTGGCAGCATTGCATCAGCTTCAGCGCAAGATCTCGCGAAATTCTTGGCCAACTCTGGCGAAAGCACATCTGCACTTTCCATCGACAACAGTTACCCCAGAATCATCGCGGCACCAAGCATTGCGGACAACCGGTCCGTGAACCGCGTGAAATTGACGGGCGTCAGCAAGACGGCTGTCTTGTCGGGCCATTCATCCCGCATCGCTGCCCCGACGCGCCCCGCTGATGTCGGACCCGCAAGGCTCGAGGTCAAGACCTTCATGCGCACAGTCCCGCCATTCGCCCGGTGGGGACTGCGCTGGTGCGCGCAGCCTTTGTTACGGTTTTTTCTCGGGGGCCGTACCATGCAACTGCCTGCAACGGTGGAAAGATGGCGTTCGGACTCGTGCGGACAGGGTTTGGGGATCGCTCAACGGTCCGTCGCACCAAAGGATACATAGCGACCACGCCCGTCGTTCTTGGCTTGGTAAAGCGCTTCGTCGACATCAGCCATCATTTGTTCCGCTGACGGACGGGTGTCGTACTGCGTTGTGGAGACCAGTCCGATGCTTGCCGAGATCCGGCAGACATCATCTTTCACTCTGATCGGTCGCTCTATCCGGTCAATCAATCGTTGGGCAAGGCGTCCGGCCATCTCAGTTGCCAGCGCGGGGCGCAAGATTATAAGGAACTCATCTCCACCAACGCGCGCCGGAAAATCGTTGCGTCGCAATTCATTGCCCAGAATTCGCCCGACTTCCACCAGCACTGCGTCGCCCGCGGCGTGGCCAAAAGTGTCATTCACGATCTTGAACCGGTCCAGATCCAAATGCAGCAAGGTAAATTCGTGATTGCGCGATGTCAGCAACCGCTGCAACTCATCATCGATGGCGCGGCGATTGCCGAGCGAGGTCAGCACATCCGTGCGCGCCTGTTGCTGAGCGCTTGCATGGGCAGCTTGAAGACGCTCTGACAGATGCCGCGACAACTGCGCGGTCGAGCTGTTCGCCTCATGCAAATAAAGCAATTCCACGGTCTGGTCGCAGGGCGAAAAATCCGGAAGTGTCAGGGAGAAATCCTTGACAGCGCGTGCGAACGACAACCCGAAAGAGATGTCGAGAAGCGCTCCGGCGTTTGCCGCGAGCGGCATGATAACCCCACGCAGTGTCACGTGTGGCGCGGTTTTGGGGACCAACGACAGACGATCGCCAGCGGCTGCCATAAGGTCCGGGAACTTAGCAATCCCCACCGGACGACGCACATCAAACAGGTCAAACACGGACGTCTGCTGCCCTGTGCCAAATTCCAGAATTTTCGAGATTGTCGGTCCTGCGTGGCGCACTATTCCTTCACTGTCCAACGACACATGCATCGGCATCATCCGATCCAATACGTCTGCGGGAAGCGTCAACGCGGAAGCTTGCGTCGGAACGTGAACGTTCAAAGCGCGGCCTCCGCCAGCACGAAACTGCGCCCCGCGGCGTGCTCGGTGTCCAAAACAACGATCCTCACCGTTTCCCATTTGCCATCGTCCGGGCCGAGATTCAGCACTGCCAAGGCGCCGTAGTCATCTGCCATGCCGCGCAACGCACCCAACAATATCGGACCAATGCCGGAAAGTTTCCAACGTGCGCGCAGCAGGTAGGTCGTGGAGGTCTCTTGCTCCACCTCAATGTGAGGCAATTCGATGTCGGGGATCGCAAGCCGTCCACGATCTTCCAACTCTTCAAGCGACATCACGAATTCCGCAAAACTGGCGCCGCCAAACCGCAGCAACCGACGGACCGGATCAAGCAACGGGTGCGTGACCAGAAACGCGCCCAGATCTTCCAGGAACGCTTCAGGTTGCTGGTGCATCAGTTCAGTGGCAGCTGCAATACATTCCACCGTAATGGCATCATCATAGTGCAGCATCGATTCGAAATCATCGAAAGGCAGGTCCGAAAGGTATCGCACCTCTGCCCACGTCTCTTGCCCATGGGTTTCCAGTAGGAACCCCTGAAGCGCGCGATTGATCATCCCGTGCATCGTGCCTTGGCCTCTGCTCACCATTCCATCATCTGCATGACGCTAGGTGACAGAGGTAAACAAAGCCTTTCTGTGACGGAACATTCCCAGATCAAAAGTCAGTCGGAGCGCCGCCTTCCGCCTTACGACGGGCCACGAAATCCGCCAATTCATCGCGAATTCCCGCATCCATTGGCGGGGCCTCAAATTCGTCAATGATCGCTTTGTAGGTTTTATGGGCGCGTTCCGCCGTCCAAATCGCTCCGTCCAGCCGCCACGACTCAAAGTTGCGCCAATCCGACAGGAACGGGCCGTAGAACGCATCCTGATAGCGGTCCTGCGTGTGTTGGACGCCGAAAAAGTGTCCACCCGGGCCGACCTCGCGGATCGCGTCAAAAGCCAGTTCATCCTCGCTCACACCCAGCATTTGCGGTTCAAAATACCGTTGGATCTGTTGGATCACCTCGCAATCCATCACGAACTTCTCCGGGGACGCGATCAGCCCGCCTTCCAGCCAGCCCGCCGCGTGATAGATCATGTTCGCGCCCGCCTGCACGCCGGACCAGAGCGAGTTGGACGTCTCCCACATCGCCTGTCCGTCGGGCACATTGGCGGCGCAGACCCCGCTCGCGCGCATCGGTAGATTGTAATACCGCGCCATCTGTCCGGTCATCTGGGTGGCTCTCATGTATTCCGGCGTGCCGAATGCGGGCGCGCCCGACTTCATGTCGACGTTCGATGTAAACGTGCCGATCGCAACCGGGCAACCGGGCGCGATCCACTGCAAAAGCGCAATCGCCGCCAGCCCTTCAGCCAAGCTCAACGATACCGCCCCCGCCAACGTCACGGGCGCCATCGCTCCGGCCAGAGTGAATGGCGTCACCACCACTGGCTGCCCGCGCCGCGCCAGACGCATTGCGCCGTCAAGCATCGGAAAGTCGTGTTTCAGGGGTGAGACGGAGTTGATGTTGGTATACATCCGAGGGCTCGCATCGAATTCTTCATGCGTCAGCCCGCCCGCGATCCGCACCATTTCCATCACGTCTTCGACGCGTTCTTTGCCAAGGGAATAGGCATGGGCGACCTTGTCGGTCAGCGTCAGTTTCTCGAACAGGCAATCGAGGTGACGCACGGAGGCGTGCACGTCAATCGGCTCCACCGGGTAGCCGCCCGCGAAGTGGATGCAATTGAAATATTGCGTCAGCTTGATGAATTCGATGAAACTCTTCATGTCTCCGGGCCGCTTGCCGCGCTCAAGATCCCAGGCGTTGGGCGGCGAGGACACGTTGCCGAACAGCATGACATTTTCGCCCATGATCAATTGTCGGTCCGGGTTGCGTGGCGTGATGGTATAGCTCGCGGGCGCGCGCGCGACCATTTCCTCCACGAACGCGCGCTCGAAAAACACCGTCTGTCCTTCGACCTTGCAGCCGGCCTTTTTCAGATATCCCACGGCCTCGTCGTTCAGGAATTCAATGCCAATCTCGGACAGAATCCGCATGGCACCCAGATGCAGCGCGCCCACACCTTCCTCATCCAAAGGCTCTGTAGGGCGATCTGTATTTCGCGGCAACCGCCACGGCGTTTGATCAATCGCGTGGGCCGAGGCACGCGCAGTGCTGGCAGCACGACCTCCGGCGCGGCGGCGGCGGGGCGGGGCGGAGGTCTCTGACATAGGACGCGTCGCTTTCGGTTGGTGCGTCGCTACCCTCACCCGATCGTCCCCAATGGCGTTTGACAGATAGCGACGTGGAGACGTCGCTTTTGACCGTTCATGCGTCGAGCCAGGCCTCCAGTGCGGCAATATCGCGCAAAACCGCGTCCGCGTGGGGCATCAAATCCGCGCGCGTGGCCACCCCCGTCAGCACGGCGATGCAGGTGAAGCCCGCGGCGCGGCCCGCGTCAATGTCGTGGGTGCTGTCACCGACCATCACCAGGACCTCTGGCGGCAGATCCATAGCCCGCGCAAACGCGGCACACATGCCGGGATCCGGCTTGGCCCCGAATCCGCTGTCGGATCCGGCAATGAAATCGAAGCAGTCCAGTGCCCCGACCCGCGCCAATTGCGCTTTGGCCGCGCCCTCGGCGTCATTCGTCGCCACGCCCAACCGCAACCCGCGCGCTCTCAGCGCCATCAGGGTCGCGCGCAGCGGCACGGCCTCCACCGCAGTTGTCTTCGCCGCCTCGGTGGTCAGGAAATTGTGGATATCAGACAGATCGCGCCCCGGAATCTCGCGTGCAACTGCCGTGGAAACCTCGCGCGCCGTACCAGCGATCGCAAAACTCCCGCGGCGAAACACTTGCGCTTCACGGTCAAAGTCCAGAGCATCGGCCAAGCGCTGCGCCAAACCCGTGTCTCCAGCCGCCAATTCCCTGATCATCCGGTCCGCCCAAGCGCCCCAAGTGCTTTGAAAATCGAATAGCACGCCGTCTTTGTCGAAAAGTATGCCTTTAACCATTCTTGTCAGGTCCAGTTAGGCAAATCGCCCCCCGGAAGTCCCGCTCTGATAACCGCGAACTGGTTCGCGGGGATGCCTGCGTCCTCAGCAGCCTGCAGCACCCAGGCGTCATCCATCAGGACAAAATCCATCACGGAGGCCAGGAAATCAGGGTCCCCTGCCCTAGCCCGCAAGTCGGCCTCGCCCACGCCGGTGGCCCCCATGAATGTCGGCAGGATATCCTCTTGGCCCGCCAGCCAGGCCAGCAAAGTCAGCGCGTGGGTTTCGGCGGTTTCTTGCTTCATCCTTGCGACCTCGTTCTGTCATAAAGGGTTTGTTAACTAATAGAGGTCAAACACTACATTCAGTAGAGGGCGGGGTATATACACCGTCCTTGTAGTCAGCATCGCGAGGTACACACATGGCGGGAAGGATACTGGTCGTCGACGATGTCGCAACCAATCGCATCGTCATGAAGGTAAAACTCGCCGCCGCCTGCTACACGGTCGATCAGGCCGAAAGCGGATCGGAGGCGTTGCGCGCCGCGCGTTCCACCAAGCCCGACCTTATTTTGTTGGACGTTTTGATGCCGGACATGAGCGGGCTGGACGTCTGCCGAGCCCTCAAGGCCGATCCTGACACCGCCGATATTCCCGTCGTTCTGATTACCGCGCTGTCGGATCGCACCGCCAAGATGGAAGGACTGGAAGCTGGCGCGGACGATTTCTTAACCAAACCCGTTGAGGAAGTAACGCTTCTGGCACGCGTGCGGTCTCTGTTGCGAGCAAGCGATTCTGTGCGCGAATTGCGCGCCCGCGATGACACTGTCGCAGCCTTTGGGTTTGCCGAAGCCGCCATGGGATTCGAGGGCAAGCCGCCCCCCGGTCGCATCGCGCTCGTCGCGCCCGGCCGCCGCGGTGCGGTGTTGTGGAAGGCCGCCATTGATGATCGCGTCGGCGGCACTGTTCGGATTATTCCGCGTGAAACGGCACTGACGGAGGCTACGGCAGGGGGCGCTCCGGTCGCGGATGTCTTCGTGATCTCCGTTGATCTCGCGCAGCGAAATGAGGGACTGCGTCTTCTGTCCGACCTTCGCTCTCGCCCTGGAACGCGACATTCGGCCACCATCATGATCCTGCCCGAAGACGACAGTGAACGCGCCGCGATCGCGCTTGATCTGGGGGCCAACGATGTGTTGCACGACCCGTTCGATGCCCGCGAGCTGGCGATCCGCATCTCCGCCCAGTTAGACCGCAAGCGTGCCTCCGACCGGATGCGCGCGGGTGTGCAGGCGGGACTTGAAGCGGCAGTAATTGATCCGCTGACGGGCCTCTACAACCGCCGCTTCGCACTGCACCGGATGGAGCAGATGATGGCCACAAGCAAAGCCGGACCTTCGGTGATGATGATCGATCTCGATTACTTCAAGGTAATCAACGATACTTACGGGCACGCGGCGGGCGACAAGGTTCTGCAACAGGTCTCTCAGCGCTTGCGGGCACAGTTGCGGGGCAATGACCTTCTGGCACGCATCGGGGGCGAGGAATTCTTGGTGGCGCTTCCCGACACCGACCGGGAGGGAGCGATTGAATGTGCCGAGCGACTCCGCGCCGCGGTGGGGGATGCCTTGTTCGAGTTGGGCGCAGATGTTCTGCCCGTGAAAGTCACCGCCAGTGTGGGCCTTGCCCTTCCCGGCGACCAAACGCGCCCGGTGACATCCGAGATGTTGATCCAGCAAGCCGATTCAGCACTCTACGGAGCGAAGGCTCATGGGCGTGATCAGGTGGCTCAAGTCTGTGTCGATGCGGCTTAAGCTCTGAGATTTTAGGGCCGCCCGCCACTGCGCCGCATCACGTGGTTCAACCGTTCCGCCAGATCAGCGCGGTCCTCCGCCGACATCTCTTCGACCAGATCCAGCAGCGCGATGTGGCCCGCCTCCTGCAAGGCCACTACCAGCCCGCGCGATCGCGCCAACGCGGCTGCAGCCGAGGAGCGATCAAACGGGTCTGCCAGCAGCGCCGCCTGCACATCGCGCAGCGCTCGTCCAATGGCCCTGCGATCATCGTGCAGGGAGGCGCCGTCGCCCCCGATACGACCGCGCAGATCGTCTCGGTCACCGCGATCAAGCGCCATGGCAAACGGCCCGAGCCCGAGCGAGCGGAGCGCGGGGGAATGGGCATTGTTTCTATCACGCCCCAAAACAGCACCGCCCACAACGCCCACAACCGCAAGGTTCATCGCCAATGAGATCGCAAGCACGATCTTTACGCCCCGTCCCGTCCCGCCTTGCGGTTTACCTGCCTCAGACATCGCCGTCCTCCGTCCATAGTCCGCTCAGATCGGGGGCCAACTCATAGCTCCCCGGCGTCTCGCCACCCGTCAACGCGGCGACAGCATCCGGCGAATAGAGCCCCACCGCCAATCCCATCACACCCGCCGCCGTGATGCCAGAAACAGCGCTCCAGCCGCCGATTGCGGCCACAGCATCAGCCCACCACGCAGACTTTGACGCAGGCTCGGGGATGCGCTTGCGCGCCAATTGCGCCTGCACAAAGTCCGCATCCAACACCACCCGCGCCATGAGGGTCGGGCTGGGCTCTTGCGCGCTCGCTTGGCCAAACAGCGCGTCGAGGTCCTTGTCATCCGTCATAACCCAACGCCTCCTTCTGATCTTGCAATTCCGCCTTCAGAGCCCGCTTGCCCCGCGCGGTCAGGCTCTCGACCGCCTCCACCCCGATGTCCAAAACCTCCGCGATCTCGGGGTTGGACAGCCCTTCGATATGGCGCAGGACCACCGCCTGGCGCTGCCTTTCCGGCAATGTCGCCAGCGCCGCATCCAGCGCCTCCATCCGGCTCGCGTTCTGTATCCGCGCTTCCGCGCCGGGCGCGTCGTCGGAGAAATCGTTGTCTCCCAGTTCCGCCTCACGCCCCAAGCGACGCAACCGGTCAATGGCAAGGTTCGCCACCACCTTATGCAGCCAAGTCGATGGCTTTGCCGCCCCATCCGCCTGCCAGTCACCCGCCGCGCGCCAGAGGCGAAGCATGGCTTCCTGGGCGACATCCTCGGCCTCCGCCACATTGCCCAAAACGCGGCTGGCGTGGCGAAAAGCACGGGGCAACAAACGCTTGGTCAATAGCCGGGCCGCGTCGGGATCACCGTTGGCGAACAGAACCATCAAGGCACCGTCCTCCAATGTCGCCAACTCTGCGTCCCCCGCCGTCATGCCGCCTGTCTATCCCGCCCAACAGGTCAAGGAAATAGGCGGCCCGCGCTACTCACGCGGACCGCACCACCTTTGCTTATCCGCGATCCCCGTGACGGCCACCTTGACGGTCGCCGTGGCGTTCCCCGCGACGGTCCATCATGTCGGCAAGTGCCTCGTCGAATTCTGCCTGCGTGACTGCGCCATCACTGTCCGCGTCAAAGCGCTCGAACATCCGCTCAGGCGAGGGACCGCGCCCGTTGCCGCGTCCTTCGTGGACTGCTTCGGCCTCCGCCAGCGTGATCTGACCATCGGCGTCGGCATCCAATCGTTCCAACATCCGGTCGACGCGGGCCTCGGTGCGGGTCTGAGCCTGCGCGATCAACTCGTCGCGGGACAAGGCGCCGTCACCATTCGTGTCTGCCGCAGCAAACCGTGCGGCCCCGGCGCCTTCCAGCTCTTCGAGCGTGATTGAGCCGTTTCCGTCGGTGTCCAATTCGGTGAACACCATCTGAGGGCGATCGTCGCGGCCTGCGTCCTGAGCGAATGCAGGTGCAGTGAGCGCCGCTGGAATCATGAGGGCCAGAGCCGTTACTTTAAGAAAGGACATGCTGATTTCTCCTGTTTTCTGCTTGTCTGATAAGTCTCACGGGCCAGCACCGAGGTTCCGTCGCAGATCTAGAAAGAAAATTCCGCTGCGCGCCGGGGTCGCGGGCGCGAGGCCTTTACCATTTCGGGTCAGAGGTCCACTTTACGTCCATGACAGATATTTCAGATCCCCTCTCGGACCAGCCCTCCGATCAGGTCCTTTATACTCCCGCAAAACCTGAGCGGCCCACCTGGCCCGCCGTGCGCCGCGCCATGGGCCATCGCTGCCCGTCCTGTGGCGAAGGGGCGTTGTATGAAAAGTACCTCAAGCTGCGCGCCGACTGTGCTGTTTGCGGATTGGACCTGAGCCATGCCCGAGCCGATGATGGCCCGGCGTATTTGTCGATCCTGTTGACCGCGCACGTCATGGGGATGCTTCAGCTTTTGGTGTTTGAGCTCTATCAACCTTCTGCCTGGGTGATGGCTGTGACATTTTCCGTCGGCGTGGTCGTCATGGCGCTGGCCCTGCTGCCGCGTTTCAAGGGAATGATCGTGGGCATCCAGTGGGCCAAACGGATGCACGGATTTTGACCGAGATCCCCGTCCGCGATGCCTCCACCGTGATCGTGTTGCGCGACCGCGCCACACGGCCTCGGGTATTGATGGGGCAACGCGGGAAAGAAGCGGTGTTCATGCCGTCAAAATTTGTGTTTCCCGGCGGAGCTGTGGATGGTGTGGACGCCGACATCCCCTTTGCTCGGAGCCCCTCGCAGGCGTGTTTCGAGCGTCTGTCGGACGCAGGCGGGCAGCCGCTGGCTCTGATGGCTGCGGCGGTACGGGAATTATGGGAAGAGACCGGGCTGTTGCTTGGTGCGCCCGATGCCCGCGCGGGAGAAGTGGCGGGTCCGCGCGGATGGCGGGGATATCTCGCAACCGGCCACCTGCCTGACGGCGCCGTGCTCGAATATGTGTTTCGCGCTATCACGCCGCCGGGCCGCCCACGCCGGTTCGATGCGCGCTTCTTTTTGGTGGATGCAGGTGCCCTGGCCTCCGACCCGGATGACTTCGCGGGTGCAGAGGATGAGTTGAAACATCTGCAATGGGTACCCCTTGATGAGGTCCGTGGGTTCGACATGCCGTTCATCACCGAGGTGGTATTGGCGGAACTGGCCGCGCGCGTGGAAGGTCGCGCTGCCCCCGGTGTGCCGTTTTTCGACAACAGGTCGGAGCAGAGCCAGTTTCGGCGGTTGTAACGACCTGAGGCCGGACGTCTCCGATCGTCCGAACCGGGGACCAGATCCCGGACCCCCGGAGTTGTGAGGGCAAGATGAATGGGAGTCTTAGCTGCTGAGACCTGCCCAAAGGATCAGGGCCAGTGAAGCAACGATCAGCGCGATGCCGATCAACTCAATGCGGGAGACCTTTTCGCGCAACCAGAAGGCGGAGAAGGCGAAAGTGAACAGAAGCTCAACCTGACCCAACGCCTTGACATAGGCCGCTGTTTGCAGCGCAAATGCAATGAACCAGCCCATGGAGCCAAGCATTGACGTGGCACCTGTGAGCGTCGTGATCCGCCATGAGGCGCAGACGCGGGTGATTTCGCCCCGTTCGCGGACCGCCAGCCAAAGGCCGAGGCTGACGCTTTGAACGATGGTTGCCATCAGCAACGCCGTGGCCGCCCGCAAAGGGGCGTCCCCGCCATCAAGCGCAAGGATCGCACCACGGTAAAATACAGCGGAGACGCCGAACAGAAGACCAGACGCCAATCCGTATCCCGATGCCGCATTGAATATGCGTCTACGCCACGGCAGACCGGATTCCGTTGGCGGGTCCGACAGTGTCAGCACACCGGCAAAGCCCACTGCGATGGCAAACAGGACGGGGGCAGAGACGGCCTCCCCCAACACAGCAAGACCGATGAACGCCGTCAGGATCACCTCGGACTTTTTCAACGTGATGCCCACGTAAAAGTTGCGGCGCGCAAACAGCGCCACAACGCAGGCGGTGGCTGTCATCTGTGCAAGCGCGCCGATGATCAGAAACCCCCAGTAGCCCGGCCCGATTACGGGCCACGCCTGCCCGCTGATACTTTTATACGCCAAAAGCGCCACCCCGACGAAGGGGACGGAAAACGCAAAACGCGCCCAAGTGGCCCCTCCCGTCGACAGGCTGGTCACTTTGAGGTGGCGCTGCAGCAGGAACCGGAGGTTCTGCATGAATGCGGCGAAGATGGAGGCGATGATCCAGAGGGGCATGCCCGTCCCATGCGCCTTGCGCGCCCGTCTGCCAAGGGAAAACTAGCGACGCGGTCTATAGTGAGGATGGGCCACCGGATCCTTTGATCGCAGGAAATGGCGACGGAAGATGCTGGCATAGCTCGCATAATGATAGCCGCCGTTGCGCGTCAGGTAACGCTCGCGCTGGCTTTGGAATTGCGCGGGAAGTGCGTACCAAGCCAACTGCGGGTGCAAGTGATGAACGGCGTGAAAGTTGTTGTTGAGAAACAGGACCGACAACGGCCCTCGATCCTCGATGATGACAGTGCGCTCCGGACATTGCTCATGGGCTTGATGCTCAAGAAACGTGCGGATTTTCAAGACGGACAGGGCCGCGTAACACGCGATCAAATAGGCCCAGATCGGCAGAGGCGACAGCAGCACCAGCCAGATGACACCCGCACTTGCCGCAATATGGATGACCCAGGCCAGCGCGATGGAGCGGTCGCCGCGCGCAACGGCACGCATGTCGCCGGTCATGAAACTGATCTGCGCCAACATCGGCCCCAGCACCATCCGTCCTGCGAGCGTGTTGTTCATCCGCAGCATTGCGCGTACTGGAGCGGGCGTTCGCGCCCAGACCGCCGGGTCAAGATAGTTGGTCTCGGGATCGTCATACGGGTCGGTCAGCGACGCATCCCTGTGGTGCGCCAGATGTGTGTCGCGAAAGCGCAGGTACGGAATGGCAAGGTTCAGCGACGCCAGCACCAGCCCCTGATTGAGCCGTGCGCTTGCGAAGGGGTGGCCATGCAGGACTTCGTGCTGCAGAGACGATTGCAGAGCTATCGCTGCGGCCAGAACAAAAACGGCAAGGCCGACGGGCAACCAAAGGGCCAGGGCCCAGGTGCCATAGCAGGCAACCAGCAGGGCTAGGGTTGGCCACTCGATCCGCATCGACTCTCCTGTTGTGAAACTTGTGTTGCTCTCACCCTATGGCGGCTTGCCAAGACGGGGCAGTCGGTGTTTTCTCCACAATGACTCAACGAAGTTGGATAAAATCTCCAATGCTGGATAAACGCGACCGATCGAGCCTCTTTCGAACCCGTATTCTGGACGCCATTCGCACGTCCGGCCTCAGCCGGGCCGCGCTTGCGCGCAAGGTGAATGTCGACCGTTCCACCATCACTCAGATGTTGGCGGAGGGTGACGCGCGCGTGCCGGGCGGCCATGTCGTCGCGGCCTGCGCACAGGCACTCGATGTGTCTGCGGATTGGCTTCTGGGCCTCACGGACCGGCCGGAACAGGCGGGCAAGCTATTGGAATCGAGTTTCTCTATCTCGGACACCGGGCGGGCCACCACGCTCGATGACCAGATCTTCGATTGGCAAAAGGAGGCGGAGGGCTACAAGATCCGACATGTTCCCGCCACGCTGCCGGACGTGCTGAAAACCGAAGCGATGCTGCAATGGGAATATGCCGCTCTGACCAACCGCCGCCCCGATGAGGCGATTGAAGCCGCTGCCGTGCGCCTTGATTGGCTGCGCCTGACGGTCAGCGATTACGAGATTGCTATGCCGGTGCATGAGCTTGACAGTTTCGCGCGTGCAGAAGGCTACTACGCAGGCCTCAATGCGCCGATCCGGGCCGAACAGCTAGATTGGATGATCGAAATCTACGACCGTCTTTATCCCAGTCTGCGCCTGTTTCTTTATGATGAACGCACCGTTTATTCCTCACCCATCACCGTATTCGGGCCGAAAATGGCAGTGATATACCTGGGCCGCCACTACATTGCGTTCCGCGACCGCGACCGCGTCCACACTCTCACACGCCATTTCGATGGCCTGATCCGGGAGGCGTCAGTGTCCGAACGGGATATTCCCGCGCACCTCCGCGTGCTTCGCGATCAACTGCGTTGAGCCACATAGCGCCCGAAACCGACAGGCAGTGGCAGGTCAGCATGCGCCGCTCTGGCCGCCGCGAACCATGCCGCGACATCGGCCCGAGGCTCCGCCGCACGGCGCGCCTCCAGGTCCATGTGTAGCAAGAACTGCTCCCCCGTTGCCCGCAACGTGCCGTCGACAAGCAACTCCGTCCAAAGATGCAGCTTCTTGCCCCCGCCCTCGATCACCTGCGTTGTGGCGGTCAGACGATCCCCGACGGTGATTTCCGCCAGATGGCGGATGTGCGTCTCCACTGTGAAGATGGAGAACCCTTCGGCAACGCAATCGGCATCCATTCCCGCCCAGTCCAGCATCTGATCGGTGGCCTCGGTGATGGCCGTCAGGTAGAAGGCCTCGTTCATGTGGCCGTTGTAGTCGGCCCACCCCGGCGGCACCAAACGGTCAAGTGTGACCGCAGGAGCAGCACCGATGGCAGGTTTCACCAAACCACCTGCCGGTTTGGGCGGGGCTGCCTTTCCCACAACCTCGGCCATCGCAGCACCAAACGCCGCGTGGCCTTCTGCCTCCCAGTGGACCCCATCGATGGAAGACACCGACAGGTGGTCCCCCGCCCTGAGGAACCCCACACCCATGCGCCCGGCCATGGCCGCCAGATGCGCGTCTAGTCCCACCTGCCGCGCCTCAGCCCCCGCAAAGGCATCCGCCAAAACGCCGGTTTCAGTAACCGGAACCGGAGCCACGACCAGCACGTCAACCTCCGGCAACAGCGCGCGCGCGATCCCCACCAGACGCTGCACCGATAGGGCGATGTCAAATGCCGATGTCGCAAAGCGCGGCTTCAGGTCGTTGGTGCCGAGCATCACGATCACCGTGTCCAACGGCGCATGACTGAGCAGCACCGCAGGCAACACGGCGGCACCATTGCGCGCGCCACCGTCCACCGGATCTTCATGAACCGTCGTGCGACCGGGCAGGCCTTCACAAACGACATGATGGCCCGTTGCGTCCGCCATCACGTCCGGCCATGGAACGCCACGTTCATACCGATCGGACGCGCCAAGCATATTCAACGGCTTGGTGCCGTGGCTGTTGCTGTCACCGAAGACGAGGATGTTTTTCATCAGTACGGCATCGGATGGGCTTTGTGCGTCTTGTTCAGGTCTGCGATGATCTCGTCGCTCAGCACCAGGTCCTTGCCGTCAATGACATGGGCCAGTTGCGCGCGGGTCGTGGCCCCAAAGATGGAAGAAACCGGAAAGGGCCGCTGAACCGTGAACGCCAAAGCCATGTGCACCGGATCGATCCCGTGCTTGTTCGCCACAAGGACATAGGCATCCGCCGCCGCAAGTGCGCGGTCAGTCAGACGTCCGCCAAGGTTGGGCGAGAAGCTTTGACGGCTGCCGTCCGGCACCGCTCCACCGCTGTATTTTCCGGTCAGCATGCCGGTGGCCAGAGGGGAAAACGCCAGCAGGGTCACTTGCTCATGAAAGGACAATTCGGCCAGATCCGTGTCGTACATCCGGCACATCAACGAGTACTCATTTTGCACCGTCTGCACCCTGGGCAACCCGTGCTCATCTGCCAGCCGCAGCCATTGCGCAGTGCCCCACGCGCTCTCGTTCGACAAGGCGAAGTGCTTGATCTTGCCAACTTTCTGGGCCTCTCCCGCTGCCTGCAACACTTCACGCATGTTGTCCAGTATCTCCACCCGCTCGCCCTTTGGCGTATAGGTCCAGTTCTGCCGGAACATGTAACTGCCCCGGTTGGGCCAGTGCAGTTGGTAGATGTCGATGTAGTCCGTCCGTAACCGTTTCAGCGAGCCGTCCAACGCCTCCGAAAACGTTTCCGCCGTAATCGGCTGATCGGGCCGCACAAACCCAGTGTTGAGGCCCGAAATCTTGGTCGCCAGCTTGTACGCGCCCCGCCTGCCGCTGTTGGCTGCGTTCCAGTTGCCGACGATGGTTTCTGTCCCGCCCACAGTCTCTGGCGTCACGGGGTTGACCGGGTACATTTCCGCCGTGTCGACGATGTTGATCCCCGACTCCAGCGCCATATCCATCTGGACATGCGCGTCCGCCTCCGGTGTTTGGGTGCCCCATGTCATCGTACCGAGACAGTAGTCGGTGATTGTCTCGGATGTGGAGCCTAGGGGGATCGCGCGCATGGGGGAGACTGTCCTGTGAGGGTGCTGATTTCTGCACAATCTAACGGCGTTTGAGATGGGCACAAGGCTTGAGAACATTTAAAGAACATCTATACTTGCACCATGGATATCACCAAGCTGACACGTCAATCGCACCGCAAAGACCGCCCCGGCCTGCGCCTGCTCAACAGCTTCGATTTGGCGGGCGCGCGTGCGCATGAGGCTTGCGGATCGGCGCGGCGGCGTTTGGCCCTGTGGCTCGCACGCAGCTTTGCGGCAGAGGTGCTGTGGATCCGGCCGGATTGGCACCCCGACAGCCTCCACATGATCGGCTTGCGGGAGGAGATGGCCCCCTGCCGCCTGATTTTCGTGGAATGCTGCCGCTCCAGTGATCTGTTCTGGACGATGGAAGAGGCGCTGCGCTCCGGCCTGATCAAACTGGTCATGGCCGACGTGTCGGCCCCCCTGGCCTGACGCCCGTGCGCCGCCTGCATCTGGCGGCTGAGGCGGGGTTCGAGAAGACCGGAGTCGCGCCCCTCGGGCTTTTGCTGACGCCGGGCGACGGCGGCGCGCCGGGGGTGGAAACGCGCTGGCAGCTGCGCCCCGATCATATCGGCGACACGGACCGCTGGCGCCTGCATCGCCTGCGTGCCCGCACGGCACCCGTGGCCGATTGGTCCGTCATCCGAAGCGCCAAAGGCACGGCGCAGATCACTGATCCGGCGGCGCTGGAGCCGGCCGAATCCTTGCAAGACCGGGATCACCCCGCGCTCAAGTAGACCGAAGGGCGGTAGCGCAATACAATACTCTCCTTGCACGCCGTCATCGATGCGACCACACCTGATCCGTACGCAACGACAGGCATCCCATGCGCCTCCTGATCTCATTCGCGGCCTTGTTTCTATCGGTCATCCTGCTGCAATTCTCATCGCGTGGCGTGGGACCGTTGGACGTACTGTCGGGCGCGATTCCCGGCTTTTCGTCCGGTCAGATCGGCCTCCTGGGATCGGCGCATTTTTTCGGCTTCTTCATCGGCTGCTGGTGACGTCCGACCTGATCCAGGCATTCGGACCGTCCGCCCTGTTCTACTTCATCGCCCTGGCGCATTTGGGTCTTGTGGTGTTTGGCCTCGTCCGCATGCGCCGCCGCGCGCCCTCCGACACCGTCAAGCCCTATGTCTGGATCCCGCGCACATCCTTTCAGGTGGGCCGCATGTTCCGCCGCGGGCCCGACAAATAGCGCCCAATCCTCCCAGAATTTCCCCCTCAACGTCGCAATTCTGACGCCATCGCCCGACACTCTGCTCGCAATCGCAGCAGAGCCGAGAACAGACATGACCTTCCTCCTCAGAGCCGTTCTCGTCGTTCTCGGCGCAGCCTTCCTGTTCGCCACAGCCAACCTGTTCGTGTCCGGCGTACCAGACACAGATGAGATCAGCTTCGACCTTGCCTCCGACCTTTCCGGACCAGCGCCCGGCAGTCTGAGCGATGTCGTGGCCTCCCTGTTCTCGGGCGCGCAGGTGGAGGACGCGGCCCCTATCGTGGTGTCAACTGCCCCGGTCATGGCCGTCGCCCCGCAGGCCGCCCCCTCCACTCTCACGACGGATATCGAGGCCGAGTGGCGCCGCTGGATGGCTGCCAATGGCCTGACCGAGGGCGCAATGGTTGTGATGCTGCCCGATGGTACGATGCACCGGGCAGGACAGGACCGCGCCACGGATGAAGTCGTGCCCTTGGCGTCGCTTTCAAAAGCTATCACCGGCATTTGCATGGATATAATCCTTCAGGAGCAGCAGCTTAGCTGGTACACGCGCCTTGCGGACATCGCACCGCAAATGTCCGCTGTGCGTGTGACACCGCAGCGTTGGAATGACCAAATCACGCTGGCCTCGCTGGCCAATCACACCTCCGGACTCGCGCCGGATCTGACTCAGGGCACGATGGGCAGCACTTTGTACGGCGCGGCCGGTCTGCACCGCCGCATCGCGTCCGAGGCCTTGCGCGAGGAGAACATCCAAGGACGCGCCCGCGAATTTTTCTATAACAACGCCAACTACGCAGTTCTGGGAGTCGTGATCGAGGCCCTGACCGGGCAATCCTACGGCCAGGCCTGCATGGACCGTGTCGTGGCCCCTTCTGGTGTCTCCGATGCCGTGATCCATGGGTCCATGGGCTCCCGGTCTTCCTATGGCGGTTGGGAGATGTCGGCTGAATCCTATGCCCGCCTCGTGCAATACTGGCTCACCTCCGGGAATGAGCGGATCGACAGCCCCGCCATGCGCCCGATGCACGCCAACTACGGGTTAGGCTACTACATCTACGGCGCAGGCGATGCGGCGCAGGTCAGCCACGCAGGCCAGTTCTGCAATCAAAGCGGCCCGAACCTTGGCTCTTACGTCCACGCGCGCGGCGACGGCACCGTCTTCACCGCCAACTGGTCCGGGCGCTGCGTGTCCGCTGGAGATACCGGCCTTGGCGGCGCAATCGCGAGCCTCATGCGCTAGGCTACTGGCCATGGGCTTAACTGAGGGTTAAAGCTGCAGGGATTTTCCATCCCGAAGGCCATGCCCATGACCCGCACGCTCATCACCAGCGCCATTCCCTATATCAACGGGATCAAACACTTGGGCAACCTCGTCGGGTCTCAACTTCCCGCCGACCTTTACGCCCGCTACCTTCGCGCGCGCGGCCAGGAGGTGCTGTTTCTTTGCGCCACCGATGAACATGGAACGCCCGCCGAACTGGCAGCCGCCAAGGCAGGCAAGCCGGTGGCCGAGTTCTGCGCCGATATGCACGCCGTGCAATCCGAGATCGCCAAGGGGTTTGGTTTATCTTTCGATCACTTCGGCCGCTCCTCTTCCCCGCAAAATCACGCGCTGACCCAGCATTTCGCGGGTAAACTGGCCGATGCAGGCCTGATTGAAGAAGTGTCCGAGAAGCAGGTCTATTCCCGGACCGACGGTCGTTTTCTGCCGGACCGCTATATCGAAGGCACCTGCCCGAATTGCGGCTATGACAAAGCCCGAGGCGATCAGTGCGAAAACTGCACCAAACAGCTCGATCCGACCGATCTGATCGAGCCCCGGTCCGCCATCTCCGGCTCCACTGATCTGGAGGTGCGCGAGACCAAGCACCTCTATCTCAAGCAGTCCGACTTGCGCGGACAACTCAGCGATTGGATCGGGAGCAAGACAGATTGGCCTATCCTCACCACGTCAATTGCCAGGAAGTGGCTCAATGACGGGGACGGATTGCAGGACCGTGGCATCACTCGTGATCTGGACTGGGGGGTGCCCGTCAAACGCGGTGATGCGGACTGGCCGGGGATGGAGGGCAAGGTCTTCTACGTCTGGTTCGATGCCCCGATCGAGTATATCGCTTGTGCCGCTGAAGCTTTGGAGAAAGGCGTTATTTCTGACTGGGAGCGCTGGTGGCGTGTGGATAAAGGCGCCTCAGACGTTCGATATGTACAATTCATGGGGAAGGACAACGTGCCGTTTCACACCCTGTCCTTCCCTGCCACCATCCTCGGCTCAGGAGAGCCATGGAAGCTGGTCGACTACATCAAGAGCTTCAATTACCTCAACTACGACGGTGGCCAGTTCAGTACATCCCAAGGGCGCGGCGTGTTCATGGATCAGGCGTTGGAGATCCTGCCGTCCGACTACTGGCGCTGGTGGCTATTGTCCCACGCGCCTGAAACCTCCGACGCGGAATTCACCTGGGAGGCGTTCCAACAAGACGTCAACAAAGACCTCGCCGACGTGCTGGGTAACTTTGTCAGCCGCATCACCAAGTTCTGCCTCTCCAAATTCGGTGAAGCGGTGCCCGAGGGGGGCGAATACGGCGCACAGGAAGAGGCGTTGATCGCCGATCTGCACACCCGCCTCTCCGCCTACCAATCCCATATGGACGCCATCGACATCCGCAAAGCGGCGGCTGAATTGCGCGCGATCTGGGTCGCTGGCAACGAATACCTGCAATCTGCCGCCCCCTGGACTGCGTTCAAGGAAGATCCCGACCGCGCCGCCGCGATCACCCGCCTCGCGCTCAACCTGGTCCCGTTCTACGCGGGACTCTCCGCGCCCTTCATTCCCGACGCGGCAGCCGCCATGGCCGGGGGCATGCGAACTGATCTCGTCTGGCCCACCGATGCCTCCCTCAATACCCTGCCCGCGGGCCACGCCTTCACGGTGCCGGACGTGCTGTTTGCGAAGATTTCGGATGAGAGCCGCGCTGAGTGGGCGGAGCGCTTTGCAGGCGTCCGCACCTAAACCGTGGTTTCAGAATTGATATACCATTGATATCCCCCAGACGGGGTTAACCCTCACGCAATACCGCGCCGGGGTTCATGATGCCTTTGGGGTCCAGAGCCGCTTTGATCGCACGCATCGCGGCCAATTTTCCGGGATCACCGTACTTTTCGAGATCGCCTACCTTGAGCCGACCAACTCCGTGTTCCGCTGACACTGATCCACCCATTTCATGCACCAGATCGTGGACTGTCTCCTTGATCGCGTTCCGTTCCGCTTCATGATCGCTGCGGGATTTGCCGGACGCTGGAAAAACATTGTAATGTAGATTCCCGTCACCCAAGTGCCCGAAGCAATTGATCCTGAACGTATTTATTTCAGCCAACCGTCCCGGAGCCTCCGCAATGAACGCCGGTATCGAGGCCACTGGCACCGAAATATCGTGCGAAGACACCGACCCAATGCGCCGGTTCGCCTCAGGGATGTTTTCCCGAATGGTCCAGAACTCCTGCCGCTGCGCCCCGGACTGGGCGATAACGCCGTCCGTCACGAAGCCTGCATCATAAGCCTTTGAAAACAAAACTTCCAAAGCATCTTCCGGCGAACCGTGGCTAAGCCCAAGGTCCATCAAACACGTCCATTCCGGCGTAGCGTCAAACGGCACCCGCACGACCGGGCCAACCTCCGCCAAGAACTCAAAGCCCATCCGGCCCATCAATTCGAACGCCGATATCCCCTCACCAATCTCAGCCTGGGCCAGACGCAACAACGCCAGTGCCGCGTCGGGCGTTGGAACCGTCATCAGGGCGGCGCCCCTCGCCTTAGGTGTTGGGAACAAACGTAAAGCTGCTGCCGTGATCACGCCCAAGGTGCCCTCGGAGCCGATCAGCAGGTGCCTCAGATCGTAGCCCATGTTGTTCTTGCGCAGCGGTTGCAAGCCATGGATCACCGTCCCGTCGGCCAGCACGGCTTCAATCCCCATCACCAGATCGCGCGTGTTTCCGTAGCGGATCACATTTACACCGCCCGCATTCGTGGCCAGCAATCCCCCGATCCGGGCCGAGCCTTGCGACGCGAGGGTCAGCGGAAAGATCCATCCCTCCGCCTCTGCGGCCGCGTGGACATTTTGCAGGATTGCACCGGCCTCGACGATCATGGTGCCGGCAACAGCATCCATCGCGCGCACGCGCGTCATCCTCTCCATCGTCAACAAAATTGGGGGTTTACCACTGTCCTTGATTTGTCCGCCGACCAACCCGGTGCCGCCGGAATAGGGGACAATGGGTGTTCCGGTCGCATTCGCAATTCGCAAGATCGCCGCCACTTCGGCGGTCGTTACCGGTGCCACGACGGCCAGAGCCTGACCGTGCCACCGCCCGCGCGGCTCTTCCAGATAAGCTGCCTGCGGCCCCCGCAGCGAACCGGGAACCTCCGCTTTCAGCCGCTCAAGCGCGTCACCCCACATCGGTCCGCCCTCGTCTGTCATTGCGCAGATTGGCGTAAAGGACATGGTTGCGCCAGCGACCATTGATCTGAAGGTAACTCTGCGCAACACCCTCATACTTGAATCCAGAGGTCTCAAGCACGCCGCGCGAGGCCGCGTTTTCCGGCAGGCAGGCAGCTTCCAATCGGCTTATATCCATCGCGCGAAAAGCATAGTGGCACACGCCACCGATAGCCTCGCGCATGTAGCCCTGGCGCGCGAATGGCACGCCGATCCAGTATCCGAGTGTTGCCGACTGGGCCGGGCCACGGCGCACGTTGTCCATCGTGATTGCGCCCAGAAGGGCGTCGTCGGCGCGACGGAAGATGAACAATGGCACCGCAGATCCCTGTCCGACAGAACGTTGAGCCCAATAGACGCGGGCCGTAAAACTTTTGCGCGTCAGGTGATCATCGGCCCAGACAGGTTCCCAAGGGGAGAGGAAATCACGGGATTGATGGCGCAAGGCCGCCCAGATGCGGAAATCCGCATGACGCGGAAGGCGCAATGTCAGCCGCTCCGTTTCCAGCCGCAGGTTGCGTTTGCGCGCGATCATCAGGCCACCAGACGCTCCCTCACCAGGGTAAGATCAGGCGCCTTTTCGACAGGGCCATACAGCGCCATCGCAGCGCCTCCGTGCCCCAACGCGCCCGCATGCGCTCGCAATCCGTCCAGAGTTACGGCATCGATCCGCTCCACCGTTTCCGACAGGGGCGGGATCCGGTTCCAGATTGCCACCAGCCGAGCAAGGCGTTCCGCCCGTGAAGAAGGCGATTCGAGCCCCATCAGCATCCCCGCCTTCATCTGTGCCCGCGCGCGCGCGACTTCAGCCTCCGTCATCGTCTCAGCCGAGCGTTTCATCTCGTCCACCGTCAGGCCGACCAATTCAGCCAAGTCCTCGCCTGAGGTGCCTGCATAAATTGTTAGCAACCCCGTGTCATCGTAGCTGCCGACAGAAGAATAGATCGTATAGCACAGCCCGCGTTTTTCGCGGATTTCCTGAAACAATCGCGAGGACATGCCGCCACCCAACGCAGTCGCGAAGATCTGCGCAGTATAGATGTCGTCGGAACGGTACCCGGGAGCTTCCAGCGCCAACGTGAAATGCGCCTGCTCCAAGCCTTTGAGAACACGATGCTCTCCGCCAATGAACTGCCCGGCCTGCGCGACGGCGCCGGGAACGGGTTTCATATGACCGAATTGCGCCTCCGCGAGCCGCACGATTTCATCATGATCGACGGCGCCCGCCGCAGACAGGATCAATTGGCCCGGTCCGTAGTGCTCCGCCACGAAGCGATCAAAATCTGCACGACCGAAGGCCTGCACCCGCTCCGCCGGGCCTAAAATGGTACGGCCAAGGGGTTGCTCTGGATAAGCTGCCTCCTGCAACCAGTCGAAGATGATATCGTCGGGCGTATCGGCGGATTGGCCGATCTCCTGCAGGATTACGCCACGTTCCACCTCGATCTCTCGTGGATCAAAGATCGGGTTGAGGACGATGTCCCCGATCAGGTCGAGAGCAAGCGCCACATCGTCCTTCAGCACCCGCGCGTAGTAGGCCGTACATTCGCGGGAGGTATAGGCGTTGATATATCCGCCAACATCCTCGATTTCTTCGGCAATCTGCAAAGCGCTGCGTCGCTTGGTGCCCTTGAACGCCATGTGCTCCAGGAAGTGCGCGATGCCGTTCTGCTCCACCCGCTCGTGCCGTCCGCCGGCGCTGACCCAGAGGCCAATGGCCGCGGACTCCAGCCCCGGCATATGCTCGGTCACGACGCGCAACCCGTTTGACAACGTGTGTATTTCAACCGTCACGTGCGGATGCCTCCTTCAATCACGGCTTCCAAGGCCGCTAGGTCATTGTCCACCCGTTGCACGCGCTCGGACCGATCGAACAGATCCGCCATCCGCTTCGGCAGCAGGGGGCGGATGCCGGATGCCGCCTCCACCGCATCTGGGAACTTGGCCGGGTGCGCAGTGGCCAAGGTTATCAGGGGCGTTGTCCCGAGGAAGTCCTGCGCCACATTCACGCCCACGGCGGAATGGGGGCACAACAACTCGCCCATCTCCGCCAGCGCACGCTTGATCATGGCCGAGGTTTCATCCTCCGATGCCCGTCCTGACGCAAACGTATCACGCAAGCGGCCAATTGCGCCTTGCGAGATCCTGAAACCGCCGCCATCGCGCAACTCGGTCATCAACTGCGCCACAGCCTCGCCGTCACGGTCGTAGGCATCGAACAGGGCCCTCTCGAAATTGGATGAAACCTGAATGTCCATCGATGGAGAGATCGATGGCGTGACGCCTTCGGTGACATATCCGCCCGAAACCATCGCGCGGTGCAGGATGTCGTTCTGGTTCGTGGCAATCACCAGCTTATCGATGGGCAAGCCCATCCGCCGCGCGATATAGCCCGCGAAGATGTCGCCAAAGTTGCCAGTTGGCACGCAGAAAGAGACGGGCCGATGCGGCGCGCCCAACGACACGGCGGAGGAGAAGAAATAAACCACCTGCGCCAGAACCCGCGCCCAGTTGATCGAGTTGACACCGGCAAGACGTACCCGGTCACGGAATTCAAAGTGGTTGAACATGTCCTTCAACCGCGCCTGACAATCGTCGAAATCACCCGCCAACGCCAGCGCATGGGCATTGGATTCCGTAACAGTCGTCATCTGTCGTCGCTGCACATCGGAGACGCGACCATGGGGAAACAGAATGAAAACATCCACCGCGTCGAGGCCCCTGAACGCCTCCATCGCAGCTGATCCGGTATCACCTGACGTGGCGCCAACAATCGTCACCCGTTCGCCATTGCGCTGCAATGCGGCCTGAAACATCTGTCCGATCAGCTGCATCGCGAAGTCTTTGAACGCCAGCGTCGGACCGTGAAACAACTCCAGCAAGAAGTGGTTAGGCTGCAATTGCTTCAACGGCGCCCGTGCAGCATGGCCGAACCCGGCATAAGCAGTTTCGATCAGACCCGCAAACTCATCATCGCCAAACGTATCGCCCACGAAGGGACGCATCACGCGGAATGCAATCTCCTCATACGACAGCCCCGCCATCGCGGCGATATCACCTTGCGACAACGTCGGAATCTCTGCCGGCACATAGAGCCCGCCGTCACGCGCCAAGCCCGTCAGCATCGCCTCTTCAAACGACAAAACAGGTGCGCGGCCTCGGGTCGAGACATATTGCATTGACGGCTCCCTCAAACACTTCGCCGGGTGATACGCCAAGCCAGGAACACTGTCATCCCCATCCAGACAAGTGCGAGGCTGAACCATTGGATGGCATAGCCCAAATGGTTGTTCGGGATGCCCTCAACTGAAACCGGCAGGGGCGTGATCGGCGGATTTGAGGCCGACATGCTTCGCAAAACTATGAACGTGGGCTCCGTTTCCAGGTAAGCGGCCAATGCTTCCACGTCGCGCGCATACCAAATGTTGCGGACGAGATCGGCATCCGGCGTAAAACCGTCAACCTCATCTGGCCAATGCAGATTGCCGGTGACTTCCACCATCCCGTCCGGAGGATCTGGCATCGCCACCGCATCCGCCAGGAAGCCTCTGTCGACCAACACCCGGCGATCGTCCGTTTCGAACGCAGAGATCAGCCGGTATCCCGGACCGGACCCTTGAACACTCACCAACACCCGCACGGGATTTCCCGCGAATTCCCCGATCGCAGCCACTGGAAGGAAACGATCGGACATCGGATCAGGCTCGCCAGGCACAGCAACAGGATCCTCGTCGATCCGCGCCTCAATCTCCGCCAAGACAGATTCTTTCCAGGCCATACGCTGCAACTGCCAGACCCCAAGCGATATCAATATCGCGGCCCCGATCACCCCGAACAGCACAACAGTCACCACGCGTTTCGACATCCCTCACCCCTCAAACGGAAAGGCCCACCTCGCGGCAGGCCTCCCTTCATCTTGCCCAATACAACTCAAACCAACTTCAACGCCGACATGTATCTGGATGAATACGTGCGGGAAAGGTGGCGGAGGGACGGGTGGGTGGGCTCCGACGCCTTTCCCGCCCAACCTCAGCGAAACGTTACTGGCCCCAGATATAGACTGCCACGAACAGGAACAACCACACCACATCCACGAAGTGCCAATACCAGGCCGCCGCCTCGAACCCGATATGCTGTTCGGCCGTGAAATGGCCCTTCTTGACCCGCAGATAACAAATGAACAGGAAGATCGTCCCGATGATGACGTGCAAGCCGTGAAATCCGGTTGCCATGAAGAAGGTGGAGTAGAACTTGTCGCCATCGGGCCCGCCAAACTGCCAGCCCTCGTAGGCAATCAGATCCCAATACTCGTAGGCCTGCAAGCCGGTAAAGGCGAGACCGAGGACCACGGCGCCGATCAACCCGGTCTCAACGTCCTTGCGCGATCCGCCGTGGACCAGCGAATGGTGTGCCCAGGTCACCAGACAGCCCGACAGCAGCAACACCAGCGTGTTGATCAGCGGCAAGTGAAACGGGTCGACCTGATAGATTTCCGGAGGGACATAAGTCGACGCTTCATACGTATCCATCGAGAACAGCGCGTGTTTGAAAAACGCCCAGAACCATGCCACGAAGAACATGACCTCGGACATGATGAACATGATGAAGCCGTAGCGCAATCCGATGCGCACGACAGGCGTGTGATCGCCCTCGGCACTCTCGGTCACGACATCCGACCACCAGGCAAACATTACGTAAAGAACCGCAGTGATTCCGATGGCAAAGATCCAGGGGGAGCCGGAGTGCATCCATTGCACCGCGCCAAACAGCATCGTGAACGCACCAGCCGCTCCGATCAGGGGCCAGATGGAGGGCGGAAGGATGTGGTAATCGTGACGTTTTACGTGGTCCATGGTCGTCTCCGGTCTTTTAACTCGTCGCCCCAAAGGGGCGCCATCTGTTCATCTCACCACGAATGGCGCGGCTCGGGTGTTTCATTCAACAGCGTCGAGCGCTGCGAAATCTTCGGGCATGTCTGTCACGTGAAACGTATAAGACAGCGTAATTGCGGGAGTGTCGACCGTGTCGGGATCATTCTGGATCTCTGGGTCGACGTAGAAGGTGACGGGCATCCGGACGCGCTCGCCCGGCTGCAATACCTGCATCTCAAAGCAAAAGCAGGCGATCTTCACAAAATAGCCACCGGTATCAAATGGCGCCACATTGAAACTGGCGGTGCCTGCGATGGGTCTGGAGGTCGGGTTATAGGCCTCGTAGAAAGCCAGGCCCGTTTCACCAATGCGGATATCCATGTTCGGGACGACGGGGCGAAACTCCCATGGCATATCCGACGCGGTTGACGCATCAAACCGGATGCGGATCGTCTGATCCAGCACCGTCTCGCTGCCGGCATCAGCCGTGACAGTCGCGCCACCAAAGCCCGTTACCTGGCAAAACCAGTTATAAAATGGAACCGAGGCAGCCGTCAGCGCGCCCATCACGACAATCACGCCACAGAGCCGCAAAACGACGCGCGTGTTGGGATCCATCTTCCTGGCCGTCTCGTTCATTCCGAGGCCTCTCCGATGGGCTCGGTGATCGGCAATAGCGAGGCACGCACGACATGGTCGTTGGCCTCCAGCAGCCCGCCTTCTCGCACCTTGGCGATGGTCAGGCCGAACACGATCGCACTGAATCCGATCAGGCACAGCGCTGTTCCCACATTACGGCCAAGGCGACGTTTGTGGATTTCATGGGTTTGGGTCAGGCCCTTTGTGTCGGTCGTCATATCAGCCTCCAGATCGCATCAATCAGCAGCGCGCCGAAATGCAGGAATAAGTACAGCAGCGAGAATTTGAAGACCCATTTTTCCACGGCATAGCTATCAGCCTCGGCCATCACCTCATCCCGGCGCCAGATATCGAAAGCTCCCTTGAGGAAAATCGCATTCAGCACCACTGACGCAGCGAGATAGACCGGACCCGCGACAGTCGTGAAAGCGAGCCCAAGCGCCACTGGCACCAACAGCACAGTGTAGATGAAAATCTGGCGACGCGTCTCTTTGCGCCCGTGGGTCACAGTCAGCATCGGGACGTCCGCAGTGTTGTAATCGGACTTCAAAAACAGCGCCAAGGCCCAGAAGTGGGGCGGCGTCCACATGAAGATGAGCCCGAACATCAGGACGCTGGCCAGGGACACATCACCCGTAACCGCCGCCCATCCGATCATCGGTGGGAAGGATCCCGCAGCGCCTCCAATGACTATATTCCAAGGGGTCAGGCGCTTGAGCCACATCGTGTAGACCACGACGTAGAAGAAGATCGTGAAGGCAAGAAGCCCCGCCGCGATCCAGTTGGTCGCAAGGCCCAGCATCACAATCGAAAGCGCTGACAGCCACATGCCCAGCGTCAACGCCTCGCCAGCTTCAACTTTGCCGGCTGGCACGGGGCGTTTGGCGGTGCGTTTCATTACCGCATCAATATCCGCATCGTACCACATGTTCAAAGCGCCAGAGGCGCCTGCACCGAGCGCAATGAACAATATCGCCGTGAAGCCAATCATCGGCGACACGCCACCAGGCGCAACAAGAAGGCCGACCAAAGCCGTGAACACGACCAGTGACATGACGCGCGGCTTCAGCAGCGCAACATAATCGCCAAAGCTCGGCTCATTGTCCGTGCTGGTCTCAGTCGTGTTGGCAGCCGCATCGCTCACGGATTACTTCCTTAAATCATCATCCTGTTCGTAGGGCGGGGCCTATCCCGCCGTACGTCTGTCCAGCTGGCGGGGTCTCCCGCGCCCTTCGTCTTCACTCCACCGCTGCAAGCTCCAGCACCTGCGGTGCACGCGCACCGTCAAGCGAAGCGAACTCGGACGCTTCACCTGCCAGCCAAGCCTCATACTCCTCGGGCGTAACGGCGAACACCGTGATTGGCATGAAAGCGTGCCCCGCGCCGCACAGCTCGGAACACTGGCCGAAGTAAACGCCTTCCAGTCCCGGCGTAACTTCAAAGTGCAACTCCGCCAAACGGCCAGGAACACCGTCCTGCTTCACGCCGAACGCCGGGATCGTCCACGAATGGATCACGTCCGCAGCCGTCACCTGCACCACGATAGTCTGACCGGTCGGCACGACGACAGCTGTATCCGTGGCCAGTTGAAATTCGTCGCGGGCATAGCCGTAGTCAGCCAGCTCATCCTCGTTCAGCATGAAGCTGTCGTAGGAGATGCCCTCCTCGGGGTACTCATAGCTCCAGTACCACTGATAGCCTGTCGCCTTGACGATCACATCGGCCTCCGGGATCGTTTGCTGTCGAAACAACACGGGCAGGGAAAAAGCTCCGATCACAACAAGGATGATCAGCGGCACGATGGTCCACGCCACCTCGATCCGGGTGTTGTGGGTGAATGTGGCAGGCACCGGGTTGGCTTTCGCGTTGTGCTTCCACGCGGACCACAGCATCAGGCCCAGAACGAACAACGTGATTGCCGCCGCGATCCAAATAAGAAACGCGTCGAGCGCCTGCAGGTCTTCGGCGCCACTCGTTGCCGGGTCCTGGAACGCAATCCCGCCCGGGCGCGGCGCGCCCAATATCTCCAGGCCATCGCGCATGCCAGCGCTCTGCGCGGCTGCCATCCCTGTCAATAGTGTTGCACCAGTTGCAGCGCATGCGCTGCAGAGCATCTTGCGAAGTGCCATGTTGTCTGTCCCGTTCTTTTACCGGTGAGCGTCCGGCGCGGGATTGATCCCGCATCACGTTCACCAATGTCAGTTCCTTTGCGAAGATCATATAGTGCGGCTGCGCACAAGACATTGGACTAAATTGTCTCACCTAAGTTGCTGGTCGAATGGTGCAACGGGGTGTCGCACCCGCGGGAAAAAACCCTATGTAGAGCGCAACGCACCAAGGAGCCGTCCTCACATGTCAGATACCACATCATTCCGCCCATTCGAGACCCACCTCGATGAAGGTGCGGCCTTGAACATCCTTCGCGCCGCCACTGACGGCGCCGATGATGGAGAATTGTTTCTGGAGCGGAACCGGTCAGAAGTCCTCGTATTCGACGATGGCCGCGTGAAGAATGCGTCCTACGACGCGGCGACGGGGTTCGGCTTGCGGGCGGTGAAAGGCGAGGTCACAGGCTACGCCCATTCCACCGAGATATCAGAAGCCGCCCTGCTTCGCGCATCCGAGACCGCGCGCCTTGCGGTCGGCGATGGCGGCGGAACGCTTGCCGATGCGCCCCGCGGTACGAACGAAAAGCTCTATACCGATGATGATCCGATGGCGGGCGCGGAATTCGGTGTGAAACTGGAGACATTGGCCGAAATCGATGCCTTTGCCCGCGATCTGGATCCCCGCGTGGTGCAGGTCTCGGCCTCCATGGCCGCATCGCTGCAAGAGGTTGTAATTCTGCGGCCCGAAGGCGGGTCGGTGTCTGACACGCGCCCCATGGTACGCCTGAATGTCTCGGTGATCGTCGAAGAAAACGGACGCCGCGAATCCGGCTCGTCGGGTGGTGGAGGCCGCGTTGGCCTCACAGGTCTGATGACGCGGCAGCACTGGGAAGCCACGGCACGCGAGGCCCTGCGCGTGGCCATCGTGAACCTGTCGGCTGCACCTGCCCCCGCAGGCACCTTCGACGTGGCGCTTGGCCCCGGCTGGCCCGGCATCTTGCTGCACGAAGCTATCGGGCATGGCCTGGAAGGCGACTTCAACCGCAAGAAGCAATCCGCCTTTGCGGGCCTCATGGGGCAACGGATTGCCGCCAAAGGCGTCACGGTCCTCGATAACGGCACAATCCCGGATCGACGCGGCTCGATCTCTGTCGATGACGAGGGCACGCCATCGTCGGCCACCACCCTGATCGACGACGGCGTTCTGGTCAGCTACATGCAGGACCGCCAGTCCGCGCGCCTGATGGGGGTGAAGCCCACAGGAAACGGGCGCCGCGAAAGCTACGCCCATGCGCCGATGACGCGGATGACGAACACCTATATGCTCGGCGGTGACGTCGCGCCGGGAGATATCGTGGCGGATGTCAAAGACGGCATCTACGCCGTGGGCTTCGGCGGCGGTCAGGTCGACATCACCAACGGCAAGTTCGTGTTCTCCTGCACCGAGGCCTACCGGGTAAAGAACGGCGTCGTGGGTGCGCCCGTCAAGGGGGCCACTCTGATCGGAGACGGTGCCACAGCGCTGCAACGGATCCGCGCCATCGGCAACGACATGGCGCTCGATCCCGGCATGGGCAACTGCGGCAAACAGGGCCAATGGGTGCCCGTGGGCGTGGGACAGCCGACGCTTTTGATTGGAGGTCTGACGGTGGGTGGATCGGCGGCGTGACCCGATGGGCCGGTTTCTTCACGCCCGACGTCCCGTCGCGGCGGTACGGCTATCGACATCTGACGGCGAAAGGACATCCTGCTGATCGGTCTGTTCACATCCATCGCGCATGTCATCTTTTATGGCGCTGGAAATTGGAATATCAGCCCTGATCGCGCCCTCAGCCACTCTGCACGGTCCCTGGGGCCTATTGCACTGGTATTCGGACTGCTCTCTCTCTCTCTTTCGCCGATCTACAGCATTCCGCTGGTGCCCTTTGGTCTTTTGCTCGGGGCCTTGGCCCTGCGGTGGGGCATATCGGGATGGGTCGTTTCCGGGCTGGCGTCCGTCGCCCAGCCCTGGCGATTGGTGCATATTTTCAATGTCTTGGCGCGAACCGCGGCAAGCTTGGCGGGGCTCTAGTGATGATCCCGGTGGTGGCGGTTCATGCTTGCGCAACGTAGGTCGCGACCCGCCATCCGTGCCCCTCGGCTATAGCCGACGGAGCGGTGGAACAGGCCCTGCCCTGACTTCTCCACAAGACAACAGCGCCTTGGCCGGAGGCTGGTAACCTTTCGTTAACCCTTTGGCGCAAGCTTGGGAGCATGTGGACGACACCCGATTCTCCGATGGCCGACCAATGGGCCAACCCGCAACCCGCCCACGACTGGACGGAAGGTGCGTTTTATGAGGCGGCGGTGGCCTACACCCCTCCGCCCTCGCGCGATGACGATGACCGCCTGCTGCGACTTCGTCTGATCCGCTCTCGCCGGGTGGGTCCCGCGACTTACCTGCGTCTTCTGTCGGAGCATGGCAATGCCCGCGCCGCCCTTGATGCCCTGCCGGAGGTAGCCGCAAAAGCCGGTGTGCGCGGCTATGAGATCTGCCCTGAAGCTGTTGTAATGGCAGAACTTCGTGCCGCCGCCCGTGTCGGGGCGCGGATGGTCTGCCTTGGCGATGCCGAATATCCTGACACTCTTGCCGGCGTTTCCGATGCACCGCCGGTTCTCTGGGCCATCGGGCGCACCAGCCTTATGGCACGGCCCTGTGTGGCGCTCGTAGGGACACGGAACGCCTCCAGTCTTGGCGCGCGTATGGTACGAAAACTGGCGTCTGGTCTTGGGGAGGCGGGATTTAGCGTCGTCTCCGGCCTTGCACGCGGTATCGATGCGATGGCCCACAAGGCCAGCCTTGAGACCGGGACAATCGCGGTCGTCGCGGGGGGTGTGGATGTCGTCTACCCCACCGAAAACGCAGACCTTGCCGCCAGGATCGCTGAAACTGGCCTGTGCCTGTCCGAGCAACCCCTTGGCCTTCAACCGCAGGCCCGCCACTTCCCGCGCCGCAATCGTATCGTCTCGGGCATCGCGCAGGGCGTGATCGTGGTGGAGGCGGCCGCGCGCTCCGGCTCGTTGATCACCGCACGCTGCGCCGCGGATCAAGGGCGTGACGTCATGGCCGTGCCCGGCCATCCGCTCGACAGTCGCGCGTCAGGTGCAAACATCCTGTTGCGCGATGGCGCCACGCTGGTCCGCGGTGTCGATGATGTGATCGAGGCTCTGGGACTGCCACATCAGCCGCTAAAATCCGTGTCGGCCATGGTGCAGGAGATGCAGCAGCCCAAGCCAGCCTCTCAGGCAACTGAAGGTGGATTGGAGGGGCGCATCCTTGCCCACCTCGGACCCTCGCCAGTGGCGGAAGATCAACTTATACGTGACCTGGACAGCGCCCCACGAGAGATGGGACAAGCCATTGCGATCCTTGAATTATCCGGCCGCGTCACCCGCTCCGCCGGAGGCATGATCAGCGCAACCCAGCAGCCGTAATCTTGCAGAACCGTACCAAATACATCGCCTCGAATGTCGTACAACCATGCCTCTCTGGCAGCCAAGGCGTATCGGATAATGTGCCGACTCCAATTCCGGCGAACCCAATAATTCCTTCACCGGAGGCCATCGAAGTCGAAATAACCTCCTCACAGCAATTTCACATTCGACATCGCAGCCGATTCGAACGCCGTGCCGCCGGGGCGCTGAGCCTTTTCCTGCACAAAGAGCGCGTCCGCATCTACCTGCAGGCCCAGCACCAGCAATTTAATCGGCAGTCGCGAATAAAGGGTAACCGGATCAGGCATCATGTCGAGCACCCCATTTCGTAGACACGGTCCCGGTGTGGGCACGTTTACATCGGGGCTGACGGATCCGATAACCAGCGACAATAGCGGCCGTCTTCAGCCCAAAAACTTAAAATATCGTAGCAGAACCGATCCTTGATCCAACCATTCTGAAGTACTCAACCGCGTGCCGCATTGACAATCAAGCTATGCAGCCCACATGACTGCCCGACTGTTGACCCCGTTTGAAAGTGATCCTCACATGCCCGTAGTTGTTGTCGAAAGCCCGGCGAAAGCCAAGACAATCAACAAGTACTTGGGAAGCGATTACAAGGTGTTGGCTTCCTACGGTCATGTTCGCGACCTGCCTTCGAAGGATGGCTCGGTGGACACCGAAGAAGGCTTCGCGATGAAATGGGAGATCGGCAGCGATTCCAAAAAACACGTCAAAGCGATCGTCGATGCGCTGAAGCACGACAACGCCTTGATCCTCGCGACCGACCCGGATCGCGAAGGGGAGGCGATCTCCTGGCACCTGCAGGAGGCGCTGACGTCGCGCAAGGCGATCAAGAAGGACACGCCAGTCAGCCGGGTAACGTTCAACGCGATCACAAAGGATGCCGTGACGAAGGCGATGGCAGCTCCTCGGCAGGTCGATATGGAGCTGGTGGAAGCCTATCTGGCGCGGCGAGCGTTGGACTATCTGGTGGGCTTCAACCTCAGCCCCGTCCTGTGGCGCAAACTGCCCGGTGCGAAATCCGCGGGCCGCGTTCAATCCGTCTGCCTGCGATTGGTTGTTGAGCGTGAAATGGAGATTGAGGCGTTCCGGCCCCGCGAATACTGGTCGGTTCGAGCCGTATTGGTGACGCCTCGGGGCAAGGCGCTGGAGGCGCGCCTGACGGTTCTTGGCGGCAAGAAACTGGATCGCTATGACCTGCCGAGCGCCGCCGAGGCGGGTCTTGCGGTAAAAGCCGTATCCTCCCGCGCGCTGTCGGTCGCTGAGGTGGAGGCCAAGCCCGCCAATCGCAATCCCTCCCCGCCGTTCATGACGTCTACGCTGCAGCAGGAAGCCAGCCGCAAGCTCGGCATGGGCGCGCGGCAAGCAATGTCCACGGCGCAGCGCCTTTATGAGGCGGGCCACATTACGTACATGCGGACGGACGGCATCGATATGGCGCCAGAAGCGGTGACCGAGGCCCGCGACGCGATCAAGAACCGCTACGGCGCGGAGTACGTGGCAGGCAGCCCTCGCGTCTATAAGAACAAGGCCAAAAACGCCCAAGAAGCCCACGAATGTGTGCGCCCAACGGACATGTCGAAGTCGGCGGATGAGTTGAAACTGTCCGAGGATGACCAACGCAAGCTCTACGATCTGATCTGGAAGCGCACGATTGCCTCCCAAATGGAGGCTGCGCGGCTGGAGCGGACGACGGTGACGATTGGCTCCGGCGACGGTGAAGTTGAATTGCGTGCCACGGGACAGGTGATGCTATTCGACGGCTTCCTCAAGGTCTACGAGGAAGGCCGCGATGATGTGGGCGACGATGAGGACAGCAAACGCCTGCCCCAGGTCAATAAAGCCGACAAGCTGACGCCCAGTTCGCAGGCGTTGGCCGAAGATTACGCGAAATATGCGGGCGAGGATCTGGTGGAGGACGATGGCGACGACATGCGGCGCTCAAAATCCACCATCCTCAGCAGGTCAGGCGCTATCCTCGGCCAGCAACACCATACCGCCCCCCCTCCCCGCTATACGGAGGCCACCCTGGTCAAGCGGATGGAAGAACTCGGCATCGGTCGACCCTCCACCTATGCCTCGATTATGGATACGATCCAGAACCGCGGCTATGTGACGAAAGATAAGGGTCGGTTGATCCCTGAGGACAAGGGCCGTCTGGTCACGGTCTTCCTGTCAAATTACTTCAATCGCTATGTCCAGTACGACTTTACTGCGGATCTCGAAAACCAGCTTGATGAGGTCAGTGCAGGCGATCGTCATTACAAGGATGTGTTGGAGCGGTTCTGGAAGGATTTCCATGCTGCCGTGGATGAAACCTCCGAGCTGCGCATCACTGACGTTCTTGAGAAGATCAACGAAGTTCTAGAGCCTCACCTGTTCCCTGATCCGGGCGACGGGACTGACCCTCGCCTCTGCCCGAACTGTGGCAACGGGCGTTTGTCTATGCGCACTGCCCGCTCCGGAGGCGCGTTCATCGGCTGTTCCGCCTACCCGGAGTGCCGCTACACCCGTCCGTTCGGCCCGCCAGACCCAGAGGCAGAGGCCTCTGCCATTCCGCCGGACGGTAAGTTGTTGGGCGAAGAGGCCGGTGATGAAATCCGCATTTTCAAAGGCCGGTTTGGACCCTACGTCCAACGCGGCCCGGTCACGGACGAGAATAAAAAACCGCCGCGCCAGTCCATCCCCAAAGATTGGCCGCCGGAAGAGTTGACGCTGGATCGTGCTCTCATGCTGCTGTCACTGCCGCGTCAAGTCGGCGCGCACCCGGAAGATGGCGTGATGGTCTGGGCCAATATCGGTCGCTATGGGCCGTATCTCAAGCACGCGGAAAGCACTTCGGACCGGGGCGGAACCAACGCCAATCTGGAAAGCCTCGACGAGGTGTTCACCGTCGGTATGAACCGTGCCGTGCAGTTGCTGGCGGAAAAAGTAGCCTCCCGTGGTGGGCGCGGGCAAGCAGCCAAGCCGCTGCGAGAGTTGGGAGAGCATCCAACAGCGGGCGGTCCGGTGAACGTGATGAAGGGCAAATACGGCCCTTATGTGAAGTGGGACAAGATCAACGCCACCATTCCCGAAACCATCGATCCCGAGGACCTGTCGATGGATGCGGCCGTACAGCTGATCGACGCGCGGGCCGAAAAGTCGGGTAAGAAGAAGCCTGCGGCAAAGAAGAAACCGGCAGCCAAAAAGAAGGCGGCAGCCAAAAAAACGGCTGTTAAGGGCGAATAACCCGCTTCGTCCGGAGTTTTAGGCTGTCGAAGGCTTGATCTTCCCCGCGCTGCGACAGAAGTGCATTGGATGTCCGACGCCGATCACTCTCTTGCGCCAAACCCGCGCGCTCTTGATTTTCTGTTGACCCGCCGCTCGCGGCCGCCCCGCATGTTGGGCAGCAAGGCCCCGGAGCAGGCGACCCTGGAGATCCTCCTGACAGCCGCGTCCCGCGTGCCCGATCATGGCAAACTGGAGCCGTGGCGTTTCATTGTATTGCGCGCCGAGGCCTGCAAGCGATTGGCGGATCTATCTCAGTCCCGTGGGACGGAGTTGGCACTGGAGCCCGCGCGACTTGCGAAGGACGTCATCGGTTTTCGCGACAGCCCATTGATCGTCGCGGTCGTCTTCTCGCCAAAACCACATCCCAAAGTATCTGAACTGGAGCAGTATGCCTGCGCCGCCTGCGTCTGCCTGTCGTTGGTCAACGCGTCACTTGCTGCCGGTTGGGGAGCGGTCTGGCTTAGTGGATGGCGAGCCACAGACCGCTCTTTTTTGGCACAGGGCCTGGGCTTGTTCCCCCATGAAACCGTCGCGGGCTATGTCCATATTGCCGATGAGAGTCGTGTTCCGCCTGACCGCCCTCGCCCCGACCTCTCAAAACTCACAACTTGGATCGAATCATGATTTTTAATGCATTTTTGAAAGCCGTGGGCCAGTTGACCGACAGTCGGTTCCTTGGCGTTCTGGGCCTCGGCGTAGGATTGACCGTCGGCATACTGATCGCGTTCTATTGGGTTTTCGCGCTTTTTATCGGATGGATGTTGCCAGACAGTTTTTCGCTCCCCTGGATCGGCGAGGTCACCTGGATCGACAACGCGTTAACTTTCGCGGGCATTCCCTTGATGCTGATCTTGTCGATCTTCTTGATGGTGCCAGTATCGTCGACATTCATGGGCATCTTTCTGGACCGCGTCGCGCGGGCTGTGGAAGATAGGCATTACCCCGGCCTGCCACCCGCTCGCCCAATGTCTTTGGCCGAAGCGATGGTGGACGTGGCCAAATTTCTTGGCATTCTCACGATCGTTAATCTGCTGGCACTGATTCTGTATCTGATGTTCGCACCCCTTGCGCCGCTTCTATTTTGGGCGGTCAACGGCATCCTATTGGGCCGGGAATACGGGCAAATGGTGGCGCTACGTCGCAATGACGCGCGGGGTGCGGCGGGGTTTCGCAAACGCAACCGTCCGACGCTGTTCGCGGCCGGAGTGTTGATGGCGGTGCCGTTGTCCATTCCCGTGGTGAACCTGCTAGTCCCGATCGTGGGGGCTGCGACATTCACCCATCTCTACCACATGCTCAACGTGGAGCGGACGAGCCCATTCCAAAACGGGTGAACAGATCAATGTCCTCTAACGTGATTACGTCAAAGATAATTATTGCAGCGATGACGAGCCAGATGCCCGCCGAAGCGATGGTGGTCCAGACAATACGCCTTTTAAGCTGTGCGTCGGCGGGGGCCGAGCCATGCGTGCCCGCGACCCGCTCTCCAACGTCGTCCTGGCTGGTGACGCCGATCTGGAGCGAGATCAGAAGCGTCATGAACCAAACAATTGCGTAAAGTACAATTCCTGAGACGACGCCCATCAGACCTGCTCCAATTCAACCAAAGCGCCGGTAAAGTCCTTGGGATGCAGGAACAAAACGGGCTTTCCATGCGCACCAATTTTAGGCTCTCCTCCGCCCAAGACACGTGCGCCTTGGGCAAGAAGATGCTCTTTCGCAGCTTGGATATTTTCAACTTCATAACAGAGATGATGGATGCCTCCGCCCGGATTTTTTTCCAAAAACCCACGAATGGGAGAGTTGTCCCCAAGCGGAAAAAGCAGCTCAATCTTCGTGTTCGGAAGCGTAATAAAGACGACCGTGACTCCGTGGTCTGGCTCATTTTGCGGCGCACCGACCTCAGCGCCGAGCGTATCGCGGTATTGTGCAATAGCAGCGTCCAGGTCCGGCACTGCGATAGCAACGTGGTTCAGGCGTCCGATCATGGGGGCTCTTCTTGGCTTGATGGTTAGATGGCTCCGGTATGACGCGGAGACGATGCGCGGGCAAGGTTGGGCAGTGTCGCATGGACACCGCAGTTGATCACAAGCCCGAATGTTTACCTTTCATCAACTGTATACGTGCAAATCTGTGTGGCGGGTCAAAAAAATCACCCGCAATCCGAAGGGAAACGCACGATGGACGACCGATTGACTGAATTCGACATGCGTCCGCAACCCACTGCGGAGCGGCCACTGTTGGGATTAACGATCTTGGTTGTAGAAGACAGCAGATATGCCTCGGAAGCCGTCAGGTTGATGAGCCTGCGATCTGGTGCGCGCCTGCGACGGGCGGATTGCCTGGCGTCAGCGGAACGGCACTTGAACGTCTATTCGCCGACTGTCGCAATCGTCGATCTTGGCTTGCCGGATGGTTCAGGCCTGGATCTGATCACCGCAATGGGCGAAACCAGACCCAGGGTTCAGGTCATCCTCGGTACGTCGGGTGCTGAGAGAGAGACATCCGAGCGACAAGTTTTGGACGCGGGCGCGGATGGCTTCATCGCCAAGCCGGTGCAGACCATCGCCGCGTATCAAGCCGCGATCCTGGCCCACCTGCCCGTATCGCTCTGCCCTGTTGGCCCGCGCGAGGCGCCGATTGTCAGCGTTGACCCAGATCCCTTAGCCCTGCGTGAAGATTTAAGCCACGCGATGGATCTACTCGCACTTGATAGCCCTCCTGTATGCTACCTACGACGGTTTCTCATAGGGCTGGCGCGTTCGATCAAGGACACGGCGCTGGAAGCGCATGCCCAAGCATTGACTGATACCCCAGGTGCGCCCGACCGCGCGGTCCTTCGCGCGTTTCTTTCGGGGCGCATTCAAGCAGTTCCAGAAGGGGTTTGACATCGACCTTCGCTGCATCTTGAAGATCTCCAGTGATTGGCCCGTCGCCAAGAGGTGCCGCCTTCTACGCAGAATGAAAAAACCGACACTGGACTTCAAGGTCGGGTCCCGACGGTCAGACACCATAAGCGCGACGCCTAGGACACCGACTCATAGAGCTACTGTCAATTCTGGTGTCCAAGCGGTCGTCATGCGGCGGCCTGATCTGTGTTTGATGGCTTGATGCCGTTGACGAAATCGACGCCCTGAATGACGTCGGCGAGATGGACAAAGCCGCGCAGTTTGCGCCAGCTTTTCTCTGCGCATTGGCCGAGTTTAAACATCATATGAAGCATACCGTCTCGGCTGAGGCAGCCTTTGGTGCGCTTGGTTCGATGCCGTATCGTCGCGAAGGCGCTTTCGATGGGATTTGACGTGCGGATGCTTTGCCAGTGCTGGGCCGGGAAGTCGTAAAAGGTCATCAGTTCTTCTCGGTCCTTGATCAAACATTCAGTGGCCTTCGGGTACTTCGCCTCGAAGGTTTCGATGAACAGATCAAAAGCGGCATGCGCATCCTCTCGCGTCTCAGCCTGCCAAATGTCATGCAGCATCTTCTTGGCCTTTGGCTGGGTACGCTTGGGTAGATAATTCAGTACGTTGCCGGTTTTATGCACCCAACAACGTTGCTGTTTGGTGGAGGGGAACACTTCCTCCAGGGCTGACCAGAAGCCCATAGCACCATCGCCGATGCCCAGTTTCGGGAAGCTAAGACCCCTGCTTTTGAGACCAAGCAGTACCTCTCGCCAACTTTGGGTACTTTCCCGGACGCCGTCCTCGATGGCAAGAAAATGCTTTTCTCCCCGTGCGTTGACCCCGATGACGACAAGAACGCAGAGCCGGTCATCGGTGCCGCGCAACCCGCTGTAAATGCCGTCCGCCCAGACATAGACCCATTCATCCCGGCTCAGATCTGCCTTGCGCCATTCGTTGTATTCCGCCGCCCATTGGCCTTTCAGGCGCGAAACGGTCTTTGCGGAGAAACCGGTGGCGTCCGGGCCAAGAAGCACCCTCAATGCTGTGCCCATTTCACCGGTAGAAATACCTTTCAGATACAGCCAGGGCAGCGCGGCATCGATAGATTTGGCCTTCCGGACATAGGGCGGGACCAGTGCCGAGTGGAACGTCACTGGTTTTCCGTCTTTCGCCCGCACTTTTGGCACCTTCACCGTGACTGGTCCGATCCCGGTTTGCACCGCGCGTTCAGGATGATAGCCGCTGCCGACGACCGCTGCGCGGCCATCCGACGTGCGGCGCTCGGAAAACCTGGCAAGAAATGCATCCCGCTCGGCCTCAACAGCCGCTTGAAGCAATTCCCGCGCACCCTTGCGCAGAAGATCAGTCAGCGGATCAGTGACCGCGTCTCGACCGGTGAAATCAATAATGGTAGCGTCGTCCATGGTGGTGCGTCCTTGAATGGTTGGTGGCTTGTGTCGCAACAACAAACCAACCAGATGCACCGCCAGCTTTCAAATCACCCGGACACCAGATTCACTCATAACTCAGTGTTTTTGTCAAAGGCAGGCTTGGGGTTTCGACGGGCAACGGGCTTGATTACGGCGATGGCCCGGCGGTCCGCCAGCGTTTGGCGCAGCTCATTGCTGTCGTAGGCGGCGTCTGCCAGCAGCGCCTGCCCCGCGCCGACCGTGTCCAGCAGATCTGCCGCCGAGCGCCCATCATGGGCCTGGCCGGGCGTGAGTTTGAGAGCGATCGGCAGGCCCTGTGCGTCCGTGACTGCGTGAATTTTGGTGGTCAAACCGCCGCGCGAGCGCCCCATGCAGAGGGCTCGAAGGTCAGCCACATCGGGGGCTTGGGCGGCGTCCACGCCCCCCTTTTTGCGTTCGCCCCGTGCTGGTGAACCCGGATGGAAGATGAGTCCACCGATTGCTCACAGCCATCATAAGCTTTTGACACTGCTGTAAATATCCTATCCCATACCCCGAGCCGCCGCCACCGCACGAACCGATTGTAGCAGGTGGTATAGGGTCCATACCGCTCCGGGATATCAGCCCAGGGCGAGCCTGTCCGCAATCGCCAGTATATGCCGTTCAGGACCTTCCGGTCATCCACCCGCGCAACGCCTCGCGGCTTGTTCGGTAGAAGCGGTTCCATGATCGACCATTCAAAATCGCTCAGCTCGTAACGCCGTTGGCTCATGCTGCTCTCCTCTTTCCAAACAGTGAATCAGCAATCGCACAATCCCGCTAGAGGTTTATGAGTGCGTGACCTAGTCCTGCGGGATCACCCTAAGGCCCAGCTCCATCATCTGGTCTGGCATGGGCTCAGAAGGCGCATTCATCATCAGATCCTCCGCCCGTTGGTTCATCGGGAACAAGATTACCTCCCGAATGTTTGCCGTATCGGCCAGTAGCATCACGATACGGTCGATACCTGCCGCACAGCCGCCGTGGGGAGGTGCGCCGTATTGGAATGCGTTGACCATACCGCCAAAACGTTTGCGCACCTCATCAGCGCCGTAGCCAGCGAGCTCGAACGCCTTGAACATGATCTCCGGCTTGTGATTCCGAATCGCGCCAGACACCAGCTCATATCCGTTGCATGCCAGATCATATTGGTATCCGAGCACAGAAAGCGGATCACCGTCCAGCGCCGCCAGCCCCCCTTGCGGCATGGAGAAAGGGTTGTGAGAAAAGTCGATCTTGCCGCTTTCTTCATCCGATTCATACATCGGGAAGTCTACGATCCAGGCAAACGCGAAGCGGTTCTGCTCGGTCAGATTGAGCTCATTGCCGATGACGGTGCGGGCACGACCAGCGACAGCCTCAAATTCCGATGGTTTGCCTGCAAGGAAGAATGCGGCATCGCCAACGCCGAGGTCCAGCTGGCGACGAATCGCCTCCGTCCGTTCCGGACCAATGTTCTTGGCCAACGGGCCTGCGGCTTCCAGGTAGTTGTTGCGCAGCTGCTCGGCCTTGTCCTCCGCACCCGCGCCAGCCAGCGCACCAACCAAGTGCGACAGGAACGGAGTATTGATGGCGGAGACCGCCTGCCCCACCTTTATGGCCGCTACGCCCAATTTCTTGGCCGTCGCGCCGTGGACCTCCGAGATCAGGTCGAGGAAAGTATCGTCCACCTTCACATCCGGGATCGGACGCCAGAAGATATACCCCATCCCCGGCAGGCCCTGCTCCTGAGCGAACTTGTTCATTCGGTCACAGAACTTGCGTGAGCCACCCGCAGGCGCAGGGATCGCACGAACTTGGGTGCCGTCTTGTTCCAGCAGATTGGCAAAGATCGCGAATCCGGAGCCCGCGAAATGTTCGGATACGAGCTGCATCTTGATCGGGTTGCGCAGGTCGGGTTTGTCGGTGCCATACCAGAGTGCCGCATCGGCGTAAGAGATCAACGGCCAGTCCTGATCGACAGTCGCGCCTTTGCCGAACTCCTCGAATACACCGCGCAATACCGGCTCGATTGTATCGAATACGTCTTGTTGCTCCACAAAGCTCATTTCAAGGTCAAGCTGATAGAAATCCGTAGGCGAGCGATCGGCCCGCGGATCCTCATCACGGAAGCAGGGTGCGATCTGAAAATATTTGTCGAACCCCGATACCATGAGAAGCTGCTTGAACTGTTGCGGGGCCTGCGGCAGCGCGTAGAATTTACCCGGATGCTGGCGAGACGGCACGAGGAAGTCGCGCGCGCCCTCCGGGCTGGAGGCGGTGATAATCGGCGTCTGGAACTCGCGGAACGACAGGTCCCACATGCGTTTGCGGATACTCGTCACCACATCCGAGCGGAGCACCATGTTGCGTTGCATCACCTCGCGCCGCAGGTCCAGATAGCGGTACTTCAGGCGCGTTTCCTCGGGGTATTCCTGATCGCCGAAGACCTGAAGAGGCAGTTCAGCCGAGGCTCCGAGCACTTCGAGGTCACGAATATAGACCTCAATCTCCCCGGTGGGCAGCTTGTCGTTGATCAGGGAGGCGTCGCGCGCTTTGACCTCTCCGTCGATACGAATACAAAATTCCGCGCGCAGCTTTTCCACCTCGGAGAATACGGGGCTGTCGGGATCGCAGAGAACTTGCGTGATCCCGTAGTGGTCGCGCAGGTCTATGAAGATCACACCACCATGGTCGCGGCGGCGATGCACCCAGCCCGATAGGCGGATCGTTTCGCCCACGTTTGCGGCGGTGAGGGCGGCACAGGTATGACTGCGATAGGCATGCATCTTACGATCTCCGGCGGTTGTAGGCGGGGTCGGATAGACAGGGCGCAACAGCCTAAGTCAAGGGTTGAGCGGCTGGAGTTTCTATTCAGTGCGAACTGCATGCGAATGGTGCGGGGATAAGTTGTTTTCGGCAAGATGAGCGCAGAAGCCTAGTGCGCACAAGACTTGGCGTCGTGAAGCGGGGAGGGGCAAAAGGCCGCTATCGCGGGCGGTCAGTGTGCCGTCCGGCAAACGAGTGTCCAGAATGGTGAGCCGATTGGCGTTGAAAGTGATAATCTCTGGACCTGTGCCGCAATCGCGGAGGCCGCCCAAGATGAAATCCAGCCCAATGCGGTGTTTGGCAAGACCTTCGAGACTGGCGATCTCAGTAGTGGTGTGATCGGTGAAGCGCCAGACGCGTTGGGTCCGGGTGCGGCGCGGGCGGTCGATGTAGCCGATTTCCACAGTGCCAATCCGTCGAGATCTGCGGCACCGATGAGCGCGAGCCATCAGTTCGGTCGGCCGACAAACGGCGTGGGTGCAACTTCTTCAATGTGCGGCACACATTCAGCGATGCGATCGACCGCAGGTTGAGTGCCAAGGCGGTCGTGACTTTGCAAGACGACAATCTCGGGCAGGTTGTCGCCGCCAAGATCGAAGCGGCGAGGCGTGATGTTCTCCAACACCATATCCGCGGGCAGCGTGATGAAGTGATCTTCACAGGGCGAGATGGCGGCGGCGGAGTAGGTATGTGCAAGTGCGTGCCCTCAATCCTGTCGCCCAATATCCCGTGGGGAGGAAGGCGTCGCGGGGCCGTCCAACCAAGTGAGGCTGCCACCCTGTTCGACTACTGGTTGCTGAGGCTCTCGGGCATCCGCGTTGCCAGATGCGGTGCAGTTGTGCATCCAAGTGGCCCGCCCGACCACGCCAGACCCAAACACAGGCCTATCCACGCGCCGCGAGCCGTCCGGAGCGTCACGCAGGGCGGCAGACGCGGCGCCACCGGCGGCCTCTCAGATTTGCTTTTCGGGCATCTGGACGACCAATCCATCAAGGTCATCGGTCACTTTCAACTGGCAAGTCAGTCGGGATCGGGTGCTATCTGGCTCGAAGGCGAACTCCAGCATATCCTCTTCCATAGGATCGGTAGCGGGCAATTTTTCAACCCAGGACGGATCCACGTAGACGTGACAGGTCGAGCAGGCGCAAGCGCCGCCGCAATCCGCCTCAATCCCCGGAATGGAATTGTCGCGGGCGCCTTCCATGACCGTCAGGCCCGTCGCGACCTCTACTTCATGCTTCGTGCCATTGTGCTCGATGTAAGTGATCTTGGCCATTATCGGTCCCTTAAAATACTGCATCTCAACCTAGGTAGTACGGTCGCGCGCGCCTTTCCAGCACGAATGCGCGCCCTTGCGTCCAGGCAAAAAAGTTCTATTTTTGTTCTCCATGAAATCCGCATCCCACGCCCCCGATTGGCCCAGGCCGCCTGATTGCGTGCCCAGCCACCTGCTGTACCTGCCGCAAGAGGGCGCGAGGGTCTGTGTGGCGGGGCTGGTTTTGGTGCGCCAGCGGCCCGGCACAGCCAAGGGAGTGGTCTTCATCACGCTGGAGGACGAGTTTGGCGTGTGCAACGTGATCATCTGGCAGAAGATTTACCTTTCGGCGCGCAGTGATTGCGGGGCGGCTTTTGCGTGTCACGGGACGGCTGCAAAGGCAGTCAGGCGTCACGCACATTGTCGCCGAACATGTGGAGGATGTCTCACCCATACTGGATGAATTGGCGCATCTTCATGAGCCGGTTCGCGCCGGGAATCAGCCGGAAGCCTTTCAAGGACCGAAAAACTCCGTTAAGCTGTCGGCACAACAACAATGAGGGCTGAGCAGTCCCATGCCGAGATGGATGATTTTGGCCGCCTTTGGGGGTCTTGTGGCGTGTCAGCAGACTGCGTCTGATACGGATCCATTTACCTCCGTCATTGCCCCGGTGACAAACTCAGGCTCCGGTGGTGTGCAGGTCACACGCGGTGTGGGGCCACCCGATGCGGATCCACAGTCGTGCTATGGCCGGGAAATCGTACCTGCAGTCATTGAAACCGTGACTGAACAGATCATGGTTGAGCCGGAACAGTTGGACCGAAACGGCAACGTCCGTCGTCCCGCCGTCTTTGTCACGGCGACGGAGCAGCGCATCGTCGAGGACCGCGAGGAAACCTGGTTCGAAACGCCCTGCGCGATAGAGGGAAATCCTGAATATATCGCCACCCTGCAAAGGGCGTTGAGCGCTCGCGGTCATTATGCGGGAAGAGCACACGGCGTGATGGACCGCGCTACGATCACCGGTATTCGCGCCTATCAGCAACCTCAGGGGCTGGATAGCGGCGTTCTGTCACTAGCCGCTGCCCGGCAGCTTGGGTTATCAGTCTGGGATCCGGAACTTGCCGGACGTGGTACCACACAATAATGCACCCGACGCCGATGCCAGCGACGGGATACTTGTCAATTCAAGGGACTTACTCGCCCTTGATGCTCAAAGCCATGAACCGTGGATTCCCGTCGCGGCGGATCAGCAGCAGGATTGATTCCTGTCCCGCTTCTTCGGCAGCATCAATGCGCGCCTGCACGTCAGCAACGGTCGCAACCGGAGCCTGAGTGACCTCCGTGATGATATCGTTCACTTGCAGGCCCATCTCAGCTGCATCCGAGACCGGGTCGATCTGAGTGACCACCAAACCGCCAGTCACGGTGTCCGCATTCAGACCGCCGCGCATCTCTTCGGTCAGGGGCGTCAACGTCATTCCTAAAATAACACTTTCCGGGCCAGCCTCCGGAGAAGTTTCGGACGCTGGGGTGCCCGAATTTTCAGCGGTTTCACGGCGGCCGAGGGTGATGCGAAGCGTCTCTGTCCCGCCATCACGGAATACCCGAACACGAACGGTTTCGCCCACGGTGGAGTCGCCCACCACGCGGACGAGTCCGCGGGTGTTTTCCACATCGTTGCCATCGAACGACAGAATGACGTCACCCACTTCGATGCCACCATCCAGCGCCGGACCAGTTGGCACATCGGTGACCATCGCACCACGAGCGGCCTCAAGCCCCAAGGCTTCGGCCATCTCGGGGGTTACATCCTGAATGCGCACACCAAGCCATCCGCGCCGCGTCTCGCCGAATTCGCGCAGTTGCGCCACCACGTTGGAGACGACATCCGAGGACATTGCAAAGCCGATTCCAATAGAGCCACCCGTGGGCGAGAGGATCGCTGTATTTACGCCGATCACTTCACCCTCAAGGTTAAAGAGAGGTCCGCCAGAGTTGCCCTGGTTGATGGCCGCGTCGGTTTGGATGAAGTCGTCATAGGAGCCCGACAGGGAGCGTCCAAAGGCCGAAACCACACCGACCGAGACCGAGAAACCCTGACCCAGTGGATTGCCCATTACCATCACCCAATCGCCCACACGTTGATCGGACGCGACGCCGAAGGGAACGAAAGGCAGAGGCTGATCGCTGACCACACGCAATAACGCTATGTCGGTGGTTGGGTCGGTGCCGACCAGTTCGGCGACCAACTCCAAACCGGAGCGAAATTCGATCATGATCTCGTCCGCACCATCTATGACGTGGTTGTTTGTGACGATGTAACCATCCTCTGAGATCACAAAACCCGATCCCAGCGCTTGGGAGCGACGCGGCGCAGGACCATCTTCACTTGGTCCATCACGGTCAAGGAAGTCGTTGAAAAAATCTTCCAGCGGGGAACCTTCGGGAACAATAGGCTCCGGCCCGCCACCGCGGCCGGCCACGACAGAGGATGTGGTGATATTCACAACTGCATCGCCAACTTGATCCACGAGATCGGCAAACCCGGGCAGTGCGACCGATTGGGCGCGCGCCGGAAGGGCTGACAAGGCAATGACCAAAGCGGCAACAAGCGCGAACGCTCCGCCTACGACATGGCGAACCTCGAACTTATGGCGGGCGGGCGTTGCCACGATCACGCGAGGAACGATCACGAGAGGATGGTTGCGTTCCTGCGAATGCGGGGGAAGTTGGGGTCGTTGATGGATCGTCACTGAACGTAGCCTCCTGAAATCCGAAGGGCACGCACGCGCACCCTTTACTGTATATTTCGGGCGTTCTTGCGCAGAATCAAGTTCGGAATTCCTGACCCGTCGCGCAATTCCTGTCACATGGCCGTGAAAAGGATGCACCTTTGGTTAAAATGGTAGCTGATGTGCTGTGACACCCCTGCGCAAATTTACCTACGCGAAGCCGTCACATCAGGCTCATCGCCCAAGAAGTCAGCACCGCACCGGTCGCCACCGCGCTTAGCCCGATCAGCCGCCGAGTCTCTTCCGGGACCTGCGCAAGCGCCCGCATAAGGTCTTCCAAACGCGAAGGGGCCAGTGCGAACACCAGCCCCTCGATCACAAGGACCATGCCAAAGCCCATCAATATCGCGAGCCACATGAGGCTCACTCAGCGGCAGGAGCAGTCAGAGAGTTACCCCCACCCAGGGCCGAACCATCGAAATAGCCGAAGAACTCGCTGTCTGGGCTGATCACGAAGCTGGAGTTTTCCCCAAGTGCCCTTTCATAGGCCGTCAGCGAACGGGTGAAATCGAAGAACTCGGTGTCCTGGCCGAAGGCTTCGGCAAAGATCCGCGTCCGTTCCGCGTCCGCTTCGCCTCTGGTGATCTCCGCCTCGCGCGCTGCGTCCGAGACAAGCTCCACGACGGTACGATCCGCAGTCGCCCGAATCCGTTGCGCGGCCTCGTTACCACGGGCGATCTCGTCTGCGGCCTCACGTTCCCGCTCCGCCCGCATACGCGCAAACGTGGCGTCGAGGTTTTGGGCCGGAAGGTTCGTCTGCTTCAAGCGCACGTCAAGAACCTGCACCCCAAGCGATGCCGCACGGGCACGGGCCTGCGCCGTGATCTGGACCATCAACCCGGCGCGTTCGTCCGAGAGAATGGTGTTGGAAGTAACTCCATCGGCACCGAGAACGGCACGGATTCGGTCGGTCAGGATGGACTCGATCAGGGAATTGGCGGCACGAATTCCGCCACCGCCCACGGCCCGATTGAACTGCTCTGTATCGACGATGCGATATCGCGCAAAGGCATCCACCACCAGCCGGCGATCATCTGACGGGGTCACTTCGGTAGCTGCCGTATCCAGAGATAGAATGCGGTCCTCATAGTAGATGACATTCTGAATGATCGGAATTCTGAAGTTCAGACCGGGTTCGTCGATAACCTGACGAATCTGACCAAATTGCAGGACTAGAGCGCGCTGACGCTCATCGACTACGAAAATAGTAGACGAGATCAGCACAACGATCAGAACAACAGCGGGGATAAGATATGTAATACGGCGCATCTTAGTTCGAGCTCCCAGTTGTCGTGGTATCAGCGTTTGGCCGACGCAATTCATTTAACGGAAGGTAGGGCACAACGCCCGATCCGCCTGTATCGCTGTCGATAATGACAAGATCCGTCTCACTCAGAACACGCTCCAGCGTTTCCAGGTACAAGCGACGGCGCGTCACGTCCGGCGCAACCTCGTATTCGGCAAGGATCGCAAGGAAGCGGCTTGCTTCACCCAAAGCTTCGTTCACCACACGGGCACGGTAACCTTCTGCCTCTTCCAGCAGCTGAGCTGCCTCACCACGTGCGCCGGCGGTGACGCGGTTGGAGTAGGCGTCAGCAGTGCGCTCAAGGCGGTCCCGCTCCTGCGCAGCGGCTTGGACTTCGCGGAACGAGTCAATCACCTGTGTAGGCGGATCGGCCCGGTCAAGGTTGATACGAATGATGTTAACTCCAGATTCGTAGCTGTCCATCGTGGTCTGAATCAGTGCGAACGCCTGATCACCGATCAACTGGCGATCGCGGTTGAGAATGGGGGCCAGTTCAGACTGAGCGATAATTTCCCGCATTGCCGACTCGGCCACCGCACGGATCGTTGCCTCAGGATCACGCAGGTTGAACAGGTAATCGGCAGGGTTGGAGATGTTCCAGACCACGTCAAAGTCGATATCGACGATGTTCTCGTCCGTGGTCAGCATCAGGCCGGTATCGGACGTGCCGGATCGGTTGTTGCCAATCGCCTCGGTCCGCTCCTGCGCGGTATCCAGAACTTCGGCTGTAATTAGTGGCCAGGGCGCGAGGTGAGGGCCATCGCCCGTAATCCGGTATTCGGAACCCAGGAACAGCTCCACTCCCTGCTCTCCGGGTTGGACGGCATAAAACGAAGCATAAAGCCAAGCGCCGAGGACAAGAATGATGCCGCCAATCCACATTGTGCGCGGACTGATCGGATCGCCGCCACCTTGATTGCCACCGCCGGTGCCGCCACCACGACCGCCCATCAGCACGCGAAGCTGCTCTTGCCCCTTACGCATGATCTCGTCGAGTTCGGGGATATTTTGCCCCTGCCCGCCCTCGGGACGCCGTGGTCCATTCCCATTGCCGTTGCTGCTTGGACGCCCGCGGTCTCCACCGCCGCCGCTTCCGCTGCTACCGCCGCCCCAAGGTCCGCCGCTGTTGCCCGCCATGTGTTCAATACCCTCTTACGAATGGACGTGTTGTATCTGCCCTATATGGGACAAATATTTCTGTTTGCACCCACAAACGCCCACTTTTTGCGGGGATTTGCGGATTATGACGTTCGAATTGGCTCACGCATCGTGACGATCTCTTCTGACATCGTGGGATGCACGGCAACGGTGCGATCGAAATCTTCCTTGGTGGCGCCCATTCTAACCGCAATACCTGCCAGTTGGATCATCTCCCCGGCGGTGGGGGCCACGATGTGGCAGCCAAGGACCTTGCGCGTCTCGACCGACACGATCAGCTTCATCAAGACCCGCCAGGGTTTACCGGCAAATGCCGTCTGCATGGGCCGGAACGATGTGCAGTAAACTTCAATCGGTTCCTGTTCGCGCGCGGTCTCTTCGGTCAGGCCGATACTGCCGTACTCCGGCGTCGTGAACACGGCAGAGGGGATCAGATCGTGATCGACGGGCGTTGGATTGCCCTTAAAGACCGTTTCCACAAAGGCCATGCCTTCGCGGATCGCGACTGGCGTCAGGTTGACGCGGTTGGTCACATCGCCGATGGCGTAAATAGAGGGTACGCTGGTTTGGCTATACTCATCCACCACAACCTTACCGCGTCGGCCCACGGTTACACCCACCTCCGCCAGTCCCATACCGTCAGTATTGGGCGTGCGTCCTGTGGCAAACAGGACCTGATCGAAAACGCCCTCATGCCCATTGGTGGATTTGACCCAGAGCGGTCCACCGGTGTCGCCACTTGAAACCACGCCTGCAGGGGCCTGCAGGGCCGCGCCCAATTTACTCTCAACAGGAGAAGGCGAATGGTCAGCGTTTTCAGGCGCCATCTCGACAATGTTTGTACCCAGATGCAGATCAATGCCCTGCTCACGCATCATCTCGGCAATCAACCCGCGCGCTTCCTCGTCAAAGCCCCGCAGAATCTGCGCACCCCGGTAGAACTGTGTCACCTGCACGCCAAGACCCGTCATGATGCTGGCAAACTCGCAAGCGATATAGCCGCCACCGATGATCAGAAGCCGCTTTGGCAGCGTGTCGAGGTCAAAGATGTCATCGGACACAATGCCCAACTGCGCATTCGCCATTTCAGGCCGTGTGGGCCGTCCGCCGGTGGCCACAAGAATATGTTTGGCCGTCTTCTCAATGCCATCTACACTCACAGAATGGGCATCGGAAACAATTGCGCGCGCATCAAAAATCTCAACCCCAGACACCTCGAGCATCTTGCGATAGGCGCGCTCCAAACGTGTCAGTTCGGCATGCAAATGAGCGCGAAATACCGGCCAGTGGAATTCGCCATCCTGGACGTCCCATCCGTAAGCGCGTGCTTCCGAGAAACCCTCACGATATCCCGAGGCAAACACCATCAGCTTTTTGGGCACGCACCCACGGATCACGCAGGTGCCGCCCATTCGGCTTTCCTCAGCCAACGCCACTCTTGCGCCCTGCGCGGAGGCCACCCGCGCCGCGCGCACACCGCCAGAGCCGCCGCCGATCACGAAAAGGTCGTAGTCAAAATCGGACATGGGTGCGCTCCGGTACGAAGAATAGGTCGCGCAAGGGTATTTCACAGCACTTCCCGCAAGACCAGAGGTCCCGAGCCCGGCACGCCCTCTACTTCAAGATTGCGTCACGGCGAAGCCCGCCTGCCGTCTGCCCCGCACTCGATACCGCAGTCATCGAACTTCACCGCGAGACGGTTGTGAGAAATCGGAGTTTGGCAGCGTGTCCTGCAGTGGCCCAAGGGCTAAGACACAGTCGCAACCAGTGCCAGAGGCCCCGATGCGACGTTGCCAGCGAGTTGCGGAGCACAGCGCAGAAGATCGGTCCGGAGAGAGATCGGAAAGTTGTCATGACGACGCGCAGGCCGTGCGCAGCGATGTTCGCATAAACGAATAACCAGGCGTCGCCGTGTCGTTGATTGCAAAATTGATAGCACGTCCCAAACTGCTCGTAGGCCAATGTATCCTGCTCGATGCGTTGTGCGCCGAGCGGGATCGAGAGTGCCAAGAGTTGTAGCGCTTGCATCTGCGGCACTTGTGGCTGTCCAGAACAATTTGGCGATAAACACCGTGAGCCGTGTATTCGTTGCCGGCGGGCGACTTGTTCGGGTGTGCGGCCGTCGCAAAGATGCCATCCGCGCCAGCTTTCTGGAGCGCGACGTCAGAACTGGCCGAGAAACGAGTCGATCCCTGCTTGTGCGACGGCGCGGTCCTGATCGGGCGTGCCGGAACTTACCCCGATCCCTCCCACAACTTCGCCATCCACAACAACAGGCAGGCCACCACCCACCACCATAAGCCGCCCACCGATAGCCGACGCGATGCCATAAGCGGGCGCGCCGGGTTGGCTGGCGGCACCATACTCATGGGTCGCCTTTCTCGCGGCGGCGGCGGTGAAGGCCTTGTCTATGGCCAGGGTGATCGAGGTGACCTTGCCGCCGTTCATCCGGCGGAACGCTACCAGATGGCCGCTGTCGTCAGTGATTGCGATGCACATGGGCACACCGATTTCACTGGCACGGGCGCTGGCACCCGCGATCAGTATGTCAGCATCCGCAGCATCAATGCGGGTCACAGTAATCATAGAGCTTCTCCCTTTTGTGGCTCACCCGCAACGTAAGTCTGCACGATCGCCCTGTCATCGCCCATCATTTGCAGGGCGAACAATTCTTCGCAAAGCGTCTCTGCACGCGCCAGGCGCAAGGCCATGGCGGGTGTGGCCCGTGGGTTCAGTACCACGATGTCGGCCTCCGTTCCCACGTCAAGCGTACCGATTCTGTCCACCATACCCAGGACCTCGGCATTGCCGCGGGTGATCCAGTGAAACGCGCGCAACGTGTGCAGCGACTGATTCTGGAGTTGCAGTACCTTGTAGCCTTCGTTCAGCGTTTGCAGCATCGAATAGCTGGTGCCTGCACCGATGTCCGTGGCGATCGCGTTGGAAATGCCGCGTGCGCGAAGGCCCGCATCGTCGAACAGGCCGCTCCCGAGAAACAGATTCGAGGTCGGACAGAACACGGGACGCGCTCCGGAATGCACAATAGCGTCAATCTCGCGGTCTTTGAGATGGATTGCGTGGCCCAACAGAGTGCCGGACCCGAGCAAACCATAGCTTTCGTAGACATCTAAGTAATCACGCGCGTCTGGATACAGAGAGGCGGTATAGGCAATCTCGTCGTGGTTCTCGGACAGGTGCGACTGCACGTAGCAGTCGGGATGCTCGGTCGCCAGTGCGCCCGACATTTCCATCTGTTCCGGGCTTGACGTGATCGCAAATCGCGGTGTGATGGCATAGGAGGCGCGGCCCTTTCCATGCCACCGGGCGATCAGGTCTTTGCTGTCATCATAGCCCGTTTGCGGCGTATCCAACACGTCCTCGGGCGCGTTGCGGTCCATCATTGTCTTGCCCGCGATCACCCGCATGTTGCGGTCGGAAGCCTCCGAGAACAATGCTTCGGCGGAGGCCTTGTGGACCGAGCAAAACGCCACGGCCGTGGTGGTGCCATGGTCGGTGAGCAGCGAGCAGAATCGGCCTGCCATTGCGCGCGCGTGCTGAGCGTTTCCGTATTCGGCCTCGGCCGGGAAGGTGTAGCCGTTAAGCCAATCGAGTAGCTGGCTGCCCCAGCTTGCGACAATCTGGACCTGAGGGAAATGGATGTGAGCATCGATGAAACCTGCCATCAGCAGATGCGGGCGATGATCGATGACCGCCGCGTTGTCTGCCTGCACGTCCGCATGCTCTCCGGAGGCCACGATCAGTCCGTTCCGGATCAGGACCGCGCCGTCCTCCAGATAGGTAAAAGCGTCGGTATCATCCGCGTCCGCAGGTTCGGAATGAAACGTCAGAAGACGTCCGCGCAACAGGGTATCGGTCATGGGTGATCTGCTCACTTGAGGGAATAGGCTGGGGCGATGTTGGGACCGCCTCGGCCAGTCAGTTTACGCTCGGTCGCGCGCCGGCGTATCATCCATGAAATCCGGCTCATCCGGCACGATGATGCGATGCTCCAGATCGTCCTTTGGCGCGAACATCGGATAGACCAGCAGGAACAGGCCGATGATGGCGTACCCGATGGTGATCCCATCGAACTGCGGCATCTGAAGTGTGGAGCTGTGGATGATCCCGACAGAGGACATCACGGCAGCGGCGATGGCGAACCCTCCGGCATACTTGAATCGGCCGTCGATCACGTCCGCAACAACGGCGCCCCAGACCAGTCCCGTGATGATTGCGCCCTGTGAGAGCGCCAGATGACCCTCGTAATGTGCGCCCTCCATCAGCAATGCCGCAGTCAACTCGCTATCGCCGAGCGACGGCAGACCTTCGACTCCGACGTTGCGCAGGCTGTTCAGCAACGAGCCCCATTTGGTCACAAGAAACGCCGAGATGTGCGGCAGGATCGCAAAGGCCACCGCGGCCATATGCGCGGGCTTCACCGCAAATGCCGTGTTGGTGATCAGGCTGACCGACACGAAAACCAGCACCGGCGCGGCGGCGGCAATCGGGATCAATCCCGCGAGGAACGACAGGAAGCCAAGGAACGCCGCCGCCGCAATCACCAGCGCGACACCGATGATGTACCCCGCCCTTGCATCAAGGCGCTTGTAGGCCGGGTGGCCGATGTAGACGGTGGTCGGGAAGGGCGAGCCGAAGAGCGCGCCGATCATGGTGCCCGCGCCATCGGTCAGTTGGCAGAACGCCACGGGGTAGGTGTCGCCCGCCGCCTCCGCGGACTCCACATTATTCATTGTCTCGATGAAATTGTAGATCTGCACCGGGATCAGGACGAGGAAAAGCTCCGGGTTGGCAAAGAGGTACTGGATCCCCACGACCATGTCGCCAAAATAGGGCACAGGCGGGTAGAAGCCGATGCCTTCGGTGTTGAACGACGACTGTCCGAGAAAGACCGCGATGACCGTGCCGACCGCGATGGCCACGAGGCCCGCCGGCACGTTGCCCGGCAAGCGGAAGCGTCCGATCAGACCCCAGAGGATAAACAGCAACGAAGTGAAGCCGATGATCGGATACTCGAAGATCTCTGCGAGAGGGACCGACCCGATGAACACCAGCGCGATGCCACACAGCGTCCCCAGCATTCCCGCACGCGGCGTGATGCGCTTGAGGAACGGGCCGACGATCGCTCCGAGTGCGGCAACGATGCCGCCCATGAAGCCCGCGCCAATGCCGACTTGCCACGCCAGCATTGCATCGCCCGTGGCCCAGTAAATCGGGCCGATCACGCCGAACAGGTAGACAAACATGACAGGCGTGGAGATGCCGTAGGGCAAGGCCGTGACATCGCGGCCCTGGCGGTTGGCGACCCAGCGGGCCATCAGAGCGTAGACACCAACACCGGCAAGGATCGCAATTGCGGCCCCCGGCACGATGCGACCAAACACGATTTCCACTGGCATTTGAAACACGAACTGACACACCCCCGACAGGATCAGTAGGTTGACGAGGTTGTCGGTGAACAGCGCCCAGAACGCATTGAAATCGCTCCGGTTGAATAATCTGTAACTGTAGGTCGGATCTGACATGGCTTTAGAGTCCCTATGATGAATTTATCGGTGCCGCACCGCTCTGATCAGGCGGTTTGCGCGGGGTATTTTGCGTGATGGACGGAAACCGTCAGCGCGGTCATGACCTCGGCCACCACAAGCGCGGCAATCACCTCAGGCCGTTTGTCAGCGCTGCGGACAGCGCCGATGGGGCAGATCAGGTCGCGACTGTCCGATTGGCTCGCATGTGATGCGTGAAACCGTTCGAATTTCAGCCGTTTCGTTGCCGATCCGATCAGTCCGACGTATGCCGCATCCGGATGGTCAAGCGCCTCGGACGTGAGCAAAAAGTCGAGCGCATGGTCATGGGTTACGACGACGAAGGCGCTTCGGGCCGGGGCGCGGCGAATTTCTGCCTCTGGCATCACGGAAACGCGTTTTTCAACCTTTGCATCGGTCAGTGCCATCTCTTCGACCCGACTGTCGATCAAGATGCACCGCACCGGTAAGTGCTGGAGAAACTGCGCCAGGGCGCGCCCGACATGGCCCGCGCCGAGAACGTAGACGTGGGGTCGGGTGGCACGGCTGTCCGCGTCATTGGCCTCGGCGGCAGCGCGATCCGTTTCGGTCATGAGAGAAAGGTCAAGCGTGACCCGCCCACCGCAGCACTGCCCGATCGCCGGACCAAGCGGGACGTCCATCCGCTCTGCCACGGCATTGTTTCTCAGCATCACGCGCGCCTTGTCGATGGCCATGTATTCCAACTGACCGCCACCGACGGTTCCATGCAGGCCGTTGGCTGAGACGAACATCTCTGCCCCGGCCTCACGCGGGGACGAGCCACGCACCCGGGTCAGGCGGACGTGGATCACCGGAGCAGTATCCGCAAGGAAACGGGTCAAAGCCATCGGATCAACTCCGCAACCGTTCAATGGCCATCAAGACGCGCTCCGGCGTCGCGGGCGCATCAAGTCGGGGGCATTCGCGGTAACCTGCCACGCTGGCGACGGCGTGGGACAGCGCTTCGAAGACAGAAATTGCGAGCATAAACGGCGGCTCGCCCACGGCCTTGGAGCGTTTGATCGTGTGCTCCTTGTTTTCAGACCACGTCGCAAGCGTTGTGTTGAAGATACGAGGACGGTCGGAGGCCAGAGGGATCTTGTAGGTTGACGGTGCGTGAGTGCGGAGCTGGCCTTGGTCGTCCCACCACAGTTCCTCCGTCGTCAGCCAGCCCATGCCTTGAATGAACGCGCCCTCGACCTGGCCCGTATCAAGGACCGGGTTCAGAGACTTGCCCACATCATGCAGGATATCGGTCCGCTCAACCCGGTACTCGCCGGTCAGCGTATCGACGGATACTTCCGAGCAGGCAGCACCATAGGCGTAGTAGTAGAACGGTCGCCCCTGCCCGGTATCCCGGTTCCAATGAATCTTGGGCGTCTTGTAGAACCCCGCCGCCGACAGATGAACGCGGGCCATATAGGCTTCACGGATGAACTCTGCGAAGGGGATTTTCGTGTCTCCGACTTGCACAGCGTTTGCGATGAAGGTCACGGCGCTTTCTGCCACGTCCCACTTCTGAGCCGCAAACGCGACCAGCCGCGCCTTGATCTGCTCCGCCGCGTCCAGTGCCGCCATCCCGTTGAGATCCGATCCCGAAGACGCCGCCGTGGCCGACGTGTTCGGCACCTTCTCCGTCGTGGTCCTGGTGATCTTGATCGTATCGAAATCGACCTGAAGCGCCTCGGCCACGACCTGCGCGACTTTGGTGTTCAATCCCTGCCCCATCTCCGTGCCGCCATGGTTCAAATGGATCGAACCGTCTGAGTAGATGTGCAGCAAAGCGCCGGCCTGATTGTACCAGGTTGCCGTGAAGGAGATGCCAAATTTCACCGGCGTCATCGCGATGCCCTTGCGGATCGTGCCGCCCCTGGCGTTCCATGCCAGCACTGCCTCGCGACGCGCCTGATATTCAGCCGCATCCTCCAGTTCCTGCATGATACGGGGCATGATATTGTCTTCAACCGTCTGGTGATACGGGGTCACGTCACGCCCATTGTCGCCGTAGAAGTTGCGCTTGCGCACCTCCAGGCTATCAAGGCCACGGTGGTAGGCGATCTCCTCCATGATGCGCTCCGCGACGATCACACCCTGCGGTCCGCCAAAACCACGAAACGCAGTGTTGGACACTGTGTTGGTCTTCATCGGGTGTGAGTTCAACTCGACATTCGGATAGTAATAGGCATTGTCGGCATGAAACAGCGCCCGGTCCGTGACAGGGCCGGACAGGTCCGAGGAAAAGCCACAGCGCGCGGCAAATTCGCCCGTTACAGCTTCGATCACTCCGTCGTCGTCAAACCCCACGGCGTAATCGATCACAAAGTCATGGCGCTTGCCCGTCGCACTCATGTCATCGTCCCGGTCTGGCCGAATTTTAACCGCACGGTTCCACTTTTTCGCGGCCACAGCTGCGACGGCGCAGAACAGGTTCATCTGGGTCTCCTTTCCGCCAAACCCGCCGCCCATCCGGCGCACGTTGATCGTGACCGCGTTGGACGCGACGCCAAGAACATGGGCTACCATATGCTGTGCCTCGGACGGGTGCTGGGTGGAGGAATGGACCATCACGTCGTCATCCTCGCCGGGGATGGCGAAAGCGATATGCCCCTCAAGGTAGAGGTGATCCTGCCCGCCGACGCGCAGCTTGCCTTTGATCGTATGCCTGGCCGATGCCATGGCCGTGGCTGCCTCGCCGCGCTTCAAGGTAAGCGGAGGCGTGACATAGCCCATGTCGGCGGCTTGTGCCGCTTCCGGGTCGAGAGCATGAGGCAGATCTTCATAGGTGACCTCCACCAACTTGGCTGCACGGCGCGCGGCATCGCGGGTTTCGGCCACGACGGCGAACATCGGCTGGCCCCAAAATTCGACCTTTTCCGTCGCGAAGATCGGCTCGTCATTGCGGCCCGTGGGCGAGACGTCGTTGACGCCGGGAATGTCATCCGCCGTCAGAACACCGATCACACCAGGGGCTTTGCGCACAGCGGTAAAATCAATGCCCCGGATCAGCGCATGGGCGCGAGCCGAAAGGCCGAGATATGCGTGCAGCGTTCCAGCGGGCTCCGCTATATCATCGCAATATTCCGCCCGCCCGGTGACGTGTTTGATGGCGCTGTCGTGGTGCAGATCCGTGCTGACACCGCCCTTGATGGCGTCGCGACCTGCGCCCGATTGAACGAGAGTTTGCGCCACGGGCGGGTCCTTGCGCTTGTCGGTGTTGACGGGTGCTGCAACTGTATTGTCGGTGTTCATGTCTGATCCTCCCTTCATGCGCTCAGACGCACAGGGGCGTCGCTGTCTTGCTGTTCCAGCCAGAACCTGCGGAACAGGTTCTTCGATACTTGCAGGCGATACTCGGACGAGGCGCGCCAGTCCGTCAGGGGGCTGAAATCCTTTTCCAGCTGCGCCGCCGCCTGCGTCAGCGCGGCCTCGCTCCAGTCCTGACCGACCAGAGCCGCCTCTGCCTTGGCTGCGCGCTTCGGGGTCGCCGCCATTCCGCCGAACGCGATGCGCGCTTCGGTGATCTTGCCGCCCTCTACTTTGACGCTGAATGCGGCGCAGACGGACGAGATATCCTCGTCCCGCCGTTTCGAGATCTTGTAGGCGGCGTGGATCGCGTTCGAAGCAGGGCGCGGGATCGAGATGCACTCAAGGAACTCGCCTTTGCCGAGGTCCTGCTTGCCGTAGTCGATGAAGAACTCTTCAATCGGGAGCACCCGACGCTCCGCCCCCTTGCGCAGGGTAATCGTCGCTCCGACCGCGATCAGAACCGGAGGCGTGTCCCCAATCGGCGAGCCGTTGGCGACATTGCCACCGATCGTACCCATTGCGCGGATCTGCCAACCGGCGATGCGATCCCAGAACCCACCCAGATGCGGATAATCCGCCGCTATCGCCGCGCGGCTATCGGTGTAGCTGACGCAAGCTCCAATGGTGATCGTATCGTCCGTGACCACGATCTGGCGCAACTCATCCAAATGGCTCAGGAACACCACCGGGGAGATATCGCGCAGGAATTTCGTGACCCACAGACCCACATCCGTAGCGCCTGCAATGATGGTGGCATCGGGCGTCTCCAACAACACATCAGCCAGATCATCGACCGAGGCAGGCAGGATGCAACGACTGCCGCCCTTTGATACGTCTACCCGCTGGCCGTCCTTCAGGCCTGCCAGTTTCGCGGTCATTGCCTCGCGCTCCATCGTCAGTGCATCATCGGCGGGGCTGCCGAGTGTGGTCGCCGCCAAAGCAGCCTTGATGATCGGTTCATATCCGGTGCAGCGGCACAGGTTGCCTTGCAGTGCGGTTTCAACCTCTCGCTCCGTCGGATCGGGGTTCTCCATCCACAGAGCGTACAACGACATCACGAAGCCCGGCGTACAAAAGCCGCATTGGCTGCCGTGATGTTTCACCATCGCCTGCTGGACGGGATGCAACTTGCCGCCGTCGCCGGATAGATACTCCACCGACACCACATGGCACGCGTCGAGCGACGCAGTCAGGCGGATACAGGCATTCACCGGTTCATACCGCAGCACGCCGTCCTGCAAACGACCGACAAGCACCGTGCACGCGCCGCAGTCGCCTTCGGCACAGCCTTCCTTGGTGCCGGTCAGCCGCTGATCAATCCGCAGAAAATCCAGCAGAGTGTCGCTGGCCCCGACGCTGGCCAGCGCTATATCGCGGTCGTTGAGGACGAAGCGAATCTGAGATCGTGTTGTCATGGCACCCCCTTTTTGCGCTGGCAAAACTGCGCGTGGTGTCGTTATGACCGATATTCTATGCCTGAAATACAGGACAGTCGGGTATGCTCTTTCAATGAATTGTAGATAATCGGAGGTGTTCATGCCGTATCTCGAAAGCCTGAAGGTGTTTGTCAGAGTGGTGGAACTGGGCAGCATCACGGCCGGTGGGCGCGATATGCGACTGACACCAGCCGTGGCGAGCAACCGGATCAAGGAGTTGGAACGCAGGTTGGACGTTCGCCTGTTCAACCGCACGACGCGAAAGCTGTCCCCCACGGAGGTCGGCCACGCGTTCTATGAGCAAGCCCGCCAGATCGTACAATCGCTGGAGGATGCCGAGGCCGCCGTCTCCAGTTTTTCGCAGAACCCTCATGGCACGGTACACGTAACGGCCCCACTGGGCATTGGTAAGCGCCTGATCGCCCCGCTGATCCCGGAATTCGTTGATGCCTATCCTGAGGTGTCGGTTCGATTGCGATTGTCGGACCGCAAAGTGGATCTGTTGGAAGATGGTCTGGACGTTGCATTTTTTATCGGCAGGCCACCGGACTCGACCCTCAAGCTGCGAAAGATCCTGGATACACCACGTGTCCTGTGCGCCTCGCCTGTCTACCTGGAGAGCCACGGCATGCCCCGAACCCCCGACGACCTGCGCCGACACAACTGCCTGTTGTTACGATATCCAAGGTCGCCGGAATGGTACTGGACACTGTCGACGGCTCAGGGGCCGTTGCGTGTGGACGTCTCCGGAAACTACGATTCGGACGATGGCGATGTTCTTACAGGATGGGCGGTTGCGGGACGCGGCATTGTCAACAAGCCGCGGTTTGAGATCGCCGGGCATCTGGACAGTGGCGCACTTGTTGAGATTCTTCCCGAGACGCCACCACAGCAGGCGCTGTTCGGGTGCCTCTACCCGCACCGGCGACTTCAGGACAACAAGGTTCGCCTGTTCATTGATTTCTTCCTGGAACGGTGCCGCAAGGCTGTTGCGCGCACCAGCCGCGTCTAATCTGACAGGGCAGGACGGGCCCGGACGAGAGGCAGGTGCAGGAGCTTTTTGCCCGGTCGGACAAATCAACGCGCGCAGGCCCCGTAGATGGGGACGCTCAGTGTACCAAAACGTGATGGGTGGCGTCGCGATGCGGCACTTGAGTCAATCCCGGACGTCCATGAACAGGTTCTCGGTATCAATCACATCAACCCGCTCATGCTCGATCGTTCCATTGTTGATGTCACGCACTTCCACCGTGCCGTCGGCATTGCCGATCACCAGAACGTCGCAGATATCAAGGAACAAGCCATTCTCCACCACTCCGGGAATTTGGTTCAGCACCAGGCTCACCTGCGCAGGCTGCGCGATGCGGCGCAGATGCAGGTCCAGGATCAGGTTGCCCTCATCGGTGCGAAACGGCTCTGACCCGCTCAAGCGCAAAGACGCAGAGCGGCCCCGCACGTCCAGGTTTAACAGTATCTCTTCGACCAGTGCCTTGGTGGTCTGCCAGCCAAACGGCACAATCTCCACTGGCAGCGGGAATGCCCCGAGCGTGTCGACCTGTTTTGACAAATCCGCGATCACGACCATCTGATCGCTGGCGGTTGCCACAATCTTTTCATGGAGCAGCGCGCCGCCACCCCCCTTGATCAGGTTCAGGTTCGGATCGTATTCATCCGTTCCATCAATCGTCAGGTCCAGCCAGCGCACCTCTTCGAGAGTTTTGATAGTGACGCCAACTTCGCGCGCCAGATCCGCAGTGCGAGTCGAGGTGGCGACGCCGGTAATCATCATCCCCTCTTCGCGGACCAACTCGCCCAGACAGCGCACCATCCAAGCGGCGGTCGAGCCGGTTCCAAGGCCCACACGCATCCCGTCTTCCACAAACTCGACCGCGCGGCGGGCGGCGACGTATTTGGCTTTGTCGATGGGGGAAAGCTCGGCGGTCATAACAATCTCAATTTTGTGGCAGGCGTTGGCGCAGTTGTTAGCTTTGTCTTAACGAAGGCTCATCTGGGGAGCGAGGGAAAATCCACGTCCCCCAACGCCGCAATGACAGGATCGAGCGCGTCACGCGGTAAAATCAGCAGCAGACCCGGTGCATCCGTGCGCAGTGTAACATGTGCCTCACTCACTACATTGGACGTGCCGATCTTTCGGGCCGGGTGAAGTGCCAAGGCATCAAATGACCACCGCAGCCCGTCCATCGCGACCGTCACCGCATCCAACGGGAACAGCGACAGACGCGTGCCGGGCGTCAGGGTCAACGCCAAATTTGCCGGCACGTGGATCGTCACATCCTCCTCCCCGACTATAATCACTGGTCGGTCGGCGTAACGTACCAGCACGTGCAGCGCGGCCAACTCATGGTCCAACCGCGCGCCGGTGAAGCCGATTGCAAGGATCAGGGGCGCGCTCACGGAGCGCACTGTCTTGTCGAAATCCGTGCTGTCCTGCTCCGATATTTCGATGATCTTGTCCGACCCGATGGCCGACTTGGTGGCGTCCGAGAGCGAATCCATATCACCGATTACGGCGTCGGGAATCACTCCGCGTGCCAGCAAAGCGTCGCCACCACCATCAACTCCAACAAAAAAATGACCGCGCGCGCTGACGGATTCGAAGATCGCGTCCTTTATCGGTCCCGCACCCACGAGAATCACGGTATCATTGTATTTCAAGGTAATATCCTCACGGCCCCGCGCCTTTCGGCACGTTCTTGCCATGATTTCGGCGATTCTCCATGGAAAGGTCCAATTCGCGACGCTTTTTCATGGAAACAGTTTGTTACACCTTTTGTGAGGATAATAGATTCCGGCGGCATGTCGGACGAGCAGAGTGGCAGAACAATGACTGATGAAAACAAAATCCTAACAGTCTCATACGGCACGTTCTCTTGCACCCTTGAGGGGTTTGAGCAGCCGTTTGAGACGATGAAGGCAATTTCGGAGTATTTTCGCGATCTTGCAGCGGGGGACCGCTATTTCGGGGCTGAACCGCCCACGCCGGATGCTGAAGCCCTGCATCGCATTGCCGAGGCCGCAATCCAGCGACGCGTTGAATCGCAACTGACAGACAACAACCTGATCCTGCGAGCTGAGGGCAGCGACGCCGACAGCCCGGTGATGGCAGTCAGTTCAGCGCTTGCGGGTGGGCTCGATGATATCGAGGACGCGGTTGAGAGCATCGCGCCAGAGGCGAGTGTTGCAGAAGACATCGCGCCAGAGGCGAGTGTTGCAGAAGACATCGCGCCAGAGGCGAGTGGTACAGAAGACATCGCGCCAGAGGCGGAGGTTGAGGATCAGACCGCGCCAGAGGCTGCAATGGAGCAGATCGATGAGGCCGTTGACGAGGCAGTCGAGAATGAGGCTGTCGAAGATGAGCTTCAGGACCTGGTCGAGGCGACCAACAATGTCATCGACCATTCTGATGTCGCCGACCATTCTGGTGCTGATACCGACGTTGAGACTTCTACTGCGAGTATTGCGGCGGTCATGGCTGATGGTGACGAGATCGACGCTACAAACGTCGATGTAGAAGACCGGCCTGACGATATCGCCAATGCTCAAGCCGGAGATGATGCCGTTGAGACGCCCGAAACCTCTGAAGATGGCGAAGGCGTTGCGGGTGCCGACACATTGATCGCGGCAGCAGCAGCCCTTGCGGCGGAAGGTGCCGCCTATGCGGTCTCCGACGAAGCAGAAACCGCCGCGACCGCTTTGGATGACCTCAGTGACTTCAGCGACGACTTTGACGATGACGGCGACGGCGACATCGATTCGATTTTCGCCGATGAGACCGAAACGGATGACGCGTTCGACGGCGCTTCCGTGGCCGCTCGTCTGGCCCGAATTCGCCGTGCATCGCTGATCGAGAATGGCGACCGTGCCGCGACGATTCAGCCCGACGATGGACTGCTCTCCTCGGACGGGGAAGGCACTGCTCCAGAGCCGGTAACAGAGGCCGGCGACGAAAGTTCGGTGGCCACTTTGGCCGCAGCCTTTGCCACAAGTGCCTCCACGATTGCTGCCGGCTCCGAGGCGTTGGACAACGTCGATAGTGATATGGAAGAAGCCGCGGACCTTGATGACGCGGCGACGCTCGCCGCAATTTCCGCAACACTTGCGCCGGAGGGGCAGGATGAAGATTTGGCCTTGGCAGGCCAGGAAGAATTGCCTGCGTCTGAAACGGTCGCGCCAATCGCCGAAACCGATGCTGAAGAAGTGGAAACTGTTGAGGCCATTGAGGTCGCAGCCCGTGAGGCATCAGATGTTCGGGCCCCCAACCAAGACACGACGCGTCCTGCCACAACCCGTGGCGACGAAGAAGATATGGATCGCCTGTTCGCCTCCACCGAAGGCCGCTTGGCAACGGTTGAAAACAGCCGTCGGCGCGCGAATATCGAGCATCTGAAAGCCGCGGTGGCCGCCCGGGTAGCTGATACGCAAATGGCTGCCGACGGCTCCACCGCTGCGGATTATGCAGGTGTTGCAGATACCTCCGCTGAGTACCGCGATGACTTGGCGCGCGTTATGAGGCCCCGCCGGGTACGGGTCGATGTCTCGCGTCGCCATTCGGCGAATGAAGCACGGCCTGCACCATTGATTCTGGTGTCCGAGCAACGCGTTGACAGCGATAGGGCAGCCGTGAGGGCCGATGCAGCCCCCGTCATGCCACGCCGCGTGACCAGCGACGAAGGGGAGATCGCACCAACACTGCGCCCGGAAGGGGAAACGCTGTTCGCGGCCGAACACGCAACTCCGCTGGTGTTGAACGATCCGCAGTCCGCGATCGAGCCTGAGCTTGATGTAGAGGCGATCGAGAACGCCCGCACGGCCCCCCGCAAGATTGTTAATTCCTTGGCCAACCTCGCCCACCGGGCCGGACAAATCGCATCGGGTCTCGGCCGCTCCGCTCCGGTTGCTGCCTCGACTGAGGAAGACGATGAGGCAGAGGTCGAGATAGATGTCATCGCAAATGACGCGTCCGTCGCCGAGCACAGCACAGAGCAGACCCTCATTGAGCCTGATCCAGCTGAAGAGACAGTCGCTGAAATGGAGGAGGCTGAAGCGTCCGAAGACGAGGACCCTATCGCCGCACTGGAAGCACAATTGGCCCGCGAAATTGAAGCTGACACCATGGCTTCAGAGGCCGGACACGAAGATGATGCATCTGATGAAGACGTGGATCACTTTGCCCGTTTCGCCGACGTACTGTCAGAAAGCTCAGCCACCGAAATCGATGAAGTAATCGAATTGGGGGCTGAGTACCTGACCGAACGAGCCAAATTGCCTGAATTCAAGCGCATGCAACTGCTTCGCCTGGTACGGATCGCCACGGACGGCTCGATCTCCCGTAATGAGGCGATTGAATTGGTTGCGCGCCTGACCAACGACAATGTGTTGGAAGCGCTGGATGGAAATTTCTACCGCCTCAGCCGGTCCTTGTAATCTGAGCGACCATCAACATCGAGAAAGGGGCGTCAGTTTCGGCGCCCTTTTTTTGCCTGTCGATCTCAAGCCACTAATCTTTCGGCGGCGCGTCCGGGTCGGGTTTCCCGACGCCCAGAAAAACCGCTCTGAGCGGAAACGCCCAGATCATGCTGAACACCAGACCGATCACGATCTGCAGCCACATTGGCCAGCCTTCAATCAGGCTGAGGATATACCAAATGGCGGCGATATAGACGGGCAGGCCAACGAGCAGCACGAACAGGGACCAGCGTTTGCGGGCTTTGTAGCTTAGGGCCATGGCGGGGCCTCCTCAGTCCACGAACGGATCGGTCACGAGGATCGTATCCTCCCGTTCGGGCGAGGTAGACAATAGCGCCACGGGGCATTGGATCAACTCCTCCACCCGGCGCACGTATTTGATCGCCTCTGCGGGCAAATCGGCCCAAGACCGCGCGCCCTCCGTACTGTCGGTCCAGCCGGGCATTTCCTCATAGATCGGTGTGCAACGAGCCTGTTGATCCGCAGCGGTGGGCAGGTAATCAAGGCGTTCGCCGTCCAGATCGTAGGCGACGCAGATTTTCAACGTCGCAAACCCATCAAGCACGTCCAGCTTCGTCAGGGAAATACCGGTCACGCCAGAGGTCGCACAGGTCTGACGTACCAAGGCTGCATCAAACCAGCCGCAGCGGCGTTTGCGGCCCGTGACGGTGCCAAATTCATGCCCGCGTTCGCCCAGACGCTGACCGTCGGCGTCGTCGAGTTCCGTGGGGAAAGGGCCTTCACCAACGCGCGTGGTGTAGGCCTTCACAATACCCAGCACGTAGTCAATTGCCGTAGGTCCAAGGCCAACGCCAGTCGCGGCTTGACCTGCGATCACATTGGATGAAGTGACAAAAGGGTAGGTGCCAAAGTCGATATCCAGGAGCGCGCCCTGTGCCCCTTCAAAAAGGATGCGTTTGCCAGCTTTGCGCTTCTCGTTCAGCACCTTCCATACAGGGGCCGCATATTGCAGGATCTGCGGCGCGATATCCGTCAGGGCGGCGATCAGGGCGTTGCGGTCAACCGCCTCAATCCCAAGGCCCCGGCGGAGCGGATCGTGATGTTGCAGGGCACGATCCACGCGCGCTTCCAGCGTTGCAGGGTCGGCAAGATCAGCCACCCGGACCGAGCGCCTGCCAACTTTATCCTCATAGGCCGGACCTATACCGCGGCCTGTCGTGCCGATCTTGGTACCGGAGGAGGCAGCCTCTTCGCGGGCGCGGTCCAACTCTCCGTGGATCGGCAGGATCAGTGGTGTGTTCTCTGCGACCATCAGCGTCTCCGGAGTGATTTCCACGCCCTGGCCGCGAATGCTTTCGATTTCACGGATCAGGTGCCAGGGGTCCAGCACCACGCCGTTGCCGATCACCGAAAGCTTACCGCCACGCACAACACCGGACGGTAGCGCGTTCAGCTTGTAGACCTTCCCGTCGATCACCAGAGTATGACCCGCGTTGTGGCCCCCTTGGAAACGCGCAATCACGTCGGCCCGTTCGCTGAGCCAGTCAACGATCTTGCCTTTGCCTTCATCGCCCCATTGAGCGCCGACAACCACCACGTTGGCCATGTGTAATTCCTCAATCCATTGGCAAAACCCGCAAGCGTCCTAGCGGGCGCAGGGCTTAGAGGAAACCCAAATCTCACATTCTGGCCTCGAACCCTGATAAATCCGGGCGGTGACGCCCTTGCGGCTTTGGCCCGCATCTCTTATGTGAACCCCGGACCAGCCGGTTGGTCATCGAACGTAAGGCCAGACCATGGAAAACATCATCCTAGTCATTCATCTGATCCTGGCAATCTGCCTGATCGGTGTGGTGCTGTTGCAACGCTCTGAAGGCGGTGGCCTCGGAATGGGCGGCGGTGGCGGCGGCGCGATGACCGGCCGTCAGGCCGCATCTGCGCTTGGACGGTTGACCTGGATCTTTGCGATTTTATTTCTGGCCACGTCGATTACTTTGACGGTAATCGCGGCGCAGAATTCTGCCGGCTCGTCGGTTCTGGACCAGTTGGGCGGTCTGCCTCCGGTTGAAGGCGAGAGCGAAGCGCCAGCGTCGCGCCCCGATCTATCGCTGCCACCGATCGGCACGGACGGTCCTGCGCTTCCACCGGTTTCGGAATAATCGCAAGGTCTAACCTCCCTGCCCTACAGGATTTTGCGTTTTTGTAGGTTCGATCCACACAATATGGCGTCTAGTGGCTTGTGCGCAGGCCCCGAATCCGAGTACTCTCAACTCCCGTGATACTAGGTTGGGATGGATCGGTCCGTGACGGTCCGCGCATCCGCACGGGAGATTTTGCAGACATGGCGCGATTTATTTTCATCACCGGTGGTGTGGTTTCATCCCTTGGGAAAGGGCTTGCTTCTGCCGCGCTTGGTGCCTTGCTCCAGTCGCGAGGCTTCACCGTGCGTCTGCGGAAGCTCGACCCATACCTGAATGTCGATCCCGGCACGATGTCGCCCTTTGAACATGGCGAAGTGTTCGTGACCGATGACGGCGCGGAAACGGATCTCGACCTCGGTCACTATGAGCGGTTCACCGGTGTGCCTGCGTCCAAGACCGATTCCATCTCCTCGGGTCGGATCTATACCAATGTTTTAGAGAAGGAGAGGCGCGGCGATTATCTGGGCAAGACCATTCAGGTGATCCCGCATGTCACCGACGAGATCAAAGACTTCATCGCTATCGGCGAAGATGACGTGGATTTCATGTTGTGCGAAATCGGCGGCACGGTGGGCGACATCGAAGGTCTGCCGTTCTTTGAGGCAATCCGCCAGTTCAGCCAGGACCGCGACCGGGGGCAGTGCATTTTCATGCACCTGACGCTCTTGCCGTTCATCAAGGCCAGCGGAGAATTGAAGACCAAGCCGACGCAGCACAGCGTCAAGGAATTGCGCTCGATCGGCCTGGCGCCCGATATTCTGGTGTGTCGATCCGAGGGGCCCATCCCCGAGAAAGAGCGTGAGAAGCTGGCGCTGTTTTGCAATGTGCGCCCCGATAGCGTGATTGCCGCGCAGGATTTGTCGTCAATCTATACCGCACCCCTGGCGTATCACCGCGAAGGCCTTGATCAGGCCGTGCTGGATGCGTTTGGGATCAGCCCTGCTCCTAAGCCCGACCTGCGAGTTTGGGAGGATGTGGCGGACCGGATCAACAACCCGGAAGGCCACGTGAAGGTCGCCATTGTCGGAAAATACACCCAACTCGAAGACGCCTATAAGTCAATTGCCGAGGCGTTGACCCACGGCGGCATGGCCAACCGGGTGAAAGTTCAGGTCGAATGGGTTGATGCAGAGATTTTTGAACGGGAAGACGTCGCTCCACATCTGGAAGGCTTTCACGCCATTCTGGTGCCCGGCGGCTTCGGAGAGCGTGGGACAGAGGGCAAGATCAAAGCGGCAGAGTTCGCGCGGACAAGGAAAATTCCGTACCTCGGCATTTGTCTCGGCATGCAGATGGCAGTGATTGAAGCGGCACGCAACCTCGCGGATCTGAGCGACGCAGGCTCAGAGGAATTTGATCACGAAGCCGGAAAGAAGCGTTTTACGCCGGTGGTTTACCACCTGAAAGAATGGGTACAGGGCAACCACAAGGTGGAACGTAAAGTCGGTGACGACAAGGGCGGCACGATGCGACTTGGCGCTTACGATGCGGTGCTGACTGATGGGTCCCGCGTGGCGCAGGCCTATGGGACCACGACGATTGAGGAGCGGCACCGCCACCGGTATGAGGTCGACATCAAATATCGCGAGGCGTTGGAGGAGAAAGGCTTGTTGTTCTCCGGCATGTCGCCCGACGGAACCTTGCCCGAGATCGTCGAGGTTCAAGACCATCCGTGGTTCATCGGCGTCCAGTTTCACCCAGAGTTGAAGTCGAAACCCTTCGAGCCGCACCCACTGTTTCGCGATTTTGTGCGCGCGGCGAAGGAAAACTCCCGTCTCGTCTGATTGTTTTTACTGATTATTAGGGCTTTTTCCATCTGATGGGTTCTATGTGCCACATCTTTACGGCATTTCGCTTAAATCGTCAGAAGTGATCTGCCTTCCCTTTATCGGCGCAAACGGGCGCGCTAAGGTCACTGCAACAGCGCGGGATTCGAGCACCGCCCCTCATGAAGGACTTACAAATGCGTCTTACCGCTTCCTCACTTGCCCTTGTTGCCGCTTTCGCGGCCTCCAGCGCCTCCGCCCAAGATGCGAGCCAGTGGACTGGCTTCTACGCAGGCTTCGCGACAAACATCATCTCGCCCGAGTTCGACAATTCAACCTCACCAACGCCCCTGCAGGAGGGCACCAGTTTCGGAGCTTACGGCGGCTACAACTACGCTGTAGGCGGCAATTTTGTTGTCGGTGCGGAAGTTGGCATCGGCGGCCCTGCGACATTCCAGACATCGCTTGGCGCGAACGATTTTGAATTCGACAACATGGTCAACGCCCGCGTGCGAGGCGGCTACGCAATGGGCAGCGCGATGGTTTACGGCTCGGTCGGCTATCAGATGGTGGATTACAGCGCGTCGGCAGGTGTATCCGCTGCGGGCTCCGCCGATGGTCTCGTCTACGGTATCGGTATCGAAATGCTGCTGGCCGACAACGTGTCGGTCCGGGTCGATTACACGTCCGCTCACATGAATCCGGATTCCGGAACGATCGTTGGCGGTTCATCGGGTGAGCAGATCGATGCTAACGCAGTCGGCCTGGGTGTTGCGCTGCACTTCTAATCCGCGCCAACTCATAGATATAAAAGGCCCGTGTTGTTCGACACGGGCCTTTTTTAGTCTCGCCCTTGCGCCGGTGCATGGTTGGCCAACACCTCATCTCGGATGATCTCTGCCAGGATCTTGGCGTCATCGGTCGAAAAGGTCAGCGGCAGGCGCATGTCCAATAGACCAGCAAGAATTTTGTCGGTCTGGGGCAGGCTTTGCTCAGGCGCGTATCGCCAGCTGTCATAGCGAGATGTGAAGGCCACAGGCTCCGGCGCGCCGAACCATTTCAATTCTACCCCGCGCGCCTTGCAGCCCGCGACCACGGCTTCTATTGCCCGTGGAGAAACGCCCGGCAGCAGCACCTGAATAGAAGATCCGACGATACTTTCCGCGTCAGGCCGTTCAATGATTTGCAAGCCCGGAGTATTGCGCAACCCCTCTTCAATGGTGCGGTAAAGCGCATTCCAGCGCGCGACCTGAGCAGGAAGATCGGCCAGTTGGGGTCTCAGGATAGCTGCACGCAGATTGTCCATCCGACCCGAAACGTTGGGCGTAACGTATTTGACTTTTTCGAACGTCGCTTCAGAGGGCGCCGCCGTGTGGCGGCCAAATAGCATGTAGGAACCCGATAACATGATGGCTCTTGCCATAAGCTCCGCGTCATCGGAAATCAGCAAACCGCCCTCACCGGAGTTGATGTGTTTGTAGGTTTGGCTGGAGTAACATCCGAACACACCAAAGCGCCCGGACGGCACGCCACGCCAAGCTGCGCCCATCGTGTGAGCACAATCCTCAATCACCTGAAGGCCCGCCGTATCGCAAATCTCCATCAGGCGATCCATATCGCAAATATGGCCGCGCATATGGCTCAGAAGCAGGACCCTCGCATCCGACGTCGCCGCCTTGGCGGCAAGATCATCAAGGTCAATGGTCAGACTGTCTGTCGTTTCAACGAATATCGGCACAGCATTCACTGCGGCAATCGCGCCGGGCACGGGCGCCAGGGTGAAGCCATTGGACAGCACCTTATCACCCGGCCCCACACCCAAGGCCCGCAAAGCTGCGCCCATGGCGTATCCGCCAGAGGCCACGGCGAGGCAATATTTGGCGCCAGTCGATGTCGCGAACTCTTGCTCCAGCCGCGCCGTTTCACCGTCATCGCCAGCGGCGGTGTTGTAGCGATGCAATCGGCCCGAGCGCATGACAGCGACGGCAGCCTCGATCGCGGCTTCCGGAATCGGCTCTTGCTGGGTGAAATTTCCGGTGAAAGTCAGTTTGTTCATGAGAGAACCATCGTGAGAGTTTGAGCGTGCGTCAACGGCTACGGCAATATCTGATCCAGCACCGTATCCAGATCATCGTAGTGGTCCAGCATCGCGTCGGGTTTCAACTTCTGCACCGCGCGGCCGGTGGGACCGAAGGTTACAAGGATGCAGGGGATGCCTGCTGCTTTGGCAGTCTTGCGATCCGTGATCGTGTCGCCGATCAGGACTGCGCGCGCGGGATCTCCCCCAAGGCGCGCGATAGTCTCTAGCAACGGCGCGGGATCTGGCTTGCGTGTGGGCAGGGTATCGGCACCGATGAGTACCGGAAACCTCTCTGACAGCTTCAGGCGTGCAATCAACTCAACCGCCAGCCCCTCGGGTTTATTGGTGCAAATGCCCGTGGCGTGGCCGTTTGATCGAAGCCTGTCCACGGCCGCTACAGTGCCGGGATAAAGCGTCGTGTGCGTGTCTATATCGCGCTCGTACGCCGCAAGCAGCGCGTCGTAGCCAGCGTCTGCCAGGGCTTCCGGATCCGGCATACCCAGTCGTTTCGCTCCTAATCGCAGCATTGCACGACCACCTGCGAAGGCTGTTGCATCATCGCGCCCCATCACCAACTGCGCCGGGTGGCCCAACCCCGCAAGCGCCGCATTTGCGGCTGCGATCAAATCACCGGCCGTATCCGCCAACGTCCCGTCCAGGTCGAAAACCACTGTCCGCATCGTCACCCTTTCGGCAGCATTCCGCCCATGGCTGTTACAGCCTGTCGGTCAAATTGAACGCATCAGGGCTTTGCCCCGGTCCTTTGCAGGGGTAATAGGCCCCAAACGCAAAGGAAAGACGTTTCATGCAGGCCACCGATCACACGGAAAAAACGCGCCCGTTGGCGCTTGTCGTTTTGGCAGCGGGCGTCGGCACGCGGATGAATTCGGACCTGCCCAAGCCGTTGCAGTCGTTGGGCCAAGCGCCCCTGGTTGCGCATACTCTGGCTGCGGGTGAGGCATTGGAGCCAGCACGCATAATCGTCGTGACGGGCCATGGTGCGGAAGCGGTCGAAGCGGCGCTCGCAGACATCGCCCCGCAGGCCATTTGCGTGCGGCAGGTGCCGCAGCTTGGCACCGGGCATGCGGTGTTGCAGGCGGCAACAGAGCTTTCAGGTTTCAACGGCGACGTGCTGGTCCTTTACGGCGACAGCCCGTTTTTCCGGGCCGAGACACTGGAGGCAATGCGCGGTGCGCGTGCGACCCACGATGTCGTCATGCTGGGATTTGAACCCACTGATCCAGGTCGTTATGGCCGTATGGTGATGGAGGGTGACGCGCTCCAACGGATTGTGGAGTTCAAGGACGCCTCGCAGACTGAGCGCGCGATCACTCTGTGTAATTCCGGTGTCTTGTGCGCCGATGCTGAAACCTTGATGGGGCTGCTGGCGCAAGTCTCCAACGACAATGCTTCCGGCGAATTTTACCTCACAGATGTTCCGGCGCTGGCCCATAAGGCCGGTCGTAAAGCAACCGCGATGACCTGCGATGAAGCTGAGACTATCGGCATAAACACTCGCGCGGAATTGGCCCGTGCCGAAGCGCAATTCCAAGCTCAACGCCGGGCGGAGATGATCGAAAACGGTGTCACGATGCAGGCGCCGGACACGGTGTATGTGGCTCTCGGCACTCACATAGGGCGCGACGCGGTGATCGAGCCCTACGTCGTGTTCGGCCCTGGCGTGACGGTCGAATCCGGCGCGCATATCCGCGCGTTTTCGCATCTGGAAGGCTGTCATGTCAGCGCAGGCGCTGTGGTCGGTCCCTATGCCCGTCTGCGTCCCGGCGCAGAAATTGGCAATGACGCGAAGGTCGGGAACTTTGTAGAGATCAAGAATTCGGAGATCTCCGAGGGCGCGAAGGTCAATCACCTCAGCTACATCGGCGATGCCTCGGTCGGCGCGCGCGCCAACATCGGAGCGGGCACGGTGACGTGCAACTACGATGGTTTCATGAAGCATCGCACCACGATAGGCCCGGATGCCTTCATCGGATCGGACACTATGTTGGTGGCTCCGGTCACGGTGGGTGCAGGCGCGAACACGGCCAGCGGCTCTACCATTACGGAAGATGTACCGGATGGAGCGATGGCCATTGGCCGCGCCAAACAGGTCAACAAGCCCGGCCTCGCAGCGAAGTTACGCGCGCGATTGACGGCCATAAAAGCAGGAAAGTCAAAGGACTAGCCCTATGTGTGGAATTGTTGGCGTATTGGGAAACCACGAGGTTGCCCCCATCCTGGTCGAGGCGCTCAAGCGGCTTGAGTATCGCGGCTACGACAGTGCGGGAATCGCCACGGTGCAGGATGGCAAGCTGGATCGGCGCCGCGCCGTCGGCAAGCTGGTGAACCTGTCGGACGCGCTGGTCCATGACCCGCTGGCTGGCAAATGCGGCATCGGCCATACACGGTGGGCCACCCACGGAGGCCCGACGGTGGTGAACGCACACCCGCATCAGGCGGGTCGCGTGGCTGTGGTGCACAACGGCATTATCGAGAACTACAAGGAGCTGCGGGAACGTCTGTCCCATCGCACTTTCGTCACCCAGACTGATACGGAAACCGTGGCCCAGCTTTGTGAGGACTTCCTGGATCAGGGCATGACCCCGCGTGAGGCCGCGACCGAGACACTGAAGCATCTGGACGGGGCCTATGCACTGGCGTTCCTGTTCGCGGGCGAGGACGACCTGATTGTTGCCGCGCGCATGGGATCGCCGCTGGCGATTGGTCACGGCGATGGAGAGATGTTCGTGGGCTCCGATGCCATCGCGCTCGGGCCGATGACAAACCTCGTGACCTATCTGGAAGAGGGCGACTATGCCTTCGTCACACGAGCCGGAATCGAGATCGATGACGCGCAGGGCACGTTGGCTAACCGTGAGATGCGGATGATCCCGGCGCAGGCGGCGCAGTTGGACAAGGGTGGCCACAAGCACTTCATGGCAAAAGAAATTTTCGAACAGCCCGTCGTGCTGTCCGATTGCCTCAGTCAATATGCCAAGGGTGGCGAGGTCTCGCTGCCCGCAGAGCTGGATTTCACCAAGACCGATCGCATGATCATGGTTGCGTGCGGCACCGCCTACTACGCCTGTGCGGTGGCCAAGTATTGGTTCGAGCAATTGGCAGGCCTTCCGTGCGACGTCGATATCGCGTCCGAATTCCGCTACCGCGAGGCACCGGTTCCGGCCAACTCCACCGCGCTTTTCGTTAGCCAGTCCGGTGAAACGGCAGATACTTTAGCTGCAGTACGCTACGCACAGCAAAAGGGCGCTCGCATTGTGTCTGTTGTGAACGTGTCGGAATCGTCAATCGCGCGAGAGGCGGATATCGTTCTGCCGATCCTGGCAGGGGTCGAGGTGGGCGTTGCCTCTACCAAGGCGTTCATGAACCAGTTGGGCGTGCTGGCAAACCTCGCCATTCTGGCCGCCCGTCAAAGGGGTCAGATCGACGCCGCACGCGGGGCAGAGTTACTGGAAACATTGCGCGGTATGCCGGGCCTGATAAATCAGGCACTCGCGCTGGAAGACAAGATCGCACGGCGCACCGCCGAACTGGCAGAGGCGCAATCCGTGTTGTTCTTGGGCCGGGGGCCGATGTACCCTCTGGCCATGGAGGGCGCGCTGAAACTGAAGGAAATCAGCTATATACATGCCGAAGGCTACGCTAGTGGAGAGTTGAAGCACGGCCCGATCGCGCTGATCGACAAGAGTGTTCCAGTGATCGTTCTGGCCCCAAAGGATGCTCTGTTCGAAAAGACAATCTCCAATATGCAGGAGGTCATGGCCCGCGACGGGCGCGTTTGGCTGATCACCGATGCGACGGGGGCAGCGCAGGCAGGCGACGGCACTTGGGCGACGCTGGTGATGCCCACAGTCGACCCGGTGCTCGCCCCGATGCTCTACGCTGTTGCGGTTCAGCTGATTGCCTACCACACCGCACTGCACAAGGGCACGGACGTGGATCAGCCGCGCAATCTGGCGAAATCGGTGACGGTCGAATGAGCCGCCTTGGACCTCAGGATCTGGCGCTGACGGGGCAGTTTGTGAGCCTCGTCCCGCTTAGCCATGATCACACCGATGCGCTGGCAGCGGCCAGTGACGCCGGGCAAATGCACAAACTTTGGTATACGACTGTGCCATCGGCGGACGGAATGACGGCAGAGATCACGCGCCGTCTGAACCTGCGCGACACAGGCGAGATGATCCCGTTCACGCAAGTGGATGTCAGCGGCACGCCCGTCGGCATGACGACCTTTATGCGGATCAATCACGATCTGCCCCGGGTGGAGATTGGATCGACCTGGATAGGCCCCACCGCGCAACGCGGGCCGATGAACACCGAGGCTAAGCGGATGTTGCTGGCTCACGCTTTTGAGGTTTGGGGCTGCACGGCGGTTGATTTCCGCACCCATCGCCTGAATAGCCAATCGCGCCGCGCGATTGAAAGGTTGGGCGCGCAACTCGACGGCATTTTGCGCGCTGACGCACGGACTACAGATGGCAACCTGCGCGACACGGCAAGCTATTCGATTATCGCGCCGGAGTGGCCCACAGTGCGCACGCATCTGGATTGGCAAATCGCAAAGCCCCGATGACCGCCGACGACGCTCTGGATGCCCTGACCGCGCACGCAGATCCCGCCCGCGCCAAGAGTATGGCAGCCTATCACAAGGTTGACCGCGTATACCTTGGCCTCTCGAATGCTGTCACCGGAGAACTGGCAAATACCTGGCGTAAGGAGGCTGCCGATCAGAGGGCATTGGTGGCTTTGGCCCGTGGTCTTTGGAACAGCGATATTTTTGAGGCGCGGATCGCGGCGGGCAAGTTGTTCCTGCAGTCCCGCATCCGGCCTGATGACAGCGCCGCGTGGGGCTGGATCGCATCCGTGGTGCCGCAGTTCGACAGTTGGGCGATTGCAGATGCGGTGGCACAGGGCGGTCAGAAACGGCTGATGCAGGATCCAACGCGCCTGGACAGGCTGGAGCAATGGATATCGTCCGAGCATCTGTTCACCCGCCGCGCCGCCTTCGTCTTTGCCCTGCCCTTCGGGAAATCTCGCCACCCGAGCGCGATCGAACAGACCGCACGCCTGCGGGTTTTGGGGTGGGCCGAGACCCTTGCCGACGATCCTGAATGGTTCATCCAGAAAGCCATCGCATGGTGGGTGCGAGACCTGTCGAAACGCGACCCGGATCTTGCGCGCGAATGGCTGGAGGCGCACGGAACGCGCCTGAAACCCTTCGCCCGCAAAGATGCCTCGCGTTATTTGCCTTAAACGGCTGGCGTGCCGCCAGACAACACTGTGGAGAACCAGTTCGCGTCGATGTTCCCACCGCACAGTATTACGCCGACGCGTTTGCCTGCCATCAGGTCCCTCTCCTGCATCAGCGCTGCGAAGGGGGCAGCACCCGCGCCCTCGGCCACGTTATGCGTATCGCTGAAGTACACGCGGATCGCATCCGCCACGGCGTCATCCGAAACGGCAACAATACGTGCGGCCCCCTTGGAATAGATCTCAAAGGCCTCCTGTACCGGCATCCGCACCGCCATGCCGTCCGCGAACGTGCGCGCGGACGACGACTCGATCAGCCGACCAGCGTCAGCCGACAGCTTGGCCGACGCCGCGTTTTCGCTGACCACGCCAACGATGTCGCAGCTCAGGCCCAAAGCGTCACGAGCCAGGATCGTGCCGCAAATACCGGACCCGCAACCGATGGGCACGTAGACCGCGTCAAGGTTTGGTTGGGCTGTGAACAGTTCCAGGGCGTAGGTGGCCACGCCGCGTACGAGTTCTTTGTGGAACGGCGGGACCAGCATCAGGCCCTCCGTCTCCGCCACGCGGATCGCTTCAAGGCGAGCCGCATCGAAGTCGTCGCCAAACTCAATCACCTCTGCTCCGAAGGCACGCATGGCAGCGTTCTTCTCCACCGAGTTTCGGTGCGGCACATAGACTTTGGCGGTCAGTCCCGCCGCCATCGCCGCGCGGGCTTGCCCTTGGCCATGGTTGCCACGAGTCGCGGTGCAGATGCCCCGCACTTCCGGGTGCTTTCGCACCAGCCAATCCATAAACGTTATCGCCCCGCGGACCTTGAACGCGCCAGTGGGGGTATGGTTCTCGTGCTTGACCCAAACCTCAACTCCCGTTCGCACCGCCAGTGTTGGCCAGCCATATTGCGGCGTCGGGGGCATCTGAGTGTAAACGGTCAGCGCCGCAGCGCGCAGGTCGGCTTCGGTGAAATGCATCTTGCAAGCTCCCATGTCTGAGCATCAGATTACCTGCACCGCCCCTCCCTGCAATCGCCAAGCCGAGATCCCTGTAGGCAACTTAAAAACCAGGGCGGATCATCCTCGTCCTCAACACCGAGGCAGACTCTGGCTTGCAACGCGGGCGTCCTTCAGGACAAACAGCAGGATATCACACCAGGCAATGCGGCTGAACTTTGGTCCCAGAACTTTGCCGCCAAAGCCTCTGGCGTTTTCCAGATACTTCAGGCGCAAACCCCAAACATGGTCGCTGTAGCGGTACCGAAAAACCAGCAGCCCTATTGGGCGAACGGGATTATCGCCGAACCTCGGGCTCCATCTGGCGATGTGTCATGAGCAACACGGTATTTTCGTCCGGATGCATTCCCACGAATGGATGCCCACGAACATCGGCGGCGACGCGGCGTCGATCAGCGTGGCGCATTCAGACAGCGGGCTGATCCAGCGGATCGTTGCGCTATCATTGGCCACCACAGGGCGTTTTGAGAATTGGACCGGCTGCACGCAGAAGGCCTGACACCGGACTTAGTGTGCTCCTCCGGCGTGACCACTTGCAGCGCCGCCGCCTCTGCCGTAAGTGCGGTCCGACTCGGATATTGGGACCGATATGCCCCTTCTTGTGATGAAATTCGGCGGCACTTCCGTTGCCACGCTCGACCGTGTCCGCCGCGCTGCCAAGCGGGTGGGGCGTGAAGTGGCCAATGGCTATGACGTGATCGTCATTGTCAGCGCCATGAGCGGCGAAACCAACAAACTCGTGGGTTTCGTGGAAGAGACCGGGCAATTTTACGATGCACGCGAATATGATGCTGTGGTGTCGAGCGGTGAGAATGTAACCGCTGGCCTGATGGCGCTGACGCTGCAGGAAATGGAAGTGCCCGCGCGCTCCTGGCAGGGTTGGCAGGTGCCGCTTCTGACCACAGATGCGCACGCCTCCGCCCGGATCGAGGACATTCCGACCGCCAACCTTACCGCCAAGTTTGCAGAGGGTATGCAGGTGGCTGTCGTTGCCGGCTTCCAGGGCATCTCGGCTGAAGGACGGATCACCACGCTGGGGCGTGGCGGATCTGACACCACAGCCGTGGCCTTTGCCGCGGCCTTCGGGGCCGAACGGTGTGACATCTACACCGACGTCGACGGCGTCTACACAACCGATCCACGCATAACCACGAAGGCGCGTAAGCTGGACCGCATCGCGTTTGAGGAAATGCTGGAGCTGGCATCGCTCGGCGCGAAGGTGTTGCAAACCCGGTCGGTCGAGCTGGCGATGCGCTACAACGTGCGCCTGCGTGTGCTATCATCGTTTGAGGAGCCGTCCGATGACGCCGGCACCCTCGTCTGTTCGGAGGAAGATATCATGGAATCGAATGTCGTGGCCGGTGTGGCCTTCTCCCGCGATGAAGCGAAGATGACGCTGCAGAACGTCGAAGACCGTCCCGGCATTGCCGCCGCGATCTTTGGTCCTTTGGCGGAGGCGGGCGTCAACGTGGACATGATTGTGCAGAACATTTCCGATGGCGGCATGACAGACATGACGTTCTCCTGCCCCGTGGGCGAAGTCGCGCGGGCCGAAAAGGCGATGGACGACGCGAAGGCGGCGGGGGATATCAACTTCTCCACGCTGATTGCCGACACGAACGTGGCCAAGATCTCTATCGTTGGCATCGGTATGCGGAGCCATGCCGGCGTTGCGGCAAAGATGTTCCAGACGTTGCGCGATGAGGGTGTGAACATCAAAGTCATCACCACGTCCGAGATCAAGGTCAGCGTCTTGATTGATCGCAAGTACATGGAACTGGCCGTGCAGGCGCTTCATGATGCGTTTGAGTTGGAAAAGGCCGCCTAACCCCTGCACAGGCGGCGCTTTCCGCCGTCTTCACACCCCGCTCTGCCACGGCCCATGACCAGCAGCACACCTGCGGCCACGCCGCGAACGTTGGGTCTGTCGGCGAACACGGCTGTGCCCTCGGCGGCATCTGCGACCCGGACCGTTGCGCAGCCGGTGAGGGTCGTTGCAACAGCGACAGCGGCAAGCAGAACTTGATAAGGGATTTGATCAAATCGGTCAGCCCTTTTCGGAACTTTTGCCTGATGTCCTTTCTTGGGCAAAAACGCTCCGTTTCGCTACCGCCGAGACCGTTGCCCGGTCATAGCGCAAAAACGTGAACGGCCATCCGCACATTTCCCTGATAGACTCGGCGACAAGGATCTGATTGGGGGGAAATCAAACTATGAAATATGTAACGGTAGCGGCGCTGATGCTGGCTACGTCTCCGGCGTTTGCCGAAGGCCAAGCAGTCACGATCCGGGGCGAAATCATTGATACCTGGTGTTATTTCTCGGGTGTTATGGGTGGGCCGGACGCTGTTCAAGGCACGGCGCACCGTACCTGCGCGATCTGGTGCAGCGCAGGAGGGATCCCCGTGGGCCTGCTCGGTGAGGACGGGACCGTCTACATGATCCTCGCCATCGGCGGCGATGATCAAAGTGCCAGCGGAGCGAGCCAACTGGCACTGGCGTCCCATGACGTCACTGTGTCGGGCGACGTGTTCGCTCGCGACGGGTTGACCTATCTGGTGATAGACGAAGTGGTCGAAGACCGCGGTATCACAAACATCAACCATACGGATTTCGGCGTTGTGCCGGGCTTCGCGATTCCAAACCCGGAGGGCTGAAAGATGCGTTTTGTGATGACACCCCTTTTTGGGTCCATGATTTCGGGCGTCCTCGCGGTTGGCACTCCGCTTGCGGCTCAGGACGGGCCCTTCTCCGAAGGCTCCGAGGCCCGGTCCTGGAACCTTGCGTGGGAAGAGCCCGCGCGGTTCGAAGCCACGGTCGTCGATATGCTGTGCGAAGTGGCGGGCGATTGTGCCAATGAATGCGGCACGGGTCGGCAACTGGGTCTTCTGCGCGCCGCCGACGGCGTGCTGACGTATCCCAACAAGAACAACCAGGGCATTTTTACCGGGGCTGCGGTTGATCTGGCCCCGTTTTGCGGCATGCAGGTCGAAGTTGATGGCCTGATGATCGAGGACGAGTATGTCGGGGCCACAAATATCTACCAAGTGCAGATGATCCGAACCCTCGGCGCCGAGGAATGGGTCACTGCCGATGGCTGGACCGACGCATGGGAGGTGGAATTCCCCGAAGCCGCCGCCCGGGAGGGGCGCTGGTATCGCAATGATCCACGGGTCATGGAACTGATTGAAGCCGACGGATACCTTGGCACCGGTGAAACCTGGGCCGAAGCGTGGGAAATCACCCGTTGATCCGTCTCGCATCCGTCCTGATTTGCTGCGCGGGCATGGCGTCCGCCCAGCAACTGACCGACAATCTGGGCGGCGCATTTACCCTGATCGACCAAACCGGGGCGGAGCGCACGGAGGTGGACCCGGATGGACGACATCAATTGCTGTTCTTCGGCTATGCCAACTGTCAGGAAATCTGCTCGGACGTGCTTCCGACAATGGGCTTTACTGTGGATATCGTCGGACCCGGACGCCTGCGCCCTGTCTTGGTCACGGTCGATCCCGTAAGGGACACGTTCGAGGCGATGGGACCTGCTTTGACAGTGCATCACCCGGATTTCGTGGGCCTCACCGGATCGGAAGCAGCCCTGCAAGTGGCCTATGACGCTTACTCCGTTGAGTTTGAAGAGCTTTTCGTGGACCCACTTTATGGCTCGGTGTTCTCCCACGGGTCATTCATTTACCTTTTGGATCCACAGGGCGAAGTCCTGACCCTGTTGCCGCCCGTGTTGGGGGCAGAGAGGATGGCGCAAATCATTTCCAGCTATTTGGAGGCGGGATAACCGATGAAAAGAAGACGTTTCTTAATCGGCGCGGGCGCATTGGCTCTGGTCGGCGCGGGCTTTGCCGCGACAGGCGGGCGGAACCTGTTCTACGCCGCCCTGTCGGAAGGTGTGGACGAGCAGATCAGCGTAACGACGGCTCATGAGTTGGCCTTGAGCGGCGAGATCATTCTGGTCGATATCCGTCGCCCCGATGAGTGGGAGGCCACGGGCAGCCCTGCCTCCGGCTACCGACTGGACCTGCGCCGAGACGATTTTGTGCAAGCTTTGCTGGAGTTGACGGACGGTGCGCGAGACTCTCGTGTGGCGCTGATCTGCGCCCGCGGAGTACGGTCTTCACGGCTTACCAACCAGCTGATGGACGCGGGATTTACCAACATTATTGATGTGCCTGAGGGCATGCTCGGCTCTGGCGCTGGTCCGGGATGGATCAACGAAGGACTGCCCCTTGATCGCAGCTAGAGCCGTCGCAACACTGGTTTTTCTGGCCACTTCACCCGCTTATGCGGGCTGCGCGGATGGTGATGCCGCGTGTGAAGTGCCCCTTGGGGAGTATCATATCACCCTGCCCGACGGAGAAGGCCCCTTCCCTGCGATGATGATGCTACACGGCGCGGGCGGGCGGGGCGAGGGTATGATCAACATGCTGGCCGAGGCCGTCACGGCGCGGGGATATGCGTTGATCGCGCCACAAGGATTGCAGCGCGAGGGCTCTCATTTCGGGTCGTCATGGTCGTTTCGGCCCGACACGCCCGCGATGCGGGACGAGCCTGCGTTTCTCGCGCAGGTGCTCGACGACGCTGCCATCGTCCACAACATCGACCGCCAGGCCGTTATGATCGCCGGGTTTTCCATCGGCGGGTCGATGGTCAGTTACCTCGCGTGTTCGACCCCCGGCATAGCTCGGGCCTATGCACCGGTGGCAGGCAGCTTCTGGCGTCCGCACCCGGCGCTGGATGCCTGCGAAGGCCCTGTGGACGTGCTGCATACCCATGGCTGGATGGACGGAACGGTCCCGATCGAGGGCCGGGTGTTTCGCGACGGGGAGGTTCGGCAGGGTGACGTCTTCGCTTCCATGGAGATTTGGCGCGAAACCAACGGATGCAACCGCTCTGCGCCCGACGAGATCACCAATGACGGCTATTTCTGGCACCGTATTTGGACGTCATGTGACGCGGGATCGCTTCAGTTTGCGTTGTTTCCCGGTGGGCACGCCGTGCCGCGCGGGTGGGTGGATATGGCGCTGGACTGGTTCGAGGGACTGTGAATATACCCGAAGGGAACCATCCCGTTAGGCGTCGGATTGCGCCTGTTTGGAGCCATAGGTTAGGGACCGGTCCCGAACGGTGTCATTGCACGGCGACGCGCCGGGCATTGGATTGGCCGGGCTGGGACAATCCCAAACGGGCGCATTTTACTCCGCCGCACCGGGTAAATTGGCCAGACTCGCTCGCAACTCGGCCCGGTGCGCCTTCGCGGATCGGATGATCGCGGGCGCAGCGTAGACCTCGGGTGTGCCGAGGGCGCGCGCTGTGGCGCGAAACTGTGTCAGTCGCAAGCCCGAGAGCGCGGACAATGGAACCGCGAAGGCCAGCGACACGGCGATCGGCAAAAGCCAGATCGAGACGATACCCGCCAGCATGCCCGACAGCAGCGCCGCGCCCGCAACGGTTTCAAGCGCGTGAAATTTCAGCAGCATAAGACCCGGATAGCGCCCGCCGCTGCGTGATTGCGGGGTCCAGTCGATGCGGATCCCCAGGATCGTTTTGAGGACGGCAAGCGTTTGCTGCACCATCAGAATTGGCGCGAACAGGATCGACAGGACCAGTTCGGTCACGAAGGACGCGGCGAACCGAAGAATGCCGCCAAGGTCGGCCATCGCCAGGCCAATGCCGCCCACAGCCGCCGCGCCAAGCGCTTTGGGGGCCAGCAACATCCCATACATGAAGACCAGCAACGCCGTGGAATGGACCGCTGTCATCTCTGGCCATTGCACCTGCGGATTCACCCCGGAGAAGTAGACAATCACGTTCTGATCCGCAGCCCCGGTGCCGATCAGCGCCCAGACCATCAGCAGTGCGAACCATGCGGGGCTGAGAAGGTAGGCCATCGCGCCATGGAACATGTGAAAGCGGCTGACGTGATGGAAGCCCCCCGCGCCGAGCAGTTTGAGGTGCTGCAGGTTGCCCTGGCACCAGCGTTGGTCGCGGACGACGTAATCTACCAGTGTTGCCGGGACTTCCTCATAGCTGCCCTTGATGCGCGGGGAAAACCGCACGCCCCAGCCCGCGCGGCGCAGCAGGCCCGCTTCGATGAAGTCATGGGACAGGATCAGCGCACCCTTGCCTGACAATGTCCGGATCTTCGGCAGGCCCGCGCAGGAAGCAAAAGCCGCGGTGCGAATGATCGCATTGTGGCCCCAGTAGTTGCCTTCACGGTCCGACCATGTGGCGAGGCCTTCGGCCAGCACCGCACCGTAGACGATTGAGGCGAATTGCTGCACGCGCGCGAAAACCGTTTCCGCGCCGTAGAGTTGCGGGAACGACTGGATCAGACCGGCCGACGGGTCGCAGGACAATTCATCGGCAAGCGCCACGATGGCCTCACCCGACATCAGACTATCGGCGTCAAGTACGAGCATGGCGCTGTAGCCGCCGCCCCAATGCTCCACCCAATCGGCGAGGTTTCCGACCTTTCGATCCGTGTTCATGGCGCGTCGGCGATAATGAATGCGGATGCTGTCGGGAAGGCGCGCGCGCAGAGTGGCGAAGGCGCGTAGCTCCTGCTCTGCCGTCGTCTCGTCTCGGGTATCGGACAGGATGAACAGGGAGTAGCGGTGATCTGTCGGGTGGGCGTCCAAAGCCTCCAGCATCGCGCAGGCGTTGCCGAAGACGTCCCAGGGAACTTCGTTGAAACAGGGCACCAGAAGCGCGACGTCCATCGCAGGGCCTTGGGGCGAGGCCGCGCGTTTGCGATCCAGCCAGAGGCGGACGAGGCCAACCGCGACAGTAGAGACCGACAGCGAGATCCAAAAGAATGTGACAGCGATGAGGGCGATCAGGGCGATCTCAAACCCGGTCAGCCCGCCCATGACGAACCAGTCGGTGAAGGCCGCGACAAGGGCCATGGTGATCGCCAGCGCAGGCAGGAAAGTGGCCAGACGCCAGACCAGAGCGCGCGGTTTTCCAAGGCCGGGGGCTTTGGTATCATGATAGGGTGCGCGGAGGTTCTGGACCGGGTGGGCCAGGGGCACCTCGGGCGGCATGTAGGGTTGCGGCCCCAGCTTTGCGCCGGTCATGGGGACCACCGATAGAGCCAGACCTCGGTCACGGTCTCACCGGCCCGATCCAGAAGCTGCGCGCGCAGCTCCATTGACGTGACATCGGTAGGTTCAATTGCAAAGGTCAGGCGGAGGCCGCCGGTGCCAGGATTGCGCTCCAGCACGCCTTCGGAAACCTCGCCCCGGTTGGTCTGCACGATCTTGGTGTAGGTGTCGGGGTCGGCCCGCAGGCTGGGGTGATCGTCAAAATCTATGGCCACAAGGGTTCGCGACCGGTCGTAATTGCCGCCGATAGCGGTGTTGGTCACACGCGCCACGTCGCGCACACGTGGCGGCTCCAACGTCCATTCCATGCGGTAGGTGAAGCTGTGCGCCGTTCCCGCGCCAAGTCCGTCCCGAGGGCGCCAATAGGCGACGATATTGTCGTAGATCTCAAGATCCGAGGGGATTTCAACCAGTTGGACGGAGCCTTCGCCCCAGCCTTCGCCCGGTGTGATCCACAATGCGGGGCGGTTCTGGTAATGGGCCTCGAAATCCTCGAAGTCGCGCAGATCGCGGGCGCGTTGGGTCAGGCCGAAGCCTTGAGGGTTCACGTCGACGAAGGAGGATACTTCAAGCGATGAAGGGTTCTTGAGGGGGCGAAACAGCAACTCGCCCGCGCCGTTGTGAACAAGGAGGCCGTCGCTGTCATGGACGGCCGGGCGGAAATCATCGTGTCGGATACGGTTGGTCTGATCGTATAGAAACATCGAGGTCAGCGCGGCAAGGCCCACATGGGGCAAATCCACCCGAGGGTAGAGTGTGGCGGTCACGGCCATCACCGTGCTGTCGCCAGGTGAGATGCTGAAGCTAAACGCACCGGTGCAACTTTCGCCTTCAAGCAGGGCGTGCAGGACTTGAGTGCTATCGCCGGGGCGCGGAGTTTCCAGCCAGAACCGGGTGAATTCCGGGAACTCCTCGCCGCCCTCACCGCCCGTATTGATGGCAAGGCCACGGGCCGAGAGGCCATAGTTCATTCCGTTGCCGATGGCACGGAAGTAGCTGGCACCCTGAAAAACGGCGAATTCGTCGTAGTGGATGGGATTGAGCATCGTGGCGCGCAGGCGCAGGCCGGAGTAACCGAGCGTGTCGTCCAGCGGCAGGTCGGGGACCTGATCGGAGGTCGTGAAAAGCGACATGTCGAACGCAAGCGTCTGCGCCGCGCCATCTTCCACCACGTTGATCTCCACCGGGTGCGGGAAATAGAGGCCGGGGGCGAAGAAATCGACCTTGAAGGGACGGTCTTCGTCGGTCCAGAGGCCACGGGTGTCGATGAAGCGGATCTGGCGGTATTCGTCGTAGGTGAGGTCTTGCCAGGCCTGTGGCACGTTGGGCAGCGGTTGGTGCGCGGATAGCGAGAGGCGCAGGGCCTCGGCCTCCAACCACGCGCGGTCAAACGGCTGCGCGCTGCCGTCGCGGAACACCGGCAGGCCGTGGGCCATCGGCGTCAGTGCCGTGGTGGCCATGGCAGCAGCAATCGTCGCAAGGACGGTGCGTTTAGTGATCTGCGCACCTGAGGTGCGACTGGTGATCTGCGCACCTGAGGTGCGACTGGTGATCTGCGCACCTGAGGTGCGACTGGTGATCTGCGCACCTGAGGTGCGACCCACGGTCATCGTAACACCCTCCAGGGTTGCGACTTTATCCAGCCTACACCGTAGGCCACCGCCACCAAAAGTGCCACGCCGACGAGGTTCACGACCACCGTGTGCCAGGCCGCGTCCCGGTTCCATTGATCCAGCCAAAATCCGTTGAACCGGGCTAGGATCATCGAGAACACAAACACCGCAAGGCTTTGCTGACCGATCTTCATCAGCGTCCGAACCAACCGGTCCCAGATGCGCGCGGCGAGGCCAGGGCCCTCCGCCTTCAGGTATCTGCCACCCTCGCCCACCGCGACCCACGCCAGATAGGCCAGCGCCATGAACTGGACATAGCGCAAAATGCCGAAGTCGGATTTGGTGATCCAGATCGTGTTGGCATTGCGCCAATTGATGACCGGGTTGCCGTCGAACGCGAGCCCGAACCACTCCCGGCCGACGGCGCGCACACCGATGGAACTGAAGGGGATATTGGCCAGAACGATGATAAGAGCGATGGCGATCAGCCACCATTTGACCGGCGGCTTGGGGATCCAGCCGATCATCAGGGCAAAGCCGGTGAAGAACACCAGTTGCCATCCAAACGGGTTGAAGAACCATTGGCGATCGGTCCAGGGCTCTGCGGGCAGCGACAGTGCCATGTCGGGCACACCGATTGTTTCGAGGATTCGCGACTGCGCGAACAGCCAGACGATCAGAACCGCGGCCCCCGTAAGCCAAAGGCTCACGCGCGACAGGGCCATGACAATCGGCATCATCGCAAGGATAACCAGATACATCGGCAGAATATCGAAGTAGTTCGGCACATAGGTGAGCGTGACAAGACCGAGCATCTGATCGGCGGTTGTCGACACGAGGTCTCCGTCGCGGGTGATGCCTTCGAGAAAGGGAAACAGGTTCAGCTGGCCCACATAATTGCGATCCGTCCCAAGTGCGTTCAACGCGATCATTGACGCCGTGATGGCGAAGAACATGCCGATATGGGCCCAATAGACCTGCCAGCAGCGATAGCCTACACGAGCGGTCCCAAGGCCCCAGCCCGCGCGCTCGAACGTCCGGCCGAAGGCGATGGCCGAAGCCATGCCGGAGCTGAAGACGAACATTTCGGTGGCGTCGGAAAAACCCCAGCGCGCCGGAATCCAGCTTGTGAAAAAGTTGCCGGGCGTATGGGCGAACAGAATGATGATCATCGCAATGCCCCGGAAGAAATCCAGACGCGGATCACGCACGGTTGCGGCCGCGACACTCGACTGCGCGCGCGCTGTGAGCGGAGCAAAAGCCGAGACGGGAGGTGGGGTTGTACTGACCATGGCCAAGCGGCGTTTCCCCTATTCAGCAGGAACGCGCAAGGGGGTGGGCCGGGCTTCGATCATCGCGCGTCGGGATGTGGCAAAGCGGTCATCGCGGCCTGCGCGCCGTGTCGTGCGCTGGTTCAGGATGCCAAGGGCATCGTCCATCGCACCGGCGCGGATGCCAGCGTCGATTGTCAGGCGCTCGAACACGTCGCGTTGCGCGTGCGACCCCCCCGCCAGTTGCATGTGGCGACGGGCTTTGGAGAGGCCGCGAAAAGCAGTGGCGTAATCGCCCTCGCCAAACGCCTCAAGGCCCATGGCGGCAGCGGTGCCGGGGTTGGCCATGCGCATATCCATTTCAGTGTTCGACCTCACGCCATCGGCGGCGATACGCGCCACGAGGGTCGCTGCGGCATCGTCTCGGCGGCCACCGATCAGGGCGAGAAGGTAGTGCAGGTCCGCGAAGATCAGGCTGCCATCATCGGTGCGCGCGGCTGAGGTATCTGCCAGCTCGTCCCAGCGGTTGCCCACGTCGATACCTTCCAGTTCCAATCGCATCAGCAGCGACGTGGCGTTGGAAATATCGCGATAGTCATCGGTGTGATCGGCGCGGATCAAAGTGTCGTAAAGGTCCAGCACAATGTCGGTCTGGCCCAGATCAAGATGCATCAATGCCTTGTGCCACCAGACGTGGTAGCGGAAGTTGTTACAATGAGACCACGCCTGCTCGCGCCCGGACAGCCAGCGCAGGCCCTTTTCGGGCGAGCCGATCATGTCATATACATGAGCCACCGCGTGCAGGCCCCAGGCATCATCTGGAGAGATTTCCAAAGCGGCGGAGCCAGCGGCGGCCGAGCGGCCATATTCTCCGGTTTCCTCCAGCGCGAAAGCGTGGCAGCCCATCAGGTAGCCGCGCGCTTTGTGGTCGGTGCCGTAGGCGGGCAGCACCTGTTCGACAGAGCGACGCATGCCTGTGGCGTCGCCCAGAACGAAGCGGATGGAGTGCGACAGCTTCATCGCGAGGGCGTCGTCGGGGGCGGTTTCGAGGACACCATCCAGGATCGCGACGGCTCCGGAGGGTTGACCATCAAGATAATACGAGAGGGCAGCGATAAACGCCTGCTCGCGTGCGGTCGTCGGGCGGTTGGCGTCGGAGGCCTGGGCCAAGGCCAGCGCGTCGCGGGCCGTGGGCACCAATTCACTGCGCCCAAGCAGCAGCAGGAACAGGCCCTTGACGGCATGAGCCAGCGCAAGATCTGCGTCAGCGTCCAGCGTTGCGGCAAGATGCACAGGCGTGCTCGCACTATGGGCCAGAAACGCCATTTGCGTTTCATTCCAGTGCGCTACCGCCTGTGGTGAGGCGGTGGTCGTGTCTTGACCGAAGCAGTCCAACTGCGCCATGCCGTATCCGATCCTGATAGTATCCCCTGGAAGTGGCCTAGACTACAGGTGGGCTCACGCGAAGGGTTGTTGCGTAATATGACGGACATGTGAGTGTACGGGAGCGCGGAGTGAACGGAAGTTTGCCGAGATGCGGCGTCCTGGGCGGTTTCCCGCCCGGACGTCAGGCCGCTCATGCGTGCAGTGCCATGAATTGAGGCGAATTGACTATGCGTCGGGCGCGGCGCGATCGCCGGAAAGCCAGTCCAGCACTGCTTGGGTATCCTCACCCAAATGCGGCGGCGGGCGACGGTACGTCACTGGCGTGGCAGAGAATTTCAGCGGATTGCCGATGAGTTCCACAGCACCGCGGTCCACCGTGGGCTTGGCCATGTCGATGCGCATTTCGCGCGCCTTGACCTGATCGGAGGCGAAGGCCTGCTCAATGGTATTGACCGGGCCGACCGGAACTTTGCGCGCTTCAAGTCCGTCCACGATATCATCTTGCGTGTGGGTCAACATAAGCGCCTCCAGCTGCGGGATCAGCGTCTCGCGATGTATCAGGCGTTGCGGATTGGTGGCAAAGCGCGGATCGGTGCCGAGGTCGGGCCGGCCCAGAAAATCGCAGAACCGGACATATTGCAGGTCATTGCCGACAGCCACGAGGACGAAACCATCGGCACAGGCGAAGGTCTGATACGGCACGATGGTGGCATGCTGATGGCCACGGCGCTGGCGTGGTTTTTGAGTGGTCAGATGAGCCACGCCCTCATTGATCGTCCAGGCCACGGAGGCGTCAACAAGGCTGAGGTCGATGTGCTGGCCTTCGCCTGTCTGATCACGGTGACGCAGGGCTGCCAGGATACCGACGGTGGCATACATGCCGGTCATCACATCCGCGATGCCCACGGCAACCTTTGTGGGGGCACCCTCGGCCTCTCCGGTCAGAGCCATCATGCCGGAAAACCCCTGCGCCATGAGGTCATAGCCAGGTTTGGAGCTATTCGGGCCGGTGTGGCCGAAGCCGGAGATGGAGCAGATCACAAGCTGTGGATAGGCTGTGAGTAAACTGTGATGATCCAGTTGATACTTTACCAGACCGCCGGGCTTGAAGTTCTCGATCACGATATCAGCGCGGGCAGCGATCTGACGAATTGTGTCCTGCCCTTCAGGCGTCGCGATATCCACGGCGACAGAAAGCTTGTTGCGGTTGGTGCACATGAAATAGGACGACAGGTCAGTGGCGGTTCCACTGGCGTCGGTCGCGAATGGCGGGCCCCATGCGCGGGTGTCGTCGCCGCGTTCCGGGTGCTCGATCTTGATGATTGTCGCCCCCAGATCGCCCAGCGCCTGCGTACAGGTGGGACCTGCGAGGATGCGGGACAGGTCAAGGACGATCAGCCCGTCGAGGGGGCCCTTAGATGCGGCCATCATAGCCTCCTTTTGCGATCTCGGCGGCGATGACGGTGAATGTGTCAGCCTCCAGCGCGTCCTCAATGGCAGTGCGCAACTCGGCTCTGTTGGTCACTGTCACCCCCGCCCCGCCCATCGCGCGCCCCATGGCGGCGAAGTCGTGGCGGTGGACGTAATCGACAGCGGCATTCTTCAACTGCCGTTGGCGCTGTTTCAGCTCGATCAGGGCGAGCGAGGCATCGGCGAACACGATGATGATGGGCTTGAGGCCCATTTCCGCAGCAGTGGTCAGCTCACCCGCAACCATCAAGAAGCCACCATCGCCCACAAACCCCACGGCAGGGCGAGCAGGATCGGCCAGCGCAAGACCGATGGCCATGGGGACGGCGCAGCCCATGGTGCACAGGCCCGAGGACTGGATCAGGGATTTCGGGCTGTGGCAGGTCCACATCTGGCTGAGCAGGATGCGATGCGCGCCGGAATCCACAGATGCGCGGGTGGTGGCAGGCAGCGCCGCGCGCGCCTCTGCGATGATACCCGCAGGCCCCCAGCCGTCAGTATGGGGGAAGGCATCTGCGAGGGCTTTCCTGGTCGCGTCGGGGGCGCCATCCGGCCAGGTCGCATGGGGGCGGTTTTTCGACATGGCCGAAAGCCCGGCCCTGATATCGCAAGTGAAGCTGAGGGTCGCCTGGTGCATGTAATGGCGGTTCGGGACGGCCTGGATCTCGATCACGCGTTGTTTGGCGGGGTCCCATGCCTCCCGCCAGCCGGGGCGCATCTCGATCGGGTCATAGCCAACAAGAAGGATCAGATCGGATTGCGCCACAAGCGGCAACAGATGCGTATCAGCCAACGGGGACAGGCCCGCGCCACCCATGGCGAGCGGGTGATCTTCGGGAAGCACGCCTTTGGCTTTATATGTCGTGATAACGGGAATGGAGTAGGTTTCCGCGAAGGTCTTGAGGGCCTCCACCGCATCGTCGGCCAGCACATCCAGGCCGGCGATGATGATCGGGCGTTGCGCGTCCAGCATCCATGCGTCACCTGTGGCAAGGGCGTCTCCGTAAGGTGCCGAGACGGCGCAGGGTACGCGACGGCGACCGTTTATGGTGGCAGGCGCGTCGGCCACGGCGATTGGCACGTCGATGAGCACCGGACCGGCACGGCGTTCCGTCGCAATGGCGACGGCTTTTTCGGCAATCGTATCGGCCTCGCCCGCCGTCAGGGTGAAGCTGGCCTTGGTGATCGGGTCCAGAACCGCGCGGTGATCCAGCACCTGATGCGTGTAGGTCAGCGCCTCATCCGCATCGATGCAGCCCGTCAGCACGATCATCGGGACGCGGTCCTGTTCGGCATTGGCCACCACATTGACCGCGTTCATCAGGCCCGGACCCACGGTGGCGACCAGCACGACGGGCGCGCCGTCGACATGGTGCACGCCTTCGCCGATGAAACCGCCCGCGTTCTCGTGCTTGATCAGGTGCATGGTGATGCCCGCTCGTTCCAGCGCGTCGATGATGGTCAGGACTTCACCGCCGGGCATGCCGAAGGCGTGGCGGCATCCGGCTTCAAATAGGCGCCGGGCGACGGCATCGGCGGCTCTGATCTGATCGGGCATGGGCGCTCCTGCGGGTTGGTGCCCTCGCCTACACCAAAACCCAGCGCCTGTTCCAGCGGGCAAGACACACTTCGCGGTGTAAAGTGCAGAGCCATTGCACCCCAAACCAAGCCCGCGCTACATTTGGGCGCAATGGGGGCAGCACGCCACCCAAGGGGCGGGCACATGGCAGAGACATCAGAGACGGGAAGTCGCAAGCTGTTGTCACGGCTGCAAGCGGTCATGGCCGAAGCGGCTGAAGGTCAGGAACGGCTGAACCGGATCACCAATCTGATCGCGGATTCGATGGGGACGGAAGTGTGCTCCATCTACCTGCTTCGCGACGCCGAAACGCTGGAGTTGTGCGCGACGCAAGGCCTCTCGAAAGAGGCCGTGCACGTGACCCGGATGCGGTTGGGCGAAGGCCTCGTGGGTCGCGCCGCAAAGATGGGCCGCGCGATCAACACCGCCAATGCGCCGGCGGAAAAGGGATTTCGGTTCATGCCGGAGACGGGCGAGGAGGCGTATTGGAGCTTCCTCGGTGTGCCGATCCAGCGCCTAGGCGACAGCATGGGCGTGTTGGTGGTGCAATCCAAACAGCAGCGCGAATATTCCGCCGATGAGGTTTATGCGCTGGAAGTGGTGGCCATGGTCCTGGCCGAAATGACGGAATTGGGTGCCTTCATCGGCGAAGGCGCGGCGCTGTCCGCGCGCCACACCAGCCAGTTCATGATCAAGGGGGCCACGGCACAGGAGGGCGCTGCGATGGGCCACGTCTGGCTGCACGAACCCCGTGTCGTGGTGGTCAACATGGTGGCCGAGGATCCCGAGGCCGAACGGTTGCGACTGAACGAAGCGGTGGACCAGTTGCGCACCGACATTGACCAGATGCTGACGCGAGTTGTCAAAGGCGACAAGGAGCAGGCGGAGGTGCTGGAATCGTACCGCATGTTCGCGCGGTCCCGGGGCTGGCTCCGGCGGATGGAAGAGGACATTGACCGGGGATTGAGCGCCGAGGCGGCGGTGGAAAAGGAACAATCGAGCGCCCGCGCCCGGATGGAGACAGTACCCGACGCGTATTTGCGAGAGCGGTTGCACGATCTGGATGATCTGTCGAACCGCCTCCTGCGGGTTCTGACCGGACAGGGCAGCGATACGGGCGCGGAGATGCCGCTCGATCCGGTTCTGGTGGCGCGCAACATCGGGCCTGCGGAATTGCTGGACTTCGGGCGGCGGCTGAAAGGCGTGGTGCTGGAAGAAGGCTCCGTCGGATCGCATGCCGCCATTGTGGCAAGGGCCCTGGCGATCCCGCTTGTTATCCACGCAAAGCGGATCACCACAGAGGCGTTGAACGGCGATCCGATCATGGTCGATGGCGATCAGGGGATCGTGCATTTGCGGCCCGAGGATTCGGTGGCCTCGGCGTTCCGCGACAAGCTGGCGATGCAGGCGGAAGCGCAGGAACGCTACGCCTCGATCCGCGACAAACCGGCGGAGAGTCTGGATGGTGCGATTGTCGCATTGCAGATGAACGCAGGGCTCATGGCGGACCTGCCATCGCTGCCTTCGTCGGGCGCGGAAGGCGTGGGCCTTTTCCGCACCGAGTTGCAGTTCCTGACCCGCGCCCGCGTGCCGCGACGGGGAGAATTGGCGCAACTGTATTCAAAGGTCATGGATGCGGCGGGTGACAAGAAGGTCGTGTTCCGCACTCTCGATATCGGGTCGGACAAAGTGCTGCCTTACATGAAGCCGCAGGACGAGCCGAACCCGGCGCTGGGGTGGCGTGCCATCCGGGTGGGCCTCGACAAACCCGGTGTGTTGCGGATGCAGTTGCAGGCGTTGATCCGGGCCGCAAAGGGCCGACCGCTGACGGTGATGTTCCCGTTTATCGCGCAGTTCAACGAATTCACCGAGGCGCGTGACCATCTCATGCACGAGATGGACCGAGAAGCGGCGTTGGGTCACGTGTTGCCCGAGCGTTTGGAGGTGGGCGCGATGCTGGAGACACCTTCGCTGGCGTTTGCGCCGAGACAGTTTTTCGAGATGGCCGATTTTATCTCGATTGGCGGCAATGACCTGAAGCAATTCTTCTTCGCCGCCGACCGCGAGAATGAGCGCGTGCGCCGGCGCTATGACACTCTGAACGTGTCCTTCCTGACGTTCATGGAGCAGATCGTGCATCGCTGTGCCGACACCGACACGCCGCTGAGTTTCTGCGGCGAGGATGCGGGGCGGCCGGTGGAGGCGGTGTGTTTTGCGGCCATGGGGTTGCGCAATCTGTCGATGCGCCCCGCGAGCATCGGTCCGGTAAAGTCACTGCTGCGACGGGTGGATTTGCGTGAGGCACGCGGTGTGATCACCGAGGCGCGCGCCGAGGGTGCGTTATCGGTCAGAGGGGCCGTCATGGAGTGGCTGAAGCGTCAGGGCTGAGACGTGCGCCGGGGCCTGCTCAACCTTGAGCAAGACTTTAAACCACTGACAACGCTCAATATTTAAAATTATTTAGGACTTTGTTAAGGTTTTGACGCGGGATGTTCCACGACCGGACGCGGATGTGACCGCGTTCAACCGCTGCGCTTCAGGGTCGCTGTCAGCACGCCCAAGCCGATCAGCGTCGCGCCGCCCGCGCGCGTCAGCCATGCGATGACACCGGGCCGCGCCAATCGGTTCCGCAGCGCGCCCGCCAGCAGGGCGTAGGCCAGCGCATTAAGCGTCGCGAGGGTCACAAACGTAGCGATCAGGATCGCGAATTGCGCGAGCAGCGGGGCCGTGGGCGTGATGAACTGCGGCACGAAGGCGATGAAGAAGCCGATGGATTTGGGGTTCAATGCCGTGACCGCGGCCGCATGGGAGAAGGTGCGACGGGACGACACCGCATCTGATTGCGGCAGGGTGATACTGGCGTCCCGCGCGCTGAGCAGCATTTTCGCCCCGAGGTAGATGAGATACACCGCGCCGATCCATTTGAGCGCTGTAAACAGGACGGCGGAGGCAGCGACCACGGCTCCGAGGCCAGCGAGGGACGCGGTCATGGCGATCAGATCTCCAACGGCGACGCCTGCGGCAGTGGACAGGGCGACGCGACGGCCCTGGCTGATGGCATAGCTGAGGACCAGAAGGATCGTTGGACCGGGAATGAGAAGTAACAGCGTTGAGGCGGCCACGAATGTCAGCCAGGTGTCGAGGGGCATTGGGCAGTGTCCTACGGTGTAAGCGGCGGCGGGGTACGTCCCGTCCTACGGGTTCAGGATCCGGCCCGCGACGGCGTTGAGCCGTCTTATGGAGTCCGGATTGCGCGCCTCGGGCGCTGTCATGATCGCATGGTCCAACGCCCGGTCGCAGGCGGCCCGGCACAGCGGCTTGTCGGACGACAGCGCGCGCGCGATGGCCGCTATCATGGCACGCGCAGCGTCGGCATTGCGGTGGAGGGTTTCGATGATCTGCGTGATATCGACCGTGCCGTGGCCCGGATGCCAACTGTCGTAATCGGTGATCATGGCCACGGAGGCGTAGCAGATCTCGGCCTCGCGGGCGAGCTTCGCTTCGGGCATATTGGTCATTCCGATCACGTCGCAGCCCCATGCCTTATAGAGCCTCGATTCGGCCACGGTAGAGAATTGAGGACCTTCCATCGCAAGGTAGGTGCCGCCGTCATGCACGGTGACGCCAGTGGTCTGCGCGGCATCACGCGCGGTGACGCCAAGGTGCGGGCAAACCGGGTTTGCGACCGAGACATGGGCGACGCAGCCCTCGCCGAAAAAGCTGTTCTCGCGGGCGAAGGTGCGGTCAATGAACTGGTCGACGATCACGAAATCGCCCGGCGCCATGTGCTCCTGGAACGATCCGCAGGCCGAGACTGCAACGATGTCGGTCACGCCCACGCGCTTGAGGGCGTCGATGTTGGCCCGGTACGGCACGGTGGAGGGGGTATGGACGTGGCCCCGGCCGTGGCGCGGCAGGAAAGACAGAGCCAGACCGTTCAGCGTGCCGGTCAGGATTGCATCGGACGGTTGACCGAAGGGGCTTGCGACAGCGGTCCACTGTGCGCCCTGCAGGCCGTCGATCTGGTAAAGGCCCGAGCCGCCGATAATCCCCAGGTGTCTCTGCGTCGCGTTCTCGGGCATTTATCTGACCTCAACCATGATTGGTTTACATCTCAATCGTGACGGTCCCGTGGGGTTTTGGCAACGCCTGGCGCAGTCCATGGGCAGGAAGACCGTGACATTCCCCCCTGAGCGGGCGTAGGGGGGCTGCAGACCCGGGCAGCCCTCGCGCTGCCGCTGAAAATTTCGAGCCTTGAGAGGTAGATCATGTCCCGCATTCTGTTAGCGGCCAAAAACCGTATGGAACCCGAATTGACCAACATGGGCCATGGCTGGGGCATTGGCCGCATGAAGATCGAGGTTCTGGCTGGCCTGACCGTCGCGCTGGCTTTGGTGCCAGAGGCCGTCGCATTTGCGTTTGTCGCCGGGGTTCACCCGCTGGTGGGCCTTTACGCCGCCTTCATCGTGGGCCTGATCACGGCTGTGATCGGCGGACGGCCCGGCATGATCTCGGGCGCGACAGGCGCTTTGGCAGTCGTGATGGTGAGCCTCGTGGCGATGCATGGGTTGGAGTACCTTCTGGCCACGGTCGTGCTGATGGGCCTGATCCAGATCACGGTCGGCGTGTTGAAATGGGGCAAGTTCATCCGCCTGGTCCCGCATCCGGTGATGCTGGGGTTCGTGAACGGCCTTGCCATCGTTATTTTCATGGCGCAGTTGAGCCAGTTTCAGGTCCCCGGAACGGCGGAAGCTTTGGGCCACGGCATGGCGGGCGGCGAATGGCTACAGGGCACGGAACTGGCGATGATGCTGGCGCTGGTCGTGCTGACCATGGCCATTATCTGGGGCTTGCCGAAGATCACCAACGTCATCCCTGCCCCCCTGGCAGGCATCGGGATCACTGCAGCGATCGTGCTGATCTTCGGCATCGAAGTGCCGCGGGTGGGCGATCTGGCCTCCATTCAGGGTGGTTTGCCACCGTTCCACATTCCCGCCGTCCCGCTGACCTGGGAGACCTTCCAGATCATCCTGCCCTACGCGTTGATCCTGTCAGCGATCGGCCTGATCGAAAGCCTTTTGACCCTGAACCTTGTCGGAGAGATCACCGGCAAGAAGGGCGGCGCGAGCCAGGAATGCGTGGCCCAGGGCATCGCCAACACCGTCACCGGTTTTTTCGGTGGCATGGGTGGCTGCGCGATGATCGGCCAGTCGATGATCAATGTGAAATCCGGCGCGCGCACGCGGGTGGCAGGGATCGCGGCGGCGTTGTTCCTGCTGTCGTTCATCCTGTTCGCCTCGTCGCTGATCGAGCAGATCCCGCTGGCCGCTCTTGTGGGCGTCATGTTCATGGTGGTGATCGGGACATTTGCCTGGAACTCCCTGAAGATCCTGTTCAAAGTTCCCCTTACAGATGCCTTCGTGATCGTGCTGGTCACTGTCGTGACCGTCCTCACCGACCTCGCGACCGCCGTGGTTGTGGGCGTCATCGTCTCGGCTCTCGCATATGCCTGGCAGAACGCCACCCGTATCAGCGCCACAGCGCATGAAACGCCCGAGGGCGCGCGGGTCTACAAGGTAAAGGGTCCGCTTTTCTTCGGGTCCGCGGAAGGGTTTATCGAGTTGTTCGACGTTGAGCGGGACCCCTCGCTGGTCGTCGTGGACTTCGCCGAAAGCCGCGTGGCGGACCAATCCGCCCTGCAGGCGATCGAGAAACTCGCGGCTCAATATGAGGCGGCAGGTAAAAGGATCGAACTGCGCCACCTGACGCGCGATTGCCACGCGCTGCTGACCAAGGCCGGCCACTTGATGGTCGATAGCGACGATGATCCGGATTACGAGATCGCCACGGATTACTCCGTCAAGACCGGGATCCTGGGTGACCACTAAGTCGCTCCCCGGTTCATCTTGCCAGGAACAACTCCCCCCGGAGGATCGGCCGGCCAAACCGCCCGCCCTCCGGGAAGGCGACCTACTCGCCAGGACGGTTGAGTGAAAACACCTCCCGGATCACCGAATAATCGCGGTATCCCAACCGGGTAAGCGGGTTGAAACGGGTGACGTCGAAGGCGCCGTCCACAAGGCAATCCTCGCGCATATGAATGCCCACGACCTCGCCAAACACCACAAAGTTATGCGCGCCCCCGATCGGCACGATCTGCGTGACGCGGCATTCCAGATTGGCAGGCGCGTCTGCCACGCGGGCGCAGTCGATCCGCAAGCACTCGGCCTTTTCAATACCGGCCAGCCCGAACTCATCCTCGCCCGCGGGCCAGGGGCCGGAGGTCATGTTCATTGCGTCGCGGGCTGCATACTCGACAATATTCACACAGAATTCACCCGTTTCGCGAATATTGGCGACTGAATCCTTCGTATCGCCCCTGTCGTCCTTGGCCGACGTGGAGGCGAACATCACCTGCGGCGGCTCGTAGGCCACCGCATTGAAGAACGAATAGGGCGCAAGGTTGTCCCCCATCGCCCCGCGCGTTGAAATCCACCCGATGGGACGCGGCGTGACGATGGCATTGAACGGATTGTGCGGCAGGCCATGGCCGTCCTCGGGGCGGTAGAACATTGCAATTTTCGCCTTCATTTTGGTGGTTTGGCAAAAACCTAGCCCCGTGCTACGCCGGACGCCAGCGGGAATGCCCCGCGCCAAAGGCTGAGCCGGGGACCTGGGCACCATGTACACACTTGCGCGCGAGCTACGCCGGGATGGCCCGGAGGTGGAGGCGCTTTACGACACGTGTTTTGCGCCCGGACGCGAGGCGCTGAGTTCCTACCGCCTGCGCAACGGCGTGCCCCCGGTTGCGGAGCTCTGTGTGGTGGCCCGCGATGGGCTGGACATTCTGGCCGGAGCGGTTCGGTTCTGGCCGGTGCTGGTTGGTCGACACGAGGCGTTGCTGCTTGGCCCGATCGCCGTCCACCCGACCCGCCAGGGAGAGGGGCTCGGCGCGCTTCTGATGCACGCAGGTCTGGAGGCCGCAGCTTCCGCGCGCTGGCAAAGGATTGTTCTGGTGGGTGACGCGCCGTATTACGGCAAGTTCGGGTTCACACGGCTGGACCGGGTGAAAATGCCACCTCCGACAAATCCGGAACGGATCCTGGGATATGGCGACTGGGACAGTATCGCAGGAACGGTGCGACGATGGGGTGGGTGACGCCCGCGCAACAGGTCTGCGGAATGCGCGCCGATGCGCTTGATCCGCGCCACCAACCCCGCCATCACTCTGCCCATGTGGCGATTTTCGTTCCTTCTCATCTTCATGATGGCCCTGCCCGCTCCACCCGGCGCGCTGGCGCAGGAATATGTCGTGGTGCCCGACGTTCTCTCGGACGACGCGTTCTACCGCCTTGTGGCCTGTGCGGCCTCGCCGGGCGGGGCATGCAATAAGCCGTTCATTTACTGGCCTGAAGATCGCCGGCTTCAGCTCAGCGTCGGCATCGCCAGCACCGCGGAGACCTTTCCGACTTACAAGCTGGATCTGGTCGACGCGGCCATAGACGCGGCCATTGCAGAGATCAACGGCGCCGGCGGTGACCTGTTTCTGACCCGTGTCTATCAGGGTGAAATCGACATCCCCGTCCACCTGATCGACACGCCTCAGGGCGGCATCATCAGTGGCACGGGAATTGCGGAGTTGGACGGATCAGACATCGCCATCGGGCGCGTCGCGATACGGTCGCGTGGCGAAGCTATCGTGGCGGCGACGATCGCGATCAGCCAGGATATCCGGCGGCGCGAAATCGCCTCGGTGATCCTGGAGGAACTGGTGCAATCGCTGGGGTTGGTGACGGATATCGCCTCGCCCGCCTATCAGTTCTCGATCTTCGCGGAGAACGGCAATTCCATGACCCGACTGCGGGGCCAGGATGCGGCGGCGCTGCGCCGCCATTACCCCCGCCCCGGAGTGCGTCAACGAGGGTCGGAGTAAGCCGGGCAGCAGGGCATTGGTTCTGAAGAGAGTTGCAGGGTCTGTGCCGCAGCGCCGAAATGACCAGATTTGCGTATTCATCGGGGATAGTCGTTCGGCCTCTGACACCACGACAGAGGCTCGGTTCGAACCGATAAAACACTCAAGCGCGCGGATTAACGGCTGCGGGTGCCTGAGCGCCCCGTCCGCCAGGAAACGTCGCGGCGTCGATGGACGTGCAGATCCGTGCGGTTTGTGACCGGGACGGACTGAAGACCGCGCGCGATCCGATGAAGGTCGCTTCGTCGTTAACCTTGTGGAAAGTGTCGGCGGATATATTGGCCGCATCCACAGTGTGTGTTGTGGATGTCTGCTTGTAAGTTACCCAAGCGCTGCACGCCTTACCCCCAATGAGAGGCGTGCAGCCTCCCGCAACATCTCACCGCCAAAATGTGCGATCCATTGTCTTCCTGGCCACGGCAGTCTACGTCTATGGGCAGTGCGGGCGTGATGAAATGGTAGACATACCAGACTTAAAATCTGTTGGGCGTATGCCCGTGTGGGTTCGACTCCCACCGCCCGCACCACTCCTCATGTCAGGGCCATTCAGTGCCTCTACCACTTTGAACGGCGGTGCCGTTCTGGCGGGTTTGCCACGCTTCTCTCGACGTTAGTGCAACCGGACGTCGCCAGTTCGAGACCGGCGTCCCTGATGCGCCGGAAGATCGCGGTGGCGAGATCTACCGTTGGCTTGGTCTCGGCTGGACCCGTCCCACTTTTTGAGCCACTCCCGGCGCGCGTTCAAACCACCTTGTGGTCAAAGACGACAGCGCCTTTCGCCTACAGCGCCAGGTGGCGTCGGCGCGGATTGTTGACGCCCTGGATGCCCGCGAGGATCGTCATCTCGGCGTGCCAGCGCAATTGCGATGATCCAGCCGAGACTGCAGGTCCAGGAACACTGCCTGATCCAACTTTCGCGGAGCCGGACGCGGCGCAGACCGGGACGGCATCCCTGCGAAACCGGCCGGTTCGTGTCCGTCTCCGCCGGTGCCATAAGCGCGAACGAAGACGCCGTGTCACATCACGGCAGGTGCGGTGTGGCTTGAACGGGCCAGATGCGGTTATCGTGACGACCCGAAACAGCGGCACAGAAATGCCGCAACCCAAGTGGAGAACGGGGACCTGTAATGGCAGTGATCCGTCAGGTATTGAAGACCTCGACTGAATGACTGGGCTCCGAACGGAAGGGCACGCATCAGTGATCCGCCTGTAAACGAATTGAACTGATACGTGCGAAAGGTCCGTCGCTACATTTCGTGAACCTGAGCGACCTCGACCGACCCATTTCCCGCTGTCACCATCGGGCATCCCTTGGCCATTTCACAGGCGGCTTCGATGGTATCGGCGGATACCACGGTATAACCTGACAGGGGATTGGCGCCGCCATCGTCAGCGATACCCGAGGCACTGACGGTCTTGGACATACCCACAGGCGCCCCACCGTCAACAAGCGATGCCCCCATGGAGCCGTACCAGGCGTTCCATTCAGCCATGACTTTTGCACCCTCCTCAGGTGTTTCCGGCATGCCACCGCCATGATAGGCAAATACAAAATTAGGCATAAGGTTTCCTTCAGGTTGCGGGTGACATCACGCCAGCCCTTTTTCGAGTTTGTCGAATATGGATAGCCACCCCTCGGAATGACCGGCACGCGCCGGGTCGGTTCCAAGGTTGAAGTGGGACAGAGTCATTTTGGCGCGGCTCTCGTCCACGTCACCAATCTCGATTGTCACCTGCGTTTGCGTCCCGCGTTTCCCGCCAGGGCCCCCGTCATGCCAGGCCCACGTGAAGGCAATGAAGCGCGGGGGATCAACCTTTGTGACGTCGCCGGACACCAACTTTCGGGTGCCGTCGGGGGCTTCCATGATCGAATACCACGGTCCGACTTTGGAGAAGTTCAGGTTGTGCTCGGGCACTGTCATGCCGTCGTGGCCCCACCACCGCACCATGTTCCGGGGTTGGCTTACCATCTCGAAAACCCGAGAGGCGGACGCGGGGAAAATGCGTTCAAGTATCACCACGTCAGGCATCGCTATCCTCCTGAAGGGCCGCCTCAATCCGGTTCATTCCAGCTTCCCAGAACCTGCGATGATCGAGGGCCCAGTTCGAGATCTGCCGGATCGCTTCCGGACGCACAGAATAGAGCCTTTGCTTGCCCGCGACTTTGCGGTTGACCAGTCCGGCCTGCAGCAGAATTGACAAGTGGCGTGATACCGCAGGTCCCGATATTTCGAACCGGTCACTGATAGCTCCCGCAGGAGTTTCCCCATCGCGCATCAATGTCTCGATGATATCGAGGCGATAGGGATCGCTGAGTGCTGCAAATACGGAAGAAACATGCGACATGCTTTCATTTAGCACATTTGTTAAATAAAGAAAAGGCATAAGCCTTGACCCCAGGTCGTGCTCCTCAAGCTGACCGTTCATTCCGAAACCGCCGTCTGAAGACAATTTTGACACGTGATCAGGCGACGCACACCACTCCACCGGATGACCTCCCCGCCGCAGTCTCCGGTTCGTCGACTCGCAATTTTCAACAGATCTGGCTCTGGTCGCGACATGATGCTGAACACCGCCGTGGCCTGGCAGTCCACCTCGCGCCTCAACGGTGTTGAAACCTGCGAAGGCCCAAACTTCATTTGCCAGCGGAGGGACAAAATCGAGCACCCTTAAACCATGGGATCAAACGCCGAGTGGCAGGACGGTGCTCAATGCGCGCGCGGAGACGGCCCCAGACCGCTCCGGTCCGGGTTTGAAAACCGGCCAACCGACAGGAGCACGAAATTCTGTCAGGCTTTCGGGCTGCCAGAAAGGTTTTCGGTCCCCGATCGTGATCCCAGGTCCTGGATCAAAGTGCAGAGACAGATATCAGCCAGCGCGCAACGCCGCAGGTGGCCAGTGTCCCGAAGGGATCCACAGCTGGCCACCAGTTGCATTCTTGATTGCGCTCTAGAGATGTAAGAAGTCGGAAATCGCCGCATTGAAAGCCGCAGGGGCGTTGATGTTTGCAACATGGGCTGCGTCGGGAATTTTCACGTAGGTGCCGCCCGGAGTGGCGTCCGCCATCGCCGTCATCACCGCGGGCGCGGCACCCATATCCTGATCACCACCGACATACAGGATCGGCACCGCTGCGGCCCCAAGGCGGCGCAGGTAATCCAGGCCCTTCAGCGCACGGCAACACGCGATATAGCCGTCAGGATCGTTGGCCAGAACCATCTTGCGGATTTGCGCCACACGGTCTGGATTGGCTGCACGCCAATCTTCCGTCAACCAGCTGCCAAGCGTACCATCGACAATCGCCGCAAGCCCTCCGTCCCTGACGGCAGCGATGCGTGCATCCCAATTGGCGCGGAAGGGTTCCGGCGCGTCAGCGCGCGCATCAGCACAGACCACGCGGCTCACGCGGTCGGCGTGATCCAGAGCAAGGCCCATACCGGTCATGCCGCCCATCGAAAGGCCCATGAACGAAGCCGTCCCGATCCCGAAATGGTCCATCAGTGCGACCACATCGCCGTTGAGATCAGCCAATGAACAGCCCCCTGCGACCGTATCACTGCCGCCATGGCCACGCGTATCATAGCGCAGCACGCGATACCTGGCCGACAGCGCCTCAATCTGATCGTCCCACATCGTCAGATCAGCGCCAAGGCTGTTTGACAGGATGATCCAATCCGCCCCCTCGGGCCCATCCAATTTCGTGTTCAGGCTGTATCCGCCCAGATCAACGCGGCTCCCGGGGGCGGTCATTGCGCTGCCACGGCGGGCGTGGCTGCATCTACTGCAGGTTTAACTTTCTCGGCCAGCAAGACCATGGAGCGGCGCGACAGCTCCACATCGGCCCAGTCCTTGCCTGCATAAAGCAGAGTTCCGAAATCCCCCGTCTCCTCGCGGAAGGCCAGCAGGTCGTCGGCAACCTTGTCGGGCGTGCCCCAGATGATCAGACGCTCACAGACTTTATCCAGCGTCACGTCTTCGTCGGGCTGGTCGCGGTATTCCTTGAACAGGTTGATCCGGCCATGCTTTTTCAGCTTGGTGTAAAGCTGGCTGTAGTAATACCGGTAGGGGCTGTCGGGATCGGTGGCATAGGCACGCGCCGTGTCCATATCGTCGGCCACAAACACGCTTTTCGCGACACGCCAGTTGGCGGGATCTGCGCTGCGGCCCGCCCGCTCGCATCCCTCAACGTATTTCGGCCAGTGCGACGCCACCCATTGTGGCATCAGGAAGTTTGCGCTGATCGGATCCCAGCCACGTGCGGCGGCTTCTGTGACACCTTGAGAGAACGGCGCCACGGCGGTCACGACGATCGGCGGATGCGGGCGTTGCAGGGGTTTGGGCATGATGCCCTGTCCGATATCCGTCATTTGGGCGCGCTCGGTGGTGACGTTCCAATACTTGCCCTTGATGTTGTAGGGCGCTTCCGTCTCCCAGATTTTCAGAACGGTATTGATGCACTCCAGAAACATCTCCATCCGGTCAGCGTCCAGGTTGCCAAACACCTCAGCATCTGTGGCCAAGCCACCGGGCGAGATGCCGAAGTTGAACTTCCCGTCCAGCATGTGATCCAGCATCGCGATCTGGGACGCCACCGCTGCCGGATGCGCATTGGGCATGTTGACAGTGCCGGTCCCAAGCCGAATGTTTTTCACTGCGGAGGCAAGTGACGCAATGAACATCGTGCAACTGGTGATGTTTTCGGCCGAGTCGGTGACGTGTTCTCCGACATAGGCTTCGGTGAAGCCCAACTCATCCGCCAGCAAGAATGCCGCCCGATCCTCGGACAGCGATTTGCGCCAGTCCTTGTCGATTGGATGAATTGGCATAGTAAAAAAACCGAGGTCCATGTTCGTCTCCGCTCCCAATTGATGAGGTGATAGTAGGGCCACGCTTGCGTGAGGGAAAATAATAATGAATAACCATTCCCATCAATTTTTTTGATAGGCATCATGGTCACCCTTCGCCATATCCAATCCGTTGTCGCCGTGGTGGAGGAAGGTTCGTTCACCCGTGCCGCTCAGCGCGAAAATGCGACACAATCCGGCATTTCGCAGCATATCGCTGCGGTTGAGAAGACCCTTGGCGTGTCGCTTTTTGAACGCACCCGCGACGGCGTGATGCCGACGGCCACTGGCACCGCTTATTACAAGCGATGCATCGAGGTGTTACGTACGCTAGAGATCGCCAGGGGAGAGGCGCAAACCGCCGGGACGGCGTTGAGCGGCAAGATCCGCGCCGGTCTGATCCCGGCGTTCACCCGCACTGCCCTCGCACCCGCCTTGGAATGGTTCACAGGGCGATATCCGAGCGTGCAGCTTGAGGTGATCGAAGGCTACAGCGGCGCGCTGACGGATATGGTGCGCTCGGAAGCGCTCGATTTCGCGTTGGTGCCGGGGTTCGCGGGCGAGACCGGGCTGAAGGTCACGCGGCTGAACCGGTCCCGCGAGATGCTGGTGTCTGGTCCGCGACTTGATCTGGCCCACCTGGTGCCGCTGCGCCTGTCCGATCAGCCGCCGCTGAAGATTATCCTGCCCGCAAGGTCCAACATCCGCCGCTCCAAAATCGCGGAGTATGTGGAGACGCATGGCGTTCGGATTGACCGGGTGCTGGAAATGGATGCGATGCTGGGGACGCTGGAGTTGGTGGCGACGAGCGACTGGGTCACGATCTTGCCGTGGATGATCTGCAGCGCTGATGCGGAGGGCGAGGCGCGACGGCTTTCTCCTCTGGTCGATCCGCCGCTTTTTTCCGACTTCGTGGTGATCGAACCAGCGCGCAAGCCGTTGCAGCCTGCGGGACACCTATTCCTGGAAGCGATCACGGCAGAGCTGGACCGCCTGACAGAGCCATCCTAGAACATCACGTCCGGCAGCCATGTCGCGAGACTTGGGATGAACAGAACGATCAGCGCGGCCACGAGTATCAGGATGAAATAGGGCGTGGCGCCCCAGAATATCTGCCCAAGCGTGACGGATGGGTCCGGCACAGCGCCTTTGACGGTATAGACGAGCAACCCGAACGGCGGCGTCAGAAGGCCTGCTTCGATGACCAGGATCCCGAAGATTGCAAAGGCGATAGGGTCAATGCCCAGGACGGCGGCCATCGGCGCAAAGATCGGCACCGTCAGCAGGATTATCGAGACGCTATCGACCAGCATCCCGAGGACGATCCAGATCAGCATCATCATCGCGACGATCATCCAGGGCTCTGCTCCGATGTTGTAGAAGATACCCTGGATGAACGGAACGGCGCCGCCGATCGCCAGAAGCCGCGAATACATCTGGGCCGAGATCAGCAGGAACATGATCGGCGCAGTAGTCCGGCCCGCCTGATAGATCGCCTCAAGGATCTCCTTGCCGCGCATGCCCTTGATCAGACCGATAACGAAGGCGCCGATAGCGCCAAAACCCGCGGCCTCGGTGGGTGTGAAAAACCCCTGCCAGATGCCGCCGATGACCAGCATGATCAGGCCAAGGATGCCCAGGCCGCCGATCAGCTCGGACCGGATCTCTGCCCGTGTGAGCGGCACGAGGTCGGCTTTGAAAGACGGGGCGATTTCGGGTTTGTGCATGACAGAGATCACGACATAGGCCGCAAACATCAGCGCCAGAATGATGCCGGGAATGATGCCCGCGATGAACAATGCTCCGACGCTAAGTTCTGTCAGGATTGCCCAGACAATCAGCAAGACGCTCGGCGGGATGAGCATGCCGAGACAGGCGGAGCCTGCCACTGCGCCCAGGGAAAACGTCTGCTTGTAGCCTGCCTTCTTCATTTCAGGGTAAGCGATGCGCGAAAAGGCGGCCGCAGCGGCGATGGAGACGCCCGTGACCGCTGCAAACACGGTGTTTCCGGCTATGGTTGCAATGGCCAGACGGCCCGGCAAACGCTTCAGAGTGCGGTCACAGATGCGATACAAATCACCCGCCGCCCCTGATCTTGATATGAAATCCCCCATCAGGACAAACAGCGGGATCACCACGAACACGTCCTTCCTGATCGCCTCATAGGCCGTGTTGCCGAGGATCGAGATCGCCGCCTCGAAATTGCCCAGCATCAGGTAGACGCCAAGCCCGGAACAGACCGCCAGCGCCACGCCGATATGGGTCCCGAGCAGGATCAGGACAATCAGAAGCCCAAGCATCCAAAGAACGATATCACCACCCATGGTCCCTACCCTATTCTGCGACCGACGGCGCAATCGCCCCCGGCGCTTCAAGCTCATTGATCAGCTTGCCTTGCCAATCCAGTATTATCATTTGCAGGTAGGCTAAAACGACGAACGCCGACATAACCAAGACCGCGCCGCGCACTGGCCAGGTTGGCACCCGCAGGGATCCTTCGCCCTCGTACTCTCCGATCCGGTAGGCATCCAAGAACGAGTCGCTGGTGCTCCAGACGAGCGCCACAAAGACGGCGATGCCAATCAGCGCAGAGAAGGTCCGGAAGAGCTTGCGGATGAATGGTGGCACTGCATCGGCCAGTACCGAAGTGCGCAGCATCGAGCCGGAATAGATCGCCAGCGGCAGCTGCAGAAACGCGATCGACACAACGGAGTTTTGCAAGATCTCCTTCGTGCCAGCGATCGGCGTGCCAAACACTTGCCGCCCCATCACGTCGCCGAAGATCAACAGCGCAAGCGCCATCGTCCAAAAGGCCGATATCAGGTGTATGGTCTTCGATATCTTGATCGGCGCTCCCATCAGACCCTCCCGTGTCCGCGGCCTCCAGCGACCGTTCGCAAACGCTACCGCATAGGGACCGCTGGTCAAGTCGTTAATTAGCACTTGATAAATAGTGACTGCTTTCGCACTGAAATGCTTGACCGAGCGCAGGTTTTGTGTGGTGATGCTGGTAATTAGCGGTCGATAAATAACGGAAATATCCGACGCGGACCTTCGCATGGTCTGTCCACGCCTGTGGCGCACCGCTGATCGCAACGAAGCCATAACGGGAGGATATCATCATGGCATCACAATCATTCTTGCGGGGCACCGCCCTTGCAACAATCGCCCTGTCACTGGGCGCGGGCACAGCATTCGCAGAAACATTCACGCTGCGCATCGGTGCAGGCCACCCCAACGGGCCAGCGGTCTATGTCGCTGACGTTGCTGACTATTTCGTGCCGGAAGTTGTCCGCCGAGTGGCAGAGGAAACTGAACACACCATTGAATTCGTCGAGGCCTATGGCGGGTCCATCGCGGGTGTGGCGGAAACGCTGGAATCGGTTCAGAACGGCATTCTGGATATCGGCGCCTATTGCTTGTGCTTCGAGCCGGCCAAGATGTTCCTGCACAACTTCCCTTACTACGCGCCCTTTGGCCCGCAGGACAGCGAACAGCAGATGGCGGCCACGCGCGCCGTCTACGATCAGGTCCCGTGGCTGGAAGAGCAGTTCACAGCGGAATACGATCAGGTTCTCCTGGGTCTGCACGGCTGGGACAACTATCACCTCGGCACCACGGACCCCTGGGAAACAGTCGAGGATCTGGCCGGAGTGAAGATCGGCGGCGCGGGTCCGAACCTGCCCTGGCTGGAATATGCGGGCGCGACTCCGGTGCAGTCGACGCTGCCCGAAGGCTACCTGTCTCTGCAAACCGGTGTCTACAATGGCTGGCTGATGTTCCCGTCCGCCTACCTCGGCTTCCGCTTCTATGAGCCGGCGCCCTACTACACGCTGATCGGATTCGGCGCGATGGGAGTGAATGCGCTGACCATGAACGAGAACAGCCTCAACCGTCTGCCCGAAGATGTTCAGGCGATCATCTTGGAAGTTGGCCGCGCCTATGAAGATCAGGCGGGTGCATCGCTGAATGCTCGTCAGGCCTCGGGCCTTGCTGGCTTGGAAGAGGCGGGTGCTACGATCTCGCGGATCGCACCGGAGGTCCGCACTGGTTGGGCCACATCGCTGGCTGAGTTCCCGGGCCTGCAAGCGGCCGATGCCGATGGGCGCGGGATGCCGGGCACCGAGGTGATGCAAGCCTACCTCGATGCGGTCGGCGAAACTGGCTACGAATGGCCGTTCGTCTACTCCCTGGACCAGTAAATCCGATTGCAACGGGCGGCCCATCGTGGCCGCCCTTATTCTTCGTCAAACAGTATACTGACCGGAGACACCATGGCCCTGTCTGACCGCATCCCGTATCAAGCCATCGTTGACCGCCCCCGCCTGCACTTACCAGATGGCAAGAAGATCGCCGTTTGGGTGGTTCTGAACGTCGAAGAATGGCGCATCGAAAACCCGATGCCGCGAACGGTTTTGCCGCCCCCCATGGGCCAGCCTTTGCTTCCCGACGTCCCGAACTGGAGTTGGCATGAATACGGCATGCGCTCGGGCTTCTGGAGGCAATGGAAGGCGCTTGTGGACCGCGATATCCCCGTGTCACTCGCGATCAACGGCAACGTCTGCACCAGCTATCCGCGCGTGGCTCGGGCCGCGTTGGAGGCAGGATGGGAGTTTATGGGCCACGGTTTTCTGCAAGGCCCGATGCACAAACTCGGCGATCAGGAGGGCGCGATTGTAGCCGCACTTGATGGGATCGAGGCGTTCTGCGGCACTCGGCCACGCGCCTGGGAAAGTCCCGGCCTGACCGAAACCGAAGAGACACTGGATCTGCTGCGGCAGCACGGCATCGACTATGTGGCCGATTGGGTCATCGACGACCTGCCCCAAGATCTGGAGACGCCGTTCGGGCGCGTGACCACCCTGCCCTACAGTGTCGAGACCAACGACATCGCCGTCTATGCTCTGCAAGGCCACCGCTCGGATGAGTTTCTGACACGCGGGCGGGATCAGTTTGACCGGCTCTATGCGGAAGGCGACGACAACGCCCGCGTCATGGCAATCTCCATCCATCCCTACATTACCGGCGTACCGCATCGGATCAAGTATCTGGAGGCGCTGCTGGATCATGTCGGCGGCCATGAGGGTGTGGCGTGGATGACGGCAAGCGAGGTTGGCGATTGGTATCGCGGCGAGATGGCCCGCATCACAGGAGCAAGTTAATGGATATTATCGACATTTCCGTGGAAGACATGCAGGCCCGCGTCGCGCGCTTTCGCGATTTGAAAGCCTCGCCACAGGCGTTCATCGACACCCGTATTCCGATCTACGAGCGTGATATCTACAACGTCATCGGGCGTGGCGTGACCGAGGATGCGGCGCTTGCTCCGTCGATCACCGATGCCCGCTACTTCGGGATCACCTATGTGGGGGCCGAGCCCGGAAAGGGTGCGGCACTCCACGCGCACGAGACGATTGAAGTGTTCATCCCACTGGTGGGACGGTGGGCGGCTTATTGGGGCGAGGACGGCGATAAAGAGATCGAGATTGACCCGTTCGACGTGATTTCATTCCCGCCCGGCGTCTATCGCGGCTTTCGCAACATCGGCGATGCGCCCGGCATGTTGATGGCGATCATCGGATCAAAGGAATCCACCAGCGACGGAGGCCGCGTTGACTGGGCTCCGAAGATCCTTGAAGAAAGCCACGCCACCGGGTTGCGGGTCAACACCGATGGCGATCTGGAAGAACAGTAAGCCTGCCGACCGCAGAATGCTCTTCCGGCGGGTCGGACAGGCGCTTAAGCCACGCCTTCCAACTCGCGGTTGGCCTTGACGGAGGGGCGCTGCTTCATCCGCTCGTAGTGCGCGCGCACGTTTGGCGGCAGATCCCAGCCTGCGACATCGACGGCCCAGTACTCGTTATAATAAAGCGCCGTGTCGGCGATGGAAAAGTCGCCCATCATATAATCCTTGCCCGCCAACTGCTCATCCACCACATCAAATGCAGCCATCATCGCATCCTTGCCGCGCACTTTAAGCTGCTCGACCGCCTCGGGAATGTCGGAGTACGCATCCGGCCGACGGAACATGCGCCAGGACAGCATGTGAACGGTGCCGATCACGAAATCCATCGCCTCAAGCGTGCGGATCATGCCTTCGGTATCCGTGGGCATCAGGTTCTTTTCGGGATGCTCCAGCGCCAGATACATGGCGATTGCGGCGTATTCCGTGACCACGGAGCCATCGTCCCGAACCAGTGCCGCGACTTTTCCCTTGGGATTGATCGCCAGATATTCCGGGTCTTTCTGTTCCTTCTTCGAGAAATCCACGATCTTCAGATCGTAGGGAATTCCCAGCTCTTCCATCAGCACATGAATGCCGATGGAGCAGGTTTTCTTCGCATAACATAGCGTCGTCATATGTCTTCTCCTTTGGCCCAAACGGGCAAATCCAAGGGCGGTTTCTAAACCGTCCCCAAAGCTCTCAAAATTCGCTCCGGCGTCATCGGCATCTGATGGATGCGCGCACCCAGTGGCCGCATCGCATCATTGACCGCGTTCATCAATGCCCCCGGTGCTCCGCCCGTCCCCGCCTCGCCCGCGCCTTTTGCGCCAAGCACCGAGGTTTTTGTCGGCGTCTCCACATGGGCTATGGTGATGTCGGGCATCTCAAAGGCCATCGGCACGAGGTAATCGGCCATGGTGGCATTTTCCAGCTGGCCATCCTCGGAGTAAATACATTCCTCGTAGAACGCCCCGCCGATGCCCTGCACAACGCCGCCCCGGATCTGTTCATCGACCAGTTTAGGGTTGATAACCCGGCCGCAGTCCTCCACCGCCCAGAAGTTCAGGACTTTGACAAAGCCAGTTTCCGGGTCGACCTCTACCTCGGCGGCCATAGCCGCGTTGGTGAACACGAACGGGAAATCGGTCACGCGGTAGTGCCGGGTGGCGACCAGTTCGGGGGTCAGGTCAGAGGGCAATTCATTGCCGCGATAGTAGACGGTGCGCGCCAGATCGCTGAGGGACATCCGCTGCGCACCGCCGTCTGCATCAACGATGTGGCCATCCGTGATATTCAGTGCCCCGGCTTTGGTTTGCAAAATCGATGCCGCCACGTCCAGCACTTGCTCCTTCAGGGCAAAGGCCGCCTGCAACGTCGCCTCTCCGCCGATCCCGGCCCCGCGCGAAGCCCAGGTTCCGCCGCCATAAGGCGTTGTCCTGGTGTCGCCCGTGGTGACTTTCACCCGCTCCATCGAGACGCCGAACACACCTGCCGCAATCTGCGCAAGGATGGTATTGGTGCCCTGTCCCTGTTCGGTGACGGAGGACGACACATGGAGCGCGCCGCCGGCTTCCAGCCGGATCGTGGTGCCGTCCTGGCTCGCTATTGGTGCGCCGCCGATGCCGTAGAACATCGGGCTGGGGTTCGTGACCTCGATCATCGACACCAGCCCAAGTCCGCGATAGATCCCCTCCTCCCGCAGCCGCGCATGCTCTGCCCGGACCGCGTCGTAATCCATCGTCTCGACCAACAGATCGAGCGTCTGGTGATGGGACAGGTCGTCCAGCTTCATCCCCGTTGCAGACACGCAAGGGTAAGCATCATCCTTGATGAGATTGCGGCGACGAATCTCCACCACATCCATCCCGATCTCATTCGCTGCATCTTCCAGCAGTCCATCGGCGACAGCCATGGCGATGGGGTGGCCCACGGCGCGATACTGGCACATCAGGTTCTTGTTCTGGAACACCACCTTGGCATTGGCGCGGTAGTTTTCGAGCGCGTAGGGCGCGCCGGTCAGGTTCAGCACCTGATTGGCCTCGATCGCCGAGGTGCGCGGATACATCGAATAGGGACCGATACCGGTGACATCATCGAAGGCCAGTGCCGCGATCCGGCCCTCTGCGGTCACTGCGATCCGACCGTTCACCACGTGGTCGCGGGCATGGATATCGCTGAGAAAACTCTCCAACCGATCTGCCACGAACTTGACCGGACGCCCCAGTAGCTTCGCCGCGACGGCCGTTGCGACTTCATCGCCATAGGTGTGGATCTTGACCCCGAACGATCCACCCACGTCCTGAGAGATCACGCGCACGTTCTCTTCCGCCAGCCCGAGATGTTTGGCGAAGATAAATTGCATCATATGGGGAGCCTGGCCAGAGTAATGGCAGGTCAGCACGTCCTCCGACGGGTCGTATTCGACGACCGACGCGCGCGTTTCCAGCGTCACGCCGGTGTGACGGCCAAAGCGGAATTGCCGCTCCACGACCGTCACGTCATCCCGTGCGAAGGCGGCCTCCACATCGCCTGCCTCCACCGTGCGCTCCCACGCCAGATTGCTGCCCATATCCGCATGGATCAGCGGCGTATCCGGGTCCAACGCGCGCTCCATATCGGTGATCACGGGCAGCTCTTCGATGTCAATGTCGATCAGGGCAGCCGCATCTTCGGCCAAAGCGCGACTGGCGGCCACGACCATCACCACGGGCTCTCCGGTCCAGCGTGTGACATCGACGGCCAACGGCATCTGCGGCGCAGAGCGAAGGCCTGCGAGGTGGCTCAGAACGCCAACGTATGGCTCCACATGTTCCACAAAATCTGCGCCCGTGTAGATCGCTGTCACACCGGGCATGGTCCGCGCCTCATCCGCATCAATACCGATGATCCGCCCATGCGCCACAGGCGACCGGACGAAGGCCGCGTGCACCATGCGGGGCAATTGGATGTCGTCCACAAACTTGCCGCGCCCCTGCAACAGGCGCTTGGCATCTGGCCGCGATACCGGCTTGCCGATATAGCTGTTGGGTTTGTCGAAAATCGTCAACGGGCCGCTCATGCGCTGGCCCTCCCGTCGATCACATCGCAGACGGCATCGACGATGGATTGGTATCCGGTGCAACGGCAGTAGTTGCCTGACAGGTGTTCGCGAATCGCACTGCGATCCGATGCGCCGCCGCCTTCGACGTACTCCAGGGCGGATGCCAGCATTCCAGAGGTGCAGTAGCCGCATTGCAGGGCATTGCGTTTTTCGAACGCCTCCCTCAGGTCGGCGCCGCGATCCGTATCGGCCATCCCTTCGACAGTTATGACCTCCGCCCCGTCGGCTTGCACTGCCAGCATCAGGCAGCCCCGCACCATGGCTCCGTTGACCTCCAGCGTGCACGCACCGCAGACGCCGTGCTCGCAGCCCACATGGCTGCCCGTAAGACCAAGCGTATTGCGCAGGAAATCCACGAGGTTCTGGCGGACAGGCACCACGTTTGCGGAGGTTTCGCCGTTCACCGTCATGCTGATCAATCTGGTCTCTTGCATGGTCATAGCCCTTTCAGCGCGCGTTTCAGAACAACACCCGAAAGGTGCTGCTTGGTGGCAAGGCCGGCGTTCAGATCGCCCGCAAACGGCAGATCCGCCAGCGCCGCAACCGCATCGTCGACGGAGCCGCCTGCATCCAGAACGGCCTCCGCCGCTGTTGCGCGCACCGCCCTGTCGGAAATGCTGAAATACGCCACGCGAAAATCCGTGCCCGGGTTGCCCGATGCGGACACTGCAACCCCTGCCATCGCATAGTCTCCGTGACGGCGCGCCAACTCATAGAACGCGAACCGACGGTCCTGCGTGCGGGCAGGGATGGTGATGGATGTCACCAACTCCCCCTCCTCAAGCGCTGTCTCATACATGCCAAGAAAGAAATCCCTGGCCGCATGGGTCTTGCTGTCGGATGAGGATTGCACCGTGATCCCGGCGTCGAGCGCCAGAAGTAGCGCGGGCATTTCCGCTGCCGGGTCTGCCAGGGCCACGCTGCCACCGATCGTGCCGCGATTGCGCACGGCGGCGTGGGCAATGTGCGGAAGCGCCATTGCGATCAGGGGCGCACGCTCCGCCAACAGGCCGGAGCCCATCAGAATCCACGTACCGCGTCATCGCGCCGATCTGCAAACCACCTTCATGTTCGGTGATGCCCTTGAGGTCATCGAGCCCCGACAGGTCGACCAACATACCCGGTGCCGCAAGTCGAAAATTCATCATCGGCATCAGGCTTTGCCCACCCGCCAAGGGAGCTGCGTCCAAGTCAGCACTCTCCAGAAGCGCGAACGCCTCGGTGAGTGATCCGGGCCGCTCATACAGAAAATCGGCTGCTTTCATAAATCCTCCCAAGACAGGGCCAGCACGTTCGGCGCTTGCCCTCATTCCCCCCATTGGATAGCCTTAATTTATCGAACTATAAATAACTAGCAAGGTCTATCTGGGGCGGAGCCTGAGCAGATCCGAGGAAGACCGGCGGCAGAACTTATCGACGGTACGTTTGACCACTGCCCGCCGCGCGTCAGGTAGAACCGCCCCTGAAAAATGGACCAATGCGCCAACTGCCACATCGGCCAAACCCGAAGGATTCCAGTATGTCAAAGATGATAATGCCCGGCACCAAGGCCCCTGCCCTGTCGCTTCCCCTTGTGGGCGGCGGCACCTGGACGCTTGCCGATCAAACCCCCGATGCCCTGACCATGATCATTGTGTACCGCGGGCTGCACTGCCCGGTATGCAAGGATTTCGTTGGTGGCCTGCTCGAGCCCGCAATGGAAAAGTTTATCGCGGCCGGCGTCAACGTCGTCGCAATTTCCATGGATGGTGAAGATCGCGCGACACAGGCCAAATCCGACTGGGGCCTCGCCAGAACACCCGTGGCTTACGGGCTGACCGAAGCGAAAGCGCGGGAATGGGGCCTCTATATAACGACGTCGATCAAGGAGGTTGAAACCGACGTCTTCGCCGAACCCGGTACGTTTTGGATCACCAAGGATGGCACTCTGTACCTGATCGACATCGCGAACATGCCGTTCGCGCGTCCGAACCTTGATATCCTGCTCGCGAAAGTTCCTGCCGTGGCCAATGGCTACCCGCCGCGTGGCACCAAGGCATAAGACACACGCCAACGCCGTCTAAGCGGTGGCGTTGGCCCTGACCTGAGCGATCTGCCCCAGAAAACTGTCAATCGCTGTCTCGATCACGAACGTCTTGTTGTTGAGGATCGACGCCTCATAGATCAAGGTGCGCACGCCATAATAAAAGATACCACCGTGCATGATCCATGCAAATTCAACTTCCTCATCGGTGGCGATCACGTCGTCCAGTCCCGCTTCAAAGCGAATTTCGGCCAGGATCGGCTCCAGAATGCGCGCCCGGACAAGTTTCATGTAGCGGCGGTTGATGTCGACGCCCTTGAGCCCGGAGAACAGGAAGATCCGCATCCAGTCGTTGTGGAATACCACGTCCGTGTAAGCGATATAGAATTCGACCAACCGCTCACGCAACGGGCGGGATCGGTCGGCCAGAAGGTCGCCCCATTCGTCGCGCCAGCGCTTCACATAGACAGCATCGTAAACTTCTGAAATCAGGTCGCTTTTCGACGGGAAATATCGGTAAAGCAAAGGCTGCGTCACACCAAGTCTCCGCGCCAGTTCGCGGGTCGAAAACTCGAACCCCTCCTGCGCGAAGAACTCGATCGCTTTGGTCAGAAATTCCTGCCGCCGCTCCTCGGACGCCATGCGGCGGCGCGGCGGCGCGTCCTGAGAGGTGGTGCCATCATCGGTCACGCATCTTCCCACTCGTTGTTCAATTTCAGCCGGTGCCCCACCACGACCCCTTCGGCCAGGCTCCGCTCAATGAAGCACCCCTTGGTTGCAGCCGCAAGCAAGTCGCGCTGCTGCCCGGTGGTGGCATCGCTGTCGAGGTCCACGTCGAGCGTGAAGCTGACCGGCGCGGTCACATAGGGATCGTTGCCGACCTGCTCGCCCTTCCAATGCAGGCGCGCGGAGACTGTCACAGTGCCGACCGGCGTCTTCAGGCGCTTGGCGAAGGCGCGGATCTGCGTCATCAGACACCCCGTGAGGGCCGCCGTGAACAGGGCCAGGGGCGGAGGGGCCGTGCCATCGCCGCCGTGAAACGGGCCCTCATCGGTGGCCAGTTCGAAACTCTCCTTCATCATCGGCCATTCAACCGAAATATCGTTGCGCATCTTTCCGGTCGCGACACCCTTGCCTTCAAAGATCACGTCGAATTTTTTGATTGTCTTATCGCCCATTGCTCGCACCTGTTGCTAGATCGCCTGGGGCAGGATAGCATTTATTTATCAGTCGATCATTAGGAATTTGCTTACCCGTTTTGGAGGACGAAAAATGGCCAAGCTGACCCGGCAAGAGATTTACGATACGGCAAAGGACCTGTCGAACTGGGGCCGTTGGGGCGACGATGACCAGATCGGCACACTCAACAACGTGACGCCGCAGGATATTGTGGCTGCGGCGGGGCTGGTGCGGAAGGGAAAGAGTTTCGCGCTTGGTCTGGACCTGAAGGAGAAGATCCAGTCGGGGCTGTTTGGCGGACGCTGGAACATGATCCACCAGATGTTGGCCACCGGCACCGACGCCGTGACCGGCGAGCAGGACGGCGACGGCAAGGCCTATCTGCGCTACGCCGATGATGCGATCAACCTGCCCTGTCAGGTCGGCACGCAATGGGACGCGCTGTGTCACATCTTCCTCGATGACAGGATGTACAACGGCTATCCGGCCACCGACGTGACGGTGAATGGCGCGAAACGGCTGGGGATCGAGCATGTTCGCGACAAGATGGTCGGTCGCGGCGTGCTGCTGGATATCGCGCGCTGGAAAGGTGTTGACAGCCTCGATGACGGATACGGGATCACCGGCGCTGATCTGGATGGATGCGCGGCGGCGCAGGGCGTCGAGATCCGCAAGGGCGATTTCGTGATCGTGCGCACCGGGCATCAGGAACGCTGTCTCAGCGCGGGTGACTGGACGGGATACGCGGGCGGCGACGCGCCGGGCCTTGCGTTTGAGACTGCGCGCTGGATCAGGCACCATGACATCGCCGCGATCTGCGCCGACACGTGGGGCTGCGAGGTTCGTCCGAACGAGACGGATGAAGCCAACCAACCCTGGCACTGGGTGGTGATCCCCGCCATCGGGATCTCAATGGGAGAGATCTTCTATCTCAAGGAGCTGGCCGAGGATTGCGACGACGACAAAGTGTATGAATTCCTCTTCACCGCGCCGCCTTTGCACATTCCCGGCGCGGCTGGCTCTCCGATCAATCCGCAGGCGATCAAATGATCCTCTGGGGGCGCCCAAGCTCGGTGAACGTCCAAAAAGTGCTTTGGGCGCTGGCAGAAACCGACACACCATTCGAGCACCGCATCGTCGGGGGCAAGTACGGCGGGACAGATACGGCGGAGTTCGCGGCCATGACCCCGGTTCCGCGCGTGCCCGTTCTGCAGGACGGGGATATCACGCTGTGGGAAAGCCACGCGATCCTGCGTTTTCTTGCGGGGGGCGTGGACCCGCTCGCCGATCAATGGATGGAATACGTGACCTCCACCCTGCAACCGGCGTTCCTGCGCCTGTTCTATGAACTTGTCCGCACGGCACCCAGGGATCGCACACAGGACCCGGACAAATTGACTGGCGAACTGCTGGCCGTAGTGCCGCCGCTGGAATGGCAGTTGCAGAAGTCCAAATGGCTGGGTGGGGACAGCTTCGGGATGGCCGATATCGCGGCGGGAGCGATGTTTTACCGGGCCTGTGATCTTTGCGATCCCCTCAGCCCGCAGGTCGCGCGCTGGTATGAGGCTCTGAAATCCCGTCCCGCGTACCGCGAAATTGTCATGACCTCCTACGACGAACTCCGCGCGCCCTAGAAGTCCGCGACCGCTGTCAGGCGCAGGATCTGATCCATGTTGGGGTTGGTGCGGCCATCTGCATTCTCGCCCTGCAACGGGGCCTCCATCATGTACCTCCCCAACATCCGGGAGCGCTCGAAAGCGGCGCGCGAGGCGGGTACACGCTCTGCGGAATAGGCCTGCAACGCCGATGACACCGGACCATCCGACAAATGCCGCGCCAGGGCCAGTGCGTCCTGCGCTGCCTTGGTGACGCCCATCCCCACATGCGGCCGGGCCACGCAGGCCGCATCGCCCGATAACGCCACCCGGCCCTGTGCAAAAGTCGGCGACAGATGATCGTAGATTGGCGTGAAGAAGGGCCGTTCACTCTTTCTGAGGGTCCGCGTGAAGACTTCGGGCAGCACCCGCTCTGCCGCCTCTTCCATCTGCGCCAACACGTCCTCGCGCACCAGCGGCGGCGGGATCGAGATGGCGTGGGTCTGGCCGGTGGCATCGGTCAACATATTGGCCAAATCCTCAGGCGACACCGGCGCGTACCATACGAAATTATAGCGCCGGTGACCGGGGCGCAGATCGTTGTTTTCACCCGCAATCGGGTATCCCACGATCTGAGTGCCCGTTGGCAGGAACATCCCGAACACATCGAAAATCCGGTCGCGCACCTCGGGTGTCAGGTCGGGCTCCAAAGCCAGGGCGCGCCAGACCACATAGCCCGAATAGGCGGGCTGTACCTCCGGCAACATCTGCGCGCGCACGGCCGAGCGGAAGCCGTCCGCGCCGACCAGCAGATCAACATCTTCGGACGCGCCGCTTTGAAATGTGACCCGGACGCCATCAGCACCCTCTGAATACCCGCGGATTGCCTGCCCCAGATGATAGTCATCATCCGGGATCAGGCGGCGGAGGGTTTGATACATGCGGTCCCATGACGTCACGACCTGCGGGTATGGCAGGGTCGAAACCCGCGCGCCCTGCCGGTCAAAGACCACGCGGTCGTGAACCTGAACCCCAAGATCCGAGGTATCCGCGCCAACCCGCTTCAGCGCTTCGATCAGCTGCGGATGGGTGACAATCCCGGCCCCACGCCCCGAGAGCGGCACGCTGGCACGTTCAAACACCCGCACGGTCCAGCCAGCCTGCCGCAGCGCCGCGGCTGCAAACAACCCGCCGATGGAGCCCCCGATAACCGCTGCCGTTCCTGCCATTGCTCCGCTCCTCAATTGGACGTCCCGCCTCTTATTTATCACTCTATAAATAAATGACCAATAGGGTTGGAGGTGCAGATGTCACGAATCGCCGAGGTCATTCATGTCACCTGACCCATTGAGACCCCCATTCGACCGCAAGAATCGGCGGCGGCCATGAATTGGGGGCGGCTGGCTGTTCCATCGTCAGACAACGCGACCGCACGCATTCGGTTGATGGAGATGCGACCGGCTGAGCGCTTTGCCTCCCGCCGCCCGAGGCCTGGACAAGGCCGGAAGAACCGAACCGCAGACCGGCCTATCGCATTACTCAAAATTCTGGCATCCAGATGCCAAGAGAAATTTCCATGATACTTGAATCCCTGGCTGACGTGGCGATGGTTCAGCTTGCATCTCCGGCGGTGCCTGCTGCAACGTCGCACCAGCAACACGAGGAACCTTTATGGCGCAGCCCGATCCCAACTCCCTCCAGCCCATCTCTGCTCCGGACTGGCCCGATGCGCTGAGTGATCTGGAAGCGGATTTCGCGGAGCGTCTGAATGTCTACCGAACCATGGCTCACCATCCGGCATTGGTGCAGGCCTGGGCCGCCCTGCGCCAGCATATCGTGCTGGACACCGCCCTGGGGCGGGAACGGAGCGAGGTCGTGATCCTGCGCGCTGCACATAATCTGAATTCAGCCTATGAGTGGACCCATCACGTGTCGCGGGCGCGCAAACTCGGGATGGCGGATCAACGGATCGCGTCGATGCGCGAGGCCCCCATGCAGATGACGGCCGAGGATGGAATCATCGCCACCGCCGTTGATGAACTGATGCAAAAAGCGCGCCTTGCGCCTGAGACACTGCGCGGCCTGAGTGATCTGGTGGGCAAGCGCGCGATGCTCGATCTTTTCGCGACCGTGGGGTTCTACTCCACCCTCGCCTTCATTGTGAACACGTTTGAAACCCCGCTTGACGAGGCGGTCGCCGACGAGATGTCCAGCCTCCCGCTGGCGGATTAGCACAAGGACGCCGGGCCGTGACCTCCCCATCGCCACCGGGCAGTTGGCTCGCGCATTTTCCGATCAGCTTCTTCGCTGTCAGCATGGGCGTTTTTGGCCTGGCCCTGGCCCTGCGCGCCGGCGGGTACCCCGCTCCGTCCATGGTCGTAGGGTTCGCGGGGATCGCCATCCTCGCCGTTTCATTGGTCATTCTTGCGGCACAGGCAGCCTATCATCCAGCCGCGTTGAAAGCTGAGTGGTCGCACCCGGTGACACTGGCATTTTTTCCGGCCGCGAGCGTTTCCCTGCTGTTGATGGCCGCGTTCCTGCACGACATGGCACCTCGGTCCGCCGAAGGTGCCTGGCTGCTGGGCGCTGCCGTCCAGGGCGCGCTCACGGTGATCGTAATATCGGCCTGGATCTCTCACCGCGCTTTTGGGCCGGGGCAATTGTCACCCGCATGGTTCATCCCCGCTGTGGGCAATCTGGCAGCACCGCTGGCGGGAGTATCTTTGGGCTATGTCGAGTTGAGCTGGTATTTTTTTGCTGTCGGCACCCTGTTTTGGCTGGTGCTTTTGACCCTGGTGTTCAACCGATTGATTTTTCACGATCCGCTGCCGGGCAACTTGAAACCCACGATTGTGATCCTGATCGCACCGCCGGTGCTGGCGTTCCTGGGGTGGGTGCAGTTCACCGACGGCATCGTCGATGCGCCCGCGCGGGTGTTGATAAATCTCGGGTATTTCTTCCTGGCCCTCGTTGCCCTTCAGGTGCCATCGCTTCTGCGGTTGCCGTTTGTCCTTTCGTTTTGGGCGCTGTCATTTCCGCTGGCGGCAATAACGGTGGCCAGCTTCCGGTTTGCGGAATTGACCGGATCGGCACTGCATCTGTGGGGTGGCTACGTCCTGCTTTCGGCGCTGGTGGCGACGATTGCAGTCTTGTCTGCTCGCACGGTGCACGGCGGCGTCGCGGGTGAGCTGTTTCAACAGGATTAACCAACGGTCTGCGGTGGGCCCCGATGGACAGGTGCGGGCAAGCCGCTTTGCATTCAGTCGCTGCAGCCTGGACCGGGTGGACGCCCCCCGCGACATCGCGCAAATCAACGGGGCGCGCATCCCGACAGGCTCGACTGCCGTGCGTGGCCTTGCCGGCCTGCAAGCGGCAACTGCGGCAGGACGTGGATGTGTGCCCCACCGGATCCAGGCGCACGTCTTTCGGACGCATCTGCGCGGCGCAATTTTCAGCACAGCGGTCTGATTGCCTGTTTTTTTGCCGATTTTCTTCCATTTAGCCTGTATTTGGTCGCAGAACATGCCCCTTCCCTGAGGGAAATCTCCAATACTAAACGTGGGGCATTTCGAAAATCATGCTCAAGTCAGATTAATGCCCGACGTCAGGCTTCGGCCTTGGCACCAATAAAAAAACAACCACGGAGGACAGCATGACAGCGAAAATTGTCATTGGACTTGACGGGACGGACACCGGTGAGCGTGCACTCGTATTTGCGAAAGACCTGGCATCCAGAATGGATGTTTGTGAATTGCTCGTGATCTACGTCATCGAATGGTCGCCATTCACCTTTCAGACAGCGGAAGAGAATGAACAACGCCACAAGCGGCGCGAGGAAGAGGTTTTGCTCGCGACCACACGGATCGTCGATCCGGCGGTCAAAGCGCTGACCGACGCGGGCTATAAGGCCAGTGGACTGGTGCGTCACGGTGATGTCGCCGAGACATTGAACCGGCTCACGGTGGAAAACGGGGCATCGCAGATCATCGTCGGCCGCGGGTCGTCTGACGGCTTCACCAAGCGGATCTTCGGAAGCTCAACCCAAAATCTTGTGATGCACGCCGATGTGCCCGTCACAGTCGTCGGATAGGGGGACGTCATGGTTACCAACACGAAATTATGGGCGACATCAGCGGCGGCCGCCGTCGTTGCCAGTCCCGCACTCGCACAGGAAACGCAAAGCCTGGACGCTCGCGTGAACGAGGTTTTTGCCAACGTCACCGGGCCCTTCGTCAACTTTATCTTCATGTCGTTTCCCGGCACCAACTTCCCGTGGATCGTTTTGTGGCTCGTCGTGGCTGCGACGGTCTTCACGGTCTACTTCGGATTCGTGCAGTTCAAGTTCTTCAAGCATGCGATCCAACTGGTGAAGGGTGACTACTCCGATCCCAATGACGCGGGCGAGGTCAGCCACTTCCAGGCCCTTGCAACGGCGCTTTCGGGCACCGTGGGCCTCGGCAATATCGCGGGGGTCGCGGTGGCCGTGGGCATCGGTGGACCGGGCGCCACGTTCTGGATGATCCTGGCGGGTCTACTGGGCATGGCCTCCAAGTTCACCGAGTGCACCCTGGGCGTGAAGTACCGCAACGAGTATCCGGACGGCTCCGTCTCGGGTGGTCCGATGTATTACATGTCCAAGGGGTTCAAGGAGTTGGGGCTGCCGGGCGGCAAGTTTCTCGCCGTTCTGTTCTCGATCTTCTGTATCCTTGGCGCGCTTGGCGGCGGCAACATGTTCCAGGCCAATCAGGCGCATGCTCAGATCTCCAGTATCACCGGCGACTATCCCGGCTGGATCACAGGGATCATTTTTGCGGTCATCGTGTTTGCGGTGATTGTTGGCGGCATCAAATCCATCGCGAACGTGACCGAAAAGGTCGTGCCGTTCATGGGCATCCTCTATGTCGGTGCGGCACTGATCATTCTGGTGGTAAATTACGACCTGATCGGATGGGCGTTTGGCCAGATCTTCGTTGGTGCCTTTACGGGCCTTGGCGTGGCGGGCGGCCTTGTCGGCGCGCTGATCCAGGGCTTCAAGCGGGCGGCGTTTTCCAACGAGGCGGGCGTGGGTTCTGCGGCGATTGCACACTCTGCGGTGAGAACCAAAGAGCCGATCACCGAAGGCTTCGTGTCCCTGCTGGAGCCGCTGATCGACACCGTTGTGATCTGCACCATGACCGCCTTGGTCATTGTCATCTCGCAACAGTTGATCGTCGATCAGTCCACCGGCCTGTATATGCTGAACGAGGCGGGCACGGCGATCGCCACTGTTGACGGCAATTCGGGCGTCGCACTCACCTCTGCGGCGTTTGGGTCCGGTATCAGCTGGTTCCCATACGTGCTGGCCATCGCGGTGGTGCTGTTCGCGTTCTCCACGATGATCTCGTGGTCGTACTACGGTTTGAAGGCGTGGACGTATCTGTTTGGCGAAGGCAAGACGACGGAACTGGTCTTCAAGATCATCTTCTGCGTGTTTATCGTGATCGGCGCGGCTGCGTCCCTTGAACCTGTCATCGACTTCTCCGATGCGGCGATCTTTGCGATGGCTGTGGTGAACATCTTCGCGCTGTACTTCCTGATGAAAGTGGTGCGCTCAGAGTTGGCCTCCTATGCGTCGCGCCTGAAACGCGGTGAGATCAAGAAGTTCGCACATTAGATCTTCTCGGTTTGTCCGATGGATCCTTTATCGCCTGGCGCGTTGACATCCCTGATTTCAGGCAGCGTCAGGGGGTCGCGAGCCAGCGGGAAGTGACAAAAAAGCCCCGCCGCCCGTTTCCTGGGCGGCGGGGCAATCGTTTGATGTCGTGTCCGTCAAGTGTGCGCCACACCGTCAACCAGCGCCCCGTGGCCCTGCACCACTCGCCCTGCCAGCCTGCAGGCGGCTTTTACCGCCTCCTCCGGTGTTCCTCCTCCGATCAGAGCCGCCAGAAAGCCTGCGTTGAAGCTGTCGCCCGCTGCTGTGGTATCGATGGGCTTGGCCGGTTCCGGCGTCACGATGCCCTCGACTCCGCCAATGCTGTAGTGCACCGGCCCGCCGCCGTTCTTCACGACGACGCTGGTGGCCCCCGCCGTCAGGTAGCGCTTGACCGTTGCCTCGGGCGAGGCATCGCCGAAATGGCGGGACTCTTCATCGAAAGACGGGAATATGATCTCGGAACTCAGCGCGGCTTCCATGACGGCGGCGCGCATGTCCGCCAGATCGGGCCAAAGCTGATCGCGGATGTTGGGATCGAACGCAACGATTGCGCCGTTGGCCTGCGCCTCAGAGATCGTATCGAACAATAGCTCGCGCCCCTCATCCGTCAGGATCGCGAGGGTAATGCCGCTGAACAAGACCAGATCGGCGCCGGAAAGGCCGCGCGCCAGCCTGTCTTCATCGCTTGCCAGCAGACGCGCGGCAGAGGTGTCACGATCATAATGGAATGTGCGTTCGCCATCGTCCAGCGTGATGCGGTAGTTGCCCAGGCTGCGGCCCGGATGGCAGGTCATATGGTCAGTCCCGATACCGGCGGCGGCCGCAAAGGCCACCAGATCTTCGGAGGACGCATCGTCACCCACTCCGGTCAGATAGTCGACCGTCCACCCCGGAGCCAGTTGCGCCACGTACCAGGCGGTGTTGAATGTGTCGCCCGCGAAGGACGCCGCGCGCCCCTCAGACGTCTCGATCATACATTCGCCAATGGACACAAAACGGGTCATTTCGTGGCCTCGTCTGCGGCGGGTGTCTGAATCAGGGACGCATGCATGTCGTATCTCCACTCGGGTCACATTAGTTCAAGATTGCGCCCATCGTGCGCGGATTGCCAGCCGATTAGTCGGACGCCCACGGCCCGTGCTGGTTCGCCTCGCCCGTATCGAGCCGCACAAACCCGTGCCAGCCGAAGTAATCGCGTTGGCCCTGGATCATGTTCGCCGTCCCACGGGCCTGGCGCATGGTGTCGAAGTAGGTCAGTGCACTCGCAAGGGCCGGGACCGGCAGGCCAGCACCCGCAGAGGTGACGACGGTGTGGCGCAGGGCAGCGACGGTGTCGGACAGGATGTCGGCAAAGTACGGCGCTTCGATCAGCGTCCGGTCGGGCGCCTGCTCAAACGCGTCGGCCATATCGTCCAACATCGCCGAACGTATGATGCACCCGGCGCGCCAGTTGCGGGCGATAACCTGCGGTTCGAGAGACCAGTCAAACTGCTCGGACGCCGCGCGCAGCATGTCGAAGCCCTGAGCGTAGCACAGGATTTTGCCACAGGTCAGGGCGGCCTCCAGTATGTCGTCCGGCAGGTTCAATGCCTCCGCCCCGCCAAACCGTTCCGCCAGATCGGCACGCAGGTCGCGCCTGGCTGACATGTTGCGCGCAGCCACCGCAGCCTCGATCACCGGGATCGGGATACCAAGATGTTGCGCCTCGATCGCGGTCCAGCGTCCGGTGCCCTTCTGGCCCGCCGCATCCACAATGACATCCAGAAGCGGGCCGTCAGTTGCGGCATCGTGGGAGGCTGCAACCCTGGCCGAGATTTCAATCAGGAACGAACTGAGGCGCCCTTCATTCCACGCCCCGAAGATGTTGCCGATGGCGGCTGCGTCCATGGACATGCCATCGCGCATCAGACCATAGACTTCGGCAATCAACTGCATATCCGCGTATTCAATGCCGTTGTGGACGGCCTTGACGAAATGCCCCGCCCCATCCGGGCCCATCAAATCAGCGCAGGGGCGACCCTCAAAGCTGGCGGCGATGGTTGTCAGGATCGGTGCCACCCGGTCCCAGTGCGCGCGATCTCCGCCGCCCATGATCGCGGGACCATGGCGCGCGCCCTCCTCACCGCCCGACACGCCGATGCCGATAAAGGGGCGGTCCAGACGCTCCATCCGGTCTATCGTGTCGCGAAAGTTGGCGTTGCCCGCGTCGATGATCAGGTCATCATCGGCAAGATAAGGGGCGAGCGCCTTGATCTGGTCGTCCACGGGCTTGCCCGCTGGCACCATCAGGATGATGGCACGGGGGCGTTTGAGGGCGGCCACCAGCTCTTCCAGCGTTTCGGTCGCGAAGACGTTTGATGCCAGATCGCCCGCCTCCCCGATAAAGTCGTGGGTCTTGGATGTCGTGCGGTTCCAAACCGCCACGCCAAAGCCATTGTCCGCAATGTTGAGCGCCAGCGCAGATCCCATCGTCCCGAGCCCGATCAATCCAATATCCGCCTGCGCCATGTGTGATCCCCTTTGTCGGCACTATGAAGCGACACCGTCCGCATGTTCAACCACGCTGAAACGAAAAACGCGCCCTGCAGAGGGGCGCGTTTTCGAAGCGGCAGCTTGGGTCGTTGCAGGTCAGGCGGCTTCGGCCTGATTGCGGCGTTCACTTTCTTCACGGCTCAACGCAACCGACGTCCGCACGCCGTTGCCGACAAATGCCATCAGGCCGTTTACCACCCGCTCATTCGGGTCAATCCCTGCGCAAGACAACACTTCACGGCCATCGCGCGACCGCGCCCAACGGGCAATCTGCTCTGGCCCGTTTCCGTACTTCTTGTCATCAGCGATAGCATCATCCAACGCCGCCAGGACAACTGCCGCGAACAACTTGCGCGCGCGGGTTCCCTGTTCGAAGTTGAAAGCCGTGCCGTCCACGAAATCACGCATACAGTTTTCCTTTCTTATTGCTCTTGCATTTCTGGCGTAGCGTTTCTTATGCCCAGATTCTGTGCAGAGCAGGGATGCGAATTTGGCATATGTGGTATTCCATTTACGCATAGCTTGGCGCAGTGACACACCGATCCAAGTGTATGGACACCTCACAAGTGCCAAGATATAGGTTTCGGCAATAAATTCTCAAGGTTTTGCCAAGGTTTTGTCACATGCCCAAAGTCAACGGAAATGAAATCAGGCCTGGGAATGTGCTTGAGCACAACGGTGGCCTCTGGGCCGCTGTCAAGGTGGACCACGTGAAGCCAGGCAAGGGCGGTGCCTTCGCCCAGGTCGAGTTAAAGAACCTGCGGAACGGATCAAAACTTAACGAAAGGTTTCGATCCGCCGACAAGGTCGAAAAAGTCCGACTTGAGCAAAAGGACCAGCAGTTTCTGTACGAATCCGATGGCATGCTCGTGTTCATGGATACCGAATCCTATGAGCAGATTGAGCTTCCCGCAGATCTGCTCGGTGACCGGCGTCCGTTCCTGCAAGACGGGATGACGATCGTGGTGGAATTCCATGAGGAAGAGGCGCTCAACGCCTCGCTGCCGCAAAAGGTCGTGTGCAGGATCGTTGAGACTGAGCCGGTGGTCAAAGGCCAGACGGCGGCAAACTCGTTCAAGCCCGCCGTGCTCGATAATGGCGTCAAGGTGATGGTGCCGCCATTCGTAGGTCAGGACGAAGACATCGTCGTCAATACCGAGACCATGGAATATTCCGAGCGCGCCTAAGGGTTTATCGACCGCCTGACCAGGGTCCCCGTCGGCCGCGCGCCGTGCCGGATCGCGGGACGCGCACGATATCGGACAGCGGGCGATCACTGGCAGCACTGCGCACCCAGTGCACTTTCGGGATCGGAGAGCGGGCGCGCGCGACCACCCGGTACTCGACCTCTTCATGGGGCGGCTTCCCTTGGAAGCGGCGCCAGAACCCCGGCCCGCCCAGGCGCGCCCACAGCGGTGCGGCCAACACCAGTCCCGCGACGAAGCCGCCCGCATGCGCCCAGTAAGCAACGCCGCCGCCGGCCAGGTCCGTCGAAAAGCCGCTGACCAGTTGCAGGCCAAACCACAGGCCCAGCATAAGCCAGGCGGGGATGGTAAAGACCTTGATGAAGATCAGGAGGATGACCAATACGTCGACCCTGGCGCGGGGAAACATCAGCAGATACCCCCCCATGACGCCGGCAATGGCCCCCGACGCGCCGACCATCGGGACAGGTGATCCCGTGTCCGCCAGGATCTGTCCACCCGCCGCCGCGATACCAGAGGCAAGGTAGAACAGGGCAAACCCCAGATGGCCCATCAGATCTTCGAGGTTGTCGCCAAAAATCCAAAGAAACAGCATGTTGCTGATCAGATGCATCCATCCGCCGTGCAGGAACATGTGGGTCACCAGCGTCCGGATTTCGCCATTGGCGGTGACCTCGGCCGGGACCAACCCCCAATTTCCGTAGACCGCGAGAAGCTGTGCATCATTCCCGGACATGGCGGGGTAATAGCTGAGGAAAACAACGATATTGGCCGCGATCAGCGCCCATGTCACAAACGGTGTCCGGTCAGATGGATTATGGTCGCGGATCGGAAACATCAGGCTACATCGGGTCCATCTGCGGCGCGATCAGGCCAGATCCGGTTGCGCGCGGGTCCTGCGCCCGGCACAGGCGACGGGTGCGCGCCTTATTCCAGATCTTCTGCCGCCAGAGCCAGACGCACTTCGCGACGCACCATCTTGCGTACGTTGCGCGTGATACGTTGGCCCAGCACGCCTTGCAGCTCTTCGCGCACGACCTCGACAATGATCTCCCGCAGGGTTTCTTCATCCATGAAGCCATCTTCCGCCTCCGGAATGCTGAACGGGGTTGGGTCATCTCCCAGGTCGTCCACCGGAGCCTCAGGACCCGTGTCTTCGACCGGCGCGCGGGCGGAAAAGACCGGGACGGGCGTCGGCTTATCCTGCGGCGTCTCATCTTCGGCGATGTGATTGGCAGCAATGTTCAGATCGTGATTCTCGTCAAGATGCCCGGAGCCATCGTCCGGCGTCTGGTCCGTTTGCATCGGATCTTCATCATCGGAACTGTTTCCGGTGTCGTCGCCGTGGTCATCCGCGATATCATCGGCCGGGTCCACAGCATCGTCCTCAGGCACGGCATCCTGCGGCGTCGCATCCTCCATCACGGCATCGGCCACAAGGGCCTCCGCACGCGCCTGATCATCTGCGCCGTCTGGCGTGTCGTCTGGTGTGTCGCTTAGCGTGTCATCTGACGCGTCATCCGATACGGCCATGTCCCCGGCCAAATCAGCCTCCGGCACATCCGTATCGGTCGACCCCTCTGACCCCATGTTGTCAGCGACCGGAGTATCGTGGGATGGGGTCGCTCCAGCGACCTCGCCCAAATCATCATCAGCGTCTGCAGGCTCGGGCGCAGTGCTCCCGTCCGACGGCTCCCGTCGGGCCACCAGGGTCAAAAGGGCCAATTCCGCACCCGGTGTTGGCCAGTTGTCATCGCCGGTTTCCGGCTCAAACTCAGCGGATTCTTCGACAGCACCGTCCAGACGAAGCAGATCTTCGGTATCGGCCTCCGATTGTTCAGGCGGCTGGTCCGGGCCGTCGAGCGTATCGCCGCCCGTATCGCCGACGTCGTCGAAATTCGCCAATCGGTCATCCGGCAGCCACCCGGTATCGTTGCGCTTTGCGGTTCCTGCATTGGTCAGCAAACTGCGCTTGGGCGCAATCGGGTGCGCCGCCCCTACCGGCACCCAGGGATCCTCCGGATCAGACACGCGGAAGGACGAAGTCAGGACCAGGCGATCATCGGGTGCGGCGGCGGATGCGGCGGCGGGTGGTTCCTTCGAAGCGGTCACAGGTGCCGACGAATTGTCCGACACAAGCCTGCGGATGGATGCCAGGACATCTTCAATCTCTTCCGGCGTCTTGGCGGGATCGGGCATTCATGCTCTCCTCAGATGTAGTCATCTCAACGGATTCCCACATATCAAATGCGGCCCTTTGGCGGGCCGTCTGCTGACTACTTCTTCGGCACAATAGCCAAAAATCCTGTTTCACACAACATTTCCCGCAGCCATAGCGCGGAGGATTTTAATAAAGGGCCAGATATGGCAACGGGCCGTTTCAACGCCGCCCCGCGCTGTGCCAGGCGTCGGCCTTTGCGGCCCGCGAGCCAGCCGCAACCGGTGCTTAACGCCCGATACTCTCCAACATAGAATCAAGTCGCGATCCCTGTGGAGAGTTCACCCGGTTGGGTGCGTTCGAGAACATATTGGCATAGGCCGCCGGATCGTAATCGGGCACATTCAGTTGAAGAGCTTCAACTGTCAAAAGCCCTGATGCCGCAAGCAGTTGGTAGCTGGACAGATAAAGATCTGTCTGCGCCTCGATCCGGCTGATGCGCGCGTCCAGCACGTCTTGCTCCGCGTCCAGGACATCCAGGGTCGTGCGCGCGCCAAGCGAGGCCTCCTCACGGACGCCGGCAAAGGCCAGTTCCGCAGCCTCGATCCGCTGATCGGCGGCTTGTATCTGTGCTCCGGCAATGCTCATCCGCGCCCAGGCGTTGCCCACGGCCTGCAGGTTCAGGCGCACCTGCTGGTTCAGGCCCGACCGGACGGCTGCGGCCTGCGCGCGGGATTGCCGCTCCAACGACAGCAATTGCCCGCCGCGATATATCGGCTGGGTCAGCGTCAGGCCGATGCTGGCGCTGTTGCCTTCACGGGACGGAAAGGCGTCGTCCAGAAACGTCTCTGTCACGCGGCCTTCAAAGCCGAGTTGCGGGCGCACGCCGGCGCGGGCTTGCTCGATCCCCAGTTCCGCTGCGCGCACCTCGTGCTGCAAGGCGCGGATGGCGGGATGCTCCTGACGGGCCAGCGCCTGGGCTGACGCCTCAGATCGGGGGATGTTGGGGATGCCGCCGGGGCCGGACAAATTGCCCGGATAGCGGCCCACTGCCAGAGCAAACAGCTCCCGGCTGATCTCTAACGCGCCCTGGGCACCGGCCAGTTGCGACCGGGCAGTGGCCAGCTGCGCCTCGGCCTGTGCCACGTCTGTGCGGGTATCTTCGCCAACCTCAAATCGGTCGCGGGCTGCGCGCAACTGCTGGGTGATCACACGCACGTTGCGCTCTCGCACGCCCACAACCTGCAAATCCCTCCAGACGTTCATATACGCGGTGACGGCGTCCAAAAGCACTTGCTGCTCCAGCGCGATTAACTGCTGTCGCGCACCAAGGACGGTCTCCTCCGCCGCCTCAATGGCAAAGCGCCGCGCGCCACCGTTGTAGATCAGGTATTCGCCGACCAGCGACGCCGACGCAGTGGAGGTGGAGTTGTTCAGATCGCGGTTCAGGGCCGCCACGAAGCTGAACACCGGGCGCAAAAGGGCGATGGCCTGTGCCACGTTCTCGTCCTGAATGCGCAGTAAATAACGATTTTGTTCCAACAGGTTGGAATTGCGATAAGCGTCCACCATGACGGTCCGGAGGCTGTCGGCCTGCACCGGCAGCGCCGTGACCGCAACCAATCCGGCCATCCAGACGGCGCGCTTTGCGCGTGCTGCGAACCCTAGTGCCATGGTGCCTGACCTCCTGCCGATCGACGGTATGTTCGCTCTTTGCGCGCTGCCGCTAGAATGAGAATTGCTCTGCGCGGGCAAAGCCCGGTAACACAGGGGCGGTCGCATTGAACGCCATCCGCCAGGTGACGCGACCGCTCGATTTGATCCCGATGCGGGCCTCGCCCAATGCACCGTCCATAAAGATCGCCGCGATGTGCCCGCTCTCCTTGAGCTGGTCGAGGACGGCTTCGGGCACCTGCTGAACGCCGCCAAAGATGGCGATCGCATCATAGGGGCCGTGCTTCGGGCTGCCCTCGGTCAGTGGCCCGGTGATCAGCGCGGCATTATCGACCCCCTGGGCGTTCAGGGCGGCTTCCGCATCACGCGCGAGGTCTTCGTCTTCCTCTACCGCGACCACGGCTTCGGACATATGGGCCAGAAGTGCCGTGGTGTAACCGGTTGAAGCCCCCAGTTCGAGGACAAGGTCAGTCGGCTTGGGTTCCAGAGCTTCGAGCAGTTTCGCAATTGCGCGCGGGTCGAGCAACTGACGGCCATTGCCCAGCGCTATCGGCCCGTCGGCATAGGCCACATCGCGCATGCTGTCGGGGGCAAAGGTCTCTCTCGGGATGGTCAGCATGGCATCAAGTACCGGGAATTTGGTAACGTCGGACGGGCGCACCTGTGTGTCGACCATCGTGACCCGGCGCTGGGTGTAATCTACCATCAAACTGAACCAATCCGTCTAGTTTCCCCGTCTCGCTTTCGCATATTACCGTAACGCAGGCAACTGCCCATTGTAGGCAGGGCCCAAACTGTAGCGGCATCGCGTCCCCTGCCCGCTTGACGCCCCCCCGCTTTGATCATAGTTCGTGGGCGCAGAGGCGAGTTGGCGGAGTGGTTACGCAGCGGATTGCAAATCCGTGTACAGGAGTTCGATTCTCCTACTCGCCTCCATTTCATTCTAAATCATAGGGTTAGCGGCTCAGCAGTCGAGTGTGACACAAAGTGGGACACACACCCAATGATGTTATCATCCTATCTAAGCCTCTCAAGACATGGCATTTACTACTTCCGCTGGCCTATTGCCTCATCTAAAGAAGGAAAGAGGGCCACGGTGCGGGTCTCCCTACGTACACGCTGCCCGGATCGCGCTGGTGATCAAGGCATGATTGTAATCAGAACAGTTCGGGGTCGCGTACTTCGTGGCGGCGCAACTGTTCATCCCAGCCCGCTATCAGACTGAATTCCCGTAGTTAACCGCCGTCAGAGCCGATTTGCGCCACAATGCCCATTGCGAGCGCCAAAATAGAGGGCGCGGGTGACGGGTTAGCGAAGCCGCTGCAAGAGGCGCGAGACCTCATCGATCTGGTCTCCCCGATATTATGGCTCATCTGCGATCGACGGCGCGGAAAATCGCAGGAGAACATGAAAGCGGGAAAACGGCAGGTTCAGGAGTTGAACAAACAGATCGATGGCTTCCTTGATCGGATTCTCGACGCGAGCAACGGCATGACTGTATTCATGTATGAAGACGAAATCCACATTCTGGTGCGTGAAAAATTGCTTCTGGCCGAAAAACTCGGCCAGCCGTTAAGCCGACGGGAGCTTGGGAAGAAGAGCCAGAACCGGTCCTCACATTCCTCGCAAACCCCTGGAAAGTCTGGGATAGCGGACACATTCCGGCACGGCGGATCTTGCAGAAGCTGGCCTCTACAGAGCAATCAAGTACAAACGCGACGAGGACGCTTGAACCGAAATATAGTTTTGCTTTTCAAGTTGTTAGGGGCATTAAATGGCCCGAATATTGAGAAGTGGTGCGCTCGGCGAGACTCGAACTCGCACGGGTGTTACCCCACAGCGACCTCAACGCTGCGCGTCTACCAATTCCGCCACGAGCGCACGTGATCTTCGGTAGTGCGCGGTCTCTAGCCGCTTCAATGCAGGTTGTGAAGGGGGTGTTCGAGCGGACCCTCATGTTTTTCACCCAAACGACACCCGAGCCAAGACGGCGGCCCCCTGCTGGACCCAGAGTTGCGCAATCTTGGGCACGCGAAACGCTTGCTGATTCACCTGGAACGTTGGCAACGCTGATCCTGACAGGATCAGGATCTGGTTGCCAGCGCCAGATGCAACGTCCGAGGCAGGCAATGGCACAGGGCGGCCCTGCAACGCGCCCGCAACGGCCTGACGGAGCAGCGGAATACGGGTTGCGTCCGCCGTATTGAACACGGCGGGCGCGCCACCATCAATCGCCGCCAAAATGGCCGAGAACCAGGCCACAGTCGCTGCCGCATTGGCTGTGATGCCTTAGCCTTCGCGCAGGTGGTGACCCAGCAATTCGCCGTAAGCCGTTTCACCGGAAGCGACCAGGACCAGTGCGGATCCCATCTCCATCTCGTCTAGTCCATAGCCGTTCCCGAGGCAGATCCGCGCTGTTGCGGCCAATTCTGCCCGTGGGATACCTGTGGCGTAGATAAAGTCGCGGGCCGAGGCGACCGTTTGCTCTGGCGAAAGCGATCCGATCAAGGCGGTCTGACCCGTAACCGCCTGCGAAAACCCGAGGCATACTGTCGCCACATCGCCATAGGTCATGCTGTCGATGGCTTGCCCCAGTTCCTCGGCTTGGTTCATTGCGGCAGAGCGCGCCTCGCAATACTGCTCGGACAGCGCAAAGCCGGGGTTGGTCATCGTGCTGATCGTCATTGTGCCACCGTTGGCCTGGGCCTGGAGGGAAACCGCGTCACAGCGGGTGGACAGATCAGGTGCGACCTCGTGGGTGTCTTGCGCTTGGGCGGGGGCGCTTGCAATGGGGGATATCGCGATAGCGGCGATAAGGGGCGTTGCGGTCAAAAACCTGGCAAACATGAAATAACCTCCGGCAGCTTGAATGGGTGTTTTCTCCGATGCCCATATTCGCAGGGGCCACGCTCTGCGGGCAGACGGGAATCCCTTACCCCATTGGGTATTGCGTGCCCCAAGCTGTCCCTGCCCGCCCCAAATTGACGTCGCATCCGGCGGCGCAACGCCAGCCCGGCGGCCAGAACACCCATCGCCGCCATCAGCCACAGACCCAGATCCTCAGCCTGTCCAAACACCACTTGATTTAATCGCCGCCCAGGCAGGAAGTTGAGGGTACCGGCCACCAGCAGCCCGTACAAATAGAGGTTGCGAAACACGTCCCGGTGCGCCTCGATCCGGCGCGCGATGGCGTGGCGCAGTCCGATCCACAACGACCACAGCGTCAACACGGAAAGCAGATGGATCGGGCTGAACCGGCCGATCAACGTGAACTCCCGGATCCAGAACGACGAGATCGCCACGGTCAACATCGCCATGCACCAGACATAGCCGCCGATTTTGTGCAAACGGTCCCGGCGATGACGCAGGATGACGATCGGCCCAAGCGCGACCGACACGAGGGCAGCGGTCACATGAACCTGAATTTGCGTCGAGGCCTCGAACAGCGGGAGTAGCGTCATGGGAGCGATACCTTTCTGGTCAGTGGGCACCCGCATTGTGACAGGCGGCGCAGTTGTTTAAGCAGTGCCAGATCCTTGGCGCGGGGTTCCATCCCGCCGCCAGCCCGCATTCGCAAACCACGAGGCCCCTGCGTGAATGACCCCAATCCGCAATCCCCGCTTCGTGAATGGCGGGCGCTAATGTCCAAGCCCGCAACGGCTATTGTGCTTGTGGCCGTGGCGGCGCTGCTGGCGATCCTTAGTCCGTTCGGCACAGGAGAGCGGCTGACACTGCCGCTGCGTTTTGCCTATTGGCTGGTGATGGCTGCCTCGACTTTTTCGGCCGGCTTCCTCGCCAACGTATGGCTTCACCACCGTCTACCGCGCACACTCTCGCTGCCTCGGCGCGTCGGTGCGCAGGCGCTGGCGACCGCTCTGGCGATCACTCCCATCATCATCTTGCTGAACCTTGCCAGCTTCGGCTATTGGCCGAGCCTCACGGAATGGCCTGTCCTTCTGGGCCAGTTCGCTGCCATCGCTCTGATCACGACAGTCATCTTTCAGGCGCTGTCGTCCGGGCGATCCTCCCCCGACGCTCGACCACCTGCCCTCCTCTTGCGTCTGCCGCTCGACAAACGCGGGGCACTGATCGCCCTGTCGGCAGAGGATCATTACACTCGCGTGCACACGACCCTCGGTGAAGAGCTGGTCCTGATCCGTCTCGCGGATGCGATTGCCGAGGCCGCGCCCACCGCCGGTCTGCGCGTCCACCGTTCCCACTGGATCGCCACCGCTAATGTCACGTCCGCCACACGCAAGGGTGACGGCGCACTCCTGACGATGGTGAATGGCAGTGACATTCCGGTCAGCCGCTCTCATATGACAGCGATACGCGACGCAGGCCTTCTGCCGCGCTAACCAAGGACACCCCATTGGTCGAATGGATCACCTCTGACGTCCCAGTCCCCTACGCCCTTGCGCAGGAGGAAATGGAGGTGCGTGCCCATGCCATTGCCGCGGGCACCGCAGGCGAGGCCGTCTGGCTGCTGGAACATCCTGCGCTTTACACTGCCGGAACCTCTGCCAGACCCTCCGACCTCAAAGACCCCGACCGCTTTCCTGTGCACCAAACCCGGCGAGGCGGGCAGTACACCTATCACGGGCCGGGACAGCGCGTGGCCTACGTTATGCTCGACCTCAACACCCGAGGCCGCGACGTCCGCGCCTTTGTGCAAACGCTGGAGGCCTGGATCATCGCCGCGCTCGATGAGTTCAATGTCCAAGGCCACATCCGCGACGGCCGTGTCGGCGTTTGGGTAGAAAGACCCGAAAAGGCCCCGTTGCCGGACGGCACCGCGTGCGACGACAAAATCGCCGCCATCGGAGTGCGTCTGCGCAAATGGGTCAGCTTTCACGGCATTTCGATCAACGTGGAACCCGACCTGACCCATTTCGACGGCATCGTGCCCTGCGGTATCGAGGGCCACGGCGTCACGTCGCTGGTCGATCTGGGCCTTCCGGTCACGCTGGCAGATGTAGACGTCGCCTTGAAGCGCAGTTTCCTCCCTGCGTTCGAGCGCTCGTGACCATGTCGCCCCCCTCAAGCGCGCGATCTCGCGACCCCCACGGTCCCAGCCAGTCCGATCTGTCGGATATGGTCGACCGCGTCGATGCCGCCGCGCGGGGCGGCGAAGGACATGTCGGTGCACTGGTCGACGCGGCAGGCCCCCGTGGCACCGTGCCATTGATGACGCTCTTCGGCCTGCTGATCGCAACACCCCTGTCAGCGATCCCGCTGATGTCGTCGCTGGCGGGCCTGATGATCGCGCTCTGCGCCTTTCAGGCCGCCGTCGGGCGCAGACGCGTCTGGCTGCCCGGTGTTTTACGGCGGCGCGGCACCGACCCTGCCCGCGTGATACACGCGCTCACGCGGGTGCGCAGGATCGCCGATTGGCTGGAGCGGCGCGGAACCGCCCGCATCTGGCCCCTTTCGCGCCCTCCGATGACGCAAATCTTCCTGCTGGTCGCAACGCTTTATGGCCTGTCGATGCCATTTCTGGAATTCGTCCCGTTCTCGTCCTCGCTCCTTGGGCTGTCGGTGGCTCTGATCGGCCTTGGCCTGATGCTGCGCGACGGGGTGCTGTTGCTAGCCTCGCTCGTGCCGCCGCTGGTGGCAGGCACGATCATCTATTCCGTCTGGTTCACCTGAGCCGGGCGCTGACGAGCCACAGCCATCCCTGCGCCTTTTTTTGCAACACACCAAGACCCTGCGCCCAGCGACGCCAGCAGAGCGGTGGTCAGCGAAACAGTGGATAAATACAGGAGGCGCGCAGATGTCAAACCCGACACACCACCTCCAATCCACGCCAAACCTGTTTGGTCCATAGCGGTCAGCACCAGTGTCGGCAGCCCAAACGTCGGTCGAGTTGACCGGGCAATATGTTTGGCCGCGCCTGACTTAAGCCGTACCTTCCGGGCTAGCGGGATCTCCGCAAGTAAAGAAATAATCGGCGGCGCTGCGGCACAAGACGTCGAAGCGGCCTGCGCTGCGGCACCGCGTGAATTCCGCCCTCCCCGAGCCCGCCTGCGCCAATTTTACCCACCACAAAATCACGTTGGCGCGAGTTGTTGCGTTGCCCTACCCCCCCTTGCGCACTACACCGTAGTCCACAACACTTCAGACAGCGCCCTTCCGGGTGACGTGCGCGCTATAAGGCGCCACAAAGTCGCAAGCAGGAGACGACCATGGCAGACGCCACACACACAGGCGCCGACAGCCACGACCGGAAGGGGTTCTTTACCCGCTGGTTCATGTCGACCAACCACAAAGATATCGGCATCCTCTATCTGTTCACCGCAGGCTTCGTTGGCCTGATCTCGGTGGCGTTCACCGTTTACATGCGGATGGAACTGATGGAACCGGGTGTGCAGTACATGTACATCCCGTTTGAGGCCGGCGTTGACGGCATCGAGGGCATTTTCGCCCGTCTGGGAGAAGCTTTGGCCGCCGCCGGGGGGGGCACGAATGCCTTCTCCGCAGAGCTTTCGGGTCTGCAAGACGCGCTGGTCGCGTCCGCCACAACGGTTGACGGAAGTTCCGTCGTCAGCGTCACGGGCGGTCTCCGCGCCGAGGTCGTGGACACGTTCGAAGTCATGCTTGCCACCGCAAACCCCGTCGAAGCCCAGGCTTTGTTGGGTACTGTGGACCAGCTTGACGGCAACCCCAACGGTCAATTGTGGAACGTGATGATCACGGGCCACGGTGTCTTGATGATGTTCTTCGTGGTTATTCCTGCGCTGTTTGGTGGCTTCGGCAACTACTTCATGCCGCTGATGATCGGCGCGCCTGACATGGCGTTTCCGCGTCTGAACAACCTGTCCTACTGGTTGTATGTGGCAGGCACCACTCTGGCGTTCTTCTCCGTCTTCATTGACGGCGGCGCAGGTCCGGGCTGGACGTTCTATCCACCGATTTCGGCTCAGGGGGCTGAAACCTCGCGCGCTGTGGACTTCGCAATCTTCGCGATCCACGTGTCCGGGGCGTCCTCCATCCTTGGCTCGATCAACTTCATCACCACCTTTCTGAACATGCGCGCACCGGGCATGACGCTGCACAAGGTGCCGCTGTTCGCCTGGTCCGTGTTCGTAACCGCCTGGTTGCTTCTTTTGTCCCTTCCCGTTCTGGCAGGTGCCATCACGATGCTTCTGACCGATCGCATGTTCGGCACGACCTTCTTCGATCCGGCCGGTGGCGGTGATCCGGTCCTGTTCCAGCACATCTTCTGGTTCTTTGGTCACCCCGAGGTTTATATCGTGATCCTGCCCGCGTTCGGTGTGATCAGTCATGTCATCTCGACCTTCTCCAAGAAGCCGATCTTCGGCTACCTTCCGATGGTCTATGCTCTGGTGGCTATCGGCGGTCTGGGCTTCGTCGTGTGGGCGCACCACATGTACACCGTTGGCTTGACGCTGACCCAGCAGTCTTACTTCATGGTCGCGACCATGGTGATCGCGGTGCCCACGGGCATCAAGATATTCTCATGGATCGCAACGATGTGGATGGGCTCGGTGTCGTTCAAGACCCCGATGATGTTCGCGCTTGGCTTCATCTTCCTCTTCACGCTCGGTGGCACGACAGGCATCATCCTGTCCCAGGCCGGGGTGGACCGCGCCTATCAGGATACCTACTACGTCGTGGCGCACTTCCACTATGTAATGAGCCTTGGCGCCGTCTTCGGCATCTTCGCCGCTGTGTATTACTGGATCGGCAAAATGTCGGGCCGCCAATATCCCGAGTGGGCAGGTCAGCTGCATTTCTGGGTGTTCTTCATCGGCGCAAACCTGACGTTCTTCCCGCAACACTTCCTGGGTCGTCAGGGCATGCCACGGCGCTACATCGACTATCCAGAGGCCTACGCGCTGTGGAACTACGTCAGCTCCATCGGTGCGTTCATCTCGTTCGCCTCGTTCCTGTTCTTCATCGGCGTGGTGTTCTACACCCTGCGTGCCGGTAAGAAAGTTACTGAGCCCGCCTACTGGGGTGAGCATGCGGACACGCTGGAGTGGACACTGCCAAACCCACCGCCCGAGCACACGTTCGAGACGCTGCCGACACAAGACATGTGGGACAGGCAACCGGGGCACTGATACGCTGGTTTGAACTGACAGCTTTGACCACAAAAGGCGTCCCCTTCGGGGGCGCCTTTTGCTTCGGAGTGACAGTGTAGCGCTGACTCCGTCGCAACGCGGCCCGGACGTCCCCTACCACGACACCTACTTTGTGATCGCGTACCGGCAGTGGACGCGGCAGGTGATGAGCCGTGTCGCGGGCATTGCCGCTGTGTTCAGACTGATCCTCTGGCTCGGCGGCCCGGTGTTGCGCCTTGTCGCTGCGGCCTCTGTCATTGTCTGGTCCGTCGCCATGGCATTTGCACTTGTCCCGCAATACCTGTTGCCCCTGCGCGCCGGAGATTTGCGCGGTAGCTGACGACCCGCGACGGCATGTCGCTTGCTGTTTGCCGCAAGCGGTCCACAATAGCTTGAATGCCGATCCAGACCGCCCCGCTCCACTCTGACACCCCACGTGGAACGCCGCGCCTGTCGCTGCGCCTGACGCCCTACAAGTCCCTCACGCCGGAAGGCTTCGTGTGGTTCATCGCCGTGACCGCTGCGATGATTTCGGTGCCTCTGTTCTCCATCCTCGGCACCTCCGTATTTTGGGGGCTGCTGCCGTTTATCGTCGTCGCGGTTTGGGGCATCTGGATCGCGCTGCGCCGCTCGTGGCGGGACATGGATTTGCAGGAGACGGTGACGATATGGGACGATCTGATCCGTATCGAACGTACCGAACCGAAACGCGCGCCGCGCGATTGGGAGGCGAACCCTTACTGGGTGCGCCTGACGCTGCACGCCAAAGGCGGACCGGTACAGAATTACCTGACACTGCAAGGCGGCCCGCGCGAGGTGGAGTTGGGACGCTTCCTGACGCCTCTGGAACGGGTGGAACTGAAAAGCCTGCTGGATCGCAACCTTCGGGCGTGATGACGCCTCAGACCCCTCCTCCATGCCGTCTGCATCGGCCTGTCGTCGCGGACACACCGACGTCCTGGACCCGACGCGCCCTGCATTAAACCCGGAGCTTTGGCAGCGTGGCATGTTCTATAGCCTTCGCTGCC